>NZ_JBIDAN010000001.1:0-279668 GCF_043202495.1 Streptomyces sp. NPDC048185
CACCGAAGTGGTTCATCGTTCGACTTGCATGTGTTAAGCACGCCGCCAGCGTTCGTCCTGAGCCAGGATCAAACTCTCCGTGAATGTTTACCGGTAATCCGGTGCACACCACGAGAGCGGAACAGTCGGACGGAATAGGTCCAACCGTTCACAGCGTCCTCGCTGTGTTTTTTCAAAGGAACCTCGTCCCAGCCTGATGGCCGGAGACGGGGTATCAACATATCTGGCGTTGACTTTTGGCACGCTGTTGAGTTCTCAAGGAACGGACGTTTCCTTTGTACTCACCCTCTCGGGCTTTCCTCCGGGCGCTTCCCTTCGGTCTTGCGTTTCCGACTCTATCAGATCCTTTTCCGATCCGATTTCCTCGGTGCTTTCCAGGTTCCCGCTTTCGCGTTTCCCTTTCCGGCGGTTCCGACTCTATCAGATCCTTTCGGGCTCCGATTCCCCGTCAGAGGGGGTTGTCGAGCTTTCGAGCTTTCGCTCGTCGGCCTTTCGACATTCACTACGTTAGCCGATTTCCCTGCCGGCTCATAATCGAGCCGGTGAGTGCGAATTCGGGCATGACGACACGCCAAAATCCGCCTCGCGAGAGGAATCGTTGTAGTGGGTTGGCCGCTCCGGCTGCAGGCGATCGCCGTACCCGGTTCAGCGGCTCGGGCCACGTTACGCGCCTCGTCGAGGCGAGTCAACTTCGGCGGCGCCGGGGCACGTGGGCCCGGTACGGGCTGACCGTCGGGTCGTCGCCGACCCAGTAACGCCAGGGGTGGACGCCGCCCTCGCCGGCCACGCCGGTGCGCGGGCCGTTGCGTACCTGGCCGCGGGGCACGGGGCGCCGGTCAGGACGCGCAGCGGGGTGTCCTCGGCGGTGCACACGTCCGTGCCGTTCAGGGCGCGGTCCACACCGAGGGCGGTGGCCAGGCGGGCCGGGCCTTTGGCCAGTTCCTTGTCGTTGCGGGCCGAGAGCCGTCGGCTGCGGGCCAGCTCGGCGCCCTCGATGATCTCGCCGGCGCGGAGCAGCGCGGCGCTCGCCCTGCCTTCGGGCCCGCAGACCAGGTTCAAGCAGAACCACATGCGTAGGTAACTCACTAGGCATGTATGTCGTTGGTCCGGCATCATCCGCAAGCGACCAAGCAGGAGCCAGGCAGTGCGAGCGATCATCTACGCCAGACTCAGCCCCACTCCGAGGGGCGAGGAGTCCAAGGGCGGGAACCTGACACAACAGGTCGAGCTGAGTCAGGCGCTGTGCGACCGGAAAGGCTGGTCGGTCGTAGCCACGATCGTTGAGAAGGACACGTCGGCTTCGACAAAGCGGGGAACCAAGCGGAGCGCCGAGTGGGAGCGCGTCAAGGCTCTGGTGGAGGACGGCAAGGCAGACGCCATCGTGTCCCGCCACTACGACCGTATGTACCGAACCCCCTGGGACCTTGAGGATCTGGTGGACCTGGCCGAGGCGACCGGCGTCACGCTGGCCGCCGCACAGGCGCAGGGAGTGCTCGACCTGTCCACCCCGTCCGGCCGTCTCGCTGCTCGGATCGGCGCTGTGGTGGCTCGCAACGAGACCGAGATGCGAGTCGAGCGTCAGGTGCTCGGACACCAGCGGCGCAGGGAGTCGGGGAGGCCCTTCTGGAGTACTCGCCCCTTCGGCTTCGAGCGGGACGGCAGACACCGGGAAGCAGAGGCGGAAGCCCTGCGGCAGGCGTACCGGGATGTCCTGGCCGGCGTCACCCTCTGGTCCATCGCGAAGGACTGGAACACACGTGGACTGCTCTCGCCTCACGGTAAGGAGTGGCGCAGCTCGAACCTTCGAAGCGTCCTCTTGAAGCCGAGGAACGCGGGAATCCAGACGTACTCGCAGTGGGTCGAGAAGCCGGACGGGAAGCGCGTGCGGCTGACCGAGGAGACCGGCGACGGCAACTGGGAGGCAATCGTCTCCGAGGGCATGTTCCGGGCTCTGGTCCGCCATCTGAGCGATCCCGAGCGCAACACGGGCGGCGGCGGCAAGCGCAAGGCCCTGTTGTCCGGCGTCGTCCGCTGCTCGAAGTGTCAGGCCGTCGCCACTCAGGGGTGGAGCAGGAAGAACGCGGCAGGCGAGCGGTACCGCATCTACACCTGTTCAGGTGGCCGGTGCATTACCTGTCCGGCAGACGCTCTTGACTCCTTCGTGATCCGGAAGGTCATCGACAAGGCCGAAGAGTGGAACGCGTCACCGGCCACGGATAACGCAGACGAGGAGCGAGAGGCCGGACTGCTGGCCGAGGAGACTGCCGCATCCGAGAGGCGCACCGCCCTGGCGGAGATGTTCGCCGCAGGAGACATCGACGCGTCGACCCTGCGGACGGGCATCGGCAGGTGTGACGCCGACCTGACCAAAATCCGGGCCGAGCTGGCAGACCTGGCAGCGAAGCGGGTACGCGTCGACCTGGGTGACGTCGAGTACCTGTGGGAGGAACTGGACTACGAGGACCCCGACCGCATCGACTACGTGCGGACCGTCGTCATGCAGGTCTGCGAGCGAGTCGAACTGATGCCGCGCGGTCGTGGGGTTCGGTCCTTCAAGGGCGAGCACTGCCGGATCACGTTCCGGAACCCTTGAGATCCGACTGCGGAACGCCGAGCCGGCTGTCGGCGCTCGGTGAGCACGGGCCCTGCCGAAGAGTGTCGGGCGGGGCCCTTCGCCATGCCCGCCGAGGAAGCGCGCCCCTCTCGCTCCCCAGTTCGTGCAACTCAGAGGGCCTGATCGGGCCGAGCGGTCGACGTCGAGTGCATGAGTCCTAGCCCTCTCGTCACCTCTCGCCAGATAGAGCGCTCAGCCTGGGGCCACCCTCCAGCGGAAGGTGGTCTCGGAAGTACTGCGACTCCAGCCACTCCTCCTTGACGAAGAGTGGACGTGTAAGGCGCACGTTCCCGACCCGCTGCGAACGCAGAAGAAGTCCGAGATCGGTCAGGGAAAGTGACTCGTCAGGGGTGTAAAGGATCCAGTTCCCATGCTCCGCAGCGTGGTCCAACAGAAACTGATGGCCCTGCACCGGATCGCTCCCTGCCAACGGGAAGCCGGCCAGGAAGACCGGCGGACCGGTGACTGCATCCAGCGCAACGCATGCGAGCTTGCCAGCGTCGTAGAACGCCTTCACCCCGCCCGGGAAGTCTTCCTGGTCGTACGGACCGCCGACGCGTACCAGAGGCCCAGAGACCAGCAGTGCGTCGGCGACCTCGGCTGGAGACATCCCGAACTTCAGCGGCCCCACACCTTCTCCGGTTCGCAGCTCCCAGCGCTCCCGCTCCACATCTGCGCTCATCCGCCCCCCTACGTCTGCCCGACCCAGATCTGTGTCTGTTGCTTTGGGTGCACCAGGTAGGGACAAGATCCCAACTCGGCTGCTCAAATGCCAACCGGAGTGCCCAGTCACACAAAATCCCCCGCAGGTCGGAGTTGGCGCTCGTCGACGGTCACCCGACCGGCCAGGAACGCGTCACGCGCCGCGCTCGCGAACGATCACGCATCTCCTGACCCGACTCGGCGCCGAGCCGTGAGCGAGGCGCACAGCGGCTCAGGCTCCGGCGGACGGTTTGGCTCTCGGACTCAGTCGGTACGCCGAGACCGTCGGATCACCGGCAAGGTAGAACCGGTGCTGCCAGTCGTGGGCCTTGCTCACGCCCACCCTGGGACCAACCTGGATGAGCGCGGCAGGTGCAGACTCGCCCTCGGACAACATGACCGAGGCACCTGCCAGGAGGTCTGCGCCGTTGTGCTCTCCCGTGATGCCGAGTGCCTGGCAGAAGTTCCCCGGCCCTCGGGCAAGGCGTGGACTCTCGACCTTCTCGCCTCGCCGTTCGCGTGCCAGGTTTTCCCCCTCGATGACCCTGCCTGCCCTGATGAGGACGGCCGAGGCGATGCCGGCCGTCCCCGTGACGACGTTGGCGCACCAGTGGAGACCGTGGGACCGGTAGACGTACAGGTGTCCTGCGGGTCCGAACATGACGGCGTTACGGGGTGTCCGGCCTCGGTAGGCATGGGAGGCGGGGTCAGCCGTACCGGAGTACGCCTCGGTCTCCGTGATGGCGATGCTCACGGTTCCCTCGGGAGTCTTGCAGGTGAGGACGCTCCCGAGCAGCCTGGGGGCGACCTCTTCGGCAGGATGAGCGAGGACGTCGACGTTCATGCCGACCGCCTTGACATGCCATAGGTGAAGTAGACGTAGACGTGTCCGGGGGGACCGAACATCACGTCGTTGCGGGGCGTTCGGCCTCGGTAGGCGTGCGAGCCGGGGTCGTTCTGGCCGTCGTAGGCCTCCACCTCTGTCAGGCGGAGGGCGATCGGACCGTCCGGGGTGTTCCGCAGAAGGATGCGTCCCAGGAGGTCGGGGGCCACGTCGAGGATGGGGCGGTCGAAGAATTCCCGGGGCAGGGGCGTACGGTCGGGGCTCGCGATCATGCCGTCCGAGCGTAACGCAGGTGGGTGGGTTCGCAGGGGTGGTCAGCGGGCGCCCGGCTTGTCAGGGTGAGGGGCGCGGAACCGGTCGCGGCCGGATCGCGTTTCTAGGGATCAAGGGTTCACACACAGCCTGGAGAGGGAGAGACATGGCGTTCAAGAAGCTGCTCGCGAGCCTGGGGGCCGGCGGTGCTTCGGTGGAGACCGTGCTGAGTGAGGTCAACGTCGTTCCGGGCGGTGTCGTCCAGGGTGAGGTGCGGATCCAGGGCGGTTCGGTCGACCAGCAGATCGAGGGTCTGTCGGTCGGTCTGCAGGCCAAGGTCGAGGTGGAGAGCGGCGACCAGGAGTACAAGCAGGACATCGAATTCACGAAGGTGCGACTCGGTGGTGCCTTCGAGCTGAAGGCGAATGCGGTGCACGCGGTGCCGTTCGGGCTGGAGATCCCGTGGGAGACGCCGGTCACGATGATCGACGGGCAGGCGCTGCGCGGGATGAACATCGGGGTCACGACCGAGCTGGAGATCGCTCGGGCCGTGGACTCCGGTGACCTGGACGCGATCAACGTGCATCCGCTGCCGGCGCAGAAGGCGATCCTGGACGCGTTCATCCAGCTGGGCTTCCGCTTCAAGAGCGCGGACATGGAGCGCGGTCACATCCGGGGCACCCGGCAGCAGCTGCCGTTCTACCAGGAGATCGAGTTCTTCCCGCCGCAGCAGTACCGCGGGCTGAACCAGGTCGAGCTGAGCTTCGTCGCCGACTCCCAGGCGATGGACGTCGTGCTGGAGATGGACAAGAAGCCGGGTCTGTTCAGCGAGGGCAGCGACACGTTCCGGTCCTTCAAGGTGGGGCTCAACGACTACCAGGGGACCGACTGGGCGGCGTACCTCAACCAGTGGCTCTCCGAGGTCGGCAGCAAGCGGAACTGGTTCTAGTGGTTCTAGGCTCGGTGATCTCTGCACCGAACGATCAGGAGGTACCGAGGTGACCGAGCTCAAGCGGCGTCCGCTCCCCCATGACTTCCACCCGCCCGTGCCGGCGTTCACGGTCACGAGCGACGACGTCCAGGAGGGGGCAACGCTCAAGGACGCTCAGGTCCACGCGGCCGGGAACACTTCTCCGCACCTGCGGTGGGAAGGCTTCCCCGCCGAGACCAAGAGCTTCGCCGTGACGTGCTACGACCCGGACGCCCCGACGGGCAGCGGCTTCTGGCACTGGGTGGTGTTCGACATCCCGGCCTCGGTGACCGAGCTGCCCGCGGGTGCGGGCAGCGGCGCCTTCGAGGGCCTGCCGAAGGGTGCCGTACAGGCGCGCAACGACTACGGCAGCAAGGACTTCGGCGGCGCCGCGCCGCCCCCCGGGGACGGCCCCCACCGGTACGTCTTCACGGTGTACGCCGTGGACGAGGAGAAGCTCGGCCCGGACGCCGACACGACGCCCGCCGCCGTGGGCTTCAACCTGCGGTTCCACACGATCGGGCGTGCCCAGCTCGTCGGTGAGTACGAGGTGCCCGCCGGAAGCTGAGCAACCGAGCGTTCTTGGAACGTTTGCCCGTCCCTGGTCTTGGAATTGATCAGGGGCGGGCATTTTTGTTTGCCGGGGGCCTTGGAGGGACGCGGGAACGGCCCTCGTGGTGAGCGGCGGATATTGCGTTGTCCATCCCGGCGTGCCCGGCCAGAGTTGATCCCAGCCCGCCAGGGGGTGGGCCGGTGCACACGGGAGGTGGGCTGGTATGCGGGACACGCTGGTGCTGAACGCGAGCTTCGAGCCGCTGTCGACGGTGACGCTGAATCGAGCCGTCGTTCTGGTGCTCCAGGACAAGGCCGTCGTCGAGCAGGCCCACCCCGAACTGCGGATGCGCGGAGCAGCGCTCGACATACCGGCACCCCGGGTGATCAGGCTGTGCCAGTACGTGCGGGTGCCCTTCCGAAGACGTGCACCGTGGTCGAGGCGGGGCGTGCTGGTCCGGGACCGGCACCGGTGCGCGTACTGCGGCCGGAGGGCGACGACCGTGGACCACGTGGTGCCGAGGTCGCACGGCGGGCAGGACACCTGGCTGAACACGGTGGCGTCCTGCGCGGAGGACAATCACCGCAAGGCGAACCGGACGCCGGAGCAGGCGGGCATGCCACTGCTGCGGGCGCCGTTCGAGCCGACGCCGGCCGACGCGATGTTGCTGGCGCTGGCCCGGGACGACCTTGAGGCGCTGCCGGAGTGGCTGGTGATGGACGCCGCGTGAGGGCTTCGCCGTAGGAGCTGATGTGCGTCGCCGACCGCCGGTTCGTCGTGGCTGGTCGCGCCCACGCGGCGGAGCCGCATATCGACGCGGCCCCGCGCCCCTTCGGGGCGCGGGTGGGCGCCGTCAGTCGATCGACGGCTTCTCGCGGCGCTCCTGGGCCGGGACCGAGGTGCCCGCGGTGTTGCCGCCGCTGCCTGAACCGCCGCCCAGACCGCCGAAGTTGCCCATCGCGCCGGACAGGCCCTTGAGGGCGTCGCCGATCTCGCTCGGGACGATCCAGAGCTTGTTGGCGTCGCCCTCGGCGATCTTCGGGAGCATCTGCAGGTACTGGTAGGAGAGCAGCTTCTGGTCCGGGTCGCCCGCGTGGATCGCCTCGAAAACCGTGCGGACGGCCTGGGCCTCGCCCTCGGCGCGCAGGGCTGCGGCCTTGGCCTCGCCCTCGGCGCGCAGGATCTGGGACTGCTTCTCGCCCTCCGCGCGCAGGATCTCGGACTGCCGGACACCCTCGGCCTGGAGGATCGCGGCGCGCTTGTCGCGGTCGGCGCGCATCTGCTTCTCCATCGAGTCCTGGATGGAGGTGGGCGGTTCGATGGCCTTGAGCTCCACGCGGTTGACGCGGATGCCCCACTTGCCGGTGGCCTCGTCGAGGACACCGCGCAGGGCCGCGTTGATCTCCTCACGGGAGGTCAGGGTCCGCTCGAGGTCCATGCCGCCGATGATGTTGCGCAGGGTGGTGACGGTGAGCTGCTCGATCGCCTGGATGTAGCTGGCGACTTCGTAGGTGGCGGCGCGGGCGTCGGTCACCTGGTAGTAGATGACGGTGTCGATGTTGACGACCAGGTTGTCCTGGGTGATGACCGGCTGCGGCGGGAAGGGGACGACCTGTTCGCGCAGGTCGATGCGGTTGCGGATGGTGTCGATGAACGGGACGACGATGTTGAGGCCCGCGTTCAGCGTCCGCGTGTAGCGGCCGAAGCGCTCGACGATGGCGGCACTGGCCTGTGGGATGACCTGGATGGTCTTGATCAGGGCGATGAAGACCAACACCACCAGGATGATCAGGACGATGATGACCGGTTGCATCGTGGCTCCGCGTACCCTTCTCCGCCTGAGGATCTTGCTGGTCGAGTCTGACAGACCGTCGCATGCCCCGGGGCACGTTCGGGCCACTTGCGCCGTGCCGGTCACATGATGATCGCCGTGGCCCCCTCGATGTCCACGACGTCCACTTCCTGCCCCGCCTCGTAGGCCCGGCCGGTGTCGAGTGCGCGTGCCGACCAGACCTCGCCGGCGAGTTTGATCCGTCCGCCGTTGCCGTCGACCCGCTCCAGCACGACGGCCTGTCTGCCCTTCAGGGCGTCGACGCCCGTGGCGAGTTGGGGCCGTTGGGAGCGGTGCCGGGCGGCGATGGGCCGTACGACGGCGATGAGGGCGACCGAGACGATGACGAAGACGAGTACCTGGACGACGAGGTCGGCCCCGACGCCGGAGGCGACGGCGGCCGCGACCGCGCCGACGGCGAGCATCCCGAACTCCGGCATCGCGGTCACGACGAGCGGGATTCCGAGCGCTGCCGCGGCGACGAGCCACCACACCCATGCGTCGATGTCGTTCACGTGGTCATGGTAGGTCCGTGACACGTGCCGGGGACAGGGCGCACGGGGGGCGGTCAGGACAGCGGGAGTCCCTGTGCGGTCCAGCGGTCGCCGACCTGCTCCACGACGAGCGGGAGGCCGAAGCAGAGGGACAGGTTGCGGGAGGTGAGTTCGAGTTCGAGGGGGCCCGCGGCCAGGACCTTGCCCTGGCGGATCATCAGGACGTGGGTGAAGCCCGGCGCGATCTCCTCGACGTGGTGGGTGACCATGATCATCGAGGGGGCGATGGGGTCGCGGGCGAGGCGGCCGAGGCGGCGGACGAGGTCCTCGCGGCCACCGAGGTCGAGACCGGCGGCCGGCTCGTCCAGGAGCAGCAGTTCGGGGTCGGTCATCAGGGCGCGGGCGATCAGGGTGCGCTTGCGCTCGCCCTCGGAGAGGGTGCCGAACTTCCGGTCCAGGTACTCGGTCATGCCGAGGCGGTCGAGGAAGGCGCGGGCACGCTGCTCGTCGATGTCCTCGTACTCCTCCTGCCAGCCGGCGGTCATGCCGTAGGCGGCGGTCAGCACGGTCTGCAGGACGGTCTGGCGCCTGGGCAGCTTGTCGGCCATGGCGATGCCGGCCATGCCGATGCGCGGACGCAGCTCGAAGACGTCGGTGCCGGGCTTGCCGAGGGCCTCGCCGAGGATGGTGGCGGTTCCCTTGCTGGGGTAGAGGTAGCTGGACGCGACGTTGAGGAGGGTGGTCTTGCCGGCGCCGTTGGGGCCGAGGATGACCCAGCGCTCGCCCTCCTTGACCGACCAGGAGACCTGGTCCACCAGAGCCCGGCCCTCGCGGACCACGGATACGTCCTGAAGCTCCAGAACATCGCTCATGAGCGCAGTGTCTCCCCTTGCAGTGTGGCCGGTCTCGGCTGTCGCGTACGCCTGTGGCTCGGGCCGCCGCGCCGGTGGGCGCAGGCCCTCCAGGAAATCTACGCCACCGGTCGGCTTCGCTGTTCCATCGGTCCGGTCCTTAGGGTGGGGGCATGCTCTCGGAACCACGCGCAGGGCGCCTTGCCGCCTGGGGAAATGCCCTTATTGCCGGAATGGTCTCGCCGGATGACGCCGCGGTCGCGATCGTCGGTGAGGACGCGGTGCATCGGGTGGAGGGGCTGCCGGGTGAGGCGGGGCCCGTCGGTCTCACGCTGGCGCTCGGGCGGTTGCGGTCGCTCGGGGCGACCGGGCTGCGGGTCGCGCTGCCCGCGCCGGGGCATCCGCTGGGGCTGAGCGGGCCGCCGGAGTTCAACGCGCGGGCGCTGGAGGCCGAGGAGGCGGTGGTCTGTCACGGTGCCGCGCTGGGGCTGGTGCCGGAGGTGTACGAGGCCGGGCCCTCGGGTGATGTGCACGTCGAGGTGGTCTGGCACTGCCTGCCGGTGCGGGAGGCTCCGCCGGCGGACGTGCCGTCGCTCGGGGAGGCGGAGCGGGAGCTGGCGGAGGTGCTGCGGGACGCGACGGAGGTGCTGACGCGGCTGGACGTCGCCGGGTCGGGGCCGGTGGCGGAGGCGGCGATCGCGGCGTACCGGACGCGGGCGGAGCGGGGGCGGGAGGTACTGGCGCCGGGGTATCCGCCGCGGGCCGTGCGGGTGCTGGAGTTGGCACAGCGGGTGGGGGCGTTGGTGGCGCTGGCGTACGAGAACGGGCACGGGGGTGCGGTGAGCGCGTCGGAGATGGCGGCGCGGGGGGAGGCGTTGCGGCCGGTGGAGCGGACGGCTCGGCGGGCGCAGGTCGCGGCGTACAACTCCGTTGTGGAGTTGCGGGAGCGGTGACGTCCCTTGGTGGAGCGGCGGCGGTGAGGTCCCTCGGTGGGGGTGCCCGGCGTCGGTGCGGGGCGGGGGTGGGTCGCGCGGCCCGGCGCTGACGGGGTGCCGCCTGCGCCCACCCGTGCCGCCCCTTGGGGTACCTCCCAGGCCGTTCAGG
Organism: Streptomyces sp. NPDC048185; assembly: GCF_043202495.1. Taxonomy (NCBI): domain Bacteria; kingdom Bacillati; phylum Actinomycetota; class Actinomycetes; order Kitasatosporales; family Streptomycetaceae; genus Streptomyces; species Streptomyces sp. NPDC048185. Next base: position 10,216 of record NZ_JBIDAN010000001.1, read on the forward strand.
CACTGGGGGAGGCACGACTGCCCGCAGGCTGGGGGGTGGGCGCGGCACGACTGCCCGCAGGCTGGGGGGTGGGCGCGGTGCGTCTACCCAGGCTGCGTAGGTGTGGGGGCGCCGTGCGGCTGTCTGCAGGGTAGGGGTGTGGGGGCCTCCCGGGTGGGGCCGGGAGGCTGGGGTGGGTCAGCGGTTGAGGCCCAGGTTGCCGAAGGCCGGGTTCAGCAGGCCGATGACGTTGACGCTGTTCCCGACGGCGTTGACCGGGATGTGGACCGGGACCTGGACGACGTTGCCCGAGATGACTCCCGGGGAGCCGACGGCCTCGCCGTGGGCGTGGGAGCCGTCGGTGGCGGAGGCCATGCCCGCACCGGCGGCGATCAGCCCGCCGGCCACCATCGTCACGGCCGCTGCCTTCTTCAGGTTCTTCACGTGCCAAACCCTCCCTAGTGATTGCCACGGCACTCGCCGCAGCACGCACTGGAGAACGGCCGGGCGCGGAGAAGGATGCGCCATGTGGGTGACATTCCCACGACGGTATGAATCTCCGACCGGAGTGGAACCCTCCGGGTTGCCGCGGCGTACCGGTCAGCCGGTCACACCGTGACGTACGGCCCACAGCGCGGCCTGGGTGCGGTCGGCGAGGTCGAGTTTCATCAGGATGTTCGAGACGTGGGTCTTCACGGTCTTCTCGGAGAGGACCAGCGCACGGGCGATCTCCCGGTTGGACCGGCCGTCCGCTATCAGGCCCAGCACCTCGCGCTCCCGCTCCGTGAGGGACCCCCCTCTTCCCTGGCCGGAGCCGCTCTCCTCCTGGGAGAGCAGGACGCCCGCGATCTCGGGCTGGAGGAGGATGTGCCCGGCGTGCACCGAGCGGATGGCGCCGGCCAGCGCGTCCGGGTCGATGTCCTTGTACACGTAGCCCGCCGCGCCCGCCTTCAGGGCCGGGACGACCGTGCGCTGCTCGGTGAAGCTGGTGACGATCAGTACGCGCGCGGGGTTGTCGAGCTCGCGGAGTCTGCGCAGCGCGTCGACGCCGTCCATGCCCGGCATCTTGACGTCCATGAGGATCACGTCGGGCCGGAGCTGCTCGGCGCGTTCGACGCCTTCGGCACCGGCGGCGGCCTCGCCGACGACCTCGATGTCGTCCTGCACCTCCAGGAACGTGCGCAGTCCCCGGCGGACCACCTGGTGGTCGTCGACGAGCAGCACCTTGATCGCATCAGCCACCGGGAACCTCCATCTCGATCGTGGTGCCCTTGCCGGGCGCCGACTCGACGGTCAGCGAGCCGCCCGCGCCGTTCGCCCGGTCCCGCATCGAGACCAGGCCCAGGTGGCGTCCCGCGCGGCGCACCGTGCGCGGGTCGAAGCCGCTGCCGTCGTCGGTGACCCGCAGCACCGCTCCGGGGCCGCGCCGGGTCAGCGTCACGTCGACGTGGTCCGCTCCGGAGTGGCGCAGTGCGTTGTGCAGCGCCTCCTGGGCGACGCGCAGCACGGCCTCCTCCTGCGCGGCGGGCAGTGCCTTCACGCCGTGGCCGGCGAAGGTCACCCGCGCGGTGTGGGCACGGTCGAGGACCTGGATCTGGGTGCGGAGGGTGGCGACGAGTCCGTCCTCGTCGAGGGCGGCGGGGCGCAGTTCCACGACGGCCGCGCGCAACTCGTCGGTGGCCTCCGCGGCGAGCGCGGCGACCTGCTGGAGTTCCCCCTTGGCGCGCGCGGGGTCGCGGTCGACCAGGGTGGCGGCGGCCTGCGCGGTCAGGCGCAGCGAGAACAGCTTCTGGCTGACGGCGTCGTGCAGCTCGTGGGCGAGCCGGGAGCGTTCCTCGGCGATGGTCAGCTCGCGGCTGCGCTCGTACAGGCGGGCGTTGGTGAGGGCGATCGCGGCGTGCTGGGCGAGGATGCCGAGCAGTTCCTCGTCCTCCTCGGTGAAGCCGCAGCCGGCCCGGTTTTTCTGGCACGGGCCCTGTGCGGGGTGTCCCTCAGCGGGGAGCAGCTTGTTCGCCAGGAACAGCGCGCCGATGACCTCGTCGCCGTCGCGGATGGGCAGGCCCAGGAAGTCGGCCAGGTCGGGGTGGGCGGACGGCCAGCCCTCGAAGCGGGGGTCCTTGCGGACGTCGGCGAGGCGCTCGGGCCGGGCCTCGTGCAGCATCGCGGCGAGGATGCCGTGCTGGCGGGGCAGGGGGCCGATGGCCTTCCACTGCTCGTCACTGACGCCGTCGACCACGAACTGGGCGAAGCCGCCGTGGTCGTCGGGGACGCCGAGGGCCGCGTACTGGGCGTCGAGCAGCTCGCGGGCCGAGGCGACGATCGTCTTGAGGACGTCGCGCACCTCGAGGTGCCTGCTCATGGCCAGCAGCGCGGAACTCACCGCGGCCAGGCCGGTCCGGGGGCCGTGACTCATGTCCTCACGGTACCGGCGGGCCCTGACAGCGCGGATGGGACCTGTGACGGTCGTCTCCTGGGGCGCCGGCCCTAGGTCGGCGGGCCTAGGGCCGGGGTCCCGCCCGTGGGGCCTAGGGCGAAGGGCCCCACGCGGTTGCGGCCGGTGCCCGAGGCGGTGGGTGCGGGCCGGTTCCTAGGTTGAGGCCACGCCGTTCAGGAGGCGCCGACGAGGAGGAGACGGGTCATGCCGGTAGCGATCATCACAGGGGCGTCGAAGGGACTGGGCCGGGCGCTCGCCGAAAGCCTGGCGGAGCGGGGCTGGCACCTGGTGCTCGACGCGAGGACGCCGGAGGCGCTGGAGGGGACGGCGGCGGCGCTGGCGTCGTACGGCACCCGGGTGACGGCGCTGGCGGGGGATGTCACGGACGCCGGGCACCGGGCGGAGCTGGTGGCGGCGGCGTGGCGGCTGGGCGGGGTGGATCTGCTGGTCAGCAACGCGAGTGCGCTGGGTGCGGAGCCGCTGGTGCGGCTGGAGGAGCTGCCGCTGGACGGGCTGCGCCGGGCGCTGGAGGTGAACACGGTGGCGGCGCTGGGCCTGGTGCAGGAGGCGCTGCCGCTGCTGCGGTCGGCCGCGGCGGGCGCGGTGATCACGGTCAGCTCGGACGCCGCCGCCGAGGCGTACGAGACGTGGGGCGGTTACGGGACGTCGAAGGCGGCCCTGGACCAGCTGGCGGCGGTGCTGGCCGCCGAGGAGCCGGGGCTGCGGGTGTGGGCGGTCGATCCCGGGGACATGGCGACGGACCTGTACGCGGCGGCCGTACCGGACGACGACGATCCGCGGCCCGATCCGGCGGATGTCGTGCCGGCGCTGCTGCGGCTGCTGGACGAGCGGCCGGCGAGCGGGCGCTACGCGGCCCCCGCGCTGCTGGAGGGCCGGCGGTGACGCTCGCGCTCAGGGTGCCCGAGGAGCTGTCGGCCCGGCTGCCGGCCGAGCAGCGGGGGCCCGGTCTGGGCCGGGACGACGTGCGGCTGCTGGTGTCGCGGGGCACGGAGGTGTCGCACCACTCGTTCGCGGAGCTGCCGCGCCTGCTGCGGTCCGGGGACCTGCTGATCGTGAACACGTCGCCCACGCTGGCCGCGGCCGTGGACGGGCGGGTGCGGGACGCACACGTGGTGGTGCACTTCTCCACGCGTGGCGACGACGGCCGGTGGGCGGTGGAGCTGCGGGAGCCGGACGGGCGGGGCACCACGCGCGCGCGTGCGGGAGGAGTGGGAGAGGCGGCGCGGGAGGGAGGCCGGCTCGCGGGAACGGAGGTGCGGCTGCCGGGCGGCGGTCGGCTGGTGCTGGAGGAGCCGCTGAGTGCCCGCGGGGAGCGGCTGTGGTGGGCGCGGGTGGCCGGGGCGGAGGTGCCGGTGGTCCTGCGGGAGCACGGGCGGCCCATTCGCTACTCCTACACGGAGCGGGACCAGCCGTTGTCCGTGTACCAGACGGTGTTCGCGCTGCCGTCCGCCGACGGGACGGGCAGTGCGGAGATGCCGAGCGCCGCGCGGCCCTTCACGGCGCGGCTGGTGGCGGAGCTGGTGAGCCGGGGGGTGCAGTTCGCGCCGGTGACGCTGCACACGGGCGTGGCGTCGGCGGAGGTGCACGAGCCGCCGTATCCGGAGCGGTTCCGCGTGCCGGAGGCCTCGGCGCGGCTGATCGACGCCGCGCGGGCGGGAGGCCGGCGGGTCGTGGCCGTGGGGACGACAGCGGTGCGGGCGGTGGAGTCGGCGGCGGGTGCCGACGGGGTCGTACGGGCCCGCGAGGGGTGGACGGATCTGGTCGTCACTCCGGAGCGCGGGGTGCGGGTGGTGGACGGGCTGCTGACGGGGCTGCACGAGCCGGAGGCCTCGCATCTGCTGATGCTGGAGGCAGTGGCGGGACGTGCGGCGGTCGACCGCGGGTACGAGGAGGCGGTGCGCGGGCGCTACCTGTGGCACGAGTTCGGGGACGTCCATCTCCTCCTGCCGTAGGAGAGCCCCCGTACCCCCCTCACACAATGCATTGCTCAAGCAACGCGCAGTGAGATGACCGTGCCCCCGATGTGAGCCCCCGCATAGGGTGCACGTCACGTACGAAGCGGAGTAGGAGAACGACTCGTCCGTTTTGAGCGGGGCAGACAGTCCCGTCTGCCCTGTTTTGCCGGACCCTGATCCACTACCCGGCTTCGTACGTCACACCTTTGCCTCCGGATTTTGCGGCCGCTAAGAATTGCTCTCGTCGCTCAGCGCGGCGGGTTGGCCCGCAGCGTTTGTGCCCCGGATGCACCCCTGTCCCCACCGGACGAGAGCGACCTCCGCGCTACTCGAAGAGGTCTATCCCGCCATGCCCAAGAACATCCTCACCCGTGGTTATCGTCGTTCCCTCGACCGCGTCCAGCAGCTGAACCGCGCCCAGAAGGCAGCGGTCGCCGGTGTCGGCACGCTCGGCGTCACCGCCGTCGCGCTCGCCGCCTTCCCGGCCGGCGCGCAGACGACGACCACGAGCGAGGCCGCGCCCGCGGCCAAGGTGGCGTACAGCAGCCAGCAGCAGATCAAGGACGTGCACGCCGGCGTCGCCGACCAGCTCGCCGGTGCGAGCCAGAAGGTCGCCGCCATCGAGGCGCAGAAGGAGGCGGCCGCGAAGCAGGCCGCCGCCCAGAAGCAGGCGGCCGCCGAGAAGGCCGCCGCCGCCAAGAAGGCCGCCGCCAAGCGTGAGGCGAAGGAGGCCGCGAGCCGGTCCGTCAAGCGCGCCGAGGTGAAGAAGGTCTCCTACCCGAACAACCTCGACGGCTGGATCCGCGAGGCCAAGGCCATCATGGCCAAGCACGACATCCCGGGTACCTACAGCGGCATCCACCGCAACATCATCCGGGAGTCCTCCGGCAACCCGAAGGCCATCAACGACTGGGACATCAACGCCATCAACGGCATCCCGTCGAAGGGCCTGCTCCAGGTCATCCCGCCGACGTTCAAGGCCTACCACGTGCCCGGTACGTCCTGGGACATCTACGACCCGGTAGCCAACATCGCCGCCGCCTGCAACTACGCCGCGGACAAGTACGGCTCCATGGACAACGTCAACAGCGCGTACTGAGGTCGGCGCGGACCTCTTCACGCCGACGCTCCGCCGAACGCCGAAGGGCGGCACCCTCCTGACGGGGTGCCGCCCTTCGGGGCGTGAGGCCGGACCTACTTGCGCATGACCTCGGGCTCGTGGCGGCGCAGGAAGCGGGCCACGAAGAAGCCGCAGATCACGCCGAGGACGATCAGCGCGGCCATGTCCATGCCCCAGGCGCCGGCGGAGTGCTCCCACAGCGGGTCCGTCCCGGCACCCTCCTCGGGCGGGCTGATGCGGTTGAAGTCCAGCGTGGCGCCGGCGGCGGCGACCGCCCAGCGGGACGGCATCAGGTACGAGAACTGGTTGACGCCGACCGCGCCGTTCAGGGCGAAGAGGCAGCCGGTGAAGACGACCTGGATGATCGCGAACATGACCAGCAGCGGCATGGTCTTCTCCGCGGTCTTCACCAGCGACGAGATGATCAGACCGAACATCATCGAGGTGAAGCCCAGCGCCATGATCGGCAGGGAGAGCTCGATCATCGTGGCGCTGCCGAGGATCAGGCCCTCCTGCGGGATCTCCCGGCTGGCGAAGCCGATCACGCCGACGAGCAGGCCCTGGAAGACGGTGATCATGCCGAGCACGAACACCTTCGACATCAGGTACGCGGACCGCGACAGGCCGGTCGCGCGCTCCCGCTCGTAGATGACCCGTTCCTTGATCAGCTCACGGACGGAGTTCGCCGCGCCGGCGAAGCAGGCCCCCACCGCGAGGATCAGCAGGACCGTGGTGGCGGTGCCGTTCGGGATGATCCGGCCGGTCTTCGGGTTGGCCGGGTTGGGCAGCAGGCCCTTGTCCGCGTCGATGAGCAGGCTCACCGCGCCGAGCACGGCCGGCAGGATCACCATCAGGGCGAGGAAGCCCTTGTCGGAGGCGATCACCGAGACGTAGCGGCGCACCAGCGTGACGAACTGCGACATCCAGCCCTGCGGCTTCGGCGGCTTCATCGCCTGCATCGGCGGGACCTGTACGGCCTGCGGCGCGACGGCGTCGATGTCCGCGGCGTACATCTGGTAGTGCTGCGAGCCCTTCCAGCGGCCCGCCCAGTCGTAGTCGCGGTAGTTCTCGAAGGCGGAGAAGACGTCGGCCCAGGTGTCGTAGCCGAAGAAGTTCAGCGCCTCCTCGGGCGGGCCGAAGTAGGCGACCGAGCCGCCCGGCGCCATCACCAGCAGCTTGTCGCAGATCGCCAGCTCGGCCACCGAGTGGGTGACGACGAGGACGGTGCGGCCGTCGTCGGCGAGGCCGCGCAGCAGCTGCATGACGTCGCGGTCCATGCCCGGGTCGAGGCCCGAGGTGGGCTCGTCCAGGAAGATCAGCGACGGCTTGGTCAGCAGCTCCAGGGCGACGGACACGCGCTTGCGCTGGCCGCCGGACAGGGAGGTGACCTTCTTGTCCTTGTGGATGTCGAGCTTGAGCTCGCGCAGCACCTCGTCGATGCGGGCGTCGCGCTCCGCGCCGGTGGTGTCGGCCGGGAAGCGCAGCTTGGCCGCGTACTTCAGGGCCTTCTTGACGGTCAGCTCCTTGTGCAGGATGTCGTCCTGCGGGACCAGACCGATGCGCTGGCGCAGCTCGGCGAACTGCTTGTACAGGTTCCGGTTGTCGTAGAGGACCTCGCCCTGGTCGGCGGGCCGGTAGCCGGTGAGCGCCTTGAGCAGGGTCGACTTGCCGGAGCCGGACGGGCCGATGACCGCGATCAGCGACTTCTCGGGGACGCCGAAGGAGACGTCCTTGAGGATCTGCTTGCCGCCGTCGACGGTGACGGTCAGGTGGCGGGCGGAGAAGGACACCTCACCGGTGTCGACGAACTCCTCGAGCCGGTCGCCGACGATGCGGAACGTCGAGTGGCCGACGCCCACGATGTCGGTCGGGCCGAGCAGCTGGGAGCCGCCCTTGGTGATCGGCTGGCCGTTGACGTACGTGCCGTTGTGCGAGCCGAGGTCGCGGATCTCCATGCGGCCGTCGGGCGTCGCGTGGAACTCGGCGTGGTTGCGGGAGACCTGCAGGTCGGAGACGACCAGGTCGTTCTCCAGGGCACGGCCGATGCGCATCACGCGGCCGAGCGAGAACTGGTGGAACGTGGTCGGGCTGCGGTCCCCGTGGACCGGCGGCGCCCCCGCCGCGCCGCCCGGCCCCTGCTGCTGGGGGAAGTGCGCCGCGGCCTGCTGCGGCTGCGGCGCGGCCTGCTGCGGTACGGCCTGCTGCGGCTGCTGCCAGCCGGCCTGCTGCCCGTGCTGCTGAGGGGGCTGCTGTCGCGGCGGCTCCTGCACCGGTGCCTTCTGTGCCCAGCCCGCGTTCGCTCCCTGCGCGGCGTACGGCTGCTGCTGCGGCTGGGCCTGCGGCGCGCCGGCTGCGGACTGCCCGGCGGTCAGGCTCAGGCGCGGTCCGTCGGTCGCGTTGCCCAGGTTCACGACCGTGCCGGCGCCGAGCTCCATGTGCTGGATGCGCTGTCCGTGCACGAACGTGCCGTTGGTGCTGCCGTGATCCTCCACGACCCAACTGCGGCCGTTGAAGCTGATCGTGGCGTGGCGCCAGGAGACCCTGGCGTCCTCGAAGACGAGTTCCCCCTGCGGATCGCGCCCGAGCGCGTAAGACCGGGACGGATCGAGCGTCCAGGTCCGTCCATTAGATTCCAGTACGAGTTCCGGCACTCCATGCCCCACTGAGTTGTCCCCCGAATTGCCCCCGTCGCGGGGAGTCTAGGGATGTCGAACATCGGGGGGAACTATTCCAGGCCCCGGCCCCTGACCGAAAGTCGGGCCTTGTGAAAACGACGTACAGGACCACCGGCCGTTTGCGTTGACGGGGTTGAAACCTGCCCGGAGAGTGGTAATCCACGCGAGGGGGACATGCGCGGCAACCCCGCCGCGCCGCGGATCGGGGGGTCTGCCATGTGCGCGTCCACGAGCGTCGGGAACGAGGGGTATGGCACGAGGGTGCCGTGGGGGGACGTGGTGCTGTCCGCGATCGCCTCCGTGAGCTGGGCGTTGATCGGAATGGCGGGCACGGCGGCGCTCGGTCTGCATCTGCTGGACGCGGACGCGGCGGGCTCACTCGGACCGATGACGGCGGCTGCGGTGGCGCTCGGTGCGGGCGGGTCGGTCAGGCCGTCCGGAGATGTGTCCGCGTTCGGACTGAAAGGTGCCGAGGCGCACACGGCCATCGAGATCACGCCACTGGGCGTGGGACTCGTCGGGGCGGTGCTGCTGTCGTTCTTCTTCCTGCGCTCCCTGCGGGCGGCGGGAGTTGTGGTCGCGCCGGCCGAACTCCTCGCCCGCGCGGGCACGGTGACGGTCCTGTTCGTCGCGATGCTGGGAGGACTCGCCTGGGCGGGGCACGACGTCGTCACGATCGACGGCGGCAAGCTCGGGCTCGACGACCTGCCCGGCGGCGCGGGCGCCGGCGTGGAGGTCCCGGGGCTGGGTGATCTCGGGGACCTCGGCGGGCTGCTGCCCGACCGGATCGGTGACCTGGCCGGTGCCGAGGCCGCGGTCGGCTTCCGCGTCGAGACCGCGCCGACGCTGCTGGGGGGACTGGTCTGGTGCGTCGGGGTCCTGCTCGTCGCGTTGCTGGCCTCGCGCCGCACGCCCCTGCCGCGCGGGTGCGAGGCGGTGCACCGGGTGGTGCGGCCGGCCGTGTCTGCCCTGGTGACGGTGGCGCTCACGGCGGTGGCCGCCGGGTACGCGGCCGCGGTGTACGCGGCCGTCGGCGACGACCATCCGCGGCGGATCGCGGGGGCCGCGCTGCTGGGCGCGCCGAACGGCGTCTGGCTCGGCGTGCCGATCGGCCTGTTCGTGCCGTGGGACGGACGGGCGACGGGTGTGCTGACCCGGTTCCTGCCGGACCCGCTGGACGACCTGCTGGGCACGGGTGCCGACGAACCGGTCACGCTGGGGCGGCTGGCGGAACTGGACGGGCGGGTCTGGCTGCTGGGAGTGGCGGCGGCGTCGCTGATGCTGCTGGCGGGCGTGCTGACGGCGGCGCGGACGCCGGTGGCAGACGCCCCGGGCTTCGCCGGGCGGTGTGCGCTGCGGCTCGGGATCGCCACCGCGCTGGCGCTGCCGCTGGCGGCCGTGCTGACGGAGGTCTCCGTGGACGCCTCGCTGTCGGTGCTCGGCATCGACGCGTTCGGGGCCGGGATCGATCTGCGCGGCCGTCTCGGCGCGGCGCTGCTCCTGGGCGCCGCGTGGGGCGCGGGCGCGGGGGCGGCGGGAGCGCTGCTGGCGCGGGCGACCGGAGCGGCAGGACGACGGGCGACACCGACGGCACGGGGTGCCGCGCCCGCGGGGGTCGGGCCCTTCGGGACGGTGGGAGACGGCGGGGCGGGGCTCGGTGGGGCGGCGGACGTCCCGGAGGCGGGGGGTGCGGTGCTCGGGTGGCCGTACGGCAATGCCTCGGGTGCCGGGGGCGCGGACGGGGTGTCGCGTGCCGTGCCGTCGTACGGGCCGTACGGGCCGTACGGGCCGTACGGGTCGGGAGGTGAGCCGTATCGGCCGTCCGACCCGGGCACCAACCCCTATATGCGTCCGTCGGAGACATCGCGCGGGCCCGAGGACGCCCGGCCCTCGGGGGCGGAAGCGGACCCACCGGGTGAGCGGCCGTCCGACGACGACGGCGACGACCTGTACGGCGCCGAGACCGTGGTCGGCCCCCTCGACCCGTCCCCGCGTCCGCCTGGGCCCGGGAACCGGCCCGCGTCCCGGTGGGGTGAGGGCCCTCCTCCCCCGCCGCCCCCGCCCCCGCCCCCGGCGCCGCCACGGCGTCCGCGGGACGGGCAGTGAGCCCGCCGGGCGCGCCGCGGCCGTGCCGTACCCGGGCCGCAGCCGGCGCCGCACCAGTTCCCGTGGCCCGCGGCCATATCCGTGCACGTGCCGCAGCGCGCAGCGCACCAGATCCCGTGGCCCGCGGTCGTACCCGTGCCGCGGCCGGCGTCGCACGGGTTGCCGTGGCCCGCGGCCGTACCGTGCGTACCCGTGCCGCGGCCGGCGTCGCACGGGTTGCCGTGGCCCGCGGCCGTACCGTGCCGCAGCGCACCAGGTCCCGTGGCCCGCATTTGCGCCGTCTCGTCATGGTCGCGCAACCTGTGCGTCGCCTGATGTTCCCTGTCCGCCAGGCGGACCTCGCGGGCGGAAGGCACCGGGTGCCGGATACGGTAAGAACACCATGAGCGCTACGCAGACCTCTGACGTTCCCACTCTTCTCGTCAAGATCTTCGGCAAGGACCGGCCGGGCATCACGGCGGGCCTGTTCGACACCCTCGCCGCCTACTCCGTCGACGTGGTCGACATCGAGCAGGTCGTCACCCGTGGCCGGATCGTGCTGTGCGCGCTCGTGACCGAGCCGCCCCGGGCGCTGGAGGGCGATCTGCGGGCGACCGTCCACAGCTGGGCGGAGTCGATGAAGATGCAGGCCGAGATCATCTCCGGCATCGGTGACAACCGGCCGCGCGGCCTCGGGCGCTCCCTGGTGACCGTCCTCGGCCACCCGCTCACCGCGGAGGCGACGGCCGCCATAGCGGCCACGATAACCAGGACCGGCAGCAACATCGACCGTATCTTCAGGCTCGCCAAGTACCCCGTGACCGCTGTCGAGTTCGCGGTGTCCGGTGTGGAGACCGAGCCCCTGCGCACCGCCCTCGCCACCGAGGCGGCGGCACTCGGTGTGGACGTCGCGGTCGTCGCGGCGGGCCTGCACCGGCGGGCGCAGCGCCTGGTGGTGATGGACGTGGACTCCACGCTGATCCAGGACGAGGTCATCGAGCTGTTCGCGGCGCACGCGGGCTGCGAGGACCAGGTCGCCGAGGTGACGGCGGCAGCGATGCGCGGGGAGCTGGACTTCGAGCAGTCGCTGCACGCGCGCGTGGCTCTGCTGGCGGGGCTGGACGCCTCGGTGGTGGAGAAGGTGCGCGCCGAGGTGCGGCTGACGCCGGGTGCGCGCACCCTGATCCGTACGCTGAAGCGGCTCGGCTACCAGGTGGGGGTCGTCTCAGGCGGCTTCACCCAGGTCACCGACGATCTGCAGGAGCGGCTGGGGCTGGATTTCGCCCAGGCCAACACGCTGGAGATCGTCGACGGCCGGCTGACCGGCCGGGTCACCGGGGAGATCGTGGACCGGGCGGGCAAGGCGCGGCTGCTGCGCCGGTTCGCCGCCGAGGCGGGCGTACCGCTGTCGCAGACCGTGGCGATCGGGGACGGGGCCAACGACCTGGACATGCTGAACGCGGCCGGGCTGGGGGTCGCCTTCAACGCCAAGCCGGTGGTGCGCGAGGCGGCGCACACCGCGGTGAACGTGCCGTTCCTGGACACGGTCCTGTATCTGCTCGGCATCACCCGAGAAGAGGTCGAGGCGGCGGACACCCTGGACGAGGACCTCGTCGACGGCCTCGACCTGCCCTGAGCCGCCGCCGGTACGGCGAGGGCCCGGACCGCACGGGTACCGGGCCCTGTCGCACCGGGTCGGGTCAGTCGGTCGGCACCCAGTAGTCGACCAGCGAGGCCACGCCGGGCTCCACGGTCTTCCAGGAGCCGGTGAAGGACAGCACGGCGAAGGCGGCGGCCGGGAATCCGCGGCGGCCCATCCGCTCGCGGACGTCGCCCTCCGCGGAGCCTGCCAGAATCTCGGTGAGCCCCTCCATGCCCGGGTTGTGGCCGATCACCAGCACGTTCCGCAGGTCGTCGGGGGTCTCGTTGAGCACGGCGATCAGCTCGCCGGGCGAGGCCTCGTAGATCCGCTCCTCGTAGACGGTTTTCGGCCGGTGCGGGAACTCCGCGACGGCGAGCTTCCAGGTCTCGCGGGTCCGCAGGGCGGTGGAGCACAGGGCCTGATCGACGGGGATTCCGGTGTCGGCGAGCCTGCGTCCGGCCTCCGCGGCCTCCTTGCGGCCTCGCTCGGCGAGCGGCCGCTCGTGGTCGGACACCTGTGGCCAGTCGGCTTTCGCATGCCGGAAAAGGATGATCCTGCGAGATTCTGCGACGCTCATGGCATCCAGCTTCGCATGAAACAGGCCACGGGGCGCAGGGAGTTGACATGCGGATTCACCGGGGGAACGCACGACCGGACGGCACCCGCCCGCGAGCCTCGGGCCTCGGGCCTCGGGTCCGCCGTGCCGCCTCAGCGGGCGGTCAGGTGCTGCACCCGCTCCAGGAGGTGCGCGATCGCCGGCTCGCCACCGGCCGCGTGGGCCTGCGAGGGATTGAGCATCAGCAGGAGCAGCGTGACGAAGGCGAGCGCGGGCAGGGCGAGCGCCCACCAGGGCAGCCGCATCTCGACGCGGCCCCGGGCCGCCGGGTGGGTCCGGGTGTACGTAGGGGCCGACATGAGTGCCTCCGCTGGTCTTCGGACGTCCCTGGTCCGTGCTCCGCGATCCGCCTGGCGCGGTCACCTCTCGAAGCTACGGAATCCGAGGGGCCCGGCCCATCCGGAGGTCCACCCACTCGACCCTGACCCCAGCCCCCTAGGGGACGGGGGGTTGTCCCCACCCCCGGCCGGTCACGGCGAGGCGATCGTCGCGATGATGCCGATGATCACGAAGATCGCGAAGAAGGCGCCGAAGACGAGCAGCATCTTCTTCTGGCTGTTCTGGGGGTTCGGGTCCAGGACTGGCATGGGTCCAGTCTCCCATCCCGGTCCCGTGCCGGGGTCGGCGGCCCGGGCTCAGCGGGCCGCTTCCTCCTCCACGGTGCGGTCGCGCCCCGCGAGGACGCCCACCACCATCTGCGGCACCATCAGGGCGCTCATCAACGCGATCGGCAGGCCCCAGCCACCGCTGTGCTGGTAGAGCACGCCCACCAGGAGCGGCCCCGGGATGGAGATCAGGTAGCCGGTGCTCTGCGCGAAGGCGGACAGCTGGGCGACGCCCCCGCCCGTCCTGGCCCGCATCCCGACCATGGTCAGGGCGAGCGGGAAGGCGCAGTTCGAGATGCCGAGGAGCAGTGCCCAGGCCCAGGCACCGCCGGCCGGTGCCAGGTACAGCCCGGCGTATCCGGCGAGCCCGCACACGCCGAGGACCACCACGATCGGGCCCTGCTGGGGCAGGCGGGTGGCGACGCGCGGGATCACGAAGGCCAGCGGCACGCCCATGACCATGATGACGGCCAGCAGCAGACCGGCGGTGCCGGCGGACACCCCGGCGTCGCGGAAGATCTGCGCCGCCCAGCCCATCGTGATGTAGGCGGCCGTGGCCTGGAGGCCGAAGAAGACGGCGAGTGCCCAGGCGGTGCGGCTGCGGGTGATGCGCAGGGCGGGCTGCTCGGCCGCCCCGTCCGTGCCCGCCGGAGCGGCGTCGGTGGGCTCCTCCTGGGCGGAGGGCTCCTTCCGGTTCCGTACGAACGGGATCCACGGCAGGACGGCCGCCACCGCCAGCACGGCCCACACCGCGAGTCCGGGCTGCCAGTCCCCGCCCAGCGCGTTCGTGACGGGCACGGTCGCCGCGGCGGCGATCGAGGTGCCGAAGGCGAGGGCCATCGAGTACAGGCCGGTCATGGAGCCGACCCGGTCGGGGAAGAAGCGCTTGACGATGACCGGCATCAGGACGTTGCTGACCGCGATGCCCATGAGCGCCAGGGCGCTGGCGGCCAGGAAGCCGGCCGTGCCGCCGGCGTACGGGCGTATCAGCAGGCCCGCGGCGATGGCGACCATGCCCGCGCACACCACCGCGCCGGGGCCGAAGCGGCGGGCGAGGCGCGGGGCGGTGACCCCGAAGACGGCGAAGCAGAGCGGCGGGACCGAGGTGAGCAGCCCGGCGACGCTGCCGCTCATGCCCAGTCCGTCGCGGACCTCTTCCAGGAGTGCGCCCAGGCTGGTGATGGCCGGGCGCAGATTGAGCGCGGCGAGGACGATGCCGAGCACGAGCAGGCGCGTCGTCCATGTCGTCCACGCGTGCGTGCCGGGTTGTCCGGCGCCCGCGGGTCCGGGTTCCCGGGCGTCGCGTGCTGCCGACTCGCCGACGGTCGTGGAGTTCAGCGTCCGGGTTTCCTCACTAGCCATGAGACCCATCATAGAATCATGGGATGATTGGTTGTCCACTTGCGGCTGGTTGTCGCGAGCTCCACGTGCGAAGGTGAGCCATGCCCCTGAGCCATCCCCGTCGTTCGGCACTGTCCGAGCAGGTCATCACGGCGTTGCGACAGCAGATCGCCTCGGGTGAGTGGCCGGTCGGCTCCCGCATCCCGACCGAGCCGGAGCTGGTCGAGCAGCTCGGCGTCGCCCGGAACACGGTCCGTGAGGCGGTCCGCGCCCTGGCCCACAACGGGCTGCTGGACATCCGCCAGGGCTCTGGCACCTACGTGGTGGCGACCAGCGAGCTGGCGGGCGTGATGCACCGCCGCTTCGCCGACGCCGACCCCCGGCACATCGCGGAGCTGCGCTCCACGCTGGAGTCGTCGGCGGCCAGGCTCGCGGCCGAGCGGCGCACGGAGAAGGACCTCAAGCAGCTCGACGCGCTCCTGGTGCGCCGGGAGGAGGCGTGGGAGTCGGGTGACACGGAGGCGTTCGTGACGGCGGACGCGACCTTCCACCTGGCCGTCGTGGCGGCCTCGCACAACGACGTGATGACCGCGATGTACGCGGACCTCGGCGAGGTGATGCGGGACTGGCTGCGCGAGGACGTGGGCAGCGAGCTGACGCCGGAGACGCACATGGACCACACGCGGCTGGTCGACGCGATCCGCGCGTCGGACGCGGCGACGGCCGGCCAGGAGGCGGCGGGCTACCCGTTCCTGTGCCGCCCGGGCCGGATCGGCGCGGGGCCCTCCGGGGCGGCGTAGCGGCTCTCGCGGGAGCCATGCATCCGCAGGCCGCAGGACGCACCGGCGCGCCGGGGGATCAGGCTGCCGGGCGGTGGCTGATCCACGCCGTCTGCACGTCCTTCCAGCACCGTCCGTCCAGCCGTACCGTCTGCGCGGGGCCGGTTGCGACCGCCGGGCCGTCGCTGTCGAGGTCCCACCAGCGGGCGCACTCGATGTGCAGGCGCACCTCGTCCGTGCCCGGGTAGGGGTTGTGGCAGGAGGCGGTCACGTCGGAGCCGTCGACGCGGATCCGGCACTCGGCGCCGAACAGCTCGGCGGGCGCGGCGTCGCGGTCGGGTACGCGCGCGTGGGACATCGCTTCGTACGGCAGGAGCAGCACGCAGGCGAGGGCGACGGTCGCTGAGGCCAGGCGGTGGAGTGGACGCACAAGAGGACCTCCTCGGCCGTGCAGGGGAGGGGAAGCGCGTGGGGACTCGTCCTCAGCGTGCGCCGCGGGCCGTCCGGCCGCCCGGCGATTGAGCCGGACGGGTGACACGCGGGGAAACCGCCCGGCACCCGAGGGACCTCCCGCAGGAACGCACCGGGCCCGCCCGTCCAGGGCGCGCAAGGGCCACTCCCCCCGCGCACGGGCACAGCCCGGACCCGGGCACCGCGCGGGACCCTGCCGACGCGTACACGCGGAGCCGTCCCGACGTACGCGCAGAGCCCGCCCCGGGCACGCCGCGGGACCCAGCCGACACGCGCGCGGAGCCGTCCCGACGTACACGCGAGGCCCACGCCCGGCGCACCCCCAGAGCCCGCCCCGAGCACCGCGCGCCACCCAGCCGACACGCGCGCGGAGCCGTCCCGACGTACGCGCGAAACCCACGCCCGACCCACCCCCAGAGCCCGCCCCGAGCACCGCGCGCCACCCAGCCGACACGCGCGCGGAGCCGTCCCGACGTACACGCGAGGCCCACGCCCGACCCACCCCCAGAGCCCGCCCCGAGCACCGCGCGCCACCCAGCCGACACACGCGCGGAGCCGTCCTCACGGCGCGCACACCCGCGGAGCTCTCCCCGGGCACGCGAAGGGCCCGCGTCCGGAAGACGCGGGCCCCGGGCGGCGGCCGTCAGGCGCCGATGGCGTGCAGGCCGCCGTCGACGTGGACGATCTCGCCGGTGGTCTTCGGGAACCAGTCGCTCAGCAGCGCGACGACACCCTTGCCGGCCGGCTCCGGGTCCTTGAGGTCCCACTCCAGCGGGGCGCGGCTGTCCCACACCGAGGCGAGCTCGGCGAAGCCCGGGATGGACTTGGCGGCCATGGAGCCGATCGGGCCGGCCGAGACCAGGTTGCAGCGGATGTTCTGCTTGCCGAGGTCACGGGCCATGTAGCGGCTGGTGGCCTCCAGGGCGGCCTTGGCCGGGCCCATCCAGTCGTACTGCGGCCAGGCGTACTGGGCGTCGAAGGTGAGGCCGACGACCGAGCCGCCGTTCTGCATCAGCGGCATGCAGGCCATGGTCAGCGACTTCAGGGAGTACGCCGAGACGTGCATGGCCGTGGCGACCGACTCGAACGGCGTGTTCAGGAAGTTGCCGCCGAGCGCGTCCTGCGGCGCGAAGCCGATGGAGTGCACGACGCCGTCCAGGCCGCCGAGCTCCTCGCCGACGACGTCGGCGAGGCGGCCGAGGTGCTCGTCGTTGGTGACGTCGAGCTCGATGACCTTGGCGGGCTTGGGGAGCTTCTTGGCGATGCGCTCGGTCAGCGTGGGCCGCGGGAACGCGGTCAGGATGATCTCGGCGCCCTGCTCCTGGGCCAGCTTGGCGGTGTGGAAGGCGATGGAGGACTCCATCAGCACACCGGTGATCAGGACGCGCTTGCCCTCGAGAATTCCGCTCATGGTGTTCAGTGACCCATTCCCAGTCCGCCGTCAACGGGAATGACGGCTCCAGTGATGTACGACGCGTCGTCCGAGGCGAGGAACCGCACCGTCGCGGCGATCTCCTCCGGCTGCGCGTACCGGCCGAGCGGCACCTGCGACACGATGCCGGCCCGCTGCTCGTCGGTGAGCACCTTGGTCATGTCGGTGTCGACGAAGCCGGGCGCGACGACGTTGAAGGTGATGTTGCGCGACCCCAGCTCGCGGGCGAGGGACCGGGCGAAGCCGACCAGGCCGGCCTTGGAGGCGGCGTAGTTCGCCTGCCCCGCGGAGCCGAGCAGCCCGACCACCGACGAGATCAGCACGACGCGGCCCTTCTTGGCGCGCAGCATGCCGCGGTTGGCGCGCTTGACGACCCGGAAGGTGCCGGTGAGGTTGGTGTCGAGGACGGACGTGAAGTCCTCCTCGGACATGCGCATCAGCAGCTGGTCCTTGGTGACGCCGGCGTTGGCGACCAGGACCTCGACGGTGCCGTGCGCTTCCTCGATCTCCTTGTAGGCCTGCTCCACCTGCTCGCTGTCGGTGATGTCGCACTTGACGGCGAGGAAGCCCGCCGGCGGCTCACCCGAGCGGTACGTGATCGCGACCTTGTCGCCGGCGTCGGCGAAAGCGCGGGCGATGGCGAGGCCGATGCCCCGGTTGCCTCCGGTGACGAGAACCGAGCGGCTCAACGGATCACCCTTTCAATTGCGGTCTGGTGTCCGCCCGACACCCGGGTTCACGGGCGGCGATGACAGGCGGCTTCCTCGAAAACCTATCGGTCCCCGCCCCCTCGCGGGGAATCGGGCACCCACAGTGGCGTACGGCAACCACTGTCGGATCCCTACAGAAAGGCTCCGGCTCCGGGCGGAAAGGTGTGGTCCCCGTACCGGTCGACGCGACATGATGCGGCGCAGCCCCCGGTACCGCCGCGGACGACCGGTCACGTCGACAGAAAGAGACGCAGGTGCCTCATAGCATCGACGAAGCCTTCACGGCACTCCCCCTACGCGCCCTCGCCGACGCCGCGCTCGCCCGCGCGCGCTCGCTGGGTGCCGAGCACGCGGACTTCCGGCTGGAGCGGGTGCGCAGCGCCTCCTGGCGGCTGCGGGACGCCAAGCCCGCGGGGTCGTCGGACACCACCGACCTCGGGTACGCGGTGCGCGTGGTGCACGGCGGGACGTGGGGTTTCGCGTCCGGTGTGGACCTCACGCTCGACGCCGCCGCCCGGGTCGCCTCGCAGGCGGTGGCGATGGCGAAGCTGTCCGCGCAGGTCATCAAGGCGGCGGGGTCGGACGAGCGCGTGGAGCTGGCCGACGAGCCCGTGCACGCCGACCGGACGTGGATCTCGTCGTACGAGATCGACCCCTTCGCCGTGCCCGGCGAGGAGAAGGCGGCCCTGCTGGCCGACTGGAGCGCGCGGCTGCTGGCGGCCGACGGGGTCGACCACGTCGACGCCTCGCTGCTCACCGTTCACGAGAACAAGTTCTACGCCGACAGCGCGGGCACCGTGACCACGCAGCAGCGCGTGCGGCTGCACCCGGTGCTGACGGCCGTGTCGGTGGACGACTCGAGCGGCGAGTTCGACTCCATGCGCACCCTCGCGCCGCCCGCGGGGCGCGGCTGGGAGTACCTGCGGGGCACCGGCTGGGACTGGGACGCCGAGCTGGCCGAGATGCCCGGGCTGCTGGCCGAGAAGATGCGCGCGCCGAGCGTCGACCCGGGGCTGTACGACCTGGTCGTCGACCCGTCCAACCTGTGGCTGACGATCCACGAGTCCATCGGGCACGCCACCGAGCTGGACCGGGCCCTCGGCTACGAGGCCGCCTACGCCGGCACCTCCTTCGCCACCTTCGACCGGCTCGGCACGCTGCGCTACGGCTCGGAGCTGATGAACGTCACCGGCGACCGCACCGCCGAGCACGGCCTCGCGACGATCGGGTACGACGACGAGGGCGTCGAGGGCCAGTCCTGGGACCTGGTGAAGGACGGCACGCTCGTCGGCTACCAGCTCGACCGGCGCATCGCCAAGCTCACCGGGTTCGACCGGTCCAACGGGTGCGCCTACGCCGACTCCCCCGGCCACGTGCCGGTGCAGCGGATGGCCAACGTGTCGCTGCGACCGGATCCGGGCGGGCTGTCGACCGAGGATCTGATCGGGGGCGTGGACCGGGGCATCTACGTCGTCGGGGACCGGTCGTGGTCCATCGACATGCAGCGCTACAACTTCCAGTTCACCGGGCAGCGGTTCTTCCGCATCGAGAACGGGCGCCTCGCCGGACAGCTGCGGGACGTGGCCTACCAGGCGACGACCACCGACTTCTGGGGCTCCATGGCGGCCGTCGGGGGTCCGCGGACGTACGTCCTGGGGGGCGCGTTCAACTGCGGCAAGGCGCAGCCGGGACAGGTCGCGGCGGTCTCCCACGGCTGCCCGTCCGCCCTCTTCAAGGGAGTCAACATTCTGAACACCACCCAGGAGGCGGGTCGATGAGCGCGCGCACGAACAGGCCGCACGAGATCGTCGAGCGGGCGCTGGAGCTGTCCCGGGCGGACGGGTGCGTGGTCATCGCCGACGAGGAGTCCACCGCCAACCTGCGCTGGGCGGGCAACGCGCTCACCACCAACGGCGTCACGCGCGGGCGCACGCTCACCGTCGTCGCGACCGTCGACGGGCAGCAGGGCACGGCGTCCGGGGTCGTGTCGCGCTCGGCGGTGACCGTGGACGAGCTGGAGCCGCTGGTCCGTGCCGCCGAGGCCGCCGCACGCGGCGCCGGGCCCGCGGAGGACGCCCAGCCGCTGGTCACGGACGTGCCGGCCTCGCCCGACTTCACCGACGGGCCCGCCGAGACGTCGTCGGCCGTGTTCGCCGACTTCGCGCCCGCCCTGGGCGAGGCGTTCGCCCGCGCGCGTGGGGGCGGACGGGAGCTGTACGGCTTCGCCCGTCACGAGCTGACGTCGACGTACCTGGGGACGTCGACGGGTCTGCGGCTGCGGCACGACCAGCCGACGGGCACGCTGGAGCTGAACGCCAAGTCCCCGGACCGCACCCGGTCGGCGTGGGCGGGGCGTTCCACGCGGGACTTCAAGGACGTCGACCCGGCGGCGCTCGACGCCGAGCTGGCCGTACGGCTCGGCTGGGCCGAGCGCCGGGTGGAGCTGCCCGCAGGCCGGTACGAGACGCTGCTGCCGCCGACCGCGGTCGCCGACCTGCTGATCTACCAGCTGTGGTCGGCCTCGGGCCGGGACGCCGCCGAGGGCCGCACCGTGTTCTCGACGCCGGGTGGCGGCACGCGCGTCGGCGAACGGCTCGGCGAGCTGCCGCTCACCCTGCGCAGCGACCCGCACGAGCCGGGTCTGGAGAGCGCGCCGTTCGTGATCGCGCACTCCTCGGGCGGTGACCAGTCGGTGTTCGACAACGGTCTGCCGGTGGCGGCGACGGACTGGATCCGCGCCGGTGAGCTGCACCGGCTGACCACTACCCGGCACAGTGCCGGACTGACCGGGCTGCCGGTGGCCCCGGCGATCGACAACCTCGTCCTGGAGGGCGGCTCCGGCCGCTCGCTGGAGGAGATGGTCGCCGGCACCGGGCGGGGGCTGCTGCTGACCTGCCTGTGGTACATCCGTGAGGTCGACCCGGCGACGCTGCTGCTGACCGGCCTGACCCGGGACGGCGTCTACCTCGTCGAGGACGGCGAGGTCGTCGGCGAGGTGAACAACTTCCGCTTCAACGAGTCGCCGGTGTCGCTGCTGGGCCGGGCCACGGAGGCCGGGCGCACGGAGAAGACCCTGCCCAGGGAGTGGGGCGACTGGTTCACCAGGGCCGCGATGCCCGCGCTGAGGGTGCCGGACTTCAATATGAGCTCCGTCAGCCAGGGCGTATAACCTCGTACCTGATTCCGAGCCCACCCGAGGAGACAAGAGAACCGTGACGGACATCGTCGACGAGCTGAAGTGGCGCGGGCTGTTCGCCCAGTCCACCGACGAGGACGCTTTGCGCAAGGCGCTCGCGGACGGTCCCGTCACGTTCTATTGCGGCTTCGACCCGACCGCGCCGTCCCTGCACGTCGGGCACCTGGTGCAGGTGCTCACCGTGCGCCGGCTCCAGCAGGCCGGACACCGGCCGCTGGCGCTGGTCGGCGGGGCCACGGGCCAGATCGGCGACCCGCGTCCGACCGCGGAGCGCACGCTGAACTCGCCGGAGACGGTCGCGGGCTGGGTCGAGCGGCTGCGCGGCCAGATCGAGCCGTTCCTGTCCTTCGAGGGCGAGAACGCGGCCGTGATGGTCAACAACCTGGACTGGACGCAGAACCTGTCCGCGATCGAGTTCCTGCGGGACATCGGCAAGCACTTCCGCGTCAACAAGATGCTGACCAAGGACTCCGTGGCCCGGCGGCTGGAGTCCTCCGAGGGCATCAGCTACACGGAGTTCAGCTACCAGCTGCTGCAGGCCATGGACTTCCTCCAGCTCTACCGGCGCTACGGCTGCACGATGCAGCAGGGCGGCAGCGACCAGTGGGGCAACCTCACGGCCGGCCTCGACCTGCTGCACCGGCTGGAGCCGGACGCCGGCGTGCACGCCTACGCGACGCCGCTGATGACCAAGGCGGACGGCACCAAGTTCGGCAAGACCGAGGGCGGCGCGGTCTGGCTCGACCCGGAGATGACGACGCCGTACGCGTTCTACCAGTTCTGGCTGAACGTGGACGACCGGGACATCTCGACCTACATGCGCATCCTGTCCTTCAGGTCCCGTGCGGAGCTCGAGGAGCTGGAGAAGCAGACGGAGGAGCGTCCGCAGGCCCGGGCCGCGCAGCGCGCGCTGGCGGAGGAGCTGACGACGCTGGTGCACGGCGCCGACCAGACCGCCGCGGTGATCGCCGCGTCCAAGGCGCTCTTCGGCCAGGGCGAGCTGTCGGAGCTGGACGACCGGACGCTGGCCGCGGCCCTGAGCGAGCTGCCGCACGTGAAGGTCGCCGAACTGGGTCCGGTGGTGGACCTGTTCGCCGAGACCGGTCTGGTGGCCAGCAAGTCCGCCGCGCGCCGCACGGTCAAGGAGGGCGGCGCCTACGTGAACAACGTCAAGGTCGCCGGCGAGGACGCCGTCCCCGCGGCTCAGGATCTGCTGCACGGCCGCTGGCTGGTGCTGCGCCGCGGCAAGAAGAACCTGGCGGCGGTGGAGGTCACCGGCGCCTGAGCGTGCGTACGAGGGGCGGTTCCCGGTGCCGTGCGGCGACCGTGGGCCGCCCCTTCGCCGTACGGTGTCAGGCGCGTTCCCGTCGCCTGTTGCCCCGCACCGCCATATAGGCGGCGTCGCCGACGGCGACGATGATGATCGCGGCCACCAGCTGGAACAGGTGACGCCACCAGTCGATGCCGGAGGTGGCCTCGACGCCGACCGCACGCGCGACGGCGTTGCCGGCGATGGCGCCGAGCATGCCGAAGATGGTGGTCAGCCACAGGGGGCTGTGCTGCTTCCCCGGAATGATCGCCTTGGCGATCAGACCGAGCACGAATCCGACGATGATCGCCCACAACCAGCCCATGGCTGCCTCCCTCGTACGGCTCTAGGTGAGCATTGCCGCCAGTCTTCGGGCGTACCGCGAACGGCGCATGCCGGGTACGGCCGAACGGGGCTTCCGCCTACGTGGCGCGGCGCACGCCGGGCGCCCCGGCCCGGGGCGACCCGGTCTCGTCCGAGGCCTGGACGCGGCGTAACGTGGAGTCGTCCGAGACCGGGGTCCCCGAGCGGCCGCGGACGGAAGCGGGGCGGGGAAAGACCGATGCGGGCGGTTGGTGGAACGTGATGCGGAAGCTGGGCGGCGGACAGAACACAGAGGTCTTTCGGATCACCGGGGCCCGTACGGGTCTCCAGGAGGACGTGCGCGGGCGGCAGCGCCGCTATGTCATCTCGATGTCGGTCCGCACGGTTTCGGTCATCCTCGCGGCCTGCCTGTGGAACGTGGAACGGCACGTCTCGATCGTGGCGCTGGTCCTCGGCGCGGTGCTGCCCTACATCGCGGTCGTGATCGCGAACGCGGGACGGGAGAACGCGCCGTCGCTGCCGTCGACGTTCGTGACGGTGCCCGCCCCGCCGATGATCACGGCCTCGCGGGCCGAGGACGGCCGCGCGGAATCCGTCCCGGAGGACGCGGAGCCGGGTCCGGCGCCGGGCCACGCGGGTGAGCCGCACGGCACGTCGTGACCGCCGGGGAGGCGGTGATCGCGCGCCCGGGCACCGCCCGGGGCGGGCGTCGATTCCGCGCCAGGCTCAAGAAAGGCTCAGATCAATCATGTTGTTCCGGTGCCGGGTGGCGGGTGACCCGTGACATACTTCGTACGCGCTCCGCATCCCCCGTCGGAGCGACGGACCGACGCCGGGCAGCTCCCCCCGTGGCTGCTCGGCGTCGCCTTTTTCCGTGAGTTGTGAGACGAACCTGTGAGTGACGAACCGACCCCGATCTGCTCCGCCAAGGGCTGCCGCGAGGCCGCCGTGTGGGTGCTGGCGTGGAACAACCCGAAGGTCCACACCCCGGAGCGCCGCAAGACGTGGCTCGCCTGCGAGGAGCACCGGGAGCACCTGTCCCAGTTCCTCGGGGTGCGGGGCTTCCTGAAGGACGTCGCCAGGTTCGAGGACTGGCAGGCCGCCGAGCGCTCCTGAGCCGCCCCGGCCGGGGGCTGCCCGGCGGGCCGTGGGTCAGTGGAGCAGTGCCGTCGGGCCGGCCGTGTCCAGGGCGGCGACGCGTTCCTCGACGGCGGTCACGAAGGGGGTGTCCTCGGCGAGGTCCGGGGCGCCGAGGAGGGCGAGCAGTTCTCGTACCGCTCCCCCGCGTCCGGTCGTGCGCCACACCGCGTGGATGCGGTCGGCCGCCGGATCGTCGAGCCGCTGGTCGCGCGTGTGGCGGACCCAGCCGGCGAGGGCGCCGGTGAGGACGGGCGCGGGCAGGCCGGCGGAGCGCAGCGCGCGCAGCGGGGGGAGCCAGCGCTCGGTCACCTTCAGGGAGCCGTCGGTGGCGATCTGCCGCAGGAGGTGCCGCATCGCGGGGTTGCCGAAGCGCGCGACCAGGCTGTCGACGTAGCCCTCGACGTCCAGGTCGCCGGGCAGGGTGCGGGCGACCTCCGCCGCGTAGGCGCGGAGCACCGGCTCGCCCCAGGGGGCGGTGACGGCGTCCGCGACGGTCTCGCGGCCGTCCGCGAGGCCGAGGCAGCTCAGGAGCGTGTGGCTGCCGTTGAGCAGGCGCAGCTTCATCACCTGGTACGGGGCGACGTCCGGCACGAAGCGTGCGCCGGTGTCCTCCCAGCGGGGCCGCTGTGCGGCGAAGGTGTCCTGGAGGACCCACTGGGTGAACGGCTCGCCGGCCACCGCGCCTTCGTCGCGCACGCCGAGCACCGCGCTCGCCGCGTCACGGTCGGCGTCGGTGGCCGCGGGCACGATGCGGTCGACGACCGTGGACGGGAAGGCGACCTGGTCGGCGATCCACTCCAGGAGCAGGTCGGTGTCCGGCCAGCCGGTCGCCTGCACGTAGTCGCGTACCAGGCGGGCGACCACTTTGCCGTTGTCGGCCATGTTGTCGCAGCACACCACCGAGAGCGGTGCCCGCGAGGTGGCCCGTCTGGCCCGCAGGCCGTGTGCCAGCTGCCCGACCACGGTGACCGGCTCGGGCCCGCCCGCCAGATCGGCGGCGACCGGCGCCGCGCGGAGGTCGAGGCCGCCGTCGGCCGCGCGCCAGTAGCCCTTCTCGGTGACGGTGGAGGTCACCACGCTCACCTCGGGAGAGGCGAGCAGCTCACGCAGGCGGGCCGCGTCGTCGGCGGCGTGGCGCACCTCGGCGAGCTGCCCGACCACTCGGGTGCGCGGGCCCTCGGGGGTGCGCAGGGTCAGCGAGTAGAGGCCGTCCTGCGGGCGCAGTGCCTCCAGCACGGAGCGTGAGCGCTGGGAGAAGCCCGCGATGCCCCAGCCGCCGCCGTGCAGGGCCTCGGCCTGCTCCGTGTGGACGGCCTGGTGGGCCCGGTGGAAGGCGCCGAGGCCGAGGTGGACGATCCGGGTGCGCAGGGCGCGGGGATCGGCCAGTGGTCCGGTGCCGGCGGGCAGCGAGGCGAGTGCGGTGCGATCGAGCCTGGTCACCAGTCGTGCACCGACCCGTCCGCGCGCCGGCCCACCGGGAGGTACTTGGGGTCGTACGGGAAGCGGGCCGCGGCCTCCTCGTCGAGCTCCACGCCGAGCCCGGGGGCCTCGGAGGGGTGCAGCGCGCCGTCGCGGAGCTCGTAGGTGGGCCGGAACACCTCGTGGGTGACCGGGGCGTGTTCCATGTACTCCTGGATCCCGAAGTTGGGCACCGTCACGTCCAGGTGGACGGCGGCGGACATGGAGACCGGCGACAGGTCGGTGGCTCCGTGCGAGCCGGTGCGGACCTGGTACAGCTCGGCCAGGTTGAAGATGCGCCGCAGGTGGGTGATGCCTCCCGCGTGGGCGACGGAGCAGCGGATGTAGTCGATCAGCCGCTCGGTGATGAGCTGCTGGCAGTCCCAGATGGAGTTGAACACCTCGCCGACCGCGATCGGGGTGGTCGTCGACTGCCTGATCTGCCGGAAGTTCTCCTGGAGCTCGGCCGGGGAAGGGTCCTCCATCCAGAACAGGCGGACGTCCTCCAGCCGCCGGCCCAGGCGTCCGGCCTCCGTGGGGGTGAGGCGGTGGTGGACGTCGTGCAGCAGGTGGAAGCCGAAGCCGAACTTCTCCCGGATCCCGGTGAGGTAGCGGGGCGCGAAGTCCAGGTACTTCTCGGTGTCCCAGAGCTGCTCCTCGGGCAGGGCGGCTGCCGCGGGCTCGTAGATGCTGCCCTTGCGGACACCGTACGTTCCCGCCACGCCGGGCACCGCGGTCTGCGCGCGGACCGCCCGGTAGCCCAGGTCGAGGAACCGGGCGACGTCGTCCATCAGTTCGTCCGCCGTGGCACCGCTCGCGTGGCCGTACACCAGGGCGCCCTCGCGTGCCCTGCCGCCCAGCAGGTCGTAGACGGGCATGCCCGCGACCTTGCCCTTGATGTCCCACAGGGCGATGTCGACGGCGGAGATCGCCGTCATGGTGACGGGGCCGCGGCGCCAGTAGGCACCCTTGTAGAGGTACTGCCACATGTCCTCGATGCGGTCGGCGTCGCGGCCGATCAGCAGCGGGACGAGGTGGTCCTTCAGGTAGGAGGCGACGGCGAGTTCACGGCCGTTGAGGGTGGCGTCGCCGAGGCCGGTGACCCCGTCGGAGGTGGTGAGCCTGAGGGTGACGAAGTTGCGGCCCGGCGAGGTCACGATGACCTTCGCGTCGGTGATGGTGGCCAAAGGAGCAGCCCTTCTGGGGAGCAGAGTGGATCAGTGGCCGGCGGGGGAGCCGGCGTGCACGGTGGTGTCGGCCGTCTCGGCGGAGTGCCCGGCGGGGCCCCAGTCGGCGTACTCGACGCCGTTGCGCCTGGCGGGTGCCGTCTCCGGCATGAACCGGAGCAGGGACACGACGGAGACCAGGATCAGCGCCGAGACGTAGACGGCGACCCAGGTGAACGAGCCGTCGCCGGCGAGCAGCAGGGCCGCGGCGACCACGGTGAAGGGGCCGGAGGCGATCATGGAGCCGAACTGCCAGACCACGGAGACACCGCTGTAGCGGGCGCGGGCCGGGAACAGCTCGGGGAAGTACGAGGCCTGCGGGGCGTAGGTGCCGGCGTGTCCGAGGGCGAGACCGGCGATCAGCAGCGCCACGATCACTGCCGTGTCGCCGGTCTCTATCGCCTTGAAGGCCGGGACGACCAGGACCAGGTTGAGCAGCGCGGCGGCCAGGTAGACCGGGCGGCGGCCGACCTTGTCGGTGAGGCGCCCGAGCAGCGGGAGGGTGACCAGCTCGCAGACGATGGCGATCATCACGGCGTTGAGGATCACGCTGTCCTCGACGCCGTGCTCCTTGCCGTAGCTGACCAGGAAGACGGTGTAGAACGGGAAGACCGCGGCCTCGACGAACTTGGCGAACAGGCCGCCGAACAGTTCGCGCTTGTGCTCGCGGGCGAGCAGTTTCAGCGGGGAGGTCCGGTGGGCCTGGGTCTCCTTGGCGGCCTTGAAGGTCTCCGACTCGTTGATCTTCAGGCGCACGACGAGGCCGAAGACGACCACCAGCGCGCTCAGCAGGAACGGGATGCGCCAGCCCCAGGAGAGGAAGGCCTCCTCGGAGAGGGTCGCGGTCAGCAGGGCGAACAGGCCGGTCGGGATCAGGTAGGCGGCCGGCGAGCCGAGCTGCACGAAGCTGGCGAGGAAGCCGCGCCGGTGCGGCGGTGCGGCCTCCGCGGTGAGCAGGATGGCGCCGCCCTGCTCACCGCCGACGCCGAAGCCCTGGATCAGCCGGACCAGGACCAGGATGACCGCGGCCCAGATGCCGATCTGGTTGTAGGTGGGCATCAGGCCGACGAGGAAGGTGCCGATGCCGGTCAGCAGCAGCGTGAAGATGAGCGCCTTCTTGCGGCCCACGCGGTCGCCGATGTGCCCCCAGACCAGGCCGCCGAGCGGTCGGGCGAAGAAGCCGACCGCATAGGTCGAGAACGAGGCCAGGGTGCCCACGGTGGGATCGACCTCGGGGAAGAAGATCTTGTTGAAGACCAGCGCCGAGGCGGTGCCGTAGATGAAGAAGTCGTAGTACTCGGCGATCGTGCCGATCACGGAGGCCGTGACGGTCCGTCGCAGCTCCCTCGGAGGTGTCTGTGCCGGGCTGTGGGTGTCGCGCATCTGCCTGCCTCCTTGCAGGGGGTCACCGGGCCGTACAGGGGGCTTCCGTGCCGGAGCGGCACGGAGGACGCCATGGGCCGTGCGACCTCGTGGTTCGTCGGCTACCATACAAGTACGTCAGACATCGTCAAGGCTTCGGAGGGCACCGATGACCCCGTCAGGACTGCACGCGGCGCGGGCACGGGGCGGGAACGCCCGGCAACTGGTGCACGAGCTGCTGCGCGCCAGGATCGTGGGGCTCGAGCTCCAGCCCGGCACACCGCTGTCGGAGAACGAGCTGGCGGCGGAGCTGGGCGTCAGCCGCACCCCGGTCCGCGAGAGTCTCATCCTGCTCGCCGAGGAGGGCCTGGTCGACGTCTATCCGCAGCTTGGGACATTTGTCTCACGGCTGCGGGAACAGGACATCGCGTCTGCCCAGTTCGTCCGTGAGGCACTGGAGCTGGCGGCGTTGCGGGACGGTGTGGAGCGGGCCGATCAGCGGGACGTCCTGGAGCTGAGGGCGCTGCTCGCCGCGCAGACGGACGCCGAGCGGCGCGGCGATCCCGAGACGTTCTTCCGGCTGGACGAGGAGTTCCACGCCCGGCTGATGGCGGCGGCCGGGCATCCCGAGGCGTGGTCCCTGGTGCACCACGCCAAGGCGCACCTGGACCGGGCACGCCGCCTCACCCTGCCCCTGGAGGACCAGCTCGCCCTCCTCGTGCGGCAGCACACGGATGTCGTGGACGCGGTGGAGCGGCGGGACGCGCGGGGCGCCGCCGAGGCGCTGCGCGGGCATCTGCGGCAGGTTTTCGCCGACGTCGAGACGGTACGGGCGCGGCACCCGCAGCTGTTCGGCGAGGCGGACGCGCCGCCCCGGCCCAGGCGGGAGCCGCGCAGGCGGACCGCGCAGAGCTGACGGCGCGCGGCCGGGCAGGGGCGGGCCGGGCCCGGTCGCCGGGGTCGTCGCCGAGCAAGCGCGGGCCCGGTCGCCGGGGTCGTCGCCGGGCAAGAGCGGGCCCGGTCGCCGGGGTCGTCGCCGGGCAAGGGCGGGCCCGGTCGCCGGGGTCGTCGACGGGCAGGCCTCGTGCGCGCCGAGGCCGCACGCACCGCGTCCGGTCGCCGGCGTCGGCCGGACGCCGGCGGTGGCCTGCGGCGTGGTCCGGGCTGCGCCCGCTAGCCGCCGATCGCCGACATCGGCCGGTCGGGCTGGACGAACGACGGGTCGTCCAGGCCCGCGCCCGCCTTCTTGCCCCACATCGCCAGCCGCCAGATGCGGGCGATCTCCTCGTCCGGGGCGCCGGAGCGCAGGGCGGCGCGCAGGTCGGTCTCCTCGGTGGCGAACAGGCAGGTGCGCACCTGTCCGTCGGCGGTCAGGCGGGTGCGGTCGCAGGCCGAGCAGAACGGGCGGGTGACGGAGGCGATGACACCGACGCGGTGCGGGCCGCCGTCCACGAGCCAGCGCTCGGCGGGGGCCGAGCCGCGCTCCTCGGAGCCCTCGGCGGTCAGCTCGAAGCGGGTGCGCAGGGAGGCGAGGATGTCACCGGCGGTGACCATGCCCTCGCGCTTCCAGCCGTGCTGGGCGTCCAGGGGCATCTGCTCGATGAAGCGCAGCTCGTAATCGTGCTCGACGGCCCAGGACAGCAGGTCGGGGGCCTCGTCGTCGTTGAGGCCGGGCATCAGGACCGAGTTCACCTTCACCGGGGTCAGGCCGGCCTCGCGGGCGGCCGCCAGGCCCTCCAGGACGTCCTTGTGGCGGTCCCGGCGGGTGAGGGTCTTGAAGACGTCCGGGCGCAGCGTGTCCAGCGAGACGTTCACCCGGTCCAGGCCCGCGGCCTTCAGGGCCTCCGCCGTGCGCCTGAGGCCGATGCCGTTGGTGGTGAGGGACATCTGGGGGCGCGGTCCGAGGGCGGCGACGCGCTCGACGATGCCGACGAGGCCGGGCCGCAGCAGCGGCTCGCCGCCGGTGAAGCGCACCTCCTCGATGCCGAGGGAGGTGACCGCGATGTCGATGAGGCGGACGATCTCGTCGTCCGTGAGCAGGTCGGGTTTGGCCAGCCACTGCAGGCCCTCTTCCGGCATGCAGTACGTGCAGCGCAGGTTGCAGCGGTCGGTCAGCGAGACCCTCAGGTCGGTGGCCACTCGGCCGTAGGTGTCGATGAGCACGTGGGCCCCCTCCTCGACGCGGATCGGCGGAGCGCTTCTCTCCTCCGACACCTGCGAGCCTACGTGACCACGCCGACAACGACAGCGGCCCGATCCCTACGACGTGCGGCGCGGCCCCGTCGTAGGGATCTACGACGGGGCCGCGGCGGGGTGGGATCAGTGGGCGCCCGTGCCGGTCAGCGACCGGACCTCGAGCTCCGCGTACTTCGCCTTGTCGGGCTCCTCCTTGGACAGGACCGTGCCGAGCCAGCCCATGAGGAAGCCGAACGGGATGGAGATGATGCCCGGGTTCTTCAGCGGGAACCAGGCGAAGTCGACGTCCGGGAACATCGCCTTCGGGTCGCCGGAGACGACGGGCGAGAAGAGCACCAGGCCGACGGCGACGATCAGACCGCCGTAGATCGACCACAGGGCGCCCTGGGTGGTGAACCGCTTCCAGAACAGGCTGTAGAGGATCGTCGGCAGGTTGGCGGAGGCCGCGACCGCGAAGGCCAGGGCGACCAGACCGGCCACGTTCAGGTCGCGGGCCAGGGCACCGAGCGCGATGGAGACGATGCCGATGAAGACGGTCGCCCAGCGGGCCGCCCGCATCTCCTCCTTCTCGGTCGCCCGCCCCTTGCGGATGACGTTGGCGTAGATGTCGTGCGCGAAGGACGAGGACGAGGCGAGGGTGAGGCCCGCGACCACGGCGAGGATCGTCGCGAAGGCCACCGCCGAGATCGTGGCCAGCAGGATCGCGCCCCAGGCCGAGTCGACGCCGCCCACGTGCAGCGCGAGCAGTGGCGCGGCCGTGTTGCCGGACGGGTTGGACGCGATGATCTCGTCCTTGCCGATGAGCGCCGCCGCGCCGAAGCCGAGGGCGATGGTCATCAGGTAGAAGGCGCCGATGATGCCGATCGCCCAGTTCACGGACTTACGGGCGGCCTTGGCGTTGGGCACGGTGTAGAAGCGGATCAGGATGTGCGGCAGGCCCGCGGTGCCGAGCACCAGGGCGATGCCCAGGGAGATGAAGTCGAGCTTGGTGGTACCGGTAGCGCCGTACTGCAGGCCGGGCTCCAGGAAGGCGGAGCCCGCGCCGCTGTTCTCGGCGGCCTTGCCGAGCAGGTCGGAGATGTTGAAGTCGAACTTCAGCAGCACCAGGAAGGTGATCAGGATGGTGCCGCCGATCAGCAGCACCGCCTTGACCATCTGGACCCAGGTGGTGCCCTTCATGCCGCCGATGGTGACGTAGACGATCATCAGGACGCCGACGAGGGCGACGATGAGGATCTTGCCCGCGTCGGAGGTGATGCCGAGCAGCAGGGAGACGAGGACGCCCGCGCCGGCCATCTGGGCCAGCAGGTAGAAGATCGACACGACGATCGTGGAGGTACCGGCGGCGGTGCGCACGGGGCGCTGGCGCATGCGGTACGCGAGGACGTCGCCCATCGTGTAGCGGCCGGAGTTCCTGAGCGGTTCGGCGACCAGGAGCAGGGCGACCAGCCAGGCGACCAGGAAGCCGATGGAGTACAGGAAGCCGTCGTAGCCGAAGAGGGCGATGGCGCCGGCGATGCCGAGGAAGGACGCGGCCGACATGTAGTCGCCGGAGACGGCGAGGCCGTTCTGGAAGGCGCTGAAGGACCGGCCGCCCGCGTAGAAGTCGGCCGCGTCCTTGGTCTGGCGGCCGGCCCAGACGGTGATGAAGAGGGTCGCGACGACGAAGACGGAGAAGAGCGTGATGATCAGCGGCCGGTGCTCGCTCGCCTCGTTGGCGGCCAGCTCGGCGGCGAAGACGGTCTGTGCGGGGCTCATGCGCCGCCCTCCATCCGGGACTTGATGGCCTCGGCCTTGGGGTCGAGCTTCGCGGCGGCGTGCCGCGAGTACCACCAGGCGATGAGGAACGTGGTGACGAACTGGGCGAGGCCGAAGACGAACGCGACGTTGATGTTGCCGAACAGCTTGGTGCCCATGAAGCCGCCGGCGTAGTTCGACAGCAGCACGTAGAGCAGGTACCAGGCGACGAAGGCGATCGTCAGCGGGAAGGCGAAGGAGCGGAAGGAGCGGCGCAGTTCGGCGAACTCCGCACTCTGCTGCACCTCGGAGAACTCCTCGGCGGAGGGGAGTCGGTGTTCCTCTTGCGAGGCGGGCTCCTCTTTCGAGGGGGGCGGTGCGTCGGTGGCCACGGAGTCTCCTCGTACGACGGACATGACGGCTTGTACCTCGGTGTTCTCGCGGGGGCCTGATGGTGCTCGGGCTCCCTGTCCAACGACACGGCGCCTCGCGGGGCCCGGTTCAACACCCGCGGCACTTTCCCAAGTCACTTGTGGAAGGTCATTGCTGGCCAGCGACTTCGGGGGATAGCTTCGCCCTGCACCACTGGGTCATGAACCTGCCCGAGCACCACCTGTGTCCCGGGCCGGTCCGTTTTCCGGATGAAGTGGAGACCCCATGATTCATCTGCGTTCCAGACGTCGGCTCTCTCCCGCCGTACCGGTCGTGCTGTCGCTGACCGCGTCGCCCGGCCTCCCGCCGGGGGCCGCGGGGCCGGGGACGCGCTGCGCGCGGTGAAGCGTCCCGCTCCGCTCGTCCCTCCCCTCTCTCATGAACTGGAGACCTCGCTCATGACAGCGCCTCACTCCCGTCACCGCCGCGCCGTCGCGATCCCGGCCGGTATGGCCCTGGCCACGGCCCTCGCCTTCCTGCCCAACATCCAGGCCTCCGCGGCCGAGGCCGCCCCGGCCGCCGCCGCGTCCTCGCTCAGCTACGTCGTCAACGTGCAGCCCGGGCACGGGCCTTCGGCGCAGGTGAAGCGGGCGATAGCCAAGGCCGGCGGCACGATCGTGACGTCGTACGACCGGATCGGCGTGGTCGTCGTCCACTCGGCGAACCCGGACTTCGCGAAGACCGTGCGCAGGGCGCACGGCGTGCAGTCGGCCGGTGCCACGCGCACCGCGCCGCTGCCCTCGGCGGCGACGACCGACGTCGGCGCGCCGAAGGTGCTCACCGCGCGGGAGGCTGCCGCCGCGCAGTCCGCCGCGGGCCAGGACCCGCTGGAGTCCCTCCAGTGGGACCTGCCCGCCATCAAGGCGGACAAGGCGCACGAGAAGTCGCTGGGCAGCAGCAAGGTGACCGTCGCCGTCATCGACACCGGCGTCGACGACACGCACCCGGACATCGCGCCGAACTTCGACCGGCAGGCGTCGGTCAACTGCGTGGCGGGCAAGCCGGACACCACCGACGGCGCCTGGCGGCCGAGCGCGGCGGAGAGCCCGCACGGCACGCACGTGGCCGGGGAGATCGCCGCCGCCAAGAACGGCGTCGGCATGACCGGCGTGGCGCCGGGCGTGAAGGTCGCGGGCATCAAGGTGTCCAACCCGGACGGCTTCTTCTACACGGAGGCCGTGGTCTGCGGCTTCATGTGGGCGGCCGAGCACGGCGTCGACGTGACCAACAACAGCTACTACACCGACCCTTGGTACTTCAACTGCAAGAACGACCCGGACCAGAAGGCGCTCGTCGAGGCCGTCTCGCGGGCCTCGCGGTACGCGGAGAAGAAGGGCGCGGTCAACGTCGCCGCGGCCGGCAACGAGAACTACGACCTCGCGTCCGACGAGATCCTCGACCCGTCCTCCCCCAACGACACCACGCCCGGTGACCGGGTGGTGGACCCGTCGGAGTGCTACGACATCCCGACCCAGCTGCCGGGTGTGGTCACGGTCGCGGCGACCGGCGCGAAGGGTCTGAAGTCGTCCTTCTCCAACTACGGCCGGGGCATCATCGACATCGCCGCGCCCGGCGGCGACTCGACCGCCTACCAGACCCCGGCGCCCCCGGCGACCAGCGGCCTGATCCTGGGCACGCTGCCCGGCGGCACGTGGGGCTACATGGCCGGTACGTCGATGGCGTCGCCGCACGTCGCCGGTGTAGCCGCGCTGATCAAGTCGACGCACCCGCACGCCTCCCCGGCCATGGTCAAGGCGCTGCTGTACGCGGAGGCCGACGCCACGCCGTGCACCAAGCCGTACGACATCGACGGCGACGGCAAGGCCGACGCGGTGTGCGAGGGGCCGAAGAACCGCAACGGCTTCTACGGCTGGGGCATGGCCGACGCGCTGGACGCGGTGACCCGCTAGCCGGGATGCCGGACCGGCGTACACGTTGATCCGGTCCATACTGCATGGTGCAGTCATGACTGATTTCGCGTACGCCTGGTCCGCCCTGGGCGGTGACACCGCCCTTCTTCGGGGCGTGACGACGACCGTGCGGGAGGGTGCCCTGGTGGGGCGCCTTCCCGTGCGGGAGTCAGCCCGGATCTGCGTCGGCGTGTGCGCGCTGGCCGCCGCCGAACTGGCGGCGCGGCGCGAAGGACTCACGCGCGTGCCCGGCGTGCGCGTGGACGACGGAGCCGTCGCCACCGCGTTCACCAGTGAGCGCCGTCTGCGCATCGCCGGCCGCGAACCGGTGTCCTTCGCACCGCTGTCCCGGTTCTGGCGCACCGCCGACGGATGGCTGCGGACGCACGCGAACTACCCCCATCACCGCGGGCGCCTGCTCTCCGCCCTGGACCTGCCGGACGACCCGGCGCTCGTCGCGGCGGCGCTCGGCGAACGGGCCGCCCTGGACGCCGAGGAGGCGGTGTACGCCGCCGGCGGCCTGGCGGTCGCACTGCGCACACCGGCCCAGTGGGCGGCACACGAGCAGGGAGCGGCGGTGGCCCGGCGTCCCCTGGTCGAGCGGGAGCGGCTGGACTCGGCCCCCGGGCGCGTGCTCGCGCCCGCCCCGGCGGGTGTCGCCTCGCCCGTCGCCGGACTGCGCGTCCTGGACCTGACCCGGGTCATCGCGGGCCCGGTCGCCACCCGCACGCTCGCGCTGCTCGGGGCGGACGTCCTGCGCGTGGACCCGCCCGGACTGCCCGAACTGGCCGACCAGCACGCCGACACGGGCTTCGGGAAGCGGTCGGCGACGCTGGACCTGGCGTCCGGCCGGGCGGCGTTCGAGGACCTGCTGGCCGGGGCGGACGTCGTCGTCACGGGGTACCGGCCGGGTGCCCTGGACCGGTTCGGGCTCTCCCCCCGGGCCCTGGCCGAGCGCCGGCCGGGACTGGTCGTGGCCCAGCTGTCGGCCTGGGGCGTCGACGGCCCGTGGGCCGGGCGGCGCGGCTTCGACAGCCTGGTGCAGGCGGCCACCGGCATCGCCGCCGTCGAGGGGTCCGCGGAACGCCCCGGGGCCCTGCCCGCGCAGGCCCTCGACCACGGCACCGGCCATCTGCTGGCGGCCGCCGTACTGCGGTCGCTGACCGACCAGACGCGGGAGGGCGGCAGCCGCCTCGTGCGGCTGTCCCTGGCTCGGACCGCGGGATGGCTCCTGGACGGATTCCGCCCGGACGGCACGGGAGGGACGCGGGGCGAGCACGCCGGGGCGTACGGAGGGCCTGAGCCCTGGCTCACCGAGCGGGACAGCCCGCTCGGGCGGCTGCGGTACGCCCTGCCGCCGGTGTCCTACGCCGGCGGTCCGGCCGACTGGGCCCGTCCGCCGGGTCCTTGGGGCGCCGACGCCGCGGCGTGGCTGTGACGTCCTGCCGGTCCCTCCCCCGAACTTGCCCGGTTCTGGGCGAGTTGGTGAAGATCTCGGGGTGACCTCGACAAGACCCCCGTCCCGGCCCACCGACAGCGGGCGGCACGCGCGGCCCTCCGGCGCCGGCCGGGCCGCGGCCGTCCTCGTGCTGGTGGCGCTGGGCGCGCTGATACCCGTGCTCGGCCCGTCCCCCGCCCTGCACGGCACCGGGGAGGCCGAAGCGCCCGGCACCGGCGGCATCGCCCTGCTGCGCACGGTGCTGTTCGCGGCGCTGAGCATCCCGGCCGGTGAGCTGTTCGTGAACCGGCTGACCCGGCGCCTGCCCGGCGCTCCCCCGGACCGGCCCCGCAGCTGGTCCCCCCGTGCGAACGCCGTCGCGTTCGTCGCCGCGCTGGGGCTCGCGTCGGTCGTGGCCACCGGCAACCTGGTGCCGGGCGGCATCGCCGAGATCGACGTCGGCGGCCTCTACGAGTCCCGCGACGGCAAGCTCGCGCTCCTCGAGGTCAACGCGTTCCTCGTCGCGGGCCTGTGCGCCGTCTCGGGCCGGCCGGGCACCCAGGTCTGGCCGCTGGCCGCCGTGGTCGTCGCGGAGGCCCTGCGCGCCCACCCCACCACCGAGTACAGCCCCCTGACCGGCTCCGCCCTGACCCTGGTGCACCTGACGTGCGCGTCGCTGTGGGTGGGCGGTCTGCTGTACGCGCTGCGCGTCCTGCGGGTGTGGCGGGGCGCCGCGGCGGGCGCGGCCCTGCTGGGCCTCTACGCGCGCGTGGCGGCCGTTCTGCTCGCCGCCATCACGGCGACGGGGGCGTGCAGTTCGCTGCGCCGGATGCCGGCGGGCACGATCCTGCACCAGCTGACCGACACCGCGTACGGGAGGGTGCTGCTCGCCAAGGTGGTCCTGGTGGTGGCCGTCGCCGTCCTCGCCCTGTGGGCCCGGGTGCGGCTGGGCCGCGCCGCCGACCCGCTGTCCGCCTGCTCCCCCGCGGCCGGTGAGGTCGTCGCCCTGGGTCTGGCGGTCGCCGTGTCCGGGCTGCTGACGGCGCTTCCGGTGCCGATCCGCTGGTGAGACCCGGCCGGCCGGACCCTCGGCGCGCGTGGGTTCCGTCACACGCGGGAGTCCGCGGCCCGGGCCGCCGGGACACCCGGACCACGCTCCGCGGGCGGCGGGGCGGCCGAGGCCGCGGCAACCCGCTCCCGGGCGGCCGGACTTGACGCGGCACCGGTGAGCCGGGCCCGACGGGGCACCTGCGGGACGGGACTGTCGGTCCCGGCCCGTATCCTCATGGACCATGCTCGAAGACCGCACGACCGCAGCGTCGTCCGCCACCGCGTGGCCGGCCGCGTATCCGCAGGGGTACGCGGTCGTCGACGTGGAGACCACCGGCCTGGCCCGCCACGACCGCATCATCTCGGCGGCCGTCTACCGGCTGGACGCGCGCGGAGAGGTCGAGGACCACTGGTACACCCTGGTCAATCCGGAGCGGGACCCGGGACCGGTGTGGATACACGGACTGACGAGCGAGATGCTCCAGGGGGCGCCCCTGTTCCGGGACGTCGCCCAGGAGTTCGCGGCCCGGCTCGACGGGCGGGTGCTCGTCGCGCACAACGCCGTCTTCGACTGGCAGATGATCGCCCGGGAGTACGCGCGCGCGGAGGGTGCCGCCCCGGTGCGCCAACGGCTGTGCACCATCGCGCTCTCCAAGGAGCTGGGGCTGCCGCTGCCCAATCACAAGCTGGAGTCGCTGGCCGCGCACTTCGGCGTCGTGCAGCAGCGGGCGCACCACGCGCTCGACGACGCGCGCGTGCTGGCGGAGGCGTTCCGGCCGTCCCTGCGGGCCGCGGCGGCGGGCGGTCTGCGGCTGCCGCTGCACGAGTGCCTGCCGCTGACGGAGTGGTCGGACCGGCCCACGCCCCGCATCGGGCAGCAGGCGGGCTACGGCGGGACCCGGCAGAGCAGTTGGCGCCCCTCCCGCAAAAGGCCCGCATGCCCCTATCCCAACCCGGGACGGTACGAAGAGGGCAAACGTCTCAAGCAGGGCATGCGGGTCGCCTTCTCGGGTGACACCTCGGTCGAGCGGGACCTGCTGGAGGACCGCGCGACCGAGGCCGGGCTGCACGTCGCCGGCAGCCTGTCCCGGCTGACCAGCCTGCTGGTCACCAACGACCCCGACTCGGGGACGTCCAAGGTGGTCAAGGCCCGGCAGTACGGCACGCCGGTGGTGGACGAGGCGGCCTTCGGACAGCTGCTGCGGGACGTCGAGCCGGCGGACGGCTGAGCCGGGCGAGCCGTACGGACGGGTGATTGCCGGGCGACTCGCCCGGCGCCCGCTCGCCCGTGCCGCGGCGACGGCTCACCCTGTGGCGCATGGCGACATGCGAAGTCTGCGGCAACAACTACGGAATGACCTTCGAGATCCACGCGCAGGGGGCGGTGCACGTCTTCGACTGCTTCTCCTGCGCGATCCACCGGATGGCCCCCATCTGCGAGCACTGCCGGGTGCAGATCATCGGCCAGGGCGTCGAGGTCGAGGGCCACTGGTACTGCGGCGCCCACTGCGCCCGCGCCGAGGGGAGGGCGGGCATCGTCGACAAGGTCTGACTCCGGACCGGGCACGCAAGCCGTACCCGCCGCACCGCACCCCGCGACCGAGTTGTACCGTCGTGGGGTGTACCGCTTCCTGTTGTCCCGCCAGTGGGTGATCCTCACGCTGGTGGCCCTGCTGCTCATCCCGACGATGATCAAGCTGGGCTTCTGGCAGATGCACCGCTACGAGGAGCGCACCGCCCGGAACGACCTGGTCGCCGACGCGCTGGGCGCGGAGCCGGTGCCCGTGGAGTCGCTCACCGCTCCCGGCAAGAGGATCACCACGCACGAGCGGTACCGCACCGTGACCGCGAAGGGCCGCTTCGACACGGATCACGAGGTCGTCGTCCGCCGGCGCACGAACGCCCAGGACAAGATCGGCTATCACGTGCTGACCCCGTTCGTCCTCGACGACGGCAAGGTCCTGCTCGTCAACCGGGGCTGGATCCCCGCGGACGGCCCCAGCCAGACCGAGTACCCCGAGGTCCCCGCACCGCCCCGGGGGGAGATCACCGTCACCGGCCGGATGATGCCGGACGAGACGACCGCCGCGAGCGGCATCAAGGACCTCGAGGGCCTCCCGGACCGGCAGATCATGCTCATCGACAGCGAGCAGGAGGCCGCCCGCCTGAACGCGCGGGTGCTGGGCGGGTACATCGTCCTCACGGCGCCCGAGGCGAAGGACGGCACCCCCGAGCCGATCGGCAAGCCGGGCAACGAGGACGCCGCCCTGAACTACGCGTACGCGATCCAGTGGTGGCTGTTCTCCGCGGCCGTCCCGGTGGGCTGGTGGATCCTCGTCCGCCGCGAGAAGCGCGACCGGGAGTCCCCCGAGGACGTGGAGACCGCGGAGGCCGAACCCGCCGCCGTGTAGCGGCACGCCCGCGGGGCGTGCGGCCGCCGGTCCGGAGCCGATTGCTCCGCCACCGGCCGGGAAGACGGACCCCCGTGCACCCCCGCATCGAGGACTACGCGCTCATCGGCGACCAGCAGACCGCGGCCCTGGTCTCCACGGACGGCTCCGTGGACTGGCTGTGCCTGCCCCGCTTCGACTCCGCCGCCTGCTTCGCCAAGCTGCTCGGCGACGAGGACAACGGCCACTGGCGCGTCGCCTCCGTGGGCGCCGGCCACTGCACCCGGCGCGCCTACCGCCCCGACACCCTCGTGCTGGACACGGAGTGGGAGACGGACGACGGCGCCGTCCGGGTCACCGACTTCATGCCCCAGCGCGACCGCGCCCCCGACCTGGTGCGGATCGTGGAGGGCCTGCGCGGCGAGGTCACCGTGCACAGCGAGCTGCGGCTGCGCTTCGACTACGGCTCGATCGTGCCGTGGCTGCGCAGGACCGACGGTCACCGGGTGGCCGTCGCCGGACCGGACTCCGCGTGGCTGCGCAGCGAGCCGGAGGTGCGCGGCTGGGGCGAGGACTTCGGGACCCACGCGGAGTTCACGGTCGCCGCGGGCGAGAAGGTCGCGTTCGTCCTCACCTGGCACCCCTCGCACGAGCCGCGCCCGCCGCTGATCGACCCGTACGAGTCGCTGCGGCACAGCGTCGAGGACTGGCGTGCCTGGGCCGCCCACTGCCGATACGACGGTCCGCACCGGGACGCCGTGGTGCGCTCCCTGATCACGCTGAAGGCACTCACCTACCGGCCGACCGGCGGCATCGTGGCCGCCGCCACCACCTCGCTGCCCGAGGAACCGGGCGGCGTCCGCAACTGGGACTACCGCTTCTGCTGGCTGCGCGACTCCACGCTCACCCTGGGCGCCCTGCTGTCGGCGGGCTATCTGGAGGAGGCCGAGGCGTGGCGCGACTGGCTGCTGCGCGCGGTCGCGGGCAACCCGGCCGACCTGCAGATCATGTACGGCGTGGCGGGCGAGCGGCGGCTGCCCGAGTCCGAACTGCCGTGGCTGTCCGGCTTCGCCGGGTCGGCGCCGGTGCGGATCGGCAACGGCGCCGTGGACCAGCTCCAGCTGGACGTGTACGGCGAGGTCATGGACTCCCTGTCGTTGGCCCGGCTGGCGGGCATGCACCCGAAGCCGCAGATGTGGGAGCTCCAGTGCGCCCTGATGGACTTCCTGACCACGGTGTGGCGGCAGCCCGACGAGGGGCTGTGGGAGGTGCGCGGCGGGCGCCGGCAGTTCGTGCACTCGAAGGTCATGGCCTGGGTGGCCGCCGACCGGGCGGTGCGCACCCTGGAGGCCCACCCGGAGCTGAGCGGCGACCTGGACGGCTGGCGCACGCTGCGCGCGGAGGTGCACCGGGAGGTGTGCGAGAGGGGCTACGACCCGGACCGCAACACCTTCACCCAGTCCTACGGTTCGACGGAGCTGGACGCCGCGCTGCTCCTCATCCCCCGGGTGGGCTTCCTGCCCGCGGACGATCCGCGCGTCGTCGGCACGGTCGACGCGATCGGGAAGGAGCTGACCCGGGACGGCCTGGTGCGCCGCTACAGCACCGAGGGCCCGCCCGTGGACGGCCTGCCGGGTGGCGAGGGCACGTTCCTGGTGTGCTCGTTCTGGTACGCGGACGCGCTGCACGCGACCGGCCGGACCGAGGAGGCCCGGGAGCTGTTCGAGCGGCTGGTGGGGCTCGCCAACGACGTGGGGCTGCTGGCCGAGGAGTACGACCCGGTGGCGGGCCGCCAGCTCGGGAACTTCCCGCAGGCGTTCAGCCACATCGGCCTGGTGAACACCGCCCTCGCGCTGTTCGGCGAGGAGGAGGCAGGATAGAGGCCATGGATCTTGGACTGAAGGACCGGGTGTACGTCGTCACCGGAGGCACCCGCGGCCTGGGCAACGCCGCCGCGCGCGAGCTGGTCGCCGACGGCGCGAAGGTGGTGGTCACGGGGCGCGACGACAAGAGCGTCGCGGAGGCCGCGGACGCGCTGGGGCCGGACGCGGTGGGCGTGGCCGCCGACAACGCCGACCCCGAGGCCGCCGCCCGCCTGGTCGCGGCCGCCCGTGAGCGTTTCGGGCGCTTCGACGGCGTCCTGATCAGTGTGGGCGGGCCGCCGCCGGGCTTCGTCGCCGACAACACCGACGAGCAGTGGCAGGCCGCGTTCGAGTCCGTGTTCCTCGGGGCGGTGCGGCTGGCCCGCACGGCGGCCGCCGAGCTGGACGACGGCGGCGTCATCGGCTTCGTGCTGTCGGGTTCCGTGCACGAGCCGATCCCGGGCCTGACCATCTCCAACGGCCTGCGGCCGGGGCTGGCGGGTTTCGCCAAGTCCCTCGCCGACGAGCTGGGCCCGCGCGGCATCCGCGTCGTCGGCCTGCTGCCGGGCCGCATCGACACCGACCGGGTGCGCGAGCTGGACGCCCTGTCCGCCGACCCGGAGGCGACCAGGGCCGCGGTCGAGTCCCGCATCCCGCTGCGCCGTTACGGCGGCCCGCAGGAGTTCGGCCGCGCGGCGGCTTTCCTGCTGTCGCCCGCGGCGTCGTACGTGACGGGCGTGATGCTGCCGGTGGACGGCGGAGGCCGCCACGGCTTCTAGAGCCGGCCGTCGCCCTCCCCCGCCCCTCCGTCCGGGCGGGGGAGGTTCGGCGGGTGGCCCGGGTCTCTGTTCCCGGGGCGGGGTCAGCTGACGCGTTCGGCGTGGTGCTTGACGCCGTGGAGGCGTACCTCCGCCGGGAGCGCCGCGAGGCCGGCCGAGTCGCGGGCGTGGGTGAGGGCGCGCGCGGTGAGGTCGTCCAGCGCGGTGCCGGGGTCGACGTGCGGGGCCAGCAGCAGCCGGATGCGGGCCCGCGGAGCGTCGCGCCGCCCGGTGAGCCGGACCCTGGCCCGCTCGACCCCGTCCACCCGGTCCGTCTCCTGAACGAGGACGCCCTCGAGGGCCCGGCCGCGCAGGGCCGCGCCCTCGCCGTCGCCGGTGTCGACGAGGACCTCCGAGAGCCGGCGGCGGCGCAGTACCGAGACCAGCCACCACAGGGCGAGCAGCAGCAGGACGGCGAGCGCGGCGATGACGACCGGCCACCACCAGCCGGAGTCCCGCCAGCGGGTCCGCTCGGCCTGGCTCAGCAGCACGTCGTGCGGCCCCTGGTGCACCCACCACGAGGGGGGCGACACGCCGTACGACACCGCGAGCACCGCGCCGCCCACGGCGATCAGCACCAGGCCCACGAGCCCCAGCAGTACCCGGTCGACGGTCCTGAGCACGGCTCTCACCCCTTCCGTCCCGGCCGCGTCACCCGGACCGACACGGCGGGCGGACGGGCCAGGCCCAGCCCCCGCACCGTGTCGTCGAGCAC
Organism: Streptomyces sp. NPDC048185; assembly: GCF_043202495.1. Taxonomy (NCBI): domain Bacteria; kingdom Bacillati; phylum Actinomycetota; class Actinomycetes; order Kitasatosporales; family Streptomycetaceae; genus Streptomyces; species Streptomyces sp. NPDC048185. The sequence continues at coordinate 52,644 of NZ_JBIDAN010000001.1, forward strand.
CCCGTCCAGATCGGCTCGTACGTCGTCCAGTTCCCTGAAGTGCGCGAGCGCGCGCACCTTGGCCTTCCCGCGGCGCATCTTCACGCGCGTCGACTGCACGCCGGCGACCTCCACGGCCCGGTCGCGCAGCACCGCCGCGGCGGCGTCCCGGTGCAGTCCCGCGCGTACGTCCGGACGGGTGCGCCGCATCGGCAGGACCCTGCGCAGGCCGGGCGTGACCGCCAGCACGAGCAGCCAGAGCCCGAGGGCGGCGGCGACGCCGGCCCCGACCCGCACCCACGTGTCGTCGAGGGGGCGCTCGGCGAGCTGCTGGGCCAGGTCCCGGCGCCAGCCGAGGGCGGAACGGCCGGCGCGGACGGCGACGACGTCGTAGAGGAAGGCGCCCGCGGCGATCAGGAGCAGCAGGGCGACGATGCCCGCGGGGACGCGGCGCGCCGACCAGAAGCGGCCCCGCGGCCCGCGCTCGTCCTCGGCCGGGGACGGCGGCGGGGGCCCGGTGTCGTCCGTCTTCTCCATGGCGGGCGGGCGCTCCGTGCTGCCCTCGGAGCCCAGGGGTTCGCTCATCGCGTCCTCCGCTGCCGCGCGCCGTACTCCGCCGCCAGGTGCAGCCGCTCCACCTGGACGCCGACCTCCGGCACCGCCATGCCGGCCAGCCCGCGCACCCGCTGGACGACTTGGTGACGCACCTGCCCGCAGCGGGCGCCGATGTCGCAGGGGTAGTCGAGTTCGACGTGGACGCGTACGCGCGCGATGTCGTGGTGGACGACGACGGTGGCGTGCGGGCGTTCCGCGTCCGGGTGGAGCGCACCGACCGCCTCCCGGGCCGCCTGGGCGGCGATCTTGGCGACGACCCGGTCGGCGATTCGCGTGGCCCCGCGCTGCCCCGCGGGAACCGGTGTCACGCCGTCACGGACCTCACCGGTCCCCTCGCTCACGGCGGTCACCGCCGCCGGTCGTCGCGGGTGCGGAACAGGTCGCCGAGGTCCATGTCACCCTCCAGGAGCCGGCCGACGACGAACCCGACGGCGCCCAGGGCCGCCACCAACACGAAGGCTCCGAACCCGCCGAAGTACCCGGCGAATCCCAACGCCATCCCGGCGATCATGCCGACCACCGCCATGCTCATGGTGCGCTCCCCTCAATCCGTCGTCACCGTCACCTGATCCGCGGCTCGGCCGGTTCCTCGTCCTCCTCGTCCGGCAGCTTCACGTCGCTCACGGCGATGTTGACCTCGACGACCTCGAGGCCGGTCATCCGCTCCACCGCCGCCACCACGTTCTCCCGCACGTCCCGGGCCACATCGCTGATCGACACGCCGTACTCGACGACGATCTCCAGATCGAGCGCGGTCTGCTTCTCACCGACCTCGGCCTTCACCCCGCGCGTCACCGACTTGGACCCGCCGGGCACCCGGTCCCGCACGGCGCCGAAGGTGCGGGCCATCCCGCTGCCCAGGGCGTGCACACCCGCGACGTCGCGTGCCGCCATTCCGGTGATCTTCTCCACGACGCCGTCGGCGATGGTGGTCCGGCCGCGGCTGCCGGGCTCGCCTCCTCCGCGCCGGACCGCCTGCGTCCTCGCGGTCTCCGGTGCGTCCTTCTCCGTCAAGTCGCTCATGTCCGCACATCCCTTCGGTCGTCCTTGTTTCCCACCGTAAGCACGGTGACGCGATCGCGCGCCGGGGATGCGGCAGGCTGAAGGAATGACAACGCCTGAGCGGTGGACGCGGACGGTACGGGAGCAGCTGGGGCTCGGCAGGCTGCTGCCCCTGGGCGGGCCGCGGGACGGCGCGTGGGTCGCCGAGCGCGCGGTGCGGGAAGCACTGCTGGCCGCGGTCCGGGACGTGCCGGGCGTACGGCCCGGACGCCTGCGCATCGCCCTCGCCGCCCCGCAGGAGACACGGGAACCGGTCGTACCGGCGCCGCCGAGCGCGCTGCCGCCCGGTCCGCTGCGGGTGACGGCCGACTTCGCCGCGTCGGCGGCCGAGCCGCTGCCGGCCGCGGCCGACCGGCTGCGCGCGGCGCTGGCCGAGGCGGCGACGCACCGGATCGGTCTGACGGTGACGGAGGTGGATCTGCGGGCGACGGATCTGCTCGACGCGGCGCAGGAGCCGGCCTCGGCTCCCGCACCGGGGCCGGGCACCGGGCCCGCCGACGGCGCGGTGGCCCGCGCGGAAGCGGACGACACGGACGAGGGCCGGGCCGCGGGGGCCGCGCTGGCGGTCCCCGGGGTGCGGGGGCTGTCCGGCACGCTGGGCCGTCCGGTGCACATCTCGGCGCCGGACGCCGGACGGGAGGCGGCCCTGCCGCGCCGCCACGTCCGGATCGAGCTGGCGGTCGACGCGGACCGGCCGGCCGTGGAGGTGGCCCGGCGCGTCCGTGCAGCGGTGACCGAGGCCCTGCCGGACCACCCCACGGTGGCGGTACTGGTGACGGCGATCGGCTGAACCCCGCACCGAAGCGACCCGGAGCGGACGGGGGCGGTACGGACAGTGCCGGGGCGACGAAGCCGGTGCGGCCGCCGGGGGGTCAGTCGCCGAGGCCGGCCAGGTCGCGCAGTCGGCGGCCCTGGGCGGCGCGCTCCGCGGCGCGCTGTGTCTCGTAGTCCCGGCTCTGGGCGCCCTGGAGCAGCGCCTTGGTCTCCACGACCGCGTCGCGCGGCGCGGACAGGACCGCGGAGACCAGGTCGTGCACGGCGCCGTCGAGCTGGTCCGCGGGCACGGCGAGGTTGGCGAGGCCGGTGTTCACGGCCTCCTCGGCCGTGACGAAGCGCCCGGTCGCGCAGATCTCCAGCGCGCGGGCGTACCCGACGAGGGACACCAGGGGATGCGTGCCCGTCAGGTCCGGCACGAGGCCGAGGCTGGTCTCGCGCATGGCGAACTGCACGTCGTCCGCGACGACCCGCAGGTCACAGGCGAGGGCCAGCTGGAAACCGGCCCCGATGGCGTGGCCCTGCACGGCGGCGACGGAGACGATGTCGCTGCGCCGCCACCAGGTGAACGCGTCCTGGTACTCGGCGATGGTCCCGTCCAGCTCGGCGTCCCCGCCCCGGGCGAGGTCGATGAACGACGGTTCGCCGTCGAAGCCCTCGGGCGTGAACGCCTGCCGGTCGAGGCCGGCCGAGAAGGACTTGCCCTCGGCCCGCAGCACGACGACCCGGACGGAGCCCGGCAGCAGCCGGCCCGCCTCGGTGAGCGCCCGCCACAGAGCGGGGCTCTGCGCGTTGCGCTTGGCCGGGTTGGTCAGCGTCACCGTGGCGATCGCGTCGTCGACGGTGAGCCGCACGCCGTCCTTGTCGAGTACGGGAGCGGGGTCGTGGGCGGGCGAAGCCATGGGGCGCCTCCGAAAGGTGCGGTCGTCGTCCCCGTCGCACGCCGGCCGGCACGCCGGTCGGTCACGACAGGGCTAAGTGACTGCACAGTAACCACCCGGACGGTCCGACGACCGACCGGGTGACCACCTTCACTTTCGGAGCCGAGGGGTCGCCCGGGAGGATCAGGCCGATGCGGCCTTCTTGCCCCGGGTCGCCCCGCCACGCCCTCGGAGCGTGACGCCCGACTCGCTGAGCATGCGGTGCACAAAGCCATACGAGCGGCCGGTTTCCTCGGCCAACGCCCGGATGCTCGCACCGGCGTCGTACTTCTTCTTCAGGTCTGCCGCGAGCTTGTCGCGCGCGGCGCCGGTCACCCGGCTGCCCTTCTTCAGAGTCTCGGCCACCCGTGCCTCCTCATGGGAAGTGCGCTCTGGTCTCCTCATGATCACCCCTCCTGGGCCTCATGGCCACCCATTCGGCAAGGTCGATGAGACGAGGTGGTGACGACAGGAGCGCGTCTGCACATGCGGAATGGACCGTTCCAGAGATTTCCGCGCCTACGGCCGAACGGGTTCCCTGGCGAAACAGCAGGTCAGAAAGGCGCGCGGCCGGGGCCTCCACCGTGGGGGCGCCGGCCGCGAAATCGATGTAGGACACACCTCATGATGAGGAGATCTCACACAGATGGTGGATCACGGATCGGCCGAATGATCCATACCCAGTGGATCATCCATTCGATCAAGCGAGGGCGACGAGATCCGCGTAGTCGGAGCCCCACAGGTCCTCGACGCCGTCCGGGAGCAGGATGATCCGCTCCGGCTGGAGCGCCTCGACCGCGCCCTCGTCGTGGGTGACGAGCACGACCGCGCCCTTGTAGGTGCGCAGCGCGCCGAGGATCTCCTCGCGGCTGGCCGGGTCGAGGTTGTTCGTCGGCTCGTCGAGCAGCAGCACGTTCGCCGAGGAGACCACGAGGGTGGCCAGCGCCAGGCGGGTCTTCTCGCCGCCGGAGAGGACACCGGCCGGCTTGTCGACGTCGTCACCGGAGAACAGGAACGAGCCGAGCACCTTGCGGACCTCCACGAGGTCCATGTCGGGCGCGGCGGAGCGCATGTTCTCCAGGACGGTCCGCTCGGGGTCGAGGGTCTCGTGCTCCTGCGCGTAGTAGCCGAGCTTGAGGCCGTGGCCCTCGACGACCGCGCCGGTGTCGGGCTTCTCCACGCCGCCCAGCAGGCGCAGCAGGGTCGTCTTGCCGGCGCCGTTGAGTCCGAGGATGACGACGCGGGAGCCCTTGTCGATGGCCAGGTCGACGTCGGTGAAGATCTCCAGCGAGCCGTACGACTTGGACAGGCCCTCGGCGGTCAGCGGGGTCTTGCCGCAGGGCGCGGGCTCGGGGAAGCGGAGCTTGGCGACCTTGTCGGACTGGCGGACGGCCTCCAGTCCGGACAGCAGCTTGTCGGCGCGGCGGGCCATGTTCTGCGCGGCGACCGTCTTGGTGGCCTTGGCACGCATCTTGTCGGCCTGCGAGTGCAGGGCGGCGGCCTTCTTCTCGGCGTTGGCGCGCTCGCGCTTGCGGCGCTTCTCGTCGGCCTCGCGCTGCTGCTGGTAGAGCTTCCAGCCCATGTTGTAGACGTCGATCTGGGAGCGGTTGGCGTCCAGGTAGAACACCTTGTTGACGACCGTCTCGACCAGGTCGACGTCGTGGGAGATCACGATGAAGCCGCCGCGGTAGGTCTTCAGGTAGTCCCGCAGCCAGACGATCGAGTCGGCGTCGAGGTGGTTCGTGGGCTCGTCGAGCAGCAGCGTGTCCGCGTCGGAGAACAGGATCCGCGCCAGCTCGACGCGGCGGCGCTGTCCGCCGGAGAGCGTGTGCAGGGGCTGGCCGAGCACACGGTCGGGCAGGTTGAGCGCGGCGGCGATGGTCGCGGCCTCGGCCTCGGCGGCGTATCCGCCCTTGGTGAGGAACTCCGTCTCCTGGCGCTCGTACTGCTTGAGCGCCTTCTCCCGGGTCGCGCCCTGTCCGTTGGCGATGCGCTGCTCGTTCTCGCGCATCTTGCGGATCAGGGTGTCCAGACCGCGGGCGGAGAGGATGCGGTCGCGGGCCAGCACGTCGAGGTCGCCGGTGCGCGGGTCCTGCGGGAGGTAGCCGACCTCGCCGGAGCGGGTGACGGTGCCGCCGGCGGGGATGCCCTCGCCGGCGAGGACCTTGGTGAGGGTGGTCTTGCCGGCGCCGTTGCGGCCGACCAGGCCGATGCGGTCGCCCTTGGCGACGCGGAAGGTGGCGCTTTCGATGAGGACGCGGGCACCGGCGCGCAGCTCGATGCCGGAGGCGGAGATCACGGTCAGACTCCAGGGCGGGTGGTTGACGGGATGGGCGGCTGAGGACGTTTCCCGCCGTCTAATGCGCGAGGAGAATGGCCATGGGGCCAGTCTAACGGGGCCGTGCAACCACTTTTCCCGGGCGCCGGCGTCCGCGGCCCCGTGTTCGGGGCTCCCCTGTTCGGATGCGCTGGTCACGGGCGTTGTCGGCGGCCGGTGCCAGACTGGACGACGGGCCGGGTCCCGGGGCCTCCCGGCGTCCGGTCACCGGCACCGGCTCACAAGGGAGTGATCGGCATGGCAGACATGGACGGCGGCCGCCCGAGCGTCTACCCGACGCTGCTGTACGCGGACGCCAGGGCGGCGGTCCGCCAGCTCACGCAGGCCTTCGGGTTCACGGAACTGGCCGTGTACGAGGGCGAGGACGGCTCGGTCGCGCACGCCGAGCTGGCCCAGGGCAACGGCGCGGTGATGCTCGGCTCCCGGGGCACGGGCAGCCGCTTCGACGAGGCCATGAAGAACGCCGGCACGACCGGGGTGTACGTCGTGGTGGACGACGTCGACGCACACCACCGGCGGGCCGTGGAGCACGGCGCCGAGATCCTCATGCCCCCGACGGACCAGGACTACGGCTCGCGGGACTACATGGCGCGGGACCTGGAGGGCAACATCTGGAGCTTCGGGACGTACGCGCCCGAGATCCCGGGCTGACGTCCGGGGCCGGTCCCCGCCCGCCGGGGCGCCCCGTTCAGCTGCCTCCCGTGTGCACCTGGAAGGCGGCCCGGCGTACGGCCTTGGCCAGCGCCGGGTCGGGGTGGGCGGCGGCGAGGGCGACCAGGACCTGCACGGTGCGCGGGTGCCCGACGGCACGGACCTCGTCGAGGAGGGCCGGGACGGTGGGCTGCACGGCGGACTCCAGGTGCCGGACGAGCAGCGGGGCCTCGCCGTGGTCGGCGACGGCGGCCGCGGTGTCCACCCACAGCCAGGTGGCCTCCTGGCGGGTGAGGACCTCGTGGGCGTCCTCCGGGTCGGCGCCGTCGTGCTCGGCCAGCCACAGCAGGGCGTACGGGCGCAGCGTGGGCTCGTCGAGCACGGCGCGGACGTCGGGCTCGGCCGGGGCGCCGACGACGCGCAGCGCCTCGAAGGCGAGGCCGCGGAGCAGGGCGTCCTCGCCGCGGGCGGCGGCGAGCAACTCGGTGACGGCGCTGCCGACGGGCCGGGCGGCGAGCCAGGCGCGGTACTCGGCGCGGGCCGCGTTGGGGCGGAGCCGGCCGCAGCCGCGCAGCATCGCCTCGGCCGACTGTTCGATGTTCCCGGCGGGGCTCTGCGCGGCCACGCAGATCTGCTCCAGCTTGACCCACACCGCCCAGCTGCCCAGCGGGGTGAGGGTGGCGTGTCCGTCGCCGCAGGTGAGGGCGCCGACGGCGGCCAGGGCGTGCAGGGCCCAGTCGAGCAGGGGGGCGAGCGGGGCGTCGTCCGCGTCGTCGGCGGGCTGCTCCGGCTGCGGGGCCTCGGGGGTCCCCGGTTCCAGCCGGGGGCCGTAGGGGACCTCGCAGCGCTCGGTGCGCAGTTCGGTGACGCGCTGCTCCAGCAGGTCCAGCAGCTGTGCGACGGGCACCGGTCCGGCGGACAGCTGGAGGAAGGAGAGCACCTGGGGCATCGCGGAGACGACCTCGGCGACGGCGGCGGGTTCGTGACCGTCGGGCTCGGGGTGGGCGAGCGACCAGGCGTCGAAGAGGGCGACCCAGCCGCGCAGTACGGCGCTGTCGTCGCGGTTCCAGGCGCGCAGGCGCCAGCCGGGGCGGGCGGTGCCGCCGTGGACCTCGACCAGACCGGCGAGGCGGGCGGTGTCCCAGTCGGCGCGGACCTCGGCCACGGTCAGGCCCAGCTCGCGGGCCGCGTGTTCGGCGGTCGCGTCGGACAGGGTGGCCTTGCCGTCGGCGGTCGCGCTGCCGCGGCCGAGGGCGGCGTCGGCCCAGCGGGCGATGCGGGCGGCGTCGGCCAGGCCGGAGCGTGCCATTCGGGCCAGTTCCGACCGGGCCGGTGTGCCCTCCGGGGGGCGCGGTGCGGCGCGGTGCGTACGGCGCTGGTTCACCGCTCTGGGGGCGGCGGCCAGGGGTCGCGGACGGACGAGTCGAAGCCTGGAGTCGCGCGGGATACGGGACGTCACGGGTGCAGTCTTCCGGTTGACGGTCCGAAAACCCAAACGGAATGCCCGCGGCGGCGGCGGGGACGGCCCGCGAGGGGCCTCGGCAGGCGGCCGGGGAGGGAGAACCGGCCATCGGCGCGGCCCCGAACGGAATCCGAGCGGCGCCCGGCGGGGCAGGGCCCGCGGGGGTCACACCAGGGGGGTCAGGAAACGGCGCAGGGTCTCCAGGTAGGACTCGGGGTCGGCGTTCCACATGGCGCCGTGCGGGGCGTCCCGGACGGTGTGGAGGGAGACCAGACGCGGGTGGGCGTCGGCGAAGCGGCGGGTGGACCGCCAGGGGGCGACCGTGTCGTCGGGGCCGTGGAAGACGAGGGCCGGCACGGTGAGGGCCTCGCGGGCGGCCCGGTCGGCGGCGCCGTCGGCGTGCAGTCCGGCACGGCCCTGCGCGGCGCGGACCGCGAGGGGCAGCAGCACGCCGGGCGTCCGGCGGGCGGCGGCCAGGGCACGCAGGGTGGTCTCCCAGTCGAGGACCGGGGAGTCCAGGACGAGTCCCGCGATGCGGTCGCGGGCGGCGGAGCGCGCGGCGGTGCGCAGGGCCATGGTGGCGCCGGTGGACCAGCCGAGCAGGACGATCTTGCGGGCGCCGTGGTCGAGGGCGTAGTGGACGGCGGCGTCCAGGTCGTGCCACTCGGTCTCGCCGAAGTGGTGCAGGCCGTCGGGCGAGGGCGGGGCGCCGGCGTCGCCGCGGCAGGAGACGGCCAGCACCGGGACGTGCCGGCCGTGCAGGGGTGCCATGAGGTTCAGGGCGTGTTCCCGGGTGGTGCCCAGGCCGTGCACGGCGATGACCCAGGTGGGGCGGGCGCCGGGCACGAACCACGCCGGGAGCGGGCCGAGTTCGCCGGGGACGTCGACCTCGGTGTGGTCCAGGCCGAGGGCGGTGCCGGGAGTGCCGACGTACAGGTTGGGGGTGAGCCAGACCCGGTCACCGGTGTCGAAGGTGCCGTGCGTGACGCTTTCCAGGCGGCGCACGACGGTGTCGGCGCCGTGCTGCGCGTTGCTCAGGACGGGGCCGACGACCGCGTGGGCCGCGTCGCCCGCCAGGCCGTAGCGGCCGGGGCGCAGCGCGGCGAGGTCCCGGGTGAGGGTGATCTGCCCGGCGGCGGTCCCGTGCACGGTGAGCCGGGGTTCGGTGGGCAGGGGCCGGCCGGGGGGCGCCTTGAGCGCGGCGTCGCTGGCCAGCCGGCCGGCGGCGACGCTCGCTGCGCCGGCCGCCGCCAGGGCTGCGGTGACTGCGGCGGCCGTTGCTGTGACAGTGCGCATGGGGCCAGTCTCCCGGTGGAGTCCGTGGGCGGCCAGCGGGCGGACGACACGGAGTGACGACGCCCGGCCGGACCGGACCATGGACCGGCTCGACTGCCGGTACCCCCGAAGCCGCCCCGTAACCCCCGGGCTCCGTGCCGCGGCCGGTGCCGGCGACGACCGGCCGCCGCCGTGGCTCCCCCCCCACCACCACCACGCACGTGCCACGGCACGGCACCGCCGACCGCCGGTCCGGTGCGGCACCCACCGCCGCGCCGCCGAGCGGCGGACGTCTCCCGGCCCGGCGACGGACGCCCCGCACCACGCCCCTGCACGCGCGCCCGCCCGCCGGACCGGCGCGACGGACGGCGCGCGTCCGGGCTGCCCACAGCCGCCGAGCACCGGCACCCGGGCCCGGCACCGTGGAGCGCGGGCCGCTCGCCCGGCGGCCAGGGGGCGCCTCCGCATGCGCCCCCACGGTCCCCCGCACCGGTCGGCCGCCGGGCTGCCCAGCGGGTGCCCGTCACTCGGTGTGACGAGGGACAGCCCTCCGGCAGGGGTCCGTCAGGTCGGCTGGCCGTAGCCGCGCAGGCGTTCCGTCACCTCGTCCAGCTGGGCCGTGGTCAGCAGGGACGGCGTGCGGCCCGGGACCGAGGAGGCCGTCAGCCACAGGCGGCACATCCACTCCAGCTGGGCGGTGCGGTCGTAGGCCTGGTCGAGCGTGTCGCCGTAGGTGATCGTGCCGTGGTTGCGCAGGAGGCAGCCGCTGCGGTCGGCGAGGGCGGCCAGCATGGCGCGGGCGAGTTCGTCGGTGCCGTAGGTCGCGTAGGGCGCGACCCGGACCGGGCCGCCGAGCGCGGCGGCCATGTAGTGGACGAGCGGCAGCTCGGGGACGAGCAGGGAGACCGCCGTCGCGTGCACGGCGTGGGTGTGGACGACGGCGCGGGCGTCGGTGGTGCGGTACACGGCGAGGTGCATGGGCAGCTCGCTGGTCGGGACCAGCGTGCCGAGCACCTGCCGGCCGCCGAGGTCGACGCCCGTCACGTCGCCGGGGGCCAGACGGTCGTAGGGCACACCCGAAGGGGTGATCAGCACCGTGTCGCCGACCCGTACCGAGACGTTGCCGGACGTGCCGACGACCAGCCCGTCGGTCACCGTCCGCCGGGCCGTCGCGACGAGCGCCTCCCAGGCCTCGGACTCCTCCCCGGACACCTGCCCGACCCGCGATTCCGTCACAGTCCAAGCCTCCCGTCGGGCGTCCCGGACGCCCCTCACCGCGCCGCGGTCCGGCGCCCCGCGGCGATCCTGCCAGGCACGTCTCCGGAGAGCGCCGGCGCGGGCACGCAGCGCAGGCGTTCACGGAGGTCACGACCCCGTTTCCGGTCACCATGACGCCCGGTCCAGTTCATCTCCCGTTCACTCTGGTTACCTACGTTCGACGCGCCAATGACCTCGAACGATTGCCTGGGTAAATGGAAAGCTTCTCGCTGATCCTCGCGATTGTGGTGGTAACCGCTCTCGCGTTCGATTTCACGAACGGTTTCCACGACACCGCGAACGCGATGGCAACGACCATTTCGACCGGTGCACTCAAACCCAAGGTCGCGGTGGCCATGTCCGCCGTGCTGAACCTTGTGGGCGCCTTCCTCTCGGTGGAGGTCGCCAACACGATCTCCAAGGGTCTCGTCGACGAGACCGGCATCCGTCCCGAGGTCATCTTCGCCGCGTTGGTCGGCGCGATCCTCTGGAACCTGCTGACCTGGCTGGTCGGGCTTCCGTCCAGCTCCTCGCACGCCCTGATGGGCGGCCTGATCGGCGCCGCCGTCGCCTCGGCGGGCATCGGCGCCGTCCACGGCGACGTGCTCGTCACCAAGGTGCTCCTGCCGGCCGTCGCCGCCCCGATCGTCGCGGGTGTCGCGGCGATGCTCGCCTCCCGGCTGACGTACTCGCTCGGCCGCAAGGCCGACGGCAAGGCCGCGGAGAAGGGCTACCGCGCCGGGCAGATCGCCTCGGCCGGCCTGGTCTCGCTCGCCCACGGCACCAACGACGCCCAGAAGACGATGGGCATCATCACCCTCGCCCTGATCGCCGGCGGCGCCCTCGCCCCCGGCTCGAACCCGCCCGTGTGGGTCATCCTGTCCGCGGGCATGGCCATCGCGCTCGGCACCTACCTCGGCGGCTGGCGCATCATCCGCACCATGGGCAAGGGCCTCACCGACCTCCAGCCGCAGCAGGGCTTCGCCGCCCAGACCAGCGCCGCGACGGTCATCCTGGCCTCCTCGCACCTCGGCTTCTCCCTCTCCACCACCCACTCGGTCTCCGGCGCGGTCATGGGCGCGGGCCTCGGCCGCAAGGGCGGTGTGGTCCGCTGGTCCACGGCCACCCGCATGTTCGTCGCCTGGGGCCTGACCCTGCCGGCCGCGGCCCTGGTCGCCGCCCTCGCCGAGTGGATCTGCGGCTTCGGGGACTGGGGCACGGCGCTCGTCGCGGTCTTCCTGCTCGCCTCCAGCTTCGCGATCTGGCGGATCTCCCGGCGCGAGGTCGTCGACCACACCAACGTCAACGGCGGCGGCGAGCCCGAGCCGGCCGGCGTGGTGACCACGGCGATCGCCGCCGTGACCCCGCCCCCCGCGGGCGTGAGCGAGGAGCTCACCGCCACCGTCGCGGCCCCGGCCGCCGTCGCCGACACCAAGACCCCGTCGGCCGCCACCACCGTCTGAGCCCGCGTCCGGGTACGAAGGAAGAGAACCGCCATGACAATCGACTGGGCAGCCCTCGGCTCCGTCTTCGGCGTCAGCCTCGTGGCCACCGTGGCCCTGGTGGCCCTGTTCACCCTCGGCGTCGTCGGCCTCTCCCGCCAGGAGCGGGCCGCCGCCCAGGGCGGTTCCGCGGTGCTCGCGGTGACCGGTGCCTACGCCTGCTTCGCGGCCTGTGCGGCGGCGGTGGCGTACGGCATCTACCTGATCGTCGCCTGACCGCCGGGCGCACATCGTGCGCGGGGCGCGGGACGGACTCCACCGTCCCGCGCCCCGCGCTTTTTCCGTGCCGGCGCACACCGCCCGTGTGTGGGCCTCCGCACACTCCCCCGCTGCAGGTCAACAGCAAGTTGACGGGTGTTCGCGGGCCGTGGTGGACTTCCGGAGCCATTACGGCGGCAGGAGAGGAAGCCGGTGCGAGTCCGGCGCGGTCCCGCCACTGTCACCGGGGCAGTACGCGAGTACGGTCCCGGGAGCCAGGAACTCTCACCGCCGATTTCGTCGAACCAGGGCGTGGACACCCTGAGTGAGGACATATCGCCATGCGCGGCTGCCGTTCCAGGCTCACCCGAGACGCACTTCCGCCGTCCCTCCGCACGGCAGGCTGAGCCGTGCGCGCCGAACGCGTCTTCGCGTACGGCGCCGCCGCCGGTCTTCTCGGCGACCTCCTCCTCGGCGATCCGCGCCGCGGGCACCCGGTCGCCGCGTTCGGCCGTGCCGCGGGCGCCGTGGAACGGGTGCTGTGGCGTGACCACCGGGGCTGGGGCGCGCTGCACACCGCCGTCTGCGCCGGTGGCGCCGTCGTCCTGGGGAGCGCCGCCGTGCGCGCCGTCCGCCCCTCCCCCGCCGCCTCCCTCGCGCTGACCGGCGCCGCCACGTGGGCCGTCGTGGGCGGGACCTCGCTGGCCCGGGAGGCCCGCGCCGTCGGGCGGGCGCTGGAGGCCGGGGACGTCGAGGCGGCCCGGGCCCGGCTGCCGCACCTGTGCGGGCGGGATCCGCAGGCGCTGGACGCCGACGGGATCGCGCGGGCCGTCGTGGAGTCCGTCGCCGAGAACACCTCCGACGCGGTCGTGGGCGCCCTGGTGTGGGGCGCCGTGGCCGGAGTGCCGGGGCTGCTCGGTTTCCGGGCCGTGAACACGCTGGACGCCATGGTCGGCCACAAGTCCGCCAGGTACCGCCGCTACGGCTGGGCCTCGGCCCGGCTCGACGACCTCGCCGGGTGGCCGGGCGCCCGGCTGACCGCCGTCCTGACCACCGTGGCCGGCGGCGATCCCCGGGGTGCCGTACGGGCCTGGCGTGCCGACGCCGCGCAGCACCCGAGCCCCAACGCCGGGCCCGTGGAGGCGTCCTTCGCGGGCGCCCTGGGCGTGCGGCTCGGCGGGACGCTCTCCTACGGCGGCCGGGTCGAACACCGGCCGGTGCTCAACGGGGCGGCGGGACGCGCCGTCCGGGCCGGGTCCGGCGACATCGAGCGGGCGGTGCGGCTGTCGAGCCGCGTGGGCTGGCTGGCGCTGGGCGTGTGCGCGGGCGCGCGGCTGCTCGTCCGCGGGGTCAGCAGGAAGGGACGTACGTCATGAACGGTGGCCTCCTCGTCGCCGGCACCACCTCCGACGCCGGCAAGAGCGTCGTCACCGCCGGGATCTGCCGCTGGCTGGTGCGCCGGGGCGTCAAGGTGGCGCCCTTCAAGGCGCAGAACATGTCGCTGAACTCCTTCGTCACCCGCGAGGGCGCCGAGATCGGGCGGGCCCAGGCCATGCAGGCGCAGGCGTGCCGCGTCGAGCCGACCGCGCTGATGAACCCGGTGCTGCTGAAGCCGGGCGGCGAGCAGAGCAGCCAGGTCGTGCTGCTCGGCAAGCCGGTCGGGGAGATGAGCGCCCGCGGTTACCACGGCGGGCGGCAGCGGCAGCTGCTCGGCACGGTCCTCGACTGCCTGGCCGAGCTGCGGGGCACGTACGACGCGGTGATCTGCGAGGGGGCGGGCAGTCCGGCCGAGATCAACCTGCGCCGGACGGACATCGTGAACATGGGGATCGCCCGGGGCGCCGGGCTCCCCGTCCTCGTCGTCGGCGACATCGACCGCGGGGGCGTCTTCGCGTCCTTCTTCGGCACGGTGGCCCTGCTGTCGCCCGAGGACCAGGCGCTGGTCGCCGGGTTCCTCGTGAACAAGTTCCGGGGCGACGTGTCGCTGCTGGAGCCCGGCGTCGACATGCTCCGGGACCTCACCGGGCGGCGGACGTACGGCGTGCTGCCCTTCCGGCACGGGCTCGGCATCGACGAGGAGGACGGGCTGCGGGTGTCCCTGCGCGGGACGGTGCGGGAGTCGGTCGTCGCGCCGCCGGTCGGCGAGGACGTGCTGCGGGTCGCCGTCTGCGCGGTCCCGCTGATGTCCAACTTCACGGACGTGGACGCGCTGGCCGCCGAACCCGGTGTCGTGGTGCGGTTCGTGGACCGGCCGGAGGAGCTGGCCGACGCCGATCTCGTGGTCGTGCCGGGGACGCGCGGTACCGTGCGGGCGCTCCGGTGGCTGCGGGAGCGGGGGCTCGCGGAGGCGATCGCGCGCCGGGCCGCCGAGGGCCGCCCCGTGCTCGGCGTCTGCGGCGGGTTCCAGCTCCTCGGCGAGCACATCGAGGACGAGGTCGAGTCCCGTGCCGGGCACGTGGACGGGCTCGGACTGCTGCCCGTGCGGGTGCGGTTCGCCCGCGGGAAGACCCTCACGCGACCCGTCGGCGAGGCCCTCGGGGAGCACGTGGAGGGGTACGAGATCCACCACGGCGTCGCCGAAATCGTGGGCGGCGAGCCCTTCCTGGACGGCTGCCGGGTCGGCCAGGTCTGGGGGACGCACTGGCACGGCTCGCTGGAGTCGGACGGCTTCCGGCGGGCGTTCCTGCGCGAGGTGGCCGCCGCCGCGGGCCGTCGCTTCGTGCCGGCCCCCGACACCTCGTTCGCCGCGCTGCGCGAGGAGCAGCTCGACCGGCTCGGCGACCTGATCGAACAGCACGCGGACACGGACGCGCTGTGGCGGCTCATCGAGTCCGGCGCGCCACAAGGACTGCCCTTCATTCCACCGGGAGCGCCCGCATGAGCACAGTGTTGTTGTTGTCGACCGCCGACACGGACCTGCTGGCGGCCCGCGCGTCGGACGCCGCCTACCGGATCGGCAACCCGACCCGGGTCGACGTGGGCGAGGAGCTGCCGGGGCTGGTCGAGGGCGCGGACATCGCCGTCGTGCGCCTGCTGGGCGGCAAGCGTGCCTGGGAGGACGGGCTCGCCGCGCTGAAGGCGTCCGGCGTCCCCACCGTGCTGCTCGGCGGGGAGTCCGTGCCGGACGCGGAGCTGATGGCCGAGTCGTCGGTGCCGGCCGGGGTCGTGGCGGAGGCGCTGCGCTATCTGGTCGAGGGCGGGCCGGACAACCTCACGCAGCTCGCCCGGTTCCTGTCGGACACGATGCTGCTGACCGGCGAGGGCTTCGACGAGCCGCGGAAGATGCCGGAGTACGGCGTCCACGGCTCCCGGACCGTCGTGGCCGGCCGCCCGACGGTCGGTGTGCTCTTCTACCGCGCCCACCAGCTGAGCGGCAACACCGCCTTCGTGGACACGCTGTGCGACGCGATCGAGGCGCGCGGCGCCAACGCGCTGCCCGTGTACTGCGGTTCGCTGCGCGGCGCGGACCCCGCGCTGTACGAGCTGCTGGGCCGGGCCGACGCCCTGGTCGCCACCGTCCTCGCCGCGGGCGGCACGCACGCCTCGCAGGCCTCGGCGGGCGGTGACGAGGAGGCGTGGGACATCGGCGCGCTGGCCGACCTGGACGTGCCGGTGCTGCAAGGGCTCTGCCTGACCTCGTCCCGCGCCGCCTGGGAGGCGTCCGACGCCGCGCTGTCCCCGATGGACGCGGCGATGCAGGTGGCCATCCCGGAGTTCGACGGCCGCCTGATCACGGTTCCGTTCTCCTTCAAGGAGCAGGGGCCGGACGACGTGCCCGTCTACGTGGCCGACCCCGAGCGGGCCGGCCGGGTCGCCGGGATCGCCGTGCGGCACGCGGCCCTCAAGCACAAGCCGAACGCCGGGAAGAAGCTCGCGCTGGTCTTCACCGCGTACCCGACCAAGCACTCCCGGGTCGGCAACGCGGTGGGGCTCGACACCCCGGCCTCCGCGGTCCGGGTCCTGGACGCGCTGCGGGACGCGGGGTACTCGCTGACCGACTACCCCTCCGGCGGCGACGAGCTGATCCACCGGCTCATCGAGGCGGGCGGGCACGACGTCGAGTGGCTGACCGAGGACCAGCTCGCCGCGGCGCCCGCGCGGGTGCCGCTGGCCGACTACCGGGCCTGGTTCGAGAAGCTGGACCCGGAGCTGCGGGACGCGATGACCGAGGCGTGGGGCGAGCCGCCGGGCTCGCTGTACGTCGACGGGGACGACATCGTGCTGGCCTCCCTGCAGTTCGGGAACGTCGTCGTCATGATCCAGCCGCCGCGCGGCTTCGGGGAGAACCCGATCGCGATCTACCACGACCCCGACATGCCGCCGTCCCACCACTACATGGCGGCGTACCGGTGGCTGGAGAACAGCTTCGGCGCCGACGCCGTCGTGCACATGGGCAAGCACGGCACGATGGAGTGGCTGCCGGGCAAGGGCCTCGGCCTGAGTGCCGGGTGCGCGCCGGACGCGGTGCTGGGCGACCTGCCGCTGATCTACCCGTTCATCGTCAACGACCCCGGCGAGGGCACCCAGGCCAAGCGGCGCGGCCACGCCACGGTGGTCGACCACCTCGTGCCGCCGATGGCCCGCGCCGACACCTACGGCGACCTGGCCAAGCTGGAGCAGCTGCTCGACGAGTACGCGCTCGTCTCCGACCTGGACCCGGCGAAGGCGCCGGCGGTCCGGGCGCAGATCTGGACGCTGGTCAAGGCGGCCGAGCTCCACCACGACCTGCACGTGGACGACCAGCCGGACGACGACGCGTTCGACGAGTTCGTCATGCACATCGACGGCTATCTGTGCGAGATCAAGGACGTGCAGATCCGTGACGGCCTGCACGTCCTGGGCGGCGGTCCGGTCGGCGAGCCGCGCGTCAACCTGGTGCTGGCGGTGCTGCGCGCCTCGCAGGTGTGGGGCGGGCAGGCGAACGCGCTGCCCGGTCTGCGGGCCGCGCTGGCCGCGCACTTCGGGCTGGCGGAGAAGGAACTGCTCGCCGAGCCCGGCGCTCCGGTGAAGGTGCCGGTGGAGCTGACGGACCTGGTCGAGGGCCCGAACCGCAGCGCCGCCGACGCGATCGACCTCCTGGAGCAGCTCTGCCGGCGCTTCGCGGAGGGCATGGAGGTCCAGGGGTGGGACGCGGCCGCCGTACCGGCCCTGGTGCGTGACGTGCTCGGCGCCGAACTGCCCGACGCGGTCGCCGTGCTGGAGTTCGCCTGCCGGGAGGTCGTGCCGCGGCTCGCCCGGACGACGGACGAGATCGGGCACATCCTGCGGGCGCTGGACGGCGGCTACGTCCCGGCGGGCCCGTCCGGCTCGCCGACCCGCGGTCTGGTCAACGTCCTGCCGACCGGCCGGAACTTCTACTCCGTCGACCCGAAGGCGATCCCGTCCCGGCTGAGCTGGGAGGTCGGCCAGTCCCTGGCGGACTCGCTGATCCAGCGCTATCTGGGCGACACCGGCGCATACCCGAAGTCCGTCGGCCTCACGGTGTGGGGCACGTCCGCGATGCGCACCCAGGGCGACGACATCGCCGAGATCCTGGCCCTGCTGGGCTGCCGTCCGGTGTGGGACGACGCCTCGCGCCGGGTCACCGGCTTCGAGATCGTGCCCCTGGCCGAGCTGGGCCGGCCGCGCGTCGACGTCACGGTCCGCATCTCCGGGTTCTTCCGGGACGCGTTCCCGCACGTGGTCGGGCTGATCGACGACGCGGTGCGGGCGGTGGCGGAGCTGGACGAGCCCGCCTCACAGAACTTCGTCCGCGCCCACGCCGACGAGGACACCGCCGAGCACGGCGACCGGCGCCGGGCCACGGCACGCGTCTTCGGCTCCAAGCCGGGCGCGTACGGCGCCGGTCTGCTGCCGCTGATCGACGCCCGCAACTGGCGCTCCGACGCGGACCTCGCCGAGGTGTACGCGGTGTGGGGCGGCTACGCCTACGGGCGCGGCCTCGACGGGCGGGCGGCGCGCGGCGACATGGAGACGGCGTTCCGGCGGATCGCGGTCGCCGCGAAGAACGTCGACACCCGCGAGCACGACCTCGTGGACGCCGACGACTACTTCCAGTACCACGGCGGCATGGTCGCCATGGTCCGGCACCTCACGGGCGCCTCCCCCGAGGCGTACGTCGGCGACTCCGCCACCCCCGACCAGGTGAAGACCCGGACGCTGGGCGAGGAGACCCACCGCGTCTTCCGGGCCCGCGTGGTCAACCCGCGCTGGATGGCGGCGATGCGGCGGCACGGCTACAAGGGCGCCTTCGAGATGGCGGCCACCGTGGACTACCTCTTCGGTTACGACGCCACGGCCGGTGTCGTGGACGACTGGATGTACGAGAAGCTCAGCGCCGAGTACGTGTTCGACGCGGAGAACCGGGACTTCATGAAGAAGTCCAACCCCTGGGCCCTGCGCGGCATCACCGAGCGGCTGCTGGAGGCGGCCGACCGGGGGCTGTGGGCGGAGCCGGACGCGGAGACGCTGGAGCGGCTGCGCGCCACCTATCTGGAGCTCGAAGGCGATCTCGAAGGCGACTCGGAGGGCGACGACAAGTGACCACCCCGTTCCCGTTCACGGCCGTCGTCGGCCAGGACGACCTGCGGCTCGCGCTGCTGCTGAACGCCGTGTCCCCGGCGGTCGGCGGCGTGCTGGTGCGCGGCGAGAAGGGCACCGCGAAGTCCACGGCGGTGCGCGCCCTGTCCGCGCTGATGCCGGAGGTCGACGTCGTCTCCGGCTGCCGGTTCTCCTGCGACCCGGACTCCCCCGACCCCGCGTGCCCGGACGGGCCGCACGGGACGGGCGCCTCCGGGTCGCGGCCGGCGCGGATGGTCGAGCTGCCCGTCGGCGCCTCCGAGGACCGGCTCGTCGGCGCCCTGGACATCGAGCGGGCGCTGTCGGAGGGCGTGAAGGCCTTCGAGCCCGGCCTGCTGGCCGACGCGCACCGCGGGATCCTGTACGTCGACGAGGTCAACCTGCTCCACGACCACCTGGTCGACCTGTTGCTGGACGCCGCCGCGATGGGCGCCTCGTACGTCGAGCGCGAGGGCGTGTCCGTGCGGCACGCCTCGAAGTTCCTGCTCGTCGGCACGATGAACCCCGAAGAGGGCGAACTGCGGCCGCAGTTGCTCGACCGGTTCGGGCTCACCGTCGAGGTCGCCGCCTCGCGCGAACCCGACCTGCGGGTGGAGGTCGTACGGCGCAGGCTGGCGTACGACGACGACCCGGCCGCCTTCGCCGCGCGCTGGGCCGGCGAGGAGGCCGCCGTACGGCAGCGCATCGTGGCGGCGCGGGAGCTGCTGCCGTCGGTGCGCCTCGGTGACGGGGCGCTGCGGCAGATCGCGGCGACCTGCGCGGCGTTCGAGGTGGACGGCATGCGCGCCGACATCGTGATGGCCCGGACGGCGACCGCGCTGGCGGCCTGGGCCGGGCGGACGGACGTGCTGGCGGAGGACGTGCGGCAGGCCGCGCTGCTGGCCCTCCCCCACCGGCGGCGGCGCAACCCCTTCGACGCGCCGGGGCTCGACGAGGACAAGCTCGACGAGACGCTGGAGGAGTTCGGCGGGCAGGACCAGGGCGACGGTGACGGTGACGGTGACGACGATCCGGACCCGGGTCCCGGCGGCGGCCCCGGTGGGCAGCCGGAGCCCGACGACGCGCCGCAGGGCGACGGCGACACCGCCGCGCGGCCCGAGGCCGGCGAGGGCGGGGAGCCGCAGGCTTCCGGGGGCGGCGCCGGCGAGCAGTCGCCCGTGCGGGCCGCCGAGCCGTTCCGGACGAAGGTGCTGAGCGTGCCCGGGCTGGGCGAGGGCGCCGCCGGGCGGCGTTCGCGGGCGCGGACCGAGCACGGGCGGACGACCGGGGCCCGGCGGCCGCGGGGTGCGCTGACCAAGCTGCACCTCGCGGCGACCGTGCGGGCCGCCGCCCCGCACCAGCGGGCGCGGGGGCGCAGCGGGCCCGGGCTGCTGGTGCGCAGGGACGATCTGCGCCAGGCGACGCGGGAGGGGCGTGAGGGCAACCTCGTGCTGTTCGTCGTGGACGCCTCCGGATCGATGGCGGCGCGGCAGCGGATGAGCGCGGTGAAGGGTGCCGTGCTGTCGCTGCTGCTGGACGCCTACCAACGGCGGGACAAGGTGGGGCTGGTGACCTTCCGGGGTTCGGCCGCCGACGTCGCCCTGCCGCCGACCTCCTCGGTGGACGCGGCCGCCGCGCGGCTCGAGTCGCTGCCGACCGGTGGCCGTACGCCGCTCGCGGCCGGGCTGCTGAAGGCGCACGAGGTGCTGCGCGTGGAACGGCTGCGGGACCCGGCGCGCCGGCCGCTGGTCGTGACGGTGACGGACGGCCGGGCGACCGGTGGCCCCGAGCCCGTCGCGCTGGCGGGGCGGGCGGCGCGGCTGTTCGCGGCCGAGGGCACCGCCTGTGTGGTCGTGGACTGCGAGACGGGACCGGTGCGGCTGGGGCTCGCCGGGCGCCTCGCGGGTGAACTGGGCGGTACGGCGGTGACGCTCGACGAGCTGCGGGCGGACTCCATCGCCGGGCTGGTGAAGGACGTACAGGCGAGCAGGAGGGCCGCGTAATGCCGAAGGGGCAGCCGAGTGTCGTGCCGGACGACGGTCTGACGACCCGTCAGCGGCGCAATCGTCCGCTGGTCGTCGTGCACACGGGCGTGGGGAAGGGCAAGTCCACCGCGGCCTTCGGGCTGGCGCTGCGGGCCTGGAACCAGGGGTGGCCCATCGGGGTGTTCCAGTTCGTCAAGTCGGCCAAGTGGAAGGTCGGCGAGGAGAACGCGCTGCGGGTGCTCGGCGCCGGCGGTGAGGGCGGGTCCGTCGACTGGCACAAGATGGGCGAGGGCTGGTCCTGGGTGCAGCGGGACCTCCAGGGTGACAACTCGACCAACGAGGAGAAGGCCCGGGAGGGCTGGGAACAGGTCAAGCGGGACCTCGCCGCCCAGACGTACAAGCTGTACGTGCTGGACGAGTTCGCCTACCCGATGCACTGGGGCTGGGTCGACACCGAGGAGGTCGTGTCCGTGCTGCGGGACCGGCCGGGGACGCAGCACGTCGTGATCACCGGGCGGAACGCGCCGGAGAAGCTGGTGGAGTTCGCGGACCTCGTCACCGACATGTCGAAGGTGAAGCACCCGATGGACACCGGGCAGAAGGGGCAGAGGGGCATCGAGTGGTGACCTCCTCCGTCCCCCGGCTGGTCGTCGCCGCTCCCTCCTCGGGCAGCGGCAAGACCACCGTCGCCACCGGACTGATGGCCGCGCTCGCCGCGCGGGGGCTCGCCGTGTCCCCGCACAAGGTCGGGCCCGACTACATCGACCCCGGGTACCACGCGCTCGCCACCGGGCGGGTGGGCCGCAACCTCGACGCGTACCTGTGCGGGCCCGAGCTGGTCGGGCCGCTGTTCCTGCACGGGGCGCGCGGGTGCGACATCGCCGTGGTCGAGGGCGTGATGGGGCTGTACGACGGGGCGGCGGGCGAGGGCGAACTCGCGTCCACCGCGCAGGTCGCCAAGCTGCTGCGGGCGCCGGTGGTGCTGGTCGTGGACGCGTCGTCGCAGTCGCGGTCGGTGGCGGCGCTGGTGCACGGGTTCGTGTCCTTCGACCCGGAGGTGCGGATCGGGGGCGTGATCCTCAACAAGGTGGGGTCCGACCGGCACGAGGCGCTGCTGCGGGATGCGTTGGATGCCGTGGGGGTGCCGGTGCTGGGGGTGTTGCGGCGGGCGCCGCAGGTGGATGTGCCGTCGCGGCATCTGGGGCTGGTGCCGGTCGCCGAGCGGCGGGCCTCGGCGGTGGAGGCGGTTGCGGCGATGGCGGCGCAGGTGGCCGACGGGTGTGATCTGGAGGCGTTGGTGGGGCTGGCGCGGGGGGCCGGTGCGCTGCCCTGTGCGGCCTGGGATGCGGCTGAGGCCTTGGTTTCCTCGCCCCCGCCGCCCCTTCCCGTCCCGTCCCCGGGGGCTGCCGCCCCCGGGCCCCCGCTTCGGCCCGGACGGCCTCGTCCTCAAACGCCGGACGGGCTGAAGCGCGTCGCCGTTGCCGGCGGAGCCGCGTTCACCTTCTCCTACACCGAGCACTCCGAGCTGCTCGCCGCCGCCGGGGCCGAGGTCGTCGCGTTCGATCCGCTGCGGGACGAGGAGTTGCCCGACGGGACCGCCGGGTTGGTGATCGGTGGCGGGTTCCCCGAGGTGTACGCCGCCGAGCTGTCGGCCAACGAGGGGCTGCGCAAGAGCGTGGCCGAACTCGCGCTGAGCGGTGCTCCCGTCGCCGCCGAGTGCGCCGGGCTGCTGTACCTGTGCCGGGAGCTGGACGGACTGCCGATGTGCGGGGTGCTGGACGCCTCCGCGCGGATGTCCGAGCGGCTGACCCTGGGCTACCGGGACGCCGTGGCCGTGAGCGACGGCGCGCTGGCCGCCGCGGGGACGCGGATGCGGGGGCACGAGTTCCACCGGACGGTCGTGGAGCCGGGTGCCGGTGCGGCGCCGGCGTGGGGGATGCGGGCGCCCGAGCGGCGCGTCGAGGGATTTGTGGAGCGCGGTGTGCACGCGAGCTATCTGCACACGCACTGGGCGTCCGAGCCCGGTGTCGCCCGTCGGTTCGTGGAGAGGTGCCGGACGTCATGAGCAGCAGGCTGATCGGAGTGGGGGTCGGCCCCGGGGACCCGGAGCTGGTGACCGTCAAGGGCGTCAACGCGCTGCGCGCCGCCGAGGTCGTCGTCGTCCCCGTGATGGACACCGGGGAGCGGGGCCGCGCCGAGGCGACCGTGCTGCACTACGTGGGCGCCGAGAAGGTCGTCCGGGTCGTGTTCGCGCTGAACGAGCGCACCGACCGGGGGCGGCGGGAGGCGGCGTGGGACGCGGCCGGGGAGCGGGTGGCCGCGCTGCTGCGGGCCCACGGGTCCGTGGCGTTCGCGACCATCGGCGATCCCAACGTGTACTCGACCTTCACCTATCTCGCCCAGACCGTCGGCGGGCTCGTGCCGGGCACCGTCGTGGAGACCGTGCCGGGCATCACCGCCATGCAGGACCTCGCGGCACGGTCGGGTGCCGTGCTGACGGAGGGCACGGAGCCGCTGACGCTGGTGCCGGTGACCGCCGGGGCCGCGGTGCTCAAGGACGCGTTGAACGGCCCGGGGACGGTCGTCGCCTACAAGTTCGGCCGGCAGGCGGCCGAGGTCGCCGAGGCGCTGCGGGAGACCGGGCGGCTCGACGACGCCGTGTGGGGTTCGGCGCTGGGGCTGCCGGAGGAGTCCGTACGGCCGGCCGGCGAGCTGGACGGGGCGCCGCTGCCCTATCTGTCGACGCTCATCGCGCCGGCCCGGCGCGAGGGCGGGCGGGGCGGCAAGCTGTGAGCGCGGACGCCTCACTCGGCGATGCCCACCACCAGCCAGATGAAGGCCGCGCCCGCGATCGTGCACAGCAGGGTCGACCGGGCGGGGTGCTCGTGGTGGGCCTCCGGCAGGATCTCGGCGGCGGCGAGATAGAGCAGGACGCCGCCGAAGAGGCCGAGATACCCGCCGAGCACGCCCTCCGGGATCGTGAACAGGAGCGTGGACGCCGCGCCGACGACGGGGGCCACGGCGTCGGCCACCAGCATGGCGACGGCCCGGCGGCGGGCGTTGCCGTACAGGCTGGTGAGCGTGTAGGTGTTGAAGCCGTCCGCGAAGTCGTGGGCGACCACGGCCATCGCGACCGCCGCGCCCATGCCGCCGCCGACCTGGAACGCCGCGCCGATCGCCACGCCGTCCATGGCGCTGTGCCCGACCATCGCGGCGGCGGCCGTCAGGCCCACCTCGGGCGTGCGGTGGCCGTGCTCCTCGGCGCCGTGCGCGGCGCGGCGGGCGGCCAGCAGGCGCTCCACCAGGTGGGCGAGCAGGAATCCGGCGACGAACAGCAGCAGTGCCGCCGGGACCCCGAACACTTCCCGGCCCGCCGCCTCGAGCGCCTCCGGCAGCAGGTCGAGACCGACCACACCCAGCATCAGGCCGCCGGCCAGGCCCAGGACCAGGTGGCGCCGGTCGGTCACGCGCTGCGCCGTCCAGCCGCCGGCCAGCGTCATCAGGAACGCGCCGAGCGCGACGAAGACCGCCATGGGCCCTTGGTATCCGATCACCCCGCGTTCACGCGCGTCCGACAGCAGCAACCGCAGTAAATATGCGCAGGAGAGGACCGATTCCCATGGACCCCATGGCCCCCACCGCCGGTACCGGTGCCGGCAAGGTGACCTTCGTCGGTGCCGGTCCCGGCGCCGCCGACCTGCTGACGTTCCGCGCCGCCCGCGCCATCGCCGAGGCCGACGTCGTGATCTGGGCGGCGAGCCTGGTCCAGGCCGAGGTCCTGCAGCACGCGCGCGAGGACGCGGAGGTCCTGGACTCGGCGACGATGTCGCTGGAGGACGTCGTCGCCGTCTACCGGCGGGCCCGCGAGGAGGGACTGCGGGTGGCCCGCATCCACTCCGGTGACCCGGCCCTGTGGGGCGGTACGCAGGAGCAGCTGGACCGGTGCGCGGAGATCGGCATCGCGACCGAGGTCGTGCCCGGCGTCTCCGCCTTCTCCGCGGTCGCCGCGCTCGCGCAGCGGGAGCTGACCATTCCGGAGGTCGCGCAGTCCGTCGTCCTCACCCGGCTCGGCGGCGGCAAGACGCCGATGCCGCCCGGCGAGGAGGTCCGCGAGTTCGCGAAGCACGGCACCACCATGGCGGTCTTCCTGTCGGCCGCGCGCAGCGGCCAGCTGGTGCGGGAGCTGCTGGAGGGCGGCTACCCGACCGACACGCCGGTCGTCGTCGCCTACCAGGCGACCTGGCCGGAGGAGCTGGTCGTCAGGTGCACGATCGGCACGCTGGAGGAGACCGTCAAGGAGCACAAGCTCTGGAAGCACACCCTGTTCCTGGTCGGCCCGGCGCTCGACGCGCGCGGCACCCGCTCGCACCTGTACCACCCGGGGCACTTCCACGGGTACCGCAGGGCTGACCCCGAGGCCCGCAGGGAGCTGCGCGCGCGGGGTGCGAGCACGTGATCACGGTGGTCGGGGCGGGAACCGGTGCCCCGCTGCCCGAGGACGTGGCCGACGGCGCGGAACTGGTCGTCGGCGGGCGGCGCCACCTGGACGCCGTACGGCTGCCGGAGGGCGTCGAGCGGGTGGTCCTCGGGGCGCTCGCGCCCGCCCTGGACACGGTCGCCCGGTACGTCGCGAAGGAGCGGCCGGTGCTCGTGCTGGCCTCCGGCGACCCGGGGTTCTTCGGGATCGTGCGGGCGCTGGCCGAGCGGTTCGGGCCGGAGCTGCTCGACGTGCGGCCCGGGGTGTCCTCGGTGGCGGCCGCGTTCGCGCGGGCCGGGCTGCCGTGGGACGACGCCGTGGTGGCCAGCGCGCACGGGCGCGACCTGCGGACGGCGGTGAACCTGTGCCGTGCCCACCCGAAGGTGGCGGTGCTGACCGGGCCGGGGGCGGGCCCCGCGGAGCTGGGGGCCGCCCTCGCGGGCGACGGGCGGGTGCTGGTCGTGGCCCGCGCGCTCGGCTCGGGCGAGGAGCGGGTGGAGCGGGTGACGCCCGCCGAGGCCGCCGTCCGGGACTGGGGTGCGGCGGTGAGCGTGGTGCTGTGCCTGGACGAGGCGCGGGCGCTGGGCCCGGTGCGCTCGGTGGCCGGGCCCCGGCCGGTGCCCGCCGGATGGGCGCTGGACGAGGCCGCGTTCGCCCACCGCGACTCGATGATCACCAAGTTCGAGGTGCGGGCGCTGGCGCTGGCGCGTCTCGGTCCGCGCCCCGGCGACCTGGTGTGGGACGTCGGCGCGGGCTCCGGGTCCGTGGCGGTGGAGTGCGCGCGGCTCGGCGCCGCCGTCACCGCCGTGGAGAAGACGCCGGACGGCGTCGGGCGCGTGCGCGCCAACGCCGCCGCCCACGGTGTCGACGTCCGGGTGGTGCACGGCGCGGCGCCGACGGTGCTGTCCGGTCTGGACGATCCCGACGCCGTGTTCGTCGGCGGCGGCGGGCGCGAGCTCCCGGCGATCGTCTCGGCCTGCGCGCGGCGCGCCCGGCGCGCGGTGGTCGTCGCGATGGCCGCGCTGGACCGGGTGCCGGCGGCCCGCGAGGCGCTGCTCGACGCGGGGCTGGAGTGCGACGGGGTGCTGCTCCAGTCGTCCCGGCTCGCGCCGCTGCCGGGGGACGTGACGCGGCTGGCGGCGACCAATCCCGTTTTCCTGCTGTGGGGCGTAAGGCCCTGCAGCCGTACCGAAGAAGGAGGGGCCCAGTGATCGGCCTCATTTCCGCCACCGCGGCGGGGGCTGCGGCGCGGGACCGGCTGGCCGCGGCGTGGCCGGACCGCACGCGCGTGTACGGGGGTCCCGTCGCGGACGCCGTACGGACCGCGTTCGCCGAGTGCGAGCAGCTCGTGTGCTTCCTGGCCACGGGGGCCGTGGTCCGGCTCGTGGCACCGCTGCTGGACGACAAGCGGACCGATCCGGGTGTGGTGTGCGTCGACGAGGGCGGGCGGTTCGCCGTGTCGCTGGTCGGCGGGCACGGCGGCGGCGCCAACGAACTCGCCCGCGCGGTGGGCGGGGTGCTGGGCGCCGAGCCGGTGGTGACGACGGCGACCGACGCCGTGGGGCTGCCGGGCCTGGACACCCTGGGGCTGCCCGTCGAGGGCGATGTCGCCGGGGTCTCCCGTGCCCTGCTGGACGGCGAGCCGGTGGCGCTGCGGGCCGAGGTGCCCTGGCCGCTGCCGCCGCTGCCCCTCGGTGCGGAGGGCGCGTACACGCTCCGGCTGACGGACCGTCTGGTGGAACCGGCCGAGCGGGAGGCCGTGCTGCGTCCGCCGTCCCTGGTCGTCGGCGTCGGCGCCTCCAAGGGGGCACCGGTGGACGAGGTGCTCGGTCTGGTGGAGGCGGCGCTGAGCGACGCCGGGCTGTCGGCGGCGTCGGTCGCCGCCCTGGCCACCGTGGACGCCAAGGCCGGGGAGCCCGGCATCGTCGGCGCGGCCGGGCGGCTGGGCGTGCCCCTGGTGACGTACGCCGCCGGGGAACTCACGGGCGTCGAGGTGCCCAACCCCTCCGACGCGCCGCTCGCCGCCGTCGGGACCCCGTCGGTGGCGGAGGCCGCGGCGCTGGTGGGCGGCGGCGAACTCCTCGTGCCCAAGCGGAAGTCGGCGGCGGTGCCCGCCATGGCGACCTGTGCCGTCGTACGGCGGCCGGGGCGCGGGCGGCTCGCGGTCGTCGGGCTCGGGCCGGGCGCCCGGGACCTGCTGACGCCGCGTGCGCTGGCGGAGCTGCGGCGGGCGTCCGTGCTGGTCGGTCTCGACCAGTACGTCGACCAGATCCGCGATCTGCTGCGGCCCGGCACCCGGATCCTGGAGTCGGGGCTCGGGGCGGAGGAGGAGCGGGCGCGGACGGCCGTGGCGGAGGCGCGGCGCGGGCAGGCGGTGGCGCTGATCGGCAGCGGGGACGCCGGTGTGTACGCCATGGCGTCGCCGGCGCTGGCCGAGGCGTCCGACGACATCGAGGTGGTCGGGGTGCCGGGCGTGACGGCGGCGCTGGCGGCCGGGGCGATCCTGGGCGCGCCGCTGGGCCACGACCACGTGTCGATCAGCCTGTCCGACCTGCACACGCCGTGGGAGGTCATCGAGCGGCGGGTGCGGGCGGCGGCCGAGGCGGATCTCGTCGTGACGTTCTACAACCCGCGCAGCCGGGGCCGCGACTGGCAGCTGCCGAAGGCGCTGGCGATCCTCGCCGGGCACCGGGAGCCGGCGACGCCGGTCGGTGTCGTCCGCAACGCCTCCCGTGCCGACGAGTCCAGCCGCCTGACCACGCTGGCGGCGCTGGACCCGGCGAGCGTCGACATGATGACGGTCGTGACGGTGGGCAACACCGCGACCCGCGAGATCGCGGGGCGCATGGTCACCCCGCGCGGCTACCGCTGGCAGGAGGGCTCCCGGTGAACCGTGTGGTCCACCCCATCGAGGAGGAGTCCTACCGGCGGCTGCGCGCCCGCCTGGACACCTCGCACTTCCCCCCGCTCACCCGGTCGGTGGTGGAGCGGGTCGTCCACTCCGCCGCCGACCTGGAGTACGCGACCGACCTGGTCATGGACGAGGGCGAGCTGGCGACGGCGCACGCGGCGCTGCACGCCGGGGCGCCCGTCGTCGTGGACGTCGAGATGGTCGGCGCGGGCATCACCCGGCGGCAGACCGTCTGCCGGCTGAAGGACGCCGTCGCCGGGCCGGGGCTGACCCGCTCGGCGCACGGCATGCGGCTGGCGTACGAGCAGGTCGGGCCCGGCGCCCTGTGGGTGATCGGGAACGCGCCGACCGCGCTGGAGGAGTTGCTGACCCTGGACGCCTCCCCCGCGCTCGTCGTCGGACTGCCCGTCGGTTTCGTCGGGGCGGTCGAGTCCAAGGCCGCGCTGCGCGAGAGCGGGCTGCCGGCCGTGAGCAACGTGTCCGAGAAGGGCGGGTCGGCGGTGGCCGCCGCCGCGCTCAACGCCCTGCTGTACCACCCGATTTCCGAGGAGAACCTGTGACCACCCCGCCCGCCCTGCTCATCGCCGGCCACGGCACCCGGGACGAGGCCGGAGCCGAGGCGTTCCGCGACTTCGTGCGCGAGCTCGGCCGCCGCCACCCCGAACTGCCCGTCGCGGGCGGCTTCATCGAGCTGTCCCCGCCGCCGCTGGGCGAGGCGGTCGCCGAGCTGGTGGAGCGGGGCGTGCGCCGGTTCGCCGCGGTGCCGCTGATGCTGGTGTCCGCCGGGCACGCGAAGGGCGACATCCCGGCGGCGCTGTCCCGCGAGAAGGAGCGCCACCCCGGCATCTCGTACACCTACGGGCGTCCGCTGGGCCCGCACCCGTCGCTGCTGCGGGTGCTGGAGCGACGGCTGGCGGAGGCCGTGGATCCCTCGTGGGACCCCTCCGAGGTGACCGTGCTGCTGGTGGGGCGCGGTTCGACGGACCCGGACGCCAACGCCGAGGTGTTCAAGGCGGCGCGGCTGCTGTGGGAGGGCCGCGCTTACGCGGGCGTGGAGACGGCGTTCGTGTCGCTGGCGCAGCCGGACGTGCCGGGCGGCCTGGACCGGTGCGCGCGGCTGGGCGCCGGGCGGATCGTGGTCCTGCCGTACTTCCTGTTCACCGGCATCCTCCCGGACCGGGTCAGGCACCAGACGGAGCAGTGGGCCGCCGCGCACCCGGAGACCGAGGTGCGGTCGGCGGACGTCATCGGGCCCGAGCCGGAGCTGCTCGACCTGGTGTGGGAGCGGTACGAGGAGGCGGTGAAGGGCGATCTGCGGATGAACTGCGACTCCTGCGTGTACCGGATCGCGCTGCCCGGCTTCGAGGACAAGGTGGGGCTGCCGCAGCAGCCGCACTTCCACCCCGACGACGACGGTCATCACCACCACGGGCACCATCACGGGCATGGACACGCACACTCCCATGCACAGTGAGCCCGGCGGCCTCGACCTGCGGCACCACGGGGACGCCGAGGTGCGGGACGACGGTTCGGCGCTGGTGGACCTTGCGGTGAACGTCCGCGCGGGCACGCCCCCGGCGTGGCTGCGCGAGCACGTGGCCGGCTCGCTCGGCTCCCTCGCGGCCTACCCGGACGGGCGGGCCGCGCGGGCGGCGGTGGCGGTGCGGCACGGGCTGCCGGTGGAGCGGGTGCTGCTGACGGCGGGCGCGGCGGAGGCGTTCGTGCTGCTGGCGCGGGCGCTAAAGGTGCGCCGGCCGGTGGTGGTGCACCCCCAGTTCACGGAGCCGGAGGCGGCGCTGCGGGACGCGGGGCACACGGTCGGCCGGGTGCTGCTGCGGGAGGAGGACGGCTTCCGGCTGGACCCGGCGGCCGTCCCGGAGGACGCCGACCTGGTGGTGGTCGGCAACCCGACGAATCCGACGTCGGTGCTGCACCCGGCGGACGCGGTCGCCCGGCTCGCCCGTCCCGGGCGGACCCTGGTCGTGGACGAGGCGTTCATGGACGCGGTGCCGGGTGAGCGGGAGGCGCTGGCCGGGCGGACGGACGTGCCCGGGCTGGTCGTCCTGCGCAGCCTCACCAAGACGTGGGGGCTGGCGGGGCTGCGCATCGGGTACGCGCTGGCGGCCCCGGAGACGGTCGCCGACCTGGAGCGCGCCCAGCCGCTGTGGCCCGTGTCCACGCCCGCGCTGGCGGCGGCCGAGGCGTGCGTGGCGCCGCGCGCGCTGGCGGAGGCGGCCCACGCCGCCCACCGCATCGCCGCGGACCGGGCTCATCTCGTCGCCGGGCTGCGGCGGTTCGCCCCCGCCGGGGTCCGGGTCGCCGGGCCCGCCGAGGGCCCCTTCGTCCTGGTCCGCCTGCCGGACGCGGCGGCCGTACGGCACCGGCTGCGTGCCCTCGGGTACGCGGTGCGGCGCGGGGACACGTTCCCGGGCCTGGGCGTGGACTGGCTGCGGCTGGCGGTACGGGACCGGACGACGACGGACGGCTTCCTGGCGGCACTGGAGCGGGCGCTGCCGGCACCGGCCGCCTGAGGCGGGGAGCCCCGGCGGGACGGGCCCGGCGGCTGCGGTGCGGCGCCCGCGGCCGCCCCTCCCCCTTCGGCTGCGGCACGGCCACCCGGGACCCGTCCGCCGAACGGGCCGACGAAGGCGTCCCCTTGCGCCGGGCCCGGCTCAGGGCCGGTCGGTCGCACCACGCGGTCGGCCCGCCGCCCCGGCCGCCGGGCCTCCCCGCCCGCTCCACCGGCCGTCGGCGCCCCCGTCGCCGCACGGTCCGGGCCCCGTCCGGCGCCCCGCGCCGTGGTCGGCCGCGGTGGTCAGCCGCGCCTGCGCCGGGCCACGACCAGGGCTCCGCCGCCCGCCAGGACCAGCGCGGCGGCGCCGGCCGCGAGGTACGGGGTGGTCGAGCTGCCGCCGGTCTCGGCCAGGTCGGCCTCGGCGGGGGCGCCCTGGGGTTTCACGTCCGCGGCCGGTTCGGCGGGCGCCTCCTCCGCCTTCGCCGGGGGCTGTCCGGCCTCGGCCGGCGGGGCTGCCGGGGACTCGCAGGCGGCGCTCGCCAGGGTCAAGGTGCCGTCGACCTCGGCCACGCCCAGGTTCAGCGGGTCGACGTGCACCGTGAGCCGCAGTGCGGTGGCGGCGGCCGTGCGCGAGGTGGTCTCCGTCGTCGACAGGTCGAGCCGCACCTCGCCGACGCCGGGCACCTTCACGTCCGTCGTCCCGCCGGTGGTCAGCGTGACCTTCTTGCCGAGCACCGTCACCGCGCCCAGCAGGTCGGAGGAGGCGACGGGCTTCCTGCCCGCCTCGCAGGTGGCCGTGGAGGTGACCTGCTCGACCTCGACGACCGACAGCAGCGGCAGGCCGGGGACGTGGAGCCGGGCCCGGGCCAGCTCGGTGCGGCCCTCCGCCTTGTCCGCCGTCGTCGTCGCCTCGGCGTCGGCCACGTCGGCACGCAGGACGCTGAAGGGCTTGCCGCCCTCCACGCCGTCCAGGCGGGCGGTCAGCGCGGTCTTCCGGGCGCTCTCGGGCGCCTGCACCTCGTTGAGGGTGACCGTGAGCGGGACCTTCACGGTCTTGTTGAGCAGGGACACGTCGAGGTCGGTGCGCAGGACGCCGGCGCTCGCGCGGCCGTGGTCGCCGGTCGCGTGGGCGGTGCCCGCGCCGGCCAGGACCGCGGGACCGGCGGCGAGGGCCGTGGCCGCCATGACGGTGACGAGGCGGCGGGCGGGCATGCGGAAGGTGTTGCCGTTCAAGGTGGTGGGACCCCCAGTAAGACATGCGTGCGGAACACGCATGAGCGACATGCTTGGGACCCGGAAAGGATGTCCCCGTCCGCACCCAACCGTCAGCGATCCAGGGGCACTTCACCCCTTCGTGGGGCTTCCGCCAGCCTTTTCGAATCCCGGGGCACGGGTGTTCCCCGGCGTCACCCGTGCCGGCTATCCGACGACCCGCCCGTTGAGCACCACGCGGCGCGGAGCGCCGAGCACGCGCACGTCCGCGCGCGGGTCCTGCTCGTACACCACCAGGTCCGCCGGCGCGCCCTCGTCCAGGCCGGGCCTGCCGAGCCAGCGCCGGGCCGCCCAGGTCGTCGCGGCGAGGGCCTCGACGGGCGGGATGCCGGCGGTGACCAGCTCGGCGACCTCCGCGCCCGCCAGGCCGTGGGCCAGGGCGCCGCCCGCGTCGGTGCCGACGAAGACCGGGATCCCGGCGTCGTAGGCGTTGCGGACGGTGTCGTAGCGGCGGGCGTGCAGCCGGCGCATGTGGTCCGACCAGCGCGGGAACCGGCTTTCGCCGCCCTTGGCCAGGGCGGGGAACGTGGCGATGTTGACCAGGGTGGGGACGATGGCGACGCCCCGCTCGGCGAAGAGGGGGATCGTGTCGTCGGTCAGGCCGGTCGCGTGCTCGACGCAGTCGATGCCGGCCTCGACCAGGTCGCGCAGCGAGTCCTCGGCGAAGCAGTGGGCGGTGACGCGGGCGCCCAGCCGGTGTGCCTCGGCGATGGCGGCCTCGACGGCACCGCGCGGCCAGCAGGCCGAGAGGTCGCCGAGGTCGCGGTCGATCCAGTCGCCGACCAGCTTGACCCAGCCGTCGCCGCGCCGGGCCTCCTGGGCGACGTAGGCCACGAGGTCCTCCGGCTCCACCTCCCAGGCGTAGTTGCGGATGTAGCGGCGGGTGCGGGCGATGTGCCGGCCGGCGCGGATGATCTTCGGGAGGTCCTCGCGGTCGTCGATCCACCGGGTGTCGGACGGCGAGCCGGCGTCCCGGATGAGGAGGGTGCCCGCGTCCCGGTCGGTCAGCGCCTGCTTCTCGGCGACGTCCCCGGGCACGGCGCCGTGCTGGTCGAGGCCGACGTGGCAGTGGGCGTCGACGAGGCCGGGCAGCGCCCAGCCCTCGACGGTGCGGACTTCCCCGGCCCCGGTGGGGCGGTCGTAGGAGATCCGGCCGTCGATGACCCACAGCTCGTCGCGGACGTCCTCGTCCCGCGGTCCGACGAGCACCCGACCCTTCACGTGCAGCACCGTGCGATCGCTCATGCCCGCACCTTAGACGGGGCCGGCGGGGCCGTTCGAGTGGCCGGTCACCGGCCGCCGTCCCGCTCGGGGGTGCCGCTCGGTCGCCCATCCGGCCGCGACGGCGGCGACGGTGGTCAGGGCGAGGACGGCGAGGACGGGGTTGACGTAGCCGGGGACGTCGGCGGAGGCGTAACCGTCGCCGTCACCGGTCTCGCAGCGGAAGCGGAGGGGCAGGTAGGAGACCGAGTAGTCGACGACCCGTCCGGACAGCTCCGGGGACACGCCGGCACGGCAGGGCCGCATCGGCGAGGAGCCCGCGCCGCCGTCCTCCGCCCCCATGACGGCGGATCCCACGCACAGCGCGCCCCAGACCCAGAGCAGGGCGGCGGCCCCGCCGGCGACCGCGGCGGCGACGCGGAAGGGGGCGCCCGGCCTGCGCGGCGCGGGGGCGCCCGGAGGGCCCGCCGCCGGGTACGGACGGCGGGGATACGTGCCGGTACCCCGGCCGAGGACTACGGCCGCCAACACCGCGACGAGGACGAGCAGCAGGACGATCACGGGGACAGTCCACCATCCGGAGATGACCGTGGCTGTGGCGGAAGCCACGATTCCGGGCGTGGGGGTGTCGCAACGGACGGCCTCCCCCGCGAGTGGCGGCGGGGGCCACGGTTACTCTCGACTCCGTACGCGTCGTACACCTGACCGTGAGTGAAGAGAGCACCGCCGTGACCCATCCCTTCCTGGACCTCGCCCCGCTGAGCGCCGCCCGTTTCGCCGCGATCGAGGACCGGGTGGCGCGCCTGCTCGGCACGGGGCAGGACGTCCTGATCACGCAGGGCGAGGCGCTCCTGCCGCTGGAGGGCGCGATCCGCGGGTGCGCCGGGCCGGACACCGTCGCGCTGAACGTCGTCACCGGGCCGTACGGGCAGACGTTCGGGAACTGGCTGCGGGACTGCGGGGCGACGGTGCACGACCTCGCCGTGCCGTTCCACACCGCCGTGACGGCCGACCTGGTCCGGCAGGCCTTCGCCGAGCACCCGGAGATCGACTTCGTGTCCCTGGTGCACGCGGAGGCGGCGACCGGCAACACCAACCCGGTCGCGGAGATCGGCGAGGCGGTGCGGGAGCACGGCGCGCTCTTCTACCTGGACGCGGTGGCCTCGGTGGGCGCCGAGCCGGTGCTGCCGGACGCGTGGGGCGTGGACCTGTGCGTCATCGGCGCGCAGAAGGCGATGGGCGGACCGGCCGGTGTGTCGGCGGTGTCGGTGAGCGAGCGGGCGTGGGCGCGGATGGCTGCGAACCCCGGGGCGCCGCGCCGGTCGTACCTGTCGCTGCTGGACTGGAAGGAGCGCTGGATCGACGGCGGGCGCACGGCGCTGCTGCACGCGCCGGCACAGCTGGAGATGCTGGCGCTGGAGGCGTGCGTCGAGCGCATCGAGGCGGAGGGCCTGGAGACGGTGATGGCGCGGCACGCCTCGGCCGCGGCGGCCACCAGGGCCGGCGCGCTCGCCCTGGGCGGCGGCCTGGAGCCCTACGTGCACGAGGCCCGCGAGGCGGCGCCGGTGGCGACCACCCTGCGGGTCCCCCCGGAGCTGGACGCCTCGGAGCTGGTGGCGCGGGCGCTGGCGTCCGACCCGGCGCTGCCGCTGGCCGCGGGCGGCGGCGCGCTGGCCAAGGAGATGATCCGCGTGAACCACTACGGGCCGGACGCGACGCGTGAGGCCGTGGAGGGCTGTCTGGCGGCACTGGGTGCCGCGCTGGCCGAGAAGGGTGCCACGACCGACCCGGAGGCGGCCCGACGGGCCGCCGAGGGCGCCTGGGACCGGCCGTCCGCCACCGGCTCCGCGGGAGCATGAATTCGAGGTAATTACATGGCTTCACGGAAAGTGAATTAAGTAATTACCTCGATATGCTTCCAGCATTCTCCTGCCCGGTTTTCCCGGGCCTAAACCCACTGATTTCTTGAAGCCCGGACACCGGGCTCCGAACACCTCGCGACGGGTTACATGATTGTGACCCGTTGCACATGGTGTCCGTTTTGCGTTTTATACACCGGTCATTTACTACCAAATCGCCGCCGACTCGCGCGGAAGCACGCGCCCGCGCGATAACACACGAAGCGCTCATACGTAACCCCTTCCGGCGATGCATTTTTTAATTCCACTGGGTAAATTCAATTTGCATGACCGCCGCGCAAGCAGACCTGCGAATCGATCGCCCGGAAGTGGCCGACGGAGCCGCCCTGTGGCGGATAGCGAGGGATTCCAAGGTCCTCGACCTGAACTCGTCCTACAGCTATCTGCTCTGGTGCCGTGACTTCGCCGCCACATCGGCCGTCGCCCGCGACGGGCACGGCGTGCCAGTTGGTTTCGTCACCGGCTACCTGCGTCCGGACCGGCCGGACACGTTGCTCGTGTGGCAGGTGGCGGTGGACGAGGCTTACCGTGGACGAAAGCTCGCGGCTTCCCTGCTCGACGAGCTGGCCGCCCGGACTGCCGCGGAGTGCGGGACGGCGACGCTGGAGACCACCATCTCACCCGACAACACCGCGTCCCAGCGGTTGTTCACCTCGTTCGCCGAGCGGCACGGAGCCCGGCTGGAGCGCGAGGTGCTCTTCGAGACGGAGCTCTTCCCCGACGGGCCGCACGAACCCGAAGTGCTGTACCGCATCGGCCCCCTTCCCGCCCCGGCCCGCGGCTGACCGGCCGGCCCGGCACCCCAGGCCGTCCGGCCCCCTCACACTTCCCGGCAGAGACCGCACCGGTCCCCGGATCCGTACGACCTTCCTCTCCCACCCTCACCCCACGAGGAGCGATTCGTCGTGACCATCACCCAGCCCGACCTCAGTGTCTTCGAGACCGTCGAATCCGAGGTGCGCAGCTACTGCCGCGGCTGGCCCACCGTCTTCGACCGCGCGCACGGCAGCCGCATGTACGACGAGGACGGCCACGAGTACCTCGACTTCTTCGCCGGCGCGGGCTCGCTCAACTACGGGCACAACAACCCCGTCCTGAAACGGGCGTTGATCGACTACCTGGAGCGGGACGGCGTCACGCACGGGCTGGACATGTCGACCACCGCCAAGCGCCGCTTCCTGGAGACGTTCCAGAACATCGTCCTGCGGCCGCGCGACCTGCCGTACAAGGTCATGTTCCCGGGCCCGACGGGCACCAACGCCGTGGAGTCCGCGCTGAAGCTGGCGCGGAAGGTGAAGGGGCGCGAGTCGATCGTGTCGTTCACCAACGCCTTCCACGGCATGTCGCTGGGCTCGCTCGCCGTGACCGGCAACGCCTTCAAGCGGGCCGGCGCCGGCATCCCGCTGGTGCACGGCACGCCCATGCCCTTCGACAACTACTTCGACGGCACCGTCGAGGACTTCCTCTGGTTCGAGCGGCTGCTCGAGGACCAGGGTTCCGGCCTCAACAAGCCGGCCGCCGTGATCGTCGAGACCGTACAGGGCGAGGGCGGCATCAACGTCGCCCGTCCCGAGTGGCTGCGCGCCCTGTCGGAGCTGTGCGCCCGCCAGGACATGCTGCTCATCGTCGACGACATCCAGATGGGCTGCGGCCGTACCGGCGCCTTCTTCTCCTTCGAGGAGGCGGGCATCACGCCGGACATCGTCACCGTCTCCAAGTCGATCAGCGGCTACGGCCTGCCCATGTCGCTGTGCCTGTTCAAGCCGGAACTGGACGTCTGGGAGCCGGGCGAGCACAACGGCACCTTCCGCGGCAACAACCCGGCCTTCGTCACGGCGACCGCCACGCTGGAGGCGTACTGGACCGACGGGTCGGCGATGGAGAAGCAGACCCGTGCCCGCGGTGAGCAGGTCGAGCAGCACATGATCGCCATCACCGAGGAGAACCTCGCCGACGTCAAGGAGTACCGGGGCCGCGGCCTGGTCTGGGGCCTGGAGTTCCACGACAAGGACCGCGCGGGCCGCGTCGCCCGGCGCGCCTTCGAGCTCGGGCTGCTCATCGAGACGTCCGGCCCCGAGAGCGAGGTCGTCAAGCTGCTGCCGGCGCTCACCGTCACGCCCGACGAGCTGGACGAGGGCATGAAGACCCTCGCCCGCGCCGTGCGCGAGACCGCCTGACACGGCCCCACGCGCTTCCGGCGCCTTCGGCCCGCGCGACCGTGGGCGCCGGGGATCCCTGCACACCCTTCACCTAGGAGGCATCGCAACACCGTGATCGTCCGTTCGTTCAAGGAGATCGAAGGCACCGACCGGCACGTGAAGTCGGCGTCCGGCACCTGGGAGAGCAAGCGCATCGTCCTCGCCAAGGAGAAGGTCGGCTTCTCCGTGCACGAGACGATCCTGTACGCGGGCACGGAGACGAACATGTGGTACGCCAACCACATCGAGGCCGTCGTCTGCACCAAGGGCGATGCCGAGCTCACCGACCGCGAGACGGGGAAGACGTACCACATCACCCCCGGCACGATGTACCTCCTGAACGGCCATGAGCGGCACACGCTCAAGGTCAAGGAGGACTTCCACTGCATCTGTGTCTTCAACCCGCCCGTGACCGGACGGGAGGACCACGACGAGAACGGCGTCTACCCGCTGCTCACCGAGGAGGTGTGAGTCATCGTGACCATCACGACCACGAACATCACCGATCTCTACCCCACCCGCGGTGCCACCGAGGTGGCCACTCCCCGGAAGGACCCGGTGGTCTGGGGCAGCCCCGACGCCCCCGGACCGGTGTCCGCCGGTGACCTCCAGGCCCTGGACCGCGACGGCTTCCTCGCCATCGACCAGCTCATCGGGCCGGACGAGGTCGCCGTCTACCAGCGGGAGCTGGAGCGGCTGACGAGCGACCCGGCCGTCCGGGCGGACGAGCGCTCGATCGTGGAGCCGCAGTCCAAGGAGATCCGGTCCGTCTTCGAAGTGCACAAGATCAGCGAGGTCTTCGCGAATCTGGTGCGCGACGAGCGCGTGGTCGGCCGGGCCCGGCAGATCCTCGGCTCGGACGTCTACGTCCACCAGTCGCGGATCAACGTCAAGCCGGGCTTCGGGGCCAGCGGCTTCTACTGGCACTCGGACTTCGAGACCTGGCACGCCGAGGACGGCCTGCCGAACATGCGCACCGTCTCGGTCTCGATCGCGCTCACCGAGAACTACGACACCAACGGCGGTCTCATGATCATGCCGGGGTCGCACAAGACGTTCCTCGGGTGCGCGGGGGCCACGCCGAAGGACAACTACAAGAAGTCCCTGCAGATGCAGGACGCGGGGACCCCGTCCGACGAGGCGCTCACGAAGATGGCCTCGGAGTACGGCATCAAGCTGTTCACCGGCAAGGCCGGCTCGGCGACCTGGTTCGACTGCAACTGCATGCACGGTTCGGGCGACAACATCACGCCGTTCCCGCGCAGCAACGTGTTCATCGTGTTCAACAGCGTGGAGAACACGGCGGTCGAGCCGTTCGCGGCACCGATCCGGCGGCCGGAGTTCATCGGGGCGCGGGACTTCACGCCGGTACGGTGACCCCGGTTCCGGCCGGGGGTCCGGGGGTCACCCCCGGGGAACACAGCATCGGGGCGCGGGACTTCACGCCGGTACGGTGACCCCGGTTCCGGCCGGGGGTCCGGGGGTCGCCCCCCGAAGAACACAGCATCGGGGCGCGGGACCTCACGCCGGTACGGTGACCCCGGTTCCGGCCGGGGGTCCGGGGGTCGCCCCCCGAAGAACACAGCATCGGGGCGCGGGACTTCACGCCGGTGAAGTGAAGCCGCGTCCGAGATTCGGGCAGGGGCCTCCTCGTGTGGGACGGGGGGCCCCTGCCCGCTGCTGTCCCGGCCCGGCCGTCAGCCGGCCAGCACGTCCAGCAGCCGGTCGACGTCCGCCGCCGTGTTGTAGAGGTGGAACGCCGCCCGCAGGTTGCCCGCCCGGTCCGAGACCTGCACGCCCGCCCGGCTCAGCTCGCCCTGCCGGTGGCCGAGCCGGGGCGCGGACACGATCGCGGACCCCGGCGCGGGGACCACCTCGTGGCCCAGGGAGCCCAGGCCCTCGCGGAACCGGTCGGCGAGGGCGGTGTCGTGGGCGTGCACGGCGTCCACGCCGAGTTCCTCGATGAGCGCGAGGGAGTGCCGGGCGCCCGTGTAGGAGAAGAGGGCGGGGCTCTCGTCGAAGCGCCGTGCGGAGTGCGCGAGTTCCTCGACGGGGCCGTAGCAGCTGTCCCAGGGGTGTTCGCCCGACGCCCACCCGGCGAACAGCGGCGTCAGTCCGGCCGCCGCGCCCAGGTCCTCCGGGACGACGAGGAAGGCGACGCCGCGCGGGCAGAGCACCCACTTGTAGCCGACGGCGGCCACGTAGTCGAAGTCGTCCGCGGCCAGCGGCAGCCATCCGTTCGACTGGGAGGCGTCGACCAGCGTCCGCGCGCCGTGCGCCCGGGCGGCGTCCCGCAGCGCCGCGAGGTCGGCAAGCCGGCCGTCGGCCGACTGCACGGAGCTGACCGCGACCAGCGCCGTGTCCGGTCCCACCGACTCGGCGATCCGCTCCAGCGGCACGCTGCGGACCTTGAGGTCGCCCCGCGTGTGGAGCGGGTTGACCAGGGAACTGAAATCGGCCTCCGCGGTGAGGACCTCGGCGCCCGCGGGCAGTGAGGCCGCGACCAGGCCGCTGAAGGTGGCGACCGACGCCCCGGTGGCCACCCGGGAGGCGGGGACGGCGAGGAGACGGGCGAAGGCGGACCGGCTCGCCTCGACGTCGGCGAACATGTCGAGGGGCTGCCCGTCCGCCGCGGCCCGGGCCGCGTCACGCATCGCGGCCAGGGTCCGGGCGGGCAGCAGCCCGGTGCTGGCGGTGTTCAGGTACGTGGTCTTCGGGTCGAACTCGGCACGGACGAGGGTCTCGAAGCTCTCCATGGCACCACTGTGCGGGCCCCGGGACCTCCCCGTCCATCGCGTATTTCTGCGCGATGCCCCCAAGGA
This sequence comes from Streptomyces sp. NPDC048185, assembly GCF_043202495.1. NCBI lineage: Bacteria > Bacillati > Actinomycetota > Actinomycetes > Kitasatosporales > Streptomycetaceae > Streptomyces > Streptomyces sp. NPDC048185. The sequence goes on from NZ_JBIDAN010000001.1 coordinate 92,555, forward strand.
CTGCTTATGCGCGCCCCGTGACCTGGGCTTTCAGCTCTGGGGCACCGCGCAGCCGTCCGGACCGCACGCCTCGGCGGCCCCGTCCCCGGCGTCGACCGGCTTCAGCGGCGTGCGCCCGCCCCACGCCTGTGCGAGTGCCTGGGTGAAGACCTCGACGGGCTGGGCGCCGGAGACGCCGTAGGCGCGGTCGAGCACGAAGAACGGCACCCCGGTCGCCCCGAGCTGCGCGGCCTCGCGTTCGTCGGCGCGCACCTCGTCGGCGTAGGCGGTGGGGTCGGCGAGCACCTTGCGGACGGCGGCCGCGTCCAGGCCCGCGTCGACGGACAGCTCCACGAGCCGCTCGTCGTCGTCGAACACGGAGCGCTCGTCGGCGAAGTTGCCCCGGTAGAACGCGTCGAGCAGCGCCTCCTGGCGGCCCTCCTCCTTCGCCAGGTGCAGCAGCCGGTGCATGTCGAAGGTGCTGCCGTGGTCACGGCCCCGGGTGCGGTAGTCCAGGCCCTCGGCGGCGGCCTGGGCGCCGAGGTTGTCCTCACCGGCCCGCGCCTGCGCCTCGCTCATGCCGTACTTCGCGGTCAGCATCGCCAGGACGGGCTGGACGTCGTCCTTGGCCCGCCCGGGGTCCAGCTCGAAGGACCGGTGCACCACCTCGACGCCGTCCCGGTGCTCGAAGGCCGCCAGCGCCTTCTCGAAGCGGGCCTTGCCCACGTAGCACCACGGGCAGGCGATGTCGCTCCAGATCTCGACGCGCATGTGTCGGCTCTTCTCCAGGTCGTACGGTGCGCAGGCCTCTCCTCCGCCGCGTACGTGAACGTTCAAGCGTCGGGTCTCATTCCCCGGGCACGTCGAAGCGCAGGTACAGGTGGTGGTCGTCCTCGGCCGGCGGGTTCTCCGGGTCGGGGAACCAGCCCCGGCGGGCGTAGAAGGCCTGGGCGCGGCGGTTGCCGACGTGGACGTCGAGGACCGCCGTCCGCCTGCGGTCGGCCTGCCACTGCTCGACGCAGGCCGCGTGCAGGGCGGTGCCGATGCCGGAGCGCCAGTGGCCGGGGTCGACGTGGAACTGGTACAGCTTGACCGTGCCGGCCGGGGCGTCCTCCGGGACACGGAACGAGGCGATGGCGACGATGCTCCCGCGTTCCACGGCGCACAGCACGTGCCCGTCGGTCCGCTCGACGGCGGTGCGCCAGGCGCCGGCCCAGTCGTAGCCGTCGTCGGGGAGCCCGTCGGGGTAGTACGTCGCCCGGGCGCGGAGGTGCAGGGCGGCCACGGTCTCCGTCTCGGCGGGCAGGACGGTGCGGATCAGCCGGTTCCCGGTCACACGTTCGTCGATCACACTGTGCGAGACGCGGGAACCGGGCCCGCGGTTGCCTCAGCTGCCGTCGCGCAGGTCCGCGGGCGGGCTCGGCCGGAACTCCAGGTGGTCGTACCGGACGGCGCAGCCCTCGCCCGTCGGCGACTGCGTCATGAAGCCGGCCAGGGCCGCGCCCGTCTCCTTCTCGTCGCCCAGGGCGAACACGCGGACGAAGGTCCAGCGTTCGCCGTCGCGGGAGGCGTGGAAGGCGAAGGCCCGTCCGGTGCGGCTGACACGCAGCCACACCGAATCCCCCTCCACCGTGAAGGAGTTGCAGTCGTCGGAGTGCCCCCGGGTGACCACCGTGCAGACGGTGGCCACGTCCGGGGAGTACTCCAGGCACAGCTTGGCCCAGTGCCGCTCGCCGACGTGGACGTAGAGCACCCCGGCGTCGAAGGCGGCCCGGAAACCTACGGTGACGCGGGCGATGAGCTGGAAGTCACCCTCGGGCGCCCCGAGCAGCCGCGGCGCGTCGGTGGCGGGCTCCAGCGATTCCCCGCCGGGCGGCACGAACCGGTCCTGCCGGGGCCCGGCCGTCCCGGTGAGCACACCGTCCGCATAGGACCAGTCGCCGTCGGGGCCGTACGGGCGGAGAGGAAAGGGCAGTTCGGGAAGTTTCACGTCCATCGGCCGAGTATCGCAGGGTGCCGCGGGACACCCGGGGGCGCGGGGCGGTACCGGCGTGCGGCTCCGCCGCGTGGGCGCGGCGGGCCGCGACGGCGCCGCGCCCGCCGAACGGCCCGCACCCCCACGGCGCTACCGCTCGAGCACCCCGTTGAACCGCCGCGGCAGCCCCAGCGGGTTGTCGTCCCGCAGCTCCGGCGGCAGCAGCGCCTCGGGCGCCCCCTGGTAGGCGACCGGCCGCAGCCACCGCTCGATGGCGGTGCCCCCCACCGACGTGGACGTGGACGTCGTCGCCGGGTACGGCCCCCCGTGATGCTGGGCCGCGGCCACCGCGACGCCCGTGGGCCAGCCGTTGACCAGCACCCGCCCGGCGAGCGGCGTCAGCTCCGCGAGGATCTCCGCCCCGCGCCCCTGGCCCGCCGCCTCCTCGGCGGAGAGCTGCACGGTCGCGGTGAGGTTCCCCGGCAGCCGCGACAGCACGCCCCGGACCTCGGCCTCGTCGTCGTAGCGGGCCACCACGGTGACCGGCCCGAAGCACTCCTCGAGGAGCAGGTCGTGCTCGCCCCCGTCGGCCAGCCGCCCGGCCGGCACGGTCAGGAAGCCGGGGCTGACGGTGTGCTCGCCGCCCGCGCCCGGCGTCACCGGTGACTCCACGCCGGGCAGCGCCGCGCGCTCGGCGACCCCGGCGACGAAGTTGTCCCGCATGCGGTGGTCGAGCAGCACCCCGGCGTCGGTGTCGCTGACGGCGTCCGTGAGGGTCTTGACCAGGCCGTCACCGGCGGCGCCGGACGGCACCAGGACCAGGCCCGGCTTGACGCAGAACTGGCCGACGCCCATGGTCATCGAACCGGCGAGCCCCGCGCCGATGGCGTCGGCCCGCTCGGCCGCCGCGGCCTCGGTGACGACGACCGGGTTCAGGGAGCCCAGTTCGCCGTGGAAGGGGATCGGCACGGGCCGAGCCGCCGCCGCGTCGAACAGGGCGCGGCCACCGCGCACGGAACCGGTGAAGCCCGCCGCGGCGATCAGCGGGTGCTTGATCAGCTCGATGCCGGCGTCGAAGCCGTGCACCAGGCCGAGGACGCCCTCGGGGATCTCGTGCCGGGCGGCGGCCCGGCGCAGCACGCTCGCGACCAGCTCGGACAGGGCCGGGTGGTCGGGGTGGGCCTTGACGACGACCGGGCAGCCGGCGGCGAGCGCGCTCGCGGTGTCGCCGCCGGGGACCGAGAAGGCGAAGGGGAAGTTGGAGGCCGAGTAGACGGCGACGACCCCGAGCGGCACCTTGTAGCGGCGCAGGTCGGGGACGGGCGGGGTGGCGGTGTCGTCGGGGTGGTTGATGACCACGCCGAGGAACTCGCCCTCGTCGACGATGTCGGCGAAGGCCCGCAGCTGGTAGCAGGTGCGGGCGAGCTCGCCCGTGAGCCGCACCGGGCCGAGCGCCGTCTCGGCGTCGGCCACCTCGACGAGGGTGTTCTCGGCCGCCTTCAGCTCGTCGGCGGCGGTGCGCAGGAAGGCCGCGCGGACGGCGCGGTCGGCGAGGGCCTCGCGCGCCGCGTGGGCGGCACGGACGGCGGCGTCCACCTCCTGGGCCGTGGCCTCCACCGCGACCTGTTCACGCTGCTTCCCGGTACGGGGGTCGACACTCCAGACTGGTGCTGCTGCCACCGCGGGTCCCTCCACGTGCTCTGCGTTCTCTGCATCGGGGTCGTTCGATATACTGAACGCTGTCTCCGATGATGAATACGGTGGACATTATTTCCCGTCGAACGAAGGGGTCAAGGGCGATGTCGGCTGGCGAGACGGGGGGCGGAGCGCAGGTCAAGTCCGCCGTGCGGACGGTTGAACTGCTCGAGTACTTCGCCGGGCGCCCCGGCATGCACTCCCTCGCGTCGGTCCAGGAGGCCGTCGGATACCCGAAGTCGAGCCTGTACATGCTGCTGCGCACCCTGGTCGACCTGGGCTGGGTGGAGACGGACGCGACGGGCACGCGGTACGGCATCGGCGTCCGGGCGCTGCTGGTGGGCACGTCGTACATCGACGGCGACGAGGTGGTCGCGGCGGCCCGGCCGACGCTGGACCGGCTCTCCGACGACACCACGGAGACCATCCACCTCGCCCGGCTGGACGGCACGAACGTCGTCTACCTGGCCACCCGCCAGTCCCAGCACTACCTGCGGCCCTTCACCCGGGTGGGCCGCCGGCTGCCCGCGCACTCGACCTCGCTGGGCAAGGCGCTGCTGAGCACCTACGGCGACGAGCAGGTCCGCAAGATGCTGCCGGAGACCCTGCCGGCCCTGACCGAACACACCATCACCGACCGGGAGAAGCTCATCGAGGAGCTGCACCAGGTGCGGGAGCAGGGCTTCGCCGTGGACCGCGAGGAGAACACGCTGGGGCTGCGCTGCTTCGGGGTGGCGATCCCCTACCGCACCCCCGCGCGGGACGCGATCAGCTGCTCGGTGCCGGTGGCCCGGCTGACGCCGGCGCACGAGCAGATGGTGAAGGACGCACTCTTCGACGCGCGGGACCGGCTGACCCTGGCCACGCGTAGGCTCTGATCCATGCACATCGCACTGCGCGAGGTCCACGACAGCGATCTGCCCGTCTTCTTCCGGCAGATGAACGACCCCGAGGCCCTGCGCATGGCGGCCTTCACCCCACCCGATCCCGCCGACTGGGACGCCTTCACCAAGCACTGGAACACGATCCGGGCGTCGCGCGACGTCGTGCGGACCATCCTCGGCGACGGTGACGTCATCGGCAGCGCCGCGGTGTACGGGGATCCGGGCGAGCGCGAGGTGACGTACTGGGTGGACCGGGCCTACTGGGGCCGGGGCGTGGCCACCGCCGCCCTACGGGCCCTGCTCGCCGAGGTCGAGGACCGTCCGCTGTACGCGCGGGCGGCCGCGGACAACACCGGGTCGCGGCGCGTGCTGGAGAAGTGCGGCTTCGAGACGAGTGCCCGGGCCCGGGGCTTCGCCCCGGCGCGGGGCGAGGTGATCGACGAGGTCGTCCTCCACCTCGCGGGCTGACGTCCTCCGCCGCACGGCGGAGACGGATCGTCCGTGCGCGGGACGCGTCCGGGGTGCCCGGGCGGGAGCGTGGACCCATGACGCAGACGCCGGCGGGCGATCCCGCCGACCGCCCGACAGGCCCGACGATCCTCACCTACGCTGCCCACATGATCGTCGGCTTCCTCCTCGCCACCGTCGGCGCGCGGTTCCCCGCCCGGCGGCCGGGCACGGCCCGCGTGCGGCCGTGACCGCCCTCGCCGGGTCCCTGTTCGGCCGGCGGGCGCGCCTGCGGTGGATCCATTTGATCCTCGGCGGCGCGCTCGCCATGCCGTACGTGCTGGTCGGCTCGGTCGTGGTCGGCCCGCTCACCGGCGTCGACGACGTCTTCGGCTCGCTGGCCCTCCAACTCGGCTCGTTCACCCTCGGGTTGCCGCTCGCCGCCGTCACCTCGCTGTTCCCGCCGACCCGGCCGCTGGAGTCGGGGGTGGTGCGCTGGCTGTGCGGCGTCGAGGCCGACCGGCTCGCCTACGGGCCCGCCCGGACGAAGGGCGAGAAGGGGCGTACCGCCGCGTGGTTCACGCTGCACCTGGGGGCCGGCGGGATCATCGCGGGGATGTCGCTGGCGGTGCCGCCGTTCGCGGCGGCACTGATCCTGCTGCCCTTCGTCCCGGCACTGCGCGACGAGCCGACGCTGCCCGGCCTCTTCGACCACACCTGGGTGCTCGCGCTCACCCCGGTCGCGGGCGCCGCGCTGCTCGTCGCGCTCGCCGGGTGCGCGGCCGGCTGCGGCGCGCTGCTGGCCCGCTGGGCGCCCACGCTGCTCGGCCCCTCCCCCGAGGACCGGGTCGCGGCGGCCGAGGCACGGGCCGCCGACCTCGCCGTCCGCAACCGGCTCGCGCGCGAACTGCACGACTCGGTCGGCCATGCGCTGAGCGCGGTGGGACTCCAGGCGAGTGCGGCCCGGCGGGTGCTGGACAGCGATCCGGAGTTCGTCCGCGAGGCGCTCACCGCGATCGAGGACACCACCCGGCGCACCGTCGGCGAACTCGACGCCGTCCTGGGCGTGCTGCGGGACGGTGACGCGCCGGGCACCGCACCGGCGCCCACGCTCGCCGCCGACCTCGACGGCCTGCTGCGCCGCACCCGCGCGGGCGGGCCCCGGGTGACGGCCACCGTGGCGGCCGACCCGCAGGCACTGCCGCCGCTGGTGTCCCGCGAGGCGTACCGCATCGTGCAGGAGGGGCTGAGCAACGCCCTGCGGCACGCGGGTGAGCGGGTCACCGTGGCGCTGCGGATCGACGTCGTGGACGACCACCTGCGCATCACCGTCGAGAACCCCTTCGGTGAGGCCCGTGCCCCGCGTCCCGGCGGCGGACACGGCCTGCGCGGCGTCGCCGACCGGGCCCGGCTGCTGGGCGGCGCCGCCGAGGCGGGTGGCGCCGACGGGGTGTGGCGGCTCCACGTTCGCCTGCCGTTGAAGGGACTGGCATGACAGGTACGCCGATCAGGATCGTCCTCGCCGACGACGAACGCATGGTCCGCACCGCCCTGCGCGCCATCCTCTCCGCGGAGCGGGACATGGAGGTCGCCGGTGAGGCGGCGACCGGGGCCGAGGCGGTCTCCGTGGTGCGCGAGACACGGCCCGACGTCGTCCTCATGGACGTCCGCATGCCCGAGGCCGACGGCATCCGCGCCACCGAGCGGATCCTCGCCACGCTCGCCGAACCGCCGCGCATCGTCGTGGTGACCACGTTCGAGAACGACTCCTACGTCTACGACGCCCTGCGCGCCGGGGCCGCGGGCTTCCTGCTCAAGCGCGCCGACGCCGACACGCTCGTCCAGGCCGTGCGGCTGGTGGCGCGCAGCGACACGCTGCTGTTCCCGTCGGCGGTACGGGCGCTCGCGGCCGAGCACGCGCGCGCGAGGCCCGCCCCGCCGGCCTGGGTGGCGCGGCTCACGGAACGCGAGGGCGAGGTGCTGCGGCTGATGGCGACCGGGCTGACCAACGCCGAGATCGCCGAGCGGATGCGGGTGGGCGCGGCCACGGTGAAGACGCACGTGGCGTCGGTGCTCGCCAAGACCGGGACCCGCGACCGCACCCAGGCGGTCATCCGGGCCTACGAGGCCGGCTTCGCGAAACCGGTTTCATGAACGGATGATGAGAAAACGGGGCGCATGGGAACGATCCGCTCCCGTCCGTTCGTCCTGTGGGCGGGATGAACAAGACGATCAGGCGCGCATCGGTCTTCACGCTGCTCCTGGTGTTCGCTCTGCTGGTGCGGGCGACCTGGGTGCAGTTCTACGACGGCCAGGCGCTCGCGGACGACAAGGACAACCGGCGCAACGCGATCGAGACGTACGCGGACCCGCTCGGGAACATCATCGTGGCCGGACGGTCGGTCACCGGCTCGGCGCCGACGAAGGGCGGCGACCTCACCTACAAACGCACGTACACGGACGGAGAGCTGTACTCCGCGGTGACGGGCTATGCCTCGCAGGCGTACGCGCCGACGCAGCTGGAGGGCATCTACCAGGACCTGCTCAACGGCACCGACCCGCGGCTGAAGACGCTCATGGACACCGTCACCGGCGGGCGGGCCGACCCGGGCAACGTGATCACGACGATCGACCCGGACGTGCAGAAGGCCGGGCTCGAGGCCCTCGGTGACAAGAAGGGCGCCGCCGTCGCGATCGACCCGAAGACGGGCAGGATCCTGGCGGTCGTCTCCACCCCGTCGTACGACCCGTCGTCGCTGACGGACGCGAACACCGCGGGTGAGGCGTGGCAGCAGCTCACGAGCGACCCGGACAAGCCGCTGACCAACCGCGCTCTGCGCCAGCCGCTGCCGCCGGGGTCCACGTTCAAGCTCGTGGTGGCGGCGGCCGCGCTGGAGGACGGGCTGTACGGCTCGGTGGACGAGCGCACCGACAGCCCGGACCCGTACACGCTGCCCGACACCACGACGGACCTGTCCAACGAGAATCCGAACGCCCCCTGCGAGAACGCCACGATCCGCACCGCGCTGCAGTACTCGTGCAACAACGTCTTCGCGAAGATGGCCGTGGACCTGGGCCAGGACAAGCTCCGGGCGACGGCCGAGAAGTTCGGGTTCAACGACGAGACGCAGGACGTGCCGGTGCGGGCCTACCCGAGCGTGTACCCGAAGGACATGAACCGGTCGTCGACCGCTCTGACGGGTATCGGCCAGTTCGACGTGACGGCGACCCCCCTCCAGATGGCCATGGTGTCCGCGGCCATCGCCAACGGCGGGAAGCTGGTCTCGCCGCACATGGTGTCGCAGATCACCGGTGGTGACGGCGATGTGCTGGAGGACTACGACGACTCGGCGGAGACGAAGCAGATCGTCAGCTCCTCCACCGCCGAGCAGCTTCAGTCGGCCATGCGGACGGTCGTCGACGAGGGCACCGGGTCGAACGCGCAGATCCCCGGCGCGACCGTGGGCGGCAAGACGGGCACGGCCCAGCACGGCGAGAACAACAGCAAGACGCCGTACGCCTGGTTCACGTCCTACGCCAAGTCCGGCTCGTCGGACGACGAGGTGGCCGTGGCCGTGCTCGTCGAGCAGTCCGACGCGGCCCGCTCCGAGGTCAGCGGCAACGGGCTGGCGGCCCCGGTGGCCAAGGCGATGATGGAGGCGGCGCTCGAGGGCTAGGACGCGCGGACCGCGCCTCGGGGGCCGGAACTCATCTCCACCTCCGGTTCGGGCTGCCATACGGTGTTCGGCGCACCGTACGGTCGCCGCGGCCGACGCTGCTACAGTTCCGGATCCCTGCCCGGCGCACGGCTGTTCGACGCCGGGGAAGCCGCTGCGAGGAGAGTCCGCCCGTGGGCACAGTCGTCGACGACGCCGCCTCCGTGGAGTTCCACGCCTTCTTCGAACGCCACTACGCCGAACTGTCCCGGCTCGCCCATCTGCTGACGGGCGAGCCGGACGCCGCCGACGACCTGGCGGCGGACGCCCTGCTCGCGCTGTGGCACCGCTGGGACCGGGTGCGTGCGGCCGACCATCCGGTGGCGTACGCGCGCGGCGTCGTCGCCAACCTGGCCCGCAGCCGGATCCGCAGCGCGGTGCGCGAGCGCCGGCGCGTCGCCCTGTTCTGGTCGCAGCGCGAGGAGAAGGCGGAGAACCCGGACGTCGCGGGCGTGGTGGACGTGCAGGAGGCGCTGCGCGCCCTGCCCTTCCGCAAGCGGGCGTGCGTGGTGCTGCGGCACGCGTTCGACCTCTCCGAGAAGGACACCGCGCTCGCCCTGGGCGTCTCGGTGGGTACGGTGAAGAGCCAGACGTCGAAGGCGGTGGCCGAACTGCAGCGGGTGCTCGGCACACGGGGAGCGGCGCGGCAGGTGCACGCGGCGATCGCCCGCACCGGCGAGGCCGCGGGAAGGAAACGATGACCGGGCGGCGGGACGTGGACGAGGAGCTGCGTGCCCGGCTGCACGAGGCGGCCGGGGCGCACGAGCCCGACCGTGCGCGCATGCTGGCCCGGGTCGAGCGCGGCATGGCGGGACAGGACCGCGCCGGGCGCCGGGCGGCCCGCCCCGCGGTGCCGGGCTGGGTCCGGGTGGCCGGTGCGACGGCCGCGGTGGCGGGTGTCCTCGCGGTCGGCGGGTACACGATGGCGACCGCGGTGAAGGACGACGCTCCCGCGCAGCGCTCGGTCGCCACGTCGCCGACGTCGGCTGCGTCCTCGCCGCCGGCGGCCGGCCCCACGAGCCGCGCGCCCCGGCCGTCGTCCGGCGCCCCGGCACCGAGCGCCTCCTCCGGGACGCGGGGGCCGGACGGACCGTCGCCCTCCGGGACGCCGGCCGGCACCGCGACCGCCACCGCACGTCCGCCGGCCGCCGGGACCGAGGACGGCCCGTTGGCGTCGGACGCCGTGGTCGACCCGCACAGCAACGAATACTGGGCGCAGAGCAACATCACCCTGCGGACGAGCAGCCCGCTGACCGCGCTCACCGTCGAGCTGAGGGTGGCGCAGACCGGCTCGGTCGCCTCCACCGGCGCGTGGCGCTCGCTGCCCGAGGACGACTTCACGTTCACCGTCGAGGAGCGGGACGGCTTCCTCGTGTACCGGTGGACGCTCGAGCGGGGCCGTACGGTCCCGGCGGGCGAGTGGGTCTTCGCGGGCCAGTACAACCACGAGCGCGGCGGCCGGGACGCGAACGGCGACCGTTACTCCGCGACGGCCACCGCCGCGTCCGGACGGCTGTCGGTGCGGGGCGACTTCGTGCCGCACGACAGCGGTTCGTGAGGAACCCCGCGGACCCGGCAACCCTTTCCCCGTCCGTGGCGACCAGGGAGCGACAACACCCCCTCCCACGCAAGGACTTCGGGCATGACTGCACGAGCAGAACAGCGCGTCCGCCACCGCCGCAGGCCCGGCAGGCGCCGGGCGGTGATCGCCTCGGCCGCGGCCCTGGGCCTCACGGGTGCGGCGATCGTGACGACGACGATGGTGACCACCGCCGGTGCCGCGTCGTCCTGGCCCACGGACACCGGCAGCAAGCCCGTCTCGTCGACGATCCCGGTCTCCGGCACCTACGACGGCGCGATGAAGAAGTTCTACGGCACCGGTGACCTCGGCACCTCCGGCCAGGACGAGGACCAGGGCCCGATCTTCGAGCTGGCGGACGGCGCCGTGCTGAAGAACGTGATCATCGGCACCCCGGCCGCGGACGGCGTCCACTGCAAGGGCTCCTGCACGCTGCAGAACGTCTGGTGGCTGGACGTCGGCGAGGACGCCGCCAGCTTCAAGGGCACGTCGTCCTCGGCCGTGTACACCGTGTACGGAGGCGGCGCGAAGAACGCCGACGACAAGGTGCTCCAGTTCAACGGCGCGGGCAAGCTCGTCGTCACCAAGTTCCAGGTCGAGAACTTCGGCAAGCTGGTGCGCTCCTGCGGCAACTGCAAGACGCAGTACCGGCGCACGATCATCATCAACGACGTGGACGTCACCGCGCCCGGCAAGTCGATCGTCGGCGTCAACCAGAACTACGGCGACACCGCCGCGCTGCGCAACATACGCGTCCACGGCGACAGCAAGAAGAAGATCGAGACCTGCGTCCGCTTCGAGGGCAACAACACCGGCAAGGAGCCCACGGCGCTCTCCCCGGTCGGCCCCTACGGCACGACGTGCGACTTCACGGCCTCGGACATCAGGTACGAGTGACCGTCCGGACCCCGGGTCCGCCGGCCCGCCCCCCGGGCCGGTGCGTGCCGTCCGAGCCCCCACTCGGCCGGCGCGGCGGCCGCCCCCGCCGGTGACGACCGGCGGGGGCGTTCCCGGGCCGCGAGAGGTCACTCGACGAAGTACGTCGGGTTCGGCAGCTTGTAGGTCCGGTCCGCGTAGCCGCCCTGCAGGTCGGAGTACTGGTCGCCGAAGTTGGCGACGATGTCGTACCCGAGGTCCCGCTCGATGTGGCGGCGGGTGCCCGCCTTGAACTCCACGGTGGTGCACTTCCAGGTGCCCGCGGTGGCGCAGTGGGACAGGTAGGACGGCGGGTTCGCCTTGTCCTTGAGGAACATGTGGCCGGCGTCGAGGTTCACGTCGGCGCCCACCTTCTTCAGGTTCTCGACGGCGGCGGCGCGCTGGGACTCGCTCAGGCCCGAGTTGTAGAAGACCTCCACGCCCTTGCCCTGCGCGTAGCGCACGAGTTCGGGGCTGCCGAACACGGCCGGGCGGTCGGCCTTGTCGACGTAGGCGGCCCAGGTGGCGCCGTCGTAGCCGTAGTTGTTCTTCTTCTCGTAGTCGAGGCTGAGCAGCAGCGTGTCGTCGATGTCGAAGACGACCGCCGGCCGGGAGCCCTTGTGGTGCGCCGCCGCGCGGGCCGCCTTGTCGATCTGCTTCCTCGCCGCGGCGTCGATGCCGGCCAGGTCCTTGGCGTACGGGCTGTCCGGGGACGCCTGGTAGACGCCGTCGCCGTCGGGCGTGGTGCCGTAGTAGGTGTCGATGTCCTTGGTCAGCTGCCCGATGTTGTAGGGCTCGTGGGTGGAGTTGGCCGTCGACTGTCCGGCGGTGGCCGCACCCGTGCCGTAGAGGGCGGCACCGGCGACGGCGCAGGCGGCGGTGCCGGCGGCGGTGCCGGCGGCGATGCGCAGTGGTTTATGCATGAGACACGTTTCTACGCGCGTCACCCCCGGCTGCGCGAGAGCTGTGGCCGGATCGGTACCCCTTTACCTGGCAAAGATCGCGTCAAGCCAGCCCAGGGCGTCCTCCTGCATGGCGCGGGTGAAGGCGTGTCCGGTGCCGGGCACGACCTCGGTGCGCAGCCGGTCGCCGGCGCCCGACGCCCGCCAGACCGCGCGGAGTCGGGCGTGGGCCGCCCGGACGCCCTCCGGTGTGAAGAGCGTGTCGTGCTCGCCGCTCAGGAACAGCATCGGTTTCGGCGCCGCGAGGCTCGCCACGTCGGGGAGGTCGAGGTGCCGGGCGAGCCCGGGGTGCAGCATGTGGAACGCCGACTGCCCGCGCAGGGTGTTGCTGCCGGGGACCGTCATCTCCTTCAGGCCGGTCATCCAGCACACGCTGACGGCGGCGGCGACGTCGTCGCTGAGCGCGGCCGTCTGCCAGGCGCGGTAGCCGCCCAGGGAGAAGCCGAGGGCCGCGACCCGCCGGGCGTCCACCCGGTCGAGGCCCGCCAGGAAGCCGGCCGCCCGGACGTCCTCACGGGCCATCAGCCCGGCCAGGGAGCTGCCGAGGTGGAAGAGGGTGCTGGCGAGGGCCTGCTGACGCTCGTAGGTGAGGGGGTCGCGGTCGCCCCAGCCGAGGGCGTCCAGGCAGAGGACCACGTAACCGCGCCGGGCCAGTTCGTCGCCGGGGAACCGCCCGCCGAAGTGCCGGTCCGCCCAGTCCCGCGCGGCGGCGAGGCGCGTGTCGTCGTACCAGGGCCGGACCAGTTTCTCCTTGCCGATGTCGAAGCGGGAGCCGTGGTCGTGCAGGAGGAGGACGGCCGGGAAGGGCCCGGCGCCCTGCGGGGTGAGCAGGGCGCCGCGGACCCGGGCGTAGCGGGTGAGGGAGAGGGTGACCGTCTCGCGGGTGCATCCGTCGCCGTCGTGGCGGTCGGCGAACTCGGGGGCGTACGGCGTGTCCTCCTGCCGGTCGACGAGGAGGTGCGCCTCGACGGTGGCGCGGGCCGTCCGCCGCCACGCCGCGAAGTCGCGGATCGGCGAGGTGCCCCAGGCGAGCGGGAAGGTCAGCTCGTCCCTGAGCGCCCGGTGGAAGCCGGGCAGGTCACCGGTGGCCGGCATACGGACGCCAGTCGCCGAGGTACGCCTCCCTGGTGTGCCCGGCGGCCTCGGCACGGGTCAGCTGCGGCCGGTTGTCCGGGACGGTGATCGCCGCGCCGGGGCCGGTGTTGCGGTACTCGCGGAAGCGCTGCTCCTGCCACGGGTAGGTGTCGCGCATGTCGGCGTAGGGCGCGACGGCGTCGATGCCCGCGCCGAGGCGGGTCTCGCGCACGGTGAGCATGGGGCGGGCGGTGGTGTCGGAGCTGGGCACCCAGGGGCGGGCCAGCTTGTAGTAGCCGTCGGGGGCCTCGCTGCTGACGCGGCCCCGGGTCACGAGGTAGCCGCGCGGGTTGGCGCCCGCCGTGGACGGCGCGAACACGAAGCCGTACGGGGCGGCGGCGAGGTCGGTGCGGACCAGCGTGCGGAAGTGGCAGCTCTCGTACACGGCGGTCGCCCGGCCGAAGACGAAGTCGACGTCGCCCTCGACGTAGCAGTGGGCGTAGTACTGGCGGGCGAAGTGGTCCAGGGCGCGGGTGTCGGCGTAGAGGGTGTCCTGGTGGCCGAGGAAGCGGCAGTGGTGGAACGCCGTGCGGTCGCCCTGCGCCTTGAGGGCGACGGCCTGGGTGCCGGTCCAGTCGGGATGGTCGGCTCGCAGCCAGTCGTTGGCGAAGGTGATCCAGCGGGCGGTGAAGCCGTCGGCCTGCACGGTGGTCGTGGCCGAACCGCTGGTGCCGTAGGTGCCGGAGCCGTCGGGCCTGGGGGTGCCGGCCGCGTTGTCGTACACGATGACGGTGTCGCGCGGGTCCTCACCGGCGCCGATCCAGGTGGCGTCGGTGCGGGTGGCGTCGAGGGTGACGGTCTCGCGGTAGGTGCCGGGTGCGAGGACGAGCGTCCAGCCGCTGCCGGTGGCGGCGGTCGCGGCGGCCTGGACGGTGGTGAAGTCGCCGCGGCCGTGCGGGTCGACGTACAGGGTTTTGGGCGTGCGGCGGGCGGACGGCGAGCCGTACCGGCCGAACGGGCGGGGGCGGCCGCCGGCGAGGGCCGGTCCGGCGGTGAGGCCGACGGCGGCGCCGGCGCCGGCGGCCGCGAGCAGGAAGCCTCTGCGGGAGGGTGCGGGGCGGTGCATGCGCGTGCTCCTTCGGGGATGACGGGGCCGGGGGTGGGCCGGGGCGGTGCGGGCGCCCCGGCCCGGTTTCGGGGGCGCGTCAGCGCAGGCGGCCGGCGCCCGCACCGTGGTCGACGACCGCGGGGACGGCCTTCGCCGGGAGGACCTTGGTGCGCAGGGTGGGCGTCCAGCCCGCGCCCGGCTGGAGGGTCTCTTCCGGGATCTGGGCGTTGTGCACGGCGATCAGGTCGACCGTGCGGCCGTTGACCTGGTTGTGCGCGGCGGTGACCGGTGCCTCGCTCCACTTCTTCAGGACCTTCGCGGCGCTGGTCCCGGCCGGGAGCGTGAAGGCGTTGTGCTCGGCGACGAGCGCGGACTCCTTGCCGACGCCGAAGCTGTAGGCGTAGTCGTCGGAGGCCACGAAGTGGTTGTTGTAGACGTCGACCTGGCCGAAGCGGACACGGGGCGCGCGCTCGACGAGGTTCTCGAACAGGTTGTGGTGGAAGGTCACCTTGAGGTGGCCGCGGTCGCCGACGGCGGTGGACTCGCTGTCGCTGTTGCCGATCAGGATCGTCTTGTCGTGCTCGGTGAAGACGTTCCAGGAGGCGGTGACGTAGTCGGCGCCCTTGACGACGTCCAGCTGGCCGTCGTGCTGCTGGTAGAGCATGCCGAAGTAGGTGGGGGCCGCGCTGTCGGGGTGCTCGCCGTCGGTGAAGGTGTTGTGGTCCAGCCAGACGTGCGTCGAGCCGTACACGACGGCGCTGTCGTACTCGGAGTTCCAGTTGCCCTTGTCGCCGTCCGTCGGGTCCCACTGCGGGAAGCAGTCGACGGGGCTCTCGAAGGCGAGGTTGCGGACGATGACGTTGTCCACGCCCTTGATCTGCAGGCTGGCGCCCTTGAACCCGGCGTTCCTGCCGACCCCGATGATGGTGGTGTCGGCCGGCACGTTCGCCTTGATCGACTGGTCCTGGCGGGCGGCGGAGGCCCGGCGCAGGCCCTCGGGGCTGCCGGCGGGCTCGCCGCTCAGGTCGGTGTCCAGGCCCCAGTTCTCGGGCGAGTACTTCTCCAGATAGGCGTCGAAGTCGTAGCCGGGCTCGGCGAAGGCGTCGCAGCCCTCGGAGACGGCGTCGATGGTGCCCTTCACCTTGATGATCCTCGGCGCGTCGCCGCCGGCGGCGAGGGCGGCCTTGAACTCGGCCCAGGTGGTGACCGTGTACACGTGCGCGGCGTCGGCGCGGGCGCCGCCGGTGGTGCCGGCGCCCTGGGAGGCCCAGCCGTCCTTCGCCGGCAGCGTCTGCCGGGCGACGTCACGGGAGTGGTGGTGGCCGGGGCGGGCCTCGGCGGTGGCGGCGGTCAGGCTCAGCACGAGGGCGGTGCAGCCGGCCAGCGCGGCCACTCTGCCTGTGGCATGCCCATGCCATCTCGATGTGCTCATGGTGCGGCTCTCCATTCTCGGTTCGGGGGTTGTCAGGCGGTGCCCGGCCGCGGCCAGGTGATCCACGACGCGGGGATGTCCTCGTCCAGCCGGCGCACGTCACGGTGCGCCAGCACCCGCGTGCGCAGCAGCTCCCGCGCGACCAGCCGGGCCACCTCGATCGCACCCGGCGGGTTGAAGTGGGTGTTGTCCTGCTCGGTGGCGGTCCAGTTGAAGTACGTCTTGGTCTCCTCGACGCCGAGCCGCTGCCACAGGGCGAGCGACAGCGCCTGCACGTCGAGCAGCGCCACGCCCTCCTCGGCGGCCAGCGCCCGCATCGCCGCCGGATACTCGCCGTGGCTGGGGACCGCCTCGCCGTCCGCGTCGAAACGGCGCCGCTCGACGGGCGTGGCCAGCACGGGCCGCGCCCCGCGGGCCCGGGCGCCGTCGACGTACAGGCGCAGGTGGTCCTGGTACGTGGTCCAGGGCTCGGTGTAGCGGGTGGGGTCCTCGTCCTTCTCGTCGTTGTGCGCGAACTGGACGAGCAGCAGATCGCCCGGCCGGATCAGGCCGAGGATCGCGTCGAGTCGTCCCTCGTCCACGAAGCTCTTGGAACTCCGCCCGTTCACCGCGTGGTTGGCGACGGGAAGCTCCCGGTGGAGGAAGAACGGCAGGGCCATGCCCCACCCGGTCTCGGGCGCGGCGTCGGCGTACTTCTGCGCGGCGGTGGAGTCACCGGCGACGTGGAGCGTGCGGGACCGGCGCCCACCGGCCCGCGCGGCACCGGCACCGGCGAACGCCAGCGGAACAGCGGCAACGGCGGCCGCGGTGACTTGCCTTCGGCTGAGTGACACGCTGGGTGCCTTTCATGAGTGGGGAGGGACACCCCCCGGGGGGCGCGGGGCGGTGTCGATGTGCGGCTCCGCCGCGTGGGCGCGACACGCCAGGGACGGCCCGCAAACCTGCCACGCACAGGCCGCCCCACGGCGATGTCCGGCTCAGGACGGTCAGCCCATCTGCTCGTTCCACTCGGCCTGCGCCTCGTTCAGCTGCTCCGCCATCGTGTCGAGGAACGACTTCGCGCTCATCTTCCCGAGCAGCACCTTCTGGAAGTTCGGCTCGTTGTCCGCCTTGGAGATGGTGTTCCAGTCCGGCAGGTAGTACGGGAGCTGCACGATGGTCGTGGACCCGTCGTTCAGCGCCTCCGCGGCCAGCTTCGTCGGCTCGGCCTTGGCGATCCACGCGTCCTTCGCGGCGTCCGTGTTGGACGGCACCTGCCCGGCCGACTCGTTGAACTTCGAGTTCTGCTGCTTCGAGGTGGCGAACTCGATGAACTTCCAGGCGGCCTCCTTGTTCTTGGAGCTCTTGAACAGCCCGAGCCCGTCGACCGGGTTGGACACCTGCACCCGCTTGCCGGAGTCGCCGACCGGCTGCGGGATGCCGCGGAACTTGTCGACGCCGAGCGCCTTCACGTGGTCCTGGTAGGAGCCGAGGTTGTGGTTGAGCATGCCGATCGTGCCGGAGTCCCACTGGGCGACCATCTTGGCGAAGTCGTTGTTGACGTCGGCGGCCGGCGTGACCTTCTTGTAGAGGGCCGCGTACTTCTCCAGGGCCTCGACGTTCTTCGGGTCGTTGACGGTGGTCTTCTTCTTGTCGGCGTCCCAGAACGAGGTGATGCCGGACTGCCCGTACATCGCGTCGAGCGCCTGGGCGATGGAGCCGGAGCCGCCGCGGATGGTGTAGCCGAACTCGTTCCTTCCCGCGGCGGTCAGCTTCTCGGCCGCCGTGTAGAAGGCGTCCCAGGTCGTCGGCGCCTCGAGGCCCGCCTTCTCGAACAGGTCGGTGCGGTAGTAGAGGACGCCGTTGTTGGCCGAGGTCGGCACCGAGTACAGCCGGCCGTCGCCGCCGCCGGCGGCCCGCAGCGACTCGATCATGTCCTTGTTGACCCTGCCGTTCAGGGACGAGCCGGTGAGCCGGTTGTCCAGCGGCTCCAGCGCGTTCTGCGCCGAGAACCCGGCGAGCATCGCCGCTCCGACACCGCCGACGTCGGGCAGGCCGCCGCCCTGGATGGCGGTGTCGACCTTGGACTGGTACTCGGTGGCGGCGATGCCGACGTACTCGACGTCGATGTCCGGGTTCGCCTTCTCGAAGTCGGCGATGATCTCCTTCCACACGGCCGTGCGGATGCCGCCGTTGTTGTCCCAGAAGACGATCTTCCCCTTGCCGCTGCCCTCGGCGCCCTTGTCGCCGCCCGCCCCGCTGCCGTCGTCACCGCAGGCGGTGGCGGTCAGCGCGAGCACGGCCCCCAGGGCGACGGCGGCGGACGTCCGGCGCCTGCCTGTGCTTCTGCTGCTGCGCATGCTGATCTTCATTGGTCGGCTCTCTTCTTCTGGATCCAACAGTGCGGTGCTGAACGACGTGGGGGGTCGGTGCGTGGTGCTGCGGGTGGTTCAGTGGGTGCCGAGCTGCTTCTGCGGTCCCGAGAACCGCTTCACCAGCGCGGGCACGGCCGCCGCCGGGTCGAGCCGGTAGGCGTAGAAGTCACGCGGGTCGAAGGCGGTGCCCCACTCGTCGTGGCGGCCCGTCGTGTTGCGCAGGATCGATCCGCGCTGCACCAGCTCGGCGGTGGCGTCGGCCTGGTAGGGGTGCTGGACGTCCTGGTAGTAGCTGTTCTCGATGACCATCTTGGTGGCGCCGCGCGACCAGTTCCCGTACGTCCACACGGGGTCGCCCGGGTCGGCCTGGGCCGTCAGGTAGTTGTTGTAGAGGTGGGCGTACGCTGCGTTGTCGACCGAGGGGTTGCGCTGCTTGGTGTTCGCGAACCAGTTGTGGTCGATGGTGATCTGCGTCCTGACGTTCGTCGTCCAGCCGAGCCCGAACGTCTTGTTGTTGTTCTCGAACCGGTTGTACGACACGGTCACGTACTCGCTGTCCTTGCGGACGTCCAGCTGCCCGTCGCAGATGTTCGAGAAGCGGTTGTGATCGACCCACACGTGGTGCGCGGTGTCCATCTGGATGCCGTCGAAGTCGGTGTCCTTGCAGTCCCAGTTCCCGGCGACCGCCGAGTCGCGGATCGTCAGGTTGCGGATGATCACGTTGTGCGTGCCGGGGTTCAGGTGCAGCTCGCCGTGGACGATCTCACCGGTGTCGCCGACGCCGGTGATCGTCTTGTCCGAGGCGACCGTGATCTGCGCGCCGAAGGGCTCGACGGCGATCGTGCCCGCCACCCGGATGACGTACGGCTCCTCGGCCGCCGCGTACGCCGCCAGCGCGGCCCGGTCGGTGACGGTGACGACCCGGCCCCCCGCGCCGCCGGTGGTGCCGCCGGCCAGGGAGGCGAAGCCGTGGGGCCGGTCGGACAGGTGCGGGTCGCCCGCCGGCCGGCCGTCCGGCGGGGCGGCGGCACGCGTCTCCCCGGCCGTTCCGAGGGCGAGGGCGGTGACCAGGCCCAGGACGGCGGCGAGGGTTCTGCCGGTGCCCGGCAAGCGCTTGCTACGGAGGTGCGTCATTGCGGCTCCCAACAGGCGTACGGGTGGGGTGGGTCACTGGGGACGGATCCGGAACCGCGTGAACTCGGCGGCCCCGGCGTGTCCCTGGCCGGCGGGTGCCAGCGCGAACAGGCCGAGCAGGGCGCCGACCCAGCGCCACGGGGTGGCGGCGAAGACCTGGCCGGTGCTCCGGTGGCCGTCGCCGAGGTCGTAGGAGAAGCGGCAGCGCGCCCCGGGCGCCGTCTCGACGCGCAGCCGTACCCGCCCCGCGGGTGCAACACGGGGGTGGTCGGCGTCGCGTTCGGCCTCGGCCACCGACTCGGCGAACCGGTGCACCAGGTGCACCGCCCCGTCCGCGCCCCGCTGGAGACCGATCCAGCGGTAGGCGTCGCCGAGCACCGCCAGACCGGCCCGGGCACCCGGCTCCGTGCTGTCCAGGCGCAGCTCCACCTCGACGGCCGACGGCAGGCCGGGCAGCCGCTGCGTCAGGACGTTCGGCAGCTTGCGCAGGTCGTGCGCGTCGGCCGTGCGGACGCAGGCGAGCCGGAGCCCGTCCCCGGAGTGCTGGGTGGCCCAGCCGTCGCCGGGGTTGGCCGTCCACGACCACTGGCGCCCGTGACGTCCGCCGGGGAAGTCGTCGTCGGTCGCGGGCGCGGCGGGCGGCTGGGGCGGCAGGGCGGGACGCCGGTGGACGGTCACCGGGGCGCCGTCGTCGCCCAGCACCGGCCAGCCGTCCGTCCCCCAGGTCATCGGCTGGAGGTGGACCACCCTGCCGTACGCGCCGCGCTGCTGGAAGTGCAGGAACCAGTCCTCGCCGGCCGCGGTGCGCACCCAGCCGCCCTGGTGGGGGCCGTTGACGTCGGTGTCCTTCTGCTCGAGGACGACCTTCTCCTCGTACGGCCCGAAGAAGCCGCGGGAGCGGAAGGCGCCCTGCCAGCCGGTCTCCACTCCCCCGGCGGGCGCCAGGATCCAGAACCAGCCGTCGTGCCGGTAGAGCTTGGGGCCCTCCAGGGTGAACCAGCCCGGAATGCGGTCGGCGTCGACGATCACCTTGCCCTCGTCGAGGAGCTCGGTGCCGTCCGGGTGCATGCGGTGCCCGGTGAGGCGGTTCTTGACGCCGGAGCGGGACCGGGCCCAGGCGTGCACGAGGTAGGCGTCGCCGGTCTCCTCGTCCCACAGGGGGCAGGCGTCGATCAGGCCCTTGCCGGCCTTCACCAGGTGCGGCTCGGTCCACGGGCCCCGGATCTCGGGGGCGTTGACCTGGAAGACGCCCTGGTCGGGGTCGCCCCAGAAGATCCAGAAGCGGCCGGCGTGGTGGCGCAGGGACGGGGCCCAGACGCCGCAGTCGTGCCGGGGCGCGGCGAAGGCGTCCGCCGGTTCCAGGCGGTCCAGCGCGTGCCCGACCAGGGTCCAGTTGACCAGGTCCCGGGAGTGCAGCAGCGGCAGGCCGGGGGCGCGGCCGAAGCTGGAGGCGGTCAGGTAGAAGTCGTCGCCGGCGCGCACCACGTCCGGGTCGGACCAGTCGGCGTTCAGCACCGGGTTGGTGTAGGTCTCCGCGGTCTCGGGGGTCACGGGCTCACCGCCTTGCGGACGAGGGTCGCGGCGCCGTCGGCGTCGAGGCGGCCGTCGGCGACGACCGTGACGACGCGGCGGACGAGGGTGTCGCCGGGGGCGAGCGGGAGCCGCTCGTCGTGGGCCAGGGAGGAGCCGACGCCCGGGTACTCCTCGGTGCGCACGAACCACGGGTCGCGCCGGGTGCGGTCGGTGGCCCCGGCGAAGACCAGCGACCAGGTGTCGCCGGTGAGGGCGAGCCAGTCGGCGGTGCCGCCGTGGACCTGCTGTTCGCCCTCGCGGTCGGGGGTGAAGACGTGCGGGGCCGTGTTCTCCTTGCGGGCCCGCCAGAAGAAGCCGCCGTAGGCCGCGCCGGGGCGCCCGTTGGTGGCGGGGCTGCCGATGGTGAGGGGGTCCGGGGTGACGTTGGTGAGGGAGAAGGTGAAGTCCAGCGCCCAGGCGGTGTCCGTGAGCCCGGTGGCCGCGACGGTGCGGCGCTCGCGCAGCAGCTCGGTGCCGGCGGCGACCCAGCGCAGCTCCTCGACGAAGCCGTCGGGGTCGCGGAGCTGGAAGGCGGTGTGACGCTGCGCGCCGTGGTTGTCGAGCTCGGTCGGCCCCTGGTCGCGGACGTAGGTGCGCCCGCCCCAGAAGTTGTGGCCCTCGACGTCGGGAACGGCGACACCGACGCCGAGGTGATGGAGGTGGTCGGCGGGGCCGAACTCGGTGACCACGGTGCCGGCCAGGGTGGTGACGGGGTGCAGGTAGGGGCGCGGGGAGAGGCGGGCGGGCAGCTCGGGCCGGACGACGTACCGGCCGACGGGCCGGCCCGCCACGCGCAGCACCGGGGAGTCGGTGCCGGTCATCGGGTGCTCACCTCTTTCAGCGGGTGCTCCGTGCGCGGCGCCCAGGGGGCGCCGAGTTCGGAGTACAGGGAGAGGGTGTCGGCGGCGGCGGCCACGAGTCCGTCGATGCCGGGGACCGAGCGGCGGTTCTCGCCGGGGACCCGGTGCCAGGCGCCGTCGGGCAGCGGCTGCGGGTCCGGGGCCCGGCGGATGGCCTCCACGACCTGCATGAACGCGCCGGTCTCGTCCGGCGGGACCAGCAGGCCGGCGCCGGTGGTGAGGTGGTCGACCAGGTTCTCCAGCAGGTCGGTGCGGCCGTGGTCGTACTCCTCGGGTCCGTGGCCGGCGCGCTGGAGCAGGACGCGGTCCTGCTTGTACCAGAAGGTGATCCGGCCGCTGCTGCCGTGCACCAGGACGTACGGCTCGCCGGCCCGCTCGGCGCACAGGGTCGCGGCGACCGTGACGCGATGGCCCCGCGCGGTGGTGACGCGTACGCACGAGGTGTCGTCGGCCTCGATGTCGTTGGCGTGACTCAGCTCGGTCTCGATGCCGGTGACGTCCTCGGCGCGGGCGGTGCCGCCCAGTGCCAGGGCGGTGGCGACGGCGTGCGCGAGGGGGTTGGTCAGCGCGCCGTCGATCACGTCGGCGCCGTCCAGCCGCCGCCGGCCCGCCCAGGGTGCCCGGCGGAAGTAGGCCTCGTCGCGCACCCAGGCCCCGGCCCCGCCGACGCCCGTCACCTCGCCGACCGCGCCGTCGGCGATCAGCGAGCGGATCGCGGACACGGCGTGCGAGCCCAGCGACTGGAACCCGACCTGGCAGGCGACGCCGGCCTCGGCGACCCCGTCGGCCATGCGCCGGAACTCGGCGTACGACGGTGCCGGGGGCTTCTCGAGCAGCAGGTGCACGCCCCGGCGGGCGGCGGTCAGCGCGAGGTCGGTGTGGGTGGGGATCGGTGTGCAGATCACGGCGATCCGGGCGCCGGTGGAGTCGAGCAGGGCACCGAAGTCGGCGGACTGCTCGGGGAGTTCGCCGCCGGCCTCCTGTTCGGTCAGCGGGCTGAGCTCGCAGATGCCGGCCAGGCGGACCAGGCCCGCCCGCTCCAGACGGCGGATGTTGGCGACGTGCCAGCGGCCGTGGCCGCGGGCGCCGGCGAGGACGACGGGAACCCGGCTCATCCCTTCACCGCCCCCGCGCTGAAGCCGGTGATCAGCCACTTCTGGATGAAGGCGAAGACGATCACGACGGGGACGGCGGCGATGATGCCGCCGGCGGCGAGCGCGCCGAGGTCGACGCTGTCCGCGCTCATCAGGGTGTTGAGGCCGACCGGGATGGTCTGCTTGTCCTGGTTGTTGAGGAACATCAGGGCGAACAGGAAGTGGTTCCAGGAGTGCACGAAGGCGAAGGAGCCGACGGCGATCAGACCCGGCCGCAGCAGGGGCAGGACGACGACCCTGAAGGCCCGGAACCGGCCGCAGCCGTCGACCCAGGCGGCCTCCTCCAGGGAGTAGGGCACGTTCTTGATGAAGTTGCTGATGAGGATCATCGACAGCGGGAGCTGGAAGACCGTCTCGGCGATGATGACGCTGACCAGGGAGTTGATCAGCTTCAGCTCGGCGAAGATCTCGAACAGCGGCACCAGCAGCAGCGCGCCGGGCACGAACTGGGAGCAGAGCAGGGCGAGCATGAAGCCCCGCTTGACCTTGAAGTCGAACCGGGCGAGGGCGTAGCCGCCGGCCAGGGCGACGAGCGTCGTCATGACCAGGGTGGCGAGGCCGACCAGCACGCTGTTCTGGAAGAAGGTGCCGAAGCTGCGGTCGGTCCAGACCTTCTCGAAGTGCTCGAAGGTGATGGGCCAGGGCACGAGCGAGGTCGAGCCGGCGGGGCGCACCGCGAAGAGCAGGATCCAGTAGAACGGGATCAGCGTGAAGACCAGGTAGACACCGAGCGGCAGGTAGATCTGCCAGCGGGGGACCTCGTCCCAGGCGGGGCGCTTCTTGGCGGGGCGCGGCGGTTCCTGGCCGGCCCGCACGGGGGCGGGGGCGGGCGCGGGGGCCTCCTTGGTGATCACTTGTTCTCGCCTCCGAACTTGCTCAGCCGCAGGTAGACGATCGAGCAGAAGAGCAGGATCACGAACGCGACCGTGGTGAGGGCCGACGCGTAGCCGAAGTCGTGGGCGTCGACGCTGGTGTTGGCGATGTAGAGGGGCAGGGTCGTGGTCTCGCCCGCGGGTCCGCCGCCGGTCAGTGTGTAGAGCAGGTCGACGTTGTTGAACTCCCACACCGCGCGCAGCAGGGTGGACAGGATGATGGCGTCCTTCAGGTGGGGCAGCGTGATGTGCCAGAACTGTTTGATCCGGCTGGCCCCGTCCACCTCGGCGGCCTCGTACAGGTCCTTCGAGACGGACTGGAGGTCGGCGAGGATGAGGATGGCGAAGAAGGGGACGCCGCGCCACAGGTCGGCGACCACCGCCGCGGAGAACACGGTCGAGGTGTCCGACAGCCAGCTGGTGCCGTACGAGCCGATGCCCATGTCGGCGAGGTAACGGGTGACGCCGGTCTGGGAGTTGTAGAGCAGCACCCAGATCGCGGAGGTCAGCACGCCGGAGACGGCCCACGGGGAGAAGACCAGGGCGCGTCCGATCCCCCGGCCCACGAAGGTCTGGTTGACGATGAGGGCCAGCGCCAGGCCGAACAGCAGCTGGAGCCCGACCTCGACGAAGACCCACTTGGCGCTGAAGACGAGGGTGTCCCAGAACTGCGGGTCGTCGGTGAAGATCTTGACGAAGTTGTCGAGGCCAGCGAAGCCGTTCCGCCACGGCTTGGTGGGGTTGTAGTCCTGCAGGCTGTAGTAGAAGACGCTGATGACCGGGTAGGCGATGAAGCCCAGCATGAGGAGGGCGGCCGGACCGATCAGCAGGTACGGGAGCCTGCGCGGCGTGGCGGAGGCACGGCGGCGCCGCCGGGGTGGCACGGGCGGTTTCGCCACGGCTGCGGCTTGGGCCATGACAGTTCTCCGTTCTGGTACGTCGTGCGTGGGTGGTGCGCGTGCGGTGCGCCTGCGGCGCGGCGGCGCGGGAAGCGCTTTCTCCGGGTGCGTGGGTGTGCGGTGTCCTGCTGCCGCGGGGGGGTCAGCCGGCGTACGGGTCCTGCACCGTGCCCGGGCGGGCCAGGAACTCGAAGTCGCAGCCGGTGTCGGCCTGGGTGATCTGTTCGTTGTAGAGCGCGCCGTAGCCGCGTTCGTAGCGGGCGGGCGGCGGCGTCCACGCGGCCCTGCGGCGCTCCAGCTCCTCGTCGTCCACGTTGAGCCGCAGGGAGCGCGCCTCGACGTCGAGGGTGATCGAGTCGCCGGTGCGCACCAGCGCGAGCGGTCCGCCGACGTACGACTCGGGCGCCACGTGCAGCACGCACGCGCCGTAACTCGTGCCGCTCATCCGGGCGTCGGAGATCCGCACCATGTCCCGCACACCCTGCTTGAGCAGGTGGTCGGGGATGGGCAGCATGCCGTACTCGGGCATGCCCGGTCCGCCCTTGGGGCCGGCGTTGCGCAGCACCAGCACGCTGTCGGCGGTGATGTCCAGGGAGGGGTCGTTGATGGTGCGCTGCATGGTTCTGTAGTCGTCGAAGACGACGGCGGGGCCGGTGTGCTTGAGCAGGTGCGGTTCCGCGGCGATGTGCTTGATGACGGCGCCGTCCGGGCAGAGGTTGCCGCGCAGGACGGCGACCCCGCCCTCGCTCGCGACCGGGTTGTGCCGGGGCCGGATGACGTCGTCGTCGTGGACGAGGGCACCGGCGAGCTGCTCGCGCATCGTGTCGTGCGAGACGGTGGGGCGGTCCAGGTGGAGCAGGTCGGTGATGCGGGAGAGGAAGCCGGGCAGGCCGCCGGCGAAGTGGAAGTCCTCCATCAGGTACGTCTGTCCGCCGGGGCGGACGTTGGCCAGCACCGGGACGGTGCGGGCGATGCGGTCGAAGTCGTCGAGCGTGAGGGTGACGCCCGCGCGGCCCGCCATGGCGATCAGGTGGATCACGGCGTTGGTGGAGCCGCCGAGGCCGAGCACGGTGGTGACGGCGTCCTCGAAGGCGTCGGCGGTGAGGATGTCGCTCAGCTTGCGGTCCCGGTGGACGAGCTCGACGATGCGCAGCCCGGCTGCGGCGGCCATCCGGTCGTGCCCGGAGTCGACGGCCGGGATGCTGGAGGCGCCCGGGACCGTGACGCCGAGGGCCTCGGCGGCGGCGGTCAGCGTGGAGGCGGTGCCCATCGTCATGCAGTGGCCGGGCGAGCGGGCCAGGCCGCTCTCCAGTTCCTGCATCTCGCAGTCGCCGATGAGGCCGGCCCGCTTGTCGTCCCAGTACTTCCACATGTCGGTGCCGGACCCGAGGGTCTCGCCGCGCCAGTGCCCGGGAAGCATGGGCCCGGCGGGCACGAACACCGCCGGCAGGTCGACGCTGGCGGCGCCCATGAGCAGGGCGGGCGTGGACTTGTCGCAGCCGCCCATCAGCACGGCGCCGTCGACCGGGTAGGAGCGCAGCAGCTCCTCGGTCTCCATCGCGAGCAGGTTGCGGTAGAGCATCGGGGTCGGCTTCTGGAAGGTCTCGCTGAGCGTGGAGACCGGGAACTCCAGCGGGAAGCCGCCCGCCTGCCACACGCCCCGCTTCACCGCCTGGGCGCGGTCGCGCAGGTGGACGTGGCAGGGGTTGATGTCGGACCAGGTGTTGAGGATGGCGATGACCGGCTTGCCGAGGTGCTCCTCGGGCAGGTAGCCGAGCTGACGGGTGCGGGCGCGGTGGCTGAAGGAGCGCAGGCCGTCGGTGCCGTACCACTGGTGGCTGCGGAGCTGTTCGGGGGACTTGCCGGGCTTCATATCGCCCACCCCGCGGCGATGGCTGCGACCTCGGCGCGCTCGCTGTCGGGCAGCGGCTTGCTGGGCGGGCGGACCTCGCGGCGGCACAGCCCGAGGGAGGCGAGGGCCTCCTTGACGACGGTGACGTTGTTGGCGGAGCCGTTGGCGGCGCGCAGTTCCTCGAAGCGGCGGATCTGCTCCCAGACCTTCATGGCGGCCGGGTAGTCACCGGATCGAAGCGCTTCGATCATGTTCAGCGAAACGGCCGGGGCGACGTTCACCAGGCCCGAGGTGAAGCCGGTGGCGCCCGCGGAGAAGTAGGAGGGGGCGTACGGCTCGGCGAGCCCCGCCACCCACACGAAGCGGTCGAGGCCGGCGTCCCGGGCGAAGGCGGCGAACCGGGCCGCGTCGGGGACGGCGTACTTCACGCCGAGGACGTTGGGGCAGTGGTCGGCGAGCTCGGCCAGGCGGGCCCCGGGGAGCTGGGGGTTGCGCAGGTAGGGCACGACGCCCAGTTCGGGCACGGCCTCGGCGATCGCCCGGTGGTAGTCGACCCAGCCGCCCTGGGAGACGTAGGGGTGGACAGGCTGGTGGACCATCACCATCTGGGCGCCCAGCTCGCGGGCGTGCTGCGCGGAGGCGACCGCCGTCGGCACGTCGTGGCCGACGCCGACCAGGATGGCGGCCCGGTCGCCGGCCTCCTCGACCGTCAGCTCGGTGACGAGGCGGCGCTCGGCCGGGGAGAGGGCGTAGAACTCGCCGGTGTTGCCGTTCGGGGTGAGGGTCGTGATGCCGGCGTCGAGGAGACGACGCAGCAGGGCCCGGTAGCCGGCCGGGTCGACGGAGCCGTCCTCGGCGAACGGGGTCACCGGGATGGCCACCACGTCGGCCAGGGCCGCCCGCTGGGACTCGAACGTCGTTGTCATGCCTGACCGACCTCTTCCTGGGCCTCGGTTCCCGCGTGCGGGAAGGCCCGCTCGACGAACGACGCGATATGGGCGTGGAGGGCGCTCGCGGCGCCGTCCGCGTCGCCCGCGAGAGCGAGACGCAGGATCTCCTGGTGCTCGCCGGCCTCCCGTTCCCAGGAGGGGTCGGCGGCCCAGGCGACGGCCGAGACGAGGGCCGCCTGGTCGCGTACCTCGTCGAGCATCCGGCCGAGCAGCGGGTTGCCGCACGGCACGTACAGGGCGCGGTGGAACTCGCGGTTGGCGAGCGACCGTTCGGCGGTGTCCGTGGCCTGGTCGGCCCGGGACAGCGCGTCGCGGGCGGCGTCCAGGGAGGCGCCGCGGCGGACCGCGCGCTTGAGTGCCTCCGGCTCCAGGAGCAGCCGCACGTCGTAGACCTCGCGCGCCATGTCCGCGTCCACCATGCGCACGGTGGCGCCCTTGTACTGGCTCATCACGACCAGTCCGGTGCCGGCCAGGGTCTTGAGCGCCTCGCGCACCGGGGTCTTGGAGACCCCGAACTGTGCGGCGAGGTCGGTCTCGACCAGGGCCTGACCGGGCGTCAGGCGTCCGGTGAGGATGCGGCGTTTGATCTCCTCCAGCACGTACTGCGTGCGGGAGGGGATCGGCGTGGGCACAGAGGTCATGCGCGCCTCTCGGATCTCACATATCGCGTCTCATATATGACGTACGGAGTACGACGCGTTGAAGGTAGGAGGGGCGCGGGGCCGCGTCAATGCTTCTGACAAAGAAAGTTCGGGTGGCGCTCGGACGACGGTGCTGTGGCCCTCGCGCGCGGTGGCGGCCGGCCCGCCGAACGCCGCGGCGGCCCGTGCGGCCGCGGCCCCGGGGATGAGCGTGGGCCCGACATGCGTGAGGAGCAGACGCCGGGCGCCGGCCTCACGGGCGGTGCCGCCCGCGCCCTCGGGCGTCAGGTGCACCTGTTCGCGTTCGCGATGGGCGTCGATGTCCGCCTCGCACAGGGAGAGGCCGGCGCCGCGGGCGGGTTCCGTGAGGATCCGGCTGGCGCTGGCGGGCGGGCGGTGTCGCCGTCGTGCAGCGGCCTGAAGTCGAGGAACGCGGTGTCCGGGCGCCCGAGGAAACCGGTCGGACGCTCGGCGCAGCCCTGCGGGGCGTGGACGGGAACGGACGCGGGCGGGGGTCGTGCCACCGCAGGGAGCAGGCGTACGGCGCGGGCAGCGGGTCGGCGGTGTCCGCGTCGGGGTGGGAGATCCAGGTCGCGCTCAGCCGCCCCGACCGGTGTGCCGCTGCAACTTCGCGAACGTTCCGGTCCCGGTGCCCACCCACGCCCAGGCGCCCCCACGGCGCCCGCCGCCCTCTAGCGTGCGGGGCGGGTCCAGCCCGGGTCGCGGCCGCTCAGGCCCACCGTGCGGTCCAGCAGCGGAGCGTCGGCCGGGACCGGTACGGCGGGGCCGAAGATGCCGCCGCCCGAGTCGGGCTCCTCCGCGGCGGCGGTGAGGAAGCCGTGCGAGACCTGGAGCGCGGCCGGGTCGGGCGCGTACTCCTGGCCGGTGGCACGGGCCAGGTCCCAGCCGTGGATCACCAGCTCGTCGACCGCCACGGCGGCGGCGACCGCGCCGGGCAGGTCGACGCCGCCGGCCCGGGTCATGCCGGTCCAGGCCTCCGGGTCCCGCCAGGCGTCGGCGAGTTCGTCGAGCACCTTGGGCAGTTCCTCGCGCCAGCCGGGACCGAGGTCCGGCACGCTCGCGCCGGGGCTGGTGTCGGTGGTGGCGCCCAGGTCCTTGCGCGCGGCGTCGCGGAACGCGGCGGCCAGGCCGGTCAGGTGGCCGAGCAGGTTGCGGACGGCCAGGTCCGGGCACGGCGTCGCGTCCCCGAGGCAGGCGTCGCTCACCCCTTCCGCGAGGCGTGCCACGATCCGCGCCTGCGGTCCGAGGTCGAGCGTGGGGGCGGGGGCGGGGGTGTCCTGGGTCATCAGCTGCTCCTCGGTGACGCGTGACCGGCTCTCTCGGTAGGTAGACCGACGGGGGCCGCCGGACTCATCGGTCACGGGCCTCGCATCTAGGGCACCTGCCCGATGCCCTCCCCCGCACCTCAGCCCCACTGTGCCGGGTATGAAGGCAGAACCGACGCACCCGGGGAAGACGACGCGGGGGACCCGGCCTCTGACCCGCGTCCTGCGCGACCGCAACGCGGGGCTGTATCTCGCCGCGGTGGTGGTGTCCGGCTTCGGCACCTCCGCGCTGTGGCTGGCGTCCGGTGTGTGGGTGAAGGAGCTCACCGGATCGGACGGGCTCGCGGCCCTGTGCGTGCTCGCGATGTGGACGCCCACGCTGCTGGGCCCGGCGCTGGGCACCCTCGCCGACCGCGTCCGCCGCAAACCCCTGCTGATCGCCGGCAACCTGCTGCTCGCGGGCCTCCTCCTCACCCTCTTCGCCGTCGACTCTCCGGACACGGTGTGGCTGTTGTTCGCGGTGCTGTTCGTGTACGGCGCGGTGGGCGTCGTGCACGACGCGGCCGAGTCGGCGCTGGTCGCGGCGGCCCTCCGCCCCGGGCTGCTCGGCGCCTTCAACGGCCTGCGCACGACCGCGGCCGAGGGCGTGAAGCTCGTGGCACCCCTGGCGGGCGCGGGCGTCTGCGCGGCGTACGGCGGTGCGAGCGTGGCGGCGCTGGACGCGGCGACGTTCGTGCTGGCCACGGGGCTGTACGCCGCTCTGCGGGTGCGGGAGGCGCCGCCGGAGCGGCCTGCGGTGCACTGGCGGCGCCAGACGGCCGAGGGCGCCCGGTACCTGTGGGCGCACCCGCGGCTGCGCCCGCTCGTCCTCGTCGGCGGCGTCATGATGCTGTGCGCGGGCGTCTGCGGAGCCACGGTGTACGCCGTCGTCGACTCCCTGGGGCGCTCTCCCGCCTACGCCGGTGCGCTGTACGCCGTCCAGGGCGCCGGCTCGGTGGCGGCCGGACTGCTGGCCGGGCCCGCTCTGCGGGTGCTGGGCGGACGGCGGTTCGCGACGGCCGGGATCGCGCTGCTGGCGGCGGCGGTGGCGGTGCGGGCCGTCCCGTACGACGCGGTGGCCGTCGTGTCCTTCGCGGCGGCCGGCGCGGGCATGCCGGCGGTGCTGATCGCCGCCCTGACCGCCGTCCAGCACGAGACACCGGGGCCGCTGCTGGGCCGGGTCGCCGCGACGGCCAACACCCTGGTCCTCGCGCCGAACGTGCTCGGCCTGGCCGCCGGCGCGGCCCTGGTCGGGTCGGTCACCCTGCGGCTCCTGCTGCCGGTGCTGGGCGTGGTCCTGCTGGCGACGGCGGCGGCACTGGCCCGGCGCCCGGCGGCCACCGACCGGGCATGACCCGCCCGGGACGGCGGGCCCGGGAGCCGTCGCCGAGGCCGCGCGTCCCCCGCGCCCCGCTCACCCCGCCCGCAGCGCCGCCCGTACCGCCTCCAGGTCCGCGTCCGACGCCAGCCCGGCGTGGTACAGCCGGAGTTCCGTCGCGCCCAGCTCCCGCGCGCGGGTTGCGTCCGCGGCGAGGGTGTGCGGGCTGCCGCCCATGCCGGATACCACCGTGAGGTTGGCGGCCAGGACCGCACCGGTGCGGCGCACCTCGGCGAAGGGGGTCAGCAGGCCCGCGCCGCCCGTGCAGGGCACGGTCACGCCGTCCGCGACGGACAGGATGTGCGCGGGGTCGACACCGGCGTTGGCGCCGCAGTGGTACGACACCGGGTCGGCGTGCAGCATGACCTGGAAGCCGTCGGGTGCCGCGGCCCGGACGGCGGCGACCGCCGCCTCCTGGAGGGTGCGCGCGGTGTCGTCCCGCCACGCGCGCGTGGCGTTCGCCCGCGTTTCGCCGAGCAGCTTCTCCACACCCGCCCAGCCCCCGTCCGACGGCGCGGCCCCCCGCCACACCGGCTCCAGCGCGGCCCGCACGGCGGCGGCCAGTTCGTCGGGGTCGAGGCCCTGTGTGCCGTAGCCCGACCGGCAGTCCGGGCAGAAGCAGAGCGACATCAGGTACTGCCCGGCGTCGCCGAGACCGACCCCGCCGGTCTTGTCGTGGGCGTGCAGGTGCGCCAGCCCGTACCAGCCGAGGGACTCCAGTTCGGTGCCGCGCGCGCCGGGCCGCACCGCGGCCTCGGCGGCCAGGTCGACGAGGTAGGCGCGAGTGGCGGGCTGTGCGATGCACGGCGCCCAGGGGTAGCGGTCGCCGTAGGCGTTGACGACGGAGGTGTGCGGCTGTTCGGCGCCGAGGCGGGAGTTGTGGGCGAGGACCACCCAGGTGTGCACCTCGAGACCGGCGTCCGCGAGCGCGGCGGCGGCCTCGCCCCAGGCGTCGCCGGGCGCCCAGTCACCGGCCTCGTAGGGGCGGGGTCCGCGGCCCTCCCAGCGGGCGGCGTCCGGTGGGTAGAGGACGGCGGCGTACTCGGCGGTGACGACGCGGTGGCGCGGATGGCGGGGGGTGAGGGCGCGGGTGGAGTGGTAGGCGGCGGCGAGCGTCACCTGCTCGACGCCGATGCCCGCGACGAACCCGGCCGCCCCGGGGTCGCCGTTGACGTCCCACGGGTAGACGAACGCCGACGTCTTCACTTGCCCTCCCCCTCGTCGCCCGCCGCGCCCTCGTCGTCGAGCAGCGCGTGCCCCCGCTCGATGAGCTGAGCGAGCTGCTTCACATGGTCCTCGCTCGGCTCGTGCAGCGGCGCCCGTACCTCCCCCACGTCCAGTCCGCGCAGCCGTACGCCCGCCTTGACCAGGGCGACGGCGTATCCGCGGCCCTGGGCGCGCAGGTCGACGAACGGCCGGTAGAAGCCGTCCAGCAGGCGGTGCGCGGTGGCCTCGTCGCCCGCGTGGAGCGCCCGGTGGAAGGCGAGGGCGATCTCGGGGGCGAAGCAGAACACGGCGGACGAGTAGAGGGAGATGCCGAGGGCGCGGTAGGCGAGCTGGGTCTGCTCGGCGGTCGGCAGCCCGTTGAAGTAAAGAAAGTCCCCGCGGGGGGCCTCGGTGCGCACGGCGCTGACGATGCGCTGCATCAGGTCGAGGTCGCCGACCCCGTCCTTGAGGCCGATCACGCCGTCCGTGCGGGCCAGTTCGACGACCGTCTCCGGGGTGAACACGGCATTGTCCCGCTGGTAGACGATCACCGGCAGGGAGGTCGCGGCCGCCACCTCCCGGTAGTGCCGCAGCAGCCCCTCCTGACCGGCGACGACCAGGTACGGCGGCATGGCGAGCAGTCCGTCGGCCCCCGCCTCCTCGGCGAGCCGGGCGTAGCGCACGGCGAGCGCGGTGCCGTAGCCCGCGCCGGCGACGACGGGCACCCGCCCGGCCGTCTCCTCCACGGCCGCCCGCACGCAGACCTGGAACTCCTCGGGCGTGAGCGCGTGGAACTCCCCGGTGCCGCAGCAGGCGAACACGGCGGCGGCCCCGGCCTCGACGCCGCGGCGCACGTGCGCGCGGTAGACGTCGAGGTCGACCTCGCCGCCGGGGCCGTACGCCGTGACGGGGAAGAACAGCGGCCCGCTGGGGACAGTGAGCCGGGCGGCGAGAGGGGCTGAGGTCACGGGCGGTCCCCATTCCATATGTATGATCTGCGTCTATATTTCTGAACGGCTCCACGCTAAGCCGCCCCCGCGAGGCCGGTCAAGCGCACCAACGGCCGACACACCAGCGGATTCACCGCTTCCGCATCACCCCGCCCGGACACTTGACGGGCCGCGCCTCCCCTCCTTAGCGTGTCCACGCATATGAACGCCGTACGCGCATGCGTATGGCAGCCGCTTCGAGGAGACCCCAGGAGACCCCGAGGATGCCCGCTCCCCGCACCGTTCTGCTCACCGGCGCCGCCGGCGGCCTCGGCACCCTGATGCGGGACCTGCTCCCCGGCTACGGCTACGAGCTGCGCCTGCTCGACCTGCGCCCCGTCGAGGGCGAGCCGGACGCGATCGTCGCCGACCTCGCCGACCGGGACGCCGTGCGCGAGGCGGTCCGGGGCGTCGACGCGATCATCCACCTCGCCGGCATCTCCCTGGAAGCCTCCTTCGACAAGATCCTCAAGGCGAACATCGAGGGCACGTACAACCTGTACGAGGCCGCCCGCGAGGAAGGGGTCGGGCGCATCGTCTTCGCCTCCTCCAACCACGCCGTCGGCTACACCCCGCGCCCGCAGGGCGACGACCCCCTCATCCCGGTCGACACGCCGCGCCGCCCGGACACCTTCTACGGCGTGTCCAAGTGCTTCGGCGAGGACCTCGCCCAGCTCTACTGGGACAAGCACGGACTGGAGACCGTCTCGGTCCGCATCGGCTCCTGCTTCCCGGAGCCGACCAGCGTGCGCATGCTCTCGGTGTGGATGAGCCCCGCCGACGGCGCCCGGCTCCTGCACGCGGCCCTCACCGCGGAGAACGTCGGCCACACCGTCGTCCACGGCTCCTCCGCCAACACCCGGCTGTGGTGGGACCTCACCTCCGCGCGGGCGCTCGGCTACGAACCGCAGGACGACTCCGAGCCGTACGCCGAGAAGCTCGTCGCCGAACAGGGCGACCTCGACCCGGACAACCCGGCGCACGCCCGCCTCGGCGGCCACTTCGTGACCGACCCGCCGATCTGGCCGTACTGACCGGAAGACGACCCCACGACGGGCGGGCGGGCACCGAACGGGCCCGCCCGCCCCCGTATGCGGGCATCCGCACTGCCCGTTCTCACCCCGCGCACCGCTGCCTCCCAGGTCCGCGACGGGCACCCGGCAGTCGAAGCGGGCACAACCGGGCAGCATCGGGCCCGCAACAAGCCTGGTCAGTGCCGCGGAGCCGCTGTAGAACTTCACCCAGGGCCCGCCCAGGGCCCGCCCAGGGCCCGAACGGGCAAGGACGCGGCGACGAGGCGGTGAGGCGGGTGTCCGACATGGGCACGAGGACGGCGGAGGAACGGCAGCGCGAGATCGTGCGGGCCGCCCGCGCCACCGGTTCGGTCGACGTCACCGCGCTCGCGGCCGAACTGGGCGTGGCCAAGGAGACCGTACGGCGCGACCTGCGCGCCCTGGAGGACCACGGCCTGGTGCGCCGCACCCACGGCGGCGCCTACCCCGTGGAGAGCGCGGGCTTCGAGACCACGCTCGCCTTCCGCGCCACCAGCCACGTCCCCGAGAAGCGCCGGATCGCCTCCGCCGCCGCCGAGCTGCTCGGCGACGCCGAGACGGTCTTCGTCGACGAGGGCTTCACCCCGCAGCTCATCGCCGAGGCCCTCCCCCGCGACCGTCCGCTGACGGTGGTCACCGCGTCCCTGCCGGTGGCGGGCGCCCTCGCCGAGGCCGGCGCCATCTCCGTCCTGCTGCTCGGCGGCCGGGTCCGGCCGGGCACGCTCGCCACCGTCGACCACTGGACGACGAAGATGCTCGCCGGGTTCGTCGTCGACCTCGCCTACATCGGCGCCAACGGCATCTCCCGCGAGCACGGCCTGACCACCCCCGACCCCGCCGTCAGCGAGGTCAAGGCACAGGCCGTCCGCGCCGCCCGCCGCACCGTGTTCGCCGGCACGCACACCAAGTTCGGCGCGGTCAGCTTCTGCCGCTTCGCCGAGATCGGCGCGCTGGAGGCCATCGTCACCAGCACCCTCCTGCCCGCGGCCGAGGCCCACCGCTACTCGCTGCTCGGCCCCCAGGTCATCCGCGTCTGAGCACCACCCGCACGTCCCCGCGGGGCACCCCCACGCCCCGCACTGCCCCATATCTCCCCCTATGTTCAGGAGCGATCCATGCGAACCCAGAGCCGACGGAGGCCGCGAGCCCTGCTCGCCGCGGCCGCCGCAGGGACGCTGCTCGCCCCGCTGCTCTCCGGCTGCTGGGTCGGAGCGGGCGGAGCCGGGTCGGGCGGCGACGCCATCAACGTCCTGATGGTCAACAACCCGCAGATGACCGAGCTGCAGAAGCTCACCGCCGACCACTTCACGAAGGAGACCGGCATCGAGGTGAACTTCACCGTCCTGCCCGAGAACGACGTCCGCGACAAGATCAGCCAGGACTTCGCCAACCAGGCCGGCCAGTACGACGTCGCCACCCTCTCCAACTACGAGATACCGATCTACGCCCGCAACGAGTGGCTCCACGAGATGGACCCCTACGTCGCGAAGGACCCGGCCTACGACGAGAAGGACATCCTCGGGCCGATGCGCGAGTCCCTCACCGGCGACGACGGCAAGCTCTACGGGCAGCCCTTCTACGGCGAGTCGTCCTTCCTCATGTACCGCAAGGACCTCTTCGCCGCCAAGGGCCTGACGATGCCCGCCCACCCCACCTGGACCCAGGTGGCCGGCCTCGCCGCCGAACTGGACGGGGCCGAGCCGGGCATGAAGGGCATCTGCCTGCGCGGACTGCCCGGCTGGGGCGAGCTGATGGCACCGCTGACGACGGTCGTCAACACCTTCGGCGGCACCTGGTTCGACAAGGACTGGCAGGCCCGTCTCGATTCGCCCGAGTGGCGGAAGGCGACGAAGTTCTATGTCGACCTGGTCCGTGAGCACGGCGAGTCCGGCGCCGCCCAGTCCGGCTTCGCCGAGTGCCTCAACAACCTGACCCAGGGCAAGGTCGCCATGTGGTACGACGCCACGTCGGCGGCGGGCTCCCTGGAATCGGCCAACTCCCCGGTCAAGGGGAAGATCGGCTACGCGCCGGCCCCCGTGGAGAGGACCGACTCCTCCGGCTGGCTCTACACCTGGGCCTGGGGCATCCAGAAGGCGTCCCGCAACCCCGAGAAGGCCTGGAAGTTCGTCTCCTGGGCGTCGGGCAAGGAGTACGAGCAGCTCGTCGGCGACCAGGTCGGCTGGTCCGACGTCCCGGCCGGCAAGCGGGCCTCGACGTACGACAACCCGGCCTACCGCGCCGAGGCCGCCGCCTTCCAGGAGATGACCCGCGAGGCCATCGAGGGCGCCAAGCCGGGCGACCCCGGCGTGCAGCCGCGCCCCGCACCCGGCATCCAGTTCGTCGGCATCCCGGAGTTCACCGACCTCGGGACCAAGGTCTCCCAGGAGATCAGCGCGGCCATCGCCGGACGCCAGTCCGTCGAGGAGGCCCTGAAGAAGTCCCAGCAGCTCGCCGAGAAGATCTCCGAGGAGTACGAGGGACGATGACCGCCACGACCTCGGCCCCCGCGGCCGCACCCGAGAACGTCCGCACCACCGTGCGCCCGCCGTCCTCCCGGCTGAAGGCCTGGGCCACCCGGGCCCCGCTGCTCCCCGCCCTGATCTTCATGATCGCGGTCACCCAGCTGCCCTTCGTCGCCACCCTGGTGATCTCCCTCTTCGACTGGAACGCCCTCTACCCGGACGCCCGTCACTTCACCGGCCTCGCCAACTACGGCGACGTCCTCACCGACCCCGACCTGCGCCGGTCGGTGTGGACGACGATCCTCCTGACGGTGGCGGTGGTCCTGGTCAGTCTGGTCCTCGGCCTGGCCCTCGCCCTGCTCCTCGACCGCCGCTTCACGGGCCGGGGCGTGGTCCGCACCCTGCTGATCGCCCCGTTCCTGGTCGTGCCCGTGGCGGCCGCGCTGCTGTGGAAGCACGTCCTGTACAACCCCGAATACGGTCTGCTCAACGGCCTGTTGCACTACGTCGGAGGTCCGCAGCCGGACTGGATCTCGAACACCCCGCTGCTCGCCGTCGAGGCCTCACTGGTGTGGCAGTGGACGCCGTTCATGATGCTCATCCTGCTGGCCGGACTGCAGAGCCGGGACCAGCAGCAGATCGAGGCCGCCCGGGTGGACGGCGCGAGCGACTGGCAGATCTTCGTCCACCTCACCCTGCCCCACCTGCGCCGCTACCTCGAACTCGGGGCCCTGCTCGGCTCGATCTACATCGTCCAGAACTTCGACGCGGTCTTCACCCTCACGTCCGGCGGCCTGGGCACGGCCAACCTGCCCTACACCGTCTACCAGAGCTTCTACCAGGCCCACGAGAACGGGCTCGCCTCGGCCGCGGGCGTCCTGGTCGTCCTCGGCTCGATCGTCATCGCCACCTTCGCGCTGCGCGTGGTGTCGTCCCTGTTCCGCGAGGAGGTGTCCCGCGCATGAGCACCACCGCCGTACGCCCCGCCGCCGTACGCCCCGAGGCCGCACGAGTCCGCCGCAGGGGCGGCGCAGGCCTGGGCCTGGTCGCCTGGCTGGCCGGGATCGTCTTCTTCCTGCCCATCGCGTGGATGGCCCTGACCTCCTTCCACTCGGAGGAGGACGCCGCCACCAACCCGCCGTCCTTCGCCGCCTCGCTGACCCTGGACGGCTACCGCGAGTTCTTCGGCGCGGGCGGCGGCGCGAGCCCCTGGCCGGCGCTGGTCAACTCGGCGGTGGCGTCCGTCGCGTCGACCCTGTTCGTCCTGGTGCTGGCCCTCCCGGCCGCGTACGCGCTCTCCATCCGCCCGGTGAAGAAGTGGACCGACGTCCTGTTCTTCTTCCTGTCCACCAAGATGCTGCCGGTGGTGGCGGGCCTGCTGCCGATCTACCTGTTCGCCAAGAACACCGGCATGCTGGACAACATCTGGCTGCTGGTCATCCTCTACACGTCGATGAACCTGCCGATCGCGGTCTGGATGATGCAGTCCTTCCTGGCCGAGGTCCCCGTCGCCATCATCGAGGCGGCCCGGGTGGACGGCGCGAGACTGCCGACGATCCTGGTCCGGGTCGTGGCCCCCATCGCCCTCCCGGGCATCGCGGCGACGTCCCTCATCTGTTTCATCTTCAGCTGGAACGAGCTGCTCTTCGCCCGGGTGCTGACGGGCGTGGTCGCCGAGACCGCCCCCGTCTTCCTGACCGGTTTCATCACCAGCCAGGGCCTGTTCCTGGCCAAGGTGTGCGCCGCGTCGCTCGTCATCTCCCTGCCGGTGCTCGCCGCGGGGTTCGCCGCCCAGGACAAACTGGTCCAGGGCCTGTCGTTGGGAGCCGTGAAATGAAGGCCGCCGTCATCGAGTCCGTGGGCCGTGCCGTCGTCACCGAGGTCCCCGACCCGGCCCCGGGCCCGCGCGAGGTCGTCGTCGAGGTCGCCGCCTGCGGCCTGTGCGGCACCGACCTGCACATCCTCCAGGGCGAGTTCGCGCCCAAGCTCCCGATCGTGCCGGGCCACGAGTTCGCCGGCGAGGTGGTCGGCGTGGGCACCCGGGTCACGGAGGTGTCCGTCGGCGACCAGGTGGCCGTCGACCCCTCCCTCTACTGCTACGAGTGCCGCTACTGCCGCACCGGCCACAACAACCTCTGCGAACGCTGGGCGGCCATCGGCGTCACTACGGCGGGCGGCGCCGCACAGTACGCGGTGGCGCCGGTCGCGAACTGCGTGAAGCTTCCCGAGCACGTCCGCACCCAGGACGCGGCGCTGATCGAGCCGCTCTCCTGCGCCGTCCGCGGCTACGACGTCCTGCGGTCCCGCCTCGGCGCCCACGTCCTGATCTACGGCTCCGGCACCATGGGCCTGATGATGCTGGAGCTGGCCAAGCGGACCGGTGCGGCCAGCGTCGACATGGTCGACCTCAACCCGGCCCGGCTGGAGACCGCCCGCGGCCTCGGCGTCTCGGCCTCGGCGGCGACCCCGGACGAGCTGGACCGCCCCCAGGGCTGGGACCTGGTCATCGACGCGACGGGCAACGCGGCGGCGATCCAGGACGGGCTGGACCGGGTCGCCAAGGCGGGCACGTTCCTCCAGTTCGGCGTGGCCGACTACGCGACGCGGGTGCAGATCGACCCGTACCGGATCTACAACCAGGAGATCACCATCACCGGCTCGATGGCGGTCCTGCACAGCTACGAGCGCGCGGCGGAACTGTTCGCGAACGGCGTCCTGGACCCGGACGTCTTCATCAGCGACCGCATCGGTCTGGACCGCTATCCGCAGGCGCTGGAGCAGTTCGCGGCGGGAGTGGGCAGGAAGATCGTGGTGGTGCCGTAGCGCTCGTCAGCCGACGTCCGGCACACCCAGCCCGTCCGGTGCTTGAGGACGAGGCCCGTTCAGGGCCGAAGCAGGGGTCTGGGGGCGCAGCCCCCGGGACGGGAAGGGAAGGGGGCGGCGGGGGCGAGAACCCCGAGACCGCCGCCCCCACCCCGAATGGCCCCGGGTAAGGGAACGGTAAAACGCCCCCGCTCGTTCACCCGGCATGACAGCTATGACCCCCGGCTCGAACATCCCCCTCTCCGCCGCCCGCGTGACGGTGGACGTCACCGCCCCCGTGCGGCTCGACGTATCGGGCCTGCTGCTCACCGCCGACGGCAAGGTGCGCTCAGACGACGACTTCATCTTCTACAACCAGCCCACCGGCCCGGGCGTGACCTACCGCTCCGGCGGCGGCACCGCCCCGGACGCGATCACGGTCGACACCGCGGCCGTCCCGCCGGGCATCGAGAAGATCGTCGTCACCGCCAGCCCGGACGCCGCCGGCCAGACCTTCCAGGGCATCGAACCGACCGCCACCATCCGCAACGCCGACGACAACGCCGTCCTCGCCACCTTCACTCCCCCGCAGCTCGGCACCGAGACGGCACTCGTGATCGTGGAGGTCTACCTGCGCAACGGCGCCTGGAAGGCCCGCGCCGTCGGCCAGGGCTACGCCAACGGCCTCGCGGGCATCGCCACCGACTTCGGTGTCACGGTCGAGGAGCCGGCGGCCCCCGCCCAGCCGGCCCCGCCGCAGACGGTCACCCCGCCGCCGGCCCCGCCCGCCGCCGCGCCCACGATGCCCGCCGCTCCCCCGGCCCCGCCGGCCGCCCCGCCCGCGCCCGCCGCGGGCACCGGGAAGATCAACCTCGACAAGGGCCGGGTCAGCCTCCAGAAGAACCAGACGGTCTCCCTGATCAAGGGCGGCACGCCGCTGCTGTCCCAGGTCAGGATGGGCCTCGGCTGGGAGCCCGCCTACCGCGGCAAGGACATCGACCTGGACGCCTCGGTCATCGCCTTCGGCCCGCAGCGCAATCACATCGACAGCTGCTACTTCGGCAAGCTCCAGATCGTGAACGGCGCGATCCGCCACTCCGGCGACAATCTCACCGGTGAGGGCGGCGGCGACGACGAGGTGATCACCGTCGACCTCGGCCGGCTCCCCATGGACGTCACCGGCCTGGTCTTCACGGTCAACTCCTTCTCCGGCCAGAAGTTCACCGAGGTCGCCAAGGCCTACTGCCGTCTGCTGGACGGCACGACCGGCGAGGAGCTGGTCCGCTTCGACCTCACCGGCGCGGAGCCGCAGACCGGCGTGATGATGGCGAAGCTGATCCGCCAGTACTCCGGCGAGTGGGAGATGACCGCC
Organism: Streptomyces sp. NPDC048185; assembly: GCF_043202495.1. Lineage (NCBI taxonomy): Bacteria > Bacillati > Actinomycetota > Actinomycetes > Kitasatosporales > Streptomycetaceae > Streptomyces > Streptomyces sp. NPDC048185. The sequence continues at coordinate 133,195 of NZ_JBIDAN010000001.1, forward strand.
ATGGGCGACTTCGTCAAGTCCCGCACGGTACGGGGCATGGTGAAGCCGGCCGGCCAGGCCCTCTAGAACGACGGACGACGGGAGCCAGGGGCCGCCGGCACCGACGGCCGCCCCCACGTCCGCGTCAGCCCCTCCATGAGCAGTGACAGGTACCGCCGCACGGCGGTCCCGTCGACCTCACCGGCCGACTCGGCCGCCGTCACCAGCCCGTGCACCAGCCGCAGCACCTCGATCGGCTCGACGTCCCGCCGCAGCGCGCCCGCCTCCTGGGCCGCCCGCACGAGCCGTGCCGCCGCGCGCCGCACGCAGTCGCCGCACGCCGGTCCGCCGCGGGTGACGGCCGTGTCCAGCAACGCCTTCAGACCTCGCACCCGCAGCATGCCGACGGCGAGCTCGTCGAGCCACGCGACGAGCGCCTCGCCCGCGGGCCGCCCGGCCGCGATGACGTCGGCGCGGGCGGCGATGGCCTCGATCCGCTCCAGATAGGCGGCCTCCAGCAGGGCCTGACGTGTCGGGAAGTGCCGGTACAGGGTGCCGACGCCGACCCCGGCGCGCTTGGCGATGTCGTCCAGCGAGGCGCCCTGCCCGTGCTCGGCGAAGGCCTCCACGGCCACCGCGAGCAACCGCTCCCGGTTGCGCCGGGCGTCCGCCCGCATGGGCCTGACCTGCGCCATCCCGCTACTCCCTGCCCGCCGGGGAACCTCCCGGGCAGCCTACCGCGCGGGGCTCGCCCGGCCGGGTGAGCGGCCCGGTGAGCGGCCCGGTGAGCGGCCCGGTGAGCGGCCCGCGGCCCGCACCCGCCGTGCGGGGGTGCGGGCCGCGAGGGCCGGTGCCCTCAGGCCGCGGCCCAGGGCCAGTCGGCGTCCCGGGCGGCCTCGAGCAGCGGCACCATGCGGAAGGCCGCGTCCGAGAGGCCCCCGAAGGTGTGCCGGTTCGCCCGGCCCGACGGGCCGTGGCCCGCCCGGTACCCGGCGAGGTTCCAGGTGTAGACCGGCACGTCCGCCGGCACCTGCTCGGTGGGGTCGCCGTGCCGGCTGTACGCGTACTGCTCGTCGGTGACGATCAGCACCCGGTCGTGCTTCCGGTAGTGCCGCCGGACGGCCTCGGTCGTGTCGGTGCCGCCCAGGTCGCCGAAGCGGCCGAGGACCTTCAGCACCGACTCGCCCCGGCGGAACGTCACGCGATCGCTGGAGCTTCCGAACTCGACGAGGTCCGCGTCCGCCGCGCGCAGGGCGAGCGCCGTGCCGAAGACCGCCGCCGCGTCGGCCCGGTTGAGCTCCGAGCGGTCCGACATCCGGGAGTAGAACATGGAGCCCGAGCGGTCCACGAGGACCAGTGTCCGGCCGGGCAGCGCGGGCACGTTGGCCAGCGAGTGGCCGAGCGCCTGCTCCAACGGGTACGACCAGCGCAGCGACGGCGCGTGCCGGTACGCGGCGAGGTAGCGGAAGGGGAACTGCCGCGAGCGCGCCACCTGCTCCGGGTCACCGATCCGGGCCGCGACCTGCGCGGCGACCTCGTCGGACACCCCGGCCTCGTCGAAGTTGCGCAGGTTCCTGACCAGCGCCATGGCGCCCATGGACGGGATCACGGCCTCCCAGGCCGCCTTGTCCATCGGGCCCTGGAGCCAGCCGGCCAGCATCTCCCAGGTGATGCCCGCCGCCGCGAGCCGCTCGGCACCGTCGGGTGCGGTGACGACCGCCCGCCGCCGTTCGACGGGCAGCGCCATCAGCTCGCGGTGCGCGACCAGGACGCGGTTCGACGCGGGCGGCACCGCGGTGTCGGGGTTGTGCCGGCGGTCCAGCGCGTACTGGAACAGCTCGCCCTGCCACGGCTTGTCCGGGTCCGGCGCCGCGTGCACCAGGTTGAGGATGTCGCCGAAGCGGTACCCCTTGGACGCGGTGTCGTACTTCAGCAGCGACCTGCCGTGGTAGAGCCGTCGTACGGCGTCGGCGATCCCCCGCTTGACCGGCTTGGGCACGGCGCGGCCGTACGTCGCCGTCCAGTAGGCCAGCAGTTCGCCGGGCTCGTCGGGCCGCTGGAGCACGGAGGCGACGACCTCGCGGTTGGTGGGGCCGTCGGTGGCGCCGGCGTCGAGGCGGGCCTTGACGTACTCGGCGGCGCCGACGATCGAGGCGGTGCGCAGGTTGCCCTCGCCGCGCAGCCAGCCGAGCAGGCCGGCCGTCCAGGACGGGTCGGTGAGGGCGAGTTCGCGCACGAGCGCGGCGAACCGGTCGTCGCGGTCCGCTCCGGACTCGTAGAAGGTCTGCTGCGACACGAAGTTGGCGACCGCGAGCAGGAAGAGCTCGGAGCGCGGGTCGCGCTCGCGGCCCCGGCCGCCCTGGTGGGTGGTGAGGACCCGGCCCGTCGACGTCACGCGGGAGGCGGGCTGCGCCTTCGCGGACCTGGTGTTGAATCGCGCCATGATGAATTCCCCCCGAATTCGTCCGGAGGGAGGCGTGGCGAAAGGAGGGTGCCCGAGGTCGGAATCGACTGCGGGACTTTCCGGATGCTCTGCCGATTGAGCTACACCGACCCGAAGTCGGTGACGGGATTCGAACCCGCAGCATTCCGGTCGAAGGAAGTATCCGCTGCCTGCGCACCGGGCACCCTGCCGTTCGCTGCGCCTCCCGAGATCAAGTCGGCCGCGGCATCGGGTTCTTTTTGGAGAAGAAGTAGCCGCGGCCCTCGCACCGGGAGGTGCGTGAAGTTTTCGGTGTCCAGAGTTCAGGTCGGCGGAACCGACAAGGTGCTCTAACCCCTGAGTTACACCGGCGCGTTGTGCCGGAGACGGGACTCGAACCCGTGACCGCCCCATTATGAGTGGAAGTAGGTCCTGCCTTCGCACCTGGACGTTCATCACTCTAAAAGGGCGGCCACCGGTCGGGCGAGCGAATTAATTGCCGCGCTTCTGCCGCTTCCACGGCCCGGTGATGGCCAGCATGATGCCGGGCGTCTGGATGTTGGCGTACAGGGTCCGGCCGTCGGGCGAGAAGGTGACGCCGGTGAACTCGCTGTACTCGGGCCCCTCCTCGGAACCGATGTTCAGCTCGTTGCGGGCGATGGGGTAGGTGCGGCCGCTGTCCGTGGCGCCGAACAGGTGCTGGACGCCCTCGCCGTCCTCGGCGATGACGAGACCGCCGTAGGGCGAGACGGTGATGTTGTCGGGGCCGTCGAAGGCGCCGTCGGCGGCAGGATCGGGGTTGACGCCGAGGAGCACCTTCAGGGTGAGGGTGCGGCGCTTGGGGTCGTAGAACCAGACCTGTCCGTCGTGCTGCCGGGGGCTCTCGTCGCGGGCGAAGGACGAGACGACGTAGGCGCCGCCGTCGGCCCACCACATGCCCTCCAGCTTGCGGGCGCGGGTGACCTGGCCGTCGGTGAACTGCTTGCGCACGGAGGTGGTCTTCGCGTCCCGGTCGGGGACCTCGACCCAGTCGACGCCGTAGACGGTGCCCGTCCTGGTGGCGCGGGAGAGGTCGTCGACGAACTTGCCGCCGGAGTCGAAGCACTTGAACGCCTCGAGGACGCCGGCGTCGTCGGCGAGGGTGCGCAGCCGGCCCCGGCCGTGCCGGAAGCCCTCCGGCGGGGTCCATCGGTAGAACAGGCCGTTGGGGCCGGAGGCGTCCTCGGTGAGGTACGCGTGCCCGCGCTTGGGGTCGATGACGACGGCTTCGTGGGCGTAGCGGCCGAGCGCCTTGATCGGCTTGGGGTTCCGGTTGGCGCGGCGGTCCTCGGGGTCGACCTCGAAGACGTAGCCGTGGTCCTTGGTCATGCCGTTCTTGCCGGCCTTGTCCTCGGTCTCCTCGCAGGTCAGCCAGGTGCCCCACGGGGTGCTGCCGCCCGCGCAGTTGGTGGCGGTGCCGGCGATGCCGACCCACTCGGCGACGTGGCCGCCGCGGCGGACCTCGACGACGGTGCAGCCGCCGGCGGCCGCGGGGTCGTAGACGAGGCCCTCGGTGAGCGGCACCGGGTGGTCCCAGTCGGCGCGGGGGCCGGCGAGTTCGTGGTTGTTCACGAGGAGGGTGGCGCCGCGCGGGCCCTCGAAGGTGGCGGTGCCGTCGTGGTTGGAGGGGGTGTACTCGCCCGTCTCCAGCTTGGTGCGGCCGCAGTAGGTGACGATCTCGTACCGGAAGCCGGCGGGCAGGGCGAGGATGCCGTCCGGGTCGGGGACGAGCGGTCCGTAGCCGACCCCGCCGTGGTCGTGACCGTGGCCGTGGCCGTGCGCGTCCGCGCTCTCGGTGTCGGTGGACGCGAGGGCCTGCGGTGCGGTGGCGAGGGCGCCGACGCTGCCCGCCAGCACGACTCCGGCACCGGTGAGTGCGGATCGACTGGCGAAGTCCCTGCGGGTGAGCGACATGGTGTCTCCTGTGACGATGAGCGTGCCGTGGAGGGTGGCGGACCTCGGTTCGGCGTCACGCTGTCGCCCACGCCTGAACAACACCTGAACTGCACACGACCACCCCCTGCCCACTTGAGTGAACCCACACGGCAACTCACCACCGCGAGCCATCACGCCGTCACCGCGGGCAATCGTGCCGCCAAGGGCGGCACGGGTGGGCGCGCCGGCACCCGGCACACGCCGGACCGCGTCACCCAACCCGGCACACGTCACCACGGGCCACCGCCCCGCGCAACCGCGGAACATCACGCCGCCCACCGCCCGGCGCAGCCGCGGGCAATCGTGCCGCCAAGGGCGGCACGGGTGGGCGCGGCGGCACCCGGCACACGCCGGGCCGCGTCACCCACCCCGCGCCCGCAGCAGCGCCGGGCACCCCTCAGGCGCCGGGCCCGCATGGCCCACCCGCCGGTCCGCTGGACCCAGGGATCCGGGACACCCGGGACACCCCCCGGTCACCCCACGCCCGCTCAACCCCCCTGCTGCGACCGCGCCTTGAACGCCGCCTTCCGCGCCTCCTTGGCCACCTTCTTGTCGGGGTGCAGCCGCCCCATCGCCTCCAGGACGTCCGCCGTGGCCGGGTGCTCCACCCGCCACGCGGTGTCGAAGAACCCGCTGTGCTGCATGGCCAGCCCCTGCACCAGGCCCCGCAGCTCCTCGGAGTTGCCCTCCGCGGCGAGCTGCGCCGCCACCGTGTCGATGGTCAGCCAGAAGACCATCTCCTGCGACGGTGCGGGCACGTCCCGGGCCCCGTGCTCGGTCAGCCAGACCCGGGCCAGGCCCCCGAGTTCCGCGTCGTCGAGGACCTCCCGCAGCGCGGGCTCGGCCCCGGCGCCGACCAGGGACAGCGCCTGCTGGCAGCGCAGCCGGCGCAGGGGCGCGCCGGCGTCCGAACCGCGGGCCGCGCCCAGGAGTTCGCGCGCCGCGGCGAGCGGTTCACGCCGGGTCAGCCACAGCTCGGTCTCGGCGTGGGCCGACGCCGGCGGGTAGGACGCCGTGCCGTCCAGGAGCGCGTCGGCACCCTTGTCCGCGAGGTCTCCGACGGCGGGCGCCTCGAAGCCGGCCTCCATCAGCCGGGCGCGCAGGGCGTACAGCCCCAGCGGGGTGAGCCGGACCATGCCGTAGCGGGCGACGTCGGTCTCGTCGACGGGCGCCGCGGGCTCCTCGTCCGCGTCGGCCATCAGCGCCTCGTCCACCGGCCGGTAGGTGACGAGGCCGACGGGCTCCAGCAGCCGGAACTGGTCGTCCAGCCGCATCATCGCGTCGGAGACCTGCTCCAGGACGTCGTTGGTGGGCTCGGCCATGTCGCTGGGCACGATGACGGACGCGGCCAGCGCGGGCAGCGGCACCGGGGCGTCGCCGGCCCCGTCCTCGCCGACGGTGAGCAGGTACAGGTTGCCGAGCACGCCGTCGAGGAACTCGGTCTCGGACTCGGGGTCCCAGCCGAGGGACGACAGGTCGACCTCGCCGCCCTCGGCCATCGCGTCGACGATGTCGTCCAGGTCGGGCACGCTCGCGTCGGCGAGCACCGTCTCCAGGGCGGTGAGCCACACGCCGAGCACGTCCTGCGGGGAGCCGCCGGTGAGCAGGGCGAGGTCCTCGCCCGTCGTGACGGTGCCCTCCTCCTCGTCGACGATCTCGACCAACCCGGTGTCCACGGCGATCCGCCACGCCTCGCTCGCGTACGCCGCGGCGTCGTCCCCGGTCAGCCCGAGCAGCTCGGCCGCGGCGGGCAGCTGCTCCTCGACGAGCCCGCCGCCGGCGTCGACCCGCGTGTCCGGCCCGGCCCAGCGGGCGAGCCTCGCGGCCCGGGAGAGCACCGGCGTGGACAGCGCGTCGCGGGCCAGCTCCGCTTCGGGTCGCAGCCGTGCGGGCGGCAGGGTGGAGCTGTCTGACATCGGCTGTTTCTCCTCGCGCGCCTCGACCGCCGTACGGCCATCCTCACCGCCGTACGGCTCAGCCGCTCAGCCTAGACGGGTTTCCACCGATGCCGCCCGGTTCATCTCCCCGTCGGACGCCGTACATGGCCGAAACCTTGACAACCGGCCTGAGCAGGCAGGAGATTGACGCGCGTAGAAAGCGGGGGGACAAGTGTTCACTCAGGTCCACGTGGGCCCTGGGGCCCCTCGCGTCGCACCCTCGTCCCGGCGCTCTGTCACGTCCCCGGAGGGATCCCGTTGGCCAGCAAGTCCTCCACGCGCCTCGCCGCGCTCACCGTCGCCGCCGTCTGCTCGGCGGCGTCCACCGTCGTCCTCACCTCGCCCGCGCACGCCGATTCGGTGCGCATCCACGACATCCAGGGCACCACCCGGCTGTCGCCGTACGCCGGCAAGCAGGTCACGGACGTGGCCGGAACCGTCACCGGTGTCCGCGGCTACGGCTCCTCCAAGGGTTTCTGGATGCAGGACACCCGGCCCGACGCGGATCCGGCCACCAGTGAGGGCGTCTTCGTCTTCACGAGCTCCACCCCGAAGGTCGCCGTCGGTGACGCGGTCACCGTCTCCGGCACGATCTCGGAGTACGTCCCGGGCGGCACCTCCTCCGGCAACCAGTCGGTCACCGAGATCACCCGCCCGACGGTCACCGTCGTCTCCGGCGGCAACGCGGTCCCGGTGGCGACGACCGTCTCCGCCCGGTCCGTGCCGCGCGCCTACGCCCCCGAGGGCGACCCGGCCGCGAACGGCTCGGTCGACGCCCTGCCGCTGCGCCCGGCGACGTACGCCCTGGACTACTACGAGTCGCTGGAGGGCATGAACGTCCGGGTCGCCGACGCCCGCGTGGTCGGCGCCTCCGACCCGTACACCGAGCTGTGGGTCACGGTGAAGCCGTGGGAGAACGCCGACCGTCGCGGCGGCACCGTCTACGGTTCCTACGGCTCCCAGAACACCGGCCGGCTCCAGATCCAGTCCCTGGGCAAGCCCGCCGACTTCCCCGAAGCCACCGTGGGCGACACCCTCGCCGGCACGACCGCCGGCCCGCTGGACTACAACCAGTTCGGTGGCTACACGCTGGTCGCGAGCGAGATCGGCGCCCTGCGGAGCGGGGGCACCGAGCGCGAGTCGACGCGCGCGCAGAGCGCCCGCGAGCTGGCGGTGGCCACGTACAACGTCGAGAACCTCGACCCGTCCGACGGCACCTTCGCCGCGCACGCCGACGCGATCGTGCACCGCCTGAAGTCGCCCGACATCGTGTCCCTGGAGGAGATCCAGGACAACAACGGCGCCGAGGACGACGGCACGGTGGCCGCCGACGTGACGGTCGGCAAGCTGATCGACGCGATCGTCGCGGCGGGCGGGCCGCGCTACGAGTGGCGGGGCATCGACCCGGTCGACAAGGCGGACGGCGGCGAGCCCGGCGGCAACATCCGCCAGGCCTTCCTGTTCAACCCGGAGCGGGTCTCCTTCACCGACCGCGCGGCCGGCGACGCGACCACCGCGACCGGGGTGGCCAAGGTGCGCGGCAAGGCGGTGCTCACGCACTCCCCCGGCCGCGTCGACCCGGCGAACGCGGCGTGGGAGAACAGCCGCAAGCCGCTGGCAGGCGAGTTCGTCTTCCGCGGCCGCACGGTCTTCGTCATCGCCAACCACTTCAACTCCAAGGGCGGCGACCAGGGCCTGACCGCGCAGTACCAGCCGCCGGCGCGCAGCTCGGAGACGCAGCGCCACCTCCAGGCGAAGGCCGTGAACACCTTCGTCAAGGAGATCCTCTCCGCCCAGAAGAACGCGGACGTCATCGCCCTCGGCGACATCAACGACTTCGAGTTCTCCGGGACGGCGAAGATCCTCGAGGACGGCGGCGCGCTGTGGTCGGCGGTCAAGTCACTGCCGCGCAGCGAGCGTTACTCGTACGTCTACCAGGGCAACAGCCAGGTCCTCGACCAGATCCTGGTCAGCCCGTCGATCCGGCGCGGCGGGCACCTGTCCTACGACAGCGTGCACATCAACGCCGAGTTCCCCGACCAGATCAGCGACCACGACCCGCAGGTGCTGCGGTTCCGTCCGTAAGCGGGTCGCGAGGTCGCGTGGGGGCGGCGGTTCAGCGGGGCACGAGGCCGAGGGCGTGGTCGTAGCGCTCGACCGTGCTGCTCTTGAGTCCGGGCCAGTTCTGTACCCGTTCCCACGCGGCCGTCGCCGAGCCGACGCCGTCGCCGGGCGCGGCGAGGGCGTCGATGTGGGCCTGGGCGCTCTCCCACTCGGCGTAGTTGAGGACCCGGGTGCCGTCGGTGCTGAGGTGGAAGTGGGCGGAGATCCCGCCGGGGGCGGGCTCGGGTTCGCTCGCCAGGGCGTCGAACACGGCGTCGACCCAGGCGCGTTGCCGGTCGGGGTCGGGGCCGTCGAACTCGATGTCGACGATGACGACGCAGCCCGGGACGGGGGCCTGGGCGCGGGTGCCGCTGCGGTGGCGCCGGTACCGGCCGAGGCTCAGCCGCTCGATGCCGGGAACGACGGTGTCGATCTCGTCCACCCTTTCCTGCCGGTGCGTCTTCACGAAGGCCTCGTAGGCGTGCTCGCTCGCCCACTGCGAGTGGTGCAGGAGCGTGCTGCCGTCGTGGCCGGTGTAGACGTGGTAGCTCACCAGGTCCTCGGCGGGCCAGGGGCGCCGCTCCCAGGTGCGGGCGATGGCCTCGACGGTCTCCCGCTGCCGGTCGGGGGTGCCGACGCGCCAGGTGCTGAAGAACGGGGCCTGCACGTCGGGGCGTTCGAGGTCGGGGTGTGCGTCGGTACGGCGGGTCATGCCGGCCTCCACTGGTCGATGGTCGTCGGGTGCACGCACCACTCTCCGACCTCGACCAAGCTTGAGGTCAAGCCCGGCCCACCGGCATCGCACAGAAACGGCGAGAGGCCCCGCTGCAGGGGGCCTCTCGTCGCACCGTCACCGGGGTCAGCAGTGCCCGTGCCGCCGGCCCCGCAGCACACCCGCCGCGATCACCGCACCGGCCGCCGCGCCGGCGACGAGCAGCGGACGCGGATGCCGCTTGCCCGCCTGGACCACGCCGCGCATCCGCTCGGGCACGCCCTGCCGGGCGCGGTCCTGGGCGGAGTGACCGGCGCGGCCCGCCTTGTCCTGCGCGGTGTGCCCCGCGTGACGTGCCTTGTCCTGCGCGGTGTGCGTGGCCCGGCTCGCCCGGTCCTGCACACTGTGGCCGGCCTGCGCGGCGGAACTGCGCAGCTGCACGGTCATGGCACCGGCCTTGTCCCTGAGGTCGGCGGCCCGGGCCTTGGCTCGGCCCTTGACGTCCGCCTTCCCCGCCAGCTCCTCCACGGTGTCCCCGAGCTGGCTGCGGGTCTGTTCGATCTGCCGTCGCAGCTCGTCGGGCCCCTTGGCCCCGGTCGGCTGCGCGGTGGAGCCGGTCCTCGCCCCGTCTCCGCTCGTCGCGTCGGTCATCGATGCGCCCTTTCCCTGATCTCGTCCACGTCGGCCCTGACACTGCCGAGGGTCTGCTCGGGCGTGGGGGGTGCGGCACGGCGGAGCTGGGCGCGGCCGGTCATGGCCAGGACGCCTGCGATCACGAAGAGCACCGCCGTCACGATGAGTGCCGCGGCCCAGACGGGCAGCGCCAGCGAGAGTGCGGCGACGCCCGTGCCGGCCAGGGCGAACAGTCCGACGTAGGCGACGGCGCCCGCGGCACCGAGCATTCCGCCGCCGCGTCCGACGCGCTTGCCCTTCTCGGCCAGCTCCACTTTGGCCAAGGCCACTTCCTGGCGCACGAGCCGGGAGAGCTGTTCGGTGGCCTGACCGACGAGTTCGCCCACGGAGTGGTGCTCGTCGTGCACTGGCCTGGTGTGCATGGTCCCGGTCACGGTGTTCCGCCTCCTCTCGGTTCGGAGGCATCCGGGTACCCCCGCCCGCCGGGCACTACCCTGGAGTCGAATCGGTCAGCTCTGCTTAAGCACACCGCGTAGCAGATTTAAGTAGAGCTACACCGTCCGTCGGCCGACACTACCCCCATGACGACTGAGAGCCCCCTCCCGCCGCCCACCCCTCCGCGCCCCTTCGGCCGCCTCCTGTGCGCCATGGTCACCCCCTTCACCGAGGCGGGCACGCTCGACCTCGAGGGTGCGCAGCTGCTCGCGGACCGGCTGGTGTCGCGGGGCTGCGACGGCCTGGTGCTGTCGGGCACCACGGGCGAGTCGCCGACCACCACGGACGCGGAGAAGGCAGCGCTGATCGAGGCCGTGCGCGAAGCCGTCGGGGACGGAGTGCCGCTGGTCGCCGGGGTGGGCACCGCGGACACCCGGCACACGGAGGAGCTGGCACGGTCCGCGGAGAAGGCGGGCGCGAACGGCCTCCTACTGTCCGCGCCGTACTACAGCAGACCCCCGCAGGACGCGCTGGAGGCCCACTTCCGGGACATCGCGGACGCCTGCGGGCTGCCGGTCATGCTCTACGACATCCCGGGCCGCACCGGAGTCCGCATCGAACCCGCCACGCTCGTCCGCCTCGCCTCTCACCCACGCATCGTGGCCGTCAAGGACTGCGGCTACGACCTCCTCGGCACCCAGAAGGTGCTCTCCCGCACGGACCTGGCGTACTACGCGGGCTGCGACGAGCAGGTCCTCGCCCTGTACGCGATCGGCGCCGCGGGCTGTGTCAGCACGGTCGCCAACGTCGCGCCGGAGCCCTTCCGGGCCGTCCTGGACGCCTTCGACGCGGGCGACACCCGGGAGGCGGCCCGGCTTCAGCTGCGCATGGTCGCCCTCATCGAGCTGATGACGGCGTCGGACCTGCCCGGCACGGTCACCGCCAAGGCCCTGCTGAACGCACTGGGCCTGCCCGCGGGCCCGGTCCGCGCACCCCTGCGCCCCGCGGACGCCGCGACGACCGCCCGACTGCTGACGGCCCACGCAGAACTCGCCCCCGACGCCGCCCGGTCCCAGACGTAGCCGTCACCGAACAGCAGCGTGCGCCCGAGCCCGGAAACACCCCGGACCGCCCTCCCCGAACACACCCACAGGGACCGCCGGAAGGGCACGTCGACCACGTACCGACCGCAGGCACTCACAGCGGCCAGGCGGTCAGCAAGTCGCCGGGGCCGTAGGCGGCATCGAGCCCCGGACAGTCGACTCCGCTGCGCGAGACCGCCACGACGGGAACCGGCGCGTCGGTGAGGGCGGCGCGGTGGCGGTGGAGAGCCGCCAGGTCGTGCCGGTCGAAGGGTGACTGCTCCAGCCACTTGACGGAGCCGACGAAGAGCAGTTCCTTGGCGACGGGACCGCGATCCGCTCCGACGATGTCGATCTCGACGTCGTTGGTGCGGGTCCAGTAGCCGCCCACCACGGGGGCCGCGGGCACCCTGTCGTCGGGCAGCATCCGCGCCAGGGCCGCGCGGACCAGGGGCTCTACGGCCCGACCGCGCCAACTGGTCCAGTTCTCCCGGATTCGCGCCAGTGTCAGATCGCCCCGCCCTCGCTCGATCTCGTCCATGGACGGGCCGAGCAGACGCAGCCAGAACCGGACGTACGGATCTGCCACCCGGTAGCGGCGGTCCTTCGAGGGGCGCAGTGACACGGGCAGCTCCCCCACCACCACCCGCTTGTCGACAAGCAGCTCAAGGGCTCGCTGCAACGGCGTGGCCCCGATGCCGCCGGCCGCACGGGCGATGTTGGTGAAGGTGCGCTCGCCACTGCCGATCGCCGCCAGGACCTTGCGCGCCTGGGCCCGCGGAGGGAATTCGGCGGCCAGTGAGCGCTCGGCCGACACCAGCAGAGACGAGACCGGGTCGCTCAGCGCCTCGCCCAGGAAGTCCCACAGCCCGGCGCCGTGCGGCCACTCCGCGCAGATCAGCGGCAGCCCGCCAGTGACCAGAGCGGCGTCGAAGGCTTCCGCCGGATCCAGCCCGAGCATCTGCCCCACCTCGGCGGGATTGAGCGGTCCCAGCACCATCTCCCGGCCACGCTGATGGAAGGGCCGGCCGTAGCTGTTCAGCGCCTCCATCATCGACAGGTCCGACCCGATGAGGACCAGCAGTACCGGCTTGGTCTCCAGCACCCGGTCCCAGGCCCGTTGCAGCATGCCCTCGAACGCGCCGTCGGCGTCCATCAGGTACGGCACCTCGTCGACGACCAGCACGCTCGCCCGGTCGGCGGGCAGCGCCGCAGCCAGCACGTCGAAGGCGGCGTCCCAGCTCTCCGGCCGAGCGGCGGCCACCAGCTGTGCCAGCGGCAGTGTCGACGCCTGAGCGTCCCGGGCCAGCCGCGCCAGATCGTCCCCGGGAGAGGCGCCGGTCGCCGCGTAGAACAGGAACGGAGCTCCGGAGCGCTCCGCGAACCGCTCGACGAGGCGCGACTTACCCACCCGGCGCCGACCGCGCAGCATCACGCACCGACCAGGCCGCTCGCCGCCCACTCCTGCCGCCACCTTCTGCAGCTCCCGCTCCAGCGTGGCCAGTTCCTGCCGCCGCCCCACGAAGTCCACCATGCTCGCGACCTCCAGCTATGACACTAACGACAGTGTTAGTAACATGAAGGTTAGTACATAGCCTCGCCATCACGACTGGCGACTCGCACCGCCATGGACCTGTGCTGCGGGAGTCGTACCGCAACGGACGGACCTCGCCTCACCCGCCGCACAGAGAGGCAACCGAGCCTCGCGGCGCTCAACTACGAGCTGGGTTCCTCGGTGAGGAGGTACAGCCCCAAGTGCTCGTGGAGAAAGCTCTCCAGCCGTGGAAGACCTACCGCGTCGGCCGGGAGATCGCCGGAACGGGGACGGTAGAGCTCGGCCAGCCGGGCCAGCAGCTCTTCGTCGAGCAACGGCGCCTGATAGCGGTCGATCGTCCCGAGGTAGAAGAGCCAGCTGTGCAGCCGGTAGGCAGGGCAGTGCCCTTGGCCCGCACGCAGACTCGCCGGCTCGTGCTCGTCATCCCAGGAACCGACGTAGAGGTACGAGGCGCGACGCAAGCTCTCGTCCAGAACGGGGGTCGGATCATCCTTGCAGTTCCAATAGATCCGAGCCTCGTTCTCAGGTATGGGGCTCGGCACGGCGGCCAGCCACAGTCGGTAGATCCCCTCCACAGCCGCAGTGTGGCATGCCGGTCCAAAGCGGAACCGGGGCTTCCCGGAGCCGTCGAAGGGCGCTCGACGACAACCAACGCTGACAGCCATCGATGGCAAGCGCCCTCCCGGGCCGTCCTCGGGCCGTGGAAGGGCGCTCAGTGTTGACCGACGTCGACAAGGTGCCGACAGCTCGCGGCAGGTCAGGGTCGTCGATCGATGAGGCGGCCGCGATTCACGGCCGTCGGTGGTCAGTTGTGGCTGTGCAGGACGTCGTTCAGGCCGCCCCAGACCGCGTTGTTCGGGCGGGCCTCGACCGCACCCGTGACCGAGTTGCGGCGGAAGAGGATGTTGGAGGCGCCGGAGAGTTCGCGGGCCTTGACGATCTGACCGTCGGGCATGGTGACACGGGTGCCGGCGGTGACGTACAGGCCGGCCTCGACCACGCACTCGTCGCCCAGGGCGATGCCGACGCCCGCCTCGGCGCCGACCAGGCAGCGCTCGCCGATGGAGATGATCACGTTGCCGCCGCCGGAGAGCGTGCCCATGGTGGAGGCGCCGCCGCCGATGTCCGAGCCGTCGCCGACGATGACGCCCGCGGAGATGCGGCCCTCGACCATCGACGTGCCGAGCGTGCCGGCGTTGAAGTTGACGAAGCCCTCGTGCATGACGGTGGTGCCCTCGGAGAGGTGCGCGCCGAGGCGGACGCGGTCGGCGTCGGCGATGCGGACGCCCTTGGGAGCGACGTAGTCCGTCATGCGGGGGAACTTGTCGATCGAGGTCACCTGGAGGTGCAGGCCCTCGGCGCGGGCGTTGAGGCGGACCTTCTCGACGTCGTCGACGGCGACCGGGCCGAGCGAGGTCCAGGCGACGTTGGCGAGGTGCCCGAAGATGCCCTCGAGGTTCTGGCCGTGCGGCTTGACCAGGCGGTGGGAGAGCAGGTGCAGGCGCAGGTAGACGTCGTGGGCGTCGATCGGCTTGTCGTCGAGCGAGGCGATGACCGTGCGGACCGCGACCACCTCGACGCCGCGGCGGGCGTCCGGACCGACCGCCGCGGTCGCGCCGCCGCCGAGCAGCTGGGCGGCCTGCTCGGCGGAGAGCCGCTCGGTGCCGGCCGGGCCGGGGCCCTCGGCAGTCGCAGCGGTGAGTTCGGGGGCGGGGAACCAGGTGTCGAGGACGGTGCCGTCGGCGGCGATCGTGGCAAGCCCGGCGGCCACGGCGCCGGTGGTGCGGGGAGCAGTCGTGTCGGTCATGAGGGCAACCTAACCGGCCGGGGGCACCCGGTGCGAACCGGCCGACAGGCCATCTCACGTGGCGAGCGGGACGCCGCCCGTGCCGCCGCGCCCGCTGCGGGCAGTCGCGCCTCCCCCTGTGCCTGAACGGCCTGGGAGGTACCCCCAGGGCGGCACGGGTGGGCGGTGGGGGTCCCCCCGCTCGAGCGAAGCCGAGAGGTGGGGAGGCACCCCGGCAGCGCCGGGCCGCGTCGCCCACCCCGCCCCGCCTCAGCCCCGGGCACCCCGTCGCGCCGGGCCACGTGACCGCGCCCGCCCCGGACAACCCGCACCGCCGGGCTACGGGGCGCCCGCGCCGGGCACCCGCACCGCCGGGCCGCGAACCCACCCGTTCACCCCGCCAGCACCCGCCCCAGCACCACCCGCGCGTACTCCTCGTCGTACGGCGCGTCCGTCAGCAGCACCTGGAGGCAGATCCCGTCCAGCACGGCCACCAGCGCCCGTGCCGTGACCGGGTCCGTGCGGGCGGCGAGGAGGGCGCCCACGCCCTCCGCCCACTCCGCGGCGACCGGACGCAGCGCCGGACGGCGCAGGGCCGCCAGGTACAGCTCGTACTCCAGCTCGACCCCCGTACGGTCGCCGGCCAGCCACTCGCCGAGGACGCGGGCGAGCTCGCCCGGCAGGTCGGCCGCGGGGTCGGACAGCGCCGGGTGCGCGGCGACGACCCGGGCGAAGCCCTCGTTGGCCTGGCGCAGCGCGGCGACCAGGAGGTCGTCGAGGGTCGCGAAGTGGTACGTCGTGGAGCCGAGCGGCACGTCCGCCTCCGCGGCGACCGTGCGGTGGCTGAGCCCCGCGATGCCCTTCGCCCCGACGACCCGGATCGCCGCGTCGATGATCCGCTGCCGCCGCTCGGGGTCGTAGCGCCGGGGCATCAGTGCGTGCCGCCCAGGTTCAGCACCACGACACCCACGATGATCAGCGCGATCCCGGTCGCCTTGGTGAGGGTCATCCCCTCCCCCATGAACGCGATCCCGATCGTGGCGATGGCCGCCGTGCCCACGCCGGACCAGATGGCGTAGGCCGTGCCGACGGAGAGGGTCTTCAGGGTCTGGGCGAGCAGCGCGAAGGAGATCAGGTAGCCGAGGGCGGTCAGCACGGACGGGCCCGGCCGGCTGAAGCCCTCGCTGTACTTCATGGCGGTGGTCCCGGCGACCTCGGCGGCGATGGCTCCGGCCAGGAGCAGGTATCCCATGTGTACGAGCGTACATAACGGGACCGGCCGCGGACAGCGGAACGGCGGCACCCGATGGGTGCCGCCGTTCTCGTACGCAGTGCTGCTCAGACGTTGAAGCCGAGCGCCCGCAGCTGCTCGCGGCCGTCGTCAGTGATCTTGTCCGGACCCCACGGCGGCATCCAGACCCAGTTGATGCGCAGCTCGCTGACGAGGCCGTCCGTGGCGGACTTGGCCTGGTCCTCGATCACGTCCGTCAGCGGACACGCCGCGGACGTCAGGGTCATGTCGACGGTCGCGATGTTCGCGTCGTCGACGTGGATGCCGTAGATCAGGCCCAGGTTGACGACGTCGATACCCAGCTCGGGGTCGACGACGTCCATCAGGGCCTCGCGGAGCTCCTCCTCCGAAGCCGGCTTGATCTCCACGGTCTCGCTCATGCCGTCGTCTCCTTCTCGGCTTCGGCGTCCAGCGCCTGGGCCGTCGCGTCCTTCCAGGCCATCCAGCTCAGCAGGGCGCACTTGACCCGGGCCGGGTACTTCGACACCCCGGCGAACGCGACCGCGTCCTCCAGGACGTCCTCCATGGCGTCGTCGGGCTCGATCTTCCCCTTGGACTGCATCAGCTCCAGGAAGGTCTCCTGGATCTTCTGCGCCTGGGCGAGGTCCTTGCCGACGAGCAGGTCGTTGAGTACGGAGGCGGAGGCCTGGCTGATCGAGCAGCCCTGCCCCTCGTACGAGACGTCGCTGATCGTCGTGCCGTCGTACTTCACGCGCAGCGTGATCTCGTCGCCGCACGTCGGGTTGACGTGGTGCACCTCGGCGTCGCCATCCCTCAGACCACGCCCGTGCGGGTGCTTGTAGTGGTCCAGGATGACTTCCTGGTACATGGAGTCCAGCTTCATGCGATTCGCTCGTCCCGTCAGCCGAAGAAGTTCCGTACGTGCTCCAGGCCGTCGACCAGCGCGTCGATCTCGGCCGGCGTGGAGTACAGATAGAACGACGCTCGCGTGGTCGCAGGAATTCCGTACCGCAGGCAGACCGGCCGCGCGCAGTGGTGGCCGACCCGGACCGCGATGCCCTGCTCGTCCAGGACCTGGCCCACGTCGTGCGGGTGGATGTCACCCAGTGTGAAGGAGATCGCGGCGCCGCGCTCCTCGGCCGTGGTGGGGCCGATGATGCGCAGGTCGGGGACCTCCAGCAGCCGCTTGACCGCGTACTCGGTCAGCGCGTGCTCGTGGGCGAGGATCCTGTCCATGCCGATCGAGCCGAGGTAGTCGATCGCCGCGCCGAGACCGACCGCCTGCGCGATCGGCGGCGTGCCCGCCTCGAACTTGTGGGGCGCCGGGGCGTAGGTGGAGGAGTGCATCGAGACGGTCTCGATCATCTCGCCGCCGCCGAGGAAGGGGGGCAGGTCCTCCAGGAGTTCCTGGCGGCCCCACAGGACGCCGATGCCGGTCGGACCGCACATCTTGTGGCCGGTGAAGGCCACGAAGTCGGCCTGGAGGGCCTGCACGTCCAGCGGCATGTGCGGCGCGGCCTGGGAGGCGTCGACGCAGACGAGCGCTCCGACCTCCTGGGCGCGGCGCACGATCGCCTCGACCGGGTTCTGGGTGCCCAGGATGTTGGAGACCAGCACGAAGGAGACGATCTTCGTCTTCTCCGTGATGACCTCGTCGATGTTCGAGAGGTCCAGGCGGCCGTCGTCCGTGAGACCGAACCAGCGGAGCTTCGCGCCCGTGCGCTGCGCGAGCAGCTGCCACGGCACGATGTTGGAGTGGTGCTCCATCTCCGTGATCACGATCTCGGTCTCGTGGTCCACGCGGTAGGGCTCGTCGGCCCAGCCGAGCATGTTCGCCACGAGGTTGAGGGACTCCGAGGCGTTCTTGGTGAAGATCACCTCGTCGCGCGACGGTGCGTTGATGAACTCCGCGACCTTGTCACGCGCGCCCTCGTACAGCGCCGTGGCCTCCTCGGCGAGGACGTGCACGCCACGGTGGACGTTGGCGTTGTGCTGCTCGTAGTACTCGTCGAGCACGTCGATGACCTGGCGCGGGGTCTGCGAGGTCGCGGCGTTGTCGAGGTAGACGAGCTTCTTGCCGTCGTGGAGCACGCGGTCCAGGATCGGGAAGTCCTTGCGGATCGCCTCGGTGTCGAGGAGGCCCGGCAGCTGTGTCACGCGGATGCGCCACCCTTCGTGTAAGCCTCGTAGCCCTCTTCCTCCAGCTTGTCGGCGAGCTCGGCGCCGCCGGACTCGACGATGCGGCCGGCCGAGAAGACGTGGACGTAGTCGGGCTTGATGTAGCGCAGGATGCGCGTGTAGTGGGTGATCAGCAGGGTGCCGACCTCGCCGGTCTCGCGGACGCGGTTGACGCCCTCGGAGACGACGCGCAGCGCGTCGACGTCCAGGCCGGAGTCGGTCTCGTCGAGGATGGCGACCTTCGGCTTGAGCAGCTCGAGCTGGAGGATCTCGTGGCGCTTCTTCTCACCGCCGGAGAAGCCCTCGTTGACGTTGCGCTCGGCGAAGGCGGGGTCCATGTTGAGGCGCTCCATGGCCTCCTTGACCTCCTTCACCCAGGTGCGCAGCTTGGGGGCCTCGCCGCGGACGGCGGTCGCGGAGGTGCGCAGGAAGTTGGAGACCGAGACGCCGGGGACCTCGACCGGGTACTGCATGGCCAGGAACAGGCCGGCGCGGGCACGCTCGTCGACGGACATCTCGAGGACGTCCTCGCCGTCGAGGGTGACGGTGCCGCCGGTGATCGTGTACTTGGGGTGACCCGCGAGCGAGTAGGCGAGGGTCGACTTGCCGGAGCCGTTGGGGCCCATGATGGCGTGCGTCTCGCCCTGCTTCACGGTGAGGTCGACGCCCTTGAGGATCTCCTTCGTGGCGTTGTCGGCCTCGACGGTGACGTGCAGGTCTCGGATTTCAAGCGTTGCCATGGGTGCCTCAGGACTCCTGGGTGAGGGAGACGAGCACGTCGTCCCCTTCGATCTTTACGGGGTATACGGGGACGGGGCGCGTCGCCGGAAGACTGTCGGGCTTGCCCGAGCGCAGGTCGAAGCGCGAGCCGTGCAGCCAGCACTCGATGTGGCAGTCGTCGACCTCGCCCTCGGCGAGGGAGACGTTCGCGTGCGAGCAGATGTCGTGGATCGCGAAGACGTCGCCCTCGGTCCGCACGACGGAGATCGGCGTGCCGTCGAGTTCCACCCGCTTCGGGGTGTCCTCCTCCAGCTCGTCCGCTCCACAGACGCGTACGAAGGTCATGCGACCGACGCCTCCAGCTCCTCTTCGATCTTGGCGACCAGACGCTCCTCGATGTCCGGGACGCCGATCTGCTGGACCAGCTCGGCGAAGAAGCCGCGGACCACCAGACGGCGGGCGTCGATCTCGGGGATGCCGCGCGCCATCAGGTAGAAGAGCTGCTCGTCGTCGAAGCGGCCGGTGGCGGAGGCGTGGCCGGCGCCGACGATCTCGCCGGTCTCGATCTCCAGGTTCGGCACCGAGTCGACCCGCGCGCCGTCCGTGAGGACGAGGTTGCGGTTCATCTCGTAGGTGTCGGTGCCCTCGGCCGCGGCCTCGATGAGCACGTCGCCGATCCAGACCGCGTGCGCGTCGTCGCCCTGGAGCGCGCCCTTGTAGACGACGTTGGACTTGCAGTGCGGGACGTTGTGGTCGACCAGGAGGCGGTGCTCCTGGTGCTGGCCCTTGTCGGTGAAGTACAGACCGAACAGCTCGGCCTCGCCGCCGGGGCCGGCGTAGGCGACGCGCGGGTGCAGCCGCACCAGGTCGCCGCCGAAGGTGACCACGAACGACTTGAAGGTGGCGTCGCGGCCGACCAGCGCGTTGTGCTGGCCGACGTGCACGGCCTTGTCGTCCCAGTCCTGGACGGAGACGACGGTCAGCTTGGCGCCGTCGCCCAGGACGTAGTCCACGTTGGCGGCGAGCACCGCGTCACCGGTGTGGTCGATGACGACCACGGCCTCGGCGAAGGCACCCAGTTCGACGACCTGGTGGGCGTAGGCGGTGCCGCCCTGGCCGTGCACGGCGATGCGGATCGGCTCGGTGAGGACCGTCTCCTTGGGGACGGTGATCACGCCGGCCTTCTCGAACGCCGAGTACGCCTGCGCCGCGACCCGGTCCACCGGGGCGCCCGCCCTGCCGATGCGCGCGTCGTCACGGCCGACGGTCTCGACGACGACGCCCTCGGGGGCGTCGACGTCGACCTTCACGCCGTCGCCGGTGGCGGCCGCGGTGCCGTCGTGCAGCCCGCGCAGCCGCTCCAGCGGCGTGAACCGCCACTCCTCCTCACGGCCGTGGGGGACCGGGAAGTCCGCCACGTCGAAGGACGCGGGGGCGCTCATGCGTGTGGCGACGGTCGACTCGGCGGCCACCGCGATCTGGCCCGCGGTGGTGGACCCCACGGGGATGTTCTGAGCCTCAGCCATGGCTGTCGGTCTGCTCTCTTCCTACGTCAGAAATCTGGCGGCTGCTGGGGGGCGGGTCTTAGCCGACCGCGCCTTCCATCTGCAGCTCGATCAGCCGGTTGAGCTCGAGGGCGTACTCCATCGGCAGCTCCTTGGCGATCGGCTCGACGAAGCCGCGCACGATCATCGCCATCGCCTCGAACTCGCTCAGACCGCGGCTCATCAGGTAGAAGAGCTGGTCCTCGGAGACCTTGGAGACGGTCGCCTCGTGTCCCATGGAGACGTCGTCCTCGCGGACGTCCACGTAGGGGTACGTGTCGGAGCGGGAGATGGTGTCGACGAGCAGCGCGTCGCACAGCACGTTCGACTTGGAGCCGTGGGCGCCCTCGCCGATCTCGACGAGACCGCGGTAGGAGGTGCGGCCGCCGCCGCGCGCCACGGACTTCGAGACGATGTTGGAGGACGTGTTCGGCGCCATGTGGACCATCTTGGAGCCGGCGTCCTGGTGCTGGCCCTCGCCCGCGAAGGCGATGGACAGCGTCTCGCCCTTGGCGTGCTCGCCCATCAGGTAGACGGCCGGGTACTTCATCGTCACCTTGGAGCCGATGTTGCCGTCGATCCACTCCATGGTCGCGCCCTCGTACGCCACGGCGCGCTTGGTGACCAGGTTGTAGACGTTGTTCGACCAGTTCTGGATGGTCGTGTAGCGGCAGCGGGCGTTCTTCTTGACGATGATCTCGACGACCGCGGAGTGCAGCGAGTCCGACTTGTAGATCGGGGCGGTGCAGCCCTCGACGTAGTGCACGTAGGCACCCTCGTCGACGATGATCAGGGTCCGCTCGAACTGGCCCATGTTCTCCGTGTTGATGCGGAAGTAGGCCTGCAGCGGGATCTCCACGTGCACGCCCTTCGGCACGTAGATGAAGGAGCCGCCGGACCACACGGCGCTGTTCAGCGAGGCGAACTTGTTGTCACCGACGGGGATGACGGTCCCGAAGTACTCCTTGAAGAGCTCCGGGTGCTCCTTCAGGGCGGTGTCGGTGTCCAGGAAGATGACGCCCTGCTCCTCCAGGTCCTCGCGGATCTGGTGGTAGACGACCTCGGACTCGTACTGGGCCGCGACACCGGCGACGAGGCGCTGCTTCTCCGCCTCGGGGATGCCGAGCTTGTCGTACGTGTTCTTGATGTCCTCGGGCAGGTCCTCCCAGGACTCCGCCTGCTTCTCCGTGGAGCGCACGAAGTACTTGATGTTGTCGAAGTCGATGCCCGACAGGTCCGAGCCCCAGTTCGGCATGGGCTTCTTCTCGAAGAGGCGCAGACCCTTGAGGCGGAGCTTGGTCATCCACTCCGGCTCGTTCTTCTTCGCGGAGATGTCCCGGACGACGTCCTCGTCGATGCCGCGCCTGGCAGAGGCGCCGGCCGTGTCGGAGTCGGCCCAGCCGTATTCGTACTTGCCCAGGCCCTCGAGCTCAGGGTGAGCAGTCTCCGTGGGGAGAGTCATGCGGGGTTCCTCCCGGCCGTGCTTGCAGATGCGTTGTCGATGGTCTTGGAAGTCTTGGGAACGTACGTGGTGCAGACGCCGTCACCGTGCGCGATGGTCGCCAGCCGCTGCACATGTGTACCGAGCAGCTCGGCGAAAAATTCCGTCTCCGCCTCGCACAGCTGCGGGAACTGCTCGGCGACGTGGGCGACCGGGCAGTGGTGCTGGCAGAGCTGCTCGCCCTGCTGGGGCCGGGGCGCGCTGCGCGCGGTAGCAGCGTACCCGTCCGCGCTCAGGGCCTTGGCCAGGGCTTGCGTGCGCTGCTCGGGGGCGGCGCCCTCGACGGCCTTGCGGTACGCACCCGCCTGGGCGGCGATCCGGGCGCGGGCGAAGGCGGCGATCGCCTGCTCCCCGCCCTCCCGCTCGGCGATCCAGCGCATGGCGTCCACGGCGAGCTTGTCGTACGACTGGTCGAAGGCGTCACGGCCGCAGTCGGTGAGCGCGAACACCTTCGCGGGGCGCCCGCGCGTGCGCGTGCCGTAGACCCGCTGTTCACGGGCTTCCACCACGTCGTCGGCGACCAGGGCGTCGAGGTGGCGCCGGACGGCGGCCTGGGTCAGGCCCAGGCGCCCGGCGAGCTCGGCGACGGTCGAGGGCCCGTGGTCCAGGATGGAGCGCGCGACTC
The DNA here is from genome assembly GCF_043202495.1 of Streptomyces sp. NPDC048185. Classification (NCBI taxonomy): domain Bacteria; kingdom Bacillati; phylum Actinomycetota; class Actinomycetes; order Kitasatosporales; family Streptomycetaceae; genus Streptomyces; species Streptomyces sp. NPDC048185. The sequence continues at coordinate 155,633 of NZ_JBIDAN010000001.1, forward strand.
GGTTGCGGGTGGACCGCTCACCGGTCGCGAGTTCCTCCTGGGGAGCCTCGCCAACGTTTTTCACAACGCCATTGTTGCGTAATTCCTCAGGGGCGGGCAAGCCGCGTCCGGACGGCCCGAAGGTGCCCTGCGTCACTTAGGTATACCTAAGATGACCTGCGGAAACGATCTTTGATCGATCAAACCGCTGGCGTCCCGGGCACGCTTCCGCCAGACTCGCCCGCATGCCCGCACCCGCTCCGACCGGCCCGCTCGTCACCCGCGGCACGATCGCCGCCGGGCTGCGCGAGCTGGGCGTCCGGACCGACGACACCCTCCTCGTGCACTCCTCCCTCAGCTCCCTCGGCTGGGTCTGCGGAGGCCCCGTCGCGGTGGTCCAGGGACTCCTGGACGCGCTCGGCCCGGACGGCACCCTGGTGGTTCCCACCCAGACCGGCGACCTCTCCGACCCGGCCCTGTGGAGCAGTCCGCCGGTGCCCGCGGAGTGGTGGGACGGCATCCGCGCCGCGATGCCCGCCTACGACCCGCTGATCACGCCCTCGCGCGGGGTCGGGGTGATCCCCGAGACCGTGCGCACCTGGCCGGGTGCCCTGCGCAGCGCGCACCCGCAGACGTCCTTCGCGGCGGTCGGCCCGCGCGCCGCCGAGGTGGTCGAGGGGCACGCGACCGACTGCCGGCTGGGCGAGCGCAGCCCCCTGGCGACCCTGGAGCGCCTGGGCGCGCGGATACTCCTGCTGGGGGCGGGCTACGACGCCTGCACCGGCTTCCACCTCGCCGAGTACCGGATCCCCTCCCCGCTGGTCGAGGTGGGGCGGCCGGGACCGGTGGGCTGGGAGCGGGTGACCGAGGTCTCCATCACCTCGGAGCGGTTCGACGAGCTGGGCCACGACTTCGAGCGGGACCGGCCCGTCGTCCGCGGGCGGCTCGGCGCGGCCGACGTACGGCTGTTCCCGCTGGCGGACGCGGTCGCCTACGCCGAGCGGTGGCTGCCGCTGCACCGTCCCCGTGCGGAGGACATCGCGCACCCCCGCGCCTGAGCCCTCGCGGGCGTACCTAGACTCGTGACCCATGCGAAGCGAGCCCGTGGTCCAGGTCCAGGCCCTGGTGAAGCGGTACGGCACGAAGACCGCGGTGGACGGCCTCGACCTGGTGGCCCGGGCGGGCGTCACCGCCGTACTCGGCCCGAACGGGGCCGGCAAGACGTCCACCGTCGAGATCTGTGAGGGGTACCGCAGGCCGGATTCCGGGACGGTGCGCGTGCTCGGCCTGGACCCGGTGCGGCAGGGACCCGAGCTGCGTCCCCGGATCGGCGTGATGCTCCAGTCCGGCGGCGTCTACTCCGGCGCCCGCGCCGACGAGATGCTGCGCCACGTCGCCAGGCTGCACGCCCAGCCCCTGGACGTCGACGCCCTGATCGAGCGGCTCGGTCTCGGCTCCTGCGGCCGGACGACGTACCGCAGGCTCTCCGGGGGCCAGCAGCAGCGGCTCGCCCTCGCGATGGCCGTGGTCGGACGCCCCGAGCTGGTGTTCCTGGACGAGCCGACGGCCGGCCTGGACCCGCAGGCCCGCCGCGCCACCTGGGACCTCGTGCGGGACCTGCGCGGCGACGGCGTCTCGGTGATCCTCACCACGCACTACATGGACGAGGCCGAGCAGCTGGCCGACGACGTCGCGATCATCGACGCCGGCCGGGTCATCGCCCAGGGCTCGCCCGAGGAGCTGTGCCGCGGCGGCGCCGAGAACACGCTGCGCTTCACCGGCCGGCCCGGGCTCGACGTGGCCTCGCTGCTCAAGGCCCTGCCCCCGGACTGTTCGGCCGCCGAGCTGACGCCGGGCTCCTACCGCGTCGTCGGCAGGGTCGACCCGCAACTGCTGGCCACGGTGACCTCCTGGTGCGCCCAGCACGGCGTGATGCCGGACCGCATCTCGGTGGAACGGCACACCCTGGAGGACGTCTTCTTGGAGCTCACGGGCAAGGAGTTGCGCGCATGACCACGACCACCGGCACGTACACCCCCCGGCCCGGCTCCGCGCCGCTCGCCCGGATGATCGCGACGCAGGCCGCGCTCGAGACGAAGATGCTGCTGCGCAACGGCGAGCAGCTGCTGCTGACGGTGATCATCCCGACGCTGCTGCTGGTGCTGTTCAGCTCGGTCGACATCGTCGACACCGGCGAGGGAGAGGCCGTGGACTTCCTCGCCCCCGGCATCCTGGCGCTGGCCGTCCTGTCGACGGCGTTCACCGGGCAGGCCATCGCCACCGGCTTCGAGCGCCGCTACGGGGTGCTGAAGCGGCTCGCCGCGTCACCGCTGCCACGCTGGGGCCTGATGGCCGCGAAGACGGTGTCCGTGCTGGTCACCGAGGTCCTCCAGGTGGTCCTGCTGACCGCCATCGCCTTCGCGCTGGGCTGGTCGCCGCAGGGCAGCCCCTTCGCGGTGCTGCTGCTCATGGTGGCCGGGACGGCGGCCTTCTCCGGGCTCGGGCTGCTCATGGCGGGCACGCTCAAGGCGGAGGCCACGCTCGCCGCGGCCAACCTGGTCTTCCTGCTGCTGCTGGTGGGCGGCGGCGTGATCGTGCCGCTGTACAAGTTCCCCGGCGCGGCGCAGGACGTGCTCGGCCTGCTGCCGGTCTCCGCCCTGTCGGACGGGCTGCGCGACGTGCTGCAGCACGGGGCCGCGATGCCGTGGGGCGACCTCGGGATCCTCGCCGTGTGGGCGGTGGCGGGGCTGGCGGCCGCCGGGAAGTTCTTCCGCTGGGAGTAGGAGGAGGCGCGATGAGCGACCCTCGTGAACGCGTGCACAAGCGGCCGCCTACGATGGACCGCGTGCCAAACGTGACCCGCGCCGACGCCGCAGCCGCGGTGCGCAACCCGCTCGCCTTCATCGCCGCGCGCTGGACCCCGGAACCCCGGACGGTCCAGCGGGCGGCCTTCATCGCCCTCGCCATGGCCGTGGTCATCGTGGTCACCGGCGGTGCCGTCCGCCTGACCGGCTCCGGCCTCGGCTGCCCGACCTGGCCGAAGTGCACCGACGACTCGCTGACCACCACGAGCGCGATGGGCTTCCACGGCGTCATCGAGTTCGGCAACCGCATGCTCACGTACGTGCTGTGCGCCGCGGTCGGCTGGGCGATCATCGCCGCGCGGTCCCAGAAGCCGTACCGGCGCAGCGTGACCCGGCTGGGCTGGCTGCAGTTCTGGATCGTCATGGGCAACGCGATCCTCGGCGGCATCGTGGTCCTGGTCGGCCTGAACCCGTACACCGTCGCCGCGCACTTCCTGCTGTCGACCGCGCTGATCGCGGTGGCGACGGTGATGTGGCAGCGCACCAGGGAGGGCGACGCGGCACCGCGCCCCCTGGTCGGCAAGGCCGTCGAGCAGCTGGTGTGGGTCCTGATCGTCGTCTCGGCCCTGCTGATCGCGGTCGGCACGGTGGTCACCGGCGCCGGTCCGCACGCGGGCGATTCCAGCGACGTCCCGCGGATGCCGGTCGACTGGGAGATGATCGCCAAGGGCCATGCCGTTCTGGCGTGGATCGTGGTGACGCTGACGTTCGCGCTGTGGTTCGTGCTGAAGGCGGTCGACGCGCCCAAGGGGCCGCTGGCCCGCACCCGCGACCTGTTCCTGATCCTGCTCGCCCAGGGCGTCATCGGCTACGTGCAGTACTTCACCGACCTGCCCGAGATCCTGGTCGGCCTGCACATGTTCGGCTCGTGCCTGGTGTGGATCGGGGTGCTGCGGGTGCTGCTGGCGCTGCGCGAACGCCCCGAGGAGACGGCGACCGGGCTGCCCGTTCAGGAGTACGAGGCCACCAGCGTGTCGATGGCCGGCCCCAGGTAGTCCCGGGTCAGCTCGGCACGGCGGGCGGTCCACCCGTCGGCGGGCGGCGCGGGAGTGCCGTAGCGGCGCCGGGTGATGTCCTCGACGACCTCGCCGGGCGCGCCGAGGCCGGGCAGTTCCGCCAGGGCCTGCCGCTTGGTGATCAGGCTCCCGTCCCGCAGCGTGACGGTGGCGCGGGCGAAGGTGAGCAGGCCCAGGTCGACCCAGCCGTCCTGGCGCCACAGCTCCGCCTTGCGCACGGCCGGCCGCCAGTAGTCCCGCTCGTTGCGGAGGACGTACTCGGCCAGCTCCGCGTCCGGCACCGGCGGCAGCAGGGCGTCCGGCGACTCGCCGTACAGGACGCGCCCGAAGCTGTGCAGCTCCCGCCGGGTGACCGGGGTGACCGTCCGTTTGAACAGCTGCCGGTGGGCCCAGGTCAGGTGTCGCTGCTCGGGGTCCGCGGCGGTGTCGGGGGACAGATAGCTGCAATGCAGCTGCCCGGCCAGGGGCCGGTCGCGCAGGCGGGCGTGGAGCTGCCCCAGCCGCCAGGCCGTACGGGTGGTGGCCGGCGACGGCAGGACCACGATCAGGTCGAGGTCGCTGCGGCCCTCCTGGTAGTCGCCCGCGCCCAGTGAGCCGTGGGCCCAGACGGAGACGGGGCCTAAGGGCATCAGGCCGGTGAGGAAACGGTCGAGCAGCGCGTCGGTCGGCATCGGATCAGTATGCGCGGCTCACTCCAGTGCGTACACCCGGCGCGCGTTACCCGACGCGATCATGGTCGCCACCCGCTGCGCGTCCGCCTGCGCCCACGCCCCCTCGGCCACCCAGGTGCCGAGCACCCGGCCGAGGGCCTCGCGGAACAGGCGCGCGCCCACGACGTGCAGCTCGGGCAGGCCCTGGGCGCCGCTGGAGAACAGGACCTTGCCGAACGGGGCCAGCTCGAGGATCTCCGCGAGGACGGTCGCGGCGCGGGCGCCGGTGCGCACCAGGGCGGCGCCCGAGTCGGCGTAGACGTGCGGGAAGACGCCGGCGAGGTGGGCGGCCTGGCGGTGGTACGGGTAGCCGTGCAGCAGGACCAGGTCGGTGCCGAGGCCGGCGGTGGCCCGCACGAAGTCGGTCAGCAGCACCGGGTCGGTGCGGTCGATGCGCAGGCCCGGTTCGCCGAGCCCCGCGTGCAGCTGGAGCGGCAGCCCGGAGGCGACGGCGATCCACAGCAGGTGACGCAGCAGGACGGGGTCGCTCAGCTCACCGCCGACCTCGCGTCCGGCCAGCCAGCGGGCGGCGGCGCCGCGCACCTCCCCGGGGCCCGGCGGCTCCGGGGCGAGAGCCAGCCCGTGCCGCACTCCGGCGACGGAGGTGAAGGCGACCGCGTACGCGGCGGCACCGTGGACGGCCTCGGCGAGGTTGGCGAGGAAGGACTCGACGGTGCCGGAGGTGTCGGCGACCTGCTCGGCCAGCAGTTCCAGCCGCACGATCGCGTGGGCGTCGGCGTCCGCCGCGCCGGCCAGCTCGGCGGGGCCGGTGAGGTCGCCGGGCAGGTCCGCGTCGACCAGGTACGTGGTGATGCCGCTGCCGCGCAGCAGCCTGCGGTCCGCCTCCAGGACGCCGAGCTCGCGGCGCCGGGCGAGGTAGCGGGCGGGGGCGCAGTGGGGTTCCAGGCCGAGCAGGGGCGGGCACCAGCGGCGCACCGCGAAGCCGGTCTGGGTGTCGAAGAGGGTGGTGCCGGGTGCGGGCGGCCCCTCCGTGCGGGCCAGCTGGGCCTCGAAGGTGCCGAGGCCCAGCTCCGTTCTCAGGACGCCGTGGCAGTACTGGTCCACCAGGGACGGCGTTTCGATCATCCGGACTCCCCGCGTAGGGACCGTGCGCCTCACGGCTTCCTACGGTCCTAACGGGTGAACCCGGCGTCAGGTGTTGCTCGGCCCGCCGACCTGGATGCCCGCCATGCGCGACCACTCGTAGCGGCCGGTCGTGACCTTGGCCGCGAACTCGCCGTCGAAGTCCTCGTGGACGGTGATCCCGGACTTCTCCACGGCCTTGCGCGCGATCTCGTAGGAGGGGGCGACCAGGTCGCCCCAGCCGCCGTCCTCGCCGACGAGGACGACGCGGGCGCCGCGCTCGCCGATGTAGGCCACCTGGCCCTCGGCGCCGCCGTGCGCCTTGGAGAAGGAGTCGATCCGCCGGGCCAGCCGGGTCACCTGGCGCTCGGCCTTCGCGTCAACCTGCTGCGTGTCTGCCATGACCAGGATGCTACCGACGGGTAGATCAAACGGCGACGGGCGGGGTGCGTGGCCTTGACCACGCGCCCCGCCCGCCGGACGGCCGTCGGCTCAGCGCAGGAAGGGGTCCACCGCGATGGCCAGGAACAGCACGGACACGTAGGTGATGGACCAGTGGAACAGCCGCATCTCCTTGAGCTTCCCGCCGGTGACCTCGGCCTTGGCGCGGTTCTGCAGCCCGTGGGCCTCCCACAGCCACATGCCGCCGGCCGCCACGGCGACCGCCGTGTAGAACCATCCGGTGTAGCCCAGCGGCGTCAGCAGCAGCGACACCGCGACCATCACCCAGCTGTAGATCACGATCTGCCGGGCGACGACCTTGTTGGAGGCGATGACCGGGAGCATCGGCACGCCCACGCGCGCGTAGTCCTCCTTGACCTTCATGGACAGCGGCCAGTAGTGCGGCGGCGTCCAGAAGAACATCACCCCGAAGAGGATGATCGGCGCCCAGGACATCGAGTTGGTCACGGCGGACCAGCCGATCAGCACCGGCAGGCAGCCGGCGATGCCGCCCCAGACGATGTTCTGCGAGGTGCGGCGCTTGAGGATCATCGTGTAGACGACCACGTAGAACAGCAGTGCGCCCAGCGACAGCCACGCCGACAGCCAGTTGACGGTGAGGCCGAACAGCAGCGTCGAGACGACCGCCAGCGTGATGCCGAAGGCGAGGCACTCGCGCGGGCTGACCATGCCGGTGACCAGCGGGCGCTGCGAGGTGCGGTCCATCAGCGCGTCGATGTCGCGGTCGATGTACATGTTCAGCGCGTTCGCGCCGCCCGCGGACAGGTAGCCGCCGACGCAGGCGAGCAGCACCAGCCACAGATCGGGCACGCCCTGCTCGGCCAGGAACATCACCGGAACGGTGGTGATCAGCAGAAGCTCGATGATCCGCGGCTTGGTCAGCGCCACGAACGCCTTGACACGGGCCCCGAACGGCCGGTGACTCGGGCTCTGGCTCGTCCCGATTACCCCCGCAGGACGGGATTCAACGGCCGTCACGCACACCCCTGACAGAGACTCCCAGCGAGCCTGCCCTGTGAAGTGGCGGTAAAGGCTCGCGCGTACCACGCCACTTTAGACGTTGCCCAGAGCCCGGCATTCGCGGGGGTGCGTTCGTGTTGAGGAGGGCGCTCCGACGTGCATACGGAGAGTCGATTGAGCAGTCAGATGAGCGGCTGCGTATTCACTTGCCGAATGCGGTTTCGTCCAGTCGACAGGCGGATCCACACGAGGCCCTGCAGTCTGGTTTCCAGCGGAAAAACGCACGTACTTACGGGGGTAGGCTCGACAGCGGCCGGCCGACGCACGAATGCGCCGGCAGCCGGTGGGCGCCACGTGCACCGGCATCCGACATGTGGAGAGGAGCCCTGACTCAGGGTGAGCACCAAGCCGACCACCACAGACCTCGAGTGGACCGAACTGGACCAGCGGGCCGTGGACACCGCCCGCGTCCTGGCCGCCGACGCCGTACAGAAGGTTGGCAACGGCCATCCGGGTACGGCGATGAGCCTGGCGCCCGCTGCCTACACCCTCTTCCAGAAGGTGATGCGGCACGACCCGGCCGACGCGAACTGGGTCGGACGCGACCGTTTCGTGCTGTCCGCCGGACACTCGTCCCTGACCCTCTACACCCAGCTGTACCTGGCCGGCTTCGGCCTGGAGCTGGACGACCTGAAGTCCTTCCGGACGTGGGGCTCCAAGACCCCGGGTCACCCCGAGTACGGCCACACCACGGGCGTGGAGACGACGACCGGCCCGCTGGGCCAGGGTGTCGCCAACGCGGTGGGCATGGCGATGGCCGCCCGCTACGAGCGCGGCCTGTTCGACCCGGAGGCCGCCGAGGGCACCTCCCCGTTCGACCACTTCATCTACTGCATCGCCGGTGACGGCTGCCTCCAGGAGGGCATCTCCGCCGAGGCCTCCTCCCTCGCGGGCCACCAGAAGCTCGGCAACCTGATCCTGCTGTGGGACGACAACCACATCTCGATCGAGGGCGACACCGAGACGGCCGTCTCCGAGGACACGGTCAAGCGCTACGAGGCCTACGGCTGGCACGTGCAGCGCGTGGAGCCGAAGGCGGACGGCGACCTGGACCCGGACGCGCTGTACGCGGCGATCGAGGCGGCGAAGCAGGTCACCGACCGGCCGTCCTTCATCGCGATGCGCTCGATCATCGCCTGGCCCGCCCCGAACGCGCAGAACACCGAGGCCGCGCACGGCTCGGCGCTCGGCGACGAGGAGGTCGCGGCCACCAAGCGCGTCCTGGGCTTCGACCCGGAGAAGAGCTTCGAGGTCTCCGACGAGGTCATCGGCCACACCCGCAAGGCGCTGGAGAGGGGCCAGGCGGCCCGCGCCGTGTGGGAGAAGTCCTACCAGCAGTGGCGGGACAACAACCCCGAGCGCGCCGCCGAGTACGACCGGATCGCCAAGGGCGAGCTCCCCAAGGGCTGGGAGGAGAAGATCCCGGTCTTCGAGACCGGCAAGGGTGTGGCCACGCGTGCCGCGTCCGGCAAGGTCCTCCAGGCGCTCGGCGCGGTGATCCCCGAGCTGTGGGGCGGCTCCGCCGACCTGGCCGGTTCGAACAACACGACGATCGACAAGACGTCGTCCTTCCTCCCGGCGGGCAACCCGCTGCCCGAGGCGGACCCGTACGGCCGCACCGTCCACTTCGGCATCCGCGAGCACGCGATGGCCGCGGAGATGAACGGCATCGCCCTGCACGGCAACACGCGCATCTACGGCGGCACCTTCCTGGTGTTCTCCGACTACATGCGCAACGCCGTGCGCCTGTCCGCGCTGATGCACCTGCCGGTGACCTACGTGTGGACGCACGACTCCATCGGCCTCGGCGAGGACGGCCCGACCCACCAGCCGGTCGAGCACCTGGCCTCGCTGCGCGCCATCCCCGGTCTGAACGTGGTGCGCCCGGCCGACGCCAACGAGACCGCCGTCGCCTGGCGCGAGATCCTGCGCCGCTGGACGAAGGAGTTCGGCAAGGGCCAGCCGCACGGTCTGGCGCTGACCCGCCAGGGCGTGCCGACGTACGAGGCCAACGACGACGCGGCCAAGGGCGGCTACGTCCTGTTCGAGGCCGAAGGGCCCGAAGGGCAGAGCACCGAGGCCCAGGTCGTGCTGATCGCCACCGGTTCCGAGGTGCACGTGGCGGTCGAGGCCCGTGAGGCGCTCCAGGCCGACGGTGTGCCGACCCGCGTGGTGTCGATGCCGTCCGTCGAGTGGTTCGAGCAGCAGGACCAGGGGTACCGGGACAGCGTCCTGCCCCCGTCCGTGAAGGCCCGTGTCGCGGTCGAGGCCGGGATCGGTCTCACCTGGCACAAGTACGTGGGGGACGCCGGCCGCATCGTCTCCCTGGAGCACTTCGGTGCTTCGGCCGACGGCAAGCTGCTCTTCCAGGAGTTCGGCTTCACCGCCGAGAACGTGGCCGCCGCGGCCCGGGAATCGCTCGCCGCGGCCCAGCGCTGACGCTCGTATACGACACGTAGGAGATGCATTTTCCATGACAGACGCACTCAAGCGCCTCTCCGATGAAGGCGTCGCGATCTGGCTGGACGACCTGTCGCGCAAGCGGATCACGTCCGGCAACCTCGCCGAGCTGATCGACCAGCAGCACGTCGTGGGCGTCACCACCAATCCGTCGATCTTCCAGAAGGCGATCTCGCAGGGCGACGGCTACGACACCCAGCTCACCGACCTCGCCGCACGCGAGGTGACCGTCGAAGAGGCCATCCGGATGATCACCACGGCGGACGTCCGCGACGCCGCCGACATCCTGCGTCCGGTCTTCGACAACACCGGCGGCAAGGACGGCCGGGTCTCCATCGAGGTCGACCCGCGCCTCGCGCACAACACCCGGGCGACGGTCGCCGAGGCCAAGCAGCTCGCCTGGCTGGTGGACCGGCCCAACACGCTGATCAAGATCCCGGCGACCGAGGCCGGCATCCCGGCGATCGCCGAGACCATCGGCCTGGGCATCAGCGTCAACGTCACGCTGATCTTCTCGCTGGAGCGCTACCGCAAGGTCATGGACGCCTTCCTCACCGGTCTGGAGAAGGCCAAGGAGCGCGGCCTCGACCTGTCGCAGATCCACTCCGTGGCGTCCTTCTTCGTGTCCCGCGTGGACACCGAGATCGACAAGCGGATCGACGCGCTCGGCACCGACGAGGCCAAGGCGCTGCGCGGCAAGGCCGCCGTCGCCAACGCCCGCCTCGCCTACCAGGCCTACGAGGAGATCTTCTCCTCCGACCGCTGGAACGCCCTGGAGAAGGCCGGCGCCAACAAGCAGCGTCCGCTGTGGGCGTCGACCGGCGTGAAGGACAAGGCGTACAGCGACACCATGTACGTCACCGACCTGGTCGCACCCAACACGGTGAACACCATGCCGGAGGCGACGCTGTTCGCCACCGAGGACCACGGCGAGATCACCGGCGACACCGTCGCCGGCACCTACGAGCAGGCCCGCGCCGACCTCGACGCCGTCGCGAAGCTCGGGATCCCCTACGACGAGGTGGTCCAGCTCCTGGAGAAGGAGGGCGTCGAAAAGTTCGAGGACGCCTGGAACGACCTGCTGAAGTCGACGGAGGCAGAGCTCAAGCGCCTCGCTCCCTCGGAGGGCTGACAATTTGTCAAGCAGCAACCCGCTGCGTGACCCCGCAGACCGACGGCTCCCGCGTATCGCGGGGCCGTCGGGTCTGGTCATTTTCGGCGTCACCGGCGATCTGTCCCGCAAGAAGCTCATGCCCGCCGTGTACGACCTCGCCAACCGGGGTCTGCTGCCGCCGGGCTTCTCGCTCATCGGGTTCGCCCGCCGCGACTGGGAGCACGAGGACTTCGCCCAGGTCGTGCACGACGCCGTCAAGGAGCACTCCCGCACCCCCTTCCGCGAGGAGGTCTGGCAGCAGCTCATCCAGGGGATGCGCTTCGTCCAGGGCACCTTCGACGACGACGAGGCGTTCGAGCGGCTGCGCGGCACCATCGAGGAGCTGGACAAGGCGCAGGGCACGGGCGGCAACTTCGCCTTCTACCTGTCGGTGCCGCCGAAGTCCTTCCCGGTCGTCATCCAGCAGCTGAAGAAGCACGGTCTCGCCGACCAGACGGGCGGCTCCTGGCGCCGCGCGGTGATCGAGAAGCCGTTCGGCCACGACCTGGAGTCGGCCGAGGAGCTCAACCGGATCGTCCACGAGGTCTTCGGCTCCGACCAGGTCTTCCGCATCGACCACTACCTGGGCAAGGAGACCGTCCAGAACATCCTGGCGCTGCGCTTCGCCAACACGATGTTCGAGCCGATCTGGAACCGGTCCTACGTGGACCACGTGCAGATCACCATGGCCGAGGACATCGGCATCGGCGGCCGGGCCGGCTACTACGACGGCATCGGCGCCGCCCGCGACGTCATCCAGAACCACCTGCTCCAGCTGCTCGCCCTGACCGCGATGGAGGAGCCCGCCTCCTTCGACGCGGACGCGCTGGCCGCGGAGAAGACCAAGGTGCTCGGCGCGGTCCGCCTCCCCAAGGACCTGGGCCGGGACACCGTGCGCGGCCAGTACGCGGCCGGGTGGCAGGGCGGCGCGAAGGCCGTCGGCTATCTGGAGGAAGAGGGCATCGACCCCAAGTCGAAGACCGACACCTACGCCGCGATCAAGGTCGGGATCGACAACCGCCGCTGGGCGGGCGTCCCCTTCTACCTGCGCACCGGCAAGCGGCTGGGCCGCCGGGTCACCGAGATCGCGGTGGTCTTCCAGCGGGCCCCGCACTCCCCCTTCGACACGACGGCCACCGAGGAGCTGGGCTCGAACGCGATCGTCATCCGCGTCCAGCCCGACGAGGGCGTCACCGTCCGCTTCGGCTCGAAGGTGCCGGGCACGTCGATGGAGATCCGGGACGTGTCCATGGACTTCGCGTACGGCGAGTCCTTCACGGAGTCGAGCCCGGAGGCGTACGAGCGCCTGATCCTGGACGTGCTGCTCGGCGACGCGAACCTCTTCCCGCGCACGGAGGAGGTCGAGCTGTCCTGGAAGATCCTCGACCCGATCGAGCGGTACTGGGACAAGCACGGCACGCCCGCGCAGTACCCGTCCGGTACGTGGGGACCCGTCGAGGCGGACGAGATGCTCGAGCGAGACGGACGGAGCTGGCGCCGGCCATGAAGACAGACCTCACGGACACCACGTCGAGCAAGATCAACAAGGCGTTGGTGCTGGGCCGCCGGGCGATCGGCACGCCGGCCGTCGGCATGGTGCTCACGCTGGTCATCGTCACCGACGAGGAGAACGCCTACGACGCGCTGAAGGCCGCGAGCGACGCCGCGCACGAGCACCCCTCGCGCACGCTCGTCGTCATCAAGCGCGTCTCGCGCTCCCCCCGGGACCGCACCCAGTCCCGGCTGGACGCGGAGGTCCGCCTCGGTGCCGACGCGGGCACCGGCGAGACGGTGGTGCTGCGGCTGTACGGCGACGTCGTCGACCACGCCCAGTCGGTCGTCCTGCCGCTGCTGCTGCCGGACGCGCCGGTCGTGGTGTGGTGGCCGGTGAACGCGCCGCTGGATCCGGCCGGCGACCCGCTGGGCGCGCTGGCCCAGCGCCGGGTCACCGACACCTACGCCTGCGAGGAGCCGGTACGGGAGCTGGCGGCCCGCGCCGACGCCTACACGCCGGGCGACACCGACCTGTCGTGGACCCGCATCACCCCCTGGCGGTCGATGCTCGCGGCGGCCCTGGACCAGGTCGACTGCGAGGTGCAGGGCGTCGAGGTGGAGGGCGAGGAGTACAACCCGAGCTGCGAGCTGCTGGCGATGTGGCTCGCGGACCGGCTGAACGTGCCGGTGCAGCGCAGCACCTCCAGCGGGCCCGGACTGACCGCGGTCCGCATGGACACCGACTGCGGTCCGGTCGTCCTGGACCGGGCCGACGGCTCGCTCGCGACCCTGTCCATCCAGGGACAGCCGGCCCGCGCTGTGGCCCTCAAGCGCCGCGAGACCGCCGAACTGATCGCGGAGGAGCTGCGGCGCCTCGACCCGGACGACACGTACGCCTCGGCGCTGCGCTTCGGGGTGGACCGGCTGCACGCGGCGTCCGGCGGGAAGGCGGACCAAGGGCCCGGCGCGGTCCCCGCTCCCGTCGAGACGGTCGCGAAGGCCCCCGCGAAGGACGCGGCGCGGGAGAAGACACCGGTGCGGAAGGCGGCGGCGAAGTGAGTGACACTCCCCAGCTGGTCGTGCACCGGGACAAGGAGCTGATGGCCGAGGCCGCGGCCGCCCGGCTGATCACGAAGGTCGTGGACGCCCAGTCCTCCCGGGGCTCGGCGTCCGTGGTCCTGACCGGCGGCCGCAACGGCAACGGCCTGCTGGCCGCACTGGCGTCGTCCCCGGCCCGGGACGCCGTCGACTGGGCCCGCCTCGACCTGTGGTGGGGCGACGAGCGCTTCCTGCCGGAGGGCGACCCGGAGCGCAACGTCACGCAGGCCCGCGAGGCCCTGCTGGACGCGGTGCCGCTGGACCCGGAGCGGGTGCACGCCATGCCCGCCTCGGACGGCCCGCACGGCACCGACGTGGAGGCCGCGGCGGCGGCGTACGCGCAGGAACTGGCGAAGGCGGCCGCGCCGGAGAACCACGCGTCGGTGCCGTCCTTCGACGTCCTGCTCCTCGGCGTCGGCCCGGACACGCACGTGGCCTCGCTGTTCCCGGAGCACCCGGGGGTGCGGGAGACGGAGCGCACGGTGATCGGCGTCCACGGCTCCCCGAAGCCGCCGCCCACCCGGGTCTCCCTGACCCTGCCCGCGATCCGCACGGCCCGTGAGGTGTGGCTGCTCGCGGCGGGCGAGGACAAGGCGAACGCCGTGGCGATGGCCCTGTCGGGCGCCGGTGAGATCCAGGCCCCGGCGGCCGGGGCGCGGGGCCGCGCCCGCACCCTGTGGCTGCTGGACGCTGCGGCGGCCTCACAGCTGCCGCGGTCGATGTATCCGCCGGCCTCGGCGTAACCTCCCCCGCACACCGACGACGCCGGGTCCCCTGTCCAGGGGGCCCGGCGTTCTCGGTGGTCCGGTGCTGCGGACGTGGTGTCAGGACCCGTTCGGGCCCGGGGAGTAGGGGTTGCCGTAGCCGTTCGGGTGCGGCGCGTACGGCGGCTGCGGCGGCGCGTAGGGGTTCCGCGGCCCGGGGGCGTACGGGTGGCCGGCGCCCGCCGGCGGGTACGGGTGTCCGAAGGGGTTGCCCTGCGGCGGCACGTGCGGCAGCCCGGTCGGCGGGAGGTGTCCGGGGATCGGCGGCAGGGTCGCCGGGTGGGCCTTCAGCCGGATGCCGTAGCGCCGCTTGAGCCGCCCCGTCTCCAGCAGCGCGATCGCGGTGACCGTCACGGGTGCGCCCAGGATGAAGACGATGCCCAGGGTGAGGCTGAGCCCGTGCAGGTCGCCGGTGACGAGGTCCGGGATGGCCATGAGCCAGCTCGTCACGGTGGCCAGCAGCGCCGGGAGGCCTCGGTGGACGGCGGCGGTGCCGAAGAAGTTCCCGGAGACCCTGATGGCCCCCCAGACCACGAATCCCAGCATCCACAGCATCGTCAGACCACCGACGATGATCACCAGCGGGTTGCCCGAGGCGTTGATCGTGGTGACGAGCACCACCAGCGCGGCGACGCAGCCCACGAACAGCAGCAGCAGCTTGAGCGCGTTGAACAGCGGCCCCCGCAGCTGCCCCACCGTGCCGGTGCGCCGCCAGACGAAGAGCATCGCGCCCACCGCCAGCGGGGTGATGAACAGCAGGACGACGGAGGCCGTCAGCGCGTTCTCCAGCAGCTGGGTGAGGTCGAAGCCGCCCTCCAGGAAGGTGTAGACGCCGAGCGAGGCGACGGCGCCCGCGATGACCCGGAAGCGCTTGAGCTGCTCGATCGACGGATCGACCGACGCAGGGATCCACGCGGGGTGGAACACGGCGGTCGCCGCCTGCTTGGGATTGAGGAGGGACCGTGCCGTCAGTCTGCCGGCCGTCCAACTTCCGCGCGTACCTGCCACCTTGCTCCCCCGAGCACTCGCCGTGATGATCGCCGGGGGATTCTACGACAAGCGGGCGGGGTGCCGCCGCCCGCTTGTCCGCGCCGGTCTCACCGCCTGCCGCGCAGCTCCCGGTAGGCGCCGGCCAGCGCCTTCGTGGAGGCGTCCAGGCCCGGGACCTCGGCGCCGTCGGTGAGGGCGGGTGCGATGCGCTTGGCGAGGACCTTGCCGAGCTCCACGCCCCACTGGTCGAAGGAGTCGATGTTCCACACCGCCCCCTGGACGAACACCTTGTGCTCGTACAGCGCGATCAGCTGGCCGAGCACCGACGGGGTCAGCTCGCCGGCCAGGATCGTCGTCGTCGGGTGGTCGCCGCGGAACGTCTTGTGCGGGACCAGCTCCTCCGGCACGCCCTCGCCCCGCACCTCGTCCGGCGTCTTGCCGAAGGCGAGCGCCTGGGTCTGGGCGAAGAAGTTGGCCATCAGCAGGTCGTGCTGGGCCTTGAGCTCGTCGCTCAGCTCGGCCGCGGGCCGGGCGAAGCCGATGAAGTCCGCCGGGATCAGCTTCGTTCCCTGGTGGATCAGCTGGTAGTAGGCGTGCTGCCCGTTGGTGCCGGGCGTGCCCCACACCACCGGGCCGGTCTGCCAGTCCACCGGGCGGCCCTCGCGGTCCGTCGACTTGCCGTTGGACTCCATGTCGAGCTGCTGGAGGTAGGCGGTGAACTTCGACAGGTAGTGCGAGTACGGCAGCACGGCATGTGACTGCGCGTCGTGGAAATTGCCGTACCAGATGCCCAACAGGCCCAGCAGCAGGGGAACGTTGGACTCGGCGGGGGCGGTGCGGAAGTGTTCGTCGACCAGGTGGAAGCCGTCGAGCATCTCCCGGAAGCGGTCCGGGCCGATGGCGATCATCAGGGAGAGACCGATCGCCGAGTCGTACGAGTAGCGACCGCCGACCCAGTCCCAGAACTCGAACATGTTGGCCGTGTCGATGCCGAACTCGGCGACCTTCTCGGCGTTCGTCGACAGGGCGACGAAGTGCCGGGCGACGGCCTCCTTGTCACCGAGCGCGTCCAGCAGCCAGCTCCGGGCCGAGGTGGCGTTGGTGACCGTCTCGATGGTGGTAAACGTCTTGGAGGCGATGATGAACAGGGTCTCGGCCGGGTCCAGGTCCCTCGTGGCCTCGTGCAGGTCGGAGCCGTCGACGTTGGAGACGAAGCGGACCGTCAGCTCGCGGTCGGTGAAGGGGCGCAGCGCCTCGTGGGCCATGGCGGGGCCGAGGTCGGACCCGCCGATGCCGACGTTGACCACGTTGCGGATGCGCTTGCCGGTGTGGCCGGTCCACTCGCCGGAACGGACCCGGTCCGCGAAGGCCGCCATCTTGTCGAGGACGGCATGGACCTTGGGGACGACGTTCTCGCCGTCGACCTCGATCACCGCGTCCCGCGGGACCCGCAGCGCGGTGTGCAGGACGGCCCGGTCCTCGGTGATGTTGATCCGCTCGCCGCGGAACATGGCGTCGCGCAGCCCGAACACGTCGGCGGCGGCGGCCAGTTCCCGCAGCAGCCGCAGGGTGTCGTCGGTGACCAGGTGCTTGGAGTAGTCGACGTACAGGTCACCCACGCGCAGGACGTATCCGGTGCCGCGCCCGGGATCGGCGGCGAACAGGTCGCGCAGCCGCACCTCGCCGAGCTCGTCGCGGTGTGCCGCCAGCGCGGCCCATTCGGGCGTCCGGTTGATCCTGGTACGGCCGTCTGCGTTCATGTCGGACTTCAGCCTTCTTCCTTGGTGTCCCAGCTGTCCCGGCTGTTCCCAACCTAATTGATCAGCGGTGAGGAAGGCCGACGGTGAAGAGGACCCGAGAAGACGGAAGGCCGAAGAGGCAGAAGAGGCCGAAGGCGGCCGCCCGCGGACCGCCGGGCTAGATCTCGCCCCGCAGCTTCGCGAGCGCCTCGGCGAGGATCGCCTCGCCGTCCGCGTCGCTGCGGCGTTCGCGCACGTACGCGAGGTGCGTCTTGTAGGGCTCGGTGCGCGGCGGGTCCGGCGGGTTGTCCCGGTCCTGTCCGGCGGGGAAGCCGCAGCGCGGGCAGTCCCAGGTCTCGGGGACCTGTGCGTCGCTCGCGAAGCTCGGCTGTGTCTCGTGTCCGTTGGAGCACCAGAAGGAGATGCGCAGACGCGGCGCGGACTCGCCGCGCTCGGCCTCGCCCATCGGCCCCGCCCCGACCCGGCTTCCCCGGATCGCGTTGCCACTTGCCACGGTCGTAACTCCCTGCGTGATGGTGCCGCAAAGCGAGTCGGCGTTTCGCTTCGCTGCGAGCGCCTCAGTCTACGTAAGGCCCAACGCGCGTCCAGTGGTTGGAGTTACAAGCCCCCGTACACAGACGCAAGCCCCATGATAGGCCGCGCCGGGGGGCGCGTACCGGACATGGGGCATCGCGTACGCAGTGCGTGCGGGGTCAGTTGTTCGCCTTCATCACCAGGCCGAGCACGATGATGCACGCGAACCACAGCAGACCGACCACCACGGTGATCCGGTCGAGGTTGCGCTCGGCGACCGAGGAGCCGCCGACGGACGACTGCATGCCGCCACCGAACATGTCGGAGAGGCCGCCGCCCTTCCCCTTGTGCATCAGCACCAGCAGCATCAGCAGCAGGCTGAAGACGATCAGGGCGATCGAGAACCCCAAAACCACGGCTGGACCAACTTCCTCGGATTCTGACGGACGACGGGGGCACGGAGGCTGCAGGCCACCATGCCCCCGCAAGGGTACGACGTATCGTCGCTAGCGCATACTCACCGGCCGGGGCTACTGGTCGCGGAAGCGCACGATCTTGACGAACTCGTCGGAGTCGAGCGAGGCGCCGCCGACCAGGGCACCGTCGATGTCGGGCTGCGCCATGATCTCGGCGACGTTGCCGGACTTGACGGAGCCGCCGTACTGGATGCGGACCTTGTCGGCCAGCTCCTGCGAGTACAGTTCGGCGATCTTGCCGCGGACGGCCGCGCAGACCTCCTGGGCGTCCTCGGCACCGCAGACCTTGCCCGTGCCGATGGCCCACACCGGCTCGTAGGCGATCACGATCGTCTCGGCCTGCTCGGCGGTGAGGTCCTTCAGGCCCCCCTCGACCTGGGCGAGGGTGTGGGCGACGTGGTTGCCCGCCTCGCGGACGTCCAGCTCCTCGCCGACGCACAGGATCGGGGTCAGACCGTGCTTGTAGGCGGCCTTGACCTTGGCGTTCACCAGCTCGTCCGACTCCGCGTGGTACTGCCGGCGCTCGGAGTGACCGATGGCGACGTAGGCGCAGCGCAGCTTGGCCAGCATCGGGCCGGAGATCTCGCCGGTGTAGGCGCCGCCGTCGTGGGCGGAGACGTCCTGGGCTCCGTACTTGATCTTGAGCTTGTCGTGCTCGACCAGGGTCTGCACCGAGCGCAGGTCGGTGAAGGGAACCAGGACGGCGACCTCGACGGCGTCGTAGTCCTTGTCCGCGAGGGCGAAGGCGAGCTTCTGGACGTGCGCGATGGCCTCGAGGTGGTTGAGGTTCATCTTCCAGTTGCCCGCCATCAGCGGCGTGCGGGTGGTCATCGGGGTCAGTCCTCCAGTGCGGCGAGGCCGGGGAGCGTCTTGCCCTCGAGGTATTCGAGGGAGGCGCCGCCGCCGGTAGAGATGTGGCCGAATGCCTTCTCGTCGAAGCCGAGCGTACGCACAGCCGCGGCGGAGTCGCCGCCGCCGACCACGGTGAAGCCCGGGGCGTCGACGAGGGCCTGGGCGACCGCCTTGGTGCCCTCGGCGTAGTCGGGGTGCTCGAAGACGCCCATGGGGCCGTTCCAGAAGACGGTGGCCGCGTCGGCGAGCTTCGAGGCGTAGAGCTTGCGGGTCTCGGGACCGATGTCCAGACCCTCCTGGTCGGCCGGGATGGCGTCCGCGGCGACGGTGGTGGGGTTGGCCGGGGCCTTGGTCTTCAGGTCCGGGAACTCCCGCGAGACCAGTACGTCGACGGGAAGGACCAGCTCGACGCCGTTCTTCTCCGCGCGCTCGATGTACTCCTGGACGGCCGGGATCTGGTCCTCCTGGAGGAGCGAGATGCCGACCTCGTGGCCCTTGGCCTTGAGGAAGGTGTACGCCATGCCGCCGCCGATGAGGAGCCGGTCGGCCTTGCCGAGCAGCTGGTCGATGACGGCGAGCTTGTCGGAGACCTTGGCGCCGCCGAGCGCGACCACGTAGGGGCGCTGGACGTCGTCCGTGAGCTTCTTCAGGACGCCGACCTCGGTGGCGATGAGGTAGCCGGCGTAGTGCGGCAGCCGCTTGGGGAGGTCGAAGACCGAGGCGTGCCCCCGGTGCACGGCGCCGAAGCCGTCGCCGACGTAGACGTCCGCGAGGCCGGCCAGCTTGTCGGCGAAGGCGGCGCGCTCGGCGTCGTCCTTGCTGGTCTCGCCGGCGTTGAAGCGCAGGTTCTCGATGACGGCCACCTGGCCGTCGGCGAGGCCGGAGACGACGGCCTCGGCGGAGGTGCCGACCGTGTCCTCGGCGAAGGCGACGTCGGCGCCGAGCAGTTCACCGAGGCGGGCGGCGGCCGGGGCGAGGGAGAAGGCCGGGTCCGGGGCGCCCTTGGGCCGGCCCAGGTGCGAGGCGACGATCACGCGCGCGCCCGCCTGTGCCAGGGCCTTGACGGTGGGCAGCACGGCGCGGATGCGGCCGTCGTCGGTGATGGTGGTGCCGTCCAGCGGCACGTTGAGGTCGGCGCGGACGAAGACGCGCTTGCCCGCGACGCCTTCGGAGAGGAGTTCGTCGATCGTCTTCATGCAGAGGGCTCCTGGGTTCTCGTGCTCGCTCGTGATCCTACGAGGGCTGGTCGCTGCGGACGCGACGCAGGGCCCGGGCAGCGCGACCTTGCGCTGCCCGAGCCCTGCTACCGCATTCGAGGTGCCGCTTGAGTCTGAGTCGATCAGAGCTGGTTGCCGACGAAGACCGTGAGGTCGACGAGGCGGTTGGAGTAGCCCCACTCGTTGTCGTACCAGCCGATGACCTTCACGTTCTTGCCGTCCTGGACCATGGTCAGGGACGAGTCGAAGGTGCAGGACGCCGGGGCGTTGACGATGTCCGAGGAGACGATCGGGTCCTCGGTGTACTCGATGATGCCCTTCAGCTCGCCCTCGGCGGCCTTCTGGAAGGCGGCGTTGATCTCTTCCTTGGTGACCTCGCGGGAGAGCTCCAGGACGAGGTCGGTGACCGAGCCGGTCGGGACCGGGACGCGCATGGCGATGCCGTCCAGCTTGCCCTTGAGCTGCGGGAGGACCAGGGCGGTGGCCTTGGCGGCACCCGTGGTGGTCGGGATGATGTTCTCCGCGGCGGCGCGGGCGCGGCGCAGGTCCTTGTGCGGGAAGTCCAGGATGCGCTGGTCGTTCGTGTACGCGTGGACCGTCGTCATCAGGCCCTTGACGATGCCGAAGTTCTCGTCGAGGACCTTGGCCATCGGCGCCACACAGTTGGTGGTGCAGGAGGCGTTGGAGATGACGTTGTGCTGCGCCGGGTCGTACTTGTCCTGGTTGACGCCCATCACGATGGTGACGTCCTCGTCCTTGGCCGGGGCCGAGATGAGGACCTTCTTCGCGCCGCCCGCGATGTGCTTCTCGGCGTCGGCCTTCTTCGTGAAGATGCCGGTCGACTCGATGACGATGTCGACGCCCAGCTCGCCCCACGGGATGTCGGCGGGGTTGCGCTCGGCGAGGACCTTGATGGTCCTGTCGCCGACGGTGATGGTGTCCTCGGTGTGCGAGACCTCGTAGGGGAGGCGCCCGAGGATGGTGTCGTACTTCAGCAGGTGGGCGGTGGTCGCGGTGTCACCCAGGTCGTTGACAGCCACGATCTCGATGTCTGCACCCTGCTCCAGCAGCGCGCGGAAGTAGTTACGACCGATGCGGCCAAAGCCGTTGATGCCTACGCGGATCGTCACGAACCGATCTCCTCGTTGGTACGCCGGCCCGATGTGCCGGCGAGCTGTATTTGGGATGTCCCCGACCACCTCCGACCCTACCTCTCCGAGGCGGCCGGGGTGACATCGAGACGCCCCATACCCGGCACGGCGGTCCGTACCCGCCAGTAGGGGTACGGACCGCCCGGGCCCGGGGACCGATCACCCGATTTCGCTACACGGTGTCAGTTCCCGGGGACCGCGTTGTCACTCGTCCAGGGCACGCAGCGCCTGCCGGACGAGCGCGGCCCGGTCGGCCGGCGCGGTGAGGTGCTCCAGGCCGAAGCCCAGCAGCACGGTGTCGTCCGTGGTGACCGCGCCGTAGGTCTGGAACAGGGTGCCGGTGCGGGCCCAGTCCTTCAGGACGGCGGGGCTGCCCGCGGGCGGCCCGGAGACCTGCCAGGCGCCGAGCGAGGTCTCGAAGCCCTCGGTCCCGGTCGCCGTGCCGCCGACGACCAGCGAGGCCTCGTCGGCGAGGACGCCGCGTCCGCCGCTGCCGGGGTCGGTGACGTAGGCGAGGGACAGCTCGACGGACTTCCCGGCGTAGGCGCTCAGGTCGAACTCGACCTGCTTCCAGCCGCCGGAGGAGCCGGTGAGGCTGTTCCACTGCCCGGTCGTGCCGGCAGCGGTGCAGCCGTCGTCGGACAGGGTCAGGTAGTGCTCCAGCCAGGGGTGGTCGGCGAGGTAGAAGCCGGCCGCGCACTCGGCGGGCACGGCGGTGCTCGTGGCGCCGCCGTTCTCCGGGAGCGTGGTCCAGTCGCCGGCGCCGGTGACGTGGGCCTCGACCAGGGCGTGGTCGTAGCCGCGCTCGGTGTCCCACAGCAGCTGGGTGCGCAGCGTGGGCCGGTCGGCGGCGGTGACACCGGTGAGGTCGACGGTACGGGTGAGGCGCTTGTAGGCGTCGTCGGTGTGGACGGCGGCCGCCATCCAGTCGCCCGCGTAGGGCCCGTACGGGTTCACTGTGCCGGAGAACTCGCCGGCGCCCGCGCTCGCGAACTGCGGGTAGGTCGCGGGGTCCAGCTCGTCCGAGGTCACGCTGTAGGTTCCGGCGGTGTCCAGCGGGTTGCCGGGGGCCCCGCCGAGCGCGCCGGTGGTTCCGGCGAGCTTGCCGGAGCCGGTGAAGCCGGTGGCGCCGGAGGTCGACGTGCGGGTGTAGGCGCCCAGGTAGTACTGGCTGAAGTCGTCGGACGGGGTGCCGTCGCCGAGGTCGACGCTGCCGCCCGCCCGCTCCCCCGCCTCGATCAGCCGGCCGCCCTCGTTGAGGAAGGCGCGCAGCTGGAGCTGGGTGGCGTTGCCCGGGGTCGCCGCACCGGTGTAGTGGACGACGGTGTCGAAGTGGCCGAGGACGCCGAGCGCGTCGGGAGCGCCCTGGGTGGCGACGTCCCACACGGCGGCCCGCCGGCCGCTCGCCTCGAGCGCGTCCACGTAGGTCTGCGTCTGCGTGGCCGCGGCGCCCTCCTCGGCGACGACGAGGACGTCCGCGCGGGGCCGCTGGGCGATCGTGTACGTGAAGTGCTCGCTGGAGACCTTCTTGCCCTGCCGCGTCTCGCCGGTGAACCAGACCTCGACCTTGTCGCCCGGGACACCGTCCTTGACCTTGGCCCGGTACTCGTCGAAGTAGAGGTTGTCCTCCCCGCCGTACGTCTCGCCGCCCTGCCACGGCTTGAGTGCCATGTCGCGGGTGCGGCCGCCGTTGACGCGGTACTTCAGTTCCTTGTCGCGCACCGCCTTGCGGACGACGACCGAGACCTCCTGGTCGGCGCCGCGCGAGTACGAGGTGGTGAAGGGGGCCGGGGTGAAGTCGGCGGCGTCCAGGCCGACCGAGGAGGACGGCCGGTCGGGGTGGGCGGCGGTCTCGGCGACGGAGAGCGCGAACGGGATGTTCTTGGCGAACTCCTGCTGGATCAGCTTCTCGTCGTCCGGGAAGTTGAAGCCGGACTGGCAGTCGCGCGCGTTCCACTGGTCGTCGGGGTCCACGGCGGACGCGGTCTGGCAGGTCGACATCTCGGGGGTGAACATCGCCATGCCGTTGACGTTGGCCGCGTGACCGTCCGCCTCACCGTTGGTGGTGTACAGCTCCGACGAGACCTGCGGGTGGTAGCCGGGGATCGCGGAGTTGTCCGGCGTGCCGGCGAGCGCCCGGTAGAGGACGTCGTCCGGGGTGTTCGTGGCCACCTGCCAGCCGAGGCCGTAGAGGAGGAGTTCGGCGGCGGAGTGGTAGTTGATGCCGTACGTGAAGCCGATCCGCTTCTGGAAGGCGTCCAGCGCCTTCGTCTCGGGCTCGGAGGCGGGGCTCGCCCCGCGGTAGGTCTCGCTGGTGGGGTTGGGCGACGACCCCTCGTCGTCGTAGCCCCACTTGTAGGCGAAGTTGCGGTTGAGGTCGACGCCGTCGCCGGTGCTGATGGCACCGTCGCCGTTGACGTCGCGCAGGTTCTTGCGCCACAGGCGGTTCGCCGGGTCCTGGAACGTGTAGTCGTAGCCGTCGGGGTTGGCCGACAGGACGAACCACAGTTCGGTGGAGTCGACGATCTTCTTGATCCGCCGGTCCTTCGTGTAGTTGTCCAGATAGTGGTGCATCAGCCGCCGGGTCATCTCCGGGGTGATCCACTCACGTGCGTGCTGGTTGGACATGTAGAGGACGGAGGGCTTGGAGCCGTCCTTCGACTTCTTGGCGTTCTTGGTGAGCTTGAGCGCCAGGATGTCCTGGCCCCTGACCGTCTTGCCGATGGAGACGACCTTGGTGAGGCCGGGGTTCTGCTGGGCGGTGCGGAGGATCTCCTCCTCCAGGCCGCCACCGCCGCTGTACGGCCGGAAGACGCCGTCGGCCGCGGCCTCGACGCGGTCCGCGGTCCGGGCCGAGAGGGTGTGCTCGGTGAGGTCGACGCCCTTCTTCTCCAGCGTCTGGGCCTGCCGGTCGGTGAGGTAGACCTCGACGGTGGCCGTTCCCCGGTCGGGAACCTGCTCGCCGAGTTCGTGGCCGTCCTGCCCGGCGGCCAGCAGCAGGGGCACCTGCTGCTGGGTGACGTCGGCGCGGAAGACCTTCACTTCGTCCGCGTCCGGGGTTCCCGGATCCGCGGGTCGTGCCTGGGCGATGGGTGCGAAGCTCACTCCGCCGATCAGGAGCGCGCCGACGGCGAGGATCGATCTCGCTCTTCGTCTCATGAACCCCCCTAGCGTGGGTCCGCCACAGCAGCGAACAGATGCCAGGCTCATGACACCTCATGATCGAGTCAAGAGCGCGGTAAGGACACGCGGAAGCCGGTACCGGTCACCCAAGTGGGTGCCGGCACCGGCTGTTTGACGACCCGTTCGCGCAGGAACGCCCGCGAGCGCCCGTGCGCCGACGCCCGTGCGTGCGCGGGCGGTCGGTGCGGAGGCGGTCGGCCGTGCCGCGGTCAGCCGACGAGGTTGTCGGCGAGCTCCTCGCCGAGGTTGGCCTCCGTGCCCGGGATGCCGAGGTCCGAGGCCCGCTTGTCGGCCATGGCCAGCAGGCGGCGGATGCGGCCGGCGACGGCGTCCTTGGTCAGCGGCGGGTCGGCGAGGGCGCCCAGCTCCTCCAGCGAGGCCTGCTTGTGCTCCATGCGCAGCCGGCCGGCGGCGGCGAGGTGCTCGGGCACGTCGTCGGCGAGGATCTCCAGGGCCCGCTGGACCCGGGCACCGGCGGCGACGGCCGCGCGGGCCGAGCGGCGCAGGTTGGCGTCGTCGAAGTTGGCGAGGCGGTTGGCGGTGGCCCGCACCTCGCGGCGCATCCGCCGTTCCTCCCAGGCCAGCACCGACTCGTGGGCGCCGAGCCGGGTGAGCAGCGCGCCGATCGCGTCGCCGTCGCGGACGACGACCCGGTCCACGCCGCGCACCTCACGGGCCTTGGCCGCGATCGACAGCCGGCGGGCGGCGCCGACCAGGGCCAGCGCGGCCTCCGGACCCGGGCAGGTCACCTCGAGGGAGGAGGAGCGGCCGGGCTCGGTGAGCGAGCCGTGCGCCAGGAAGGCCCCGCGCCAGGCGGCCTCGGCGTCGCAGGTGGCCCCCGAGACCACCTGCGGAGGCAGGCCGCGGATCGGCCGGCCCCGGCCGTCCACCAGGCCGGTCTGGCGGGCCAGCTGGTCACCGCCCGCGACCACCCGTACGACGTAGCGCGAGCCGCGGCGCAGCCCGCCCGGCGCCATCACGATCAGCTCGGAGCTGTGTCCGAAGATCTCCAGGATGTCCCGCTTGAGCCGGCGGGCCGCCATCGCGGTGTCCAGCTCCGCCTCGATCACGATGCGCCCGCTCACCAGGTGAAGGCCGCCGGCGAACCGCAGAACGGCGGAGACCTCCGCCTTCCTGCAGCAGGTCCGGGTGACGGGAAGCCGGGAGATCTCATCCTTCACCGCTGCCGTCATCGCCATGGGCCGATCCTTCCATGCATCCGAAAAATACGGTCGTACGCGGCGGCCAGCAGCTCCGGGTCGTGCCTCGGGGTCCCGTCGGTCCGGGCGACCGGAGCGAGTTCGACCGCGGCGCCGAACCGTTTCGCGGCGTCGGCGAGCGAGTCACGGTCGGGCACGGCGGCCTCGTCGGCCAGCACCACGTCCAGGGCGAGTTTAGGGGCGTGTCGTCCCAAAACCTCCAAATGACGCTGCGGGGAGAAGCCCTCGGTTTCTCCGGGCTGCGGGGCGAGGTTCAGGGAGAGCACCCGGCGCGCCTTCGTCTCGACCAGGGCGTCCAGCAGGTCGGGCACGAGCAGGTGCGGAATGACCGAGGAGAACCAGGAGCCGGGGCCGAGCACCACCCAGTCCGCGTCCAGGACGGCCTCGACCGCCTCGGGGACGGCGGGCGGGTCGTTCGGCACCAGGTGCACGGACTGCACCTCGCCGGGGGTGAGGGCGACGGTGGCCTGGCCCCGTACGGTGTCGACCTCCTCCGGCCGCTCCGGGTCGTGGCCCCTGACCAGGGCCTGGAGCTCCAGCGGGACGGCGGACATGGGCAGCACGCGCCCGTGCGCGCCGAGCAGCTTGCCGACCAGGTCCAGGGCCTGGACGTGGTCGCCGAGCTGCTCCCACAGGGCGACGATCAGCAGATTGCCGACCGCGTGTTCGTGCAGGTCGCCCTGGGACTGGAAACGGTGCTGGATGACACGGGCCCAGGTCTGGCCCCAGTCGTCGTCGCCGCACAGCGCGGCCAGCGCCTTGCGCAGGTCGCCGGGCGGCAGGACGCCCAGCTCGTCGCGGAGCCGCCCGCTGGAGCCGCCGTCGTCGGCCACGGTGACGACGGCGGTCAGGTCGCCGGTGATCCGGCGCAGTGCGGCGAGCGAGGCGGACAGGCCCATGCCGCCGCCGAGGGCGACGACCTTGGGTTGCGCGCCCCGGCGGCGCGGTTTGCCGCCGCGTGCCTGCTCGGGCCGGCCCGCGCGGGCGTCGGCGGGTCTGCCGCCGCGCCCCTCGGGCACCACCCGGCGCAGCCTGCTCAGCCGCGGAGTACGTCGTGTCATTCCCGTCCCATGTCCCGGTGGACGACCACCGTCTCCACGCCCTCGGCAGCGAGCCGCGCGGCGAGCTTCTCCGACATGGCCACGGACCGGTGCTTGCCGCCGGTGCAGCCGACGGCGACGGTCACATAGCGCTTGCCCTCACGACGGTAACCCGCGGCGATCAGCTGGAGCAGCTCGGCATAGCGGTCGAGGAACTCCTTGGCGCCGGGCTGGTTGAGGACGTACGACGACACCTCCTCGTTCAGGCCGGTGAACGGGCGCAGCTCCGGGACCCAGTGCGGGTTGGGCAGGAAGCGCATGTCCACGACCAGGTCGGCGTCGACCGGCAGGCCGTACTTGAACCCGAAGGACATGACGGTGGCCCGCAGCTCGGGCTCCTCCTCCCCGGCGAATTGGGCGTCCATCTTGGCGCGCAGCTCGTGCACGTTGAGGCTGGAGGTGTCGATCACCAGGTCGGCGTCGCCGCGCAGCTCGCGCAGCAGCTGCCGCTCGGCGGCGATGCCGTCGACGATGCGGCCGTCGCCCTGGAGGGGGTGCGGGCGGCGCACCGACTCGAAGCGGCGCACCAGCGCCTCCTCGGAGGACTCCAGGAAGACGATCCGCCGGGTGACGCCGCGGGCGTCGAGGTCGGCGAGGGACTCGCGCAGGTTGTCGAAGAAGCGCCGGCCGCGGACGTCCACGACCACGGCGATCCGCGCCACATTGCCCTGCGAGCGTGCGCCCAGCTCGACCATGGTGGGGATCAGTGCGGGCGGCAGGTTGTCGACGACGAACCAGCCCAGGTCCTCCAGGCATTTGGCGGCCGTCGAGCGGCCGGCCCCGGACATGCCGGAGATGATCACCAGCTCGGGGATGGCCGCCTCGTGCGCCCCGGCTGACTCCTGGGCCGTACTCACCTGTGCTCCGTCGTCCTGACGTCCGTCGGGCCGGGCCGTCTGCGGGCCCACGCCCTCGCCGGCCGTGGCCTGGGTCTGTTCTCGTCCCGCTGCGGGCTGTGTGTCGTGCTCGGTCATCTCTCCTGCCCCCGTCGTTCGTCCGGGGTGCCCGCGGGTACGGGCTCCCCCAGGGCATCCTCCGTCGTCCCGGGTGCCCCGTCGTCGTCTTCCATGATCTCTCCGGTCGCCGTGTTCACGGCGGGCGCGGCCGGGATCGCCCGGGCGAGGGCCACGGCGACCGTCTCGGCCGTCTTGCGGCCTATGCCGGGCACCTCGCAGATCTGGTCGATCGTCGCCGACCGCAGCTTCTTCACCGAACCGAAGTGCTTGATCAGCGCCTGCTTGCGGGTCTGGCCCAGACCGGGCACGTCGTCCAGGGGGCTCGACCGGAAGCGCTTGGCGCGTTTGGCGCGCTGATAGGTGATCGCGAAGCGGTGGGCCTCGTCTCGGACCCGCTGGAGCAGGTACAGGCCCTCGCTGGTGCGGGGCAGCACGACCGGGTCGTCCTCGCGGGGCAGCCAGACCTCCTCCAGCCGCTTGGCGAGGCCGCACACGGCGATGTCGTCGATGCCGAGCTCGTCCAGGGCCCGCTGGGCCGCGGCGACCTGCGGCTGCCCGCCGTCGACGACGACGAGCTGGGGCGGGTAGGCGAAGCGCTTCGGGCGGCCGTCCTCGTCCTTGAGCGGCTCGCCGTCCAGGACGTCGTCGCCGTCCGCCCACTCGCCGGTGCGCTCCTTCTCGGCGAGGTAGCGCCGGAAGCGCCGGGTGATGACCTCGTGCATGGAACGGACGTCGTCCTGTCCCTCGAAGCCCTTGATCTGGAACCGGCGGTATTCGCTCTTCCGGGCCAGTCCGTCCTCGAAGACGACCATGGAGGCCACCACGTCGTCCCCCTGGAGGTGGGAGATGTCGTAGCACTCGATGCGCAGCGGGGCGCTGTCCAGGCCGAGGGCCTCGGCGATCTCCTCCAGGGCGCGCGAGCGCGTGGTCAGGTCGGAGGCGCGCTTGGTCTTGTGCAGCACGAGCGTCTGCTGGGCGTTGCGCTGGACGGTCTCCATGAGCGCCTTCTTGTCGCCGCGCTGCGGGATGCGCAGGGACACGCCCGAGCCGCGGCGGTCGGTGAGCCACTGCTGCACCGGCTCCACCGGGTCGGGCAGGGCCGGGACCAGGACCTCCTTGGGGACGGCGTCGCCCCTCTCCTCGCCGTAGAGCTGCTGGAGCGCGTGCTCGACGAGGGCGCCGGTGGTGATGTCCTCCACCTTGTCGGTGACCCAGCCGCGCTGTCCGCGCACGCGTCCGCCGCGCACGTGGAAGATCTGGACGGCCGCCTCCAGCTCGTCCTCGGCGACGGCGATCAGGTCCGCGTCGGTGGCGTCGGCGAGCACGACCGCGCTCTTCTCCATGGCCTTCTTCAGGGCGCCTATGTCGTCGCGCAGGCGGGCCGCCCGCTCGTACTCCATGTCCTCGGCCGCCTCGGCCATCTGCCGCTCCAGGCGGCGCAGGTACGTGCCCGTGCGGCCGGCCATGAAGTCGCAGAACTCGTCGGCCAGGTCCCAGTGGTCGTCGGGAGAGATCCGGCCGACGCAGGGCGCGGAGCACTTGCCGATGTAGCCGAGCAGGCAGGGGCGGCCGGTGCGGGCCGCGTTCTTGAAGACACCGGCCGAGCAGGTGCGCACCGGGAAGACGCGCAGCAGCAGGTCGACCGTGTCGCGGATCGCCCAGGCGTGCGTGTACGGCCCGAAGTAGCGCACGCCCTTCTTCTTGTGGCCGCGCATCACCTGCACGCGCGGGAACTGCTCGTTCATCGTCACCGCGAGGTAGGGGTAGCTCTTGTCGTCGCGGTACTTGACGTTGAACCGGGGGTCGTACTCCTTGATCCAGGAGTACTCCAGCTGCAGTGCCTCGACCTCCGTGGACACCACCGTCCACTCCACCGACGCGGCGGTGGTGACCATGCTGCGGGTGCGGGGGTGGAGGTTCGCCAGGTCCTGGAAGTAGTTCGCCAGGCGCTGGCGCAGGCTCTTCGCCTTTCCGACGTAGATCACCCGGCGGTGCTCGTCACGGAACCTGTACACCCCCGGGGAGTCCGGGATCTCTCCCGGCCTGGGGCGGTAGCTGGAGGGGTCGGCCATGACTCACACCCTACTGGCGCGGACCGACAGTCCGGCGGCCCTGTGGACGACGGGCGCGGGCCCCTGTGGACAACCGGCGGCGGGGCGCCGCGGCAGGCCGCCCGGAGCCCGTCGGGGGTCGCCCGGGGACCGTCCGGGGCCGGTCGGTCACGCGCGGTGGCGCCGGGGGTGGGGGCCGGTTCGTTCTCGGCCAGGAGTGTGCCGCGGACCGGCTTCAGGTGTTGTCGGGACTAGGTCAACACGCTTCAATGCGGGGGAACTCGGGGCCCTGAAGCGCGGCGTACGGACGTGGAGATCCCCCCTGCGCCGCGACAGGGGGCGGGCCCCGCGGATCCGCGCCGAACGGTCCGACCAGCCGTTGTGAACCTTCACAGAAAGGCCCCTGCATGCCGCACGCCACACAGCACGCGGACGCCGACATCGCGGACGTCGTCACCGCGGGCGCCGACCCCTCGGGCGCCGCCCCCTCGGGCAAGGACACCGCGGAACTCGACTCGGTCCTGCGCGGCGGCCCGTTCCACGTCGCCCTGCGCGCCGCGATCGCCGCTCGCGGACTGCCGCTGCAGCGCGTCCAGCACCATCTGTCGCGGCACGGGGTGACGGTGGGCGTCACGAGCCTGAGCTACTGGCAGCAGGGCGCCCGGCGCCCGCAGCGTCCCGAGTCGCTGCGGGCCGTGCGGGCCCTGGAGGAGATACTCCAGCTGCCGGAGGAGTCGCTGATCCGCCTGCTCGCCGAGACCGACGAGCCCACGTCGGCCCACCGGCCCGCGGTGCGCTCCTACCGGGCCCGCGTCGAGGCCTCGGGCGTCCTGGACCGGCTGCTGGGCGAGCTCGGCCACCCGTCGGCGGACGACGGGCTGCACACCCTCGGGCACCACGAGCGGGTCCGGATCGGCGCCCGGCGCGAGCTGGCGGGGCGCGAGTCGCACCGCATCGTCCGCGCCCACCGGGACGGCGTCGACCGCTTCGTCGCCGTCCACCACGGCGACCCGGGGTGCGCCCCTGCGCGGATGGCCGTCCACGCGCTGGAGAACTGCCGTACGGGGCGCGTGCGCATCCACCAGGACACCGGCGTGCTGGTGACGGAGCTGCTCTTCGACACCCGTCTGCGGGCCGGGGACACCTACCTCTTCCGGTACGGCGTCGAGGACGGCACCGCGGGCGTGTCCCACGAGTACGTCCGCGCGTTCGGCGCGGCGGGCGGGCAGTACGCCCTCGAGGTGGGGTTCGACACGGTGGCCCCGCCCCTGCGCTGCCGGCGGTTCACGCAGCACTCGGCGGCGGCGCCGCGGGGCGGCCGGCGGGAGCTGGCCATGAGCGGGCCGCACCACTCGGTGCACCTCGTGGAGGCGCGGGTACGGCCGGGCATGCTGGGGATCGCGTGGGACTGGGAGTGAGCGGGCACCCCTGATCCGGCGCGGTCAGGCTCCGGGGGTCGCGACGATCCTGCCCTGCCGCACGTCGACCCGCAGTTGCATGAGGGCCTCGGTCGCCGGGGCGTGCAGCACCTCGCCGGTGCGGGCGTCGAACTCGCTGCCGTGGCAGGGGCAGACGAGCTTGGTGCCCTCCAGCTTCTTGATCGGGCAGCCCGCGTGCGTGCAGATCGTGCTGTAGGCCTTCAGCGACCCGTCCTCCGCGCGGCTCACCACCACGTTCTGGTCCCGGTAGAGCGTGGCGTCGCCCTTGGCGACGGCGTCGTCGGCGCCGAGGTCGACGGGCGCGGTCGGCTGCGCGGCCGCGCCGTCGTCACCCGGTGAGCAGGCGGTCAGACCGAGCCCGGCGACGGGCGTGAGGGCCGCCGAGCGCAGGACGGTACGACGGCTCGGAACGGGGCGGCCGGGCATGGGATCTCCACTGGTCGGGGGCGTGCAGGGCGACGATATCCGGCTGTGCCCGGCGTCCGTCCGGGTGGGGTCGTACGAACGGCGCCTCGCGTTCATCGGCGTAAACGATTGCGCAAGCGTTTACGTCCGCCGCTGGACGGGATACGCTCCCCGGCGGCACGAACCGGGAACCACGGCAGGCGTACGACGGAGGGAGCGCACCGGTGGCAACCATGGCCGACGTCGCGCGGCGCGCCGGGGTCTCCGTGGCGACGGTCTCGCACGTGCTCAACGACACCCGTCCCGTGCTGCCGCACACCCGCGAGGCCGTGCTGAACGCCGTCGAGGAGCTCGGCTACACCCCGAACACCCTCGCCCGCTCACTGGTGACCTCCCGGACCCGTTCCCTCGGGCTCGCGGTGTCGGCGATCAGCAATCCCTACTTCACGGAGATCCTCCAGGGCGTCGAGGCCGAGGCCCTGGAACACGGCTACAGCCTGCTCATCGCCGACCCGCACGACGACCCCGGGCACGAACTCACGGTCGTGCGGCTGCTGCACGAACGGCGTGTGGACGGCATGATCGTCGCGCCCTCCGCCGACCCCGGCGCACTCCTCGCCTACCTGGGCCGGCACCGGGTGCCCGCCGTGTTCCTCGACCGGGCCGTCGAGGCTCCGGAGAACGGCGGCCCGCGCTTCGACCAGGTGTGCGCGGAGAGCGCCGGGCCCACCTCCGGTCTGGTCGGCCATCTCGCCGGGCTCGGTCACCGGCGGATCGCCCTCGTCGCCGGGCGGCCGGGGTTCAGCACGACGCACGAGCGGATCACCGGGTACCGGGACGGCCTCACCGCCGCCGGGCTGCCGTACGACGAGCGGCTCGTGGTGCACGGCGACTCCGACGCGGCCGGCGGCGAACGGGCCACGGCGGCCCTGCTGTCCCTCGCGGCGCCACCCACCGCGCTGGTCACCGCCAACAACGCGATGACCATCGGTGCGCTGCGCGCCCTGCGGGACCGGGACCTGTCCGTGCCCGGCGATCTCGCGTTGTGCTGCTTCGACGACTTCCCCTGGGCGGACCTGTTCGCACCGCGCCTGACCGCCGTCGCGCAGCCCAGCAGGGACGTCGGCGCCCAGGCCGTCCGGCTGCTGCTGGAACGGCTGGCCGCGCCGGACCGGCCGGCGCGGACCGTGCGGCTGCCCTGCACCTTCGTCCACCGCACCTCCTGCGGCTGCCCGGAGCAGCCCCGGCACCTTCCCGAACCGGACCACGAAAGGACCCTCCCGTGATCGTCGTCGCCGGTGAGGCACTGATCGACCTGGTACCGCAGGGCACGGGTGCCCTCGCGGCGCTGCGCCCGGCGCTCGGCGGCGGACCGTACAACACCGCCGTCGCGCTGGGCCGCCTCGGCTCCCCCGCCGCCTTCTGCTCCCGCGTGTCGTACGACGCCTTCGGCGAGGCGCTGCTGGACCGGTTGCGCGAGACCGGCGTGGACGTGTCGCCGGTGCAGCGCGGGACCGAGCCGACGACGCTCGCCGTGGCCACGGTCGGCGCGGACGGCTCTGCCGCGTACTCCTTCTACGTGGAGGGCAGCGCGGACCGGCTGTTCACGGTGCCGTCCGCGCTGCCGCCGGGCACCCGGGCGGTGTCCTTCGGCACCTGTTCGCTGGTGCTGGAGCCGGGGGCGAGCGCGTACGAGGAACTGCTGCGCGAGACGGCGGCCCGGGGCGTGTTCACGGCACTCGACCCGAACATCCGCGCGGGTCTGATTCCGGACCCGGACGCCTACCGGGCCCGGTTCAAGAGCTGGCTCCCGTCCGTGTCGCTGCTGAAGCTGTCGGCGGAGGACGCCGAGTGGCTCGGCGGCACCCCCCGGGAGTGGCTGGCGGCCGGTCCGGCGGCGGTGGTGATCACCCGCGGCGGTGACGGGCTGACGGCGTTCACCCACGACGGGGGCGAGTACGCCGTGCCGGGTGAGCGGGTCGAGGTGGTGGACACCATCGGCGCGGGCGACACGGTGAACGCGGCACTGCTGCACGGCCTAGCGGTGCGGGACGCGCTCGACGAGCACGCGGTGGCCGGGCTGGGGCCCGACGGCTGGGCGGACCTGCTGGGCTTCGCCGCCCGCGCGGCGGCGGTCACCTGTTCCCGCGCGGGCGCGGAACCCCCGTACGCCCGCGAGCTGGCTCGCTGACGGACCGCCGGCCTCAGCCGGCCGGCCGTACGGCACGCAGGGCGCCGGGGCGACGGCCGTCGAGGCGGTCCAGGGCGGCTGCCGTGGCGTCGTCCGCGGGCAGGTGCACGACGATCCACTGGCCGTCCTCGGGGAGGGCGAGCGTCTCGTGCAGCAGGCTCAGCGGACCGGCTTCCGGGTGCCGGACGCGCTGCGTGCCGACCCGTCGCGGGGTCAGGGCCAGGTCGGCGAAGCGGTCGGTGAACTCCGCGCCGGCCGTCACCGTCAGCTCGTCGGCCAGCTCGGCGACGTACGGGTCCCTCAGCGGGGCGTTGTGCCGGAGCCGGGCGACCAGGTCGTCGGCGACGCGGTCCCACTCGGGGTAGGCGTCGCGGGCGCGCTCGTCGGTGAACAGGTGGCGTAGCAGGTTGGGATGCTCAGCGTCGAGCAGGCCGAGCGGGCCGGTGAGCCGGGCGTAGCCGGACGTGTGCGCGAGGACGTCGCCGATCCAGTTCAGCACCGCGGCGGGTGCGGGCTCCAGCCGGTCCAGGACGGCCCGCACGGTGGGCCGCGCCTCTCGGGCGAGCGGCGGGGCCGCCGCGCACAGCAGCGGGTCGCCGCCGTCGGCCTCCTTGGTCAGCCGGCGCAGCACCATCCGGTTGCTCAGGGACAGGTTCAGCGCGTCCGCGAGGGCGCCGAGCACCTGGGCGGACGGGTGGCGGTCGCGCCCCTGTTCCAGCCGGGTGAGGTACTCGACGCTGACGCCGGCGAGCGTCGCCAGTTCGGCGCGGCGCAGGCCGGGCGTGCGGCGCCGGGGACCGGCGGGCAGCCCCACCTCGGCGGGGCCGACGGACTCGCGCCAGCTGCGCAGGAACGTGCCCAACTCGTTGTCGCTCACCCGGGGAACGTACCAACCCGCGCGGTGATGAGGGTGGCCCTGCCACTACCACGCTCGCGCCGGTCTCCCTCCCGGGGCGCGGGGCCCGCAGGGTGGTCGGCATGACGAACGACACCGCCACCGCAGCCACCACTCCCCTGCCGATCGCTCCCGGCCAGTGGGCTCTCGACCCGTTCCACTCCGCCGTGAACTTCACCGTTCGCCACCTCGGCATCGCCAAGGTGCGGGGCCGCTTCAACGGTGTGGAGGCCGGCCTCTTCGTCGGGGAGACGGCCGGGGACGTCCGGGTGACCGCGACGATCGACCTGGCCTCCGTCGACACGGGGAACACCGACCGGGACGCGCACGTGCGCTCCGCCGATCTGCTCGACGTGGAGAAGCGTCCGACGATGACCTACCGCTCGACCCGGGTGTCGGGCGAGGGCGACGACTGGGTCATGGAGGGCGAGCTGACGATCGGGGACGTGACCCGGCCGGTGACGCTCGCCGTGGAGTTCGGCGGCCTGGTCGACGTGCCGATGGACGGCAGCCGGCACGCCGGGTTCGAGGCGACGGGTGAGATCCGGCGCAGCGAGTTCGGGCTGGACTTCGCTCCGGGGCTGCTCGGGGAGGTGGTGAAGATCCAGCTCGACATGCAGTTCGTGGAGCCGGCGGGCGCCTGAGCGCCGGACGCACGGACGCGGGGGGGGGGCCGCGGGGGGGGGGGGGGGGCCGCCGGCGCCCCGCGGGGGGGGGGCACCACCGGCGCGGGGGGCGCGGGCGCGCCGCCCCCCCCCCGCCCCCCCCCCGCCCCCCCCCCCCCGGCCCCCCCGGGCCCCCCCCCCGCGTCCGTGTGCCGGCGGACCCCTGCGTGGGCCTTCGGGTGCCCGCCGGGCCGGTCAGGCCTTGCGCGCGCGCGTCGCCTTCTTCGCGGCCGGCTTGGTGGCCTTGGCCGCCTTCGCCGCGCTGTCGGCCGTGGTCTTCGCCGTGGTGGCGCCGACCTTCTTGGTGGCCGTCTTCCTGGTGGTGGCCTTGGCCGCCACCGTCTTGGCCGCCCTGCGCGTGGCCTGTGCCGGGATCGCGTCGCTGACCCGGTCGGCGCCGAGGATGTCCCTGAGGAACTTGCCGGTGTGGCTGGACGGAACGGCGGCGATCTGCTCCGGCGTTCCCTCGGCGACCACCAGACCACCGCCGGCGCCGCCCTCGGGGCCCATGTCGACGACCCAGTCGGCCGTCTTGATCACGTCGAGGTTGTGCTCGATGACGATGACCGTGTTGCCCTTGTCGACCAGGCCGGACAGGACGGTCAGCAGCTTGCTGATGTCCTCGAAGTGCAGACCGGTGGTCGGCTCGTCCAGGACGTAGACCGTACGGCCGGTGGAGCGGCGCTGCAGCTCGCTGGCGAGCTTCACCCGCTGCGCCTCACCGCCGGACAGGGTGGTGGCGGACTGGCCGAGCCGGACGTAGCCGAGACCGACGTCCTTGAGCGTCTTCATGTGCCGGGCGATGGCGGGGACCGCCTCGAAGAAGTCGGTCGCCTCCTCGATCGGCATGTTCAGGACGTCGGCGATGGACTTGCCCTTGTAGTGGACCTCCAGGGTCTCCCGGTTGTACCGGGCACCGTGGCAGACCTCGCACGGGACGTAGACGTCCGGGAGGAAGTTCATCTCGATCTTGATCGTGCCGTCGCCCGCGCAGTTCTCGCAGCGGCCGCCCTTGACGTTGAAGGAGAACCGGCCGGGCATGTAGCCGCGGACCTTCGCCTCGGTCGTCTCGGCGAACAGCTTGCGGATGTGGTCGAAGACGCCGGTGTACGTCGCCGGGTTGGACCGCGGGGTGCGGCCGATGGGCGACTGGTCGACGTGCACGACCTTGTCGACGAGGTCGTCGCCGTCCACGCGCGTGTGCCGTCCGGGCACGCTGCGGGCACCGTTCAGTTCCCGCGCGAGGTGGGTGTAGAGGATGTCGTTGACCAGCGTCGACTTGCCGGAGCCGGAGACGCCGGTGACGGCCGTGAAGACGCCCAGCGGGAAGGACACGTCGATGTCCTGCAGGTTGTTCTCGCGGGCACCGTGCACGGTGAGCCGGCGGGACGGGTCCTGCGGGCGGCGTACGTCGGGCAGCGGGATGGCCTTTTTGCCGGACAGGTACAGGCCGGTCTGCGACTCGGCGTTGTCGAGCAGCTCCTTGACGGAGCCGCTGTGCACCACCTTGCCGCCGTGCTCGCCGGCGCCGGGGCCGATGTCGACGATCCAGTCGGCGACCTTGATGGTGTCCTCGTCGTGCTCGACGACGATGAGCGTGTTGCCCATGTCGCGGAGGCGGACGAGGGTCTCGATCAGCCGGTGGTTGTCGCGCTGGTGCAGGCCGATGGACGGCTCGTCGAGGACGTACAGCACGCCGACGAGTCCGGAGCCGATCTGGGTGGCCAGGCGGATGCGCTGGGCCTCGCCGCCGGACAGGGTGCCGGCCGCGCGGTTCAGCGAGAGGTAGTCCAGGCCGACGTCGACCAGGAAGCGCAGCCGCTCGTTGACCTCCTTCAGCACGCGCTCGGCGATCTTCTTGTCCCGGGCGGTGAGCTTGAGCTCGCCGAGGAAGTCGGCGCAGTCGCTGATGGACATCGCCGAGACCTCGGCGATCGACTTGCCCATGACGGTGACGGCCAGGACGAGCGGCTTCAGGCGGGTGCCCTCACAGGTGGGGCAGGGCACCTCGCGCATGTAGCCCTCGAAGCGCTCGCGGCTGGCGTCGCTCTCGGACTCGCTGTGCCGGCGCTTGACGAAGGGGACGGCACCCTCGAACGCCGTGGTGTACCGGCGCTCACGCCCGTACCGGTTGCGGTAGCGGACCTCGACCTGGGTCTTGTGCCCGTTGAGCAGGGCCTTGCGGGCGCGCAGCGGCAGTCCCGCGAAGGGGATGTCCGTGCGGAAGCCCAGCGCGTCCGCGAGGGCGCCGATCAGGCGGGCGAAGTAGTCCTTGGTGTGCCCGTGCGACCAGGGGTGGATGGCGCCCTCGTCCAGGGACTTGTCCGGGTCCGGGACGATCAGCTCCGGGTCGACCTCCATGCGCGTGCCGATGCCGGAGCAGTCGGGGCAGGCGCCGAAGGGCGAGTTGAAGGAGAAGGAGCGGGGCTCCAGCTCCTCGAAGGACAGGTCGTCGTACGGGCAGTACAGGTGCTCGGAGTACATGCGCTCGCGCTCGGGGTCGTCCTCGGGGAGGTCGACGAAGTCGAGCACGACCATGCCGCCCGACAGGCCGAGCGCGGTCTCGACGGAGTCGGTGAGGCGGCGCTTGGCGGAGTCCTTCACCGTGAGGCGGTCGACGACCACCTCGATGGTGTGCTTCTCCTGCTTCTTCAGCGTGGGCGGCTGGGAGAGCTGCACGGTCTCGCCGTCGACCCGCGCGCGGGAGTAGCCCTTGGTCTGCAGGTCGGAGAAGAGGTCGACGAACTCGCCCTTGCGCTCACGCACCAGCGGCGACAGCACCTGGAAGCGGCTGCCCTCGGGCAGCTCCAGCACCTTGTCGACGATGGCCTGGGGCGACTGGCGCGAGATCGGCCGGGAACACTCGGGGCAGTGCGGCTTGCCGATGCGGGCGAAGAGCAGGCGCAGGTAGTCGTAGACCTCGGTGATGGTGCCGACCGTGGAGCGCGGGTTGCGCGAGGTCGACTTCTGGTCGATGGAGACCGCCGGGGAGAGGCCCTCGATGAAGTCGACGTCCGGCTTGTCCATCTGGCCGAGGAACTGGCGGGCGTACGAGGAGAGCGACTCCACGTAGCGACGCTGGCCCTCGGCGAAGATCGTGTCGAAGGCCAGGGAGGACTTGCCCGACCCGGACAGGCCCGTGAAGACGATGAGCGCGTCACGAGGCAGGTCGAGCGAGACGTTCTTCAGATTGTGCTCGCGCGCGCCACGGACGATGAGACGGTCGGCCACGCCGGTCCGCACCTTTCTTGAGAGAAGTGACAGGGGCGGGGCCCCCGTCCTTCTCAGACTAGGGGGAGCCACTGACAACGCCGGTCGGATTCACCGGTTGTCAACAAACCCCGACTTCCCAGCATGCCCGACGCCGCACCCGACCATATAGCACGTGCATTCGATTTGCGGGCGTCGTCCGCCGCCTTCACCCGAACGTGTGGTGCGGTCTAGGGTCGGCTGCATGATTGATCACGCGCGTGACCTGGCGTCTGTACAGGACGCCACCGAACGGCTGCTGAACGCGGTCGGCAAACTGGACAACGCGGGCGTGACGGACCAGTCACGGCTTCCCGGCTGGACCCGTGGCCATGTCCTCGCCCACCTCGCCCGCAACGCGGACGCCCTCGTGAACGTTCTCGAGGGCCGCCCCATGTACGTCTCCGCCGAGGCCCGGGACGCCGACATCGAGCGGGACGCCCCACGCCCCCTGGCCGCGCAGCTCGCGGACGTGCGCGAGAGCGCTGCCCGCTTCCAGGAGGCGGGCGCCGTCCCCGCCGACTGGTCGCGCACGGTCACGCTGCGCAACGGGATCACCGACTCGGCGTCCCGGGTGCCCTTCCGGCGCTGGGCCGAGGTGGAGCTGCACCACGTGGACCTCGGCATCGGTTACGAGCTGGAGGACGTCCCGGAGGAGTTCACCGAGCGGGAGACCGCGTTCCTGGCCGCCCGTTTCACCGGCAATCCCGATGTGCCGCCCACGCGTCTCACGGACGGCACGCGCGCGTGGCGCACGGGCCGCGAGGACGGCGGACGGGAGATCACCGTCACCGGGGCCCCCGCCGACCTGCTGGGCTGGCTCGCCGGACGGCGCGAGGGAACCGCGCTGACCGTGGACGGGGGCCCGCTGCCCGCGCTGCCGCCGCTGTAGCCCGGGGAGGCGGTTGCGGACCGCCTCCCGGCGCTAGGCTGGCCGTCATGACCTACAGCGGAGAGGTGCGGGTCGGCGGCCCCGCCCAGGTGCACGAGCTCAAGGACCTGATGATCACCAAGGTCGCGGTCGGCCCGATGGACAACAACGCCTATCTGCTGCGCTGCCGGGCCACCGACGAGCAGTTGCTGATCGACGCCGCGAACGACGCGCACACGCTGATCGGCACGATCGGTGACGACGGCATCGCCTCCGTCGTCACCACCCACCGGCACGGCGACCACTGGCAGGCGCTCGCCGAGGTCGTCGCGGCCACCGGCGCCCGTACCCACGCGGGCCGGCACGACGCCGAGGGCATCCCCGTCCCCACCGACGTGCCGGTCGACGACGGGGACACCATCCGGGTCGGGCAGGTGGAACTCACCGCGCGCCACCTGGTGGGGCACACACCGGGCTCGATCGTCCTCGTCTACGACGACCCGCACGGGCATCCGCACGTGTTCACCGGGGACTGCCTCTTCCCCGGCGGCGTGGGCAACACCTTCAAGGACCCGAAGGCGTTCGCGAGCCTGATCCACGATGTCGAGACCAAGGTCTTCGACGTCCTCCCGGACGAGACGTGGGTCTACCCGGGACACGGCAACGACACCACGCTGGGCGCGGAGCGCCCGCACCTGCCGGAGTGGCACGCGCGCGGGTGGTGAACCCCGGTACGCGCCCCGTGTGAACCGTTCACCACGGTCGGCCCTCCCCGCGCGCTGCCGGCGTGCGGGGAGGCGCGGTCCACTGGTGGCCGCCCGCACAGGACGACGGCTCCTGGGCGGCGCGGGCCGCCGGTCTTCCCGTCCCGCCCTCGGCCGGCGGCCCCGTCCCGTCAGGTGTCGGCCCGCCCCGTCCCCGCCAGCGCCGCGACCCGCTCCACGCCGAACGCGTATCCCTGCACACCGCAGCCCGCGATGACTCCGTCGGCGCGCTGCGAGACGTAGGAGTGGTGCCGGAACGATTCCCGCTGGTGGATGTTGGAGATGTGGACCTCCACCACGGGCAGCCCGTCGCAGGTGTTGAGCGCGTCCAGGATCGCGACGGACGTGTGCGAGTAGGCGGCAGGGTTGATCACGATCCCGCAGTGGTTCAGCCGTGCCTCGTGGATCCAGTCGACCAGTTCGCCCTCGTGGTTGGACTGGCGGAAGTCGACCGTGCCGCCGTGTGCCGTGGCGGCCTTGACGCACAGGGCCTCGACGTCGGCGAGGGTGTCGGACCCGTAGATCTCCGGCTGTCGCTGGCCGAGCAGGTTCAGGTTGGGCCCGTTGAGGATCATGATCGGGGCGTTGGCCAGGGTGCGGGGCACGGTTTCCTCCGGTCCGTTCGAGGGGCGGCGGTCCTTGACTGACCGGCGCTCGCCCCGGTCTATCACGGTGCGCCGGCGGTGTCGGCGCCCGTAGCCTCCGCGCAGACCGATGATCATCTGTGCGTCCGAGCCCTCGGCCGGGCGCACCGGTCCGCACGGTGGGCGCCTTGCCGGCTACGGGTTGATCGCGAGTTCCAGGTACGCCGCGAACAGCACCAGGTGGACGCCTCCCTGGAGGGGGGTCGCGCGCCCCGGCACGACCGTGAGGGAGGCCACGACCACGGTCAGCGCGAGCAGCACCATGTGGGTGGGGCCGAGACCCAGGACCAGCGGCCCGGAGAGCCAGACGGAGGCCAGGGCGACGGCCGGGATGGTCAGGCCGATGCTGGCCATCGCGGAACCGAGCGCGAGGTTCAGGCTGGTCTGCACCCGGTCGCGGCGGGCGGTGCGCAGGGCGGCGATGGTCTCGGGGAGGAGGACCAGCAGAGCGATGATCACGCCGACGACGGCGTGGTGGAGTCCTGCCGCTGCCACCCCGTCCTCGATGGTGGGCGACACCCCTTTCGCCAGCCCGACGACGCCGATCAGAGCCAGCGCCAGCAGTCCCAGGCTGAGCAGTGCGGTACGGGCCGACGGTGCGTTCGCGTGGTCCTCGACGGTGATCACCTCGCCCTGCCGGGTGATGGGGAGGAAGTAGTCGCGGTGCCGCACGGTGAGGGTGGTGATGAACAGCCCGTAGAGGATCAGCGAGGACAGCGCCGCGAAGGTCAGCTGGACGGTGGAGAACTCCGGGCCCGGCGCGCTGGTCGTGAACGTCGGCAGCACCAGGCTGAGCGTGGCCAGGGTCGCCACCGTGGCGAGGGCGGCGCCGGTGCCCTCCGGGTTGAACACCGCCGTGCCGTGGCGCAGGGAGGCGACGAGCAGGCTGAGCCCGACGACGCCGTTGCACGTGATCATCACGGCCGCGAAGACGGTGTCCCTGGCGAGCGTCGCGCTCTTGTCACCGCCGTCCGCCATCAGGGTGACGATCAGGGCGACCTCGATGACGGTGACGGCGATGGCGAGCATGAGGGAGCCGAAGGGCTCACCGACCCGGTGGGCGACCACCTCCGCGTGGTGCACCGCGGCCAGGACGGACACCGCGAGGACGACGGTCAGCAGCGCCACGACGAAGCCGGGCAGGTCGCGCCCCCAGGTGAGGCCCAGCAGCACGACCGCGACCACAGGCGTGACGGTCGTCCACTGTGCGAGGAGCGCCCTGGGCCGAGTGATCATGCAGCGATCGTCGCAGAGGCGAACGGACCCCGCACTCCCGGTCACACGGACGGGGAACACCGCCGAGTCCTGCACCCGGGGCCCCTCGCCCGGCCCGCGTCACGGCGCCGGGAGCGGCGGACGGCTCCGCGCCGCTCGCCGCTCCCGGTGGTGCCCGGACGCCCGTCGGGCGGTACGCGGGTCAGGCCTCGACGT
Organism: Streptomyces sp. NPDC048185; assembly: GCF_043202495.1. NCBI lineage: Bacteria > Bacillati > Actinomycetota > Actinomycetes > Kitasatosporales > Streptomycetaceae > Streptomyces > Streptomyces sp. NPDC048185. Next base: position 197,759 of record NZ_JBIDAN010000001.1, read on the forward strand.
CGTGCTTCGCCGCGTCCCGGGCAGCCGCCTCCTCCGCCTGCTTCCGGGAGGCCCGGAGGCTGGTGATCGTGGTGACGATCAGGACCGAGCAGATCACGCCGAGCGAGACCGGGATGCTGATCTCGGGGACGTGGACCCCGGACTCGTGCAGAGCGTGCAGCACCAGCTTCACGCCGATGAAGCCCAGGATGATCGACAGGCCGTACGAGAGGTGGACCAGCTTCTTCAGCAGGCCGCCGATGAGGAAGTACAGCTGCCGCAGACCCATCAGGGCGAACGCGTTGGCTGTGAACACGATGTACGGGTCCTGGGTCAGGCCGAAGATCGCCGGGATGGAGTCGAGGGCGAAGAGGACGTCGGTGGTGCCGATCGCGAGCATCACGACCAGCATCGGGGTCATGACGCGCTTGCCGTTCTCCTGGATCCACAGCTTGGTGCCGTGGTACCGGTCGGCGACACCGAACCGGCGCTCGGCGGCCTTGAGCAGCTTGTTCTCCTCGAACTCCTCGTCCTCCTCCTCGGCCCGGGCCTCCTGGATGAGCTTCCAGGCGGTCCAGATCAGGAAGGCACCGAAGAGGTAGAAGACCCACGAGAAGCTGGCGAGGATCGCGGCACCGGCGGCGATGAACACGGCCCTGAGGACCAGGGCGATGAGGACACCCACGAGGAGCACCCGCTGCTGGTACTGCGAGGGCACCGCGAACTTCGACATGATCAGCACGAAGACGAAGAGGTTGTCGACGCTCAGGGACTTCTCGGTGATGAAGCCCGCGAAGAACTCGCCGGCGGGCTGGCCGCCGCCGAAGACGAGGAGCCCGAGTCCGAAGAGACCCGCCAGCGCGATCCAGACGACCGTCCAGATCCCGGCTTCCTTGACCGACACGTCGTGCGGCTTGCGGCCGATGAAGAAATCGACCGCGATGAGGGCCGCGAGGCCCACGATGGTCAGGACCCACAGGGTCACGGAAACTTCCACTTACGCCTCCGGCAGTACGTCACACGGCAGATGTCAGCGTCGTCGCTGCCGGAGGTCTCTTCCACCCCGGGCGCCCGGTGCGCGATGCGCGTCCGGAGCCCACGGGCCGACGCCCCGGGATCTGGCCTGATCCGTATTGACGGGTACGCCGCAGTTGGCAGGGAGTACTCCCCTCCGTACGAAAAACAGTACCCCAATCACCAAGGGAAGGTAAAGAGAGAGGTAAAGGAAAAGCCAAAGCAGCAGTTCAGCGTGGCTTTACGTGGACTTGGTGCAGGCGCCGGCTCACCGGTTCCACGAACGACGGGCCGCGGCGACCATGGTGAGCACCTGCTGGAGCACCTGGCTTCCCGGCGGCACGAGCGAGGGCTCGTACGTCCAGGCGTGGCCGACCCACGGGTCGGCCAGATGGTCGTCGGCCACCGGGGTCAGACGCAGCAGCGACCGCCACAGCGGGTCGAGCAGCGGTCCGTAACCCGCGGACTCCTCGCGGTCGGCGACCAGCATCAGGTGCACACCGACGGCCGGGCCCTCGTCGGCGAGGTAGCGCAGCTGGTTCACGGCCCGGTCGTCGAAGCCGTGCGGGAAGTCGTTGACGATCAGAAGCTGCTGGGACGTGTCGAGGCCGGGGGGCAGGGCGTCGGCCGCCCCACCGCGCAGCGCCATCTGCACCAGGTCGACGCGCTGGGTGAGCCGGGCGAGCACGTCCGCGGTCCCCGCGGCCCCCTGGGCCGGCGGGGCGGCGAGCACCCCGGTGTGCACCAGCGGCGCCAGGGCCTGCGCACCCGCTCCGGCCGGGTCGATGACGTGGACGGTGAACTCGCCCGCCGGGTAGACGGCGAGCAGCCGGGCCGCGTGCGCGACCGCCGTCTCCAGGGCCAGGCGTCCCGTCTCGTGGGAGTCGGCGAAGGAACCGTCGGGCGAGCCGGAACGCCCGCTGTCGATCCACAGGCCCCGCTCCAGCGGCAGCCGGACGAGCATCGGTATGCGGATGCGGTCGGCCTCGGGCAGGCGGAGGTCGCCCAGCCGCACCGCCATCGGGATCTCCATGGGCACGCGGTAGGCGTGCCAGACGGGGTTGTCCCAGCGGGCGTAGGCCGCCGGGAGGGCGGGCTCGACGACCTCGGCCTCGGCCGCGAGCTGGGCGAGGTCCCGGTCGAGGGCCTCCCGGGCCTGGGCCACGAGCTGGGCGTGCCGGGCGCGGGCGGCCTCGCGCGCGGCGTCGCCCTGCCCGCCGATGCGGCTGCGCGGGTCGGACAGGGCCTGGTCGATCTCCTTGTCCATGCGCGACTCGGCGAAGTCGACGGCGCTGCGGTACGCGGCCGCGGTGCGGGCCAGGTCCTCGAACATGCCCCACACCTGGTTGTACAGCCGCTCGTCCATCGACCAGCCGGTGGCGTCGCCCGCGACGGGCTGTGCGGGCTGCCCGGGTGCGGCCGGGGGCGCGGTCGGCGCGGGTGCGGGCGGAGCCGCGTGCTGCCGGCGCGGGTGGCTGTAGTCGATCGGTCCGCCGGGCGTCTGCGGGCCGCCGGTGCCCTGGGGGTCGTAGGGGGACGCCGCCGGCACGGGTCCGGGCACGCCCTGGGGCGTCCCCTGGGGGGCGCCGGCCGCGTGGTCCGGGCCGAGCGCCGGGGCGGTGGTCTGCCGGGCGCGGTCACCGTCCGCCGTGTGCGCGGGTACCGAGCGGGCCAGGCCGCCGGCCACCGCCTCCTGGACCGTGCCGGCGAGCCGGTGGGCCTGCGGCAGGCCCTGGTCGGCGAGGAGTTCGGCGAGACCGCCCGCGTATCCCTGGCCGACGGCGCGCACCTTCCAGGCGCCCTGCCTGCGGTAGAGCTCCAGCGCGACGACGGCCGACTCGGCCTCCAGGCCGGTGATGGTGTAGCTGGCGACCTCGGTCCCGTCGAGGCCGGTGACGGCGACGAAGGGAGCGGCGACGGCGCCGAAGCGGGTCGGGCCGGCCGCGTGGGCCGCGGCGAGGGCGAGCAGCACACTGACCCGGTGCACGGCGTCGGGAACGGCGTCCAGGTCCACCGCGAGCCGGTGGTCGGCCGCTGCCTGCCGGGAGACCTCCAGTCCGGGCAGCGCGGGAGTGCCCGGATGGGCCACCCACTCGGCCCCGTGGACCGTCCCGTTCTCGTCGCCGAGCGTGGCCGCGGCCACCACCGGCGTGCCGGCCGAGACCCGAATCTCCAGACGGGCCTGGGGAAGCGGGTGGTTCTGCCCCCGCACCAGCTCGGCCGTCATCGCCTTTCCCCCTGTGTCACTCGTGCGCCGCTCGTGATGTGCAGTGGACCGCCCGCCCGTCCCTGGCGGAACGGGCGGGGCCGGTGTCCCGCCTTACAGGACCGGCAGGATCGCCGGCATCAGGTCCTGGAAGGTGCGGCCGTTGGCCGGGGAGCCGAGGGCGGTCATCGACCAGCCCTGCCCCGCCCGGTGCACCTTGGCCATGATCTGGGCCGTGAAGGCGCCGCCGCCGGCCAGCGTGTAACGGGCGAGCTCCTGGCCGTTGGTCTCGTCCACCAGGCGGCAGAACGCGTTCTGGACCTCCTGGAACGTCTGGCCCGTGAAGGAGTTCACGGTGAAGACGATCTGGTCGATGTGGACCGGAACGCGCTGCAGGTCGACGAGGATCGCCTCGTCGTCGCCGCCCTGGCCGACGCCGCCTACCAGGTTGTCCCCGGTGTGGCGCACCGAGCCGTCGTCGCTCACCAGGTGACGGAAGAAGACGACGTCGACCGGCTGCTTGTCGGCGAACAGGACGGCGGAGGCGTCGAGGTCGATCTCCCGGGTGCGCGAGCCGAACAGGCCACGCCGGGGAGCCGCCTGCCAGCCGAGACCCATGCGCACCGACGTCAGGCTGCCGCCGTCGTTCTTCTGCAGACTGATGGCCTGACCCTTGGTCATGTTGACGGTCACGCGCTGATTCCCCTCTACGAACTGTCCCCTGTTGCCGCGGCGCCCGCGGTTGACCAGAACCCTACGCAGAGCCACTGACCGTGCCGTACCCAGGGCCGCACTTTGTGTCGGTCTTGCAACACAGTGCGTGCCGGGCGGGCCGTCAGGCCAGTCCGGCCTCCTTCATCTGGCGCAGTTCCTTCTTCATCTCGGAGACTTCGTCGCGCAGCCGGGCGGCGATCTCGAACTGGAGGTCCGCGGCGGCGGCCCGCATGCGGGTGGTGAGGTCCTCGATCTGCTCGGCGAGCTCCGCCGCGGGGCGGTCGGTGGGCACCGTCTCCGTCTTCCTGCCCTTGGCCGCCTTGGCACCGGCCGCCGCCTTGCCGCCGAGGGAGGGCACGGGGGCCTTGGCGGCCTTGCCGTCCTTCGACTGGCGGTACCCCGAGCCGAGGAGCTGTTCGGTGTCGACGTCCTCGCGGGCGATCTGCGCGACGATGTCGTTGATCTTCTTGCGGAGGGGCTGCGGATCGATGCCGTTCGCCGTGTTGTAGGCGATCTGCTTCTCCCGGCGGCGGTTGGTCTCGTCGATGGCCTTCTCCATCGCCGGGGTGATCTTGTCGGCGTACATGTGGACCTGGCCGGAGACATTGCGCGCCGCGCGGCCGATGGTCTGGATCAGGGAGGTGCCGGAGCGCAGGAAGCCCTCCTTGTCCGCGTCGAGGATGGCGACCAGGGAGACCTCGGGCAGGTCGAGGCCCTCACGCAGGAGGTTGATGCCGACGAGGACGTCGTACTCGCCGGCGCGCAGCTCGCGCAGCAGCTCCACGCGGCGCAGCGTGTCGACGTCGCTGTGCAGGTAGCGGACCTGGATGCCGAGCTCCAGGAAGTAGTCGGTGAGGTCCTCGGCCATCTTCTTGGTGAGCGTGGTGACGAGGACGCGCTCGTCCTGCTCGGTCCGCTTGCGGATCTCGTGCACCAGGTCGTCGATCTGGCCCTCCGTGGGCTTGACGACGACCTCCGGGTCGACGAGGCCGGTGGGGCGGATGATCTGTTCGACGGCGCCGTCCGAGCGGGAGAGCTCGTAGGTGCCGGGGGTCGCCGAGAGGTACACGGTCTGCCCGATGCGCTCCTGGAACTCCTCCCACTTCAGCGGGCGGTTGTCGAGCGCGGAGGGCAGCCGGAATCCGTGGTCGACCAGGGTCCGCTTGCGGGATGCGTCGCCCTCGTACATGGCACCGATCTGCGGCACGGTGACGTGCGACTCGTCGATGACGAGCAGGAAGTCGTCCGGGAAGTAGTCCAGCAGGGTGTTGGGCGGGGAGCCGGGCGAGCGGCCGTCGAAGTGCATCGAGTAGTTCTCGACACCGGAGCAGCTGCCGATCTGACGGAGCATCTCGAGGTCGTACGTGGTGCGCATCCGCAGGCGCTGGGCCTCCAGGAGCTTGCCCTGCTTCTCCAGCTCGGTCAGGCGCTCGGCCAGCTCCTTCTCGATGTCGTTGACCGCCCGCTCCATGCGCTCGGGGCCCGCGACGTAGTGGGAGGCCGGGAAGACGTACAGCTGCTGGTCGTCGCTGATGATCTCGCCGGTGACCGGGTGGAGCGTGGAAAGGGCCTCGATCTCGTCGCCGAACATCTCGATGCGGACGGCGAGCTCCTCGTAGACCGGGAAGATCTCGATGGTGTCGCCGCGCACGCGGAAGGTGCCTCGGGCGAAGGCCATGTCGTTGCGCGTGTACTGGATGTCCACGAAGCGGCGCAGCAGCTCGTCCCGGTCGTGCTCCTCGCCGACGCGGAGGGGGACCATGCGGTCGACGTACTCCTGCGGGGTGCCGAGACCGTAGATGCAGGAGACGGAGGCGACCACGACGACGTCGCGGCGGGTGAGCAGCGAGTTGGTCGCGGAGTGGCGCAGGCGCTCCACCTCCTCGTTGATCGAGGAGTCCTTCTCGATGTAGGTGTCCGACTGCGGGACGTACGCCTCGGGCTGGTAGTAGTCGTAGTACGAGACGAAGTACTCGACGGCGTTGTTCGGCAGCAGTTCCCGGAACTCGTTCGCCAGCTGGGCGGCCAGGGTCTTGTTGGGCGCCATCACGAGGGTGGGGCGCTGGAGCTTCTCGATCATCCACGCGGTGGTGGCGGACTTGCCGGTGCCGGTCGCGCCGAGCAGGACGACGTCCTTCTCGCCTGCTTCGATGCGCCGGGCGAGGTCGGCGATGGCCGTGGGCTGGTCGCCGCTCGGCTGGTAGGGACTGACGACCTCGAAGGGCGCCACCGTGCGTTCGATCTGGGAAACGGGCCGCATGGCATCCACCGTACGACCCCGCACTGACAACCGGCCCGGATCAGCGGTTCTGCGGGGTGCGCGGGCCCCGGTGGGCGAGGGGGCGGCGCGTGTGGTGCGTGAGGTGCGGCGCCGGACGGTGGGCCCTCGGCGGGAGGTCGCCGTGGGCGGGGATGCCCGGCTTGTGCTCGACGGGCGTTCCGGCCGGGCGCCCCATGACCATCAGCGGGTCGAACAGCACCACGGCGCCGGCGAGGAGGAGGAAGGCCAGGGGGCCGATCAGCATGGGGGCGAGCAGCTCGGCCGGTGAGCCGCCCGTGCCGGGGTCGGACGTGCCGTGCACGTGGACGTCGAGGGCGGCCATGCCGGTGTAGTGCATCCCGGTGACGGCGAGGCCCATCACGAGGCTGGCACCCAGGCTCCAGGCGAAGCCGCGGACCTGCCCGGCCGCCCACAGGGCGGCGGTGGCGGCGGCCATCGCTATGGCGACGGACGCCGCCACGGTGAGCGTGTTGTACTCCAGCTGCCCGTCCAGCCGCATACCGGCCATTCCCAGGTAGTGCATCGAGGCGATGCCCAGGCCGGTGATCGTGCCCCCGGTGAACAGGGCCGTTCCCCGCGCGCCCCGGAAGCCGACGATGAAGGTCCCCACGCCCACCATGACGATGGCCACGGCCAGGCTCGCGAACGTCATCGCCCAGTCGTAGCGGATCGGCGTGTGTTCGATCCTGAACCCCATCATCGCGATGAAGTGCATGGTCCATATCCCGGAGCCGATCGCCGCCGAGCCGAGGGCGAGCCAGGCGGGGCGCCACGACCGGGTGACCAGCATCGACCTGGTGGTGCAGCGCAGGCCGAGGGCCCCGCCCAAGCAGGCCATGAGGTAGGCCACCAGCGGTGTGACGAGTCCGTAACTGAAGCCGTCGACCGTGCCTTGCATGTGCGGCTGCCCTTCCGCCCTTTTACGTCCCGGAATGCCCTGATGTGCGCCCTTCCCAGGACCGTACAAACGGTCAGGGCCGAGGCAGAGAGTATGACTCCCACCGGAATGGACGAACGATTCTCCGGCAAAGAATCACGCCCTTGCCCCAGTTGTGCGGCCCCGGTGAGCGGAGTTGATCAACTCCATTCAGCCTGTGGCCATTCTGCACCCATCTCTCGTTGACTCTCTGCTGTCACAGTGGTGCTGTCCGTGAATGCTAGACGCGAGGAGTACGCATGCACGCGCGCGCAGTTGCCGTCCTGACCACCGCGCTCGTGGGGGTCGTCCTCACGGCCCCCGGTTCTCACGCAGACACTCTGTCCGATGCCGGTGCGCCGACGGTCGTCGCCCACCGGGGCGCCTCCGCCTACGCGCCGGAGAACACGCTGGCCGCCGTCGACAAGGCGGCCGACCTGGGCATCCGCTGGGTGGAGAACGACGTTCAGCGCACCAAGGACGGCGAGCTCGTCGTCATCCACGACGAGAGCCTGCAGCGCACCACTGACGTGGAGGAGGTCTTCCCGGACCGTGCGCCCTGGAAGGTGAAGGACTTCACCGCCGCCGAGATCGCCCGTCTGGACGCGGGGAGCTGGTTCGGCGCCGAGTACGCGGGCGCGCGCGTACCGACGCTGGAGCAGTACGTGCACCGGGTGGAGCGCCACCACCAGAAGCTGCTGCTGGAGCTCAAGAGCCCGGGGCTCTACCCGGGGATCGAACAGCAGACCCTCAAGGTCCTCGCCAACGAGGGCTGGCTGGACCGGCGGCACGTGGCCGGCCGGCTGATCGTCCAGAGCTTCGACGCGGACAGCATCCGGACCGTCCACGGCCTCAAGCCCGCCGTCAAGACCGGCTTCCTGGGCACCCCGGCCGTGGCGGACCTGCCCGAGTACGCCGGGTTCACCGACCAGATCAACCCCTCCTACGGCTCGGTCTCCCAGAGCTACGTGGCCGCCGTGCACACCTTCACCGGACCGCACGGCCGGACCATGGAGGTCTTCACCTGGACGGTCGACGACGCGGACACCGCACGGCGGGTCGCCGGGTACGAGGTGGACGGCGTCATCACCAACAAGCCCGACGTGGTCCGGGACGCGGTGGAGCAGGCGGCGGACTCCTCCGGCCGCTGACCCGCGACGCCCGGGGCGAGGGGCGGCCCGCGTCCGCCGCCCCGGGCGCTGTCAGTGGCGGGCCGTACGGTTGGCGCATGGACAGCCATGGGCAGTACGAGCAGCAGGTGGTGTGGGCCGTGGTCGGCACCGGCATCGGCCCGCTGCTGCTGGCCGCGACCGGCGACGGTCTGGTCAACGTCGTCTTCCACGCCACGGACGCCGTCCGCGACCGGGCACTGGAACGGCTCGCGTCCCGGCTGGGCACCAGGCCCGTCGAGGCGCCGGGATCCCCGCTGCTGGCCGAGGCGGTACGGCAGGTGGAGGCGTACTTCGCGGGCGAGCGGCACGACTTCGACCTGCCGCTGGACTGGTCGCTGATATCGGGGTTCAACCGGCAGGTGCTGCGGGAGCTGGCGTCCGGCGTGCCCTACGGCTCGGTCGTCGGCTACGGCGAGCTGGCCGGGCGAGTGGGGCAGCCCGGGGCCGGTCAGGCGGTGGGCACGGCGATGGGGGCCAACCCGCTGCCGGTCGTCGTGCCGTGCCACCGGGTCGTGGCGAGCGACGGCGGCATCGGCGGGTTCGGCGGCGGCGTGGACACCAAGCGGCGGCTGCTCGCGCTGGAGGGTGTGCTCCCCGAGCCGCTGTTCTGATCCGGCCTCGGCGCTCCGGCCCGCGCCCCGCGCACTCCGTGGTTTGACCCGGCCTCCCGACCGCCAGAGATGAGGGAGAACCGACGGACTGGGGAGGCTGGCGCTGATGCTGGTGGTGTCGGAAGAGGTACGGGAGGCGATCGACGCGCGTCGCCCCGTCGTGGCCCTGGAGTCCACGATCATCGCGCACGGGCTGCCGCGCCCACGGAATCTGCTGGTGGCACGGGAGCTCGAGGAGGCCGTGCGGCAGGAGGGCGGCGTCCCGGCGACGATCGCCGTGCTGGACGGGCGGCCGCACGTCGGCCTGGACAAGGAGCAGCTGGAGTGGATCGCGAACGAGGACGGCATCCGCAAGCTGGGCCACCGCGATCTGCCGCTCGCCCTGGCCGCCGGGGCGAGCGGGGCGACCACGGTGTCGGCGACGGCGCTGCTGGCCGCCCGGGCGGGGGTGCGCGTCTTCGCGACCGGCGGGCTGGGAGGCGTGCACCGCGAGTGGACCGTGACGCAGGACGAGTCGGCCGACCTCGGGCTGCTGGCGCGCACCCGGATCACGGTGGTGTGCGCGGGCGTGAAGTCCATCCTCGACGTGCCGGCGACCCTGCAGCGGCTGGAGACGCTGGGGGTCGCGGTGGCCGGGTACGGCACGGACCGCTTCCCGGGCTTCTACCTGTCGGACTCGGGGCAACCGGTGGACTGGACGCTGCACACCCCCGGGCAGGTGGCGGCGGTGATGCGGGCGCAGGACGCGCTCGGCGGCCCGGAGTCGGCACTCGTCGTCGCCCATCCCGTCCCCGAGGAGGAGCAGCTCGATCCCGCACTGCACGCGCGGGTACTCGCCGACGCGCTGCACGCGTGCGACGAGGAGAACGTCACGGGCCAGGCGGTCACCCCCTTCCTGCTGGACTACCTGGTACGGCACACCGACGGCGCGTCACTGAGCGCCAACCTGGCGGCGGTGCGCGGCAACGTACGGCTGGCGGCACGAGTCGCGGCGGCGTGGACCGGCGCATGACCGCGGCAGCGGGCGGTGCGCTGCTGGTGGTCGGGGACGTCGTCACCGACGTCGTCGCCCGGCACCGGGGCCCGCTGGCCACCGGCACGGACACGGCCGCGTCGATCCGGCGGCTGCCCGGCGGGGCGGGCGCCAACGTGGCCTGCTGGGCCGCGTACGGGGGGTGCGGGGACGTGCGGCTGCTGGGGCGGGTCGGCGCGGACGCGGCGGCCTGGCACGAGCGGGAGCTGCTGGCGCACGGGGTGCGGCCCCTCCTGGTCGTCGACCGGTCGGCACCGACGGGGACGGTGATCTGCCTGGTCGACACGGGCGCCTCGGCCGAGCGGACGTTCCTGACGGACAGTGGTGCGTCGCTGCGCCTGGAGCCCGGTGACTGGTCGGACACGCTGCTCGACGGGGTCTCCCGGCTGCACCTGTCGGGTTACCTCCTCTTCTCGGAACCGAGCCGGGCGCTGGTGGAGGTCGCCTTGGGCGCGGCACGCGCGCGCGGGGTGCCGGTGAGCCTGGACCCGGCGTCGGCGGGCTTCCTGACGGACCTGGGCGTCGACCGTTTCCTGGAGCTGATCGAGGGAGTCGACGTCCTGCTGCCCAGCCGTGACGAGGCGTGTCTGCTCACCGGGCTGCCCGACGGCGCGGACGCCGCGGCCAAGCTGAGCCGGCACGTTCCGCTGCTGATCGCCAAACAGGGCGGCGAGGGCGCCCTGGTGGCCCGGTCCGGTGCCGTGTGCGCACGTGTCCCCGCCGTCCCGGCGTCCGCGCGGGACAGTACGGGCGCCGGCGACGCCTTCACGGGCGCGTTCCTCGCCGCGCTGATCGCGGGTGCGACACCCGAGGACGCGGCGACGGCTGGGTGCCGGGCGGGAGCCGTGGCGGTCGAGCGGGTGGGCGGGAGGCCCCCGCGAGCCGGGGCTGACGGCTGACGGCGGGACCACCGGGATCGGCGCCCCCGCCCGGACGCGCGCCGTCGTGCACGCACCGTTTGGGGGGGGGCCAGGGGCCATTGGTTCATGCAGCCGGACCGCGAGTTCGGCGAGGTGCCGGTCCACGGAAAGCGGGGCACGAGGACTCTTTCCACAGGCCCTCCACAGGCGGGAACGAAGCGGAATCTCCCGTTTCCACAGGCTCGTACGTCGTTCCCGCCGAGCTGGCAGACTGACGCGCCACGGCGCGGAAAGCGCGGCGCGAGAGGGCCCACGCGAGGAGATCGGCATGTCGATGGCGGGGAATCTGCGGAAGGTGACGACTCTCGGCAGGGTCGGCGGTCTCCGCGGAGTGGCGCGGCTGGCCCGGCGGCGCCCGCGCGTCGATCTGAGCCACCCGGCCCGCTCCCCGCTGGGTTCCTCGGTGGTGAACTGCGTGACCTACCGGGACGGTGTCCGCACTCCCGCGGACGACGAACCGGTCGACGCCGTGCGGCGGATGCGGGCGCACGGCGACGGCTTCCTCTGGCTGGGTCTGCACGAACCGACGGCCCGGAAGTTCGCCGGCATCGCCGAGCTCTTCCATCTGCACCCGCTGGCGGTCGAGGACGCGATCGAGGCCCACCAGCGCCCGAAGGTGGAGCGGTACGGCGACACCCTCTTCGCCGTGTTCAAGACGGTCTGCTACGTCGAGCACGAGGAACTCACCGCCACCAGCGAGGTGGTGAACACCGGGGAGATCATGGTGTTCGTCGGCGAGGACTTCGTGATCACCGTGCGGCACGGCCGGCACGGCTCGCTCGGCCCGCTGCGCGAGGAACTCGAGACCGACGCCGAGCAGCTCGCCAAGGGGCCGTCGGCGGTGCTGCACGCGATCGCCGACCATGTGGTCGACGACTTCCTGTCGGTCATCGAGGCGGTGCAGGCGGACATCGACCAGGTCGAGACCGACGTGTTCGCGGAGAACGGCGCGCGGGTCGACCCCGGGCGGATATACCAGCTCAAGCGTGAACTCCTCGAGCTGAAGCGGGCGGTGGTGCCCCTCGGCCGCCCGCTGGAGGAGCTGGCCACCAGGCCGGCCCGGGTGGTCGACCCGGAGATACAGGCCTACTTCCGTGACGTGTCCGACCATCTGCTGCGGGCCGTGGAGCAGATCGCCGCGTTCGACGAACTCCTCAACTCGATCCTGCAGGCGCATCTCGCCCAGGTCACGGTCGCGCAGAACGAGGACATGCGGAAGATCACCGCCTGGGCCGCGATCGTCGCCGTGCCGACGATGGTCTGCGGCGTGTACGGGATGAACTTCGACCACATGCCGGAGCTGGGCTGGCGGTACGGCTACGGCCTGGTGCTGGGCGTCATATCGGTCGCGTGCCTGGTGCTGCACCGGGGATTCCGGCGCAACGGCTGGCTCTGACGGGTCTCCTGCGCAGGCGGCACGGCAGCCGTCCGGTCAGCCGTTCCACGCCGGGTGGCGCGGGTCGTCGGCGCGCACCAGGACGTCGGCGGTGCCGGCGGGGTCGGCCTCCTCGGCGTAGCGGTCGTAGGCCGGGAGGGTCCAGTGCTCGGTCTCGGGGGTGCGGCGGCGCAGGGCGCCGGGGGTGAGGACGACGTGGACGCTGAGGTCGAGGGGGAACCAGTGGCGCAGCAGGAAGGGTCCGTGCAACAGCAGCACGCCGCCGGCCGGGAGATGGACGTAGGGGCTGCGGGTGGCCCGGTCGGTCACCGGGTCCCACAGGTCGGGCAGCACCCGTCCGTCGCCGCCGGGACCGAGGGGATCGAAGACCTCACGCCACAGGGCGCCGGTGTCGTGCCAGCCGTTGTAGTAGGCCTCGACGTCCTGATGTCCGTACTCCAGGCGGAGGGAGGCGGGCCGCAGGAAGCCCTCCGTGCCGACGACGAGGGAGGGGCGGCCGCGCAGGCGCAGTGCCTCGCCGACGCGTTCCGCGAGGTCGCCGGGGCGGGCGGCGGGCGCACCGTCGAAGGCGACGCGCGGCCAGGGGCTGCCGTCGGCCGGTGTCAGGTCGAGCAGGCGCTCGGCGAGCCGGTCGCCGAGCCGGTCCCAGGTGATCGCTTCGAGTCGCACGTGCCCATGATGCTCCGTCGGCGGTCCGGCACGCGTGGGGGCCCGTACGGACGCCCGCGGACGGTCCAGCGCCGCTCGCCCATGGTCACCGTGCCCGTGCGGGGGTTGACTGGGGGTGACCGATGGCAGGCGGTGCCGGAGGGGCACCGGCCCGAGGGGTGGGAGTGGACGCGACATGATCAATGGGCCGTACTTCGTGCTGGCGGTGCTGGGGGTGCTCGGTGCCGGGCTGGCGGCCGGGGTGTTCTGCGCCTTCTCGACGTTCGTCATGCGGGGTCTCGCCGCGCTGCCGCCCGCGCAGGGCCTCGCGGCGATGAACGCGATCAACACGGCCGCGGTGCGCCCGGCGTTCATGCTCGTGTTCCTCGGGACGACGGTGGTCTCCGCGGTGATCGCGGTGGTGACGTTCGTGCTGTGGCCGGACGAGGGGGCGGTGGGGCTGCTGCTGGGCAGCGCGCTCTATCTGTTCGGGGCGTTCGGGGTCACCGTGGCGGCGAACGTGCCGCGCAACGCGGCGCTGCTCCGGCTGGAGCCGGATTCGGCGGAGGCGGCCGGCCACTGGGCCGCGTACGTGCGCGAGTGGACCGCGTGGAACCACGTCCGCACGGCCGCATCGGCCGCGGCGGCGGTGGCGTACGTGCTTGCCCTCGCCTGAGCGCCGGCGCAGCGCGGGACCTGCGGCGGCCCGGTGCGAAGAGGGCCGGGCGGGTTGACGGGAGGGCCGGCGCCCGGGGCCCGGTCCGGCGCTCTGCGGGCGGCGGCGGGCGGACGTATCGTGACGGCAAGAGCGTCGCCCGGCGACGCCCGGCCTGCCAGCCCGCACGCAAGGAAGACGGCCATGGCCGACCCCAAGGGATTCTTGACCACGCCCCGCGAGGACTGGCCCCGCAGGCCCGCCGGGGAACGGGTGCGGGACTGGGACGAGGTGTACGTCCCCGGCGCGCTGCTTCCCCTGATCGGTCCGCAGGCCGACCGGTGCATGGACTGCGGTGTGCCCTTCTGCCACGAGGCCTGCCCCCTCGGCAACCTGATCCCCGAGTGGAACGAACTGGTCTCCCGCGCGGACTGGCGGGCGGCGAGCGACCGGCTGCACGCCACGAACAACTTCCCCGAGTTCACGGGCCGGTTGTGTCCGGCGCCGTGCGAGGCGGGGTGCGTGCTCGCCATCAACCAGCCGGCGGTGACCATCAAGAACGTGGAGTGCGCCATCGCGGACCGGGCGTGGGAGGAGGGGTTCACCTCCCCGCACCCGCCGGACCGGCTGTCCGGGCGGACGGTGGCGGTGATCGGGTCGGGGCCCGCCGGGCTCGCGGCCGCCCAGCAGCTGACCCGGGCCGGGCACACGGTCGCCGTCTACGAGCGGGACGACCGGATCGGCGGGCTCATGCGGTACGGCATCCCCGCGTTCAAGATGGAGAAGCGGCATCTGGAGCGCCGCATCGAGCAGATGCGGGCCGAGGGCACGAAGTTCCGGACGTCGACGGCGGTCGGGCGGGACGCCGACGCGGCGGAGCTGCGGGCCCGCTACGACGTGCTCGTGATCGCCACCGGGGCGACCGTCTGGCGCGAACTGCCCGTACCGGGCCGGGAGCTGGCCGGGGTGCACCAGGCGATGGAGTACCTGCCGCTGGCCAACCGCGTGTGCGAGGGGGACCTGGTGGCCTCCCCGCTGTCCGCCGCCGGGCGGCACGTGGTGATCGTCGGCGGCGGTGACACCGGCGCCGACTGCCTGGGCACGGCGGTGCGGGACGGGGCCGCGTCCGTGACCCAGCTGGACATCTACGCCCAGCCGGGTGCGGCACGCGACGAGGAGGCGGAGCCCTGGCCGACGTATCCGAAGCTCTACCGGTTGTCGGTCGCCCACGAGGAGGCACGCCACCTGCGGTCGGCACCGGCGGCGGACGCGGACGCGCGGCTGTTCGCGGCGTCCACGCTCCGCCTCACCGGCGACGCGCAGGGGCACGTGCGCTCGCTGCACCTGGTCGGGGTGGACGCCGGACGCCGTCCACTGCCGGGTACCGAACGGACGCTCCCCGCCGACCTGGTGCTGCTCGCCCTCGGCTTCTCCGGACCCGACCGGACGGACGGGCTCGTCGACGGGCTGGGGCTGGAGCTGGAGCGCCGGGGCACGATCGCCCGCGGCGAGGACTTCGCCACCAACGTCCCCGGGGTCTTCGCCGCCGGGGACGCCGCCCGCGGGCAGTCGCTCATCGTGTGGGCGATCGCCGAGGGACGGTCGGTGGCGGCCGCCGTCGACCGGCACCTGTCGGGCGGCAGCACACGGCTGCCCGCGCCGATCGGCCCGTACGACCGTCCGATGACGGCCTGAACCCCGACGGTCCCCGCTCCCCCGTCGGGCCGTCCCCGCCCGCGGTCACGGCTTGCGGGCCACCGCCCCGTAGCCCGGGACGACCCCGTCGTCCTGCCCGGTCATGGCGCGCTCCACGGTGTGGGGTTCTCGCAGCGACAAGTGATCGACTCAGTGCCAAACAGCTTAGGAAGAAACATCATCAACAATGGTGCGCGGTTCAGGACAGCAGGAAGTCCGCCTCTCCCGCCTTGGCCCCCTCGATGAAGGCGGTCATCTCGGCGGAGGTGTAGATCAGCGCCGGTCCGTCGGGGTCGGTGGACTGCCGTACGGCTATGCGGCCGTCGGCGAGCTTCATCGCCTCCAGGCAGTTGCCGCCGTTGCCGCCGCTCCACGGTTTGTGCCAGCCCTCGCTGCCCAGCTCGCGGGCGGGCATGCCGTTGTAGATCCGCTCGGCGCGGCCGCGTGGCGATGGCTGGGACTTGATGCGGTTCATTCACAGCTCCTTGCGGAGATCCCGGAGGATCTCCTTCGTGCGATGTGCCGTGGCGGCCTGGGCCGCCATGCGGTCCATGACCTCGAGGTGGGTCGCCACCTCGGCGCGCGCGTCGAGGTAGACGGCGCCGGTCAGGTACTCGCTGTAGACCATGTCCGGCAGTTCCGGCACGGCGAATCGGAACAGCACGAAGGGCCCGTACGTGCCGGGATGCGGCCCGTTCGCGAACGGGGCGATCTGCAGCGTCACGTTGGGCAGCTTCGCGGCGTCGAGCAGTCTGTCGATCTGGGCACGCATCACCTCCGGACCGCCGACCGGGCGGCGCAGCGCGGTCTCGTCCATGACGACCCACAGCCGGGGCGCGTCCTCACGGGTGAGCAGGTCTTGGCGTTGCATGCGCAGGGCGACATGGCGCTCGATGTCGTCGGGCCGGGTCTGGCCGATGGCGCCCGAGCGGAGCACGCCGCGCGCGTAGTCCTCGGTCTGCAGCAGCCCGGGGACGAAGTGGGGCTCGTAGGAGCGAATCAGCGCGGCCGCGCCCTCCAGGCTGACGTACATGGAGAACCATCCCGGAAGGATGTCGTGGAAGCGCTGCCACCACCCGGGTTTGTTCGCGTCCTCGGCCAGCTGGACGAAGACCTCGGCCTCCTCGTCACCGATGCCGTAGGCCTTCAGCAGCAGCTGGAGGTACGGGATCTTGAGGGCGACCTCGGCCATCTCCATGCGGCGCACCGTCGCGGGGGCCACACGCAGGATCCGGGCGGCTTCCTCGCGCTTGAGCCCCGCGCGTTCGCGCAGGTCCAGCAGGCGTCGGCCGAGGACGACCTGGCCGACCGTCGGCGCGGACCGCGGCTCGCTCACCGCCCCACCTCCACGAAGAGTCCTGAACCGTCCCGTGATCCGATGGTCCCCGAACCGGCGACCCCGCGATCATCGACGGGCCGGCCGCGATGTGCGCGGACAGCCCGGCGGCGCCATTCGAAGACCTATTCGAAAGCCTGGGCAGACCTTCGGTGATCTGAAGTGGCGCCGCTCGACGTGCTGTTGCGAAGCAGTGTGCCACGGCCGCCCGGACCGTCACACAGCACTCTGCAATTTTCAGAGTGACACTTGCCAAGTGTTCATGGCGGGGCGATAGTGGCAAGCGTGATTCCGTCCGCGCCCTTAGGAACAGACGCCGTCGCGGCCCCGCCGGGCCTCGGCACCGCGAGGGGAGCCGGCCCCGCGGGGGCCGCCGCCGCCGAGCGCCGGTTCCGCTTCGAGCTGGCCGCACATCCGGGTTCACCCGCGCAGGCCAGACGCCTGACACGGGCCCGGCTGAACGGCTGGTCGGTGTGCGAGGACACCTGCGACACCGCGGCCCTGGTGGTCTCCGAGCTGGTGACCAACGCGATCGTGCACACCGCGAGCCGGCACATCGTGTGCGAGCTGCACGACGGCGACGAGCTGGTGCGCATAGCCGTGCACGACGAGGGATGCGCGCCCGGCCAGCCGCACCCGTCGGACGGGCAGCGGCCCGACGACGAGCACGGCCGGGGACTCCTCCTCGTCGACGCCCTGTGCGACGCCTGGGGCGCCCACGAGAACGGGCCCGGACTGCTGGTCTGGGCCGAACTGCCACGCAAGGCCGACACGCCGCGCGACCCGTCCGAGCCCCGCAACGACCTGGGCTGGGGCGCCCGCCCGAAGCCGGGACCCGCCGACGACGCCGGCGACGACGGCGGCGGCGAGGCGGAGGCACACCACCGAGAGGCACACCGCGGAACGGGGACCGAATGGCTATGAGGGCTCCGTCCGGCAGCCGCCCGCTCGGCCTGGACACCCTGGTCCGCCTGCAGCGCGCGCTGCGCGAGCCCGGAACGCCCCGGCGCCTGCCCGTGCCGGACGGCATGACGGCCCCGCTGGGCTGCGACGCGGTGGCGGTGCCCGCACGCTTCGGCCCTCTGGTGCTGCCCCGGCTGCCACGCGTGGGATGCGTCTACGCCGACGAGGCCCACTGGTGGTGGATCGTCCCGTCCGACTCCGACTACGCCCTGGAGTGGCCGGCCCCGGCGCGGTACGCCGCCGGCGCGGTCGTCCCCGACGCCCCGGCGGTCCCCGGCCTGATACACCGGCCGGACGGCACGGTCCCCTACACCCCGCCCATCCCGCTGTACCTGGCGCTGTGCCGCCTGACGGGCACGACGCCGACGTGGTCGCGCCCGGTGAGCGCGTAGCCGCCGACGCGCACGGTGCCGGGCCTCACCCTCGTCGCGGACGAGCCGAGGACCGGCCGGGGGCCGCCCCGGAGGCGGGCCGGCCCTGCCGTTCACCCGACGCGGGGCCCGCCGTCACGCGACCGCGCCACCGGCGGTCTCACCGCTGCGGACGACGACCAGGAACATGTCCGTGGCGAGGTCCATGACGACCTCGGCGGGCAGGCCCTCCAGACGCCGCGCATGCGCGAACTCCTCCGCCGGCCAGGAGCCGCGCGGCCCGCCGGCGGGAAAGCGCTCGAGCACCGTTCGCCCGTTCACCCTGCACCTCCATGTAGCGCTGTACTCGTAGAGTTAAACGCCAACCATGGAGTGAACGCCTCGTGAAGTGATGGTACTGAGACTAAGTTGACACTCGTTCACCGCAAAGTGTGAGCGCTGTCTCAGCTGTTCGGGCTCTTCCGCTACGGTGCGTGTCAGTCCTCGTACTCGTCGTGGTACCGGATCGCCTCACTGCCCGCAGGCGCCCCGAGAGCCGACGCACGCCCCTCCGGCCGTTCCCAGCGCTCCTGCCGGCCGAGCGCGGTCAGGTCCAGGAGGCTGGTGGTCGAGCCGAGCCCGTCGAGGCCGCGTTCGTACGTCGAGTAGGTGTGGAAGACCCGGTCTCCCTCCCGCAGGAAGCAGCTGAGTCCCGGCCGCTCGCCGAGTTCGCCGTCGTGTTCGAGGGTCACCTCGAAGTCGGTGTTGAAGTCGCTGACGTACGACGAGTACCAGGGCAGCGTCCAGCCCATCCGCGCCTTGAACGGCAGGATCTTCGTGTACGGCGCCCGGGACACCGCCGCGAACGACGTGCCGCGTGCGCGCAGGTGCGCGAGGTGCCCGATCTGGTCCAGGAACGCCGAGCAGCTGCGGCAGCCGGCGTCCCACTCGGGGGCGAACATGAAGTGGTAGACGACGAGCTGGTCGCGCCCGTCGAAGAGGTCGAGGAGGGTGGCCTTGCCGTCGCCGCCCTCGAAGACGTACTCCTTGTCGATCTCCACCATGGGCAGTCCGCGCCGCTCGGCGTTGAGCGCGTCCCGGGCGTGTGTGGCCGCCTTCTCCTTGGCCAGCAATGCCTCGCGCGCCGCGCGCCAGTCCTCGCGCGAGACGATCTCGGGAAGCGACATGGGCTCCAGCTCCTCCGGTGCAACGGTCCGTCGGGGGTGCTGACCCGAGGGAGGCGCGTAACTCATCGCGGCGCGGCAAGATTCTTCACCGGGCCGACGGTCCGGCGTGCCCGCGGTCCCTGCGTGACGGTCGCCGCGCCTGACGGTCGCCGCGCCTGACGGTCGCACGGCGTAACGGCTACCCGGCGACCGGCAGCTCCGGCAGGCGCAGTCCCGCGCGGTCGCGACGCTCGGCCAGCTCGTCCCTCAGCTCGGCGAGCCGTCGGGTGTGGCGGGGCGTGAGGCGGCCACTGTCGTCGAGGTGCACCGCGCACGCGGTGGTGGTGTCGACGAGCCGTTCCAGTACGGCGGCGACCTCTTCCCCGCCCGCGGAGTGCCGGGCGAGCGCCGGCAGCTCGGCGGCGGCGAGGGCGACGGCGGTACGGGCCTCGGCGAGGGTGCGGTAGGCCTCCCTGCGCAGCCGCCACCGGGCGGCGCGGTCGTCGGACTCGCTCAGCACGTGGGCGAGGTAGGCGTGCGCGGCGTCGCCCGCCGCCTCGAGCCGGGCGCGGACCGTGCCGCCGCGCTGTCCGGGCATCGGCAGGTGCCCGACGATCAGCACGATCGCGCAGGCCAGGAGTGTCTCCCCGATGCGGCTGAGCGCGGCCTGCGGTTCGCCGCCGGTCATGACGAGGGCGAGGACGAGGACGGTGGCGACGGCGGTCTGGGCGGCGAAGTGCCGGGCTGCGACGGGCACGAGGGCGCCGCTGACGGCGACGAGCGCGACGAGTCCTTCCGGCCGGGGCAGCACGGCCGCGAACCCGGCGAAGACGACGGCCCCGAGGACGGTCCCGGCCGCCCGGCACAGCACCCGGGACACGAGCGGCCCCAGGTCGGGCTTGACCAGGAAGACGGCGGTGGCGGGCAGCCAGTACCAGTGCTGGTGCGGGCCGTACCAGTGGCCGTGGTGCAGGATCTGGGCGACGGCGGCGCTGGCTCCGAAGCACAGACCGACGCGCAGCCCGTACTCCCGGCCGCCGGCGCCGAGGACGGTGCGTGCCACGGAGGCGAGCGGCCGGCTGCGGGTGTGCAGGTCCCGGGCGCGGCCCTGGTCGAAGACCTCCGCCGCGTGCAGCAGGGCGTCGTCGAGGGCGCGCAGGGCGGGTTCGGTGCGGGAGGGGGCGGGCAGCGGCCCGGTGTGGGTGTTGCCGCGGACGGCGGCGGCGAGTCGCCGGGGGCCTGCGGCGGCCCGCGCGGGCACGGGGTGCTCCGCCCAGGCGAGCGCGGTCGCGGCCTCGCCGAGGGGCAGCGCCGCGGCGTACTGCGCGTGCAGTCGCCGTTCGGCCGAGGAGGAGGCGTGGCGCCGCAGCCGGGGGCCGGCGAGGGCGTCCTGCGCGTGATCGAGGGCGGCGGTGAGCGCGGCCCGGCGGGCACCGGCGTGTTCGGTGCCCGCCGCCTCCAGCAACGCGGCGACGGCGTCGTACACCTCGGCGACGGCCGCGCGCTCCCCGTCGAAACGGAAGCCGAGGCGCACCTCACCGGTGAGGGAGCCCGGAGTGGGCAGCAGCAGCCGCAGGGTGAGCAGCCAGCCGGCGCCGGCGAGGAAGGCGAGGCCGCTCTGCCACCCGGGGCCGGGCAGCGGCATGCCGGCCCCCACGGCGGCGGTGACCAGCAACTGCGTCCCGGTCCCGGAGGCGACGGTCCCGACGGCGCTGATGCCTCCGGCGACCAGCCCGAGCACGGTCAGCGCCAGGGTCAGCGGCACGGGGCCCAGGTGCTGCCCCGCGTAGGTGCCGCCCAACAGCCCGGCCGCTCCCGCGAGCGCCGGCATGCCGATCCGCCTGACCGACGTACGGCGGCTGCCGGGCCGGTCGTTCATGCCGGCCAGCATGGCGGCGATGGCGGCGACGACACCGAGGGAGGTCCGCCCGGCGAGCAGCGCGGCGAGCAGCAGCGGCCCACCGGCCAGCGCACCCCGCGTCACCGCGCTCCAGGGCACGGGGCCGCGCTGGGCACTCAGGGCGTGGGCGAGCCAGGGCGGAAGCGCGAGGGCGGCGGGGCGGGCGGGGCGGGGCACGGGGCGGGGCTCCTGTCGTCTCGTCGAGGGCGGGTGTGAGCCTTCGGGCGACGGTGGCCGGGCTGTGACGTGCGCTGTCAAGGGTACGGGCGGTTGTCGATGAGGCGGAAACGAGCGTGTTTCGCGGAGGTGAAACGACCTGGCCTGTCCTCCCCGTCCCGGTGGGCGGGCTGATTCCGCCGAGCGTCAGCCCGCTTCCATGGCCCCACGGAGCAGCATCTCAGTGTGCGTCACGGACCGGGCCAAGGCCGCTGGCTCCGGCAGCAGCTCCGCCATCAGCACGTCGGTCCCGCCCAGCCCCGCCCGTTCCACCAGCCCCTTCTCGTTGGTGACCCACTGCCCGCGTGCCGCCAGCACCGCGTGCGCCGTCTGTGTCGCGGCGAGGGCGATCGCACCGGCGACCTGGGTGAGCGCTCCCCTGGGGGCGTGGCCGGCCTTGGCATAGGCGAGTGTGGCCGTGGCCGCGCCGTACCAGTGCGCAGGGGCGGTGACGCGGAGCGCCTCGGGGTAGGCGGGGCGGGGAAGTTCGCCGCGCAACACCTCGTTGACGGCCAGCTCCGCGACCATCAGGTACGTCGGGATGCCGGCCAGGTGGAACATCAGCGGCTCCACGGCGAAACGGCCCGCCTCCGCCTCCGCCGTCTCGCGCTCCACCACGTCGAGGTCGCGGTAGTGCACGTCGACCCGGCGCTCGTCGATCGTCAGCCAGGCGCCGCCGTTGAAGACGCCCCCGCCCCACTCTCCGATGCCGGAGACCTCCCCCGGCCAGCCGAGGGCGCGGAGGTCGTCGGGGTCGAAGGCGCCCCGGTAGTAGACGGCCAGGTCCCAGTCGCTGGCGGGCCGGTGGGTGCCCTGGGCCCGGGAGCCGCCGAGGGCGACGGCCCGGACGGCGGGCAGCGCGGCGAGCCGGTCGGCGGTCGTGGCGAGGAAGGCCTGGTCCGTGACGGAGGGCACTGCGGCGGGCTCCTGGTGGTGGTGGGGGGCCGGCAAGAGCGGACATCGGAAGCCTAGGCGGCCGAGGGGTGGAGCACGAGGCACATTCGGGTGCGCCGGGCGGACGAGGAGCAGAGGGCCCACGGGTTGCCCGTACGCATCCCAGGAGCGGCGCGCGTAGGCCACCGATGCCCTGGCCGCCGCCGACGTCTGGCTGGATCCTTCACCGCCGCGCTGCCGGCCGTGATGCGGCCTCGCACCGATGCGGAGGTCCGAGACTGGTTCCGGCACGGGGTGGTGCCCTCGCCCCCGACCGGCGCGGGCGCGGGATCGAGAACCGGATCGTCGCCCTGGCCGATCGGCGCCGTCCGGAAGGACTCTCACTGTGGACCTTCCAGGTCAACACGCCCGCGCGGCGTTTCTACGAGCGGCACGGGTCCACGGCCGCGGGAGTGGACGGACGGTGCCCGCGACGGGGAGAGGGAGCCCGACCTGCGGTACGGGTGGCAGCCGCGGAGGTCCACCGGGCCGGTCAGGTCTGGGCGCGGGCGTACGTGTCGGTCGCCGTCACCAGCGCGGCGTCCCCGGCCGCTCCGGCGTCGTGTCCCGCCTCGTCCACGACCACCAGCTCGCTGTCCGGCCAGGCGTGGTGGAGCCGCCAGACGATGCCGAGGAGGTTGCCGAAGTCGAGGCTGCCCTGCACCAGGGTGCCCGGTATCCCCTTCAGCAGGTGCGCGTCCCGCAGGACCACGCCCTCGTCGTTGCCGTCGCCGAGGAAGTGGTCGTTGCCCCAGTAGTGCGTGACGGTACGGGCGAAGCCGAGACGGAACACCGGGTCCTGGAAGCGTGCGACCGAGCCCGGCGGCGCGGGGACGGTCGCCGTCTCCCAGTCGGTCCAGGCCCGCGCGGCCCGCTCCCGCACGTCCGGGTCGGGTGACTCCAGCAGCCGGTTGTACGCGGCTGCCAGGTTGCCGCCGCGCTCGTCGGCGGGCAGGCCGGCGAGGAACCGCTCGTGGGCCTCCGGGAAAACGTGGCCCAACCCGCGGGTGAGCAGGTCCACTTCGGGGTTCGAGCCGGTCGCCACTCCGGTCAGCACGAGTTCGGACACGACGCCCGGGTGGGTCTGTGCGTACCGCAGTCCCAGCACCGACCCCCACGACACGCCCCACACCAGCCACCGCTCGATCCCCAGGTGGGCGCGCAGCCGCTCCAGGTCCGCCAGGAGGTGGTCGGTCGTGTTCACGCTCATGTCGGTGGCGTGGTCACTGGCGGGGGGCAGCGACCGTCCGGCGCCCCGCTGGTCGAGCAGCACGATCCGGTACGCGGCCGGGTCGAAGTAGCGCCTCAGGTTCGGGCTCGTGCGGGATCCGGGCCCGCCGTGCAGCACGAGGGCGGGCTTGCCGTGCGGGTTCCCCGAGGTCTCCCAGTAGACGCGGTTGCCGTCACCGACGTCGAGCATGCCGTGGGCGTACGGTTCGATTTTCGGATACAGGCCCATCGGGGCACCGTAGCGCCTGCCTCCGGGCGCTTCACCTGCTTTCCTGCGTGGGCAGCCCCGCCGCCCCGGCCGCGGTGCGCAGCACCTCCCGCAGCATCTCGGGGGTGAGCCGGCCGGTGAAGGTGTTGCGCTGGCTGACGTGGAAGCAGCCGAAGAGGTGCAGGTCCGGGTCGTCGGGCGCGTGCAACGTGACGTGGGCGCCGTGGGCGAAGGCGGAACGGGGCCGGGGCACGGTCCAGCCCGCCCCGGCGAACGCGGGCAGCGCGGCCTGCCACCCGAAGGCTCCGAGGACGACCACGGCGCGCAGCGTCGGCCGCAGCAGGCCCAGTTCCTGGACGAGCCAGGGGCGGCAGGTGTCACGCTCCGTGGGGGTGGGTTTGTTGGCGGGCGGGGCGCAGTGCACCGGGGAGGTGACGCGCACGCCGTGCAGTTCCAGGCCGTCGTCGGCGGAGACCGCGGTGGGCTGGGAGGCGAGCCCCACGTCGTACAGCGCCTGGTACAGCACGTCACCGGAGCGGTCGCCGGTGAACATCCGGCCGGTGCGGTTGCCGCCGTGCGCGGCGGGGGCGAGCCCGACGATCAGCAGGCGCGCGTCCGGCGGGCCGAAGCCGGGCACCGGGCGGCCCCAGTACGTCCAGTCGGCGAAGGCCGCGCGCTTGGTGCGGGCCACCTCCTCCCGCCAGTCGACCAGCCGCGGACAGGCCCGGCACCCCGCGATCCGCTGATCGAGTCCGACGAGGCCGCTGGTGTCCATGCCCCCACCGTAAGACCACCGGGTCACCGCGCCGGCAAGGCCCCCGGTGCTCCCGGCGTCCCGTCCCGCTCGGCCCCGCCCTGCCCTGCCCCGCGGATATCCGATCCCCCGCGCGAGGCCGGGCGGCTAAGGTCGGGGCATGGCTTCCGAGCATGACGAAGGCAGAAACGACGAGGCGACGACCGCCGCACCGGACTCCGCCGTGGCGAAGGCCGCCGCCCCTGCCCCGGACCCGAAGACCGCCGCCGCGATCGCCGCCGCCGAGGCTGCCGGGCCGCAGAACGGCGAAAGCGTCCGCGTCGACAGCTGGATCTGGGCCGTCCGCCTGATCAAGACGCGCTCCCTGGGGGCGACCGCCTGCCGGGGCGGTCACGTCCGGGTGAACGGCGAGCGCGTGAAGCCCGCGTACTCCCTGCGTGTCGGCGACGAGGTGCGCCTGCGGCACGAGGGCAGGGAGCGGGTCGTCGTCGTGAAGCGGCTGATCCGCAAGCGGGTCGGGGCCCCGGTCGCCGCACAGTGCTACATCGACAACTCCCCGCCGCCCCCGCCCCGCGAGGCCGTCGCCCCGGCCGGCATCCGCGACCGCGGCGCGGGACGTCCGACCAAGCGGGACCGGCGCGAGCTGGAACGCCTGCGCGGCCTGGAGGGCATGGGCCGCCCGGAAGGCCACTGAGACGACGGGGCCGGCCCCGCACCGGCCCCTTCCGCATGTCCTCCCGCGGTGCTGCCTAGCCCCGGCCCGTGGGAATGGCCCGGACCCAGGTCCTGTCCTCGGTGAGATACCGGTCCACCCGCAGTCCCGCCTCTGCGAGTGCCTCCTCGAACTGGTCCCGGGTCAGCGGGCGGGCGCGGAAGGTCTGCGTCCAGACCGCGTCCGGGAACTCGTACTCCACGTGTACCGAGTTGACGCCGTCGCCGACCGGCTCGGCCGACACGATCCGCACGGTGAAGCCGCTGGGATCGGCCCGCTCGCGCGGTACGTTCGTGTGGTAGTCCTCGCCCTCCCGCTGGATCAGTACGCAGCCGTCCTCGGCGACGTGCCGGGCGCACGTCTCCAGCAGCCCCCGTCTCACCGCGACGTCCCCGGTGTGGACGAGGAACGAGGCCAGCATCACCGCGTCGAACGTCTCGTCCAGGCCGAGGTGTTCGATCGGGCTGCATATCGTCCGCGCCCCGCGCACCTGCTCCAGCATCTCGGCGGACTCGTCGACCGCCGTCACGGCGAACCCGCGCTCCAGCAGCGGCCGGGTCATGCGGCCCACCCCGCTGCCCAGCTCCAGGATGCGGGCGCCGGCGGGCACGGCCGAGGCCACGATGTCCGGCTCGGTGCCGACGGGCAGCCGCGAGTAGAGCTCGACCGCGCAGCCGTCCGGAGTGATGGCTCCGGGTCCTGTCCCCTGGTGTCCCTCTCGCATTTCCAGCTCCATGCCCGTCCAACGGGCCGCACCCGCACAGCCGTTCCACTCCGGGGCCGCTTCACCCGACCGAGTGAACGCCCGGCTGTCGCCGGTTCAGAGCGGCAACCAGCCGTGCCCGAGGTGCCAGTGGCCGCCGGCCCGTAGATGGTCCCCGACGGCACGCTCCACCGACGTACGCCGCGGCAGCAGCTCGACCGGCAGATCCGGGTCCCCGAAGACGAACCGGACGGGTTCGGTGTCGGCCGGCTCGGTGCCGGCGGCCAGCCGGAAGCGCTCCTGGAAGAGGAGGATGCGGGAGTCCCCGCCCAGATGACGCCGCAACTGCGGGTCCAGCAGCCACGAGTGGCACGTCACGGCCCGGTACGGCTCCTCGGGGAAGTGGCGGCGGAAGAACTCCCGGGCGAGGGCCAGGGAGCGGTCGCACCCGGTCGGCGTCAGCGGCCCCCGGGAGCCGGGGATGTGCAGGTTCAGGCAGGGCTCCCCCGGTACGGCGTCCAGGCCGGCCTGCCGCAGCAGCGGTGCCGTGCGGCGGCCGAACCGGGCCCGCTCGAACTGCAGCCTCCCCAGCTGGTACAGCTCGCCCCTGAAGTGGTGGGCCAGCCACTGCGGGGCCTGCACCCCGCCCGTGCCGTGCCGGCTGCGATGCCCCGCCATGTTGCGGCCCAGGTCGGCCAGGGTACGCCGGGTGATCTCGGCCGGGATGCCGCGTTCGCGGTGGTACGCGCGGGTGTGCGGCAGGGCCGCGACGAAGACGAAGGCGGCGAAGTGGTCGCCCAAAGCGTCCGGCGCATCGGCCAGCCGTTCGACGAACCGCGGGACGCCGCCCGCCCGCGCCGCCCGTCCGTCCCGCGGGCCGTCGTCGGCCACGTCCGCCGGCACGGCCACCTCGCCGAGATCCCGCACCAGCTCCTCGACGCACTCCTCCAGCAGCCGCGTCACCGCGGGGTCACCCGTCACCACCCGCCGCAGTGCGATCAGCGTGTTGACGTCCTCGTACGGGACGGCGAGGTCGAGCAGCACGTCGGGCAGGTCGTCCGTGTCGGGCAGCACGGCTCGGTCCGGTCGCACGGCTCGGTTTCCTCCTCGGTCTTCCGGGAGTACGTTGCTTGACAGGAGTGGTCGTCCCCATGCGTACGGGCAGTGAACCGACAACCGCGCGCAGTGCCCTGCGGGCGCGTCTCTGGCTGTGCGTGTGGGGACTGGTCTGGACGATCTTCGGGACGGCCGTCTTCGCGCTCATCGGGCGGCCCGGCTGGGCCGCCGCCTTCGCCGTGCTGTGGCTGATCGTCACGGTCGACCTGACGGTGGTCCTGCGGCACATCCGCCAGGGCC
Organism: Streptomyces sp. NPDC048185; assembly: GCF_043202495.1. NCBI lineage: Bacteria > Bacillati > Actinomycetota > Actinomycetes > Kitasatosporales > Streptomycetaceae > Streptomyces > Streptomyces sp. NPDC048185. Next base: position 224,826 of record NZ_JBIDAN010000001.1, read on the forward strand.
CGCACTACCAGCCCGGCCCGGACGTCCCGCCGTACCGGCCGCCGGGACAGCGAACGGGGACCGATCAGCCGCCGCGGCCTCCGGGGCAGCCGCGGCCGCCCGGCGGCCCGTAGCCGCGCACCCGGAGCCCGGACGCGCACCCGGGGGATCAGGAGTCGAACCGCGCCTGTTGCAGGTACTCCGGGTTCGGGTCCAGGGCCGCCGCCAGCCGGAAGTGGCGTCTGGCCTGGTCGGGACAGCCCCGGCGTTCGAAGGTGCGGGCCAGCGCGAAGTGCGCGAACGCGTTGTCCGGCTCGCGCTCCAGGACGATGGTGAACTCCAGCTCGGCCGGTCTGAGCTGCGCCGCCGCGAAGAAGGCGCGGGCACGCAGCAGCCGTGCCGCGGTGCTCTCCGGGTGCGCGGCGATGACTTGGTCGAGGAGCTTCACCGCGCCCCGCGGATCACGCGCGGCGAGCAGTTGCTCGGCGGCGCGGAAGTCGATGACATCCGTCTCCGGGGTCCGTCCGGTCGAACCGCTGGTCTCGGGCACGACAGAGTCCTTCCCTCGCTGCATGGGGTCAACGCCCGCGCCGGGGCCGCTATTCCTGGGCCGACCGCGCGGCGGAACCCCGCCGGGGCCCCGGGCTACTCCGCGTGCGCCCTCCGGGCCAGCTGGTCCCAGACCTCGTGCACGCGGTGCCGGAGCTCCTCCAGGGGTACGTCGTTGTCGATGACGACGTCGGCGATGGCCCGGCGCTGTTCCCGGGTCGCCTGGGCCGCCATGCGCGCGCGTGCGTCCTGCTCGGTCATGCCGCGCAGCCGCACCAGCCGGTCGAGCTGGGTGGCCGGGTCGGCGTCGACGACGACCACGACGTCGTACAGCGGTGCCAGGCCGTTCTCGGTGAGCAGGGGGACGTCGTGGACGACGACGGCGTCCTCGGCGGCGGACCGCTCGAGTTCGCGGGAGCGGGCGCCGACCAGGGGGTGCACGATCGCGTTGAGCGCGGCCAGCTTCTCCGGATCGGCGAAGACGAGGGAGCCCAGCCTGGGCCGGTCCAGGCTGCCGTCGCCGGCGAGCACCTCCTCGCCGAAGGCCTTCACGACCGCCTCCAGCCCCGGGGTCCCGGGTGCGACGACCTCGCGCGCGATCCGGTCCGCGTCGATCAGTACGGCCCCGCACTCGACGAACAGCCGCGACACCTCGCTCTTGCCGGCGCCGATCCCGCCGGTCAGGCCCACTGTCAGCATGAGCGGAAGCTTAGGGCCTGCCGGTGACGGCGCCTCGGACGGGGCACCGGCGCCTGTCAGCCGTCGCCCTCCCGCTCCGCCAGGAACCGCTCGAACTCGCGGCCGATCTCGTCCGCCGACGGGATCTCGACCGGCTCGGCGAGCATGTTGCCCCGCGTCTGGGCGCCGGCGGCGGCGTCGTACTGGTGCTCCAGGCCCTGGACGAGCGCGGTGAGTTCCTCGTCGCCCTCCTGGATCTGCCGGTCGATCTCGGTCTGGGTGCGGTGGGCCTCCGTGCGCAGGGAGTGCGCGACGCCGGGCAGGACCAGTCCGGTCGCCGCGGTGATGGCCTCCAGAACGGTCAGCGCCGCGTCCGGGTAGGCGGACCGGGCGATGTAGTGCGGCACGTGCGCGGCGACGCCCAGCACCTCGTGGCCGGCCTGCATGAGCCGGTACTCGACGAGCGCCTCGGCGCTGCCGGGGACCTGTGCCTCCTCGAAGGGGCTGCGGTGGCCCGGGACGAGGTCGGTGCGGTTGCCGTGCGGGGTGATGCCGACGGGGCGGGTGTGCGGCACGCCCATGGGGATGCCGTGGAAGTTGACGGAGAGGCGGACACCGAGCCGCTCGACGATCTGTGCCACGGCGGCGGCGAAGCGCTCCCACTCCACGTCCGGTTCGGGGCCCGACAGCAGGAGGAAGGGGGCTCCGGTGGCGTCCTGGACGAGCCTCACCTCGATGGTGGGTTCCTCGTAGCCGGTCCAGGTGTCGCGCTTGAAGGTCAGCAGCGGGCGGCGGGCCCGGTAGTCCACGAGCCGGTCGTGGTCGAAGCGGGCGACGACCTGGTGGGGCAGCGAGTCGAGCACCTGGTCGACGATCTGGTCGCCGGTCTCGCCGGCGTCGATGTATCCGTCGAAGTGGTAGAGCATGACCAGCCCGGCCGACTCCTGGGCGAGTGCCGTGTCGACCACGGCCAGGCCCTTCGGCTCCCACGTGTACAAACCCTGCGGATCAAGCACAGTGACCGCTCCCCTCCTGGTGTCCGTAGGTCATAACGCCGCCGCGGGGGCGGGCATTCCCGCAGCGGGACGGCTGTGATCTTGACGTCGGGAGCGGCGGCGACGGGCGGAGTCCGGCAACGCCGAGGGGCCGCACCTCGAAAGGTGCGGCCCCTCAGTGTCAACGGTCAGGCCTCAGCGGCCCGCGATCAGCTCTGGCCGCCGGCCAGCTTCTCGCGGAGCGCGGCAAGCGCCTCGTCCGACGCCAGGGCGCCGGAGTTGTCGCCGCCCTCGGAGGAGTACGAGCCGCCACCGGACGCGGCCGGAGCCGCACCCGCGGTGTCGCCACCCTCGGCAGCGGCCTTCTCGTCCGCCTCGCGGGACTTGATGACCTGCGCCTGGTGCTGCTCGAAGCGCTGCTGCGCCTCGGCGTACTGGGTCTCCCAGGCCTCGCGCTGGGTCTCGTAGCCCTCGAGCCAGTCGTTGGTCTCGGGGTCGAAGCCCTCGGGGTAGATGTAGTTGCCCTGGTCGTCGTAGGACGCGGCCATGCCGTACAGGGTCGGGTCGAACTCGACCGCCGACGGGTCGGCACCGAAGGCCTCGTTGGCCTGCTTCAGCGAGAGGCTGATGCGGCGACGCTCGAGGTCGATGTCGATGACCTTGACGAAGATCTCGTCGTTGACCTGGACGACCTGCTCCGGGATCTCCACGTGGCGCTCGGCCAGCTCGGAGATGTGGACCAGACCCTCGATGCCCTCGTCGACGCGGACGAACGCACCGAACGGAACCAGCTTCGTGACCTTGCCGGGGACGACCTGGCCGATCTGGTGGGTGCGGGCGAACTGCTGCCACGGGTCTTCCTGGGTCGCCTTCAGCGACAGGGAGACACGCTCGCGGTCCATGTCGACGTCGAGGACCTCGACGGTGACTTCCTGGCCGACCTCGACAACCTCGGACGGGTGGTCGATGTGCTTCCAGGACAGCTCGGAGACGTGGACCAGACCGTCGACGCCACCCAGGTCCACGAAGGCACCGAAGTTGACGATCGAGGAGACGACGCCGGAACGGACCTGACCCTTCTGGAGGGTGGTGAGGAACGTCTGGCGCACCTCGGACTGGGTCTGCTCCAGCCAGGCACGGCGGGACAGGACCACGTTGTTGCGGTTCTTGTCCAGCTCGATGATCTTCGCCTCGAGCTCCTTGCCCACGTAGGGCTGGAGGTCGCGGACGCGGCGCATCTCGACCAGGGAGGCCGGGAGGAAGCCACGGAGGCCGATGTCGAGGATGAGACCACCCTTGACGACCTCGATGACGGTACCGGTAACGATGCCGTCCTCTTCCTTGATCTTCTCGATGGTACCCCAGGCACGCTCGTACTGGGCGCGCTTCTTCGAGAGGATCAGGCGGCCTTCCTTGTCCTCCTTCTGGAGAACAAGGGCCTCGATCTCGTCACCGACGGCGACGACCTCGTTGGGGTCGACGTCGTGCTTGATCGAGAGCTCGCGGCTCGGGATGACACCTTCGGTCTTGTAACCGATGTCGAGCAGGACCTCGTCCCGGTCGACCTTCACGATGACGCCGTCGACGATGTCGCCGTCGTTGAAGTACTTGATCGTCTCGTCGATCGCGGCGAGGAAGGCTTCCTCGTTACCGATGTCGTTGACCGCAACCTGCGGGGTGGTGGCGGTGGTCTCGGTGCTGCTCGTCATGTGGGAAAGGGCTCCGGTACGGACATTGAAGTCGTAGGTACTGCTTACGCCGGGAGCCCGTTTCGCTCTGCAGAAGCCGGACAGCCAAGTAAGCGTCACCGAAATCCACTGGTGACGCCTCGAGAACCGAGGGGACATACAACAGATGCGAGCGCGACCTGCTACGTCTGAGGTGCGCAGGCCCGCAGCGCAACTTGTAGCATACGGGGGCGGCCGGGCATGGTCAATGCGCGAAGCCGCCCACCCGGGGCGGATCGCCGCATACCCGGCACAAGAGCCGTCTCCCGAGGGCGCACGGGAACCATCGCGACCCGTGCCCGACGCCCGGGGCGGCCCGGCCGGAAGAGCCGCAGACTAGTACGAGGGAGCCGGTCATCCAAGAGCCCGTAACGTCCGAAGCCGCGGAGACGGAACCCGAGGCCACCCGGCGTGCCGCCGGTGTCACGGAGAGCGCCCGCGCCAACCGCGGCTGGTGGGACCGGAACGCGGACGAGTACCAGATCGAGCACGGCACCTTCCTCGGCGACGACCGCTTCGTGTGGTGCCCCGAGGGCCTGGACGAGGTGGAGGCCGAGCTGCTCGGCCCGACGGAGGAGCTGAAGGGCAAGGACGTCCTGGAGATCGGCGCCGGTGCCGCCCAGTGCGCGCGCTGGCTGGCCGGCCAGGGCGCGCGTCCGGTGGCTCTCGACCTCTCCCACCGGCAGCTCCAGCACGCGCTGCGCATCGGCGGCTCGTTCCCGCTGGTCTGTGCCGACGCGGCCGTGCTGCCCTTCGCGGACGGCTCCTTCGACCTGGCGTGCTCGGCGTACGGGGCGCTGCCGTTCGTCGCCGACCCCCGGCTGGTGCTGCGTGAGGTGCGCCGGGTGCTGCGGCCGGGGGGCCGCTTCGTCTTCTCCGTCACGCACCCGCTGCGCTGGGCGTTCCCGGACGAGCCGGGCCCCGAGGGCCTGTCGGTGTCGGCCTCCTACTTCGACCGCACGCCGTACGTCGAGCAGGACGACGAGGGCCGCGCGGTGTACGTCGAGCACCACAGGACGCTCGGCGACCGTGTCCGGGACGTCGTGACGTCGGGTTTCCGGCTGGTGGACCTGGTGGAGCCGGAGTGGCCGGACTGGAACACCTCGGAGTGGGGCGGCTGGTCGCCGCTGCGCGGACACCTGATCCCCGGCACGGCGATCTTCGTGTGCGAGCGCGACTGACCGGCTCGCACCGGGTACGCGCGCGTGGAGGGCTCTTCCGCGGGCGTACGACACTGGGGGCGTGATCCGTTACGACGCCCTGGAGGCGCTGCCCGTACGCGGTGCCCTGCCCGCTCTGCACGACGCCCTGGAGGGACACGGCACGGCGGTGCTGGTCGCGCCGCCCGGCACCGGCAAGACGACGCTGGTGCCGCTCGTGCTGGCCGGCCTGGTCGGCCAGGGGCCCGCGCGGCGCGTGGTCGTGGCCGAGCCCCGGCGGATCGCGGCGCGTGCGGCGGCCCGGCGGATGGCCTGGCTGCTGGGCGAGAAGCCGGGGGCGAGCGTCGGGTACGCCGTGCGCGGCGAGCGGGTGGGCGGGCGGCACACGCGCGTGGAGGTCGTCACGACCGGTGTGCTGTTGCAGCGGCTCCAGCGGGACCAGGAGCTGACCGGTGTCGACGCGGTCGTGCTCGACGAGTGCCACGAACGTCACCTGGACGCGGACACGACGGCCGCGTTCCTGTGGGACGTGCGGCAGGCGCTGCGGCCCGAGCTGCGGCTGGTGGCCGCGTCGGCGACGACCGACGCGCAGGGCTGGTCCCGACTGCTGGGCGGGGCGCCGGTCGTCGAGGCGCGGGGCGTGTCGTACCCGGTGGAGGTGGTGTGGGCGCCGCCGGCCCGCCCGGTCCGGCCGCCGCACGGGATGCGGGTCGACCCGGCGCTGCTGGCCCACGTGGCGTCGGTGGTGCGGCGCGCGCTGGCCGAGCGGGACGGGGACGTGCTGTGCTTCCTGCCGGGCGTCGGGGAGATCGCCCGGGTCGCGGGGCAGCTGTCCGGGCTCGGGGACGTCGAGGTGCTGCAGGTCCACGGGCGGGCGCCGGCCGCCGTGCAGGACGCGGTGCTGTCCCCCGGGACGCGGCGCCGGGTGGTGCTGGCGACCTCGGTGGCGGAGTCGTCCCTGACGGTGCCGGGTGTGCGGGTGGTGGTGGACGCGGGGCTGGCCCGGGAGCCGCGGGTCGACCACGGGCGCGGGCTGAGCGCGCTGACGACGGTACGGGCCTCGCGGGCCGCGGCACGGCAGCGGGCCGGGCGGGCGGGGCGTGAGGCGGCGGGCGCGGTGTACCGCTGCTGGGCGGAGGCGGAGGACGCCCGCCTGCCGGGCTACCCGTCGCCGGAGATCAAGGTGGCCGACCTGACGGCGTTCGCCCTGCAGGCGGCGTGCTGGGGCGATCCGGACGCCTCCGGGCTGGCGCTGCTGGATCCGCCGCCGGGCGGGGCGATGGCGGCGGCGCGGTCGGTGCTGACGGCCGTGGGCGCCGTGGACGCGGCCGGGCGGGCCACGGAACGGGGTGTACGGCTGTCGCGGCTGGGGGTGCATCCCCGCCTGGGGCGGGCACTGCTCGACGCGGGCCCCTCCGGTGCGGTGGCGGACGTGGTGGCGTTGATCGGCGAGGAGCCGCCGCGGGAGTACGGGGACGACCTGGCATCCGCGCTGCGGACGGCCCGGCGCGGGGACGACGCCTACGGCGCGCGATGGCGCGCGGAGGTACGCCGCCTGCGGGGCGCCGCGGCACAGCCGGACGTGCCTGCCGGCGGAGCGGGCGGCGGCGTGGCGGCGCCCGGCGTGCCTGACGGCGGCGCGGGCGGTGCCGTGGCCCGGGGCGGGGCGGACGGCCGGCGGGGGAACGGTGCCGCGGGGCCGGGCGGGGCCGGCCGTCGGGCGGGTCGCACCGAGGGAGCGGTCGCCATCGGCGGTGAGGACGGGATCGTCGGGCTCGTGGCCGCGCTGGCGTTTCCCGAGCGGGTGGCCCGGAAGGACGGTGGCTCCTATCTGATGGCGTCCGGCACGCGTGCGGAGCTGGCGGAGGGGTCCGGGCTGCGCGGGGCGCCCTGGATCGCCGTCGCCGTGGCCGACCGGCCGGTGGGCAAGGGGCACGCGCGCGTGCGGCTCGGTGCGGTCGTCGACGAGGCGACGGCGCGGCTCGCGGCCGGCGCGCTGCTGACGGAGCGGGACGAGGTCCACTGGGCCGGCGGTGACGTGGTGGCCCGGCGGGTCGAGCGGCTCGGGGCCGTCGAACTGTCGGTGGGGCCCCCGGCCGACGCCGCCCCCGGCCTCGTACGGGACGCGCTGCTGGCGGGGCTGCGGCAGGAAGGGTTCGGGCTGCTGCGCTGGTCGGCCGAGGCGCGGGTGCTGCGGCAGCGGCTCGCGTTCCTGCGGCTGCACCTGGGGGCGCCCTGGCCGGACGTGACGGACGACGCGCTGCACGCGCGCGTGGACGAGTGGCTGGAGCCGGAGCTCGGCCGGGCCCGGCGGCGGGCCGACCTGGCCCGGATCGAGGCCGGGCAGGCGCTGGCGCGGCTGCTGCCCTGGGCGTCGGGCGAGGCGGCACGGCTGGACGAACTGGCCCCGGAGCGGATCGCCGTGCCCAGTGGCTCCCGGATCCGGATCGACTACGACGACCCCGGGCAGCCCGTCCTGGCGGTGAAGCTGCAGGAGATGTTCGGGCTGGAACGCTCGCCCGAGATCGCCGGGGTGCCGCTCCTCGTCCACCTCCTCTCCCCCGCCGGCCGGCCCGCCGCGGTCACGGCCGACCTGGCCTCCTTCTGGCGGGAGGGCTACAAGGGCGTACGGGCGGAGCTGCGCGGCCGGTACCCGAAGCACCCGTGGCCCGAGGACCCGGCCACGGCGGAGCCGACGCGGCACACGAAGGCGCGGCTCGGGCGGGAGTCCGCGTCCGGTGCGTGACGGCCGCGGTCGTGCGGCGGACAGCCCGAGGGCGCCCCGCCACGGCAGCGGTGGGGCGCCCTCGGTGCCCGGTACGGCGGGTGGTCAGGCGCTGGGCTCGGTCGACGGTTCGGCGGAGGGGCTCGGCGAGGCCTCGGGCGACGACCCGGTGGACGGGTCCGGCGACGGCTCCGGTGACGGCTCCGCCTCGGCCTTCGCCACCGTCAGCTGGACGTCGAGGGTGGCGCCGCCCGCGGTGGACAGACGCAGCACGAACGTGCCGGCGGTGTCGTCCGCGTACAGCTTCGGCAGCGTCAACAGGCCCTTGGCGTCGGTCGTCAGGCCGCTGAGGGTGCGGACGGCCTTGCCGTCGGCGTCCTTGAAGTAGGGGCCCTTGCCGCTCTCGGCCGAGCCGGCCGCCGACGTGAGGGTGGCGGTGACGGCGACCTTGTCCGCGACGGCGCCCTTGTACGTCGCCTTCACCTCGACCCGGTCGGCGAATTCGCCGCCCGCCGTGCAGGTGAGCGCCGCGTCGCCGGTACGCGTGAGGCTGTCGGCGACGCGCTCGGTGACGGTGGCCCGGTAGGCGACGCCGGCGACGGTGCGGCCGACGACGGTGGCCCGGACCGTGAACGCGCCGGTCTTCTCGCCGGCCTGGAGTGCGGGTGCCACGGCCACGCCCGTGCTGCCGGTGACGACGGTGGCGACGTTCTCGCCGCCGGTGAAGGTGGCGTCCGTGTCCCCGACGATCGTGAAGCGGATCCGGACCTTGGCGACGGCCTCGCCGCTCTTCGTCTCGGCCCGGGCGCTGATCCTCTTGGCGAAGGTGTCGCCCGCGGTGGCGGTGAGGCCGGCGGTGCCGGCGTTCTCCAGGTGGTCGACCGTGTCGGTGGGGGTCTGCGTCTGAGGCGGGGTCTCCGGTCCGGTCGGAGGGGTGGGGCTCGGTGAACCGGTGCTGGGGGGCGAGGGCTTGGCGGGGCCGGTGGCACCGTCACCCGGAGCCGGCGTCGACGTGCCGGGGGTCTGGGGGGCGGTGGGAAGGCCGGGCGTGCCGGTGATCCCGGGCGACGGGCTCGGCCCGGTCACGGCGGGGTCGTCGCTGCGGCCCACCGGGAGGGCGCCGGTGCCGTCCGGGATCTCGTGGGTGCCCTTGCGGTAGTACTCCAGCCAGGACAGGACCGTGTGCAGGTACTCCTGCGAGTTGTTGTAGCTGAGGATCGCGCGGTTCAGGTCGGCCTGGACGGACAGGTCCCAGCCGTTGCGGCACAGGTAGTGGCCGGCGGCGAGGGCGGCGTCGTAGACGTTGTTGGGGTCCTTCTTGCCGTCGCCGTTGCCGTCGCGGCCCGCCCAGGCCCAGGTGGACGGGATGAACTGCATGGGGCCGACGGCGTTGTCGTAGCTGCTGTTGCCGTCGTAGACGCCGTCGTCGGTGTCCTTGATGAGGGCGAAGCCGTTGCCGTCGAGCTGCGGGCCGATGATGCGGCTGGTGGTGGTGCCGTTCGCGTCGACACGGCCGCCGCGGGCCTGACCGGACTCCACCTTGCCGATGGCGGCGAGGAGTTGCCACGGGATGTTGCAGCCGGGCTTGGTCCGGCGCAGTTCCGACTCGGCCTTCTTGTAGGCGTCGAGGACGGTCGCGGGGACGCCCGCCTCGGCGGGGCCCCGGGACACGGGAGTGCCGACGGTGGGTGCGGGGCTCGGGCTGTTGAGCGGCGGCAGGTCCGTGTAGTACCGCGAGTTGCCGGTGGCGGTGTCCTCGGCGGGCGCGGAGGGCGACGGCGCGCTGTCGGCGGTGGTCCGTCTGCCGTTGCCGTCCGCCGTCACGTCGGGAGCCTGGGACGCGGACAGGGCCGCGACCGCGACCGCCGCGACGGTGGTGGTGACCGCCGCCTTGCGGAGTCTCCTGTCGAACTGCGCCGCCATAGAGTGACCCCTCCCGTGGACGCCCGTGCGTCCTTCTCCGTCGTCCGTCTGTCTTCGGCTGTGGTGCTCGCGCGGTACCGCCTGTTGTGACGATCGGCCCGAGCCGAGGGTTGCACCGCAACTGTCCGAGCACGACGGTCGTCTGTTCGACCAGTACGGCGCCGCAGGCGACCCTACGACAACTTGCTTTGCGCGGGCACCCGTTCGTGCCCGATATTCACCAGTTGGCCATATGAGGAGCGGCGTTGCCTTTCACCCTCAGCCATGCGGCGGCCGTGCTGCCGGCCGTGCGCGGCGACGGAACCGGACGGGGGCACCTGGTGCCGGCCGTACTGATCGCGGGGTCGTTCTCGCCCGACATGACCTATTACGCGGCGAGTCTGGTGTCCGGGGCGATGGAGTTCGGGGACGTGACGCACTCCCCCGGTGGGGTCGTCACGGTCGATGTGCTCATCGCCTGGGCGCTGGTGGGGCTGTGGCTGCTGGCCCGCGAGCCGGTGGTCGCGCTGCTGCCGCGGGCCCGGCAGGGACGCGCCGCCGCCCTGCTGCGCTGCGGGGCGCCACGGGCCCGCGTGCGGCCGTCCCTGGTGGTGCGGTGGTACGTGTCGGCGGCGGTGGGTGCGCTGACGCATGTGGTGTGGGACGCGTTCACGCATCTCGACCGGTGGGGGATGCGGGTGTTCCCCGTGCTGGGGCGGGAGGTCGCGGGGTCGCCGCTGTACTGGTACCTGCAGTACGGAGGTTCCGCGGTGGCCGCGGTGGTGATCGCCGTGTTCACGGCGCGGGCGCTGCGCCGCCGGTCCCCGGCCGAGCCGCTGGGCGTCCCCGTGCTCTCGGTGCGGGACCGGTGGTGGGCCGGGGCGGTGCTCGGCGGCTGTGCGCTGGCCGGGGTGGTGCAGCGGACGACCCGCTGGTGGGACTACCGGGGGTCGGTGGCGAAGCCCTGGGAAGTCGTCCCGACGGTGTGTTTCGGGGCGGGCGCGGGGCTCGTCCCGGGGCTGTTGCTGTGTGCCGTGGGGATCAGGGTGTGGCGTCCGGTCCCGGTTTCCGCAGGCCCGGGAGGCGTCGGTGCGGAGCCGGGCGGCCGCCGCGTCGCGCGCTGAGGGTGTCGTCGGCCGCGACGAACACGGTGACGGTGTGCGCGGGGCGTGACTGCGGCAGCAAGGTGAGGGCGAGCGTCAGGTAGCCGCGCGCCAGGTCGGCCCACAGGCGCAGGGCGGGCGTTTCGCGTGGGGACGACGGGGCGGTCGGGTCCGGGTGGGCGAGGCTGCGGCGGAGGTCTGCCGCGGTGCGGCGCAGGGCCGTCGCGAGCGTGGTGGGGGTGCGGCCGGTACTTGCGCCCGGCGCGAAGACCGGGACCGGGAGGAGTGGCACGCGGGCGGGTCGGTCTGTGCTTGCCCGTGCCGGTGACGTCCGGTGGTGGAGCATGCGTATACCCATGCCCGCATCCTCAGGGGAGACAGGGGGCGGGGGCTTTTCCGCGAGGGCCACCTGAGTGAAGGGCCCTCCCGGGACCGGCGGGACGGCCGCCACGGGGTGCGGCGCCACGAAAGCCGCTGCCTCACAGCAACCGCACACCACGCGGGCCGCACACCACGGGGGCCGCACACCAAGGCGCCGGGCATCGCAAGGGCCGGGCACGGCACGGCGAGGCACCGCACGCCCTGGAAACCGCAAGGGCCGGGCATCACAAGGGCCAGGCACGGCAAGGACGAGGCACCGCACGTCCTGGACCCCCACGAGATCCGGGCACCACAAGGGCCAGGCACGGCAACGACAAGGCACCGCACGCGTCCCGCACACCACGCGGACCAGGCACCGCAGGGGCCGGATACGGCGAGGCACCGCACGTCCTGGAAATCGCAAGGGCCAGGCACCGCAAAGGGGCACCGCGAGGGCCGGGAAGCGGGCCCACGCCCGCTTCCCGGCCCCGGCGGCACCACCGCCGGAGGCTAGTGCGCTGCCGATTCCCAGTCCGGGCCCGAGCCCACCGAGACGCCCAGGGGGACCCGGAGGTCGACGGCGTTCGCCATTTCGCGGCGGACCAGTTCCTCCGCCGCCGCCTGCTCGCCGGGGGCGACCTCCAGGACGATCTCGTCGTGGACCTGGAGCAGCATGCGGGAAGCCAGACCGGCCTCGCGCAGCGCCTTGTCCACGTTGAGCATGGCGATCTTGACGATGTCGGCCGCCGTGCCCTGGATCGGGGCGTTCAGGGCCATCCGCTCGGCCGCCTCGCGGCGCTGCCGGTTGTCGCTGTTGAGGTCGGGCAGGTAGCGGCGGCGGCCGAACAGCGTCGCCGTGTAGCCGGTGGCCCTGGCCTCGTCGACGACCCGCCGCAGATAGTCGCGGACCCCGCCGAACCGCTCGAAGTAGGCGTCCATCAGGCCCCGGGCCTCGGCCGCCTCGATGTTCAGCTGCTGGGAGAGGCCGAAGGCCGACAGACCGTACGCCAGGCCGTAGGACATCGCCTTGATCTTGCGGCGCATCTCCGCGTCCACCGCGGACCGCTCGACGGAGAACACCTGCGCGGCGGCCGTGGTGTGCAGGTCCTCGCCGGAGGTGAACGCCTCGATCAGGCCCGCGTCCTCCGACAGGTGGGCCATCACACGGAGCTCGATCTGGCTGTAGTCCGCCGTCATCAGGGACTCGAAGCCCTCTCCGACGACGAAGCCGCGGCGGATCGCCCGGCCCTCGTCGGTGCGGACCGGGATGTTCTGCAGGTTCGGGTCGGTCGAGGAGAGGCGGCCCGTCGCGGCGACCGTCTGGTTGAACGTGGTGTGGATGCGGCCGTCCGCGGCGATCGTCTTGATCAGGCCCTCGACGGTGACGCGCAGCTTGGCCTGCTCACGGTGCCGGAGCATGATCACCGGCAGTTCGTTGTCCGTCTGCGTCGCCAGCCACGCCAGGGCGTCGGCGTCCGTCGTGTAACCGGTCTTGGTCTTCTTCGTCTTGGGCAGGTTCAGCTCGCCGAAGAGGACTTCCTGGAGCTGCTTGGGCGAGCCCAGGTTGAACTCGCGTCCGGCCGCCGCGTGGGCCTCCTTCACGGCCTGCTGGACGGCGCCGGCGAACATCTGCTCCATGGCCCCCAGGTGCTCCCGGTCGGCCGCGATGCCGTGCCGCTCCATGCGGGCCAGCAGGGCGGAGGTCGGCAGCTCCACGTCGCGCAGCAGGTCCGCGGCGCCGACCTCGGCCAGGCGGCCCGTGAAGGCCTCGCCCAGGTCGAGGACCGCGCGGGCCTGCACCATGAGCGCCTCGGCCTCGGCGGCGTCGTCCGCGCCGAAGGCCAGCTGCCCGTCGGCCGCGGCGGCGGGGGCCAGCTCGCGGTGCAGGTACTCCAGGGACAGCGCGTCCAGGTCGAAGGAGCGGCGGCCGGGCTTGACCAGGTAGGCGGCGAGCGCGGTGTCCATGCCCACGCCGGCGATGCTCCAGCCGTGCTCGGCGAAGACGCGCATAGCGCCCTTGGCGTTGTGGAAGACCTTCGGCCGGTCCGGGTCGGAGAGCCAGGCGGTGAACGCCGCCTCGTCGGCCTCGTCGATCTCCGTCGGGTCGAACCAGGCGGCCTTCCCGTCGGAGGCGGCGAGCGCGACCTCGGCGACCGAGCCGGTGCCCAGCGCCCACGTGTCGACCGTGGCGACGCCGAGCGGCTGGTCACCGTGCTCGGCGAGCCAGCCGGCCACCTCGCCCGTGCCCAGCACCGTGCCGTCCAGCTCCACGCCGTCCGCGACGACCGGCGTGGCCTCGGCCTCCTCGGCGCCCGGATCGACGGCGAACAGGCGTTCGCGCAGCGAGGGATTGCGGATCTCCAGGGTGTCCAGGATCATCGCGACGCCCTTGCGGTCGTACGCCGGACGCTCCAGGTCGGTGACCGTCTTCGGCAGCCCGACCTGCCGCTCCAGCTCGGTGAGCCTGCGGTTGAGCTTCACGGACTCCAGGTGGTCGCGCAGATTCTGCCCGGCCTTGCCCTTGACCTCGTCGACGCGCTCGACCAGCTCCGCGAAGGACCCGAACTGGTTGATCCACTTCGCGGCCGTCTTCTCGCCGACGCCGGGGATGCCCGGCAGGTTGTCCGACGGGTCGCCGCGCAGGGCGGCGAAGTCGGGGTACTGGGCGGGCGTCAGTCCGTACTTCTCGACGACCTTCTCCGGGGTGAACCGGGTCAGCTCGGAGACGCCCTTGGTGGGATACAGCACCGTGGTGTGCTCGCTGACCAGCTGGAACGAGTCCCGGTCGCCGGTGACGATCAGCACCTCGAAGCCCTCGGCCTCGGCCTGCGTGGCGAGCGTGGCGATGACGTCGTCCGCCTCGAAGCCCTCGACGGCGAAGCGGGTCACGTGCATGGCGTCGAGCAGCTCGCCGATCAGCTCGACCTGGCCCTTGAACTCGTCCGGTGTCTTGGAGCGGTTCGCCTTGTACTCCGTGAACTCCTGGGAGCGCCAGGTCTTGCGGGAGACGTCGAACGCCACCGCGAAGTGCGTGGGCGCCTCGTCACGCAGGGTGTTGGCCAGCATCGACGCGAAACCGTAGATCGCGTTGGTCGGCTGGCCCGTCGCGGTCGTGAAGTTCTCCGCGGGCAGCGCGAAGAACGCGCGGTACGCCAGCGAGTGCCCGTCCATGAGCATCAGGCGCGGGCGGCTGCCGCCGGTGGGGGTCTCGGTCTTCTTCGATGCTGTCTCTGCCACGTCCCCGATCCTGCCACGTGCCACCGACAGTCGGCCCCGCCGTCGCCGGTGGCACGGTTGCGGCGCCTCTCGGCCGGGGGCGCGGCCGGCCGTCGCCGCGGGCACGTCCCGGCTGGTCGCGCCCACGCGGCGGAGCCGCGACCGGACACGACCCCACGCCACTCGCCTTCCGTCGTCGCCCGGCAGCGGGGGCGGTGGCGGAACCGCGCCCGGCCGCAACCATTGCTCCCGCCGCCGTTCCCGCCCGGCCTCCGTCGGTGTCGGTGGCGCATGCGAGGATCGGAGACGTACCTCACACGTGCATGCGAAGGAGCGCGCGATGGCCACGAAGCCGCCCAAGGGTGATCCGGTTCAGGACGCGCCGCAGGTCACCGGGCCCCAGCATGCGGCGGCGGGCATTCCGGCCATCGGTCACACCCTGCGCATCGCGCAGCGGCAGATGGGTGTGAGGAGGACCGCGCTGACGCTGCTGAGCGTCAACCAGAAGAACGGTTTCGACTGCCCGGGCTGCGCCTGGCCGGAGCCGGACCACCGGCACAAGGCGGAGTTCTGCGAGAACGGCGCGAAGGCCGTGGCCGAGGAGGCCACCCTGCGCCGGGTCACCCCGGAGTTCTTCGCCGCGCACTCCGTGGCCGACCTCGCGACCCGCAGCGGCTACTGGCTGGGCCAGCAGGGCCGGCTCACGCACCCCGTGTACCTCCCGGAGGGCGGCGAGCACTACGAGCCGGTCACCTGGGAGCGCGCCTTCGACATCGTCGCGGAGGAGATCACGGCCCTGGACTCGCCCGACGAGGCGGTCTTCTACACCTCCGGACGCACCAGCAACGAGGCGGCGTTCCTCTACCAGCTCTTCGCGCGCGAGCTGGGCACCAACAACCTGCCGGACTGCTCCAACATGTGCCACGAGTCGTCCGGCTCGGCCCTGTCGGAGACCATCGGCATCGGCAAGGGAAGCGTCCTGCTGGAGGACCTCTACAAGTCCGACCTGATCATCGTGGCCGGGCAGAATCCCGGCACCAACCACCCGCGCATGCTCTCCGCACTGGAGAAGGCCAAGGCGAACGGCGCGAAGATCGTCAGCGTCAACCCGCTGCCCGAGGCGGGCCTGGAGCGCTTCAGGAACCCGCAGACGCCGAAGGGGCTCACCACCGGGGCCGCGCTCACCGACCTGTTCCTGCAGATCCGCCTCGGCGGCGACCAGGCGCTGTTCCGCCTCCTGAACAAGCTGATCCTGGAGACCGAGGGCGCGGTCGACGAGACGTTCGTCCGGGAGCACACGCACGGCTTCGAGGAGTTCGCCGAGGCCGCTCGTGCCGCCGACTGGGAGCAGACGCTCACGGCCACCGGTCTCACCCGCGCGGAGATCGAGGAGACGCTGCGCCTGGTCCTCGCGTCGAAGCGCACCATCGTGTGCTGGGCGATGGGCCTGACCCAGCACAAGCACTCGGTGCCCACCATCCGCGAGGTCGTGAACTTCCTCCTCCTGCGCGGCAACATCGGCCGTCCCGGAGCCGGCGTCTGCCCGGTGCGCGGCCACTCCAACGTGCAGGGCGACCGCACGATGGGCATCTTCGAACGCCCCGCGCCCGCGTTCCTGGACGCCCTGGAGAAGGAGTTCGGCTTCGCGCCGCCCCGTGAGCACGGTTACGACGTCGTACGGGCCATCCGCGCGCTGCGCGACGGCGAGGCGAAGGTCTTCTTCGCCATGGGCGGCAACTTCGTCTCCGCGTCCCCCGACACGGAGGTCACCGAGGCGGCGATGCGCCGTGCCCGCCTGACCGTGCACGTGTCGACGAAGCTGAACCGCTCGCACGCCGTCACGGGCGCGCGGGCCCTGATCCTGCCGACGCTGGGCCGTACCGAACGCGATCTGCAGGGCGGCGGCGAGCAGTTCGTCACCGTCGAGGACTCGATGGGCATGGTGCACGCCTCGCGGGGACGGCTCGAGCCCGCGAGCCGGCACCTGCTGTCCGAGCCGGCCATCGTGTGCCGGCTGGCGCGCCGGGTGCTCGGCGCGGACAGCAGGGTGCCGTGGGAGGAGTTCGAGAAGGACTACGCGACGATCCGCGACCGCATCGCCCGGGTGATTCCCGGGTTCGAGGACTTCAACGCGCGCGTGGCGCGGCCGGGCGGCTTCGCCCTGCCCCACGCCCCCCGCGACGAGCGGCGCTTCCCGACGGCCACCGGCAGGGCGAACTTCACCGCCGCGCCCGTCGAGTACCCCGAGCTGCCCGAGGGCCGGCTGCTGCTGCAGACGCTGCGCTCGCACGACCAGTACAACACCACGATCTACGGCCTGGACGACCGCTACCGCGGCATCAGGAACGGCCGCCGGGTGGTCCTGGTCAACCCGGAGGACGCCGAGAAGCTGGACGTCCGGGACGGCTCCTACGTCGACCTGGTCGGCGAGTGGTCGGACGGCGTGGAGCGCCGGGCACCCGGTTTCCGCGTCGTGCACTACCCGACGGCCCGGGGCTGCGCCGCCGCGTACTACCCGGAGACCAACGTCCTGGTGCCCCTGGACGCCACGGCGGACACCAGCAACACCCCGGCCAGCAAGTCGGTCGTCGTGCGTCTGGAACAATCGGCGACCGACTGAGCGTTCGCTCAGTCGAGCCGACAGGCGGACCAGACCGACGGATCGCAACGAACGGAGCCGGGCCCATGGGCGAGCAGCAGCAGGTGCAGTTCCCGCAGGAGGTCATCGACGAGTACGCCGCGATGGGCGTCGACCTTCCCGCGCTGTTCTCCGCGGGCCACCTGGGGTCACGGATGGGCGTCCAGGTCCTGGAGGCGGCACCGGAGCGGGTCGTCGGCACCATGCCGGTGGAGGGCAACACCCAGCCGTACGGGCTCCTGCACGGCGGCGCCTCCGCGGTGCTGGCCGAGACGCTGGGATCGGTGGGCTCCATGCTGCACGGCGGCAGCTCCAAGATCGCCGTCGGTGTCGACCTGAACTGCACCCACCACCGCGGGGTCCGCTCCGGGCTGGTGACCGGGGTGGCCACGCCCGTGCACCGGGGCCGGACGACGGCGACGTACGAGATCGTGATCAGTGACGAGCAGGAGCGGCGGGTGTGCACGGCCCGCCTGACCTGCCTGCTGCGCGACGTGGCCCCCGGTGACGCCGCCCGGGCGGGCGCGGCGGGCTGAGCGCCCGCCGGCGGCGGTGCCCTCGGCGGTGCCGGCGGCGTCATTGCCCCCGCCGGTCCGGCGCCTTAGCGTCGGGTCATGGAACGGGGAGGAGTCCCTCGGCCGGCGGCCGCCACGGGCGGGCTGCGGCGCGCGCTCCCACTGGTGCTGCTGACGGTGGCGCTGGCGGCCGCATGCGCCGACTCCGGCCCCGAGCGACCGCGTTCGACCGGCGGCACCGGTCCCGGCGCCGCCGTCGGCGCCGGTTCCGGGCAGCCCGGCTCCCCGCGGCCGTCGCCGGCGCCCGCGTCGGCGGCCGAGTTGTGCGTGCGCGTCGTCACCCACTGGTCGCGCGAGGTGCTCGACGGCGGCACCTACGGCGACTACCAGTCCATGGGCCTGTCGAACCGGCAGTACGACATCCTGCGGGAGGTCGTGGAGGCGGCGCGGCCCGTGCGGCGGGAGCAGGGCGCCCGCGCCGCCGGGGAGTTGATCGACCGTCGGACCCGCGCCCGGTGCACGGGTCGCCATGGCGACGGCGGCGCGGGCGGGGGTCCATGGCGATGAGCGGCACCGGTCCCGTCGAGCCGGGCGAGGGCACCCACGCACGGGAGGCCCCGCAGCGCCCCCGCCGCCCCGCCCGGCCTCGCGGGCGACTGCGCCTGCGGTACGACCGTCACCGCCGGGCGGTGCACGCGGCCGTCGCGGCCCTCGTCGTCCTGGCGGGCGGCGGCTATCTGTACGCCGGCAGACCGGATGAGCGGCCCGCTCCCCCGCCGCCGCCCCCGCCCTTCCCCGCGCAGGCCGTCGACCTCGTCTACCTGGACCCGGTGGCCGGTCCCGGCAACGCTCCGACCAGCGACTTCAGCTTCGCGGTGCTGCTGAGCGTCCGGTCCGGGCCGCCCGTCACCGTGACGCGGGTGGCCCAGCCCTACGCCGGACTTTCGGCCACCTCGGCCCCCGCGGCACCTTTCCAGACAAAGTCGCATTCCGCCCGCAAGATCATCGTCACTCTGCGGGTGACGGAATGCGGACAAGCACCACGGAACCCCGGACTCCCTTTTCTGGATGTAACGCTGCGTAATACGCGCGCAATAGAGGATCACAGTTTCATCCTCGGGACGCGCTATGCGCAGCACCTCTCCGAGGCCCTGCAGGTCGCCTGCGGCAACGATTCCCGGTAATCACCAAAACGCCTTACGCACCTGAACCCGCCCCTCCGGTCCTGCGGGTTCTCACCATGCGGACAGAGCAAATCGGCCTGAATTCCGCCCTTCTTCCCAGCCAGTACCGCTCTGCATTACCGCGTGTCATAACAAGAGCGTCACAGCCTGAGTCAGACCCTCCTCCACGTTCCCCACACACGCTTAGAGTCACGGCCAGTCACCGCGCCGTCGGATTGTCACTTCGGCCCAGCGCTCGACTCGGCCGTCTCCACGGGGAAACGGCTGTGCCAGGGAAAGGACTGATCGTGCGTCAACGTTCGCTCATCGCCATCACCGCCGCTCTGGCGGCGGGAGCGCTCACCCTCACCGCCTGCGGTTCGCGCGACGACGACGGCGGCTCCGACTCCGGGAACGGCGGCAGCGGTGGCGGCACCACCGTCGTCATCGGTGTCGACGCCCCGCTGACCGGCGACCTGTCCGCGCTCGGCCTCGGCATCAAGAACTCGGTGGACCTCGCGGCGAAGACCGCCAACAAGCAGAAGACCGTCGAGGGCATCACCTTCAAGGTCGAGGCCCTCGACGACCAGGGCCAGCCCTCCGTGGGCCAGCAGAACGCCACCAAGCTGGTCGCCGACAAGGACGTCCTCGGCGTCGTCGGCCCGCTGAACTCCTCCGTCGGCGAGTCGATGCAGAAGGTCTTCGACACGGCGAAGCTGGTCGAGGTCTCCCCGGCCAACACCAACCCGTCGCTCACCCAGGGCGTGGACTGGCAGACCAAGAAGGTCCGGACCTACAAGTCGTACTTCCGCACCGCGACCACGGACGCCGTCCAGGGCCCGTTCGCCGCGCAGTACGTCTACAACGACTCCAAGAAGAAGAAGGTCTTCGTCATCGACGACAAGAAGACCTACGGCGCCGGCCTCGCCGGCACCTTCACCGAGGAGTTCAAGAAGCTCGGCGGCCAGGTGGTCGGCACCGAGCACATCAACCCGGACAGCAAGGACTTCAACGCGGTCGCCACCAAGGTCAAGAACTCCGGCGCCGACGTCGTCTACTACGGCGGTGAGTACCCGCAGGCCGGCCCGCTCAGCAAGCAGATCAAGGAAGCCGGCGCCAAGATCCCGGTGGTCGGCGGTGACGGCATCTACAGCGCCGACTTCATCAAGCTCGCCGGCGCCAGCGGCACCGGCGACCTCGCGACCTCCGTCGGCGCACCGGTGGAGGAACTCCCCTCCGCCAAGGAGTTCGTCGCCAACTACAAGGCCGAGGGCTACAAGGAGGCCTACGAGGCGTACGGCGGTTACTCCTACGACTCCGCCTGGGCGATCATCGAGGCCGTCAAGAAGGTCGTCGCCGACAACGGTGGAAAGCTCCCCTCCGACGCCCGCGCCAAGGTCGTGGACGCCATGCAGAACGTCTCCTTCGACGGGGTGACCGGCAAGGTCTCCTTCGACGAGTTCGGTGACGCCACCAACAAGCAGCTCACCGTGTACGCCGTCGAGAACGGTGCGTGGAAGGCCGTGAAGTCCGGCACCTACACCGGCTGACCCACCCGCACCACACCACTGCCCACGAGCCGCGCGGGGCGCTGTTCCACAGGCGCCCCGCGCGCACTCGCATCCGGGCCCATCCGTCGAACATCCGAAAGTCTCGGAGGACATGCGGTGAACGAACTGCCGCAGCAGCTGGTCAACGGCCTGCTACTGGGATCCATGTACGGCCTGATCGCCATCGGCTACACAATGGTCTACGGCATTGTCCAGCTCATCAACTTCGCCCACGGCGAGATCTTCATGGTCGGCGCCTTCGGTGCCCTCACGGTCCACCTGTACATCCTGCCCGACGGCACCACCATGTGGATCGCCCTGCCTCTGATGCTGCTCGGTGCCGTGGTGGTCTCCGTCGCCGTCGCGATCGGGGCG
This sequence comes from Streptomyces sp. NPDC048185, assembly GCF_043202495.1. Lineage (NCBI taxonomy): Bacteria > Bacillati > Actinomycetota > Actinomycetes > Kitasatosporales > Streptomycetaceae > Streptomyces > Streptomyces sp. NPDC048185. Next base: position 245,461 of record NZ_JBIDAN010000001.1, read on the forward strand.
GAACGGTTCGCCTACCGCCCGCTGCGCGGCGCTCCCCGTCTCGCACCGCTCATCACCGCCATCGGCCTCTCCCTCGCCCTCCAGCAGGCGGTATGGGCGCTGTACCCGAACGCCAAGTCGAAGCTCCCCTTCCCGCAGATCGACGGCGGCCCGTTCCACATCGGCAGCGCCACCATCCAGACCGGCGACATCTTCCTGCTCGTCGCCGCCCCGGTCAGCATGGCCATCCTCGCCTTCTTCGTGATGCGCACCCGCACCGGACGGGGCATGCAGGCGACCGCGCAGGACCCGGACACGGCCAAGCTGATGGGCATCAACACGGACCGCATCATCGTGGTCGCCTTCGCCCTCGGCGCCGTCTTCGCCGCCGTCGGAGCCGTCGCCAACGGTCTCAAGTACGGCCAGATCGACTTCAAGATGGGCTTCATCCTCGGCCTGAAGGCCTTCACCGCGGCGGTGCTGGGCGGCATCGGCAACATCTACGGCGCCATGATCGGCGGCGTCGTCCTCGGCGTCGCCGAGACCCTGGCCACCGCCTACATCGCCGACATCCCCGGCCTGGACAAGTTCGGCAGCCAGTCCTGGGCCGACGTCTGGGCGTTCATCCTCCTCATCCTCGTGCTGCTGTTCAGGCCACAGGGCCTGCTCGGCGAACGCGTTGCGGACAGGGCGTGACACCGATGACCACACAGACCACCGCTTCGAACACCGCGGACACCCCCACCACGGGTGCCCCCACCGGCCTCATCGGGATACCCGCGCACATCGGACGTGCCCTCGCCACCGGCGGCGGCGTCCTCAGCGTCCTGTCCACGTTCCTCGCCTGGACCTGGACCGCCGAGTTCCCCGGCGACCTCACCGTCTACGGCTACCCGGGCGGCCTGCAGGTCCTGGTGCTGATCGGCGGCGCCCTCACCACCCTCCTCGGCCTCGCCTCCTACGGCGTCAAGGGGCTGCGCTGGCTCGCGCCCGCGGGTGCCGACGCCGGCCTCAAGCTCGCCGCGCTCGCCACCTTCGCCACCGCCTGGTACACGGTCGTCGCCATCAGCGCCCAGCTCGGCGGCGTGGTGAACCTGGAGCCCGGCGGCTACGTCGTGGCGGCCGCCACCCTGATCGCCCTGCTCGGCTCGCTGGCCCTGCCGTTCGAGCGTCCCGAACCGGACCCCATCGACCCCGACGACACCGGCTGGGAGCAGTTCAAGCACAACGCGTCGCAGAACTGGCAGACCGTCAGGGCCGCCTTCGCGTCCGGCACCCCGCGCCCCGCACGCGCGCTGCCCTCCTACGCCGAGATCCTCGTCATCGTCGCCGTCCTCGCCGTCGCCCTGCTCGTGTTCACCTACGGCATCGGCACCGAGTACGACGAACTCTTCGTCGGATTCCTGATCACGACCGGCCTCGGTTTCGCGGCCCTCAACAAGTCGGGACTGATCGGCAGGATCACGCAGATCACCGCCCGGCACCAGAACATCACCGTCTGCGGCGCCTTCGTGGCGGCGGCCTGCTTCCCCTTCACCCAGACCGACGACCAGTACGCCACCCTCGGCGTCTACATCCTCATCTTCGCCACGGTCGCCCTCGGTCTGAACATCGTCGTCGGCCTCGCCGGCCTGCTCGACCTCGGTTACGTCGCCTTCCTCGGCGTCGGCGCCTACGCGGCCTCCATGGTCTCCGGCTCCCCCAGCTCGCCCTTCGGCGTGCACTTCCCCTTCTGGGCAGCGGTGCTCGTCGGCGCCGTCGCCTCCCTGGTCTTCGGTGTCCTGATCGGCGCGCCCACCCTGCGGCTGCGCGGCGACTACCTCGCCATCGTCACCCTCGGCTTCGGTGAGATCTTCCGCATCACCGCGAACAACCTCGACGGCACCTCGGGACCGGACGTCACCAACGGCTCCAACGGCATCTCGTCCATCCCCGACCTCAAGATCCTCGGCTTCGACCTCGGGATCCCGCACGACATCGCCGGCTTCACCATCGGCCGGTTCGCCAACTACTTCTTCCTGATGCTGCTCATCACAGCCGTCGTCGTCCTCGTCTTCCGGCGCAGCGGCGACTCCCGCATCGGCCGGGCCTGGGTCGCCATCCGCGAGGACGAGACCGCCGCGCTCGCCATGGGCATCAACGGCTTCCGCGTCAAGCTCATCGCGTTCGCCGTGGGCGCCACCCTCGCCGGCCTCGCCGGCACCGTGCAGGCACACGTCACCTACACGGTCACCCCCGAGCAGTACCTCTTCGCCGGCACCACCCCGCCCAACTCCGCCTTCCTGCTCGCCGCGGTCGTCCTCGGCGGCATGGGCACCATCGCCGGTCCGCTCATCGGTGCCGCACTGCTCTTCCTGATCCCCAACAAGCTCCAGTTCCTCGGCGACTACCAGCTCCTCGCCTTCGGACTCGCACTCGTGCTGCTGATGCGCTTCCGCCCCGAGGGCCTCATCCCCAACCGGCGCCGCCAGCTGGAGTTCCACGAAGAGGCCGACGCGCCCGCAGTCCTGAGCAAGACAGGGGCCTGACCACCATGACCACCGACACCACCACCAAGGACACCACCGCGGGCGCCCCCGCCCCCGGCACTCCCGTCCTCGACGCACGCGACGTCACGATGCGCTTCGGCGGACTCACCGCCGTCCGCGGCGTCGACCTCACCGTCAACAGCGGTGAGATCGTCGGCCTCATCGGACCCAACGGCGCCGGCAAGACCACCTTCTTCAACTGCCTGACCGGCCTGTACATCCCCACCGAGGGCGAGGTGCGCTACAAGGACAAGGTCCTGCCGCCCAAGTCCTTCAAGGTCACCGCCGCGGGAATCGCCCGCACCTTCCAGAACATCCGGCTGTTCGCCAACATGACGGTCCTCGAGAACGTCCTCGTCGGCCGCCACACCCGCACCAAGGAAGGCTTCTGGTCCGCCGTCCTGCGCGGCCCCGGCTTCCACAAGGCGGAGGCGGCCTCCCGGACACGCGCCATGGAACTCCTGGAGTTCGTCGGCCTCGCCGACAAGGCCGAGCACCTCGCGCGCAACCTCCCCTACGGCGAACAGCGCAAGCTGGAGATCGCCCGCGCCCTCGCCAGCGAGCCGGGGCTGCTGCTCCTGGACGAGCCCACGGCCGGCATGAACCCGCAGGAGACCCGGGCCACCGAGGAACTCGTCTTCGCCATCCGCGACAAGGGCATCGCCGTCCTCGTCATCGAGCACGACATGCGCTTCATCTTCAACCTCTGCGACCGCGTCGCCGTCCTCGTCCAGGGCCAGAAACTCGTCGAGGGCGACAGCGCCACCGTCCAGGGCGACGAACGCGTAGTCGCCGCCTACCTCGGCGAACCCCTCGACAACGACCCCGGAGCGGCGGAAGCCGCCGAGGTCGAGGCGGCCGAGGCCGCGCAGGCCGACACCACCACGGACACCTCGGCCGGCAAGGAGAACGACCGATGACCGCACTGCTCGAGGTCGAGGACCTCCGCGTCGCCTACGGCAAGATCGAGGCCGTCAAGGGCATCTCGTTCACGGTCGACGCCGGCGAGGTGGTCACCCTCATCGGCACCAACGGCGCCGGCAAGACCACGACCCTGCGCACCCTGTCGGGACTCCTCAAACCGGTCGGCGGCCAGATCAAGTTCGGCGGCAAGTCGCTCAAGAAGGTCCCTGCCCACCAGATCGTCTCCCTGGGGCTCGCCCACTCCCCCGAGGGCCGGCACATCTTCCCCCGCATGACGATCGAGGACAACCTCCGCCTCGGCGCGTTCCTCCGCGACGACAAGCCGGGCATCGAGAAGGACATCCAGCGCGCCTACGACCTGTTCCCGATCCTCGGCGAACGCCGCAAGCAGGCCGCGGGCACCCTGTCCGGCGGTGAACAGCAGATGCTCGCCATGGGACGCGCCCTGATGTCCCGGCCCAAGCTGCTCATGCTGGACGAACCCTCCATGGGCCTGTCCCCGATCATGATGCAGAAGATCATGTCGACGATCGCCGAGCTGAAGTCCCAGGGCACCACCATCCTGCTCGTCGAACAGAACGCCCAGGCCGCCCTGTCCCTCGCCGACCACGGCCACGTCATGGAGGTCGGCAACATCGTCCTCTCCGGCACCGGCCAGGACCTCCTCCACGACGAGTCGGTCCGCAAGGCGTACCTCGGCGAGGACTGAGCCGGCACCGCACGACCCGAGAAGACCGCCACCCCATCGAGGTGGCGGTCTTCTCGCACTCGCGCCGCTGCACGCACGTCCCCTCACTACCGGAACAGAAGGCGGTCCCTCACCGACAGAGCCGGCGTCACCTGGATGTCCATGACGCCCGCGCATTCGCCCAGGTGGAAGTCGACGGAGATACCGCCGGTGACGGACAGGCGCGTCGCACCCTCCCGGAAGACGTCCAGCAGCTGTATGCCGTCCTCGTTCGTCCAGCAGACCCTGACCGACCGCGACAACACGTCGTAGGAGAGAACGAGAGTCTGCCCGAAGGCATCCTGGAGCGTGAGCGTACGCACCCCTTCTCCATCCGAGTCCGGCCATTCACCGAGGGCTTCGTGAACTTCTTCATCGTCAGGGGCCAGGAACTCTCGATACATCCGATGGTGCCTTCGCTGTCGTTCCAGCGCGTCCGCCTGGCCCCGCGGCATCGGAGCCGGGACTGCCGAAGGGCTACTGCTCCGGTTCGGCCGCGCGTCGCTTGAGGATTTCCGCCTCCGCGTCCCAGTCGGAGCCGAAGCACAGCAGGTCGGCGGCGGCCTCGCGCAGCAGCTCCGGGTCGTCCGGACGCTGGAGGCGGGCGAGACGGCAGGCGAGATTGCGGGCCCACGGCGGCAGCGCCATCCAGTCCTCGGCGAGGACCTCCCGCAGCATCCCGCGGATCTCGTCCGCGCTCGCGAACGTCACCGCTTCGACGAACTCCCGGACGGCATACCGGACCACCCGGCTCTCGGCACCGGCCTCGTCCAGAGCCTCGCCGAGGTGTCTGGCAGAGACCTCAACAGACCCTGACCTCATGGAGCACCTTCTCCTGAACGTCGGGCGGGCACAGCAGGACGGCCTGGAGGGTGAACTTCCCCCGACCCGGAAGCTCGGGCTTGCCCGCCCAGAACTTCACGGCATCGTTCAGGGCGCGGAAGAGGATCTCGCGCTCGTCGGCACTCTCGGAAAGCACGGCGTCGGCGTCATCGATGGTGAGGAGGACATGCTCAGCACTGACCCAGTGCAGATCCGTCAGGCAGTCCCGCAATGCGTTCCAGTTCCAACCGAAGTAGTCCGGGAGGCGCAACGCCTCGTAGAACTGAGTGAACACCCCGTCGGAGTCGCGCATTTCCTTTCCTCGCATCCGGGCCGAGTGGATCAGACCGGTGGGAGGCAACGCGCGCACAACGGAGAACGTGGAGTCGGTCGGGACGACGCGGACTTCCGCCTCGTGCCGATCCCACCAGGTGGCGTCGCTCATCGGCCGGTCTCCATCACGATGTACGTCTGGTAATGGGTCGGAGTGTAGTACGCCGATCCGTCCGACCCTGTCACGATCCTCTCGCCACCCCATCTCGGGTTGTCGACCGACTGCACCGTGCCCCATTCCCTGTACCGGATCGGATTCCCTTGGCTGTCAAATTCGGGAAGTTTGTAGGCGCCGTTATGCCCGCTGTTCTCGAATGGCTTGGGGACGGACGGACCCATGCGTTGGGGTCCCGCACCCTGAGCCTCCACGCCGAACTCACGAATGTCGCGGAGTACCGCCTGCGACTCCGCCGGAACCTTGGTGGGAATCCACCCGCTGAGCTTCGACGTGTCGCCCAGGGTCTGACCCACTTGGTAGTTCGGCGAGAGTCCCAGTGGGTCGGCGCCCACGTGGGGGTTGTCGACGTAGGCGACCGGGTTGGGCGCGGGCGTGAGCCCGAGGGGGTCCACAGCCGTGTAGCGACCGGTCTCGGGGTCATAGTGGCGGAAGTAGTTGTAGTGGAGACCGGTCTCGGGGTCGTAGTACTGACCGGGGAAGCGCAGCGGGGTGTAGGCGCTGCTGGTACGGGTCCAGGCGGTGGTGCCCCACAGGGTGCTGCGGGTGCGCCAGGCGATGTCGCCGGACTCGTCGACGAGTTCGGTGGGGGCACCGACCAGGTCGGTGACGATGGCGAAGAAGCGCCGGTCGATCTCCTCCTGGCGAGCATCCGCGGTGAGGATCCGCTCCGTTTGGGCCAGCGGGGTCAGGCCGCGGTGGTCCCAAGTGAGCGCCACCGGATGGGGCACGCCCTGCACTGCCGTGATCTGCTCGCACAGGGTGGTGCCGTCCCAGGTGAACCGAACCTCCTCGACGAGCGTCTCGCCGCCGGAGGCCAGGCGTTGCTTGGCGGTGCGGCGACCCAAGGGGTCGTAGCGATAGCGCCAGCGGGTGCCGTCGGGAGTGATGACGGAGGTGAGGCGGTCCTCGGCGTCCCACTCGTAGCGCCAGGTGTCGGGTTTGCGGGAGAGGCGGGCCTTCTGGCGCAGGGTGACGCGACCGGCGGCGTCGTGTTCGTAGCGCACCCCTCCGGCGCGGGTGAGGCAAGTGCCATGGTACGTCCGGGCTCCCGTGGCTTCCCTGCCGGGATGCGAGGCGGGCCAGGAGGCGGAGACCTGATTGCCGCTCGCGTCGTAGGCGTACCGCTCGCTCCAGTCGTCAGCGGTCACGGCGGTGACGCGGCCCACCGGGTCGAGGTCGAAGGTTCGGGTGCCCGACAACCGGCCGGAGACCACGGCTAGGCGGCCGTCGGCGCGGTAGGTGTAGGTGCGGCTGTCGAGGACGCGACCGCCGGCAGTCAGGTGCTCGGCGGACCGGCGCCCCGCTTCGTCCCAGGCCGAGGCGACGGTGAGGGAGCCGAAGACGCGAGACAGTTCACGCCCTGCCGCGTCATGGGTGAAGGAGACCTGGTGACCACCGGTCGTCAGGAAGCCGGGGCGGCCCGCCGCATCATGCGTGTAGACGGTGACGTGGCCGGTGGGAGTGGTACGTCCCACTCGACGGCCCACGGCATCGTAACGATAGGTGGTGGCGCGGCCGTCGACGAGTTCCGTCTTGATCAGGCCGCGTCGGTCGTACTGCCGGATCACCTCACCGTCCGGGCCGGAGGCCCGCAGGAGACGCCCGGCCGGGTCGTAGACATAGCTGGTCGCCCGCCCGGCGGCATCCTTGCAGGCGATGCGGCCCAGCTCGTCATAGGTGAAGGAGATGACGCCACCGCGCGGGTCGGTCCGCGCGGCCAACTGCCCTGCCGCGTCGTGGCGGTAGCCGATGGTACGTCCGTCGAAGTCGGTTTCCGAGACCAGGCGGCCGACCGCGTCGTACTGGTAGCTCCAGCTCAGACCTTGTGGGTCGGTGACACGGGTGAGACGCAGGGCGGTGTCGTAGTCGAACGCGTAGCGGGCGCCGTCCGGCTCCGTGCGGGCGGCAAGCAGGTCGAAGTGGGTGTACTCGAACCGAGTCACTCCCCCGGCCGAGGAAGTATGGGTCAGGCAGTTGCCCTCACCGTCGTAGGTCCAGGACTCGGAGGCGCCCTCCGGGCCCGTACGGCGGACGAGTAGCCCGTCGGCGTTCCAGGTGAGACTCGTGACTGCGCCCACAGGGTCGACCGTGCTGACGAGTCTGCCGAGAGCATCGCGTCGCGCGCGGGTGGTGCCGCCGACCGGGTCGGTGACCTCCACTGGCAGGCCCGCCGCGTCGCAGACCACCCGGGTCGTGGCGCCGACGGAGTCGGTGACGGACACGAGGCGACCGGCGTCGTCGTAGGCGTAGCAGGTGGCGTGCCCGGCCGCGTCGGTGACTCTGATCCGGTTGCCGCGCTCGTCGAACTGCTGTGTGCGGCGGGTGCCGTCCGGCTCGTGGAACTCCACCGGCAGTCCGAGCGGGCCGCGCACGATGCGCTGTTCGGTGCCGTCGGGCCGGGTGACCGCGACGAGCCAGCCGTCCTCGTAGGCGTACACGGTGGTGCGACCGAGCGGGTCGGTACGGGTCAGGAGGTTGCCGTGGGTGTCATAGGTGAAGCGGATGGTGTGGCCGAGGGCATCGGTGGTGGCCAGGACGCGGCTGCCGGTACCGATGAGGTGGCGGGTGGAGTGTCCCTCGGCGGTGGTGAGGGTGGTGGTGCGGTGCCCGGTCCGAGGGTCCGGGTCCGTGTACGCCAGGGTGATCTGGACGTGGCCGGCCTCGCCGCCCTCGGCGACGACACGGTCGCGGTCGTCGTACGCGTAGTCGTAGCGGCTCCCGTTGGAGTCGATCCAGGCGACCACCCGCCGGCGCTCGTCGTAGACGAACCGGGTGGTCGCACCGGACGGCTTGGTCACGGCCGTGAGGTTGCCGTCCTCATAGCCGTACGACATCAGGAGCAGGTCCCCTCCGCCCTCCCCCGCCAGGGACAGCGAGGTCACCCGGCCCTCGGCACACGTCACCCTCACCACCCGCCCCGCCGAGTGGACCAGCGCCAGCGGCAGACCGTCCTCGGCCCGGTCGACTTCGACGCTGTGACCGTTGCGTTCGGTGATGCGCGACAGCCAGCAGGTGGCGTCACCGCCCGGTTCCGTGCCCACCGGGGCGGCGAAGCGGCGCACCAGGCCGCTGTCCGGGTCGGTGACCGTGTAATCGCCGTCGGCGTCACGCGACAGCAGCGTCCGTGCCGTGCCCGACTCCGGGCGGGTCGGGGCCCCGGGCACCGGATGCGGATACGTGACCAGCAGACCGTCGGCCGTGACGTGGACGACGCCCACCGGATCGACGACGAGACGCTCGTCGACCGTGGAGGACCACGACGGGCCCAGAAACCTGCCCGAGGTGAGGCCCGACTCCGTACGCCGCGTGAACGTCAACGGCAGGATGCCCGGGATCACGACGTCCGTCTGGGGCAGGAACATCCGCCCCGAGGCGAGGTCCACCGGGTCCGTACCGTCCGTGACACGCTCACCGTCGGGACGGTTGTGCGTACCGTCCGGCGCGTCGTCCACCAGCCGGCGCAGCCGCGCCGCGTCGGCCGCCTCCTCCGCGACCCGCACCCCCTTCACCGCCGCACCGCCACCACCCGTGGCCACGGTCAGCGCCAGGTCCGGGATCAGACGGCCGAAACCCTCCGCCGGGTCCTTCATGAAGTCGCTGACCATCTGCTTGCCCGTGCCGACCGGGTCGTTGGCCGCCACCACCAGCCCCGCCGCCAGACTGTTGAGCGACGTCGCGTACTCCGCCGGATGCGTCAGGTTGTACGGGTCCATCGGATTGACACTGCGGACGAAGTTCAGCAGCCCCGCGGTGCCCTTGATGATCCCACCGCCGACATGGTCACCCATGATCTGCATCTCCTGCAGACCGTCACCCAGCTGATCCGCGTACGACGGCTTCTCCGGAGCCTTGTCCCGCGCCGCGCGGACCGCACTGCGCGCCGTCTCCGCAGCGGAGTTGCGCTGCTTGCGCGCCTCCGTCAGCAGATCCTGCGCGTCCTGCATCAGCTTCTTGCCCGGGTCGTCGAACGTCGGCGCCGGACACGGCGGCAGCGTGGACGGGTCCCGCTTGTCCGGCGCCTGCGCGTTGTAGCGGTCGACGGCCTTGTTGTAGTCGTCGACCTTCTTGCGATGGGCGTCCGCCGCGTCCTCCGACGCCTTGACGCCCTCCTTCCACTTGTCGATCGCCGTCTGCGCCTGGCCCTGCGCCCACTCCACGGTCCCCGCGAACGACTCCAGCGCCCCCGCCGCCTCCTCACAGGCGTCCGCACCCTTGAACCACTTCGGCGGCTGCGTCCGCACCGCCTTCCGCAGCGCCTCGGCGGCCTCACCCTTCAACTCCGAGGAGTCCAGCCCCTTCAGACCGTCGCCGACCCCGTCGAACGACGACTGGAAACCCCGCAACCGCTCGGCCGTCGACCGGATCTTCGACGCGCTGCCGTAGATCAGCTTCGTCTTGTCCTCGGTCTGCCCGAGATCCATCTCGTCGACCTCGGCACCCATCCGGTTCGCCACCGAACGGGACTGCTCCCGCACCCAGTCCGCACCGGACTCCCAGCCGACGTCGTCCAGCCGGTCCGCCGTCCAGTCACCGGCGTCCTCGACCCGGTTGCCGACCCACTCGACACCGTCCTCGACCGCGTTCTCCACCGAGTCCGGAGTGATGTCGCTGATGAAACCGCCGATACCCACGCTCAGTTCCCCCCGGAGTCACCCTGCTGTGCCTGCTGCTGCGCGCGTTCCTCGGGCGACGGACCGAACGTGTCGTCCAGCGCCTGGTCGAACTGCTCGTCCGAGATCCCGAGCGCCTGGTTGAGCAGGTCCGCCCGGCGCCCGCCCTCACCCTCGGTCAGGACCGTGCGGCCGGTGTCCTTCCACGTCTGCGAGATGTCCTGCCCCGCCTGCTCGAACGACTGCGCACTCCAGTCCGGATCCAGATAGTCCGGCGTGAACACATCGCCCCAGCCCTGCTGGGTGATCTCCTCCTCGGACGCATGCGGATCACCGCCCATCACCGAGTTCACACCGACCTTCAGCGCACCCTCGACGTACTGGTCGTGCTCCCACTGGGTGCCCGCGGCCAGGCCCAGCCGGTTCGCGATCTCGCTCGCATCGTGCACCAGGGCCCGCACACCCCACTCCCAGCGCTCGCAGAAGTCCTCGAAGTCCGTCGACAGACCGTGGTGCCCGGCCTCCATACCGGTCATCGCCAGCTCGGAGAAACCCTTGCCCATCACCGAGCCCGTGGAGTCACCGATCTCACCGAGCTGGTCGATCGTGCCGCCCAGCCCCTTGGTGAACTTCGCGACCGCGGTCTTGTCGAACTGCAGGTCCGGCCCGTCCCCGCTCACGCCCGCATCCCCTCACCCGCGTCCACGGCCGCCCCGTCCGGCACGATTCCCACGACCGGCGGGAAGAACATCGACCCGTCCTCCGTCGCGATGTCCACCGCGAGCCCCGCCGGCTCACCCAGCGACGGCACGATCTCGTCGACGATGCGGGCACCCAGCAGCTCCGCGTACTCCACGGACTGGCCACCCGGCGCGTGCAGCAGCGCGAAACGCGCCAGCGCGGCCTCGTCGGTGAAGGCGCACACCCACCGCACCCCGCCCGAACGCGCACTCCACAGACCTCCGTCGGCCAGCGGAACGAGCAGCGTCGCTCTGCGCATCTCACCCACCAGCGCACGCGGATCCCCGACCCCGGCCCGCCGCTCGGCGATACGCCCGGCGAGCACCGTCCCTGCCTGCTCCACGACTCCTCCCCCGTTCCGGCGCCTGGCGGCACCCTAGAACAGGACGCGACACGCGCGGCGGACGGTTCTGTGCAGGGACGGTGTGAACCACACGACGAGGCCCGCGCCCCCTGCCGCACAGGGAACACGGGCCTCTCGGAGCAGCGGGCGTCAGCCCTTGGCCGCCTTCTTCTCCTCGGCGTCCTGGATGACCGCCTCGGCCACCTGCTGCATCGACATCCGCCGGTCCATCGACGTCTTCTGGATCCACCGGAACGCGGCCGGCTCGGTCAGCCCGTACTGCGTCTGCAGCACCGACTTCGCCCTGTCCACCAGCTTCCGCGTCTCCAGCCGCTGCGAGAGGTCCGCGACCTCCTGCTCCAGCGCCTTCAGCTCCGTGAACCGCGAGACGGCCATCTCGATCGCCGGAACGACGTCACTCTTGCTGAACGGCTTCACCAGGTACGCCATCGCCCCGGCGTCCCGCGCCCGCTCCACGAGGTCGCGCTGCGAGAACGCGGTCAGCATCAGCACCGGCGCGATGCTCTCCTCCGCGATCTTCTCGGCCGCGGAGATACCGTCCAGCTTGGGCATCTTCACGTCGAGGATCACGAGGTCGGGCTTGTGCTCCCGGGCCAGCTCCACGGCCTGCTCCCCGTCACCGGCCTCACCGACGACGGAGTACCCCTCCTCCTCCAGCATCTCTTTGAGATCCAGCCGGATGAGCGCCTCGTCCTCGGCGATGACGACGCGGGTCGTCAGCGGAGGCACGTGCGACTTCTCGTCTTCGGGCACGTCAGCGGGCTGGGGCGACTCGGGGGCGGTCACGTGAGGCTCCTAGTTCGGGGCAGGGATACTGCTGACAAGAGCCTACCTAGCTGCGGTATGGTGGGTGGGCAGCGGGTCGGATGAAATCTTCGATTCGCAGGAGCTCCGGTAGTCCAATCGGCAGAGACGATACCCTCAAAAGGTATTCAGTGTGGGTTCGAGTCCCACCCGGGGCACTTTTCCTCAGAATGCAAGGTCACATTTCGAAGCGGATGCTCACGTTCTCGTGAACATCCGCTTTTTGCTGCGTGTTGCACACCCCTCACCCACAGAGTGTCCGTATGTACGACTTGGGCACACGGGAGCGAGCGCTGGCGCTGGTAGCACAGGGACGGAGCCTGAACTCCGTAAGCAGGGAAACCGGCATATCCCGAGCAGCCATCCGCTCGTGGCAGACACGCATCGAGCCGCTGCCACGCATGCGGCAAACACCCTGCTCGATGTGCGGCCCGACGGCCAATCCGCCGGAGGACAAGGAGGCATACGCCTACCTGCTCGGCCTCTACCTGGGCGATGGCTGCATCAGCCCCGGCATGCGATCGGGTTACTTTCTCCGGATCGCGTGTTCGGATGCCTGGCCCGGACTCATCGACGCATGCGCTGACGCCATCACGGCCGTCAATCCGAGCGGGAAGGCCTGCCGGATTCAAGCCCTCGGGTATACCTCCGTTGTCGGCTACAGCAGGCACTGGCCGTGTTTCTTCCCCCAGCACGGCCCCGGGAAGAAGCACGATCGCCGTATCGCTCTCGCAGCTTGGCAACAGACGATCGTCGCCGAACACCCTTGGGATTTCGTCCGGGGGCTCATCCACTCCGACGGCTGCAGGATCACCAACTGGACGACGCACCTCGTGGCCGGTGAGCGCAAACGCTACGAGTACCCCCGGTACTTCTTCACCAACGTGTCGGCCGACATCCGCCGCTTGTACACAGACACCCTCGACACTCTCGGCGTCAAGTGGACACAGTGCACACGCAACGGAGCCCCCTTCAACATCTCCGTCGCCCGCAAGGCCTCCGTCGCTCTCATGGACACCCATGTCGGCCCCAAGTACTGACGGGCTAGTCCTCGCCGATGTGGTGGACGCGGACCAGGTTCGTCGTGCCCGAGACTCCAGGCGGGGAGCCGGCGGTGATGATCACGACGTCGCCCTTGCGGCAGCGGCCGTACTCCGTCAGGAGGTCGTCCACCTGGTCGACCATCGCGTCCGTGGAGTCCACGTGCGGGCCGAGGAACGTCTCCACTCCCCAGGTCAGGTTCAGCTGGGAGCGGGTCGCCGGTTCCGGGGTGAAAGCGAGGAGCGGGATGGGTGAGCGGTAGCGGGAGAGACGGCGGGCCGTGTCGCCCGACTGGGTGAAGGCGACCAGGTACTTCGCGCCGAGGAAGTCGCCGATCTCCGCCGCCGCGCGGGCGACGGCCCCGCCCTGGGTGCGGGGCTTGTTGCGGTCGGTGAGCGGGGGCAGCCCCTTGGCGAGGATGTCCTCCTCGGCGGCCTCGACGATGCGGGCCATCGTGCGCACCGTGTCGGTGGCGTGCTTGCCGACGCTGGTCTCGCCGGAGAGCATCACGGCGTCCGTGCCGTCGATGACGGCGTTGGCCACGTCGGAGGCCTCCGCGCGGGTCGGACGGGCGTTGTCGATCATGGAGTCGAGCATCTGGGTGGCGACGATGACCGGCTTGGCGTTGCGCTTCGCCAGCTTGATCGCGCGCTTCTGGACGATCGGTACCTGTTCGAGGGGCATTTCGACGCCGAGGTCTCCGCGGGCGACCATGATGCCGTCGAAGGCGGCGACGATGTCCTCGATGTTGTCGACGGCCTGGGGTTTTTCGACCTTGGCGATGACGGGGAGGCGGCGGCCCTCCTCGTCCATGATGCGGTGGACGTCGAGGACGTCGCGTCCGCTGCGCACGAAGGACAGGGCGATGACGTCGAAGCCGGTCCGCAGGGCCCAGCGCAGGTCGTCCTCGTCCTTCTTGGAGAGGGCGGGGACGGAGACGGCGACGCCGGGGAGGTTGAGGCCCTTGTGGTCGGAGACCATGCCGCCCTCGATCACCGTGGTGCGGACGCGGGGGCCGTCGACGTCGGTGACTTCGAGGCAGACCTTGCCGTCGTCGACGAGGATGCGTTCGCCCCGGGTGACGTCGGTGGCGAGGCCGGCGTAGGTGGTGCCGCAGATGTGGCGGTCGCCGTCGACGCCCTCCTCGACGGTGATGGTGAAGGTGTCGCCGCGTTCAAGGAGTACGGGGCCTTCGGCGAAGTGGCCGAGCCTGATCTTCGGGCCCTGAAGGTCGGCGAGGGTGCCGACGCTGTGGCCGGTCTCGTCGGACGCCTTTCGGACCCGGTGGTAGCGCTCTTCGTGCTCGGCGTGGGTGCCGTGGCTGAAATTGAAGCGGGCGATGTCCATTCCGGCGTCGACCAAGCTCTTGATCTGGTCGTACGAGTCGGTGGCGGGCCCAAGTGTGCAGACGATCTTTGCTCGGCGCATGGGACGAGCCTATGACCTACCGCCGGGTAGCGAATTGGCCACACATGACGACTCAACAACCTCTGAGTAAAGGGTCATTGACAAGTGTTGAATTGTGCGCCGGTTCGCTCCGATGAGCGTGTCCTCCGGTTCCCACTCTTGACAGGCGCCATGCTCAGGACAGAATCTACGCGCGTTGTCCGATGATGTGACAGGTCACCTAGGAGAGCCAGCCATGCCGTTGAACCGCCGGAAGTTCCTGAGTAGGTCCGCCGTGACGGGGGCGGGGGTGGCGCTGGCGGGTGCGGTGGCGGCTCCGGCGGCCGAGGCGGCCTCCGGGCGTCAGGGGGACCGGGACCGCAAGAAGCCGAAGCGGTACGCGCTGACGGTGCTCGGCACGACCGACCTGCACGGACACGTCTTCAACTGGGACTACTTCAAGGACGCGGAGTACACGGACGCGGCGGGCAACGCCCAGGGTCTGGCCCGGATCTCGACACTGGTGAACGAGATCCGCAAGGAGCGGGGCCGGCACAACACGCTGCTGCTCGACGCGGGTGACACCATTCAGGGCACGCCGCTGACGTACTACTACGCGAAGGTGGACCCGATCACCGCCGCGGGCGGCCCGGTGCACCCGATGGCGCAGGCGATGAACGCGATCGGGTACGACGCCGTGGCGCTGGGCAATCACGAGTTCAACTACGGCATCGAGACGCTGCGGAAGTTCGAGGAGCAGTGCGACTTCCCGCTGCTCGGTGCGAACGCGGTGGACGCGAAGACCCTGAAGCCGGCCTTCCCGCCGTACTTCATGAAGACGTTCCGGGTGAAGGGGGCGCCGCCGGTGAAGGTGGCGGTGCTGGGGCTGACCAACCCGGGGATCGCGATCTGGGACAAGGCGTACGTGCAGGGGAAGCTGGCGTTCCCGGGGCTCGAGGAGCAGGCGGCGAAGTGGGTGCCGAAGCTGCGTTCGATGGGCGCGGACGTGGTGGTGGTGTCGGCGCACTCCGGGTCGTCGGGTACGTCGTCGTACGGTGACCAGGTGCCGTACGTGGAGAACGCGGCGGCCAATGTGGCCCGGCAGGTTCCGGGCATCGACGCGATCCTCGTCGGGCACGCGCACGTGGAGATCCCGGAGCTGAAGGTCGTCAACGAGAAGACCGGGAAGACGGTCGTGCTGTCGGAGCCGCTGTGCTTCGCCGAGCGGCTCACCGTGTTCGACTTCGACCTGGTCTTCGAGCGCGGCCGGTGGCACGTCGAGTCGGTGCGGGCGTCGCTGCGCGACTCCGGCACGGTGGAGGACGACCCGCGGATCGGCAGGCTGCTGGCGGACGAGCACGCGCAGGTGGTGGCGTACGTCAACCAGGTCGTCGGGACGGCCACCGAGACGCTGACGACGGTGGAGGCCCGGTACAAGGACGCGCCGATCATCGACCTGATCACCAAGGTGCAGGAGGACGTGGTCAGCCAGGCCCTGGCGGGCACGGAGTACGCGTCGTTGCCGGTGCTGGCACAGGCGTCGCCGTTCTCGCGGACGTCGGAGATCCCGGCCGGTGAGGTGACGATCCGGGACCTGTCGAGCCTGTACGTGTACGACAACACGCTGGTGGCGAAGCTGATGACGGGGGCGCAGCTGCGGGCGTACCTGGAGTTCTCGGCGGAGTACTACGTGCAGACGGCGGCTGGGGTGCCGGTGGACGTGGAGAAGCTGACGAACGCGAACGGCCGCCCGGACTACAACTACGACTACGTGTCGGGGCTGACGTACGAGATCGACGTCGCGCAGGCGCCCGGTTCGCGGATCAGGAATCTGGCCTTCGGGGGTGCTCCGCTGGACGACGCGCAGCAGTTCGTGCTGGCGGTGAACAACTACCGGGCCAACGGCGGTGGTGCGTTCCCGCACGTGGCGTCGGCGAAGGAGCTGTGGTCGGAGTCGACGGAGATCCGTACGCGGATCGCCGAGTGGGTGACGGCGAAGGGTGTGCTGGACCCGAAGGACTTCGCGTCGGTGGACTGGTCGTTGACGCGGAACGGTACGCCGGTGTTCTGATGCGCTGACGGTGTTCGCGGCCTCAGATCGTGTCCGCCAGTGGGGTGAGTTCCCGGTAGCGGCGTGCGGATGGGATCTGGGGCCGTTGCCGTTGCAGGCCGAAGGTGGTGAAGGCGGTGCGGGCCGGCAGTGGGTAGGGCTCCTCGTCCGTGAGGTCGTTGAGGATGGTGGCGCTGCGCCAGGCGGCGAGGCCGAGGTCGGGTGCGCCGACGCCGTGGGTGTGGGTCTCGGCGTTCTGGACGTAGACGGAGCCGGTGATGGAGGGGTCGAGGAGGAGGCGGAAGCGTTCGTCGATGCGGGGGCGTTCGCGGTTGTCGCGGCGCATGTACGGGTCGAGGCCGGCGAGGATGCGGTCGAGGGGGCGTTCGCGGTAGCCGGTGGCGAGGACGACGGCGCCGGTGGTGAGGCGGGAGCGGGTGTTCTGCTGGGTGTGTTCCAGGTGGAGTTCGACCTGGGTGGCGGCGATGCGGCCGGCGGTGCGGACGCGGACGCCGGGGGTGAGGACGGTGTCGGGCCAGCCGCCGTCGAGGGTGCGGCGGTAGAGCTCGTCGTGGATGGCGGCGCTGGTGTCGGCGTCGATGCCTTTGTGGAGCTGCCACTGGGCGGTGACGAGGCGGTCGCGGACGGCTTCGGGCAGGGTGTGGAAGTAGCGGGTGTGGTCGGGGGTGAAGTGTTCCAGGCCGAGCTTGGAGTACTCCATGGGGGCGAAGGCCTCGGTGCGGCCGAGCCAGTGGAGGCGTTCGCGGCCGGCGGGGCGGTGGCGGAGCAGGTCGAGGAAGATCTCCGCGCCGGACTGGCCGGTGCCGATGACGGTGATGTGGTCGGCGGCGAGGAGGGTGTCGCGGTGGTCCAGGTAGTCGGCGGAGTGGATCACGGGGACGCCGGGGGCGTCGACGAGGGGGCGGAGCGCGTCGGGGACGTGGGGTTCGGTGCCGACGCCGAGGACGACGTTGCGGGTGTGGGTGCGGCCTAGGGCTTCGGCTTCTCCGTCGGCGTCGAGTTGGGTGTAGTCGACTTCGAAGAGCTGCCGTTCCGGGTTCCAGCGCACGGCGTCGACCTGGTGGTGGAAGCGGAGTGCGGGGAGGTGCTCGGCGACCCAGCGGCAGTAGGCGTCGTACTCGGCGCGCTGGATGTGGAAGCGTTCGGCGAAGTAGAAGGGGAAGAGGCGTTCGCGGGCGCGTAGGTGGTTGAGGAAGGTCCAGGGGCTGGCGGGGTCGACGAGGGTGACGAGGTCGGCGAGGAAGGGGACCTGGATGCGGGTGCCGTCGACGAGCTGGCCGGGGTGCCAGTGGAAGGCGGGGCGCTGGTCGTAGAAGACGGCGTCGAGTGCGGTGAGCGGGTCGGCGAGGGCGGCGAGGGAGAGGTTGAAGGGGCCGATGCCGATGCCGACGAGGTCGCGGGGGGTGTCGGGGGTGTGGTGCGTGGGGGTGTTCATCGTGGGGTGGGTCCTTCCACGGGGGTGAGGCGGCCGGCCGGGTCGTCGGGCCTGGTGCGGGGGGTGGGGAAGGGCGCCGGGAGCCGCCGTCCGCCGGCGCGGGCGGGGCCGGGGGCGGCGCGGCCGGGGGTGGGCGGGGCGGCGCACGGCGGCGGGGGCGGTGTGGGTGGCGCGCGCGGGACGGGTGTCGCCGGGGGCGTCCGGCGCCCCCGGCGGTGACGGTGCCGGGGCTGCCGTCGGGCGGTGGTCCGCCGTGCGCGGTGGTGCCGGCGTGCGGTGCGTCGGGCACGGTGTCGTGCGGGGCCCGCGGGGCGTCGGAGCCGTGCGGGCCCGAGGCGGGGGGCGGCATGCCCATGGGCTGTCCTCCGGGCGCGGGGACGGGATTACAGGGTGTACGCGGATGCGTGCCTGCGCCCGGAAAGCCCAACGATCAGAACCCGAAAGGGGGTACTTCCGTGGGGGGTGGCGTGTCGTGGCGGCTGCGCGGCCGGCCTTCCGTGGTGTGGCGGGGCCGGCCGCGTGCCGGGGGGTCAGCCGGCCTGGGTCCCGCGTACCCGCAGGGCGCGGGCGAGGTCGTCGAGCTGGTCGACGAGCTTGCGGCGCAGGGCGGGGATGGGGTCGGCGGTGGCGAGGCATTCCTGGCCGAGGCGCAGGGTGTCGGCGTCGACGGCGTGCACGGGGAAGGCCCAGCGGCCGGCGGCGTCGGCGATGGCGGGGCCGCGGCGGTCGGCGACGGCGACCGCTTCGGCGTAGTAGCGGGGGACGTAGCCGGCGACGAGGTCGGCCTGTTCGGGCTGCCAGAAGCCCTGGGCGGTGGCGGTGAACAGGTAGTTGGACAGGTCGTCGGAGGCGAACATGGCGGCCCAGGCGCGGCTCTTGGCCTCGGGGTCGGGCAGTGCGGCGCGGCAGCGGGCGGCGCCCTCCTGGCCGGTGGCGCTGGGGTCGCGTTCGAGTTCGGCGGCGATGGCCGTCTCGTCGGTGGCGCCGAGGACGGCGAGGCGGGTGAGGATGCGCCAGCGCAGTTCGGGGTCGAGTTCGGGTCCGCCGGGGACGGTGCCCTCGGCGAGCCAGGCGGCGATGGTGTCGGGGTGGGCGGCGGTGTCGATGCGGTGGCGTACGGCGATCAGGCGCAGGCCGGGGTGGTCGCCGTCCTCGGTGCGGCGGATGAGGTCGCGGCACAGGGCGGAGAGGGTGGCCAGGGCGGCGGGCCGCTGCTCGGGGGTGAGGTAGCGGTCGGTGACCTGGGCGGCGGCGAAGGCGAGGACGCCGGAGACGAGGGCGAGGTCGGTCTCGTGCGGGAGGTGGGCGCGGGCGGTGTCGAGGTAGGTGCCGGCGGGGAGTTCGCCGTCGCGGACGGCGTCGCGCAGGGCGTTCCAGACCACGGCGCGGGTGAGGGGGTCGGGGAGGCCGGAGAGGCCCTCGCGCAGGGCCTTGGAGGACTCGGCGTCGAAGCGGATCTTGGCGTAGCTCAGGTCGCCGTCGTTGAGGACGATGAGGGCGGGGAGCTTGCCGATGGGCCGCGGTTCGCTCTGGGGGACGTCGAGGTCGAGGCGTTCGCGCAGGGTGAGGCGGCCCTCGTCGGTGAGGTCCTGGTCGTAGAGGCCGACGGCGATGCGGTGGGGGCGGGTGCCCGTGCGGTCGACGGTGAGTGCGCGGGTGCCGTTGTCGCCGGTGACGTGCGGGGTGAGGGTGTCGACGCCGGTGGTGCGCAGCCAGGCGTCGGCCCAGGCGTGGACGTCGCGTTCGGTGGCGGAGGCGAGGGAGTCGATGAAGTCGGCGAGGGTGGCGTTGGCGAACTTGTGCCGGTCGAAGTGGGTGTTGATGCCGGCGAGGAAGTCCTTTTCGCCGAGCCAGGCGACGAGCTGGCGCAGGGCGGAGGCGCCCTTGGCGTAGGAGATGCCGTCGAAGTTGAGGAGCGCGGAGGCGGTGTCCTCGACGTTCTCGGGGGCGACGGGGTGGGTGGAGGGGCGCTGGTCGGCGTCGTAGCCCCAGGGCTTGCGGGTGACGCCGAAGTCGGTCCAGGTGCCGGTGAAGCGGGTGGCTTCGGCGCAGGTCTGGTAGCCCATGTACTCGGCGAAGGACTCGTTCAGCCAGATGTCGTCCCACCACCTGAGGGTGACGAGGTCGCCGAACCACATGTGGGCCATCTCGTGGGCGATGACCATGGCGCGGGTCTGGCGTTCGGTGTCGGTGACGGCGGAGCGGAAGACGAACTCGTCGCGGAAGGTGACCAGGCCGGGGTTCTCCATGGCGCCGGCGTTGAACTCGGGGACGAACGCCTGGTCGTAGGAGTCGAAGGGGTAGGGCTCGGCGAACTTCTCGTGGTAGCGGTCGAAGCACTGCCGGGTGACCTCGAAGAGTTCGTCGGTGTCGGCGTCGAGGTGGGGGGCGAGGGAGCGGCGGCAGTGGAGGCCGAAGGGCAGGCCGCGGTGTTCGGTGCGCACGGAGTGCCAGGGGCCGGCGGCGACGGCGACGAGGTAGGTGGAGATCAGCGGGGTGGTGGCGGCCTTCCAGCGGCCGTCGCCGGTGTGCTCGGTGATGCCGTTGGCGAGGACGGTCCAGCCTTGGGGGGCGGTGACGGTGAGGTCGAAGACGGCCTTGAGGTCGGGCTGGTCGAAGGCGGCGAAGACGCGCTGCACGTCGTCCATGAACAGCTGCGTGTAGACGTAGGTCTCGTCGTCGGTGGGGTCGGTGAAGCGGTGCATGCCCTCGCCGGTGCGGGAGTAGCGCATGGCGGCGTCGACGCGCAGTTCGTGCTCGCCGGGGGTGAGGTTCTTCAGGGGCAGCCGGTTCTCGTCCAGGCCGTCCGGGTCGAGGGGGTGTCCGTCGAGGGTGACGCTGCGCAGCTCGGCGGGCTTGACCTCGACGAAGGTGTCCGTGGTGCCCGTGCCGGCGCGGACGGTGAACCGGACGACGGTGCGGGATTCGAAGGTCTCGTCGCCGCCGGTCAGGTCGAGGTCGATCGCGTAGTGGTGAACGTCGAGGAGCTGGGCACGGGTCTGCGCTTCGTCGCGCGTCAGTACGGACATGCAGGACATGCTGCCTGATGCGGTGGGCGGGGCACAGGGGCGGATCGGTACGCGGGGTTTGTCCGGTCCGCGCGGGCGGCTGCCGCCTGCGTGCGCCCCGTGCCGCTGCGCCGGTCTGTGAGGTGGCCGGGGTGGAGTGGGGCCGGGGTGGGAGTGGGGCGGGGGTGGGGCGCGCGGCCCGGCGTCGGGGGCGGTCCGGCGTCAGTCGGTCCCGTTGTCCGTGTGCTCCGCGATGCGTTCGTGGTGGTGGATGACCTCGGCGATGATGAAGTTGAGGAACTTCTCGGCGAACGCCGGGTCCAGTTTGGCGCTCTCGGCGAGGGCCCGCAGCCGGGCGATCTGCTTGGCCTCGCGGGCCGGGTCGGCGGGCGGCAGCTGGTGGCGGGCCTTGAGGTGGCCGACCTGCTGCGTGCACTTGAAGCGCTCGGCGAGCATGTGGACGACGGCCGCGTCGATGTTGTCGATGCTGTCCCGCAGCCGGGCCAGCTCCTCGCGGGCGGCGTGGTCGGCGGCACCGGTACCGGTGTTGCTGGTGGTCATGGGCGATCACCCTACGGGCGGGCGGCCGGGCGCCGCACACCGTCTCAGGCCGTGGGCGGCCCGGCGCCCCCGCGCGGCTCGTACAGTGGAGGCAGGGTCAGGCGTCTTGGGGGTACGGGCGTGGCGAACGGCGGTCCGGTCGAGCACGGCTACCCGCACCTGGAGACGGTGCGGGCCGCCATCACGGCGCTGTACCGGCGTCTGTCGTACGACACCGTCCAGACGTTCTCGGCCAGTGTGGCCCCGGCCGACGTGGCGTTCTGCGACACGGACGACCTGTATCTGGGGGCGCAGCGGGTGGCGCGCGAGCTGGTGCGTCACTACCGTCTGCCGGACGCCCGGATGATCGTCTCCTTCCGTGAGATGACGCATGCGGCGAATGTGGAGCTGGCGGCGGGCCCGGAGTACTTCGTGGAGCTGAACGACCGCTTCCGCACGCATCGCCGGGACATCGGCGCGGCTCTCGCGCACGAGGTGATGCACGTGTACCTGCATCGCCTGGACCTGTCCTTCCCGGGGACGCGGGACAACGAGATCCTCACGGACACGGCGGCGGCGTATCTGGGCGCCGGGTGGCTGCTGCTGGACGCGTACCGGGAGGACGCGGCGTCGTCGCAGAAGCTGGGGTACCTGACGCCGGAGGAGTTCGGGTACGTGCTCGCCAAGCGGGCGCTGCTGTTCGGGGAGGACCCGGCGGTGTGGTTCACGAGTCCGCAGGCCTACACGGCGTACGTGAAGGGCATGGAGCGGGCCCGCCGGGACGGGCAGCAGCCGCCGCTGACGGCGGCCGGGTGGGCGGGGCGCCGCCGGTACGCCCGGGACCGGCGGCACGCGCTGGACCCGCATGCCGCCGCGGTGACGGACGCCCCGTACGCCTTCCTGCCGGATGCGCGCGGGCCGCTGCGGGTGTCGTTCCCCTGTCCGACGTGCCACCAGCGGATCGGGGTGCCGGTGCGAGGGCGGGTGCGGGCGCGGTGCGGGTTGTGCCGGACGGTGCTGGAGTGCGACACGTAGGGCGGGGGCTGCTTCAATGCCCGCATGACGGAGACGATCAGGGAGCCCTGGGGGCTGAGTGTTTTCGGTGCGGGCAGTGTGCGGGTGGAACCGCAGTTGGTGCGGGTGAGGTTGGCGGTGGACGTGCTGGCGCCGTCGCCGGACCGTTCGTTCGCCGAGGCGGGGGCGGCGGTGACGCGGCTGCGGGAGGTGTTGCGGGGGCACGGGATACCGGACACCGCGGTCTCGGGTTCCCGGTTGAAGCTCAGTTCGGAGTACAGCGGTTACAACGAGGAGCGCAAGCTGCTCGGTTACCGCTGTACGGCGTCGTACTCGGTGGAGACCGAGGCGCTGGACGGGCTCCAGCGGCTGATCGTGGACGCGGTCGACGCGGGCGCGCACCGCATCGACCGGGTGGAGTTCGACGTGCACGACAAGCCGGCGATGCGCGACGAGGCGCGGCGCAGGGCCGTGGCCGCCGCCCGCCGGAAGGCCGAGGTGTACGCGGAGGCGGCGGACGTGCGGCTGGGGCCGGTGGTGCACATCCAGGACGTGGACGCCGAGTCCGTCGTGCAGTACCGCGGCCACGGCGGCGGGGGCGGCAGCTCGGCCGGGGATCTGGTGCCGGGGATGGTGGAGGTGTCGGGGGCCGTGGTGCTGGGGTATTCGCTGAGGCGCTGACCCGTGCGGCCGGTCGGTGCCGCGGCCGCACGACGCCCTGGGCGCGTGCGGCCACCGGCCACGCGGGGAACTCCCCCACCGGCCGGTCGTACGGCTCGGCGTCGGACACCCGCCGCGGGTCGCGGCCCGCGTGGGAGAACTCCGCGTCGTCGACGACCCGCTGGTCCGGCACGGCCGGCTCGTCGAGCTTGCGCAGGTACGCGAAGTGTCGGCTGTCCGGGTGGCCGAAGCCGACGGACTGCCCCGTCGAGCGCGCTTTGTCAGGGACGCGCCGGCGCTCTCGTGCAGCCGGCCAGAGCGGGCGCGGTCTCCCGCGCCTTGGTGAGACTGATCGCTGCCGTGCGGACTTCTCCTCCTGGGGCGGCGAGTGGCTGCCGTGGGTACGGCACTGCGGACCCCGCCTCTCAGCCGCTCCACAGTGTTTCGATATTTTGTTCGCCGCCGTCCCCACCGGCTCACCGTCCGCCCGTCCCGAGGAGCCGGCCGTGGATTCCGAGTCCACCGTCACCACGTGCTACCGCCATCCCGCGGTGGAGTGTCATGTCCGCTGCACCCGCTGCGACCGCTTCATCTGCCCCGACTGCATGCACGAGGCGGCGGTGGGCCATCACTGCCCGGAGTGCGTGAAGGAGGGCGCGCGGTCGGTGCGGCAGGCCCGGACGATCGTCGGCGGCCGCGTCTCGGCGACGCCCGCCGTGACGTTCGTCCTGATCGGGCTGAACGTCCTCGCGTACCTGGGGGAGCTGGTGCGTCCCGGGATCGTGGACCGCTTCTCGATGGTCGGTGCGCGTCTGGTCGGTCCGGACGGGGGCCATTACGTCTACCAGAGCGTGCTCCCGGGGGACTTCCGCGCCGAGGGCGTCGTCGCCGGCGAGTGGGAGCGGATGCTCACGAGCGCCTTCCTGCACCTGGAGCCCACCGAGGGCACGTTCGGTGTCCTGCACATCGTGATGAACATGGCCGCGCTGTGGCAGCTGGGGCGGGTGGTGGAGCCGGCCCTCGGCCGCGTCCGGTACGCCGTGCTGTATCTGCTGGCGGCGCTCGGGGGTTCCGTCCTGGAGCTGCTCCTCACCGACCCCGCGCAGCCCTCGGTCGGCGCGTCCGGCGCGATCTTCGGCCTGGCGGCCGCGTACTACGTCCTGGCGCGGCGGCTGGGCGCGGACATGGCGCCCGTCAACCGCTTCATGGCGTTCCTGCTGCTGTGGCTGCTGATCTCGGCCGGGTTCACCTCGTGGCAGGGCCATCTGGGCGGTCTGCTGGCGGGCGGGGTGGTGGCGGTGGCGTACGCGTACGCGCCGCGTGACGGGCGGCGGGTGCTGGTGCAGGCGGGTGCGTGTGCGGGTCTGGTGGTGCTGCTGGCGGTGTCGGCGGCGGTCAAGGTGTCGGATATGTCAGGTGGAGGTTTTCCCCAGTGAAACGTGCCGGTGTGCTGCTCCTCGCGGCCGTTCCCGTGGTCGCCACGGGGGTGTACTTCCTCATGCCGACCGACTCGGCCGACGCCCCGGTGGTTCCGCCCACGTCCACCACGCAGTCCTCGCGTGAGGACGCCAAGGACCGGGCCGAGCAGGAGCGGGAGGCGGACGACGAGCTGATCGCCGACCTGCCGCCGGGGCTGGCCGCCCCGGCGAAGAAGGAGCTGGCGCAGCAGCTCGTGTCGAGCGCGGAGAACTCGACCACGGACTGGCGCAGCGCCTACGGCACCATCGAGGACCTCGGGCAGGGTGACGGCTACACCGCGGGCATCATCGGTTTCTGCACCGGCACGCACGATCTGCTGGCCCTGGTCGAGCACTACACCGAGGACCACCCGGACAACGGTCTGGCGAAGTACCTGCCGGCCCTGCGCGCGGTCGACGGCACCGACTCCCACGAGGGCCTCGATCCCGGTTTCACGGCGGCCTGGGAGGCGGAGGCGAAGCTCCCCGCGTTCCGCAAGGCCCAGGAGGAGGAGCGCGACCGGGTGTACTTCCAGCCGTCGGTGCGCCTGGCCAAGCTGGACGGGCTCGGCACGCTGGGCCAGTTCGTGTACTTCGACGCGATGGTCTTCCACGGCCCGGACAGCGACGCGGACGGCTTCTACAGCCTGCGCGAGCGTGCGATGAGGAAGGCGAAGACGCCGGCGGACGGCGGGTCCGAGAAGGAGTACCTGGACGCGTTCCTGGACGTCCGGCACGAGGCGATGCTGGCCAAGCGGCCGGACATCGACACCTCCCGCGTCGACACGTCCCAGCGCCGGTTCCTGAAGGCCGGGAACATGGAGCTGAGAACGCCGCTGGTGTGGGAGATGTACGGGGACACCTACAAGCTGCCCTGACATGCGACGGCGCCTGCCCTGTGTCCGGTCGGGGACGGGGCAGGCGCCATCAGTGTTCCGCACGCCTTTGTGCGGGACGACTGTGAGGTTGTTCCGGCCGTCAGACCGCCAGTGCGCGGTCCGTCGGGCGGATCGGGGCCGGCAGGTCGCTGGCTCCGGTCAGGAAGCGGTCCGCGCCGCGTGCGGCGGAGCGGCCCTCGGCGATCGCCCAGACGATGAGCGACTGGCCGCGGCCGGCGTCACCGGCGACGAACACACCCGGCACGTTGGTCTGGAAGTCGGCGTCCCGGGCGATGTTACCCCGTTCGTCGAGCTCCAGGCCGAACTGGTCGACCAGGCCGTTCTCCCGGTCGGTGCCGGTGAAGCCCATGGCGAGGGTGACCAGCTGGGCCGGGATCTTGCGCTCGGTGCCCGGCTTGGGGGTCAGCTTGCCCTCGACGAACTCGACCTCGCTCAGGTGCAGCCACTGGACGTTGCCGTCCTCGTCGCCCTCGAAGTGGGTCGTGGAGACGGCGTAGACCCGCTCGCCGCCCTCCTCGTGGGCGCTGGTGACCTTGTACAGCATGGGGAAGGTCGGCCACGGCTGCGCGACCGGGTTCCGCTCCTCGCCCGGCCGGGGCATGATCTCCAGCTGGGTGACGGAGGCCGCGCCCTGGCGGTGGGCGGTGCCCACGCAGTCGGCGCCGGTGTCGCCGCCGCCGATGACGACGACGTGCTTGCCCTCGGCGGAGATCGGCGGGGCGACGTAGTCGCCCTCCTGGACCTTGTTGGCGAGGGGCAGGTACTCCATCGCCTGGTGGATGCCGTTGAGCTCACGGCCCGGGACCGGCAGGTCGCGGGCGGTGGTGGCACCGGCGGCGATGACGACGGCGTCGTAGCGCTTCTTCAGGTCCGTCGCCTTGAGGTCGCGGCCGATCTCGACGCCGGTGCGGAAGCGGGTGCCCTCGGCGCGCATCTGCTCTATGCGGCGGTTGATGTGCCGCTTCTCCATCTTGAACTCGGGGATGCCGTACCGGAGGAGGCCTCCGATGCGGTCCGCGCGCTCGTAGACGGCGACGGTGTGGCCGGCCCGGGTCAGCTGCTGGGCGGCGGCCAGGCCCGCCGGGCCCGAGCCGATGACGGCGACGGTCTTGCCGGACAGGCGCTCCGGGATCTGCGGGGCGACGTCCCCGGTCTCCCACGCCTTGTCGATGATCGAGACCTCGACGTTCTTGATGGTGACCGGCGGCTGGTTGATGCCGAGCACGCACGCCGACTCGCAGGGGGCCGGGCACAGGCGGCCCGTGAACTCCGGGAAGTTGTTGGTGGCGTGCAGGCGCTCCTGCGCGGCCTGCCAGTCCTCGCGGTAGGCGTAGTCGTTCCACTCGGGGATGAGGTTCCCGAGGGGGCAGCCGTTGTGGCAGAACGGGATGCCGCAGTCCATGCACCGGCTGGCCTGCTTGCTGATGATCGGCAGCAGGGAGCCGGGGACGTAGACCTCGTTCCAGTCCTTGACGCGCTCCTCGACGGGCCGGGTCTTGGCGACCTCGCGCCCGTGGTTCAGGAAGCCCTTGGGATCAGCCATTGGTCGCCGCCTCCATCATCTTCTCGGTGATCTCGGTCTCGGAGAGACCGGCTCGCTCGGCGGCGTCCTTGGCGGCGAGCACTGCCTTGTACGTACGGGGAATGATCTTGCTGAAGCGCTCCGCGGCGGCCGGCCAGTCGGCGAGCAGCTTCTGGGCGACCGTGGATCCGGTCTCCTCGGCGTGGCGGCGCACCACGTCGTGCAGCCACTCCTTGTCCGTGTCCTCCAGCGCCTCGACCGCGTCGAGGTTTCCGGCGTTGACGTTGTCCCGGTCGAGGTCGACGACGTAGGCGACGCCGCCGGACATGCCGGCCGCGAAGTTGCGCCCGGTCTCGCCGAGGACGACCGCGTGGCCGCCGGTCATGTACTCGCAGCCGTGGTCGCCGACGCCCTCGGAGACGACGAGCGCGCCGGAGTTGCGGACGCAGAAGCGCTCGCCGACCTTGCCGCGCAGGAACATCTCGCCGCCGGTGGCGCCGTAGCCGATGGTGTTGCCGGCGATGGTGGAGTACTCGGCGAGGTGGTCGGCGCCCCGGTCGGGACGGACGATCACGCGGCCGCCGGAGAGGCCCTTGCCGACGTAGTCGTTGGCGTCGCCCTCCAGGCGCAGCGTGATGCCGCGCGGGACGAAGGCGCCGAAGGACTGGCCGGCGGAGCCGGTGAAGGTGATGTCGACGGTGTCGTCGGGCAGGCCCGCGCCGCCGAACTTCTTGGTGACCTCGTGGCCGAGCATGGTGCCGACCGTGCGGTTGATGTTGCGGATGGCGACCTGGCCGCGCACCGGAGCGGCGTCGGTGGCGTCCGTGGCGCCCAGCGCGTCCGAGGCGAGCTTGATCAGCTCGTTGTCGAGGGCCTTCTCCAGGCCGTGGTCCTGGCCGACGGCCTGGTGGCGCACGGCGCCCTCGGGCAGCTCGGGCACGTGGAAGAGCGGGGCCAGGTCCAGGCCCTGCGCCTTCCAGTGGTCCACGGCGCGGGTGACGTCGAGGGCCTCGGCGTGGCCGACGGCCTCCTCGATGGAGCGGAAGCCCAGCTCGGCGAGGATCTCGCGGACCTCTTCGGCGATGAACCTGAAGAAGTTCACGATGTACTCGGCCTTGCCGGAGAACCGGTCGCGCAGCACCGGGTTCTGGGTGGCGATGCCGACCGGGCAGGTGTCCAGGTGGCAGACGCGCATCATGACGCAGCCGGAGACGACGAGCGGCGCGGTCGCGAAACCGAACTCCTCGGCGCCGAGCAGCGCGGCGATGACGACGTCGCGGCCGGTCTTGAGCTGGCCGTCGGTCTGGACGACGATCCGGTCGCGCAGGCCGTTGAGCAGCAGGGTCTGCTGGGTCTCGGCGAGACCGAGCTCCCAGGGGCCGCCCGCGTGCTTGAGGGACGTGAGCGGGGAGGCGCCCGTGCCGCCGTCGTGGCCGGAGATGAGCACGACGTCCGCGTGCGCCTTGGACACGCCCGCCGCGACCGTGCCGACGCCGACCTCGGAGACCAGCTTGACGTGGATCCGCGCCTGCGGGTTCGCGTTCTTCAGGTCGTGGATCAGCTGGGCGAGGTCTTCGATGGAGTAGATGTCGTGGTGCGGCGGCGGGGAGATCAGGCCGACGCCGGGGGTGCTGTGCCGGGTCTTGGCGACCCAGGGGTACACCTTGTGGCCGGGCAGCTGGCCGCCCTCGCCGGGCTTGGCGCCCTGGGCCATCTTGATCTGGATGTCGTCGGCGTTGACCAGGTACTCGGAGGTGACGCCGAAGCGGCCGGAGGCCACCTGCTTGATCGACGACCGGCGGGCCGGGTCGTACAGGCGCTCCGGGTCCTCGCCGCCCTCGCCCGTGTTGGACTTGCCGCCGAGCTGGTTCATGGCGATGGCGAGCGTCTCGTGCGCCTCCTGGGAGATGGAGCCGTACGACATGGCGCCGGTGGAGAAGCGCTTGACGATCTCGGAGACCGGCTCGACCTCGTCGACCGAGATCGGCTGCCGGTCGGAGGTGAAGCCGAACAGGCCGCGCAGCGTCATCAGGCGCTCGGACTGCTCGTTCACGCGGTCGGTGTACTTCTTGAAGATGTCGTACCGGCCGGAGCGCGTGGAGTGCTGGAGGCGGAAGACCGTCTCCGGGTCGAACAGGTGCGGCTCGCCCTCGCGGCGCCACTGGTACTCGCCGCCGATCTCCAGCGCCCGGTGCGCGGGCGCGATGCCGCTGGCCGGGTAGGCCTTCGCGTGGCGGGCGGCGACCTCCTGGGCGACGACGTCGATGCCGACGCCGCCGATCTTGGTGGCGGTGCCGTTGAAGTACTTTTCCACGAAGCCCTCGTCGAGACCGACGGCCTCGAAGACCTGGGCGCCGCGGTAGGAGGCGACGGTGGAGATGCCCATCTTGGACATGACCTTGAGGACGCCCTTGCCGAGGGCGTAGATCAGGTTCCGGATGGCCTGCTCGGGCTCGCCGTCGTCGGTCTGCAGGAAGGTGCCGGCGCGGACCAGGTCCTCGACGGACTCCATCGCCAGGTACGGGTTGACGGCGGCGGCGCCGTAGCCGATGAGCAGGGCGACGTGGTGGACCTCGCGGACGTCACCGGCCTCGACGAGCAGGCCCACCTGGGTGCGCTGCTTGGTGCGGATGAGGTGGTGGTGGACGGCCGCGGTGAGCAGCAGCGACGGGATCGGGGCGTGCTCGGCGTCCGAGTGGCGGTCCGACAGGACGATCAGGCGGGCGCCGTTGTCGATGGCGGCGTCGGCCTCGGCGCAGATCTCCTCTATGCGCGCGGCCAGCGCGTCGCCGCCGCCGTGCACCCGGTACAGGCCGGAGAGGGTCGCGGCCTTGAAGCCGGGCATGTCGCCGTCGGCGTTGATGTGGATGAGCTTGGCCAGCTCGTCGTTGTCGATGACCGGGAAGGGCAGGGACACGCTGCGGCAGGAGGCGGCCGTCGGGTCCAGCAGGTTGCCCTGCGGGCCGAGCGAGCTGCGCAGGGAGGTGACCAGTTCCTCGCGGATCGCGTCCAGCGGCGGGTTGGTGACCTGGGCGAACAGCTGCGTGAAGTAGTCGAAGAGCAGCCGGGGGCGCTCGGACAGCGCGGCGATCGGCGAGTCGGTGCCCATGGAGCCGATCGGCTCGGCGCCGGCCTTGGCCATCGGCGCGAGGATGACGCGCAGCTCCTCCTCGGTGTACCCGAAGGTCTGCTGGCGGCGGGTGACCGAGGCGTGGGTGTGCACGATGTGCTCGCGCTCGGGCAGGTCGGACAGCTCGATCTCGCCGGCCTCGAGCCACTCGGCGTACGGCTTCTCCGCCGCGAGCCCGGACTTGATCTCGTCGTCCTCGATGATGCGGTGCTCGGCGGTGTCCACGAGGAACATGCGGCCGGGCTGGAGGCGGCCCTTGCGGACGACCTTCGC
This sequence comes from Streptomyces sp. NPDC048185, assembly GCF_043202495.1. Taxonomy (NCBI): domain Bacteria; kingdom Bacillati; phylum Actinomycetota; class Actinomycetes; order Kitasatosporales; family Streptomycetaceae; genus Streptomyces; species Streptomyces sp. NPDC048185. Next base: position 275,907 of record NZ_JBIDAN010000001.1, read on the forward strand.
CGGGTCGATGTCGAGGACGCCGACCTCGGAGCCGAGGACGACGAGGCCGTCGTCGGTGACCCAGTAGCGGCCGGGGCGCAGGCCGTTGCGGTCGAGGACCGCGCCGACCTGGGTGCCGTCGGTGAAGGTGACGCAGGCGGGGCCGTCCCAGGGCTCCATCATCGTGGAGTGGTACTGGTAGAAGGCGCGCCGGGCCGGGTCCATGGAGTCGTGGTTCTCCCACGCCTCCGGGATCATCATCAGCACGGAGTGCGGCAGCGAGCGCCCGCCGAGGTGCAGCAGCTCCAGGACCTCGTCGAAGGAGGCGGAGTCCGAGGCGTCCGGCGTACAGATCGGGAAGAGCCGCTCCAGGTCCGAGGACGAGCCGAACACGTCGGAGACGAGCTGGGACTCGCGGGCGACCATCCAGTTGCGGTTGCCCTTGACCGTGTTGATCTCGCCGTTGTGCGCGACGAAGCGGTACGGGTGGGCGAGCGGCCACGACGGGAAGGTGTTCGTGGAGAACCGGGAGTGCACGAGCGCGATCGCGGAAGCGAAGCGGCGGTCGGACAGGTCCGGGAAGAAGGGCTCCAGCTGGCCGGTGGTCAGCATGCCCTTGTAGACGATGGTCCGCGCGGACAGCGACGGGAAGTAGACGCCCACCTCGCGCTCGGCGCGCTTGCGCAGCGCGAAGGCGCGGCGGTCGAGGGCGATGCCCTGCGAGGCGCCGTCGGTCACGAAGATCTGGCGGAAGGCCGGCATGGTCGAACGGGCGGTGGCGCCGAGCATCTGCGGGGCGACCGGGACCTCGCGCCAGCCGAGGACGGTGAGGCCCTCCTCGGCCGCGATCGTCTCGATCCGCGTGGCGGCGTCCTCGGTGCCGTCGACCGGCAGGAAGGCGATGCCGACGGCGTACCCCCCGGCCTCGGGCAGGTCGAACTCGGCCACCTCACGGAAGAAGGCGTCCGGCACCTGGGAGAGGATGCCCGCGCCGTCGCCCGAGTCGGGCTCGGAACCGGTGGCACCGCGGTGCTCCAGGTTGCGCAGCACGGTGAGGGCCTGGTCGACCAGGGTGTGGGACGCCTCGCCGGTGAGGGTGGCGACGAAACCGACACCGCAGGCGTCGTGTTCGTTGCGGGGGTCGTACATACCCTGCGCAGCAGGGCGAGCATCCATGAAGGACCAGTTCTGGCCATTCGCGGAATGCTGGGACGGCTGGCGCGGCGTACGCATCGGCTCTCCCGTCGTCGTCAGGTGGCATGTGGCAAGGTGCCGAGGGACGACGTTGGCCCTCTGCGTGAGTGCAAAATTTGATGCAGGTTACATGATGGAGTGGTTCTCGTTAACCGGGATAATCCGTTCCACCATGCGGACGACGCAGGGGTCTCGGCGGGGGTACCGGGTCCCAGCGGCGGAGGCTGTGGGGACCGAGGCGGACAGGTCGGTGTCCATCGGTCCGGGGGCGGAGGGGGCGCCGTCGCCCACTTCGCGCGTACACGGCAGGCATCGTTGCCCACAGCGCTTACGGCTCATGCCCGGTGGTCACGCACTCGAAACCAGTGAGTAACGACTACTTATGCGGTCCACCGCATAAGTTCGAGCCGGGCTATCCTACGGCCGTTCCGAAGAGGCTGCCCAGGGCGTACGTCACACCGGCCGCCGCACCACCGAGCGCGAGCTGACGCAGTCCGCTGTACCACCAGCTGCGCGCCGTCACCTTGGCCACCACCGCGCCGCACAGGAACAGACCGGCCAGCGCCAGCAGTACGGCGGGCCACAGCGCACTGGCGCCGAGCAGGAAGGGCAGGACGGGCAGCAGGGCACCCAGGGCGAACGAACCGAACGACGACACGGCCGCGACCAGCGGCGACGGCAGGTCACCGGGGTCGATGCCCAGCTCCTCGCGGGCGTGTATCTCCAGGGCCTGCTCGGGGTCGCGCGACAGCTGCCGGGCGACCTCGCGGGCGAGCTCCGGCTCGACGCCCCGCGCCTCGTAGAGGGCGGCCAGCTCGGCCTCCTCGTCCTTCGGGTGCTTCTTCAGCTCCCGGCGCTCCACGTCCAGCTCGGCCTCGACGAGTTCGCGCTGCGAGGCGACGGAGGTGTACTCGCCGGCGGCCATGGAGAAGGCGCCCGCGGCGAGGCCGGCGAGGCCGCTGAGCACGACGGTCTGCTGACCTGCCGCACCGCCGGCGACACCCGTCATCAGGGCGAGATTGGAGACCAGTCCGTCCATGGCGCCGAAGACGGCGGGTCGCAGCCAGCCGCCGTTGACGTCCCGGTGGGTGTGGTTGTCGCGGTGCGCCTCGTGCAGCGCCGCCTCGGTCTCGATGATGGCCATGGGTCCCCCAGCGATATTTTGGACGCGTTCTACTTTTCGACAACACCGAATGTACGTCGATAATTTCCGTCCTGCCAGCAAGGGAAGGCTGGGCTTACCTGCGCTTTTGCGCCCCGACGCTCATCCGTGATCATGCTCGCCCATATGTCGACCGGGTGATGCTGGGGTCCGTGAGGCTGCGCGCCGAGCCGCACCGGGGACAGTTCCGCAAAGGGCTGTGCGCCTCTTCGGGCGCCGCCTGAGAGGAGAGGCCGCATGGCATCCACCGCCTGCATTCCCTCGGTCCCCGCCCCGGGGGACGCCGCCGGGCTCCGCGAACGGGCGCGCGGCGCGCTGCTCGGTCTGGCCGTCGGGGACGCCCTCGGGGCGCCGGCCGAGAACATGAAGCCCTCCGAGATCCGCGCCCGCTGGGGCCGCATCACGGGATACGTGGCGGAGCGGCCGTCCGGCACGGACGACACGGAGTACGCCATCTTCTCGGGGCTGCTGCTGGCCCGGCACGGCTCCGACCTCACGGCGGCCCATGTGGAGGCGGCCTGGCACGAGTGGATCGCGGACCGGGAGGAGGGGCCGTTCCGGGGGGCGGGCTTCAGCGAGCGCGGCACCCTGGAGAACCTGCGCCGCGGGCTGGCCGCCCCCGTCTCCGCCCAGCACCGCCACGCCTGGAGCGACGGGCTGGCCATGCGAGCCGCGCCCCACGGCGTGTTCGCGGCCGGCCGTCCCGCCGAGGCGGCCCGGCTGGCGGCGGTCGACGGTTCGGTGAGCCACGACGGTGAGGGCATCTACGGCGGCCAGGCGGTGGCCGCGGGTGTCGCGGCGGCGATGACGGGGGCGCCGCCCGTCGCGGTGGTGGCCTCGGCCCTGGCCGTGGTCCCGGAGGACTCCTGGACGGCCCGCTGTCTGCGCCGCGCGCTGACGGCGGCCCACCTCGGCGAACGCGCGGTCCGCTCCGCGGTGGTCATCGGCGGCTATCCCTGGACGGACCTCGCCCCCGAGGCCGTCGCCCTCGCCTTCGGGGCGTTCGCGGCGGCCGACGGGGACTTCACGGACGCCGTGCTGACGGCCGTGAACATGGGCCGCGACGCCGACACCACGGCGGCGGTGGCCGGCGCCCTGGCCGGGGCGAGCCGGGGCGTCTCCGCCATCCCCGCCGAGTGGGCCTCGGCCATCGGCCCGGCCCGCGGCACCTGCCTGCCGGCCATGGCCGGCCACCACGTACTGGACATCGCGGACCTACTGGTACGCCCCACCACCGCCCGGCCCGCATGGGACGACACACCCGGTGGATCCCCACGAGGCGGCACCGCCGGTCGGCCCCCGGAAAACGGCATCGGCGGACGGCCCTCGGAAAGCGCCATCGACCACCCGCCCACGCCGGAAGACACCGCCCACCCGCCCACGGCACACGGCATCGACGATTCGCTCCCGCGAGGCGGCCCCGCCCG
>NZ_JBIDAN010000001.1:279765-443145 GCF_043202495.1 Streptomyces sp. NPDC048185
CCGCCGGCCCACGGGAAGTGACACCGCCCGCCGGCCCCCGGGAGGCGGGATCGGCGGACGGCCCCCGGAAAACGACGACCCGCCCACGCCGGAAGACACCGCCGACCCGCCCACGGCACACGGCATCGACGATTCGCTCCCGCGAGGCGGCCCCGCCCGCCGGCCCACGGGAAGTGACACCGCCCGCCGGCCCCCGGGAGGCGGGATCGGCGGACGGCCCCCGGAAAACGACGACCCGCCCACGCCGGAAGACGCCGCCCACCCGCCCACGACACACGGCATCGGCGAGCCGCTCACGCGAGGCGGCCCCGCCACCCGGCCCGCGGACGGTGACGTGGCCGGCGGGCCCTCGTGCCCGGTGGGGGTGTGGCCGTGACCCGCTCCCGTCCCGCCGGTGAGGAACCGGCCACCACGGCGTACGTCGCCGCCCCCGGCGACGTCGACCACCCCACCGCCGGAAGTCCCCACCGCCCCGAGTCCCCGAGAGCCGCCACTGCCGAGAACGCCCGCGTCCCTGACACTCCCCCGGCCCCCGCCTCCACCCCCGACGGCCCGCGGCGGGTCGAGGGGCTGCTGCTGGGCCTCGCCGCCGGGGACGCGGCCGGCTGGCCCGCCGCCCGGCACCGGGCGGCCCGGATGCCCGAGTGGACGCGTCGCCTCACCCGCGAGCTGGACACGTTCGCCGAGCAGAACGCGACCACCACCCTCCCCGTACCCATCGCCCTGAACCAGTCCCCGGAGCCCCTGCGCCTCGGCCCGTCGGACGACGCCGAGTGGGCGGCGTTCGCGGCGGAGGCCCTGCTGCGCGCCGGGGACGACGGCGCCCTCGGCGACCTGAGCCGCGAGCGCCGGACGCGCGCCGCGATCGACCTCACCTGGAACGCCGTGGCCAGCGAGGTGGCCGCGGCGGCGGACCGCGCCCCGGAGGTCGAGTCGGCGGTACTGCCGCTGCGCGCCCGCATCTCGGTCCGGGCCGGGCTCGGCAACCTCGCCACCGGCCTGCGCCCGCCCGCCACCGGCCACGACAACCCGCACTACTTCGACGACGCCGCCTGCGTCCGGGCCTGCGTCCTGGCCGTCGCCCACCCGGGCGCCCCGCGGCTCGCCGCCGACCTCGCCGAGTTCGACGCCCGCTACACGCAGGACGGCGACGGCGTGCACGGCGCCCGGGCCATGGCGGCGGCAGTGGCCTGCGCCCTCGGCGGCGGCGAGGTGGATGCCTGCGTGGACGCCGCGCTCGCCGAGCTCCCCGAGGAGACCGAGATCGGCCGCAACACCCGGCAGGCGCTCGCCCTCACCACCGCGGCCGAGAGCGCGTTCGCCCTGGTCCCGCTGCTGGAGCACCAGATCGTCGACCACGTCTACAGCTACGGCGTCGCCGCCGCCGAGACCGTACCGGTCGCCCTCGCCCTGGCCCGGGCCGCCCGGGGCCGGATCGCCGAGGCCGTACCCGCGGCGGCCTGCCTCTCCCGCGTCGCGGACTCCGCCCCCGCGCTGGCGGGCGCCCTCACCGGCGCGCTGGGCGGCGGCGCGTCGATCCCCGGCCCCTGGCGCGACGCCTGCCGCACGCTCCCCGGCTGCGTGCTGCCCCGGCTCACCGGCACCGACCTGGTGGAGCTCGCCGGGCTCCTGCACGCCGCGCAATCGCCCCGACCCGAAGGAGGACGCACACCATGACAGCCCGCACATCGCAGAACGGCACGGCGAGCCTGGAGGAGCGCGTCACCGGTGCCCTGGTCGGCGCGGCCGTCGGCGACGCGCTCGGCGGCCCGGTCGAGGGCTACTCCCCCGAGCAGATCCTCGAACGCCACGGCGGCCGCATCCACGGCGTCGTCGGCCCCTGGAACGGCGACGCCTGGCGCACCGCCCGCCCCATCGCCCCGTACCACAAGGGCGACGGCCACGTCACCGACGACACCCTGATGACCCACGCGCTGGTCCGGGTCTACGGCACGGTCCGCGACCACCTCGACGCGTACGCGGTCGCCGAGCACCTGGTCCCGGACCTGATGACGAACCCGCGCTGGATCCCGGAGCTGGAGGCGGACGCCCTCCCCCTCCAGCGGATCTTCCTCGCGGAGAAGTGGCTGGTGGCCAGGATCCACTACGGCCACGTCGACCCGCGCGAGGCCGGCACCGGCAACATCGTCAACTGCGGCGCGGCGATGTACATGGCCCCGGTCGGCCTGGTCAACGCGGCCGACCCGGGGCGCGCGTACGCCGAGGCGCTGGACGTCGCGGGCGCGCACCAGTCGTCGTACGGCCGGGAGGCGGCGGGGGTGTTCGCGGCGGCGGTCGCGGCCGCGTGCGCTCCCGGCGCGACACCGGAGACGGTGCTGTCGGCCTGTCTGTCCCTGGCGAAGGACGGCACCCGGGCGGCGATCGAGGCGGTCGGCGAAGTGGCCTCGCGCCACACGGAGTTCGAGTCGGCGCTCGCGCCGCTGCGGGAGGCGGTCGCGCCGTACGACACGGTCGGCCCGGACTACCGCGCACCCTCCCTCGGCGCCCGCCGCCCGTCCCGGCTGCACGCCATCGAGGAACTCCCCGTCGCCCTGGGCATGCTGCTGGTGGCCGGCGGCGACTACCGCCACGCGGTCCTCGGCGCGGTCAACTACGGCCGCGACTGCGACTCCATCGCCACGATGGCGGGCGCGCTGGCCGGGGCGCTGGGCTCGCCCGTCCCGGAGGACTGGGCGAAGACGGTCGCGGAGGCGAGCCGCCTGGACCTGTGGCAGCCGGCGGCGACGCTCACCGAGGTGGCCCGGGAGGTCTTCGAGCGGGACGTCGCGCGGCGCCGCGCCCACGAGCGGGCGTTCGCCGCGATCGGAGGCGCGGGATGCTCCGACTGACCTGGGTCCAGCCGGAGGACCTGATCGGCCACGAGCTCCGGCAGGCCGCGCTGGACGGCCGCGACGCGTCGGCGGTCGCCGCCCGCTGGCGCGCGGCGGGCGGCTGCGACGCCCCTGCCCGGGCGGGCGCGTCCCCGCGGCCGGCCTCCCCGTACCTGCGGCTGCTGGCGGAGGAGCTGCTGGACGACCTGGCGTGCCTGCCGAGCCCGTCGGCGGCCGAGGAGCCGACGGAGCTGGACGCGATCAGGGCCCGGTGCCCGGAGTGGCCGACGGCGCGCCCCGCCGCGCCCCCTGCCGCGTTCCCCGGCCGTCTGGAGGCCGCCTGGCTGGGCCGGGCCGCCGGCTGCCTCCTCGGCAAGCCCGTGGAGAAGCTCCCGCTGACCGGCATCCGCCTCCTCGCCCGGGCCACCGGGAACTGGCCCCTGGCCACGTACTTCACGGCCCGCGGCGTCCCCGGGGAGCTCGCCGCCGCCCACCCCTGGAACCGCCGCTCCGCGTCCACCTCGCTCGCCGAGAACATCGACGGCATGCCGGAGGACGACGACCTCAACTACCCCCTGCTGAACCTCCTGCTCCTCCAGCGTCACGGCCGGTCCTTCACCACCGCCGACGTCGCCCGCGTCTGGCTCGACGAGCTCCCCGCCGGGCGCGCCTTCACCGCCGAACGCGTCGCCCTGCGCAACCTGCTCACCGGTCTCGAACCCCCGCTCACGGCGAGCCGGCGCAACCCCTTCCGCGAGTGGATCGGTGCGCTGATCCGCGCCGACATGCACGGCTGGACCCATCCCGGCGACCCGGCCGGCGCCGCCGCGCAGGCGCACCGGGACGCGACGCTCACGCACACCGCGAGCGGTGTCCACGCGGCGATGTTCGCGGCGGCGGTCGTCGCCGACGCCGCCGGCGGCGCCCACGACGTCCACGCCTGCCTGCGCACCGGTCTCACGGTCGTCCCGCCCGGCTCACGTCTCGCCGGTGCCGTCCGCCACGCCGTCCGGCTCGCCGAGACGCACGACGACTTCGAGACGGTCGTGGACGAGCTGCACGCCACCCACTCCCCCACCCACCACTGGGTCCACGCCGTCCCCAACACCGCCCTGATCGCCGCCGCCCTCACCCACGCCGACGGCGACTTCGCCGGGTCGGTCTGCCGGGCCGTGTCGGGGGGCTGGGACACCGACTCCAACGGCGCCACCGCCGGCAGCGTCGCCGGCCTGCTCGCCGGTTCCCCGGCCGCCCTGCCCGAGCAGTGGACGGCCCCGCTGAAGAACCGCCTGGCCACCTCGGTCGGCGACTTCGACGGCATCGGCTTCGACACCCTCGCCCACCTCACCCACACGGAGGCCACCCGCTCATGCCCCGGCCCGTCGTGACTCCCCCCGCGCCCCTGCCCGTCCCGGCCCCCCTGGCCGGCCTGCGCGTCCTCGACCTCGCCACCCTCTTCGCGGGCCCGCTCGCCGCCACCATGCTCGGCGACTTCGGCGCCGAGGTGGTCAAGGTCGAGCACCCCACCCGCCCCGACCCCTCCAGGGGCCACGGACCGTCCAAGGACGGCATCGGCCTGTGGTGGAAACTGCTCGGCCGCAACAAGCGCACCATCACCCTCGACCTGTCCCAGCCCGCCGGCCGCACCACCCTGCTGCGCCTCGCCGCGACCGCGGACGTCGTCATCGAGAACTTCCGCCCGGGCACCCTGGAGAAGTGGGACCTGGGCTGGGACGAGCTGTCCGCGGTCAATCCGCGCCTGGTCCTCACCCGGGTCACCGGCTTCGGCCAGTTCGGGCCGTACGCGCGCCGCCCCGGCTTCGGCACGCTCGCCGAGGCCATGAGCGGCTTCGCCGCGATGACCGGCGAGCCGGACGCCCCGCCGACGCTGCCGCCGTTCGGGCTGGCCGACTCGATCGCCGCGCTGGCGACGGCGTACGCCGTGATGACGGCCCTGGCCGCCCGCGACCTCACCGGCGAGGGCCAGGTCGTGGACATGGCGATCATCGAGCCCATCCTGACCGTGCTGGGCCCGCAGCCGATCTGGTACGACCAGCTCGGCCATGTCCAGCCGCGCACCGGCAACCGCTCCCAGAACAACGCCCCGCGCAACACCTACCGCACCGCCGACGGGACCTGGGTCGCCGTCTCCACCTCCGCCCAGTCGGTCGCCGAGCGCGTGATGCACCTGGTGGGCCGCCCGGAACTGATCGACGAGCCCTGGTTCACGACGGGCGCCGAACGGGCACAGCACGCGGACGTGCTGGACGCGGCGGTCGGCGACTGGATCGCCCGGCACACCCGTGTCGACGTGCTCGCCGCCTTCGAGAAGGCGGAGGCGGCCGTGGCCCCGGTCCAGGACGTGCGGGACGTGATGGCCGATCCGCAGTACCAGGCCCTGGACACGGTCACCACGGTCGACGATCCCGAGCTGGGGCCGCTGCGCATGCAGAACGTCCTGTTCCGGCTCTCCGCCACCCCCGGCGCGATCCGCTGGGCCGGCCGGCCGCACGGCGCGGACACCGAGGAGGTGCTGACCGAGCTGGGGCTGACCCCGGCGGACGTGAAGGAACTGCGCGAGGCGGGTGTCGTATGACGCCCCCCGCGCTGACCTGGCTCTACGCACCCGGTGACCGGCCCCGGGTGGTCGCCAAGGCGCTGGCCGCCGGGGCCGACGTGGTCGTGATCGACCTGGAGGACGCGGTCGCCCCGGACCGCAAGGAGTACGCCCGCGCCTGCACCGCCGAGCTGCTCACCGACCCGCAGCCGGTGCCGGTGCACGTGCGGGTCAACGCCCTGGACGGGCCACTGGCCCCGGCGGACCTGGCGGCGGTGGCCGCGCTGCCGGGACTGTCCGGCCTGCGGCTGCCCAAGGTGACGTCCCCCGGGCAGATCGCCGCCGTCGCCGAGGCGATCGGCGGACCGCCCCTGTACGCGCTGCTGGAGACGGCCCTGGGCGTGGAGCGGGCGTACGCGATCGCCGCCGCCCACCCGTCGCTGCGCGGCATCGCCCTCGGCGAGGCGGACCTCCGCGCGGACCTGGGCGTCCGGGGTGACGCGGGCCTGGACTGGTCGCGGGCGCGCGTGGTGGTGGCCGCGCGGGCGGCGGGGCTGGCACCGCCCTCGCAGACGGTGCATCCGGACACCCGGGACCTGGAGGGGCTGGCGGCGTCCTGCGCCCACGGCCGTGCCCTGGGCTTCCTCGGCCGCGCCGCCATTCACCCGCGCCAGCTGCCGATCATCGAGCGGGCGTACCTGCCCACCGAGCGGGAGCTGGAGGAGGCGGAGACGGTTCTCAAGGCGGCCACCGCGCAGCCGGGCGCCCAGGCGCTGCCGGACGGGCGGTTCATCGACGCCGCGGTGGTGGCGACGGCCCGGCGGACCCTGTCGCTGGCCCGGCGGCCCGTCCTGGCCTGACGGACGCCGAAGGGCGCCCGGATCCTCTCCGGGCGCCCTCGGTGACGTACGGCGGGCGTCAGCCCTTCCTGGCCGGGCCGGCCCCGTCCTTCACGTCCTTCACGGCACCGGCATCCCGGCCGCCCTCGGGAGCCTCGTCGCTCTTGGGAGCCTCGGCCTCCTTGGGGGCCTCGGCACCCTCGGGGCTCCCGGCGTCCTTGCCGCTTCCGGCACGCCCGGGGGTCTCGGTGTCCGAGCCGGCGTCCGCGTCGGCGTCGTCGCCGGTGTTCGCGTCGGAGCCCTCCGCGCCCGGCTCCACCACGGCCTCCCGGCCGGGACGCATCCGCGCCGAGAGCACCATGTAGAGGACGGCGAGCAGGAACACGAAGAGCGCGGTCCAGTTGTTCAGCCTGAGGCCCAGGATGTGGTGGGCGTCGTCGACGCGCATGTACTCGATCCAGAAGCGGCCCGCGCAGTACGCGGCGACGTACAGCGCGAAGGCCCGCCCGTGGCCGAGCTTGAAGCGGCGGTCGGCCCAGATGACGAGCAGGGCCACACCGATGCACCACAGCGACTCGTACAGGAACGTCGGGTGGTACGTGCCCGGCACCCGGCCGTCGGCCGACGACGTGATCTTCAGCGCCCAGGGCAGGTCGGTGGGCTTCCCGTACAGCTCCTGGTTGAACCAGTTGCCCCAGCGGCCGAGGGCCTGGGCGATGGCGATGCCGGGGGCGACGGCGTCGGCGTACGCGGGCATCGGGATGCCCCGGCGGCGTGCGCCGATCCAGGCACCGAGCGCGCCGAGCGCGATCGCGCCCCAGATGCCGAGGCCGCCCTCCCAGATCTTGAAGGCGTCCACCCAGTCGCGGCCCTCGCTGAAGTACAGCTCGTAGTCCGTGATCACGTGGTAGAGGCGGCCGCCGATCAGGCCGAACGGAACGGCCCAGACCGCGATGTCGGCCACCGTGCCGGCCCGCCCGCCGCGGGCGATCCAGCGCTTGTTGCCGAGCCAGACGGCAACGAAGACGCCGATGATGATGCAGAACGCGTAGCCGCGCAGCGGGATGGGACCGAGGTGCAGCACCCCGCGCGACGGGCTGGGAATGAAGGCAAGTTCCATGGCAGGGTCGACGCTACCGTGTGGGACGGGGAGCGCGGCGGGCAGCCCGGCTACGGGTCCGTAACGGGCGGGCCCGCGACGTGCCCTACTCGTCGGCGTCCTGCACGAGCTGCTTCAGCTTGGCCGGGGTCATCGACTCCTCCTGGTAGATGTTCCTGCCGTTCAGCAGCACGGTCGGCGTGCCGCTGAAGCCGCCGCCGCGGAAGGCCTCGTTGGACTTCTCGACCCAGCTGTCGTGCGTGCCGTCCTTCACACACTTCTGGAAGGCGGGCGTGTCCAGCCCGTCGACCTTCCCCGCCAGTCCGATCAGCTTGCCGTTGTCGGCGAAGGCGTCGTCGGTCTCCTCGGGCTGGTTGTCGTACAGCACGTCGTGGTAGGCCGGGAACTTGCCGGCGTCCTGGGCGCAGGCGGCGGCGTTGGCCGCCTTGCGGGAGCCGGTGCCGCCCATGTTGCCGTCGATGATCGTCGCCAGGTGGTACTCGACCTTGAGCTGCCCGGCGTCGGTGAGCTCGTGGATCGTCTTGCGGTACGCCAGCTCGAAGGCCTTGCAGGCAGGGCAGCGGAAGTCCTCCCAGATGACGAGCGTCGACTTGGCGCTCTCCTTGCCCACGGGGATGGCCAGGCTGTCCTTGCCCTGCGCGCCCGAGGGCGCGACGACCGGGCCGGCCTCGCTGTCGTCGTCCTTCCCGGCGTTCGCCGCGACCACGCCGATCACCGCGGCCAGTCCCAGGACGCAGACCACGGACGCGCCCACGATCAGCGCGCGCCGGCGCTTGTCCTTGGACTTCTGCTTCTCGCGCTGGGCCGCCAGCCTCTCGCGGGCGGTGCGCTTTCCGTCTCGGTTCTTCTCGCTCACACCCCGCAGAACGAACCGGGGAGGCGCACAGCGCCTCCCCGGTCCCAGGTCCACCCGTACGGAGGACCCCTGTCACGTGCTTGCCGTCACGCCTGCCGGCGCACGCCCTTCGCCAGGTCGGCGGCGAGCGCGCGGACGCCCTCCAGGCCGGCCGCGTCGTCGGGGGCGTCGAGCATCCGCTTGACGAAGGCGGAGCCGACGATCACGCCGTCGGCGAAGCCGGCGACCTCGGCGGCCTGGACGGCGTTGGAGACGCCGAGGCCGACGCAGACCGGGGTGTCGGTGGTGGCGCGGGTGCGCCGCACCAGGTCCTCGGCCTGGGCGCCGACCGACTCGCGGGTGCCGGTGACGCCCATGAGGGAGGCGGCGTAGACGAAGCCGCTGCCGGCCGCGGTGATCTCGGCGAGGCGTGCGTCCTTGCTGCTGGGCGCGACCACGAAGACCGTGGCGAGCCCGTGCTTGTCGGCGTGCTCGCGCCACAGCGCCGACTCCTGGACGGGCAGGTCGGGCAGGATGCACCCGGCGCCGCCCGCTTCGGCCAGCTCGGCGGTGAACCGCTCGACGCCGTAGCGGTCGATCGGGTTCCAGTAGGTCATGACGAGGATCGGCTTGCCGGTGGCCTCGTGCGCCTCCCGGACGGTCCGCATCACGTCGGCGATCCTCACGCCGCCGCGCAGGGCGATGTCGTCGGCGGTCTGGATGACCGGGCCGTCGAGGACGGGGTCGCTGTGCGGCAGGCCCACCTCGACGACGTCGGCGCCCCCGTCGAGCGCGGCCTTGACCGCCTCGATGCCTCCGTCCACGGTCGGGAACCCGGCCGGGAGGTAGGCGATGAGGGCGGCGCGGCCCTCGGCCTTCGCCGCGGCGAGGGTGTCGTTCAGCAGCTGCACGTTCCCGCTCACTTGGCGTCCCCCTCGATCTCGGCGGTGGTGCCGGCCTCGTCGGCGGCGACCTCGGCGTCGGTGTCGTACAGCCCGAAGTAGCGGGCGGCGGTGTCCATGTCCTTGTCGCCGCGCCCGGACAGGTTGACCACGATCAGCCCGTCCTCGCCCAGCTCCCTGCCGACCTCGAGGGCGCCGGCGAGGGCGTGGGCGGACTCGATGGCGGGGATGATGCCCTCGGTGCGCGACAGCAGGCGCAGGGCCTGCATGGCGGCGTCGTCGGTGACCGCGCGGTACTCGCCGCGGCCGGAATCCTTGAGGTAGGCGTGCTCCGGGCCGATGCCCGGGTAGTCAAGGCCCGCCGAGATCGAGTACGGCTCGGTGATCTGGCCCTCGTCGTCCTGGAGGACGTAGGACCGGGAGCCGTGCAGGATGCCCGGCTCGCCCGCGGTCAGGGTGGCCGCGTGCTCGCCGGTCTCGATGCCGTGCCCCGCGGGCTCGCAGCCGATGAGGCGGACGTCCGTGTCGGGGATGAAGGCGTGGAAGAGGCCGATGGCGTTGGAGCCGCCGCCGACGCAGGCGATCGCGGCGTCGGGAAGGCGTCCGGCCTGCTCCAGGAGCTGGCGGCGGGCCTCGACGCCGATGACGCGGTGGAAGTCGCGCACCATCGCCGGGAAGGGGTGGGGCCCGGCGACCGTGCCGAACAGGTAGTGGGTGCGGTCGACGTTGGCGACCCAGTCGCGGAACGCCTCGTTGATCGCGTCCTTGAGGGTGCGGCTGCCGGACTTCACGGCGATGACCTCGGCGCCGAGCATGCGCATGCGGGCCACGTTGAGGGCCTGGCGCTGGGTGTCGATCTCGCCCATGTAGATGGTGCAGTCGAGGCCGAACAGCGCGCAGGCCGTCGCCGTCGCCACGCCGTGCTGGCCGGCACCGGTCTCGGCGATCACGCGGGTCTTGCCCATGCGCTTGGTGAGCAGGGCCTGACCGAGCACGTTGTTGATCTTGTGCGAGCCGGTGTGGTTCAGGTCCTCGCGCTTGAGGAAGACGCGGGCGCCTCCGGCGTGCTCGGCGAAGCGGGGGACCTCGGTCAGTGCCGAGGGGCGGCCCGTGTAGTGGACGAGCAGGTCGTCCAGTTCGCGGGCGAACTCCGGGTCGGACTTGGCCTTGTCGTACTCGACGGCCACCTCGTCGACCGCGGCGACGAGGGCCTCCGGGATGAACTTGCCGCCGAAGGCGCCGAAGTAGCCCTCGGCGCTGGGGATCTGACCCTCCGGGTCGGGGATGAAGAAGTTGCTGGGCATGCGTGGACCTCACGGTGAGTGTCTGGTGGTGACTGATCGCCGTGGGGGCGGGGAGTCGTTGGCGGCCTCCGGCCGTCGTGGGCCGGTCGCGCCCGCGCGACGGAGTCGCAGATTGACTACAGTCCCGCGCCCCTTACGGGGCGCCGGTGCCATCGCATGCCGTTCACTTGCCCCGGTTCGTCACCGATGACGTACCTCACCCGGCGGCCGTGGACCCGGCGTGCGGGCGCGCGGCAGCCTCGGGGCCGGCAGCCGCGCGCGAGGCGGGCGTGCCGGTCCACGGGGGTCATGGTGGGAGTCATCGCGGGTCAGCCTAGACGAAGGTCAGCCGCGGCCGTGGCGCAGTGCCGGGTGTTCGCCCGCGGCCACCAGGTCGGAGACGGCCGTCTTCGGGTCGCGGCCGGTGACCAGGGACTCGCCGACCAGGACCGCGTCCGCGCCCTCGTTGGCGTAGGCGATGAGGTCGTGCGGGCCGCGGACGCCGGACTCGGCGACCTTGACGATGTGCGCGGGGATCTCCGGGGCGACCCGCTCGAACGTGCCGCGGTCGACCTCGAGCGTCTTCAGGTTGCGCGCGTTCACACCGATGATCTTGGCGCCGGCGTCCACCGCGCGCTCGACCTCGTCCTCGTCGTGCACCTCGACGAGCGGGCTGAGTCCGATGGACTCGGCGCGCTCGATCAGCGACTCCAGGGCCGGCTGGTCGAGGGCCGCGACGATCAGCAGCACGAGGTCGGCGCCGTGCGCCCGGGCCTCCCACAGCTGGTACGACGTGACGATGAAGTCCTTGCGGAGCACGGGGATGTCCACGCGCGCGCGGACGGAGTCCAGGTCGGCCAGCGAGCCGCCGAAGCGGCGCTGTTCGGTGAGGACGGAGATGACGGCGGCGCCGCCCGCCTCGTAGTCGGCGGCGAGTCCGGCGGGGTCTGCGATGGCGGCCAGCGCGCCCTTGGACGGGCTGGAGCGCTTGACCTCGCAGATGACCTTGACGCCGTCGCCCCGCAGGGCGCTCACGCCGTCCTTGGCGGGCCGGGCCTTGGCCGCGCGCTCCTTGAGCTCGTCGAGGCTGACGCGCGCCTGCCGTTCCGCGAGGTCGGCACGGACTCCGTCGATGATCTCGTCGAGCACACTCACGCGAGCGGCCCCCTTTCAGACGGCGGAACCTGTGGTCACTCCGATGGTATCCGCAGCGGGACGACGGTCCCGCATCCGGTCGGCGCCGGTCCCAGTACCTGGACATTCGGCGGGTGATCAAGGGTGGAGCCAGCCACCGAACGGCAGGTTCCGGACAACGGTGAAGACCAGCAGCGATGTGCCCAGCGCCCACAGGTGCACCGGGCCGAGGTCGACCCTTACGGGCCGGCCGCGCGCCGCGCGGACCACCCAGACGGTCCACAGCACGGCGAAGCCCAGGTAGCCGAGGACGGCCGGCGCGTTGGCGTGCAGCGCGGTCAGGACGTCCCCGTGGACGAAGGCGTGGGCGCTGCGCAGACCGCCGCAGCCGGGGCAGTAGAGGCCGGTGAAGCGCAGCAGCGGGCAGACGGGGTAGTGGCCGGGCTCGTTGGGGTCCACGTTCCCCACGTAGGCGAAGGCGCCGACGACGGCCGCCAGTACCCCGGCCGGGACGGCCAGGCGGGTGGCGAGGGCCGGCGCGCCCGCGGGGGGCGGGGTCATGATCGGAGCCGGTTCCCGGCTGTCGGCGTCCACGCCCCGCATTCTGCCCGGCACGGGCCGTACACGCACGTGAGGGGCGGCCCCGGCACCAGGTGCCGGTCCACCCCTCAGGGAGTACTGCGCGACCGCGGTCGGGTCAGCCCTTGGCGCCGGCCGGCGCGCGGTTGTCGGCGACCTGGTGCACCGGGTGGTCCTCCTTCGGCTGGCCGAGGCCCATCGAGCGCATGATGAAGCCCACGACGCCGCCGAGGAGCACGACCGCCATGCCGGCCCAGAAGCCCGCCGGCTGGGCCGCCACCATGAACACGCCCGCGATGCAGAAACCGATGAAGGTGATGATGACACCCGCCCAGGCGGCCGGGGTGTGACCGTGGCTGCTGCCCGCCATTGCTTGCTCCTCGTTGCTGTGTACGTGTCTGAGCAGGACGCTCGCGCCCATTGTCCCGCACGGGCACGCGCGCCGTGACCGGGGGTGCTCTCCATGCGCGCGCGGCGGGTGCGGCACGCCCCGGTGTCGCGTGGCGCGGGTACGGGTGCCCCGGCGTGCGCGGGCGAACCGCGTGGTCGCGCCGGGGCCGCCGCGGGGGTCAGGCGCCGGTCGGGTCCTCGCCGCGGTCCAGGGCCTTCCACAGGTCCTCGGGCCGGTCGGGGTCCACGGTCTGTGCCGTGCGGCGCGGGCGCGGGGCGCCGTTCCGTTCGTAGCGGCCGGACATCGCCGGCCACAGCCTGCCGTAGCGCAGGGCGAGCAGACCGGCCAGCAGGAGCAGGACACCGCCGACGGCCGTGACGTAGGGCCAGGCGGTGTGGGAGAGGGCGTCCACGGTGGCCGAGGTGTCGCCGGCGGCCTTGGCGGCCTTGTCGTCCAGCGCGGAGCTGTCGGAGACGCCGGCCAGGGCGGCGGCGACGGTGCCCGCGCCGCTCAGCGCGAGCACGGCGGCGACGGCGAACCGGCCGGCGCGGCGGACCGCGAAGACGGCGACGAGCGCGGCGAGGCCCACTATCGCGAGCGCCGCGGGCACGCCCGTGACGTCGCTGCCCTTGGCGGTCAGGGGGAACGCGCCGCCGGCCACCGTCGCGGTGCCCTCCGACCACTCCTGCCGGGTGGCGAGCAGGGCGACGGCCGCGCCGAGCGCTCCGCACAGCAGGGCGGCGGCGAGGCTCCGGCGGCCGGCCCGGGCGGGGCCTGCGGCGGGGGTGCGTGGGTGAGGAACAGCTGTCACGTACTCCACTATCGCCCGAACCCCGGGCGAACCGTCACCCGGGGCCGGGAATCGGGGGCGTGAGAATGGCCCTATTGCCCCAGCCGGTTGGCCGTGTGCACCGCGCGCAGCACCGCCGCCGCCTTGTTGCGGCACTCGGTGTCCTCGGCGACCGGGTCGGAGTCGGCGACGATCCCGGCGCCCGCCTGCACGTAGGCCGTGCCGTCGCGCAGCAGTGCGGTGCGGATGGCGATGGCGGTGTCGGAGTCTCCCGCGAAGTCCAGGTAGCCGACGCAGCCGCCGTACAGGCCCCGGCGGGACGGTTCGAGTTCGTCGATGATCTGCAGGGCGCGCGGCTTGGGGGCGCCGGAGAGGGTGCCGGCCGGGAAGCAGGCGGTGAGGACGTCGAAGGCGGTGCGGCCCTGGGCGACCCGTCCGGTGACCGTCGAGACGATGTGCATGACGTGCGAGTAGCGCTCGACGGACATGAAGTCGACCACCTCGACCGAGCCGGGTTCGCAGACGCGTCCGAGGTCGTTGCGGCCGAGGTCGACGAGCATCAGGTGCTCGGCGCGCTCCTTGGGGTCGGCGAGCAGCTCGTCGGCGAGGGCCTGGTCCTCCTGCGGGGTGGCGCCGCGGGGCCGGGTGCCGGCGATGGGGTGGACCATGGCCCGCCCGTCCTCGACCTTGACCAGTGCCTCGGGGGACGAGCCGACGACGTCGAAGCCGTCGAGGCGCAGCAGGTACATGTACGGGGACGGGTTGGTGGCCCGCAGCACCCGGTACACGTCCAGGGCGCTCGCCGTGCACGGCGTCTCGAAGCGCTGCGAGGGGACGACCTGGAAGGCCTCGCCCGCGCGGATGCGCTCCTTGATGTCCTCGACGGCCGTCCGGAAGTCCGGGCCGCCCCACAGTGCGGTGTACTCGGGCAGCTCGGAGGGCGGCAGTGCGGCCGGGGGCTGGGCCACCGCGCGCGTGAGGTCGGCCTCCATGGCGTCCAGGCGGGCGACCGCGTCGGCGTAGGCCTCGTCGACGCCCGTCTCGAGGTCGTTGTGGTTGATCGCGTTGGCGATCAGCAGGACCGAGCCCTCCCAGTGGTCCATGACGGCGAGGTCGCTGGTGAGCAGCATGGTCAGCTCGGGAAGCCTCAGGTCGTCGCGCTCGCCCGGGCCGACCTTCTCCAGGCGGCGCACGATGTCGTAGCCGAGGTAGCCGACCATGCCGCCGGTGAAGGGCGGCAGGCCCAGGTCCTGGGCGAGGTCGCGGGGGGTGTGCAGGGCCTCGACCGTGGCGCGCAGGGCGGCGAGCGGGTCGCCGCCGGTGGGGACGCCGACGGGCGGGGTGCCCTGCCAGTGGGCCTCGCCGTCCCGTTCGGTGAGGGTGGCGGCGCTGCGGACGCCGACGAAGGAGTACCGCGACCAGGACCGCCCGTTCTCCGCGGACTCCAGCAGGAACGTGCCGGGGCGCTCGGCGGCGAGCTTGCGGTACAGGGCGACCGGGGTGTCGCCGTCGGCCAGGAGCTTGCGGCTGACCGGGATCACCCGGCGGTCGGCGGCCAGCTTGCGGAAGGTGTCGAGGTCCATGACGTCCATGGCGGCCGACCCTACTGAGCCGCGCCGGGCGCGTCGGCAGCGGCGCCGTCCGCGAGCAGCACGTCGGCGTCGAAGCAGGTGCGGGCGCCGGTGTGGCAGGCGGCGCCGACCTGGTCGACCTTGACGAGGACGGTGTCGGCGTCGCAGTCCAGGGCGACGGACTTCACCCACTGGAAGTGCCCCGAGGTGTCGCCCTTGACCCAGTACTCCTGGCGGCTGCGCGACCAGTAGGTGCAGCGGCCCGTGGTCAGCGTGCGGTGCAGTGCCTCGTCGTCCATCCAGCCGAGCATCAGCACCTCGCCGGTGTCGTACTGCTGGGCGATGGCGGGCAGGAGTCCGTCGGTGGTGCGCTTGAGGCGCGCGGCGATCTCCGGGTCGAGCGGGCCGGGGCGGCGGGGGGAGCTGCTGGTCATGACGCCCATTGTGCCGCGCGCGGGGGACGCGCCCCGGCGCCGTCCACTGGGCGGACCCGGCGGGCGGCCGTAGGCTGGCTGCTATGTCGACATTCGCGAAGCGTGAACGACTCCTGCTGGCCGACCTGTTGGAGACGGCGGGTCCGGACGCCCCCACTCTCTGCGAGGGCTGGCGGGCCCGGGACCTCGCCGCGCACGTGGTGGTCCGCGAGCGCCGGCCGGACGCCGCCGGCGGCACCCTGATCAAGCAGCTGGCGTCCCGTCTGGACCGGGTGATGGAGGAGTACGGCGCCAAGCCGTACGAGGAGCTGATCCAGCTGATCCGCACCGGCCCCCCGCGCTTCTCGCCGTTCCAGCTCAAGCAGGTCGACGAGGCGGCGAACACGGTGGAGTTCTACATCCACACCGAGGACGTCCGCCGCGCCCGGTCGGACTGGTCGCCGCGGGAGCTGGACCCGGTCTTCCAGGACACCCTGTGGTCCCGGCTGGAGCGCACCGCCCGGCTGATCGGCCGGGGCATCCCGACGGGCCTGGTGCTGCGCCGGCCCAACGGGCAGACGACGGTCGCCCACCGGGGTACGCCGGTGGTGACGGCGACGGGCGAGCCGTCCGAGCTGCTGTTGTTCGCGTACGGCCGGCAGAGCGCGGCGAAGGTGGAGCTGGAGGGCGAGAAGGACGCGATCGCCAGGCTGAGCGAGACGAAGCAGCTGGGGATCTGAGGTCAGCGGGGCAGTTCGGCCCGGCGAAGGTCGCGTACGCACAGGGCGACGACGCCGCCGAGGCCGCACACCGCCGCGCTGGCCACGAAGACCGGGCCGGTGCCGAAGGCGCCGACGGCCGCCGCGGACAGCGGCATGCTCAGCGGTGCTATGCCCAGGCTGACCAGGCCGGCCACCGCGGTGACACGGCCGAGGTAGGCGGGGTCGGCCTGGGTCTGCAGCAGGGCGCCGCACAGCGCGCCGCTGAGCCCGGCGAGCAGTCCGACGAGCAGGGCGACCGCGACGGCCGCGACGACGCCGGGCACGAAGGCGAGGCCGCCGATGGCGACGCAGCCGGCGAGGATCGCGCAGCCGGCGGTCCGCCCGGCGTTTGCCACGCGTCCTCGCACGGCGAGCAGGAGGGAGGCGGCGCCGGCGCCGGTGCCGAAGCCGGCCAGCACCCAGCCCATGCCCGACGCCCCCCAGCCGCGTTCGTCGGCCAGCAGGGTCAGGCCGACGTTGAGCGGTCCGACGAAGCCGAGGTCACCGAGTGCGATGGCCAGCATGAGGGGTGCGAGGACGCGGTGGGAGCGGATGTAGCCGAGTCCGTCCCGGAGGTCGCGCCAGGGCGTCCCGGCGTCCGCCCCGGCCGTGCCGCCGGCCGGTACCGGACGGACGCGGACCGACATCAGCAGCGGCACCGAGACGGCGATCAGCACTCCGGCCAGCGCGAAGGCGGCCGCCGCGCCGCCCACCGCCACGCCGAGACCGCCGAGCGGCGCTCCGACGACGCTCGCGCAGCGGACGGCGAGCCCCCGCATGCCCTGCACCCGGGTGAGCTGGTCGTTGCCGGTGATCCTCGCGGGCAGGGCGCCCACCGCCGGCATGAACACGGCGTCGACGGCGCCGAAGACCAGGGCGAGCAGCGCGAGGAGCCACAGGCCGGGGGAGGTGAGGAACATCAGCGTCGCCACCGCCAGCACGGCGGCGCAGCGCACGGCGTCGCTGCCGATGACGACACGGCGTGGTCCGAGCCGGTCGGCGACCACTCCCCCGCCCAGCATGAGCAGGGCCCGCGGCAGCGCACTCACCGCCATCACGATCCCCGCCTCGGAGGGTGTGCCCGTCCGGACCGCGGCCCAGGACAGCGCGATGTAGTAGACGCTGTCGCCGATCATCGACGACGTGTAGGCGCCGAGCCAGCGCAGGACGTTGGGGTCGCGGTGGGCGGGGCGGCCGGCGTCGGCGGCGAGCGGGGGCGCGGTGGAGACGGTCATCGCGGGGCTGGTCCTCTCAGACACGGAACGGGAACCCATACACGTGCAGCGCGACGTTCTCGCGCCCCTCGCTGTCGCCGGCGGCCTCGGCGGCCCGACCCTTCTCGTCGTACTTCCTCGCCAGGGCGAGCAGTTCCTCGCGCAGCTCGTCCAGCTCGGCGGCGGTCAGCCGCAGCAGGGACTCGCTGTCGGGCGCGGCGGAGTTCCACTCGGCGCCCCAGGTGGCGCGCTCGTCGAGATAGCGGCGGTACATGTCGGCGCGCTGGTCGTGGAAGAGCCGGGTGGCCGCGAGGTGGGCGGCCACCCGCTCGGGTGCGTCGCGGAAGTTCTCGTCGCGGATGCTCACGCCTTCCGAGGCGGGCTGCCACCACCGCTCCCGGCCGTCGGCGCTCTGCGGGCGGGCCTCCTCGATCAGCCCGTGCTCGGCCAGCTTGCGCAGGTGGTAGCTGACCAGCGAGACGGCCTCGTCGACCTGGTCGGCGAGCTGTGAGGCGGTCGCGGTCCGGCTCACGCACAGCCCTCGGTACAGCTGCATGCGCAGCGGGTGCGCCAGGGCCTTGAGCGTGCCCAGGTCGGTGATGGGACGGTTCGCGTCCTGGTTCGGCATGCCCGTACCGTAAAGCAGGAAAGAAAAATTGCACAATACTTCTTGCGCAACTTTTCCTTCCTTTCTGCCGCCCGAGCCGTCCCGGCCGTGGCACGGCACAGCCCCGGCCGTCCGGCGGCCGGGGCTGTGCCGTGCAGGGGGTCAGCGGACGGGGTGGCCCGCCTCCCGCAGCGTGTCCTTCACCTGCCCGATGCGCAGGTCGCCGAAGTGGAACACGGACGCGGCGAGGACCGCGTCCGCGCCCGCCGCGACGGCCGGCGGGAAGTCGGCGAGGCGGCCGGCGCCGCCGGAGGCGATCACCGGGACCGAGACGTGCTTGCGGACGGCCGTGATCATCTCGAGGTCGTAGCCGTCCTTCGTGCCGTCCGCGTCCATCGAGTTGAGCAGGATCTCCCCCGCGCCCAGCTCGGCGGCCCGGTGCGCCCACTCCACCGCGTCGATGCCGGTGCCGCGCCGGCCGCCGTGCGTGGTCACCTCGAAGGTGCCGGCCTCGGTGCGGCGGGCGTCGACCGACAGCACGAGGACCTGGCGGCCGAAGCGCTCGGCGATCTCGCGGATCAGGTCGGGGCGCGCGATGGCGGCGGTGTTGACGCCCACCTTGTCCGCGCCGGCCCGCAGCAGCTTGTCGACGTCCTCGGCGGTGCGCACGCCGCCGCCGACGGTCAGCGGGATGAACACCTGCTCGGCGGTGCGGCGCACCACGTCGTAGGTCGTCTCGCGGTTGCCCGACGAGGCGGTGATGTCCAGGAACGTCAGCTCGTCGGCGCCCTCGGTGTCGTACACCTTGGCCATCTCGACGGGGTC
Source organism: Streptomyces sp. NPDC048185 (assembly GCF_043202495.1). NCBI lineage: Bacteria > Bacillati > Actinomycetota > Actinomycetes > Kitasatosporales > Streptomycetaceae > Streptomyces > Streptomyces sp. NPDC048185. Next base: position 298,418 of record NZ_JBIDAN010000001.1, read on the forward strand.
GCCCGCGTCACGCAGGTTCTGGAAGTTGACGCCCTTGACGACCCGGCCGTTGTCCACGTCCAGGCAGGGGATGACTCGGACCGCCAGGGTCATGAATCCACGGCTCCTCTATACGCTTCCACTTCGACTGACACCAGGACCCGCGAGTCGATGAAACCCTCCACGACCAGCAGGGTCGTGGCCGGGCGCACGGAGTCGAACAGCTCCTTGTGGGCCCGGCCCACCGCGTCCACGTCGCGTGAATGTGCCAGGTACACACGGGTGCGGATCACGGACTCGACGGCGAGACCGAACTCGCCGATCGCCTCGACCGCGGTGGTGAAGGCCACCTTGGTCTGTTCGTACGGGTCGCCCTCGCCGTACAGCACGTCGCCCCGGAACGCGGTCGTGCCCGCCACGATGACACGGTCGCCCGCCGCCACGGCACGTGCGAAACCGAAGGACTCTTCCCAGGGACTTCCGCTCTGCACGCGCCGTACGGCTTCGGATGTCATGGCGACACAGCCTCCAAGGCCTCTTCCAGGGTGAACGCCTTCGCGTACAGGGCCTTCCCGACGATGGCGCCCTCGACACCGGCCGGGACGAGACCGGCGATGGCGCGCAGGTCGTCCAGGGAGGACACGCCGCCGGACGCCACCACCGGGCGGTCGGTGGCCGCGCACACGTTCTTCAACAGCTCCAGGTTGGGGCCCTGGAGGGTGCCGTCCTTGGCGATGTCGGTGACGACGTAGCGGGCGCAGCCCTCCTTGTTCAGGCGGTCCAGCGTCTCGTAGAGGTCGCCGCCGTCCCGGGTCCAGCCGCGGCCGCGCAGCGTGGTGCCGCGGACGTCCAGACCGACCGCGATCTTGTCGCCGTGCTCGGCGATGACCTTGGCGACCCACTCGGGAGTCTCCAGGGCGGCCGTGCCCAGGTTGACGCGGGTGCAGCCGGTGGCGAGCGCGGCCGCGAGGGTGTCGTCGTCGCGGATGCCGCCGGACAGCTCGACCTTGATGTCCATGGCCTTCGCGACCTCGGCGATCAGCTCGCGGTTGTCCCCGGTGCCGAACGCGGCGTCCAGGTCGACCAGGTGCAGCCACTCGGCGCCGGAGCGCTGCCAGGCGAGGGCGGCCTCCAACGGCGAGCCGTAGGAGGTCTCGGTGCCGGACTCGCCGTGCACGAGGCGGACGGCCTGGCCGTCGCGGACGTCGACGGCGGGGAGGAGTTCGAGCTTGCTCATCTCTACAGGGTCTCGATCCAGTTGGTGAGGAGCTGGGCTCCGGCGTCGCCGGACTTCTCGGGGTGGAACTGCGTGGCCCACAGCGCACCGTTCTCCACGGCTGCCACGAAGGGCTTGCCGTGCGTGGACCAGGTGACCTTGGGCGCGGCGATCAGCGGGTTGTGCGTTTCCAGCGACCAGTCGTGGACGGCGTAGGAGTGCACGAAGTAGAAGCGGGCGTCCGCGTCCAGGCCGGCGAAGAGCTGGGAGTCGGCCGGTGCCTCGACCGTGTTCCAGCCCATGTGGGGCACGACGTCGGCCTCGAGGGGGCCGACCGTGCCGGGCCACTCGTCGAGCCCCTCGGCCTCGACACCGTGCTCGATGCCGCGCGCGAAGAGGATCTGCATGCCGACGCAGATGCCCATCACCGGGCGTCCGCCGGCCAGCCGGCGTTCGACGACCCAGTCGCCGCGCGCGGCCTTCAGGCCGTCCATGCAGGCGGCGAAGGCGCCGACGCCGGGCACCAGCAGCCCGTCGGCGTTCACGGCCTTGTCGTAGTCACGGGTGATCTCGACGTCGGCTCCCGTGCGTGCGAGGGCGCGCTCGGCGGAGCGGACGTTGCCGAAGCCGTAGTCGAAGACGACGACCCGCTTGGCGGGAGCGGTCAATTCCACACCTCCAGCCTCATGACGCCCGCGACGAGACACATCGCGGCGCCGATGGACAGCAGGACGATGAGCTGCGTGGGCATCTTCTGCTTGACGAAGGAGATGATGCCGCCGACGAGGATCAGGCCGACGAAGATCAGCGCGGTCGAGGAGCCGTTCACAGCGCGCCCTTCGTGGAGGGCAGGATGCCGGCCGCGCGGGCGTCGCGCTCGGAGGCGTAGCGCAGGGCCCGGGCGAGCGCCTTGAACTGGCACTCCACGATGTGGTGCGCGTTGCGCCCGTACGGCACGTGCACGTGCAGCGCGATCTGGGCCTGCGCGACGAAGGACTCCAGGATGTGCCGGGTCATCGTGGTGTCGTACTCGCCGATCATCGGCGCCATCTTCTCGGGCTCGGTGTGCACGAGGTAGGGGCGGCCGGACAGGTCGACGGTGACCTGGGCGAGGGACTCGTCCAGCGGGACCGTGCAGTTGCCGAAGCGGTAGATGCCCACCTTGTCGCCGAGGGCCTGCTTGAAGGCGGCGCCCAGCGCGAGGGCGGTGTCCTCGATGGTGTGGTGGGAGTCGATGTGCAGGTCGCCGTCGGTCTTCACGGTCAGGTCGAACAGACCGTGCCGGCCGAGCTGGTCGAGCATGTGGTCGTAGAAACCGACGCCGGTGGCGATGTCGGTCTTGCCGGTGCCGTCGAGGTCGATCTCGACGAGGACCGAGGTCTCCTTGGTGGTGCGCTCCACGCGCCCGACGCGGCTCATCCGCTCTGCTCCTGTTCCTTCTTCAGTTCGCGTACCGCATCAAGGAACGCGTCGTTCTCCTCCGGCGTGCCGGCGGTCACCCGCAGCCATCCCGGTACGCCGTTGTCCCGGACCAGGACGCCCCGGTCGAGGATCTTCCGCCAGGTGGCGTGCGCGTCCGCGAACCGCCCGAACTGGACGAAGTTGGCGTCGGACTCGGTCACCGCGTAGCCGGTCGCGCGCAGTTCGGCGACGAGCCGGTCCCGCTCGGTCTTCAGCTGCTCGACGTACTTCAGCAGGGTGTCGGTGTGCTCCAGGGCGGCCAGCGCGGTGGCCTGGGTCACGGCCGACAGGTGGTACGGCAGCCGTACGAGCTGCACGGCGTCCACGACGGCCGGGTGCGCGGCGAGGTAGCCGAGGCGCAGGCCCGCCGCGCCGAAGGCCTTCGACATCGTGCGGGAGACGACGAGGTTCGGCCGTCCGTCGAGCAGCGGCAGCAGGGAGGCGCCGTGGCTGAACTCGATGTACGCCTCGTCCACGACGACCATCGAGGGCTTGGCGGCCTGGGCGGCCTCGTACAGGGCGAGGACCGTCTCGGCCGGGACCGCGTTGCCCGTGGGGTTGTTGGGGGTGGTGATGAAGACAACGTCCGGGCGGTGCTCGGCGATCGCCTTCTCGGCGGCGGGCACGTCGATGGTGAAGTCCTCGTGGCGCGGGCCGGAGATCCAGCCCGTGCCGGTGCCGCGCGCGATGAGGCCGTGCATCGAGTACGACGGCTCGAAGCCGATCGCGGTGCGGCCGGGTCCGCCGAAGGTCTGCAGCAGCTGCTGGATGACCTCGTTGGAGCCGTTGGCCGCCCAGACGTTGCTCACGTCCAGGTGATGCCCGGAGGTCTTCGCCAGGTACTCCGCGAGCTGCGTGCGCAGCTCGACCGCGTCCCGGTCCGGGTAGCGGTTGAGGTCGCGGGCCGCCTCGCGGACCCGCTCGGTGATCCGCTCGACCAGCGCCTCGGGCAGCGGGTAGGGATTCTCGTTGGTGTTCAGCCGTACCGGCACGTCCAGCTGGGGCGCGCCGTAGGGGGACTTGCCGCGCAGCTCGTCCCGTACGGGGAGATCGTCGATTCCGAACGTCACTTGCTCTCCGGGACCTTCCAGTCGAACCGGGCCTTGATCGCCGCGCCGTGCGCGGGCAGGTCCTCCGCCTCCGCCAGCGTCACCACGTGGTGCGCCACCTCGGCCAGCGCGTCCCGCGTGTAGTCGACGATGTGGATGCCGCGCAGGAAGGACTGGACCGACAGGCCGGAGGAGTGGCAGGCGCAGCCGCCGGTGGGCAGGACGTGGTTGGAACCGGCCGCGTAGTCGCCGAGGGAGACGGGCGCCCAGGGGCCGACGAAGATCGCGCCGGCATTGCGCACACGCTCGGCCACGGCGGTGGCGTCGGCGGTCTGGATCTCCAGGTGCTCCGCGCCGTACGCGTCGACCACGCGCAGGCCCTCGTCGACGCCGTCGACGAGCACGATGGCGGACTGGCGCCCCTTGAGCGCGGGGACGATCCGGTCGTCGACGTGCTTGGTGGCCGCGACCTGCGGCTCCAGCTCCCGCTCGACCGCGTCGGCGAGCTCCGGGGAGTCGGTGACGAGGACGGCGGCGGCCAGCGGGTCGTGCTCGGCCTGGCTGATCAGGTCGGAGGCGACGTGCACGGGGTCGGCGGTGGCGTCGGCGAGGACGGCGATCTCGGTGGGGCCGGCCTCGGCGTCGATGCCGATCTTGCCGGTGAAGTAGCGCTTGGCGGCGGCGACCCAGATGTTGCCGGGGCCGGTGACCATGTCGGCCGGCGGGCAGGACTCGGTGCCGTACGCGAACATCGCGACGGCGGTGGCGCCACCGGCCGCGTAGACCTCGTCGACGCCGAGCAGGGCGCAGGCGGCGAGGATCGTCGGGTGCGGCAGCCCGCCGAACTCGGCCTGCGCGGGAGAGGCGAGCGCGATCGACTCGACACCGGCCTCCTGCGCGGGCACGACGTTCATGACCACGGACGACGGATAGACGGAGCGGCCACCGGGCGCGTACAGGCCGACCCGGTCGACCGGCACCCACTTCTCGGTGACCGAGCCGCCGGGCACCACCTGGGTGGTGTGGGTCGTACGGCGCTGCTCGCGGTGGACGAGGCGGGCGCGGCGGACGGACTCCTCGAGGGCGGCGCGCACGGCCGGGTCGAGCTCCTCCAGCGCGCGGGTGAGCGCGGCGGCCGGAACGCGCACCTGGTCGAGCTTGACCCCGTCGAACTGCTCGGCGAAGTCGATCAGCGCCGCGTCGCCACGATGATGCACGGCCTCGCAGATCGGACGCACCTTCTCCAGGGCGGCCGAGACGTCGAAGTCGGCTCGGGGCAGCAGGTCGCGCAGGGCGGGGCCCTCGGGGAGGGCGTCGCCGCGCAGATCGATTCGGGAGATCACGGAACCAATTCTCTCAGACCCGCGTCGGAGACCGTTCGCGCGTATCAATGGCTGATACAGAACGCGACGGCTCCTCACGCCCGGCCGCGGAACCCGGCAGATCCCCCTCACTTTCGGTGTTCAGGGGGTCACGCAGCGGGCATGAACGGTTGTACGAAGCGTGTGTGACTCGCGAGTAGCCGGGGAGGGAGTGAAGCGCCGTGACCGAAGGGGACGGCCGTCGTGACGGAGAGCTGCCGGACGACCTGACCGCCGCGGAGGCCGGCATGTGGCAGGCCTTCCGCAACGGCAGCGTGTACGACCTGAGCAGCGGCGACACGCTCGTCGACGACCCGCACGGCGGGCAGCCGTGGGGACCGGAGCGGACCGTGCGGGCCCGCATCGTGTGCTGGCTGCTGCTCGACGGCCCGCCCGCGCTCGCCGGCCGCGTGTCCTCGCTGCAGCTCGTGGGCGTGCGGATCAGCGACACCATGGATCTCGCGGGCGGCACGGTGGTGCCGTACGTCGAGCTGCGCGGCTGCCGCTTCGAGCGGGAGGTCCTGCTGCCGGAGACCCGGTTCACGACCCTGCGGCTGGTGGACTGCTCGGTGCCGCGGCTGGAGGCGGCCCGGCTGCACACCGAGGGCGACCTGCATCTGCCGCGCTGCCGGATCCCCGGCGGGATCCGGCTCACCGACGCCCAGATAGGCACCGACCTGCTGCTCAGCCAGGCGGTCGTGCACCGGGACCGCAGCGGCCGTTCCATCGCCGCGGACGGTCTCACCGTCGGCCAGGACCTCCAGGCCGAGCTGCTGGAGTCGTACGGCGAGGTGAGCCTGCGCAGCGCCCAGGTCGGGGTCTCCCTGAGCCTGCGCGGCGCCCGGCTGCTCAACCCGTACACGCGGCACGCGCTGAACGCCCCGCGGCTGGCGGTGGAGCGCACCCTGTACCTGACACCGGCGGGCCTGGGCAGCCCGATGGTGCCGGGCACCACTCCGGCGCAGGGGACGCGGATCCAGCGGTTCGAGTGCGAGGGCGGGGTGCGGCTGGACGACGGGCGGTTCGGGGACGCCGTCGACTTCGAGCACGCGCGGTTCACCTTCACCGACGACCAGGAGCTGTCGCTGCGCCGGGTGCAGACGCCCGAGCTGCGATTCCTGGGCGAGCGGCCCGCGCGGGGCCGGGTGGTGCTGTCGGGGGCGCGGGTGGTCAACCTGATGGACCGGGCGGACAGCTGGCCGGGCCCCGGCCGCCTGCAGATGGGCGGCTTCTCCTACGAGAACCTGGTGCCGCGGGGGCCGTTCCCGCTGGCGAAGCGGCTGCGGTGGGTGGGCGCCGCGACCGCCGAGTACCACCCCGAGCCGTACGAGCGCCTCGCCGCCGTGCTGCGGGCCGGCGGCGAGGACGAGGACGCCCGTGAGGTGCTGCTCGCCAAGCACCGCCGGCGCCGCGAGAGCCTGCCGCTCGCCGCGAAGCTGGTGGGGTACGCGCAGGACTGGACGGTCGCCTACGGCTACCGGCCGGGGCGGGCGGCGGTGTGGATGGCGGTGCTGTGGGCGGCGGGCTCGTTCGCCTTCTCGCGCACCGACCATCCGCCGCTGAAGAACGGCGAGCACCCGGACTGGAACCCGGCCCTCTTCGCCCTCGACCTGCTGCTGCCGGTCATCGACCTGGGCCAGGTGGGCTTCTGGCAGCTCCGCGGCGCCTGGCAGTGGCTGGCGGCGGCGATGGTCCTGCTCGGCTGGATCCTCGCCACGACGGTCGCGGCCGGCGCGACGAGACTGCTGCGCCGCAACTGACCCCGCCCGCGCCGCCCGGCCCACTCCGTGCCGACACCGGCCCGCCGAGGGCGGCTGAGGTCGTCCGCCTGCACGCCAGGGGGCGCAGAGGTCGCGTGCACGCCAGGGGGCGCAGAGGTCGCGCGCGGGTCCCGGAGGGGCGCACAGGTCGCGCAGGTCACGCGGGGCACGGAGAACGCGGGAGGTGCCGCCGAGGTCACCGCCCGCCCCCGACCCGCGGCCGCCGACGGCGGGTCCGCCCCACCGGGGCCACCCGCACCCGGCGACGAAACCCGCACGGGTGGTGCGGGTGGGAACACGAAGGCCGACGGCGAAGCCGAGGCCACGCCCCGCACCGCGCGCACCGCACCGCCCCGCACAACCATCCCGCACCGTCGGCCGTCCTACTGGCCATGCTGCGCGCGTTCCTCCGTACGTCGCGGCCCGCCGCCGCGCCGACCGCCGACGACGAGGCCGACGTGCTCCTCGACGCCCCCGACGACCGTCTCGCCCCCGCCCTGGTCGCCGCGGCCCGCGGCGAGTACGGCCCCGCGGCCGGCCTGCTCGCCGGCACCCGGGAGAACGCCGAGTGGGAGCACCGCGACCGCTACGCGACCCGTCTGGCCGCCTTCGCCCGCTCCCGCTCCGAATGGCTGGAGCACTGGCACGCCGCCGCCCCCGACGACCCCGGCGTCCTGCTGGTCCGGGCCCGGCTTGCGGTGGACCGCTGCTGGGACTCGCCGGCCCGCGCCGAACTCCTGCGCCAGGTGGACCCGGCGGTCACGGCCGCCACCGGGGCCGGCGGCCCCGACCCCGTGCCGTGGCACGTCGCGCTGGACGCCGCGCGGGGCGCGCACGCGGGACACGCCGAGTTCGAGCGGCTGTGGGAGCAGGCGGTCCGCCGCTCCCCGCACCACTACGGCTGCCATGTCGCCGCCCTGGAATATCTGTCGGCCGCCTCCGACCGCGCCCACCGCGAGTGCCTGGACTTCGCCGAGACGGCCGCGCAGGACGCCCCCGAGGACGCGCTGCTGCGCGCGCTGCCGATGCGGGCGGTCTTCGCCTGCCTGACCGCCGGCGGCGGTCACGCCCCCGGCCGGGGACCGGTGCCCGGCGTGGACCGGGCCCGGCTGGACGCGGCGGCCGACCGCGCGATCGCCCTGTCGGCCGCGTACCCCGCGGCGGACCCCGGGCCGGCGGAGCTGCGCAACCTGCTGGCGTACGTCCTGGTCCGCCTGGAGCGGCCGCGGGACGCGGCGGAACAACTGCGGCTGACCGGCCCGTACGTCACGTCCTTCCCCTGGGACCGGGACTCGGACGACCCGCTCGGCCGGTTCCTCCAGGTGCGCGCGAACGTCCGCGCGGCGGTGCGGTCACGGGGGTGACGGCGGGTCCGCGCCATCCACGAAGTGGGCGGGGCGGTCGCGCTCACCCCGGCGACCATTAGGCTTCTGCGTCGTGACCACCGTCCGGCTCCCCCTCTTCCCCCTGAACTCGGTGCTGTTCCCGGGGCTGGTGCTCCCGCTCAACATCTTCGAGGAGCGCTACCGCGCCATGATGCGCGATCTGCTGAAGACCCCCGAGGAAGAACCGCGCCGGTTCGCCGTCGTGGCGATCCGCGACGGCCACGAGGTCGCCCCGAGCGCCCCCGGCATGCCCGACCCGACGGCCGTGCCCGAGCGCGGCCCCACGGCCGGGTTCGGCCCCGACCCGGCCAAGTCCTTCCACAAGGTGGCCTGCATCGCGGACGCCGCGACGATCCGGGAGCGGGCCGACGGCACCTTCGAGGTGCTGGCGACCGGGACGAACCGGGTGCGTGTGCTGTCGGTGGACTCCTCGGGCCCGTTCCTGACGGCCGAGCTCGAGCCGCTGTCCGAGGACCCCGGCGACGAGGCGGGAGCGCTGGCCGAGGGGGTGCTGCGGTCGTTCCGCCAGTACCAGAAGCGGCTGGCGGGGGCCCGCGAGCGGTCGCTGACGACCGGCGCGGACCTGCCGGACGAACCGGGCGTGGTCTCCTACCTGGTCGCCGCCGCGATGATGCTGGACACCCCGACCAAGCAGCGCCTGCTCCAGGCGCCGGACACCGCTTCCCGGCTGCGCGACGAGCTGAAACTCCTTCGCACCGAGACCGCGATCATCCGTACGCTGCCGTCCTTGCCGGCGTCCGACCTGACGCGCGGTCCGACGAGTTTCAACTGAGGTACTGGCCCGCATGGCGAAGAAGCCGAAGAAGCAGCAGCCCGGGGGGACGCCCGCGACGGTGGCCCTGACGGCGGCCGGGGTGACGTACACGGTCCACGCCTACGACCACGACCCGGCCCACCCGTCCTACGGCGAGGAGGCGGCCGAGGCGATGGGGGTGTCGCCGGAGCGTGTCTTCAAGACGCTGGTGGCGGACGTCGACGGCGCGCTGACGGTCGCGGTGGTCCCGGTGGCGGGCCAGCTGGACCTGAAGGCGCTGGCGTCCGCGGTCGGCGGCAAGCGGGCGGCGATGGCCGACCCGGCCCTGGCGGAGCGCACCACGGGGTACGTGCGGGGCGGCATCTCCCCCCTCGGCCAGCGCAAGCGGCTCCCGACGGTCCTGGACGCGTCGGCCTCGGGCCACGCCACGATCTGCGTCTCGGCGGGCCGCCGCGGACTGGAGGTCGAGCTGTCCCCCGACGACCTGGCGAAACTGACGTCCGCGACCCTGGCCCCCATCGGCCGCCCCTGACCACCCGGCACCCCGCCCCTCTGCGCCGCACGGTCCGGGCACCGCTCGGCCCAGGCCGGCCGCACGGCACGCCGGCCACGCGCCGGCCGGCCCCGACGTCCGGGGCACCCCGTCCACCCGGCGGCCGACCGGGCACGAAAGCCGTCCCGCACCGTTCGGGCACCACCCCGGCTCCGCTCCGATCGCACAGACCACACCCGCCCCGGGCCGACCGGGCGCGGCAGCCGCGCTACGCCGTCCGGGCGCCGGCCCGGCGGTGGGTCCGGTGCAGCGGAAACTGCGCGGCACCCCCCGGCTACGCGGACTTGCCGTCGTAGGGCGGCAGCCCCTGGGGGTGCTGCGGGTCGGGGTCGGGGGCGTACGGGTCCGGGTCCCGGGGGCCGAAGAGGCCCGTCAGCCCCAGGTGCATCACGAGCGCGGCGAACGGCCAGGCCAGCCACGCGCCCTTCGCGCCCAGCTTCAGCGGCGCGGAGAACGTCGTCCCCTTGCCCACCTCCCGCGCGTGGGCGATCACGTCCTGTCCGGGGCCCAGCCACACGCCGACCTTCCAGGCCAGCAGCGAGCCGAGGAAGGCGCCGACGCCCAGGGCCACCACCAGCGGCACGCCCCCGCGCCGCCGCAGCAGGAAGACGGCCAGCGCGCTGATCACCCCGAATCCGAGCGCGAGCAGCGTGAACGTCCCGTCGACCCCGACGGCCTGCTCGCCCTCGGAGTCCTTCAGGTAGACCACCCAGCTGCCGTCCACGACGTCCCCGACGAGCGGCACGCTCGGCGCCAGCCACCACCACAGCACGCCCAGCAGGGCGCCGGAGAGGGCCACCGCCACCAGGGTCACGGCGGCCTGCCGCGCTTCGGTCAGCATCCCGGGGCCGTCCTGTTCGCCGTGGTGGTCGTGCGCGGTGCCCACCGCATGCGCGCCCACGGGCGGCGGCACGGGCCCGCCGTGGGGCGACGAGTGTTCGTTCGGCGGCGGAGGGGGAGTCAGAGGTGCGGTCACCCTGCCATCGTGCCAAACGCGCCTGTGCCGCGCGTCACCGGACGGCGGCCCGGCGGTACGCCCAGGTGGCGACGGCCAGGGAGAGCACACCGACCACCGCGCACACGGCGAGGTCACCGAGGACGAAGGCCCAGTCGGGCCGCGGTCCGAAGGTGCGGGCGAACGCCTCCACCCCGTACGTCGACGGCAGCAGGTCGCGGGCCAGCCGTACCGCCTCCGGCATCCGCTCGGCGGGCAGCACGCCCAGCAGCAGCGCCGCCGACATGCCCAGCTGGCCCAGCAGGGTGGCGAGCTCCGGCCGGGGCGCGAGCAGGCCCAGCGCCGCACCCAGCCCGGCGAGCGCGGCGCCGGCCAGCGGGATCACGGCCACCAGCACCCACAGGTGCGTCATCGGCAGCCCGAACAGCAGGCAGCCGAACACCGCCGTCACCACGGTCCCCGGCACGGTGAAGGACGCGTACGCGCCCGCCGCGCCCAGCACCACCGCCGCCGGCGGCACCGGCAGCGTCGCGTAGTGGTCGAGGCCGCCGCTGGCGCGCAGCTGGCCGAAGTACTGGGCGAGGAGGTTCAGCGCGACGAAGGCGACGACGAGCACCGCGGACCCGGCGACCACGGCCTGCGCCTCGCCGCCGCCGTCGACGACGCCGCGCATGAGGATCATGATGCCGATCGACTGGAACGTGGCCACGAACAGCAGCGGGATGCGCGCGACCCGTGCCCGGGACAGCTGCGCCCGGTACACGGCCACCAGGGAGGGCCACAGCCGCGCCCGGGGCCCGAGCGCGGCGGCGCCCCGCTCCTCGGCGGCCGGGGCACGGTCGGGCAGGACTTCGGCGGGTACGACACTCACGTCGTGCTGCTCCCCTTCACCACTCGTCGCTGAGCCAGTCTGCACTTAGCCGGTCCTCACGCAGGCACTCGCCCCGTCCGGTACGGACGCGGCGTGGCGCGTGCTCACCGCTCGCCCGCTCACGTCCTGACCAGCCCCTGGCGCGCGGCGCCGCCCAGCGCCAGGTACACGTCCTCCAGGCTGGGCGTGGCCAGGGTGAAGTCGTCCAGCGCGGCGAAGGCGGCCCCGCCGGTGACGGTGGCGACGACCGCGCGGGCCTCCTCCGGGGCGAGCCGCAGCGTCCAGCGGCGGCCCGACTCGGCGGCCCGGTCGCGCAGCGCGGCGACCTCGGGCACGCCCAGCGGGGCGCTCTCGCGCCACACCAGGTCGACCCGGATCTCGCCGGCGACCTGCTCCTTGAGCCCGGCCGGGGTGTCGCAGGCGATCACACGGCCGCGGTCGAGGACGGCGACCCGGTCGAGGACGGTCTCGGCCTCGATGACGTTGTGGGTGACGAGCAGCACGGTCGTCCCGCGTTCGGCACGCCGGCGGTCGACGGCGGCCCAGACGGCGCGCCGCGCCACCGGGTCCATGCCGGTGGTCGGCTCGTCCAGGACGAGCAGCGGGCGCTCCCCCACCAGCGCGGCGGCGAAGCAGGCCAGGCGGCGCTGTCCGCCGGAGAGCTTCTTGAGCGGGCGCGCGGCGATCGGGGTCAGGCCCAGTTCGTCCAGGACGGCGTCCCGCTCGGCTCGGGCGTCGGCGGCGTCGAGGCCGCGCAGCCGCCCGGTGGTCTCGGCGGCGAGCGAGACGGTGAGCTCGTCCAGGGCGCTGGATTCCTGGCCGAGGTAGGCGAGGATCCGCGCGGCGCGCTCGGGGTGGCGCACGATGTCGTGGCCGAGGATCTCCACTCTGCCGCCGTCGGGCCGCATCAGGCCGGTCAGCTGGCGGACGAGGGTGGACTTTCCCGCGCCGTTCGGCCCGAGCAGCCCGAAGATCTCACCGCGGCGGATCTCCAGCGTCACGTCGTCGGTGGCCCGGACCTCGGGGGCGGCGGGGACGCCGCGCCGACCCCGTACCGCCGCATAGGTCTTGGTCAGTCCGCGCACCACGCACACGGCATCGCCACCGGGTCGAAGTGCCTGGGGCGCGCGCGTATTCACAAGGGACGAGAGTACGTGGTCGTGAACCCCGCCTCGCCCTCGGGTCCGCCCATAAGCATCAATTCGGCCAGGGCGTCACTCCCCGGCGGGGGCGTGCTCCGTGGCGGTCCGCACGTCGATCTCCCGCCAGAACCCGGCTCTGATCGCGTACCGGTCGCGCTCGTCGATCTGGTCGTCCTTGTGGGCGAGCAGTCCGAAGCGGGCGGCGTACCGCAGCAGCTCTCCGTCGACCCGGTGCGGGATGCGGGGGTACATGCCCGACAGTTTCTGCAGGTGGCCGTGGTCGCCGAGGCGTTCCACCCAGCGGCGGGCGAAGACCTGCCCGACCTCGTACGGGTCGCCGCCGACCGTGGTGATGTCCTCCTCGCGGTCGGCCCAGCGCTGCTCGGCCGTGGTGAGCTGGGCCAGGGTCGGCAGGGCGACGGCCTCGGCCGGCTCGGCGGCGGGCCGGTCGACCCAGCCCTTGTCGGAGGACCAGCGCAGGGTGGCGGTCGGCGGGTGCGCGGCGGGAGGGGCGCCGGGGGCGCGCAGGGAGGCCAGGTCCTTGGGGGTGGGGACGCCCCTGGCGGGCGTCGCGCGTTCCTCGGTGCCGTTGCGTGCGGCGGTGTCCGCCGCGGGGTGCGCGGGCTCCCGGGCGGGGCGCTCGGCCGCGGCGGACAGGGCGGACTCCGGCAGCGGCGCGGAGAGGATCGCGGCGATCTCGGGCCGGGGCACGGGGGGCGGGGCGCAGATGCCGCCGACCTCCTTGGCGCGCACCGCCTTGGTGATCCAGGCCCGGTCCAGCACTCGGCGCTCGTCGGCCTCGGCGACCAGGTCCTCGGACTGGTTGTAGTCGCCGTCGGCGGCCTGTACGGCCCACAGGTGGACGGCGACGCCGTGTTCCTTGGCGGCCATCATGCCGGGCAGCAGGTCGCCGTCGCCGGTCACGAGGACGATGTCGGAACAGGCCCGGTTGCGGGCCAGCTCGGTCAGCTCGGCGTGCATGGCGGCGTCCACGCCCTTCTGCGCCCAGCGGCCGTCACTGCGCGTGAGGGCCCCCAGTCTGACGGTCACCCTGGGCATCACGCGCAGGCGGCGGTGCTCGGGCTGCGGGACACGGTCGGGGGCGCCGTCGAACCAGTAGATGCGCAGCAGGGGCTGCTGCGTGTCGGACTCGGCGCGGTCGCGCAACCCCTGGATGAGGGCGGCGTGATCGACGGTGATGCGCGAGCGCGAGGGCTCCCCGGCGAGGAGACTCGCGGCCGCTCCCAGCAGGTACCCGGCGTCCACCAGGACGATGCAGCGGTCCACGCGATCCACCCTCTTTCCGGGAGGTTTGCTTCGGGCTTCCTTCGAGTCTGCCCGACGGCGCGGAGGTTAACGGCCCGAACTCGATCTTCGGCGTGGCGTTTCGGCGGCCCGCGACCCGATGAGCCGTGTCACGCACGGTAATTACCCGATATGCGTTCTTTTTCAGTCTATGTGAATCTGAGGCGGTACCTGGCCCGACAGATCCCCCTCAGGAGGTAGATCACCATGGCCAAGAACAAGAACAACCGTGACCGTAAGCAGTCCCCGTCCGCCCGTGCCCCGCAGGCCGCCGAGTCGGCCGTACTGGACCGCGAGGAGCAGCACGCCCCGCCGATGTCGCCCGGCGACGCGTCCTCCCGCAAGCGGCAGAAGCGCTTCGGCCACAACTGACGTCCGGCGCGCGGGCGGTCACGCCCACGGTGACACGGAGGGGCGCACCCGGTGCCGGGTGCGCCCCTTCGCCGTTCCCGGCCGTCAGCCCGCCAGGCAGGACGGGCCGAGCAGCACCTTCAGGTCGCCGAACAATGCCGGATCGGGCTTCACCCGGTGCCGGTCCAGGCGCAGCACCGTCGTCTTCGTCGGCCCCTGGAGCTTGATCCGCACCTCGCTGTCGCCCCGGTGGTGCGTGAGGATCTCGCCGAGACGGCTGACCATCGGCGGAGTGACCCGGGTCGCCGGGATGGTGAGGACCACGGGCGCGTTGGTGCCCGCGTTGGACAGGTCGGGGATCATCAGCTCCATCGCGACCAGCCGCGGCACGTCCTCCCGCTTGTCCAGGCGCCCCTTGACGAACACCACGGCGTCCTCGACGAGTTGGGTGGACACCAGCTGGTAGGTCGCGGGGAAGAACATGCACTCGATGGAGCCGGCCAGGTCCTCGACGGTGGCGATGGCCCAGGCGTTGCCCTGCTTGGTCATCTTGCGCTGGAGACCGGAGATGATGCCGCCGATGGTGACGACCGCGCCGTCGCCGAAGTCACCGCCGGTGAGCTGGGAGATGCCCGCGTCGGCCTTGTCGGAGAGCACGTGCTCCAGGCCGAAGAGCGGGTGGTCGGAGACGTACAGCCCCAGCATCTCCCGCTCCTGGGCGAGCAGGTAGGTCTTGTCCCACTCCTCGTCGCTGAAGGTCACGTCGAGTCCGAAGCCGGGCTCGTCGCTCTGCTCCTCGCCCATGCCGCCGAAGAGGTCGAACTGGCCCTCGGCCTCCTTGCGCTTGACCGCGACCACGTTGTCGATCATCGGTTCGTACTGCGCGGTGAGGCCCTTGCGGGTGTGCCCCATCTCGTCGAAGGCGCCGGCCTTGATCAGCGACTCGGTGGTGCGCTTGTTGCAGACCACCGCCTCCACCTTGTCCAGGTAGTCGGGGAAGGAGGTGTACTTCCCCTTGGCCTTGCGGCACCTGATGATCGAGTCGACCACGTTGGTGCCCACGTTGCGCACGGCGGAGAGGCCGAAGAGGATCACGTCGTCGCCCTGCGCGGCGAAGTTCGACATGGACTCGTTGACGTTGGGCGGGAGCACCTTGATGCCCATGCGGCGGCACTCGTTGAGGTAGACCGCCGACTTGTCCTTGTCGTCCTTGACCGAGGTGAGCAGCGCGGCCATGTACTCGGCGGGGTGGTTGGCCTTGAGGTAGGCCGTCCAGTACGAGACCAGGCCGTACGCGGCCGAGTGGGCCTTGTTGAACGCGTAGCCGGCGAAGGGGACCAGCACGTCCCACAGGGCCTGGATGGCCTCGTCGCTGTAGCCCTTCTTGCGGGCGCCCTCCTGGAAGAGGACGAAGTTCTTCGCCAGTTCGTCGGGCTTCTTCTTGCCCATCACGCGGCGCAGGATGTCGGCCTCGCCGAGCGAGTAGCCCGCGATGATCTGGGCGGCCTTCTGCACCTGCTCCTGGTAGACGATCAGGCCGTAGGTGACCGCGAGGACCTCCTGGAGCGGCTCCTCCAGCTCCTTGTGGATCGGCGTGATCTCCTGGAGGCCGTTCTTGCGCAGCGCGTAGTTGGTGTGCGAGTCCATGCCCATGGGGCCGGGACGGTAGAGCGCGGAGACGGCGGAGATGTCCTCGAAGTTGTCGGGCTTCATCAGCCGCAGCAGGGAGCGCATCGGCCCGCCGTCGAACTGGAAGACGCCGAGCGTGTCGCCGCGCTGGAGCAGGTCGAAGGTCGTCGGGTCGTCCAGCGGCAGGGACAGCAGGTCGAGGTCGACGCCCTTGTTGGACTTCACCATCTTGACGGCGTCGTCCATGATCGTGAGGTTGCGCAGGCCGAGGAAGTCCATCTTCAGCAGGCCGAGCGACTCGCACTGCGGGTAGTCCCACTGCGTGATGGTGACGCCGTCGGTGTGCCGCACCCAGATCGGGGCATGGTCGACGATGGGCTCGCTGGACATGATGACGCCGGCGGCGTGCACGCCCATCTGCCGGACCAGGCCCTCGACGCCCTTGGCGGTGTCGATGACCTTCTTGACGTCCGGCTCGTTCTCGTACATCGAGCGGATCTCGCCGGCCTCGCTGTACCGCGGGTGCGTCGGGTCGGTGATGCCGTTGAGGTCGATGCCCTTGCCGAGGACGTCGGCGGGCATGGCCTTGGTGAGGCGGTCGCCCATCGCGTACGGGTAGCCCAGGACGCGCGCGGAGTCCTTGATGGCGTTCTTCGCCTTGATCTTGCCGTAGGTGCCGATCATGGCGACCTTGTCGGCGCCGTACTTCTCCGTCACGTACCTGATCACCTCGACGCGCCTGCGCTCGTCGAAGTCGATGTCGACGTCGGGCATGGAGACGCGCTCGGGGTTGAGGAACCGCTCGAAGATCAGGCCGTGCGGGATCGGGTCGAGGTCGGTGATGCCCATCGCGTACGCCACGATCGAACCGGCCGCGGAGCCTCGGCCGGGGCCCACCGCGATGCCCTGGTTCTTGGCCCACATGATGAAGTCGGCGACCACGAGGAAGTAGCCCGGGAACCCCATCTGGATGATGACGTCCATCTCGTACTCGGCCTGCTTCTGGCGGTCCTCGGGGACGCCGCCGGGGAAGCGGCGCTCCATGCCGCGGCGGACCTCCTCCTGGAACCAGGTGATCTCCGTGTAGCCCTCGGGGATGTCGAACTTCGGCATGAGGTCGCGCTTCTCGAACATGCCGGCGGTGTCGACCATCTCCGCGACCAGGAGCGTGTTGGCGCAGCCCTCCTGCCAGGCGTCCGAGGAGTCGATGGCGTACATCTCGTCCGTGGACTTCAGGTAGTAGCCGGTGCCGTCGAAGCGGAAGCGGTCCGGGTCGGAGAGGTTCTTGCCGGTCTGGATGCACAGCAGGGCGTCGTGGGCGGTCGCCTCGTGCGCGTAGGTGTAGTGCGAGTCGTTCGTCACCAGCGGCGGGATGCCGAGCTTCTTCCCGATCTCCAGCAGGCCGTCGCGGACCCGGTGCTCGATCTCGATGCCGTGGTCCATCAGCTCCAGGAAGTAGCGGTCCTTGCCGAAGATGTCCTGGTAGTCGGCGGCGGCCTTGAGTGCCTCGTCGAAGTGGCCGAGGCGCAGCCGGGTCTGCACCTCGCCGGAGGGGCAGCCGGTGGAGGCGACGATCCCCTCGGACCACTGGGAGATGGTCTCCTTGTCCATCCGGGGCCACTTCTGCAGCCAGCCCTCGGCGTACGCGTCGGAGGAGAGGCGGAAGAGGTTGTGCAGCCCCGTCCTGTTCGTCGCCCACATCGTCTTGTGGGTGTAGCCGCCGGAGCCCGAGACGTCGTCCCGCTTCTGGTGCGGCTGGCCCCACTGGATCTTGCGCTTGTTCCGGCGCGACTCGGGCGCGACGTACGCCTCGATCCCGATGATCGGGGTGATGCCGGCCTTCTTCGCGGAGTGGAAGAAGTCGTACGCCCCGTGCAGGTTGCCGTGGTCGGACATGGCGATGTGCGTCATGCCCATCTCGTTGCACGCGTCGAACATGTCCTTCAGCCGCGCGGCACCGTCCAGCAGCGAGTACTGGGTGTGAACGTGCAGGTGCGTGAACGGCGGCTTGGACACGTGCGGCCTCCTGATCAGGGCTTTGGCGCGAAGCGCCTCGTTGAGGGGCGGTGGTCGGGCGACGGGTGGGCTCTGGGCGACGGGCTGCGGTCAGTCCGGGGGTCAGCGTCGAAGTCTATGCCCCGCCACTGACACTCCGGGGCCCCGGCCGCGTACCTTCGTGCGGGGCCGCGCGTGTCGGGCCGGCCCCGGGCCACGGGCACTCCCGCGTGCCCTCGAACGTTGGTCCGAGTGCAGTTTCCGCTGTACTCGCCACGCACCACCCGTACCAGGAGGCACCCAGCGATGTCGGTTCCGCAGCTCAGTGACGAGCACCGCGGCGAGGAGATCCTCGCCGTCTTCGACACCGCGTTCGGCGAGCTCCTGGCCGCCGACCCGGCCGCGTTCCGCGTGAAGTTCCGCAAGATGGCGGCCTCGGCCTTCGCCTTCTACCGGGGCACGGCGTGCCTGTTCTACAAGGACCTGAGCGCGGAGACCGAAGGGGGCCCGTACCTGGACGAGCGGACCTCCCGGGTGTGGATCCACGGCGACCTGCACGCGGAGAACTTCGGCACGTACATGGACTCCACCGGCCGCCTGATCTTCAACGTCAACGACTTCGACGAGGCCTACGTCGGCCCCTTCACCTGGGACCTCAAGCGCTTCGCGGCCTCGATCGCGCTGATCGGGTACGCGAAGGCGCTCAGCGACGAGCAGATCACCGAGCTGGTGCGGGTGTACGCGGGCGCGTACCGCGAGCGGATCCACTCGCTGGCCACGGGCGCCAAGAGCGACGAGGTGCCGCCGTTCACGCTGGACACCGCCGAGGGCCCGCTGCTGGGCGCCCTGCGCGTCGCCCGTTCGCTGACCCGGTTCGGGCTGCTGGACTCGATGACGGAGATCCGCGACTTCGAGCGCCGGTTCGCGGCCGGCGGCGGCTCCGTCGAGCTGGACGCGGCCACGCGGTACAAGGTGCTGGCCGCCTTCGACGGCTACCTGGAGACGCTCCCGGAGTCGTCGCTGGCCCGCCCGGACTCCTACCGCGTCAAGGACGTCGTCGGCCGCCGGGGCATCGGCATCGGCTCCGCCGGCCTGCCGTCGTACAACATCCTCCTCGAGGGCAACAGCGACGCCCTGGAGAACGACGTGGTGATCTACGTCAAGCAGGCCCAGACCCCGGCGGTCTCCCGGCACATCACCGACCGGGCGATCCGGGACTACTTCCAGCACGAGGGCCACCGCACGGTGATCTCCCAGCGCGCCCTCCAGGCGCACGCCGACCCGTGGCTGGGCTGGACCGAGCTGGACGGCGCCGGCCAGCTGGTCGCCGAGGTCTCGCCGTACGCGGTGGACCTGGACTGGGGCGACATCGACGACCCGGAGGAGATCGCCGAGGTCGTCGCCGACCTGGGCCGCGCCACGGCCGCGATGCACGCGGCGGCGGACGACCAGTCCGGGGAGTCCCTGGTGCCGTTCTCCACCGAGCGGGCCATCGACGCGGCGATCGCGGCCGACGAGGAGGGCTTCGCACCCCTGCTGGTCGACTTCGCCCACACCTACGGGGCACGCGCGCGAGCCGACCACCAGATCTTCGTCGACCTCTTCCGCAACGGCCGGATCCCGGGCCTGTGACCGCCGGCTCTCTCACAGGGACCCTTTAGGGGGCTCTTACCGGCCCCCATGACACACTCTTGACTCGCTATGGACATATCCGGAACCCCGCTCAGAGCCGTACGCGCGGCGCTGTTCACGGCACTCGTCGTGACCCTCAGCACCGCGTCGCACGTGCTGCTGTCCGGGGTGCCGCTGCCGCTGAGCACGGTGGCCGCGGTCGCCGCCGCCGTGTTCCTGATCGCGTACGCCCTGGCCGGACGGCGCGAGCGCGGCTTCGGTCCGATCGCCGCTCTGCTGATCCCGCTGGAGCTGGCGGCCGACACCGTCTTCACCACCGGCCAGCACGTCTGCTACGGCAGGGCGGGGGGCCCGGTCGCGGGTCCCCTGCGCTCCGTGGGCCTCGACGTGCTGTGCGGCGATGGCATGGGTGTGGGGACCGGGGTCGGCACGCCGCTGACCCGGGTGACCGGCGCCGACACCGACCGGGTGGCGGCCCTGCTCGCCCACGCCGACCCCGCGACCGCCTGGCTGCTGCTGGGCGCGCACGTCGGCGTCGGCCTGCTCGCGGCGGCCTGGCTGCGGCGCGGCGAGCGCGCGCTGGGCCGGCTGCTGAGCGCGGTGGCCGCGACGACCTTCCGGCCGCTCCTGCTCGCCGTCGCGGCCGTGGCCGTCCGCCGGGCCCCGGCGGTGCGCCGCCCGGCCCCGGCGGCCCGCCGCACCGCCGGCGCCCGCGAGCGGATCCTCACGCACTCCCTGGGACGGCGCGGACCGCCGGTGTCGCTCGCCCTCGTGTGACCCCCCGGTCACCGAGCGCCGACAGCCAGCCCCCGTACCCATTTCCGCACACGTCCGTGTGCGCGTCCCCGGAGAGAACATCACCATGAGCAAGCGGAACAGCCAGTCGGCGAAGACGGCGGCCCGTGAGCGCCTGCGCGAGGAGCGCGAGCGCCAGGCCAAGCGCGACAAGGTCAGGCGGCAGGTCATCGTGGCCTGCTCCATCGTCGGCGTGCTGGCGATAGCCGGCGGCATCGGCTACGCCGTCGTGCAGATGAACAAGCCCAGCGGCTGGGAGAAGGCCGCCGAGGCCGAGGTGGTGGCCCCGGCCCACACCTCGGGCAAGGACGGCACCACGATCGTGGCCGGCGACTCCAAGTCCGACAACGTGGTCCACCTCTACGAGGACCCGCGCTGCCCGGCCTGCGCCTCCTTCGAGCAGAACATCGGCGAGACCGTCAACAAGGGCATGCAGGACGGCGACTACAAGCTCTCCTTCACGATCGGCACCTTCCTCGACGGCAACCTCAGCGGGGAGGGCTCGAAGAACGCGCTGAGCGCGCTCGGCGCCGCGCTGAACGTCAGCACGGACGCGTTCCTCGACTACAAGACCGCGCTGTACTCCTCCGAGTACCACCCGGCGGAGACGAGCGACGAGTTCGCCGAGGACGACTACCTGATCAAGGTGGCGAACACGGTCGACGCCCTGAAGAACAACAAGAAGTTCCAGGACGCCGTGAAGCAGGGCACCTACGACGCCTGGGCGATGCGCATGAGCAAGTCCTTCGACGACTCCGAGGGCGTCCAGTCGACCCCGACCATCAAGATCAACGACAAGGTGATCGAGAACCCGAGCACCGTCGCCGACTGGCAGAAGGCGCTCAAGGACGCGGGCGTCACCAAGTAGCCCGGGCCGGCGATCGGCCGACGGGCGGGCGGACTTTTGCGAGTTCGCCCGTCCGCGGCCGTACCGATCAGTAACCTGATCGGCCGTGACCAGTCGACACAGATCGTCCGAAGAGACCTTCCCCCCGTCCGCCGAGCGCGCCGGCCTCCGCGCGCCCAGCCGCCGTACGGTCGTCAAGGCCGCGGCGGCCGGAGCCGTCCTCGCGGCTCCGCTCGCCGCGGCACTGCCCGCCGGTGCCGCCGGCGCCGCCCCCGCCTTCCTGCACGGCGTCGCCTCCGGTGACCCGCTGCCCGACGGCGTCCTGCTGTGGACCCGGGTGACGCCGGTGCCCGAGGCCATACCCGGCTCGGGCATCGGTCCGGACACCGAGGTCGGCTGGGTCGTCGCCACCGACAAGGCGCTCACGAACGTCGTCGCCAAGGGGTCGCTCACCGCGACCGCCGCCTCCGACCACACGGTCAAGGCGGACATCCGCGGCCTCGCCCCCGCCACGGACTACTGGTACCGCTTCTCCGCCGGCCCCACCGACTCCCCCGTCGCCCGCACCCGGACCGCCCCCGCGGCCGACGCGGCCGTCACGGGCCTGCGCTTCGGTGTGGTCTCCTGCGCCAACTGGGAGGCCGGCCACTTCTCCGCGTACCGCCACCTCGCGGCGCGCGGCGACCTGGACGCCTGGCTGCACCTGGGCGACTACATCTACGAGTACGGCACCGGCCAGTACGGCACCCGGGACACCGTCGTACGGGAGCACGCGCCCACCCACGAGATCGTCACCCTCGCCGACTACCGCACCCGGCACGCCCGGTACAAGACGGACCCCGACCTGCGGGCGCTGCACGCGGTGGCGCCCGTGGTGGCCATCTGGGACGACCACGAGTTCGCCAACGACACCTGGTCGGGCGGCGCCGAGAACCACACCGAGGGCGCGGAGGGCACCTGGACGGCGCGTCAGGCCGCCGCGCGGCAGGCCTACTTCGAGTGGATGCCGGTACGTCCCGCGATCGCCGGCACCACCTACCGCCGGCTGCGCTTCGGCAAGCTCGTCGACCTGTCGCTGCTCGACCTGCGCTCGTTCCGCTCGCAGCAGGTCTCCCTCGGCAACGGCGACGTCGACGACCCGGACCGCACGCTCACCGGCCGCGCCCAGCTCGACTGGCTCAAGGCCGGCCTGTCGTCCTCGGACACCGCCTGGCGGCTGGTCGGCAACCCGGTGATGATGTCGCCGTTCGCGGTCGGCTCGCTCCCCGCCGAGCTGCTGAGGCCGCTCGCCGAGCTCCTCGGCCTGCCGAAGGGGGGACTCGCCCTCAACACCGACCAGTGGGACGGCTACACCGACGACCGCCGCGAACTCCTGGCCCACCTGCGCTCCGGCGCGATCCGCAACACCGTCTTCCTGACCGGCGACATCCACATGGCGTGGGCCAACGACGTGCCGTACAACGCCGCCACCTACCCCCTGTCCGGCTCGGCGGCCACCGAGTTCGTCGTCACCTCGGTGACCTCCGACAACCTGGACGACATCCTGAAGGTCCCCGAGGGCACGGTGTCCGCGGTCGCCGCGCCGGTCATCCGGGCGGCCAACCGGCACGTCCACTGGGTCGACACCGACCGGCACGGCTACGGCGTGCTCGACGTCACCGCCGAGCGGGCGCAGATGGACTACTACGTCGTCTCCGACCGCACCGACCCGGACGCCACGTCGACGTGGGCGCGCTCCTACCGCACGCGCAGCGGGACGCAGCGCGTCGAGCGGGTCTACTCCCCCGTCTGAGGCGCGTCCTCCCGCTGGAGCGTGTCGAGGAAGCCGAGCGCCACCCGCCAGGTGGCCTCGGCGGCCTCCTCGTCGTAGTCCGGCAGGCCGGGGTCGGTGTAGAGGTGACCCGCCCCGGCGTACCGGTACACCTCGACGTCCGCGCCGGCCCGGCCCATCTGGAGGTACCAGGCGCTGAGCCAGTCGTCCGTCTCGAACGGGTCCGGCTCGGCCACGTGCAGCTGCACCGGCAGGTCGTCCACCGAGGCGTTGGCGGCGATGTCCGAGGTGCCGTGCAGGAGCAGCAGCCCGCGCGCCCGGTGGTCGCCGAGGGCGAGGGTCTGGGCGATGGAGGCGCCGAGCGAGAACCCGGCGTACACCAGCCCGCGCTCGGAATAGGGCGCGGCGGCCAGCACGGCCCGCTTCAGCAGTTCCTCCCTGCCGGTCCGGTCCTGGTACTCCATGCCCTCCTCGACCGTGTCGAACGTCCGCCCCTCGAAGAGGTCCGGGGTCCAGACCTGGTGCCCGGCGTCGCGCAGCCGGTCGGCGGCCTGCCGCACCGCGGGCCTCGGGCCATGGGTCGAGTGAAAGAGCACGATGTTCATGAGGCCATGGTGCCAGCCGGGTCCGGCAGGGCGACCGGCGGCGACGCCCGGCGGGGGACACAAGTCACAGGTTCGGGCCCTGGCCGGTCCGGTTACGTTCGAGGGATGGAGACCGTACTCCGCCCCCTGATCGTGGTCGGCGGGTCCATCCTGCTGACCCTGGTCATCGGATGGGCCACCGACCTGCTGCTGCGCAAGGCCGACGGACGGCACCCCGAGACGCCCCTGTGGGGGCTGCTGCGCCGTGCCCGCATCCCGTACCAGCTCCTGCTGTGCGCGGCGCTGCTGAGAGGGACGTACGTCGAGGCCCGGGTCTTCCCGGAGCACCACGTGGGCGTCGGCCGGACGCTGACGCTCGTACTGATCGGCTCCGCGGCCTGGCTGGTGATCCGGATCGCCGCGGCGGTCGTCGAGACGTCGTACTCCCGCTACGCCCACGCGCACGCCCAGCGCGACCCGGCCCGGGTGCGCCGGGTGCGCACGCAGGTGTCGCTGATCATGCGGGTCGTCTCCGCGGTGGTCGGCGTCGTCGCCGTGTCGTCGATGCTGCTGACGTTCCCGGCCATGCGGACGGCGGGCACCTCGCTGCTGGCCTCGGCCGGCGTCCTCGGCATCGTGGCCGGCATCGCCGCGCAGTCCACGCTGGGCAATCTGTTCGCGGGGCTGCAGATCGCCTTCGGCGACATGGTGCGCATCGGTGACACCGTCGTGGTGAACGGCGAGTGGGGCACCGTCGAGGAGATCACGCTGACCTTCCTGACCGTGCGCACGTGGGACGAGCGCCGGATCACGATGCCGGTGTCGTACTTCACGTCCAAGCCGTTCGAGAACTGGTCGCGGGGCACCCCGCAGATGACCGGCGTCGTGTACTGGCACCTCGACCACACCGCCCCGCTGGACGCGATGCGCGAGCGGCTGCGGGACATCCTGCGCGGCTGCCCGGCCTGGGACGGGCGGGCGTACAACCTCACCGTCACGGACACCACGCCCAACACCATGCAGGTGCGGGCGCTGGTGACGGCGAAGGACGCGGACGACATCTGGACGGTACGCGTCGAGGTGCGCGAGCAGATGATCCGCTGGCTGGCCGACGAGCACCCGTACGCCCTGCCCCGCGTCAACACGGCGGACGCGGACCGGCGTCCCGGCCACGACGGCTTCCCCGGTTCCCGGCGCTCACCGGACGGAGAGGCCCGCCGCTTCCCGCACCAGTCGCGGAAGTCCCTGTGACCCGCGGGCACGGGCCGGGCGACGCAGTCAGCGCAGGCTGCGGACGTCCAGGTGGCGCAGCACCCGGTCGACGATCTCCGGGTCGGCCCCGGGTTCGCTGCGCGCCGCCAGCACCTCGTGCCGCGCGGCGCTGAGCATCTCGCCCTGGATCCGCCGGATCCGCTTCAGCCGCCGGGCCCGCTGCAGCTGCGCCTCGCGCCGTTCCTCGTCCCCGATGTCCGGGCTGATGCGGATGCCGATGTCGAAGGCCCGCCGCAGCATCTGCTCGGACAGTTCCTCCGGCAGTTCCTCGACCGCCTCGATCTCCTTGAGGCGCTGCTTCGCCGCCTTCGCCGCGCGCACGGCGAGCGCCTTCTCGTAGTCCTTCTCGCGCTCGGTGTCCGACCGCACCCCCAGCCGGTTCACCAGCCACGGCAGGGTCAGGCCCTGGAGCAGCAGCGTCACCATGATCACCCCGAAGGCGATGAAGACGATCTCCTCCCGGTTCGGGAAGGGGGAGCCGTCCTCCGTCTTCAGCGGGATGGCGAGCGCCAGCGCCACCGAGGCGACGCCCCGCATCCCCGACCACCACATGACGACGGTCTCCCGCCAACTGGTCGGGATGTCCTCGTCGTGGTCGCGCCGGGCGTGCAGGCGCTGGGTCAGCCAGGTGGCCGGCAGCAGCCACGCCAGCCGGACGAGGATCACGACGCCGACGACCGCGCCGGCCCAGCCCAGCAGTTCGTCCCAGCGCCCGGAGGCCGTGCGGATGGCGTTGTGCAGCTCCAGCCCGATCAGTCCGAAGGCCACGCCCGTGACGAGGGTGTCGACGACGTCCCAGACCGTGTGACCGGCGAGCCGGGTCATCACGTCGTCGGCGCCGACGGCGTACTCGGCGAGGAACATGGCGGTGGTCAGCACGGCGAGGACTCCGGAGCCGTGGAGCTCCTCGGCCAGCACGTAGGACACGTAGGGCACCAGCAGCGTCAGCCCGATCTGCAGGGTCGCGTCCCCCAGCACGTCCAGCAGCTTGTTGGCGCCCCAGCCCAGCGCGAGCCCCACCGCGACGGCGACGACGGCGGACAGCACCAGGTCGAGCCCGGCCCGCCAGGGCGAGAAGGAACCGCTGACGGCCGCGGCGATGGCCACGTGGTAGAGGACGATGGCCGTCACGTCGTTGAAGAGCCCCTCGCCCTCCAGGATGGACACCAGGCGGCGCGGCAGTCCTAGCTGGCCGGCGACGGCGGTCGCCGCGACGGGGTCGGGCGGCGCCACCAGCGCGCCGAGCGCGAAGGCGGCGGCGATCGGCAGGCCCGGCACGATCGCGTGCGCCACGGTGGCCACGCACGCCGTGGTGACGAACACCAGCGCGACCGCCAGCAGGAAGATCGGGCGTTTGTTGGCCGCGAACTGCCGCCACGAGGTGCGCCGCACGGCCGCGTACAGCAGCGGCGGCAGCAGCGCGGGCAGGATGAGTTCCGGCGGGATGTCGACGTTGGGCACGAAGTCGAGCAGCGCCAGGACGATGCCGAGGACCGTCATCAGCACGGGCGCCGGCAGCCCGAGCCGGTCCCCGACCGGGACGCTCAGCAGGGCCCCGAGCAGCAGCATGAACAACAGGGCCAACTGATCCACGGTCACCGCTCCGGTGGGTTTCGGCGTTCACACGGCGAGGGTCAAGCCTGCCATGTGACCGGCCCCACCAGCCGGTCCGGCTCGGCTACGGCAGGACGCGCCGCATCGCGCGGTGGGGTATCCCCGCGTCGGGGAACTCCGGTCCGTACGCCTGGTACCCCAGTCGCTCGTAGAAACCCAGGGCGTGCGTCTGCGCGTGCAGGTCGACCGCGGTCAGCCCGCGCGCGCGTGCCGCGTCCTCGACCGCGCGCACCAGGGCGGCGCCCACGCCCAGTCCGCGGGCGTCCCGGACGACGGCGAGCCGCCCGAGGGAGCCGACGGACGGATCCCCGTCGCCGTTCTTCGCCGCGGCGGCCGCACCGTGCAGCAGCCGCGAGGTGCCGAGCGGTACGCCGTCCTCCCGGACCGCGAGGACGTGCACGGCACCGGCGTCGTAGGCGTCGTACTCGATGTCCTCCGGGACGTTCTGTTCGGCGACGAAGACGTCCTTGCGCACCGCGAAGCACGCCTCCCGGTCGGCCGGGTCGTCGGCGACGCGCACCTGGTAGCCGGCGGTGCTCATGCGTAGGTCTCCTCACGCACCCGGTCCAGGGCCTGCTGGAGGTCCTCGGGGTAGTCGCTGGCGTACTCCACCCACTGGCCGTCGCCGGGGTGCTCGAACCCGAGCCGCACGGCGTGCAGCCACTGGCGGGTCAGGCGCAGCCGCTTGGCGAGGGTCGGGTCGGCGCCGTAGGTGAGGTCGCCGACGCAGGGGTGGCGGTGGGCGGCCATGTGGACGCGGATCTGGTGGGTGCGGCCGGTCTCCAGCTTCACGTCGAGCAGGGAGGCGGCGCGGAAGGCCTCGATGAGGTCGTAGTGCGTGACGGAGGGCTTGCCCTCGGCGGTGACGGCCCACTTGTAGTCGAGCTGGGGGTGGCGGCCGATGGGGGCGTCGATGGTGCCGCTGGTGGGATCGGGGTGGCCCTGCACGAGCGTGTGGTAGCGCTTGTCGACCGTGCGCTCCTTGAACTGGCGCTTGAGCGAGGTGTACGCCCGCTCCGACTTGGCGACCACCATCAGGCCGGAGGTGCCCACGTCGAGGCGGTGCACGATGCCCTGCCGCTCGGCGGCGCCGGAGGTGGAGACGCGGTATCCGGCGGCGGCCAGTCCCCCGATGACCGTGGGCCCGGTCCAGCCGGGCGAGGGGTGGGCGGCGACGCCGACCGGCTTGACGATCACGACGACGTCCTCGTCGTCGTGGACGATCTCCATGCCCTCGACGGGCTCGGCGACCACCTGCACCGGCGCGGGCGCCTGGGGCATCTCGACCTCGAGCCAGGCACCGCCGCGGACCCGCTCGGACTTGCCGACCACCGATCCGTCGACCTGCACCTTGCCCGCCGCGGCGAGCTCCGCGGCCTTGGTACGGGAGAAGCCGAACATGCGGGAGATGGCGGCGTCGACGCGCTCGCCCTCCAGGCCGTCGGGCACGGGCAGGGTACGGATCTCGGGAAGCGTGCTCACCCGTCGAGTATGCCGGACGGCTCCGGTGCTCCCGCACGCCCGTCCGGCACGGGGGCCGGGGCGGGCCTCAGTCCCGGTGGACGGTCCCGTCCGGGTCCAGGCCGCGGAAGGACAGGATCACGATCAGGATGCCGCCGCAGACGATCGCCGAGTCGGCGAGGTTGAAGACGGCGAAGTGCTTGGGCGCGATGAAGTCCACGACCGCGCCCTCGAAGACGCCGGGCGAGCGGAAGATCCGGTCGGTGAGGTTGCCGAGGGCGCCGCCGAGCAGCAGGCCGAGCGCGATCGCCCACGGCAGGCTGTGGAGCTTGCGCGCGAGGCGGGCGATCACGACGATCACGGCCGCCGCGATCACCGTGAAGATGATCGTGAAGGCCTCGCCGAAGCCGAAGGCCGCGCCCGCGTTGCGGATGGCGGCGAACCTCAGCCAGTCACCGACGATCTCGATCGGCTCGTGGTGCTCCAGCTTCGCGACCACGATCATCTTGCTGACCAGGTCGAGAAGGTACGCGAACACGGCGACCGCGAACAGCACGGCGACCCGGCGCCTGCCCCGGGGGCGCTCCGGGGCCTGCTCCCGCTCGGCGTCGAGCCGCTCCTGCCCGTCCCCCGCCGCGTCCGGGGTGTCCGGCGTACCGATGATGCGCTCCGCCTCTGCCACGTGAGTCCCTCGACCTAGGTACCTGACTGAGGACGAGGGTACGGCACGCCTTCCGTCCCGGCTGCGGCTCAGTAGCGGCGTTCCTGCTTCTGCTTGCACTCGACGCACAGGGTGGCCCGCGGGAAGGCCTGCATGCGCGCCTTGCCGATGGGGTTGCCGCAGTTCTCGCACAGGCCGTAGGTGCCCGCGTCGAGGCGGTCGAGGGCCCGTTCGGTCTGGGTGAGCATCTCGCGCGCGTTGGCGGCCAGCGCCAGTTCGTGCTCGCGCGTGATGTTCTTGGTGCCGGTGTCCGCCTCGTCGTCGCCGGCGCCGTCCCCCGAGTCCCGCATCAGGCCCTGCAGCGACCGCTCCGACTGGTCGATCTCGGTGCGCAGCCGGTCCGCCTCGGACTGGAGTTTCCCGCGGGCCTCCTCGACCTCTGCCGGGGTCCAGGGGTCCTCGCCGGGGCGTACCGCGAGGTCGCCGGGCTCCGCGGCGGTGCCGCGCGCCTTCGGAACCGCGGACTTGGCCGCCGTGGCCGTGCCAGGAGTCTTCTTCGCAACCACCGTCGTGGCTCCCGTCTGCTCCGCGGCCTCGGCCGCGCCCGCCTTCTTCGCCGTGCTCTTGTCGGCCGTGTTCTTCTTCACCGGGCTCTGCTGCTCCGCCGGGACCTTCTCCGCCGCGACGTCGTGGGCCGCGCCGCTGCCGTCGGCGGTCTTCTTCACCGCGGTCCTCTTCACCGCGGGCTTCTTCGTCACGGGCTTCTTCGTCACGGTCTTCTTCGCCGCCGTCTTCCTCGCGGCCGTGGCCTTCTCGGCAGCGGACTTCTTCGCGGTCGTCTCCGACTGCTCTACGGCGGTCTTCTTCGCCACCATGGCCGCGGCCCCTTCACATATTGTGATCTTGCTCGCGAATCGTGCTGGGACGATAAATCGACTCGGGTCCCGCGGCAACGGGGCACGCCGCCCGATTCGCCCGCCCACCGTGCGTCGCGTGGCCGGCATGCATGCGTTGTGCCCAGCTCCCCGCCCGGTAATCCGCCGGTCCGGTTCCGGCCGGGCCCGCCGTGAGCCGGACGCGCAAGGTCGGCATTCGGGTCACGCGGGGCCGCACGGGGCCTCCCCCGCGCCAGGCGCCGAAACCGGTCGGCCGTCGCCCGTGCGGCGCCGTACACTGGGCGGAGCGAAAAGCGTGGATGGGGACGAGTAGCGGCGTACGCAGCCCAGAGCGACCCGGGGACGGTGGGAGCCCGGGGGCGAGCGCGACGTGAAGATCACCCCGGAGCCGCCGGAAGAAAGACGTGACGGGAAGGTCACGGCGAGTAGACCCGGTTCGCGACCCCAATGAGGGGGCTCACCGGCGCACACGACGCACCGGGGGGCCAAGGAGGGTGGTACCGCGGGAGCGCGCCGCACACAGCGGCGTACGTAGCCTTTACGGCTCTCGTCCCTCCGACGGAAGGCAGTACGTCCGCCGGAGGAAGCTCGTTGAATACGCAGCCGCAGTACCGTCAGGTACCCGCCCAGGTCGACCTGCCCGCGCTCGAGCACGCCGTGCTCGACTTCTGGCGCGAGCAGAAGATCTTCGCCAAGAGCCTGGAGCAGTCCGAGGGCCGCCCGGAGTGGGTGTTCTACGAGGGCCCGCCCACCGCCAACGGCATGCCGGGCGCCCACCACATCGAGGCCCGCGTCTTCAAGGACGTCTTCCCCCGCTTCCGCACCATGCGCGGGTACCACGTGGGCCGCAAGGCCGGCTGGGACTGCCACGGTCTGCCGGTCGAGCTGGCGGTGGAGAAGGAGCTGGGCTTCTCCGGCAAGCAGGACATCGAGGCGTACGGCATCGCCGAGTTCAACGCCAGGTGCCGCGAGTCGGTGACCCGGCACACCGACGCCTTCGCCGAGCTCACGACCCGCATGGGTTACTGGGTCGACCTCGACGACGCCTACCGGACGATGGACCCGGAGTACGTCGAGTCGGTGTGGTGGTCGCTGAAGGAGATCTTCAACAAGGGCCTGCTGGTCCAGGACTACCGTGTCGCCCCCTGGTGCCCCCGCTGCGGCACCGGTCTGTCCGACCACGAGCTGGCCCAGGGCTACGAGACGGTCGTCGACCCCTCCGTCTACGTCCGCTTCCCGCTGATCTCCGGCCCGCTGGCCGGCGAGGCCGCGCTGCTGATCTGGACGACCACCCCATGGACGCTGGTCTCCAACACCGCGGTCGCCGCGCACCCCGACGTGACCTATGTCGTCGCGACGAAGGGCCCCGAGGGCACGGAGAAGCTGGTCGTCGCCGAGCAGCTGGTGGAGAAGGCCCTCGGCGAGGGCTGGGAGACCACCGGCCAGACCTTCACCGGCGCCGAGATGGAGCGCTGGACCTACCGGCGGCCCTTCGAGCTGGTGGAGTTCCCCGAGCCCGCCCACTTCGTGGTGAACGCCGAGTACGTCACCACCGAGGACGGCACCGGCCTCGTCCACCAGTCCCCCGCCTTCGGTGAGGACGACCTCAAGGTCTGCCGCTCCTACGGCCTGCCGGTCGTCAACCCGGTCCGCCCGGACGGCACCTTCGAGGAGAGCCTCCCCCTGGTCGGCGGCGTCTTCTTCAAGAAGGCCGACGAGCAGCTCACCGAGGACCTGGACGCCCGGGGCCTGCTCTTCAAGCACATCCCGTACGAGCACAGCTACCCGCACTGCTGGCGCTGCCACACCGCGCTGCTGTACTACGCGCAGCCGTCCTGGTACATCCGCACCACGGCGATCAAGGACCGCCTCCTCCAGGAGAACGAGAAGACCAACTGGTTCCCGGACTCGGTCAAGCACGGCCGGTACGGCGACTGGCTGAACAACAACATCGACTGGGCGCTCTCCCGCAACCGCTACTGGGGCACCCCGCTGCCGATCTGGCGCTGCGAGGACGACCACCTCACGGTCGTCGGCTCCCGCGCCGAGCTGACCGAGCTGACCGGCACCGACCAGTCCGCGCTCGACCCGCACCGCCCGTTCATCGACGACGTCGCCTTCGCCTGCCGTCACGACGGCTGCGGAAAGACGGCCACGCGCGTGCCGGAGGTCATCGACGCCTGGTACGACTCGGGCTCGATGCCGTTCGCGCAGTGGGGCTACCCGTACAAGAACAAGGAACTCTTCGAGTCCCGCTACCCGGCCCAGTTCATCAGCGAGGCCATCGACCAGACCCGCGGCTGGTTCTACACGCTGATGGCCGTCGGCACCCTGGTCTTCGACAAGTCCTCCTACGAGAACGTCGTCTGCCTCGGCCACATCCTCGCCGAGGACGGCCGCAAGATGTCCAAGCACCTGGGCAACATCCTGCAGCCGATCCCGTTGATGGACCAGCACGGCGCCGACGCCGTCCGCTGGTTCATGGCGGCCGGCGGTTCCCCGTGGGCGGCCCGCCGCGTCGGCCACGGCACCATCCAGGAGGTCGTCCGCAAGACGCTCCTCACCTACTGGAACACGGTCGCCTTCCAGGCCCTGTACGCCCGCACCACCGGCTGGGCGCCGAGCGAGGCCGACCCGGCCCCGGCCGAGCGTCCCGTGCTGGACCGCTGGCTGCTGTCCGAACTCCACGCGCTCACCGACCAGGTGACCCAGGCGCTGGAGAGCTACGACACCCAGCGCGCCGGCAAGCTGCTGTCCGCGTTCGTCGACGACCTGTCCAACTGGTACGTCCGCCGCTCGCGCCGCCGTTTCTGGCAGGGCGACAAGGCCGCGCTGCGCACGCTGCACGAGGTCGTCGAGACGGTCACCGAGCTGATGGCCCCGCTGACCCCGTTCATCACCGAGCGGGTCTGGCAGGACCTGATCGTGCCGGTCACCCCGGGCGCCCCGGAGTCGGTCCACCTGGCCTCCTGGCCGGAGGCGGACCTGTCGGCCATCGACCCGGAACTGTCGAAGCAGATGGTGCTGGTGCGCCGCCTGGTCGAGCTGGGCCGCGCCACGCGCGCGGAGTCGGGCGTCAAGACCCGGCAGCCGCTGCGCCGTGCGCTGATCGCCGCGACGGGCTTCGACGCGCTCTCCCCCGAACTGCGCACGCAGATCACGGAGGAGCTGAACGTCGAGTCCCTCGCGTCGCTGAGCGAGGTCGGCGGCTCCCTGGTCGACACGACGGCGAAGGCCAACTTCCGCGCGCTGGGCAAGCGGTTCGGCAAGCGCGTCCAGGACGTCGCCAAGGCCGTCGCGGCCGCGGACGCCGCCGCCCTGTCCCTCGCCCTGCGCGAGGGCACGGCGTCGGTCGAGGTGGACGGTGAGACGGTCACCCTCGCTCCCGACGAGGTGATCATCACCGAGACGCCGCGCGAGGGCTGGTCGGTCGCCTCGGACTCGGGCGCCACGGTGGCCCTCGACCTGGAGATCACGGAGGACCTCCGCCGTGCGGGCCTCGCCCGTGACGCGATCCGGCTGATCCAGGAGGCCCGCAAGAACAGCGGCCTGGACGTCGCCGACCGCATCGCGCTGCGCTGGACGGCCACGGACGCGGCGACGGTCGCCGCCCTCACGGAGCACGCCGCGCTGATCGCGGACGAGGTCCTCGCGACGGACTTCGCCCAGGGCGAGGCGGACGACGCGTACGGGGAGCCGTTCACGGACGAGCCCCTGACCCTGACGTTCCGCCTGCGCAAGCAGTAGCCGCCACGGCGAAGGCCCGGCCCCTCGACCGGAGGGGCCGGGCCTTCGTGTCTGCGCGGCTGCGGGCGGCCACCGTGCCGGGCCACCCGACCGCCCCCGCCCAGCACCGGCAGCCCCGCACCGGCACCCCGCACAACACAAGGGCGGGCCCCGGGTCAGAAACCCGGGGCCCGCCCTGAACGCCGCCTAAGGCTACGCCGTACTACTCACCGGACGTCGGTCCGATCAGCTCAGTTGTCGTCCTCGTCGATCAGGAAGCCCCGCATCGGCGAAGGCGCCTGCCCCATCGGCGAGGGCCCCTGCGGCCGCACCGGCGCCATCGGCTGGGTCATCGCCGGCGACATCTGCTGCTGACCGCCGTAGGACGGACCGGACTGGCTCGGTCCACTGCCCATCGACTGGTTGCCGCCGTAGGACGGGGCACTCGCGCCGGCCGGAGCCATCGAGGGCGCCGGGGACGGCGGGAGCGAGGCCGTCGCGGGCGTACGCGGCGGGGCGAGCGAGTCGTCCGCCTGGGTCTCCAGCTGACGCAGCTGGGACTCCAGGTACGACTTCAGCCGCGTCCGGTACTCGCGCTCGAAGCCGCGCAGGTCCTCGACCTTGCGCTCCAGCGTGGCGCGGGCGGACTCCAGGGAGCCCATCGCGACGCGGTGCTTCTCCTGCGCGTCCCGCTCCAGGGCGTCGGCCTTGGCACGGGCGTCCCGCTCCAGACCCTCGGCACGCGAACGCGCCTCGCCGACGATCTTGTTGGCCTCGGAACGCGCCTCGGCGATCGCCTGGTCGGCGGTCTGCTGGGCGAGCGAGAGGACACGGGCGGCGCTGTCGCCACCGGGACCTCCCTGACCGGGCATGCCCGGGCCACCGGGACCCTGCGGACCGCCCATGGGGCCGCCCATCGGACCCGGACCCATCTGGCCCTGCATCGGACCCGGGCCCTGGCCCATCGGCCCCGGACCCTGGCCCATCGGGCCGGGACCCTGCGGGCCGCCCTGACCGCCGGGGCCGGCGGGCAGCTGCGGGGCACCGCTCGGCAGCTGGGGCGGACCACCCATGGGGCCACCCATCTGCTGCTGCGGCGGGCCCGATATGCCGGCGGGCACCGGAGCGCCGGGACCTCGCATGCCCTGCTGAGGCATGCCGCCCTGCTGCTGTGGATGCTGCTGGTGCTGCTGATCCTGGGGCGGTTCCGGGGGCTTGCGCATGTTCTGCTGGTTCTGCGCAGCCGCGCGCGTCGCCGCGGCCAGCTTGGCCCGCAGGTCCTCGTTCTCGCGGAGCAGCCGGGTCAGTTCGGCTTCGACCTCGTCGAGGAAGGCATCGACCTCGTCCTCGTCATAGCCTTCTCGGAGGCGGACGGTCGTGAACTGCTTGTTCCGCACGTCCTCAGGGGTCAACGGCATCTCTTCACCTCAACGTAGTCGTCGGCATTCGGCAAGCCCGTATCTCTCTCATCGCTCACAGCCGGCTCACGATCGAGATCAGGATGTAGACGATGATCATCAGTACGAAGAAGGACAGGTCGAGCGCCACGCCCCCGAGACGCAGCGGCGGGATGAACCGCCGCAGAAGCTTCAACGGTGGATCGGTGACAGTGTAGGTGGCCTCCAGAACGACCACCATCGCCTTGCCGGGTTGCCACGAGCGGGCGAACTGGAAGACGTAGTCCATGACCAACCGGAAGATGAGCACGATGAGAAAGCACATCAGCGCGATGTAGACGACATCCAGGACCACGCTCATGACCTGTGCTTCCCTCTCCCCTGAACCATCTCTCGGACCCGCCCTCGGATCCGTGCTCTGCTCTAACCGGTCGTGCGTCTCAGCTCTGGTTGAAGAACCCGCCCTCTGCGATGCGGGCCTTGTCCTCCGCCGTGACATCGACGTTAGCAGGAGACAGCAGGAACACCTTCTGCGTCACCCGCTCGATACTGCCGTGAAGACCAAACACCAAACCGGCCGCAAAGTCGACAAGTCGCTTCGCATCTGTGTCATCCATCTCAGTGAGATTCATGATCACCGGCGTGCCCTCACGGAAGTGTTCCCCGATGGTACGGGCCTCGTTGTAGGTCCGGGGGTGAAGCGTGGTGATCCGGTAGGGCTCTCGTTCGGACACGACCTTGGGCATGATGACCGGTGCGCTCTTTTCCAGGCTTGCGCGTTCTTGTGTGATGGATGCCACGGGCGCGATGCGCGCCGGGCGGCCCGATTCCGCCCCGAGCGAAGCGGAACGGGGCACCGGCTCGCGCTGCACGGGCGGTTGGACGATTCTTACCTCTTCGTCCCTTTGGGGCTGATGTGAACCGTGCGACTGGTGTGCCGGTTCGTGCCGCCGGTGGTCCCGCTCGGGCTCCGGGTCCAGTTCGGGTTCGAAGTCGTCGTCGGGGTCGAAGCCCCGGCCGTCGTACCCATCGTCCTCCACGAGGCCGAGGTAGACCGCCATCTTGCGCATCGCGCCGGCCATGCTCTGAGTCCTCCGCTCTGTGGTGGATCGGCTGACGACTGCCAAATGCCTGCGATCCACAAGGTCGTTGTTTCCGCCTTTCGGCGGTAATGACCATATTTTCTGCTGTGGTCCGACTTCTTGGCGACGTTACCCGAGCCTGGGTCGGACTCCGAGTACCGCGGTGCCGACGCGTACATGTGTCGCTCCGGCGGCCACGGCCTGTTCGAGGTCCGCACTCATTCCTGCGGAGACCATGTTCGCAGCCGGATGAGCTCGGCGCAGGTGGGTCGACAAATCCATGAGGTGCTCGAACGCCGCCTGTTGACGTCCGGCGTACTCGCCGGTGAGCGGTGCCACGGTCATCAGCCCGTCGAGCCGCAGCCCGTTCGACCCGGCGACCAGGTCGGCCAACTCTTCGATTCCCGCGGGCGCGACGCCCCCGCGCTCACCGCGCGCGCTCTCCCCCGCGTCGAGCGCGACCTGGAGGAGCACCCCCACCTCACGGCCGGCGCGCACCGCTTCCCTCGACAGGGCCGTGACGAGCTTGGCGCGGTCGACGGACTGCACGACATCGGCGTAACCGACCACTGATCGCACCTTGTTGGTCTGCAACTGACCGACGAAATGCCACGAAAGCGACAGATCCGAGCAGGCGGCGGCCTTGGGTGCGGCGTCCTGGTCGCGGTTCTCGGCGACATGGCGCACGCCTAGTCCGGAGAGGATGCGCACATCGTCGGCCGGGTAGGTCTTGGTGACCACGATCAGGGTCACCTCCTCGCGGGGGCGGCCGGCGGCCTCGCACGCGGCGGCGATGCGCTCTTCCACTTTCGCCAGATTCCCGGCGAGTTCGTCCTTACGGTCCGTCATGCCCCATCAGTCCAGCCAGACATAGCCCGCGAGCCGCCCGGTGGTGCGGTCGCGTCGGTACGAGAAGTGGTCCTTCGACTCCCGGGTGCACACCGGCGACTGCGCCAGGTCGCGCACCCCGAGCCGTTCGAGCTGCGCGCGCACCCCGGCGCTCACGTCGAGGGCCGGAGTGCCCCAGCTCGTCACGGCGTGCGCCGACGGTTCGACGGCGGCCACCTCGGCGCGCATCTCCTCCGGCACCTCGTAGCACCGGCCGCACACGGCGGGTCCGGTGCGGGCGACGATCCGGGCCGGGTCGGCGCCGAGTTCGGTCATGGCCCGTACCGCGGCGGTGACGACCCCGGCGACCAGGCCGGGCCGGCCCGCGTGGGCCGCGGCGGCGACACCGGCGACGGGGTCGGCGAGCAGGACGGGTACGCAGTCGGCGGTGAGGACGGCGAGGGCGAGACCGCGCTCGGCGGTGACGACCGCGTCGACCCGCGGGACCGGGCGGTCCCCCCAGGGTGCGTCGACCACGGCGACGTCGGCCCCGTGCACCTGGTTCATCCAGACCACCCGGGCCGGGTCGACGCCCAGCGACCTCGCGGCCAGCTCACGGTTGGCCGTCACGGCGGCCGGGTCGTCGCCGACCGCGCCGCCGAGGTTGAGCTCCTCGTACGGAACGGCGCTCACTCCGCCCCACCGGTCGGTGAAGCCGAAGTGCGCGCCGTTCACGGTGTCGCGCTGTCCTATCACTTCAGGAAGTCCGGCACGTCCAGTTCCTCGGCCGCGCTGTCCGAGTACGTCCGGGACGGCGGGACCGGCGGCGCGGCGACCGGCGGCAGGTCGCTGACCGGCTCCGGTGCCGGAACCGGCTCCGGCTCCTCCTTCGGCTTCACGCTGCCGAGCGACCCGAAGGACGGGCGGCTCTCGGGCTGCCGCGCCGGGGCGGGCTCCTCGCGCTTGGCCGAGGCCGAGCCGAGGACGTTGTCCCGCTTGGACGGCGGCTGGCCCCCGTCGAAGCCGGCCGCGATCACGGTGACCCGCACCTCGTCGCCGAGGGCGTCGTCGATGACCGCGCCGAAGATGATGTTGGCCTCGGGGTGCGCGGCCTCGCTGACCAGCTGGGCGGCCTCGTTGATCTCGAACAGGCCGAGGTCGGAGCCGCCGGAGATGGAGAGCAGCACGCCGCGGGCGCCGTCGATGGACGCCTCGAGGAGCGGCGAGGAGATCGCCATCTCGGCCGCGGCCACCGCGCGGTCGTCACCGCGGGCCGAGCCGATGCCCATGAGGGCCGAACCGGCCTCGGACATGACCGACTTGACGTCGGCGAAGTCCAGGTTGATCAGGCCGGGCGTGGTGATGAGGTCGGTGATGCCCTGCACACCGGACAGCAGCACCTGGTCGGCCGACTTGAAGGCGTCGAGCACCGAGACCTGGCGGTCGGAGATGGACAGCAGCCGGTCGTTGGGGATGACGATGAGGGTGTCGACCTCTTCGCGGAGCTCCGCGATGCCGTCCTCGGCCTGGTTGGCGCGGCGCCGTCCCTCGAAGGTGAACGGGCGCGTGACCACACCGATGGTGAGGGCGCCGAGCGAGCGGGCGATGTTGGCCACGACGGGTGCCCCGCCGGTGCCGGTGCCGCCGCCTTCACCGGCCGTCACGAAGACCATGTCGGCCCCCTTGAGGACCTCCTCGATCTCCTCGCGGTGGTCCTCGGCGGCCTTGCGGCCGACGGCCGGGTTGGCTCCGGCGCCGAGTCCGCGGGTGAGTTCACGGCCGACGTCCAGCTTGACGTCGGCGTCGCTCATCAACAGAGCTTGCGCGTCGGTGTTGATGGCGATGAACTCGACGCCCTTGAGACCGACCTCGATCATCCGGTTGATGGCATTGACACCACCGCCGCCGACACCGATGACTTTGATGACTGCGAGGTAGTTCTGCGGTGCTGCCACGTCGAAGGCCTCTCGCCTCGAGTTACGTGTCGCCGGATCACCGGAGCACTGGTGCCCCGCGACCCGCCGACTGATGCCGAATGGGACGGTCCGTAGCGCCGACCCGAACCCTAACGCTGAAGTTTAGGGTTACCAGTGTGTCTGTTCCTTGGAGTCTTCTGAACAGGACACTAAGTCGACAAGTGGCGCGCGTTCAACGAACACGCCGAACCTCCCGTTTTTCTTTTCACCCTATGTGATCAGCCGTAGCGCTGCCCAACCAGGGTGCTGGCCTGCACGTATACCCGTCAACTCCCCGATGACGCAGGGGCGGTGGGAACGCTGACGTCGAAGTGCCGTGCCCCGGGCGTCGCTTTCATCAGCGCGGTGAGCGCCCGGCCCTTCCGCTCGCCCTGTTCACCGCTTCCCCAGGCCACGGTCCTGCCGTCGCTCAGCTCCAGCGAGATGTCGTCGTAGGAACGGACCTTGACCAGGCGGGTCTGCCGTGCGACCGCGTCCGGGACGGCTCCGGCGACCCGGACCGCCTCGCGCACCAGGCGGTCCTCGCCGAAACGGCGCAGACTCGCCGCGGCCGGCCCCGAGCGGACGGGCTCCAATTTCAGTGCGGGCACGCTTTTCGGTGCGCGGGGAACCGTGGCGTAGCGGACGCCTTCGTCGTCCACTTCCACGAAGTTTTTGCCTTTTTGCACCACAAGAACCGGAGTGCGCTCCGTCACTTCCAACGCGATTCCGTCGGGCCAGGAACGCACCACGTCGACCTCGTCGATGCGGGGCAATGCCGAGCCGAGCCGGGCCGCGATCGCCTCGGTGTCGACGGACACCAGCGCGTCCCCGACGGGCACGTCGGCCGCCTCGCGGACCTGGGCCGGCGTCAGGACGCGGGTACCGGAGACCGACACATGGTCCACGCGGAGCCAGTTCGACCCGTACAGCACCCAGAGCGTCACGCCTCCGACGACCACGAAGGCGACGGCCAGGATGATGATCGTACGAAGACGGGGCGGCCGGAACCGCCTGGCACCGGGCGGGCCGGACGACTCCTGCTGGCGTTCACCGCGTTCGGCGGTGGTCGGTCCGGCCACGCTCCCTGCCTTCCGTCATGCGTCTCAGCGGTGTGCGCGGGCGGCGATCGCCTCGTACACCATGCCGACGAGGAGGTCGTCGGCGTCCCGGCGGCCGAACTCGGCGGCGGCGCGGGACATCTCGTACAGCCGGTGCGGATCGGCGAGCACGGGCAGGACGTTGTGCTGCACCCACTCGGGCGTCAGTTCCGCGTCGTCGACCAGCAGTCCGCCGCCGGCCTTCACCACCGGCTGGGCGTTCAGCCGCTGTTCACCGTTGCCGATGGGCAGCGGGACGTAGGCGGCCGGCAGTCCGACGGCGGAGAGTTCGGCGACGGTCATCGCGCCCGCGCGGCAGAGCATCATGTCGGCGGCGGCGTACGCGAGGTCCATCCGGTCCAGATAACTTACCGGGATGTAGGGGGGCATCCCCGGCATCTGGTGGACCTGCGGCAGTTCGTTCTTCGGGCCGACCGCGTGCAGGATCTGGATGCCGGCCTGCTGGAGCCAGGGCGCGACCTGCTGGACCACCTCGTTGAGGCGGCGGGCGCCCTGCGAGCCGCCGGAGACCAGCAGCGTGGGCAGGTTGGGGTCGAGGCCGAACGCGGCGCGGGCCTCGGGGCGCACGGCGGCCCGGTCCAGGGTGGAGATGGAGCGGCGCAGCGGGATGCCGATGTAGCGCGAGTTGCGCAGCTTGCTGTCGGGCGTGGAGACGGCGACCTGGGCGGCGTACCGGGAGCCGATCTTGTTGGCCAGTCCGGGCCGGGCGTTGGCCTCGTGGATCACGATCGGCACACCGAGCCGCTTGGCCGCCAGGTAGCCGGGCAGGGCGACGTAGCCGCCGAAGCCGACCACGGCGTCCGCCTTGGTGCGTTCCAGGACCTGCTCGGCCGCCTTGATGGTGCCGCGCAGCCGGCCCGGGACGGTGATCAGCTCGGGCGTGGGCTTGCGCGGCAGCGGGACGGCCGGGATCAGCGCCAGCTCGTATCCGCGCTCGGGCACCAGGCGGGTCTCCAGGCCGCGTTCCGTGCCCAGGGCCGTGATGCCCACGGTCGGATCCTGCCTGCGCAGGGCGTCCGCGAGGGCGAGCGCGGGCTCGATGTGGCCCGCGGTTCCTCCGCCGGCGAGTACGACATGCACCGAATTTCACCGCTCTCCGGACGAACGCGCCGCCGAGGCACGCCGTCGCATCGTGTTCCGACTCCGGGGGTTCCGTTTGGGCCCGGGGCCTCCGGTTCCCCCCGTTCCCCG
This sequence comes from Streptomyces sp. NPDC048185, assembly GCF_043202495.1. Lineage (NCBI taxonomy): Bacteria > Bacillati > Actinomycetota > Actinomycetes > Kitasatosporales > Streptomycetaceae > Streptomyces > Streptomyces sp. NPDC048185. The sequence continues at coordinate 339,038 of NZ_JBIDAN010000001.1, forward strand.
CTTTCTACCAAAGCGAGGTTGCCGCAGCGCAAGCGCCGCCCGCGCACCGGGCTCGTCGCGTGCGAAGGCGATGAGCAGACCGATGGCGAACATGGTCGGCAGCAGGGCGGATCCTCCGTAGGAGAACAGCGGGAGGGGGACACCGGCGATCGGCAGCAGCCCGAGGACCGCACCGATGTTGATCACGGCCTGGGCCGTGATCCAGGTGGTCACGCCTCCCGCGGCATACCTGACGAAGGGGTCCTCCGTGCGTCCGGCCACGCGGATACCCGCATAGCCTAGAGCCGCGAACAGGGCGAGCACCGACAGAGTCCCTGCCAGGCCCAGTTCCTCACCGGTGACGGCGAAGATGAAGTCGGTGTGCGCTTCGGGGAGTTCGCCCCATTTCTCCACGCTGGCGCCGATCCCGGATCCGAACAGTCCGCCCGAGGCGAGCGCGTAGATGCCGTGCACGGCCTGCCAGCAGGAGTCGCCCGGACCGGGGTCGGTGGCGCCGATGCAGTTCAGCCGGGCCATGCGGTTGGGGCTGGTCTTGATGAGGATCACGCCGAGCAGCGCGGCGACGGAGAGCACCCCGGCGAACAGCCGCGTGGGCGCGCCGGCCAGCCACAGCAGGCCGAACAGGATCGCCGTGAGGATGATCGCCGTGCCCATGTCGCCGCCGATCATGATCAGCCCGAGCAGCATGAAGGCGGCCGGCACCAGGGGCACGAGCATGTGCTTCCACTGGGTCAGCAGCTTCCTGTCCTGCTTGCGCGCGAGCAGGTCGGCGCCCCACAGCACCAGGGCGAGCTTGCCGAACTCGCTCGGCTGGATCTGGAACGAGCCGCCCAGGGAGATCCAGTTCTGGTTGCCGTTGACCGCCACCCCTATCCCCGGCACCTGGACGAGGATCATCAGGACGACGGCCGCGGCGAGAATCGGGTAGGCCAGCGCCCGGTGCAGTTTCACCGGCATCCGCATCGCGGCCACCAGCAGTCCGCCGCCGATCAGGGCGGCCAGGAACTGCTTGCGGAAGAAGTACGAGCCGGGCAGGGAGAGCTGGAGCGCGGTGATCTGGGAGGCCGAGTAGACCATCACCAGACCGAGGACGGTGATCAGCGAACTGCCGCCCAGAATCAGGTAGTAGGCGGTCAGCGGCCGGTCCCAGGCGCGGCGGAGACGGAGGTAGAGGCCGAGGACCGGGTTCTCGTGCGGCGGCCCCGCGGCGGGCGGCCGCTTGACGGCACGCTGCGCGGGCGGACGTCCGGTGCGGCTACCGGGCATCGCGGCCTCCGCTGTACATCGGCCTGGACCGTCCCACGCGTCCTCCCGAGATCACCCGGCGCAGGAGCGGCCGGATCAGGCGCCGAGTTCGCGAACGGCTTCCGCGAACGCGTCACCGCGCTTGTTGTAGTTGATGAACATGTCCATGGAGGCACAGGCCGGAGCCAGCAGCACCGTGTCGCCGGGCCGCGCGAGTCGCTGGGCCTCCTGGACGGCCTGGAGCATCGCCCCAGTGTCGGTCCGGTCGAGGTCGACCACGGGTACTTCCGGGGCGTGTCGCGCCAGGGCTTCGCGGATCAGCGCGCGGTCGGCGCCGATGAGCACGGCGCCGCGCAGCCGCTTCGCCGCCCCCGCGACCAGCTCGTCGAAGGTGGCGCCCTTCGCCAGTCCGCCCGCGATCCACACGATCGACTCGTACGCCGCCAAGGAGGCCTCGGCGGCATGGGTGTTGGTGGCCTTGGAGTCGTCCACGTACGCCACCTCGTCCACGTCGGCGACGTGCGCGATGCGGTGGGCGTCGGGCGTGAAGGCCCGCAGTCCGTCGCGGACGGCGGCGGCGGGGACGCCGAAGGCACGGGCGAGGGCCGCCGCGGCAAGGGCGTTGGCGATGTTGTGCGGGGCCGGCGGGCGGACGTCGGAGACCTCGGCGAGCTCCTGGGCGTTCTTCTGCCGGTTCTCCACGAAGGCGCGGTCGACCAGGATGCCCTCCACGACGCCGAGTTGGGAGGGGCCGGGGGTGCCCAGGGTGAAGCCCACGGCCCGGCAGCCCTCTTCGACGTCGGCGGCGCGGACCAGGTCCTCGGTCGCCTTGTCGGCGACGTTGTAGACGCAGGCGATGCGATTGCCCTCGTAGATGCGGCCCTTGTCGGCGGCGTACGCCTCCATGGAGCCGTGCCAGTCGAGGTGGTCGGGGGCGAGGTTGAGCACCGCGGCCGAGTGGGCGCGCAGGGAGGGCGCCCAGTGGAGCTGGTAGCTGGACAGCTCCACGGCGAGGACGTCGTACTCCTCCTCGCCGGTGACCGCGTCCAGCAGGGAGACGCCGATGTTGCCGACGGCGGCCGTGCGCAGGCCGGCCGCCCTCAGGATGGAGGCCAGCATCTGGACGGTGGTCGTCTTGCCGTTGGTGCCGGTGACGGCCAGCCAGGGCGCGGCGTCGGGGCCGCGCAGGCGCCAGGCCAGTTCGACGTCGCCCCAGACCGGGACGCCCGCCCGGCCCGCCGCCGCGAACAGCGGCTTGTCCGGCTTCCAGCCGGGCGCGGTGACGATCAGCTCGGTGCCCTCGGGGAGTGTGTCGCCGTCGCCGAGGCGCACGGTGATCCCGAGCGCCTCGAGCTCGGCCGCCTGCGTCCGCGCGCGCTCGTCGTCGCCGTCGTTGACGACGGTGACGTGCGCGCCGAGGCCGTGCAGGACCTTGGCCGCCGGGACGCCGGAGACGCCCAGTCCGGCGACGGTGACGTGCTTGCCGGTGAATTCCGAAGGCACCGAGGAGGTCACTTGTCCGCTGCCCATCCCGCGTAGAAGAGGCCGAGTCCGACGATCACGCAGATGCCCTGGATGATCCAGAAGCGGACCACGACAAGGACCTCGGACCAGCCTTTGAGTTCGAAGTGGTGCTGAAGCGGCGCCATCCGGAAGACGCGCTTGCCGGTGAGGCGGAAGGAGCCGACCTGGATGACCACCGACATGGTGATCAGGACGAACAGACCGCCGAGGATGGCCATCAGCAGCTCGGTGCGCGAGCAGATCGCGAGACCCGCCAGCACGCCGCCGAGGGCGAGCGAACCGGTGTCGCCCATGAAGATCTTGGCCGGCGAGGTGTTCCACCACAGGAAGCCGAGGCAGGAACCCATCAGCGCGGAGGCGACCACCGCCAGGTCGAGCGGGTCGCGCACCTCGTAGCAGGCGCCGGGGTTGGTCAGGGTCAGCGCGTTGGCGCAGGACTCCTGGAACTGCCAGACGCCGATGAAGGTGTAGGCGCCGAAGACCAGGACGGAGGCGCCGGTGGCCAGGCCGTCGAGGCCGTCGGTGAGGTTCACGCCGTTCGACATGGCGAGGATCATGAACAGCGCCCAGACCACGAACAGCACCGGGCCGATGGTCCAGCCGAAGTCGGTGATGAACGACAGCTTGGTGGAGGCCGGGGTGTTGCCGCGGTTGTCCGCGAACTGGAGCGCGAGGACCGCGAAGGCGATGCCGACGATGAGCTGGCCGGCCATCTTCGCCTTGGCCCGCAGGCCCAGGGAACGCCGCTTGACGATCTTGATGTAGTCGTCGAGGAAGCCGACCAGGCCCATGCCGACCATCAGGCCGAGCACCAGCAGACCCGAGAAGGTCGGCCCCGCGTCGGCCTCCTCGTCCAGATAGCCCGTGATCACCTTGGCCAGGAAGTAGGCGATGACCGTCGCCAGGATGAAGGCGATACCACCCATGGTCGGCGTACCGCGCTTGCTGGCGTGCTCGCGCGGGCCGTCGTCGCGGATGTACTGGCCGTAGCCCTTGCGGGCCAGCAGCTTGATCAGCAGCGGGGTGCCGACCAAGGTCAGGAAGAGGCCAATGACTCCCGCGAACAGGATCTGCTTCATCATCGGGCGGCGACCTCACCCTCGGCGCCGGTCTCGAGCAGCGCCGTGGCGACGCTCTCCAGCCCCACCGAACGGGACGCCTTCACGAGTACGACGTCCCCCGGGCGCAACTCGCTGCGCAACAGGTCGATCGCCGCCTGTGCGTCGGACACGTGCACCGACTCCTCACCCCACGAACCCTCGTTATATGCGCCCAGTTGCAGCCATCGGGCTTCCCTGCCCCCGACCGCGACGAGCTTGCTGACGTTGAGCCGGACGGCGAGCCGTCCGACCGCGTCGTGCTCGGCGAGCGCCTCGTCCCCGAGCTCGGCCATCTTGCCGAGCACCGCCCACGTACGACGCCCCTTACCGATGGCCACGAGGGCGCGCAGCGCGGCCTTCATGGACTCGGGGTTCGCGTTGTAGGCGTCGTTGACGACCGTCACGCCGTCCGGGCGCTCGGTGACCTCCATCCGCCAGCGGGAGAGGGAGCCCGCCTCGGAGAGCGCGGTGGCGATCTCGTCTGCGGACATGCCCAACTCGTGGGCGACGGCGGCCGCGGCGAGCGCGTTCGACACGTGGTGCTCACCGTACAGGCGCATGGTCACATCACTTGCACCGGAGGGTGTGTGAAGCCTGAAGGAGGGCTGTCCGCTGTCCGTGAGTCGCACGTTCTCGGCGCGAACGTCCGCTTCGTCGGACTCTCCGAAAAGGATCACCTTCGCCTTCGTACGGGAGGACATGGCACGTACGTAGGCGTCGTCCGCGTTGAGGACCGCGACGCCGCCCTCCTCGGCCGGCGGGAGCGCCTCGACGAGTTCGCCCTTGGCCTGGGCGATCTGCTCCCGGCCGCCGAACTCGCCGATGTGGGCGCTGCCGACGTTGAGGACGAGGCCGATCCTGGGCGGGGTGAGTTCGGTGAGGTACCGGATGTGGCCGATGCCGCGGGCGCCCATCTCCAGGACGAGGAACTTCGTCTCGTCGGTGGCGGTGAGGGCGGTCAGCGGCAGCCCGATCTCGTTGTTGAGCGAGCCCGGCGTGAACACCGTCGGCGCCTTGCGCTGGAGGACCTGCGCGATGAGGTCCTTGGTGCTGGTCTTGCCGGCGGATCCGGTGAGGGCGACGAGGGTGGTGCCGAGCCGCCGTACGACGTGGCGGGCGAGGGCGCCGAGGGCGGCCTGGACGTCGTCCACGACGATCGCGGGCACGCCGACGGGGCGGGAGCCGAGCACGGCCACCGAACCCGCCTCCACGACCGCCGGCGCGAAGTCGTGGCCGTCCACGCGCTCGCCGACGAAGGCGACGAAGAGGCTGCCGGGTCCCGCTTCCCGGGAGTCCCGGACCACCGGCCCGGTGACCTCGACGGACGCGTCCGGTATGTCGTGCATCTGCCCGCCGACGACTTCTGCGATCTCGGCGAGGGAGAGGGCGATCACAAGTTCATCCCCTGGGTCTTCAGGATTTTCATCCCTGGGTCTTCCGGATGGCTTCGCGAAGCACCTGGCGGTCGTCGAAGGGGCGGACCACGCCGGCGATGTCCTGGCCCTGCTCGTGGCCCTTGCCCGCCACCAGCACGGTGTCGCCGGGCTCGGCCCGGGCGACGGCGGCGGCGATCGCGGCGGCCCGGTCCTCGAAGACCTGGACCTCGCCGCGCTCGTGCGCGGGCACGGAGGCCGCGCCCTGGAGCATGGTGGCGAGGATGGCCAGGGGGTCCTCGGAGCGGGGGTTGTCGGAGGTCAGTACGGCCGTGTCGGCGAACCGGGCCACGGCGGCGCCCATCGGCTCCCGCTTGGTGGTGTCCCGGTCGCCGCCGCAGCCGAGCACGGCGTGCAGCTTCCCCTCGGTCACCTTGCGCAGGGCCCGCAGCACCGACTCGACCGCGTCGGTCTTGTGGGCGTAGTCGACCACCGCGAAGTAGGGCTGGCCCTCGTCCACGCGCTCCAGCCGGCCCGGCACACCGGGGACGGCGGCCACGCCGTCGGCCGCGGCGTGCGGGTCGAGGCCGGCGGCGGCCAGGGCGACGATCGCGGCCAGGGTGTTGGCCACGTTGAAGGGACCGGCCAGGGGTGACCTGGCGGTGATCCGCTCGCCCTTGGGGCCGACCACGGTGAACGTCGAGTCCAGCGGCCCGACCGTGACGTCCTCGGCGCGCCAGTCGGCGTCGGGGTGGCCCTCGGCGGAGTAGGTGACGACGGGGACCGTGGCCTCGTTCGCGAGCCGGCGGCCGTACTCGTCGTCGGTGTTGACCACCCCGAGCCTGCTGCGCTCCGGCGTGAACAGCTGCGCCTTGGCCTGGAAGTAGTCCTCCATGTCGGAGTGGAACTCCATGTGCTCCGGGCTGAGGTTGGTGAAGACCGCCACGTCGAAGACGCAGGCGTCGACCCGGCCGAGCACGAGGGCGTGACTGGAGACCTCCATGGCGACCGCCTCGGTGCCGCGTTCGCGCATGACCGCGAACAGGGCCTGGAGGTCGGTGGCCTCGGGCGTGGTGCGCTCGGACTTGATGCGCTCGTCGCCGATGCGCATCTCGACCGTGCCGATGAGGCCGGTGGTCCGCGCGGTGCGCAGGCCGCCCTCCACGAGGTAGGCGGTGGTGGTCTTGCCGGACGTGCCGGTGATGCCGATCTGGAGCAGGTCACGGCCGGGGTGGCCGTAGATCGTGGCCGCCAGTTCGCCCATCCGCGCGCGCGGTTCGTCGACGACCAGCGCCGGCAGCCCGGTGGCGGCGACGCGCTCCGCGCCGGCCGGGTCGGTCAGCACGGCGGCGGCGCCGAGACCGGCGGCCTGGGTGACGAAGTCGGCGCCGTGGGCGCGGGCTCCGGGGAGGGCGGCGTACAGGTCACCGGGGCGGACGGCGCGGGAGTCATGGGTGATGCCCGTGACCCCGGCGGTGCTGTCCGGCGCGGTGACACCCAGCTGATCGGCGAGTTCCGCGAGGGGTGTGGCGGATACCTGCGCCGGCCGGGGCGGTCCCGGATATGTCACGGGGTGGCCCTTCTGGGTGGATTGGGACTGATCAGCGTGTGGCACGGCGGTGAGCGTACCGGGCCCACCCTCCTCCGAGCGAAGTGAGGGGCGGGGGCTGCTCTGGTTCCCGGGATCCGGGGTGATCGTTGTCACGGATGGTTCCTGGTGGCTCGGTGCTGGCTCAGTGCGGGGGTCTGCGCCGGTCAGGGCTTGAAGTCGACCGGCAGGTTGGCGGGTGCGGCCCCGGTCGGCGGGACCTGGAGGGTCTTCAGCGCGAACTCCATGACCTGCTTGTAGATGGGGCCGCAGATCTGGCCGCCGAAGTAGTTGCCCGCGGTGGCGTTCTGGATGGCGCAGTAGACGGTGACGCGGGGCTTGTCGGCCGGGGCGAACCCGGCGAACGACGAGGTGTAGCCGTGGTACTTGCCGGTGTCCGGATCCACTCGGTTGGCGGTGCCCGTCTTGCCGGCCACGCGGTAGCCGGGGATGCGCGCCTTGGTACCGGTGCCTTCCTCGTCGTCGACGACGGACTCCAGCATCTGCGCGAGGGTCTTGGCGGTCCTCTCGCTGATCACACGGGTCTTCTCGGGCTCGGGGGCCGGGGTGTAGTTCCCGTCGTCCGCCGTGGTGCCGCGTACGAGCGTGGGTTCGACGCGGACTCCGCCGTTGGCGATCGTCGAGTACACGGAGGCCGCCTGGAGCGCGTTCACGGAGACGCCCTGGCCGAAAGGAATCGTGTACTGCTGCGAGGTCGACCACTGCTCGGGCGGCGCCAGGATGCCCTTGGTCTCGCCGGGGAAGCCGAGCCCGCTGTAGGCGCCGAGGCCGAACTTGCGCAAGTAGGAGTACAGCACCTTGTTGGCCTCCTGCTGGGTCTTGCCCAGCTCGCCGGTGGCCATGATCGTGCCGATGTTGCTGGACTTGGCGAGCACGCCGTTGAGCGTGAGGTACCAGGTGCGGTGGTCGATGTCGTCCTTGAAGAGCCGGTCGCCGCGCTTGAGCCGGTTGGGGACGGTGAGGTGCGTCGTCGGCGTGGCGACGTTCTCCTCCAGGACGGCCGCCATCGACAGCACCTTGGCGGTGGAGCCGGGCTCGAAGGCGTCCTGGAGGGCCCCGTTGCCGAGCGCGTCGGGGTCGGCGTGGGCCAGGTCGCCCGGGTCGAAGCCGGGCGAGTTGGCCATGGCGAGGATCTCGCCGGTGCGGGTGTCCTGGACGATGACGTAGCCGCCGTCCGCCTTGGACTTCTCCACCTGCGCGCTGATGGCGTCCTGCGCGGCCCACTGGATGTCGCGGTCGATGGTGAGCTCGACGTCGCTGCCGGGCACCGCGCGTGTCTCGGAGGCGCCGGCGGTGGGCACCTGGCGTCCGCCGGACTGCACGTAGCGGATCTCGCCGTCCTGGCCGGCCAGCGTCCCGTTCAGCTGCCGTTCGAGGCCGCCGCCGCCCTTGCCGTCGGCGCCGACCCAGCCCAGGATGCCGGCGGCGAGGTCGCCGCCCGGGTACACGCGCTTGCTGCTGGGGTCGGCGAGGACGCCCGCGAGGACGTTGACGGCGGTGCTGTCCGTCTCGGCCTTCTTGCCGAGGGCGGCCTTCAGGTCCTTGATCTGGTTCCAGACCTGCGGGGTCTGCCGCTGGGCGAGCCGGACGTACCGCAGCTTCTTGTTCGCCGGGCGGAGCCGGTCGACCAGTTCCTGCTGGTCCGTGCCGAGGATCGGCGCGAGGAGCGCCGCCGCCTGCTCGGGACCGTCACCGGTCTTCAGTGCCTCGCGGGTGAACATCGTGGGGTCGGCCGTGATGTCGTAGGCGTCCACGGTGGTGGCGAGGGCCACGCCGTTGCGGTCGGTGATGCCGCCGCGGTCGGCGGTCAGGGTGTGCACGACGTAGCGGTTCTGCTCGGCCTTGGCGGCGTAGGTGCCGGCGTCGACGGCCTGCACCTGGAGCAGCCGTACGACGAAGGCGGCCAGGACGAGGGTCAGCGCGAGGCCGATCATGCGCAGCCGGGGGCGGGGGCTGCCCAGCCGGATGGTGCGGGGGGCGCCCGGCCGGGGCGGGCCGGGCCGGCGGGCCGGGCGGGCGCCGGGTCCGGGCTGCCGCCGGGCGGCGGGACGGACGGGCCTCGCGGGTCCGGGCACGCGGCGGCGCGGCGGTTCCCTGTCGGACACTTCCCTCACCTGCCGGGGGTCGGGGTCGGAGTGGCTGCGGCCGCCTGGGCGGCGGGCCGTCCGGCCAGCGCCTCCGGGGCGAGGACGAGCGGGAGGGCGGCGGCCGCCGCCGGGCTGGGCGAGCCCTTGACGGTGCCGTCGGGCGCGAGGAAGGCGGGGTCTCCGCCGGGCACCATGCCGAGTTCGCGGGCACGGTACTGGAGGGCCTGCGGAGCGGAGTAGGCGTCGATGTCCCGTTGCAGCGCCTGTTCCTCGTCGGTGAGGCTCTTCGTCTGCTGTTCGAGGTCGTCCAGCTGGAACGAGCCCTCGCTCAGGGCGGAGTTCAGCACCAGGAGTCCGATGAGACCGCCGCCCAGCAGGAGGACGACGAGGAGGACGAAGGGCGCCCGGGCGGCTCGCCGTCCGCCGCCGGGCGGGAGCATCCGGGCGAGCCGGGCGGCCCTCCCCTTCAGCTGGGGTTTCCCGCTCACTCGCCCTCCCCTCGGTACGGGTGGCCCACCCGTACCCGACTGGCCCGCCTCACTCGTTTCACCCGATGGACTCCCTGATCCGCTCGGCTCCGCGCAGCCGTGCCGGTGCCGCTCGCCGGTTCTCCGCGATCTCCTCCTCGGTGGGAAGTTCGGCACCGCGCGTGAGCAGCTTGAGCCGGGGCGCATAGCGTTCGGGGACCACCGGCAGTCCGGGCGGCGCGGTGTTGGCGGCACCGGCCGCGAACACCTGCTTGACCAGCCGGTCCTCCAGGGAGTGGTACGACAGCACCGCGATCCGTCCGCCCACGGCGAGCGCCTCGACGGCGGCCGGGATCGCCCGTTCCAGGACGGACAGCTCGCCGTTGACCTCGATGCGCAGGGCCTGGAAGGTGCGCTTGGCCGGGTTGCCGCCGGTGCGCTTGGCCGCCTGCGGCAGCGCGGCGCGGATCAGCTCGACCAGCCGGGCGCTGTTGCTGAACGGCTCCTTCTCACGCTCCCGCACGATCGCGGAGACGATCCGCTTGGCCTGCTTCTCCTCGCCGTACGCCCGCAGGATGCGCACGAGCTCGCCCGGCGGGTAGGTGTTGAGGACCTCGGCGGCGCTCATGCCGGTCGTCTGGTCCATGCGCATGTCGAGCGGGGCGTCCTGGGCGTAGGCGAAGCCGCGGCCGGCCTCGTCGAGCTGCATGGAGGAGACGCCCAGGTCGAACAGCACGCCCTGGACGCGGGGGACGCCGATCCGGTCGAGGACGTCGGGCAGTTCGTCGTAGACGGCGTGCACCAGGGTGGCGCGCTCCCCGTACGGGGCGAGCCGTTCGCCGGACAGGCGCAGGGCCTCCTTGTCCCGGTCGAGGGCGACCAGGCGGGCCTCGGGGAAGCGGTCGAGCAGCGCCTGGCTGTGCCCGCCGAGCCCGAGCGTGCAGTCCACCACCACGGCACCGGGCTCCTGGAGGGCGGGTGCCAGCAGGTCCAGGCAGCGCTGGAGCATCACCGGGACGTGTCGACTCTGGCTCAAGTGGGGCGGCCTCTCGGGTCCGGCACGGCGTCACGCACCGCCGGGTCCCCTCCCGCTCGCATCTGAAGGGGAGGCCTGCCGGCGCCGGAAGCGTCAGCCGGCCGGGAGCGGGAGGAGGCCGAGCCGTACGTACGCGCCGCGCACGTGGGGAGATCTGGTGGGACATCGCCCAGGTCTCCGGGGTGTTCAGTCCAGCAGGGAGAGCCTCGCCTCCCGCTTCGCGTCACTTTAGTCCACCCTGTCGCCCGGTCAATCAACCGGCCTGCGCGTCGTGGACGCCGGGCGCACGAATCCGGGCGGGACGGTACTTCACCCGCCCGGAGGCACCCGTCCGGGCTGTGGAGTGGCTCACAACGGGCCTCGATGACGTTCTTTGTCCCGCTTCACGGCGGGCCTGCCGCGTGGGTGACCAGTAACGTCATGGTTATGACGACTTCTGCATCGGTTCCCGCAGGCTCCGGATCCACCACCGACCGGCTCGTCGAGGCGAACGCCCGTTACGCCGCCGAGTTCTCCGACGCCGATCTGGCAGGCCGTCCCGCCCTCCAGGCCGCCGTCGTGGCCTGTATGGACGCCCGCCTGGACGTGACCGCCGCGCTCGGCCTGCGCAACGGCGACTGCCACGTCATCCGCAACGCCGGCGGTGCCGTCACCGACGACGTGATCCGCTCCCTCGCCATCAGCCAGCGGGCGCTCGGCACCCGCAGCGTCATCCTGCTCCACCACACCGCGTGCGGCATGGAGACGCTCACCGAGGACTTCCGGCACGAACTCGAGCGAGAGGTGGGCCAGCGCCCCGTCTGGGCGGTGGAGTCCTTCCAGGACGTCGACCAGGACGTGCGGCAGTCCCTCGCACGGGTGCGCACCTCGCCGTTCCTTCCGCACACGGACGACGTCCGCGGCTTCGTCTACGACGTGAAGACGGGCCGGCTGCGCGAGGTCGACCCCGCCTGATCCGGTCGTCCGCCCGCCGGCTCTCGCCGGGCAAGCGCCGCAAAGGCCGTAAGGACCGACAAATCGAGGTCAGTTGTCCACAGGCGAGTGACACGAATCGGTAACGGCGGCAAGAATGCGGGGAAGTGGTGTCGCGCGGAACTGTTTCCGCGCGGCGTCCGTGATTCGGGGTGGGCCGGCCGGCCGTACGGGGCCGGCCAGGAATGCTGGGGTACCCCTCGCTTTCCAGGGAGCGCGGGGCAAGGCCGAGGAGGGCCGGGTGACGACCTATGAGGACCAGGCGAGCCATGGGGGCGTCCCCGCCCGGCCGTATGCGCGGGTGGGGGACGACCTGACCGCCGTGGTCGAGCGGGTGCGCGGTTCGGTGGAAGGCGTGATCGAGGGCAAGCCCGAGGTCGTGCGGCTCTCCCTGACCGTGCTGCTCGCCGAGGGGCACCTGCTGATCGAGGACGTCCCGGGAGTCGGCAAGACCATGCTGGCCAAGGCGCTGGCGCGGTCCATCGACTGCTCCGTGCGCCGGATCCAGTTCACGCCGGACCTGCTGCCCTCGGACATCACCGGGGTGTCCATCTGGGACCAGCAGCGCCGGGACTTCGAGTTCAAGCCGGGCGCGATCTTCGCCCAGGTGGTGATCGGCGACGAGATCAACCGCGCCTCGCCGAAGACGCAGTCCGCGCTGCTGGAGTCGATGGAGGAGCGCCAGGTCACCATCGACGGCCAGACCTACGAGCTGCCCGCCCCCTTCATGGTGGTGGCGACGCAGAACCCGGTCGAGATGGAGGGCACCTACCCCCTGCCGGAGGCCCAGCGCGACCGCTTCATGGCCCGGGTCTCCATCGGCTATCCCAGCCCGGAGGCCGAGCTGCAGATGCTGGACGTGCACGGCGGGGTGAATCCGCTGGACGACCTGCAGCCGGTGGCGCACGCGCACGAGATCCTCAAGCTGATCGAGGCGGTCCGGGGCGTCCACGTCGCGGAGCCGGTCCGGCGGTACGCGGTGGACCTGGTCGCCGCCACGCGGACCCACCCCGACCTCAGACTCGGCGCCTCGCCGCGCGCCACGCTGCACCTGCTGCGCGCGGCGAAGGCGTCCGCCGCCCTGAGCGGCCGGGAGTTCGCGCTGCCCGACGACGTGCAGGCGCTCGCCGTCGCCGTCCTGGCGCACCGCCTGCTGCCCACCGCCCAGGCCCAGCTCAACCGTCGTACGGCCGAACAGGTCGTCCAGGAGATCCTGCAGCGCACCCCGGTGCCCGCGGCACCCCAGCAGCAGACCGGCTACGGCATGGGCCGTGGTGAGCCGCCGTACGGCCGGCAGCCGCCGCGGAGGCTGTGATGGACGCCGGGGGGACGGGCGGGGCGGAGGGCGACCGCGGGGAGGGCGGTGGCGTCCGCACCGCCCTGGCGGGCCTGACCACCCGCGGGCGTTCCTTCCTGGCCGCCGGCATCGCCGCCGCGATCTGCGCCTTCGTTCTCGGACAGGACGACCTGCTGCGGGTCGGGCTGCTGCTGGGCGTGCTGCCGCTGGTGTGCGCGACGGTGCTGTACCGCACGCGCTACCGGGTGTCGGGCAGCCGCCGCCTCACCCCCGGGCGGGTGCCCGCGGGCAGTGAGGCGCGGGTCCATCTGCGCATCGACAACGTCTCGCGGCTGCCCACCGGTCTGCTGATGCTCCAGGACCGGGTGCCCTACGTGCTCGGGCCGCGTCCCCGTTTCGTGCTCGACCGGGTCGAGCCGGGCGGCCGTCGGGAGGTGTCCTACCGGGTCCGCTCCGACCTGCGCGGCCGCTATCCGCTGGGCCCGCTCCAGTTGCGGCTGACCGACCCGTTCGGCATGTGCGAGCTGACCCGGTCGTTCTCCACGTACGACGACCTGAGCGTGATCCCCCGCGTGGAGCCGCTGCCGCCGGTGCGGCTGAGCGGCGAGGCGACGGGGTACGGCGACGGGCGGCAGCGCTCGCTGGCGCTGGCCGGCGAGGACGACGTGATCCCGCGCGGGTACCGCTACGGCGACGACCTGCGCCGCGTGCACTGGCGCTCCACCGCGCGCTACGGCGAACTGATGGTGCGCCGCGAGGAGCAGCCGCAGCGCGCCCGGTGCACGGTGCTCCTGGACACCCGGGGCGCGGCCTTCGAGGGCGCGGGCCCCGACTCGGCCTTCGAGTGGGCCGTGGCGGGTGCGGCGTCGGTGCTGGTGCACATGCTGGAGCGGGGTTACTCCGTCCGGCTGCTCACCGACACCGGCGACGCGGTGCCCGGCGAGAGCGCCGACGGGTTCGCAGGCGTGAGCCAGGGAACGGCCGAAGCGGCCGGGCTGATGATGGACACCCTCGCCGTGATCGACCACTCCGGCGGCACCGGCCTGTCCCGGGCCTACGACGTGCTGCGCGGCGGGAGCGAGGGGCTGCTGGTGGCGTTCTTCGGCGATCTGGACGAGGAGCAGGCCGCCGTGGCCGCCAGGATGCGGCAGCGCAGCGGCGGCGCGATCGCGTTCGTGCTGGACAGCGGGGCGTGGCGGCGGGACCCGTCCGACGTGCCCGGCCCGTCGGACGGGAGCGCGGAACGGCTGCGGATGCTGCGCGAGGCGGGCTGGAGCGCCGTGGGCGTGCCGCGGGGTGCCGGCCTGGAGGAGCTGTGGCGGCTGGCGGACCGTGAACGCACGGGCCTCGCGGCGGCGAGCGGCGGGGAGGGCACCCGATGACCGCACGCCCACGACCGGCACCGTGCGCCCCGGCGACGAGGCGTCGTGACGAGAGGGCACGAGGGGGCGCGGCGAGCACGACGGGACGACCGGCACCCTGCGGCCCGGTGGCCGGGTCTCATGGCGAGAGGGCACGAGGGGGCACGCTGAGCACAGCGGCACGACCGGCACCCTGCGGCCCGGCGGCGGGGCGTCATGGCGAAGGGGGACGAGGGGGCGCGGTGAGCACCGAGGCACTGCCGGCATCCTGCGGCCCGGTGGCGGGGCGTCGGCACGAGGGGGCGTGGTGAGCGGGCGGGCTCGGTTGGCGTTGTGGGCGTGGGCGGCCACGCTGATGGCGGCGTGCGCGCTGCTGCCCCTGGTCGACCCGGCCTTCTGGATCCTCGAGGCGGCGATCCTGCTGGCGATCCAGTCGGGGGTGGGTGCCGCGGCCCGCAGGGTGCCACTGGCCCGGCCCCTGACCATCGCCGCGCAGGCCCTGGTCGGGCTGCTGCTGCTCACCCTGGACTTCGCCCGTCGGCAGGCCCTCGCCGGGGTGATCCCCGGCCCGGAGGCCTTCCGGCACTTCGCCGAGCTGCTGCGGCAGGGCGGCGACGACATCGCGCGGTACGCGATCCCGGCACCGCTCGGCTCCGACGGCATCCGTCTGATGCTGGTCGGCGGCGTGCTGGTGATCGGCCTGCTGGTGGACACGCTCGCGGTGACCTTCCGCAGCGCGGCACCGGCAGGGCTGCCGCTGCTGGCCCTGTACTCGGTGGCCGCGGGGCTGTCCGACGGCGGCGCCGACTGGCTGTGGTTCCTGGTCGCGGCGGCCGGCTACCTGATGCTGCTGCTGACCGAGGGCCGCGAGCGGCTCTCGCAGTGGGGCCGGGTCTTCGGCGGGGCACCGCGCCTGCCGGGCGGCGACCGCGGCGGCGCGGTGGCCCCGGTGCGCACCGGGCGCCGCATCGGCGCGCTGGCGCTCGGCGTGGCCCTGGCGGTGCCGCTCGCGCTGCCCGCGATGGACGGCGGGCTGCTGGACGGCGCCGGGACGGGCGTCGGCTCCGGCACCGGGGGCGGCGGCACGATCTCCGCGGTGAACCCGCTGGTCTCCCTGCGCGACAGCCTCAACGTCGACGAGGACCGCCAGGTCCTGTCGCTGAAGACCGACTCGAACGACGTCTCCGGCCTGTACCTGCGCATCGTGTCCCTGGACGACTTCGACGGCAGCACCTGGAAGCCCTCCAAACGGAACATCACCGCCGTGCCGGGAGGCACGTTCCCCACTCCGGCCGGTCTCGGCCCGGACATCGAGCGGGTGGAGACCGAGACGACGATCTCGGCCGCGGACTGGTACGCCCAGGACTGGCTGCCGATGCCGTACCCGCCGAGCGGCGTCCGGATCGACGGCAACTGGCGCTACGAGCCCGTCGGCATGACGCTGGTCGGCGACCACGGCCAGAACACGCGCGGGCTGACGTACGAGGTGCGGAGCCTGGACGTGCGGCCGACGGCGGAGCAGCTGGCCACGGCACCGCGGCCGCCGGCGGCCCTGAGGCGGGAGTACACCGAGCTGCCGGACTCGCTGCCGCCGGTGGTCGCGCAGACCGCCCGGGAGGTGACGGAGGGCGCGTCGAACCCGTACGAGCAGGCGGTCGCGCTCCAGGAGTACTTCGCGGTCACCGGTGGCTTCGAGTACGACACCCAGGTCCAGGTCGGCAGCGGTTCGGAGGCGATCGCCCGCTTCCTGAAGGACAAGCAGGGCTTCTGCGTCCACTTCTCCTTCGCCATGGCGGCGATGGCCCGTTCCCTGGACATCCCGGCGCGGGTCGCGGTCGGGTTCGCGCCGGGCTCCCCGCAGGCGGACGGCTCGGTGTCGGTGGGGCTGCGGGACGCGCACGCCTGGCCCGAGCTGTACTTCGAGGGGGTGGGCTGGACCCGGTTCGAGCCCACGCCGACGCGGGGCAGCGTGCCCTCCTACACGGTGGAGAACACGCCGGGCAACGCGGTCCCCGACCCCGCGCTGCCGTCCCGGGCCGCACCGACGGAGCCGTCGGCGGCGCCCTCGGCGAGCGAGAGCTGCTCGGCCCGGCAGAGGAAGCTGGAGGCCTGCCCGAGTGAGTCCGCGGCGGCGGCACCGGTCACGGACGGCGGCGGACCGGAGTGGTACGCGGTCCTGGCCTGGTCGTTGGGCGGGCTCGCGGTGCTGGTGCTCCCGCTGGCGCCGATGCTGTGGCGGATGCGGATCCGGTCGGTCCGGCTGGGGGCGCACGGGCGGAGCGAGGCGGACGTGGCGCCGCACGTCCTGGCGGTATGGGAGGAGCTGACCGACACGGCCTGGGACTTCGGCATCCCGCCCGAGGAGTCGCAGACGCCGCGCGGGACGGCGGCCCGGCTCGTCCGGCTCGGGCAGCTCGACGCGGCCGCGGCGGCCGGGGTGCACCGGGTGGCGGACGCCGTGGAGCAGGTTCTCTACGCGCCCAGGCCACGCCCTGCCGCGGGTCTCGCCGAGGACGTGCGCCGCGTGAGCACCGGGCTGCGGGCCACGGTCAGCCGTCGCACGGCACTGCGCGCACGGTTCGCACCGCGTTCCACCGTCCGGGTGCTCTGGGCGGCCTCGGCCCGGTGGGCGGCCCTGGGCCGGCGGGTCTCGGCGGCCCGGCCGACTCTGCGGAAGGCGTCGGGTCAGCGGGGCTGAGCGCCCCCGAGCACGAGCACGAAGGGGCACCGGGCCCGGTCGCTCACGCGACGGGCCCGGTGCCTTCCTCGCCCCGGTCCGCCACCCCGCATGCCGGTGCACGCCTCCGGAGAAGGCGTGCACCGGCATGCGTGAGGGGTGACCACCGGTCCGGTGGTCACCCCTCACGCGACTGTCATGGTGGGTGGCGCGGCTACTGACCGCCCTGCTGCTCGTCCCGGCGGCGCTGCCAGCGCTCCTCGATGCGGTCCATCATGGAGCGTCTTTGCCGCGCCTGGCGGCGTGCCTGTGGTCCGGCGCCGACGGCGCCCGCGGCGGGCTGCTCCCCCGGCTTGGGGGCCTTGCGCCAGCCGGTCACGGCGAGGACCGCGCAGCCCAGCATGACGAGGAAACCCACCACACTGAGCCAGACCTGCTTGGCGACCATACCGGCCATGAGGAGCGCAATTCCCACGAGGAAGCCCGCGACCGCCTGGTAGACCCGCCGCCGGGTGTACGTACGCAGCCCGCTTCCCTCGAGCGCCGACGCGAACTTGGGATCTTCGGCGTACAGCGCTCGCTCCATCTGCTCGAGCATGCGCTGCTCGTGCTCCGAGAGCGGCACGGAGTCCTCCTCATCGTGCAGTCGCCGGGGCGACCCGGGGGGTCCCTTCAGGATAGGCAGGGAATCGCCCCCGTGAAACCCGCCCCTCTACACCAATTGGCCAACCGGAGTCCGTCATGGCCGCGCCGGCTCGCTGACATTCCCTTTCCCCAGCGGCCGACCCGTCATGCCGGGCGGTCTCCCTCGATCATACGGCGCCGTGCCCCCGTTCGGGGGGCCTGTGGCGTACTCCATCTGCAGCCGCGGCCCTGATCAGCGGCCTGCCCTCCGCGTCGGCCCTCAGGCCTCTCCGGTCCCGGGGGTCTCACCGAGCACATGGAGTTGCGTGGCCACGGAGTGGAAGGCGGCGAGCTCGGCCGCCGCGGCCTCGAGCCGCAGCAGCGCGTCCAGGGCGCCGGGCTCGGTGTCCACCAGCACACCGGGGACGAGGTCGGCGAAGACCCGCACCCCGTGCACGGCGCCGACCCTGAGCCCCGCGTCCTCCACCAGGCCGGTGAGCTGCTCCGCGGTGAACCGGCGGGGCATCGGGTCCCCCGTGCCCCAGCGGCCGTCCGGGTCGTCGAGTGCCTGCCGGGCCTCCGTGAAGTGGCCGGCGAGGGCCCGGGCGAGCACGGCGCCGCCCAGGCCGGCGGCGAGCAGGCTGAGGACGCCCTCGGCGCGCAGGGCGGCCACCGCGTTGCGGACGCCTTCCGCGGGGTCGTCCACGTACTCCAGGACGCCGTGGCACAGCACCACGTCGTGACCGCCGCGCTCGACGACGTCGAAGAGGCCGTGGACGTCGCCCTGGACGCCCCGGACCCGGTCGGCGACGTCGGCCTCGGCGGCCCGGCGCTCCAGGGCGAAGAGCGCGTTGGGACTGGGGTCGACGACGGTGACGCGGTGACCGAGGCGGGCCAGGGGCACCGCGAAGTTGCCGCTGCCGCCGCCGGTGTCCAGGACGTCCAGCGCCTGGCGGCCCGTGGCCTTGACCCGGCGGTCGAGGGCGTCCTGGAGGACCTCCCAGACCACGGCCGTGCGCAGTGCGGCGCGGGACCGGGAGGGGTCGGAGCGCAGCGACGCCGCTTGGGCGTGGTGGGGGGAGGCGGGCGGGCGCATCGGGTCCGACACGGCAGTTGACTCCTCGGCGCGGCACCGCCTCTGGCAGGGGCGGAGCGAACGGGCTGCCTCCCCGGCCCGGGTGCGGGAAGGGGCAGGCTTCAGGCGTCTCCCACCCTATTGCCTCCGGTGCTCCGGCCGGTCACTCCGGGTACCCGCCGCCCGCGGCCGCCTGCGCACCCGGCGGGCGGCCCGGGTCCGGGCTCTCCGCGTCGGGGCGGGGCTGGGGAAGGACCGGCTGGAGGACGAGCATCCGCTCCACGATGCGCAGGAACATCGACACGTCGCGTATCAGGTCGTCGGCGTCCCGGCTGCCGGCCGCTCCCTGGATGCCCGCCTCGGCCCGGGCACGGCGCCGGGCGCCCGAGGCGAACAGGGCGCTCCATTCGGCGAGCTCCGGCGCGATCTCGGGGAGCACCTCCCAGGCGCTCCGGATGCGGGCGCGGGCCCGCGGGGTGGCCTCGGGCCTGCCGCGCGCCGCGAGCACGGCGGCGGCGGTGCGCAGGGCGGCGAGGTGGGCCGTGGCGTACCGCTCGTTCGGCGTTTCGAGGACGCCGGCCTGCTCCAGTCCGGCGCGGGCCTGGGCGAGCAGGTCGAGGGCGGCGGGCGGGGCGGATGCCCGGCGGAGCACGGGGTGCACGTCGCTCGCCGGGCCGTTCAGTGAGGGGGCAGGGCCGGCTGCGCGGGGCCGCCGGGCGGCGGCTGCGGACGAGTGGGCCATGACGATCCTCCTGTCGTCTCCGTGACGGCACGTCCGGGCAGGAGGTGCCGTATGTGCCCATCGTGCGGTATGCCACTGACAATCCGTTCCGACCTGGCCTTTTGATGCGATCGCGCGTTCGAGGCCGGGTGGGTGCCCGGGCCCTGCGGTCACGGCCGCCGGCAGGGTGCTGTGAGAATCGGGACCATGGAAAGCAGCAGCACCTCCTCGCGGGGCGGCAGCCGGCGCGAAGCCACCCGGCAGAAGCTCTACGAGGCGGCCGTCACCCTCATCGCCGAGCAGGGCTTCTCCGCCACCACCGTGGACGAGATCGCCGAGCGCGCCGGCGTCGCGAAGGGCACGGTCTACTACAACTTCGCCAGCAAGTCCGTCCTCTTCGAGGAGCTGCTGCGGCACGGCGTCGGGCTCCTGACGGCCTCGCTGCGGGAGGCGGCGGAGGGCGCGGCGCGGGAGGGCCGGGGCCGGGTCGACGCCCTGGACGCGATGATCCGCGCCGGGCTCGTCTTCATCGACCGCTATCCCGCCTTCACCCAGCTCTACGTGGCCGAGCTGTGGCGGACCAACCGGGCCTGGCAGTCCACGTTGCTGGTGGTCCGGCAGCAGGCCGTCGCCGTGGTGGAGGGCGTGCTGCGCGACGGGGTGGACAGCGGTGAGTTCAGCGAGGAGATCGACGTACCGCTGACCGCGGCGGCGCTGGTCGGCATGGTCCTGGTCGCGGCGCTGGACTGGAAGTCGTTCCAGCCGGAGCGGTCCCTCGACGAGGTGCACGCGGCCCTGTCCCGGCTGCTCCAGGGGCGGGTGAGCGGCCGCCGCTGAGGGGCGGGCCCGACACGGAGGACGCCGGTCCGGCGGTGGCCGCGTCCCCCGCGGGCCACTGCCGGACCGGCGCCTTCTCCTGCTCCCCCGTACATCCCCCGGTGGGCCCCCGTTCTCGGTCGTCCCCCGGGATCCCCCGTGCCTCGCTCCCGCCGGCCGCGGCCGGCGGAAGGACGGATCGCGGGCCCGGCTCCCGTTCCGGCGCCCCGTGCCGCCGGTACCGGAGCCGTGCCCCTCTCCGTGCCCTTACTCTCTCGTCATCGCGGGCCGGGCCCCATCCGCGCGCGTACTCATCTCCCCGGCTAGGTACGGGTACTCAGCCCTGCGCACCCGTGCCCACCGGGGCGCGGCACCGGCCGGTCACCCGCACGCCCGTCGGGGTACTCAGCGGCGCCCCGGGGCCCTCTCGGCCCCTCGGGCCGTGCTGTCGCCGGTGGCGGATAAAGTCCCTGGCATGGCACGGATTGCGGTGATCGGCGCCGGGATGGGCGCGATGGCGGCTGCCGCCCGGCTGGCCGTCGCGGGCCACCGGGTGGCGGTGTACGAGCGGACCGGGACGTACGGCGGGGCGGTGCGCCGCTTCGAGCGGGACGGTTTCTCCTTCGACACCGGCCCGGGTCTGCTGCCCCTGCCCGCGGTCTGGCGGGACCTGTTCGTCAAGACCGGCAAGGAGCCGCTGGAGTCCCGCGTCGAGCTGGTCCAGGTCGACCCGTCGTCACGGCACGTGTTCGCGGACGGCGCGGAGGTCTCCCTGCCGAACGCCTCGCGGGCGGGCGTGGTCGCCGCCCTGGACGAGGCGCTCGGCCCGCCCGCCGGACAGCGCTGGGGCGACTTCCTGGTGCGGGCCCGGGAAGGGTGGGACCGCACCCGCCGGCCGCTCCTCGAGGAGCCCCTGTGGCCCGACTGGCAGGTGCTGGCCGAACGCGAGCCCTATCCGGCGGTCCCCCACAAGCGGCTGCTGCGCACCCGCCGGGCGGGCACGCTCGCCGAGGTCGCCGCCTGGGAGCTGCGGGACGCCCGGCTCACCGCCCTGCTGGAGAGCCACGCGCTGGCGCACGGCCTCGACCCGCGGACCGTCCCGGCCAACGCGGCCGTGCTGGCGTACATGGAGCACGCCTTCGGCATGTGGTACGTGCGGGGCGGTCTGCGGGAGCTGGCGCGGGCGGTGTACGAGCGGTGCCGGGACCGCCGGGTCGAGTTCCGCTTCGACACCGAGGTCACGGGGATCGTCGAGAAGGACGGCCGGGTGGCGGGCGTGGAGCTGGCCGGCGGTGAGGCGGCCGAGGCCGAGTTCGTGGTCGCCGGTGTGGCACCGGGCGTGCTGGACCGCCTCGCCGGGGACACGGTGGTGCGCGCCGCGGGTGAGGTTCCGCCGCAGCGCGTGGCGGCGAGCCGGGTCACGGTGCTGCTGGCGCTGCGGGGCGCCCGCCCCGAGGGCACGGCGCACCGGACGGTGGTGCACGCCCGGGACCGCGCGGGCGAGCTGGACTCCCTGTTCGGTGCCGCGCCGGGTGTGCCCGCGGGGCCGACCGTCACGGTCCTGCGGCCCGACGACCCGGGGCTGGTTCCCGGTCCGGACCACGAAGCGGTCACGCTCACGTCGGTGGTGCCCGCGGGTACCGACGCGGAGGGCTGCGCCGAGCGTCTAGTCGCCGTCGCCGAGCGGGTGGTGCCGGGGCTGCGTGACCGTCTTGTGTGGCAGGAGGTGCGCACCCCGGCCGACATCGCGGCTCAGACGGGTGCGGCGGGCGGCGCGGTGCCGGCCCCGGCGCTGGCGGCGGCGGACGGCCGGCTGCTGCACGCGGGCAACAGCACGGCTCTCGCGGGGCTGTTCACGGTGGGCGGCTGGTCGCACCCCGGCGGTGGGCTGCCGCACGCGGGCATGTCGGGCGCGCTGGTGGCCGGACTCGTCGTGGAGGGACCGGAGTTCCGGGGCTCGCAGTGACCGGGCGGACGGCCGGGCCCGTGACCGGGCCCGGGTGGCGTCAGAAGCGGTACTGCTCGTCGTACCCCTGACTCGGGCCCTGCGGCCGGCCGTTGTCCTGGTACGGATAGGCCTGCTCCGGCGGGAGTTCGCCGCCGTAGGGATCGTCGCCGGTGCGCTGCTGCGGCACCCACACCCCGCCGGGCGGGGTCTCGCCGCCGTAGCCCCCGGGCGTGCCGCCGGGGTACTGGCCCTGCCCGTAGCCCTGCGGGTCGTACTGCGCCGTGCCGGTGGTGTCGTAGCCGCCGGTGTCGTACGACCCGCCGCCGTAGGTGTGGGTGCCGATGTACGGGTCGGAGTAGGCGGCGTACTGCTGCTGGCCGTTGTCGTAGCCGTAGCCCTGCTGGCCGTAGCCGGAGTAGTCGTAGGCGTAGGACTGGTCGGCACCCTGGGTGACCGGCGTCTGCTGGTCCTGGCCGTAGCCGTCGCCGTACACGCCGTACGCACCGGTGTCGTCCGGCATGGGCTGCGGCGCGTAGACGGCGGTGGTCTCGGCGGGGCGGGCCGGGGTGAACACGTCGTCCCGGTCGTAGTCGTCGTGACCGTGGGTCAGGCCGTCGTGGGCCAGGCCGTCGTGGTCCTGCGCGCGGTCCTCGGGGATGCCGGCGGGGGTGTCCTCCGCCTCCAGGCCGGAGACCTCCAACGTCGGTTCCCGGCGCCTCCGTTCGGGGCGGCGCTTGCCGCCCACCAGGCCCGCCGGGGCGTTGACTGCCCATCCGGCCTCGAAGCCGCGGCGGAACGACAGGGTGACGTAGGTCTGGCCGACGGCGAAGGCCGCCGCGCCCAGTCCGATGACGAGCACGTTCGACATCAGCACACCGGCCACCACGCAGGCGAACCCGCCGAAGGCGAGCAGCCGCCAGCGCAGCCGCGCCTTGTACTGCAGCAGCACCTCACCGAGCAGCCACAGCGCGACGATGCCGAACGCGATGTAGAGGACCGTCCAGCCCATGTACGCCCCTCTCCCAGTGGCCGTTACGCAGTGTGTCGCAAATACGTGCGGCCGGTCTAGGCCCGCGGGGGGTGGTGCAGGCCCAGGTTCTCGTAGATTTCCAGCGTCGCCGTGGAGTTGTTGAGCGTGATGAAGTGCAGTCCGGGCACACCCTCGGCCAGCAGCCGTGCGCAGAACTCCGTGGCGAACTCGATGCCAATGGAGCGTACAGCCGCCGGATCGTCCTGTGCCGCGAGGATGCGCTCTTTCAGCTCGGCCGGGAACGAGGCGTTGCTGAGTTTCGGCAACCTCTCCAGCATCTTCACACTCGTCACCGGCATGACCTCGGGGATGACCGGGGTGTCGCAGCCGGCCGCGGCGACCCGGTCCCGCAGGCGCAGGTACGACTCGGGCTGGAAGAACATCTGCGTGATCGCGTAGTCGGCGCCGGCCCGGCACTTGTCGACGAAGTGCGTCACGTCGGTGTCCCAGTCCGCGGAGCGCGGGTGCATCTCCGGGAAGGCGGCCACGCCCACGCAGAAGTCGCCCGACTCCTTGATCAGCCTGACCAGCTCGGCGGCGTACGTGAGGCCCTCGGGGTGCGGGACCCAGTCGGCCGTCGGGTCGCCGGGCGGGTCGCCCCGCACGGCCAGCATGTTGCGGATCCCCGCGTCGGCGTACTGGCCGATGATGTTGCGCAGCTCCGCGACGGAGTGGTCGACCGCGGTGAGGTGGGCGACCGGGGTCAGGGTCGTGTCGGCGACGATCTGCTCGGTCTCCTTGACCGTGCCCGCGCGGGTGGAGCCGCCCGCGCCGTAGGTCACGGAGACGAAGTCGGGGGCGACCGCCTCCACCCTCCGGAGCGCACTCCACAGGTTCCTCTCGCCCTTGGGCGTCTTCGGCGCGGAGAACTCGAACGAGTACGTCGTCTTGCCGGCGGCGAGGATGTCCCGCACGGTGCGTGCGCGATCAGTCCTGGTGGATGCGGTTCCGAGGGCCATACGGGCAGGTTAGCCAGGGAGTGGCGGCCTCCCAACCGGATGCGGGAGATTTGTCCGTATTGTCGACTTGTTGTCCATCCCTTGGACACATGCCCACGGCAACCGCACGGAACGGTCGCTGCCTACGCCTGGCGCAGGCGCTTCGCGAACTCGGCCGCCGCCGCGCCGGGGTCGTCCGCCGCGGTGACGGCGCGGACGACGACGACCCGGCGGGCGCCCGCGTCCAGCACCTCGTCGAGGTTGCCGAGGTCGATGCCGCCGATGGCGAACCAGGGGCGGTCGGTGCCGAGGGACGCGGTGTACCGGACCAGGTCGAGGCCGGGCGCGTGCCGGCCGGGCTTGGTGGGGGTCGGCCAGCACGGGCCGGTGCAGAAGTAGTCCACGCCCTCCTGCGCGGCGGCCGCGGCGGCCTCGGACTCGGCGTGCGTGGAGCGGCCGACGAGGACGTCGTCGCCGAGGATCGCGCGGGCGGCGGGCACCGGCAGGTCGCCCTGTCCGAGGTGCAGCACGCCGGCGCCGGCGGCGTGGGCGACGTCCGCCCGGTCGTTGACCGCGAGGAGCTTGCCGTGGCGGGCGCAGGCCTCGGCGAAGACCTCCAGGTGCTCCAGCTCCTCGGCGGCCTCCATGCCCTTGTCGCGCAGCTGGACGATGTCGACGCCGCCGGCCAGCACCGCGTCCAGGAACTCGGGCAGGTCGCCCTGGCTCCTGCGGGCGTCCGTGCACAGGTAGAGCCGGGCGTCGGCGAGCCGGGCTCGTGCGGTGGCGGCGGTCTCGGACATGCGTGTGTCCCCCCAGATCGGTGACGTACGGGCCGCGGCGGGCGGCGCGTGGCAGACGGCCGCGCCGGTGGCGGCCGTGGCGTACGGACCGCGGGTGTCGCGGCCCGTACGCCGGGCGGTGTCAGGTCAGACGGCGAGCGCCTGGGCGCGGCGCTTCACCTCCGTGCCGCGATTCTCGCTCAGCGCCTGCGCGGGGGTGCCGGGCAGGGTCGGGTCGGGCGTGAAGAGCCACTCGAGCATCTCCTCGACCGTGAAGCCGTCGTCCCGGAGCAGGGTCAGGGTCCCGACCAGGCCCTTGACGACCTTGTCCCCGTCGATGAAGGCCGCCGGGACGTGCAGCGCTCGGTTCTCGCCACGGCGTACGGCGATGAGCTGGCCTTCCTTGATCAGCTGCCGCACGCGGGTCACCTCGACGCCGAGCATCTCGGCGATGTCGGGGACGGTGAGCCAGGCGGGTACGAGAGCATCGATCTTTGCGTCAATCTCGGTCACGTCTCCAGCCTGCCATCTGGCACTGACAGTCGGAAGCCGGACCCGGCCCAACCCGCCGACGGCGGACTACGCCGTCGCCGCCTTGAGCGGCCGCGCGGGGTCGGCGAGCAGCCGCGGGTCCATCCTGGCGCCCGCCTCGATCAGCCGCCTGCCCTGGGCCAGGTCCCGGGGCCGGCCCACCGCCAGCAGCGCGATCAGCCGCTCGTCGCGCAGCCAGCAGACCGTCCAGGCGGCACCGGAGGGGTCGCCGCGCCACAGCGTGGTGTCCGCGGCCGTGTGATGGCCCGCGTACTGGACGAACCGGCCGAACTGCTCGGACCAGAAGTACGGCACCGGGTCGTACACCGCCGGGGCCTCGCCGGTGGCGGCGCCGACGATGTCGGCGGCGACCGTGCGCGGGCCCTGGAGGGCGTTGTCCCAGTGGTGGACGAGCAGGCGCTCGCCGTAGCGGCCGGAGGGGAAGGAGGCGCAGTCGCCGACCGCGTGGACGTCGGGCACGGAGGTGCGCAGGCGGTCGTCGGCCAGGATCTCGCCGTGCGCGCCGAGCTCGACGCCGGAACCGGCGAGCCAGGCGGTGGCGGGGCGGGCGCCGATGCCGACGACGACGGCACCGGCGGGCAGCCGCGAGCCGTCGTCGAGGACGACGTGACCGGGCTCGACGCGCTCCACGCGCGCGTGGGTGCGCAGTTCGGCGCCCGCGTCGGCGTACCAGGCGGTCATGGGGGCGGCGACCTCGGCGGGCACCGCGCCGGCGAGCGGCCGGCCGGCGGCCTCCACGACGGTCACCGCGCAGCCCGCCTCGCGCGCGGCGGTGGCGAACTCGGCGCCGATCCAGCCCGCGCCGACGACCACGATGTCGTGCTGCCGGGCCAGCACCGGGCGCAGCCGCTCGGCGTCGTCCAGGGTGCGCAGCAGGTGGACGCCGGGGACGCCCTCGGCACCGGGCAGCCGGACCGGTTCGGCGCCGGTCGCGACGACGAGGACGTCGTAGGGCACGGGCCCGGCGGAGGTGTCCAGGACGTGCGCGCCGGGGCGCAGGCGCAGCGCCTCGCAGCCGAGCCGCAGCTCGATGCCGAGCGCCTCGAAGTCGACGTCGAAGGCGGAGCCCTCGGCCGTGCCGAGCAGGACGGCCTTGGACAGCGGGGGGCGGTCGTACGGCTGGTGGGGTTCGGCGCCGATCAGCGTAACGGTGCCGGTGAAGCCCTGTTCGCGCAGGGCGACCGCGGTCTGCACGCCCGCCATGCCCGCACCGACGACGACCACGCGACGCTCCGCGTCCGCTCCCCGCTCCTGCGTCTGCTCGTTCACCTGATCACCTTAGACACCCGGCAATTCGCCGGTCAGTCCTCGTGCGCGGTGATCTCCTCCACAACGCTCGTACCGCTGCCCTGCCGCGACTCCCATTCCCAGGTCTCCTCCAGCCGCACCCGCCCGTCGGGCAGGTCGACGACCGTGGACACGCAGTGCCCCGACGACGTGCTGCCGTCGGTCCTGAGCTGTACGTACCGGAAGTCGAGCCGGTCGCCCGCGCGGGTGCCCACCAGCCGGCCGCGGACGACGTCGCCACCCGTGTACTCGGCCCAGACCTCGCCGTCCTCCTCGTGGTAGGTGAACCGGGTGCGGGTCCCCACCTGGCCGGGGGCCTGGTCGGCGACCGGGGCGAGGACGAGACCGTCGAGCGAACGGGCCACGGTGGAGGCTCCCTTACGAGTTCGGCGTGGTGCGGGCTAGGGTGGCCAACGTAAAGCACTCGCGGGAGCCCGGACGCACCGGGCTGAGAGGGAGGCTGGCGGCCTCCGACCGTACGAACCTGATCCGGGTCATGCCGGCGAAGGGAGGGGCTGGACGCCCATGCCGTCCCCATCGATCGCACCGTCCGTACCACCCCGCACGTCCGACGTCCTCGTCGTGGGCGGCGGGATCATCGGCCTGGTCACGGCCTGGCGGTCCGCGCAGCGCGGGCTCGCCACGGCTCTCGTGGACCCCGAGCCGGGCGGCGGCGCCGCCCAGGTGGCCGCCGGGATGCTGGCCGCCGTCACGGAACTGCACTACGGCGAGCAGACGCTGCTCGGGCTGAACCTCGCCTCGGCCCGCCGCTATCCGGAGTTCGCCGCCGAGCTGACCGACCTGACGGGCCACGACCTCGGTTACCGCCGCTGCGGCACCCTGGCCGTCGCGCTGGACGCCGACGACCGCGCCCACCTGCGGGAGCTGCACGCGCTGCAGGAGCGCTCGGGGCTGGAGTCCGAGTGGCTGTCGGGGCGCGAGTGCCGGCGTCTGGAGCCGATGCTGGCGCCGGGCGTGCGCGGGGGGCTGCGGGTGGACGGCGACCACCAGATCGACCCCCGGCGGCTGGCCGGCGCGCTGGTGGCCGCCTGCGAGCGCGCGGGTGTGGTCTTCCACCGGGTGTGGGCCGACCGGCTCGCGGTCGCCGGGGACCGGGCGACCGGCGTCGTCACGGCCGGCGGCTCGGTGCTGGAGGCCGGGCAAGTGGTGCTGGCCGGGGGCAGCCTGAGCGGGCGCCTGGCGGGCGTGCCGGAGGCCGTGCTGCCCGCGGTGCGGCCGGTGAAGGGCCAGGTGCTGCGCCTGACCATGCCGCGGGCGCACGGGCCGCTGCTGAGCCGGACGGTGCGGGCCGTGGTGCGCGGCAACCCCCTCTACCTGGTGCCCCGGGAGAGCGGCGAGCTGGTCGTCGGCGCCACCAGCGAGGAGCTGGGCTGGGACACGACGGTGACCGCGGGCGGTGTCTACGAGCTGCTGCGCGACGCCCACGAGCTGGTCCCCGGCATCACCGAGCTGCCCCTGACGGAGACCCGCGCGGGCCTGCGCCCCGGCTCCCCCGACAACGCCCCGCTGCTCGGCCCGACCGGACTCGAGGGGCTCCTGCTGGCCACCGGCCACTACCGCAACGGCGTGCTGCTGACCCCGGTCACCGGTGACGTCATGGCGCACGTCCTGACCACCGGGGAGCTGCCGGAGGAGGCCCGTCCCTTCACTCCCCGGCGCTTCGGCGCCGCCCCCGCACTCTCGCAGCAGACCGTCCTCACGGAGCAGACCGCATGAACATCTCCGTCAACGGGGAGCCGCGCGAGGTGGCTCCCGGCACGGCCCTGGACGCCCTGGTGGGCACGCTCACCGCGGCGCCGTCCGGCGTGGCCGCCGCCCTGAACGAGACCGTCGTCCCGCGCGCGCAGTGGTCCGCCACCGCGCTGTCCGACGGCGACCGCGTCGAAGTCCTCACCGCCGTCCAAGGAGGCTGACCCATGGCCGACGATCCCTTCCTCCTCGGCGGTACGGCCTACACGTCCCGCCTGATCATGGGCACCGGCGGCGCCCCCAGCCTGGACGTGCTGGAGCACGCGCTGGTGGCGTCAGGGACCGAGCTGACGACCGTCGCGATGCGCCGGGTGGACCCGTCCGTGCACGGGTCGGTGCTGTCGGTCCTGGAGAAGCTCGGCATCCGGGTGCTGCCGAACACGGCCGGCTGCTTCACCGCGGGGGAGGCCGTCCTCACCGCCCGCCTCGCCCGCGAGGCCCTCGGCACGGACCTGGTCAAACTGGAGGTCATCGCCGACGAGCGCACCCTCCTGCCGGACCCGATCGAGCTGCTGGACGCCGCGGAGACGCTGGTGGACGACGGCTTCACGGTGCTGCCGTACACGAACGACGACCCGGTCCTGGCCCGGAAGCTGGAGGACGTCGGGTGCGCGGCGATCATGCCGCTCGGGTCGCCGATCGGGTCCGGGCTCGGCATCCGCAACCCGCACAACTTCCAGCTGATCGTGGAGCACGCGCGCGTGCCGGTGATCCTGGACGCGGGGGCCGGTACGGCGTCGGACGTGGCGCTGGCGATGGAGCTGGGGTGTGCGGGCGTGATGCTCGCCTCGGCGGTGACGCGGGCGCAGGAGCCGGTGCTGATGGCCGGCGCGATGCGCGCGGCGGTGGAGGCGGGGCGGCTGGCGCGCCGGGCCGGGCGGATTCCGCGGCGGCACTTCGCGGAGGCGTCGTCTCCCGCGGAGGGCCTGGCGGTGCTGGATCCGGAGCGGCCCGCTTTCCGGTGACCCCGCGGTGTCGCTCGTTCTCCCACCCGCGCATCACCCGTTTCCCGTCGGACAAAAGGTGGACCTCGCCCGTGGGGGCCGGGCGCCGTCGGCGGCGTGCGGTGGGTGGGAAGCGTCACAGGTGCGCTTCAGTACCGCCGTGACGGGGCTGGACGACCGCGGGGTGTCCGTGGTGGCTCGTACACTCGCCTGCGTGGACACGACCCTTCAGGACCCTCTGGTCGGGCAGGTGCTCGACGGCCGGTACCGCGTCGAGGCGCGGATCGCGGTCGGCGGGATGGCCACGGTCTACCGGGCCGTGGACACCCGCCTGGACCGCGTGCTCGCGCTGAAGGTGATGCACCCGACGCTCGCCACCGACGCCATCTTCGTCGAGCGGTTCATCCGCGAGGCCAAGTCGGTGGCCCGGCTCGACCACCCCAACGTCGTCCAGGTCTTCGACCAGGGAGCCGAGGGGGCGTACGTCTATCTGGCGATGGAGTACATCGCCGGCTGCACCCTGCGCGACGTGCTGCGCGAGCGCGGGGCGCTGCAGCCGCGGGCCGCGCTCGACATCCTGGAGCCGGTGCTGGCCGCGCTCGGCGCCGCGCACCGGGCCGGGTTCGTGCACCGGGACATGAAGCCGGAGAACGTGCTGATAGGGGACGACGGCCGGGTCAAGGTCGCCGACTTCGGGCTGGTGCGGGCCGTGAACACGGTCACCAGCACCACCGGGTCGGTCCTGGGCACCGTCTCCTACCTGGCGCCCGAGCAGATCGAGCACGGCGCCGCCGACCCGAGGGTCGACGTCTACGCGTGCGGTGTCGTCCTGTACGAGATGCTGACCGGCGGCAAGCCGCACGACGGGGACTCCCCCGCCCAGATCCTCTACAAGCACCTCCACGAGGACGTGCCGCCGCCGTCGGCCGCCGTCCCGGGGATGGCGTACGCGCTGGACGACCTCGTCGCGTCGGCGACCGCGCGCACCCCGGAGGTCCGCCCGCACGACGCCGTCGCGCTGCTGGCGCAGGCCCGCGAGGCGCGTGCGGCGCTGAGCGCCGAGCAACTGGACGCCGTGCCGCCGCAGGCCCTCGCCGCGGACCACGACAACGCCGAGGACCGCACGAGCGTGATCCCGCGCGCGCTCACCGTGCCCAGGCCGCTGCCGGTGAACGAGGACGAGGACGGCGTCCCGGCCGGCGAGGCCACGGCGGACGGGGTCCACCGCACCAGCCGGTTCACGGCTCCCCCTCCGCCGCCCCGGCGCCGTCGCCCCCAGGTGAGACGCGGTCCGCTGGCGATCGTCGTCGCCGTGCTGCTGGTCCTCGGCGCCGGCACGGGCTTCTGGTACATCAATTCCGGCCAGTTCACCAAGGTGCCGCCGCTGCTGTCCAAGACCCGGGCGCAGGCCGAGGACCGGCTGGAGGAGGCCGGGCTGGACGTCGGCACGGTCAAGCACGCGTACAGCGACACGGTCGAGCGCGGCACCGTCATCAGCACCGACCCCGGGGTCGGCACCCGGATCCGGAAGAACGACTCGGTGTCGTTCACGATCTCCGACGGTCCCGACACCGTGGAGCTGCCGGACGTGCAGGGCTACAAGCTGGACCGGGCGCGGACCGTGCTCGAGGACGAGGGACTGGAGCCGGGCATGGTGACCCGGGAGTTCAGCGACGACGTCCCCAGGGGCTTCGTGATCTCCACGGACCCGAAGACGGGCACCGAGGTGCGCGCGGGCTCCGCCGTGGCGCTCGTCGTCAGCAAGGGCCGCCCGATCGACGTGCCGGACGTCACCGGCGACGACCTGGCGGACGCGAGGGCGGAGCTGGAGGACGCCGGTCTGAAGGTGAAGGTCGCCACCGAGCAGGTCACCTCCGAGTACGACAAGGGGCAGGTCGCCCGGCAGACGCCGGACCCCGGCAGCCGCGCCGCCGAGGGTGACACGGTGACGCTGACGGTGTCCAAGGGCCCCGAGATGATCGAGGTCCCGGACGTGACCGGCGACAGCGTGGACGACGCGAAGCGCAAGCTGGAGGACGCCGGGTTCGGGGTGAAGGAGGACCGCGGGCTGCTCGGGCTGTTCGGCGACACCGTCAAGGACCAGTCCGTCGACGGCGGCGACACGGCGCCCAAGGGGTCGACCATCAAGATCACCATCAGGTGACGGCTCTCACGGTCCGGACGCCCGACCGGGCATGACACCCTGAACGGGTGAACAGTCAACAGTCCGCTCCGTCGCGCAACCCCGTCGGCGGTCATGTGCCCGTCGCCGGCGGCCTGCACTCCGTCGGCCTGTCCTACGCCCGTGACCTGCGGGCGGAGGCCGTGCAGGTCTTCGTGGCCAACCCGCGCGGCTGGGCCACCCCGGCCGGCAACCCGAAGCAGGACGAGGCGTTCCGGGAGGCCTGCGCCACCGAGGCGATCCCGGCGTACGTGCACGCGCCGTACCTGATCAACTTCGGCTCGCACACCGAGGCGACGGTGGAGCGGTCGGTCGAGTCGCTGCGGCACTCGCTGCGGCGCGGGCGCGACATCGGGGCGCTCGGGGTGGTCGTGCACACCGGCAGCGCGACCGGCGGCCGGGACCGTTCGGTGGCGCTGAAGCAGGTGCGGGAGTTCATGCTCCCGCTGCTGGACGAGCTGACCCACGACGACGATCCGTACCTGCTGCTGGAGTCGACCGCCGGCCAGGGCGCCTCCCTGTGCTCGCGGACCTGGGACTTCGGACCGTACTTCGAGGCGCTGGACGCCCACCCGAAGCTGGGTGTGTGCCTGGACACCTGCCACATCTTCGCGGCCGGTCACGACCTGACCGGCCCGGCCGGCATGCACCGGACGCTGGACCTGCTGGTGGACACGGTCGGCGAGGGCCGGCTGAAGCTGATCCACGCCAACGACTCCAAGGACGTGGCGGGCGCGCACAAGGACCGGCACGAGAACATCGGCGCCGGTCACATCGGCGAGGACCCGTTCCGGGCGCTGATGACGCACCCCGCGACCGAGGGCGTGCCGCTGGTCATCGAGACGCCGGGCGGCAAGGAGGGGCACGCCGCGGACGTCGAGCGCCTGAAGAAGCTGCGCGACGGCTGATCCGGGGCCGCTCGGGGCTCAGAGCTCGGGGCCGTCCCCGGGCTCCTCCTGGTAGGAGTAGCGCTGCTCCCGCCACGGGTCGCCGATGTTGTGGTAGCCGCGCTCCTCCCAGAAACCGCGGCGGTCCGCGGTCATGTACTCGATGCCGCGGACCCACTTCGGGCCCTTCCAGGCGTACAGGTGGGGGACGACCAGACGGAGCGGGAAGCCGTGCTCGGCGGTCAGCAGCTCGCCGTCCTTGTGGGTGGCGAAGAGGGTGCGCTCGGCGGCGAAGTCGGCCAGCCGCAGGTTGGAGCTGAACCCGTACTCCGCCCACACCATCACGTGGGTGACGGCCGGTCCGGGCGGGGCGAGCTCGAGGATCGTGCGGGCCGGGACTCCGCCCCACTCGGCGCCGAGCATGCTGAACTTCGTCACGCAGTGCAGATCGGCCACGACCGTCGTGTACGGCAGTGCGGTGAACTCCTCGTGGGTCCAGCAGTGCTTGTCGCCGTCGGCGGTGGAGCCGAAGACCCGGAACTCCCAGCGCTCGGGCCGGAACTTGGGGACCGGCCCGTAGTGCGTGACCGGCCAGCCGCGCTGGAGCCGCTGTCCCGGCGGAAGCTCGAACTGCGGCGTCTCTCCCGAACCGCCCTCTCCCGAACCCTGTTCCACCGGCTGACCCATGCCTCCATCCTGACAGACCCGGACCGATGCCCCTGACACGACCCCCTTACATGGGACAGAAGGAAACATATCTTACTAAACATGTACGTACTTACTAAGTCAAGACTTACTGGACGATCTTCGATGCCGGTGCAATCATGCGGCGCAACCCGCCAGTTCCCGCGTGGAAGGAGCCTTACGCGATGCAGGGCGACCCCGAGGTCATCGAGTTCCTCAACGAGCAGCTGACCGCCGAGCTCACCGCGATCAACCAGTACTTCCTGCACTCGAAGCTGCAGGACCACAAGGGCTGGCACAGGCTCGCGACGTACACGCGCGCCGAGTCCTTCGACGAGATGCGCCACGCCGAGCTGCTCACCGACCGCATCCTGCTCCTCGACGGCCTGCCGAACTACCAGCGCCTCTTCCACGTGCGGGTGGGCCAGAGCGTGACGGAGATGTTCCAGGCCGACCGGGAGATCGAGGTCGAGGCCATCGACCGGCTGCGCCGGGGCGTCGAGGTGATGCGCAACAAGAACGACATCACGTCGGCCAACGTCTTCGAGGCGATCCTCGCCGACGAGGAGCACCACATCGACTACCTGGACACCCAGCTGGAGCTGATCGACAAGCTGGGCGAGTCGCTCTACCTGTCCACGGTCATCGAGCAGACCCAGCCGGACCCGTCGGGGCCGAAGCTGGTCTAGGCGGCTTCCGGAAGCTCCGAGAGGACCGGTTCGCCCTGGTCGGCGAGCTGGCGGCGGGGGCAGGCGCCACGGCCGAGCAGCGCCTGGATGCGCCGTACGCAGCCGCCGCAGTCGGTGCCGGCCTTGCAGGCGGAGGCGATCTGCCGGGGCGTGCAGGCGCCGGCTTCCGCGTGGTTCCTCACCTGTTCCTCGGTGACACCGAAGCAGCTGCAGACGAACACGCGGTTCACCTCCCGAGCGGGGTACAAGGTCGTGCCGTACCGACGACCGGAGGCCCTGATCGGTGAGGCAAACCTAACCTTACCCATCACACAGGGACGGCAAAAGCGGAGGGGGCGCGGATCGTGTGTGACCCGCGCCCCATTCCGTGTCCCTGCCGCCCCGGTGGGGGGCGGACCGTCACTGGTCCCGGTACATCTCCGCCACCAGGAACGCCAGGTCGAGCGACTGGCTGCGGTTCAGGCGCGGGTCGCAGGCCGTCTCGTAGCGCTGGTGCAGGTCGTCGACGAAGATCTCGTCGCCGCCGCCCACGCACTCGGTGACGTCGTCACCGGTGAGCTCGACGTGGATGCCGCCCGGGTGGGTGCCGAGCGACTTGTGGACCTCGAAGAAGCCCTTGACCTCGTCGAGGACGTCGTCGAAGCGGCGGGTCTTGTGGCCGGAGGCCGCCTCGTAGGTGTTGCCGTGCATCGGGTCGGTGATCCAGGCGACGGCGGCACCGGACGCGGTGACCTTCTCGACCAGCTCGGGGAGCTTGTCGCGGATCTTGTCCGCGCCCATCCGGACGATGAAGGTCAGCCGGCCCGGCTCGCGGTCCGGGTCCAGGCGCTCGATGTACTGCAGCGCCTCCTCGGCCGTCGTCGTCGGGCCGAGCTTGATGCCGATCGGGTTGCGGATCCTGGACGCGAACTCGATGTGCGCGTGGTCCAGCTGCCGGGTGCGCTCGCCGATCCACACCATGTGGCCGGAGACGTCGTAGAGCTGCCCGGTGCGGGAGTCGACGCGGGTGAGCGCCGACTCGTAGTCGAGCAGCAGCGCCTCGTGCGACGAGTAGAACTCGACGGTCTTGAACTCCTCCGGGTCCGTGCCGCAGGCCCGCATGAAGTTCAGCGCGCTGTCGATCTCCCGGGCGAGCTGCTCGTAGCGCTGGCCGGACGGGGACGACTTCACGAAGTCCTGGTTCCAGGCGTGCACCTGGCGCAGGTCGGCGTAGCCGCCGGTGGTGAAGGCGCGCACCAGGTTCAGCGTGGACGCCGACGCGTGGTACATGCGCTTGAGCCGCTCGGGGTCCGGGACGCGGGCCTCTTCGGTGAAGTCGAAGCCGTTGACGGAGTCGCCGCGGTAGGTCGGCAGGGTGACGCCGTCGCGGGTCTCGGTCGGCTTGGAGCGCGGCTTGGAGTACTGACCGGCGATCCGGCCGACCTTCACCACGGGCACGGAGGCGGCGTACGTGAGCACGGCGCCCATCTGGAGCAGGGTCTTGAGCTTGTTGCGGATGTGGTCCGCGGACACCGCGTCGAAGGCCTCGGCGCAGTCGCCGCCCTGGAGGAGGAACGCCTCTCCCTTGGCGACGGCCGCCATCCGGGCGCGCAGCTGGTCGCACTCGCCCGCGAAGACGAGCGGCGGATACGACTCGAGGTCCGCGATCACTGCGCGCAGAGCCTCGGTGTCGGGGTACTCGGGCTGCTGCGCCGCGGGCAGGTCTCGCCAGGTGTTGCCAGCGCTCGCGCTGGTCTTAGCGTTCACGGTCACGGCCTCAACACTACGGGGTCGGACGGCCGCTCCCGCCCCGTGCCCGAAGAGTGAGACACGCGTAACGCCTTGTGGACAGGCCGCCGTGGGGTACGCTGCGGTGTATGTTCGCGCACTCGATCCAGACCTGGTGGTGGACCGCTCCTCCGGCGGCCCACTGACTGCGCGTACGCAAGACTTCGCGAAGGCCGCCCGAGAGGCGGCCTTCGGTGTTTTCGCGACCGGGCCGTCCCTCTCACCGAGAGAAGAGAAGGACACGGACCCATGCTTCAGTTCGACCTGCGCGCCCTGGCCGCCGGTGACCGCCCGTTCGCCCTGCTCCGCCGCCGCACCCCGGGCCACGCGCACGACACCGTGGAGCTGCTGCTCGGCCCGGTGACGGAGCACGACCGGCTCGCCGGCCTGCCCGACGAGGGGCTGGCGCTGGTGCCCTTCCGGCAGATCCGCGAGCGCGGCTTCGACGTGCGCGACGACGGCACACCGCTGCTGGTGCTGACCCCCGAGGAGCGGTACGACGTCCCGCTCGCCGACGCTCTGGAGCAGTTGCCCGCGCACGACGTCCGCGTGGCGGACGGCGGCTTCGACGTGGACGACGAGGAGTACGCGCGGATCGTCGCGCGGGTGCTGGACGAGGAGATCGGGCGCGGCGAGGGTGCCAACTTCGTCATCCGGCGGACGTACGAGGGGCGCGTGGCCGGGTTCGGGCGCGCCGACGCGCTGGCGCTGTTCCGGCGGCTGCTGGAGGGCGAGCGGGGGGCGTACTGGACGTTCGTGGTGCACACCGGGGACCGGACGCTGGTGGGGGCCAGCCCCGAGGTGCACGTGCGGATGTCCGGCGGCACCGTCGTCATGAACCCGATCAGCGGGACGTACCGCTATCCCGCCGAGGGGCCGACCCCCGAGCACCTGCTGGATTTCCTCGCCGACGGCAAGGAGACCGAGGAGCTGTCGATGGTGGTCGACGAGGAGCTCAAGATGATGTGCACCGTCGGCGACATGGGCGGTGTCGTCGTCGGGCCCCGGCTGAAGGAGATGGCGCACCTCGCACACACCGAGTACGAGCTGCGCGGCCGGTCCTCGCTGGACGTGCGGGAGGTGCTGCGGGAGACGATGTTCGCGGCGACGGTCACCGGTTCGCCGGTGCAGAACGCCTGCCGGGTCATCGAGCGGCACGAGGCCGGGGGGCGGGGCTACTACGCGGGGGCGCTGGCGCTGCTCGGCCGGGACGCGGGCGGGGCGCAGACCCTCGACTCCCCCATCCTGATCCGTACCGCCGACATCGACGCGGGCGGACGGCTGCGGGTGCCGGTCGGCGCCACGCTGGTGCGGGGCTCGGACCCGGCGGGCGAGGTCGCCGAGACGCACGCCAAGGCGGCCGGGGTGCTGGCGGCGCTGGGGGTGCGCCCGGCCCGCCCGCGTGCCGAGGCCGAGCGGCCGAAGCTGGCCGACGACCCCCGGGTGCGGGCGGCGCTGGACGGGCGCCGGGCCTCGCTGGCACCGTTCTGGCTGCGGATGCAGGAGCCGTCGGACACGCTGGCCGGGCACGCCCTGGTCGTCGACGCGGAGGACACCTTCACCGCGATGCTCGCGCACGTGCTGCGCTCGGCCGGGCTGGGCGTCACCGTCCGGCGGTACGACGAGCCGGGGCTGCGCGAGGCGGTGCTCGGGCACGACGGCCCGGTGGTGCTGGGGCCCGGCCCCGGTGATCCGTCCGACGCCGCCGATCCCAAGATGCGCTTCCTGCGCGCGCTGACCGCCGACGTGCTCGGGGGCGGCCGCCACGGTGTCCTCGGGGTCTGCCTGGGACACGAGCTGATCGCGGCCGAGCTGGGCCTGGACATCGACCGCAAGGAGGTGCCGTACCAGGGGGCGCAGACGGAGATCGACCTGTTCGGGAGGCGGGAGACGGTCGGCTTCTACAACAGCTTCGTGGCCCGTTGCGACGACGAGGCGGCGACCGAACTGGCCGCGCACGGGGTGGAGGTGAGCCGGAGCGCCGGGCACGAGGTGCACGCGCTGCGGGGCCCGGGCTTCGCCGGCGTGCAGTTCCATCCGGAGTCGGTGCTGACGCTGAACGGCGCGGCGATCGTGCGGGAGCTGGCCGGTCAGCTGCGCGGCACGAGCACGTTCTCCGAGCGGCGGCCGGCCCGGTAGTCGAGGACGTTGCGCACCGTGGCGTCGACGATCTGCCGGACGGCGTCCTCGGTGTAGTACGCCTGGTGCGAGGTGACCAGGACGTTCGGGAAGGTGACGAGGCGGGCCAGCGTGTCGTCGGCGATGGCCTCCAGGGACTTGTCGAGGAAGAACAGGCCCGCCTCCGCCTCGTACACGTCCAGGCCCACCCCGGTGAAGCGGCCCGCGCGCAGCTCGCCGACCAGGGCCCCGGTGTCGATCAGGCCGCCGCGGCTGGAGTTGATCAGGATCGCGTCGTCCTTCATCGCCTTCAGGGCCCGCGCGTCGATCAGGTGCTGGGTCTCGGCCATCAGCGGGACGTGCAGGCTGACCAGGTCGGACTCGGCCAGCAGCTCGTCCTTGGGGACGTAGCGCATGCCCAGCTCCAGGCAGGCGGGGTTCTCGGTGACGTCCCAGCCGAGCAGCCGCATGCCGAAGCCGTGGGCGATGCGGGTGAAGGCCTCGCCGATCTTGCCGGTGCCGAGCACGCCGGCGGTGCGGCCGTGCAGGTCGCGGCCCATCAGTCCGTGCAGGCGGAAGTCGAAGTCGCGGGTGCGGGTGGAGGCCCGCACGACGCGGCGGTTGACGGCCATGGCGAGGGTCCAGGCGAACTCGGCGACCGAGTGCGGCGAGTAGGACGAGACCCGGGCGACGGTCATGCCGAGCCGTTCGGCGGTGTCGAGGTCGACGTTGTTGAAGCCGGTGGAGCGCTGGGCGACCATCCGGGTGCCGCCGGCCGCGAGGATCTCCAGGACGGGCCCGCCGAGGTCGGCGTTGACGGACGTGGAGACGATCTCGTGGCCGGCCGCGATGGGGGCGGTGTCCGCGGTGAGGAAGACGTCCAGGCAGTGGATGTCGTGCCGGCCGTGGAAGGCCTGCTCGATCAGGGGCTTCTCGTCGGCCTGGACGCCGAAGGCCAGGATCTGCATGACCGCTCCCGTTCCGCTGGGCTCCGGGCCGAATATACGGCGCCCCGCCCGCGGCCGCCGGTCAGCCGAAGAAGACCCCGACCTCCTCGTAGAGCTTCGGGTCGACCGTCTTGAGCCGGGCCGTGGCCTCGGCGATCGGGACGCGGACGATGTCCGTGCCGCGCAGGGCGACCATGGTGCCGAAGTCGCCGTCGTGGACGCAGTCGACCGCGTGCAGGCCGAACCGGGTCGCCAGCCAGCGGTCGAAGGCGCTGGGCGTGCCGCCGCGCTGGATGTGGCCGAGGACGGTCGTCCGGGCCTCCTTCCCGGTCCGTCTCTCGATCTCCTTCGCCAGCCACTCGCCCACGCCGGACAGCCGGACGTGCCCGTAGGAGTCCCGCGACCCGTCCTTGAGCACCATGTCGCCGTCCCTGGGCATCGCGCCCTCGGCGACGACCACGATCGGGGCGTACGAGGCCCGGAACCGCGAGGTCACCCAGGCGCACACCTGCTCGATGTCGAAGCGCTGCTCGGGGATGAGGATGACGTTGGCGCCGCCGGCCAGGCCCGAGTGGAGGGCGATCCAGCCGGCGTGCCGGCCCATGACCTCGACGACCAGGACCCGCATGTGGGACTCGGCGGTGGTGTGCAGCCGGTCGATGGCCTCGGTGGCGATGCCGACGGCCGTGTCGAAGCCGAAGGTGTAGTCGGTGGCCGACAGGTCGTTGTCGATCGTCTTGGGCACGCCGACGCAGGGGACGCCGTACTCGTCGGAGAGGCGGGCGGCGACGCCCAGGGTGTCCTCGCCGCCGATGGTGACGAGCGCGTCGACGCCGAGCTTCGCGAGGTTCCGCTTGATCCGCCGGATGCCGTCCTCGTGCTGGAAGGGGTTGGTCCGCGAGGAGCCGAGGACGGTGCCGCCGCGGGGCAGGATGCCGCGCACGGCCGGGATGTCGAGGCGCACGGTGTCGCCCCGCAGCGGGCCGCGCCAGCCGTCCCGGAAGCCGGTGAACTCGTAGCCGTACTCCTGCACGCCCTTGCGCACGACGGCCCGGATGACGGCGTTGAGCCCGGGGCAGTCGCCGCCTCCGGTCAGCACTCCGACCTTCATCGCTCAACCCCTTTGCCACGGCGGGTGGTCGGGGTCACTGTCCCGCGCGGGGTCAGTCGTCGTCCAGACCCCGTTCTATCGCGTACCGCACGAGTTCCACCCGGTTGTGCAGCTGGAGCTTGCCGAGGGTGTTCTGGACGTGGTTCTGCACGGTGCGGTGGGA
Source organism: Streptomyces sp. NPDC048185 (assembly GCF_043202495.1). Taxonomy (NCBI): domain Bacteria; kingdom Bacillati; phylum Actinomycetota; class Actinomycetes; order Kitasatosporales; family Streptomycetaceae; genus Streptomyces; species Streptomyces sp. NPDC048185. The sequence goes on from NZ_JBIDAN010000001.1 coordinate 378,818, forward strand.
GATGACGAGGCGTTCGGCGATCTGCTTGTAGCTCAGGCCCTTGGCGACCAGGCGCAGCACCTCGGTCTCGCGGTCGGTGAGCCGGGGCGCCCCGGGCTCGCCGGTCTCCGGGGCGGGCGCCGGTTCGGAGGCGAGGCGGCGGTACTCGCCGAGGACCAGCCCGGCCAGGCCCGGGGTGAAGACGGGGTCGCCGGCGGCCGTGCGGCGCACCGCGTCCTGCAGTTCCTCGGTGGAGGCCGACTTCAGCAGGTAGCCGGTCGCGCCGGACTTCACCGCCTCCAGCACGTCGGCGTGCTCCCCGCTCGCGGACAGGACGAGGACGCGCAGCCCTGGGTTGGCGCCGACGACCTCCTTGCACACCTGCACGCCGGGCTTGCCGGGGAGGTTGAGGTCGAGCACGAGGACGTCGGGTGCGGCGGCCCGGGCGCGGCGCACCGCCTGGTCGCCGTCGCCGGCGGTGGCGACCACCTCGAAGCCGGACTCGGCGAGGTCCCGGGCCACGGCGTCCCGCCACATCGGGTGGTCGTCGACCACCATGACCTTGATCGGTTCCTGTCGCTCGGTCATCGTTCTGCCTTCCCCCGTGCGGTGCCGCCGGTGTCCGTGGTTGTGCCCGGCGCCTTCGGCGCCCGCAGTTCGACCTCCGTGCCCTGTCCGGGCACCGAGATCAGCTCGGCCGTGCCGCCGAGGTCGCGCAGCCGGCCCCGGATGGAGAGGGCGACGCCGAGCCGCCCCTCGCCCTCGGCCTCGGCGAGCCGTCCCTCGGGGATGCCGGGCCCCTCGTCGCGGACGGTGACGACCACCTCGTCCGGCTCGTCCTCGACGAGGATCCACGCGCGCGCGTCCTCGCCGACGTGCCGGCGGACGTTGTCCAGGGCGGCCCCCACGGCGGCGGCGAGCTCCCGTGCGGCGACCGGGGCCAGCGGCACCGGGGCGCCGGGCTCGGCGAGGTTCACCCGGGCGCCGGCGTACGGGGCGAGCAGAGCGCGCAGGTCGACGGGTCCCGCCGGGGCGTCCTCGTCCGGTTCCTCCACCTCGCGGACGACGGCACCCTCGGTGGTGTCCTCCGACACCCGGGAGACGGGGACCAGCCCGCCGGAGACCAGGGTGCGCAGCGCGACCTCCTGCTCACCGGCCATGCGTCCGAGCTCTGCCGCCTCGCCCCCGATGACGGCGCCGCGCCGCTGCACCATCGCGAGGACCTGGAGGACGCTGTCGTGGATGTCCCGGGCGAGCCGCTCCCGCTCCCTGGTCGCCGCCTCGATCTCCAGCGCGCGGGCGAGGGTGCGCTCGGAGGCGCGGGCGACCTCGACGACGTAGCCGATGGCGATGGAGGCGACCCAGACGAGGATCACGTTGTGGACGGTGTCGCGGGCCGGGGTGCCGCGTTCGACGAGGTTGGCGACGGCGACGAGGGTGGAGGCGACGGCCGCCCAGCGCCAGCCGCCCTTGATGGCGAAGGCCAGGACGGAGCCGGCGGTCCATATCGACGGCAGGGTCGGCCCGCCGTCCATGACCCGCTCGTGCGCGTCGGCGAACGGGGTGAGCAGGATGCCGGTGAGCGCGATCGTGAGGTCGGCGGCGAGGAAGCGCTTGGTGCAGCCGGCGGCGCCGGAGACCTTGGGGAGGGTCGCCAGGGTCCAGACGAAGAGGACGGCGTAGTAGGCCACGGCGAGCCAGGGGCGGGCGAAGCCGGACCATGCGGTGGTGAAGAAGCCGATCGCGTACAGCATGGTGAGCACGCGGTAACCGGCGAGCGCGCGCCACAGCGGCTGCTCGACCGACATCCTCATGACTCGCTCGCGCCTGGCCATGTCCCCCGCCCCCCGGCCGGCCCGGCTAGGGCTCGGTCCCCTGCTCGGCGGCCCCGTCCCGCTCGGCCGCCTTCTCCTTCGCGGTCTGTTCCTTCTCCGCCTGGGCGAGCGCCGCCTTCGCGGCCTTGCCCGCCTCCTTCTCGGCCTTCGCCGCATCCGCGAGCTGCCGCTTCATGGCGGTCGCGTACATGTCGACGTACTCCTGGCCGGAGAGCTTCATGATCTCGTACATGACCTCGTCGGTCACCGCGCGGAGCACGAAGCGGTCGTGCTCCATGCCCTGGTAGCGGGTGAAGTCCAGGGGCTTGCCGATGCGGATGCCGGGGCGCATCAGCTTCGGCACCACCTTGCCGGGCGGCTGGATCTTCTCGGTGTCGATCATGGCGACCGGGATCACGGGGGCGCCGGTGGCGAGCGCCACGCGGGCGAGGCCGCCGGGCTTGCCGCGGTACAGCCTGCCGTCCGGGGACCGCGTGCCCTCCGGGTAGATGCCGAACAGCTCGCCCCGCTCCAGGACCTCTATGCCGCTCTTGACGGCGGCCTCGCCGGCGCCGCGCGCGCCGGAGCGGTCCACGGGGAGCTGGCCGACGCCCTTGAAGAACGCGGCGGTCAGCCGGCCCTTGACCCCGGGCGTGTTGAAGTACTCGGCCTTGGCGATGAAGGTCACCTTGCGGTCGAGGACGGCCGGCAGGAAGAACGAGTCGGAGAACGACAGGTGGTTGCTCGCCAGGATGGCGGGGCCGTCGGCCGGGATGTGCTCCAGGCCTTCCACCCAGGGCCGGAAGGCGAGCTTCAGCGAACCCCCGACGGTGACCTTCATCGCGCCGTACAACAACCGAGTGCCTCCTGTGTCTGTGGGTCAGACCCTATCCCGGAGCACCGTCAATGGCCCCGACGGCCCTGGTCGGTGTCAGTGCGGTCGCGTACGGTGAAGTACCCGCAAGTACCGCACACGCGTCAATCGCTTACGACGGTCCGGCTGTGCCGGCCCCCTGACGACAGGAGACCGAGACGTGCCGGTCCTGCCCGGAGCCGAGCCGTTCCGCCACGAGGGCGGGGAGACCGGCGTCCTCCTCTGCCACGGTTTCACCGGTTCCCCGCAGTCCTTGCGCCCATGGGCCCGGTACCTGGCGGAGCGCGACCTGACCGTCGCGCTGCCGCTGCTGCCCGGGCACGGCACCCGTTGGGAGGACATGCAGGTCACCGGCTGGCAGGACTGGTACGCGGAGGTGGACCGCGAGCTGCGCGCCCTGCGGGAGCGCTGCTCACGCGTGTTCGTGGCCGGCCTGTCGATGGGCGGGGCCCTGGCGCTGCGGCTGGCCGCGAAGCACGGCGACGCGGTGTCGGGCGTCGTGGTCGTCAACCCGGCGAACCGGATGCACGGCGTGGCCCAGCACGCCCTGCCGGTGCTGCGGCACGTGCTCCCCGCGACCAGGGGCATCGCCAGCGACATCGCCAAGCCGCTCGGCACCGAGCTGGGGTACGACAAGGTGCCGCTGCACGCGGCCCACTCGCTGCGTACGTTCTTCCGCCTCGCCGACGGCGATCTGCCGCAGGTCACGCAGCCGCTGCTGCTGCTGCGCAGCCCTCAGGACCATGTGGTGCCGCCGGCCGACTCGGCGCGCGTCCTCGGCCGGGTGTCGTCGACGGACGTGACGGAGATCCTGCTGGAACAGAGCTACCACGTGGCGACGTTGGACCACGACGCGGACCGGATCTTCGCGGAGAGCATCGCGTTCATCGGCCGGCTGGCGCCCGGTTCCGTCAAGGAGCCGGGGCCCGGCCCCGGTGAGGAAGGGACGGCCGCAGGTGACTGAGCACGACTCCGACCGCGAGGACCGGGAGGAGCGGGGAGAGCGGGAGGAGGTGCGGAACGTGGAGCGGGACCGCGAGCGGGACGTCGAACGGGAGGGCCGCGAGGGGCCGGGCCCCGGGGAGGAGCGCGCGCCGGAGGAGCAGTCCGTGCCCTTCGACGAGGACGCGGCCTGGGCGGCGATCGTCGCCGGGTACGGGGAGGAGCCGCCGGACCCGCCGGGCGCCAAGCCGTTCAAGTCGGTGGAGGACCTGGCTCTCCTGGAGCCGGAGACGAACGACGACGGCCCCGAGCCGGAGCGGCCCGCGTCGGCCCGTCCGCTGGGCAGCTCCGTCGCCTTCGCCCCGGGGGTCGGGCCGCGCGACCACAGCCTGGCCGAGCCCTCCGACGACGATCTCGGCAAGGACGACGAGGGCCACTTCGTGCCGCCGGAGCCGCCGCCGCTGCCCGAGGGCGACACCACGGCGAAGTTCGCCTGGCTGGGTGTGATCGGCGGCCCGGTGCTGCTCCTGCTGGCGGTGGTGCTCGGCTGGGACATGACCTGGTGGCTGAAGACCCTGGGCATCGGCGGTTTCCTCGGCGGGTTCGCCACGCTGGTCATGCGGATGCGCACGGGCGACGAGGACGACGACGACCCGGGGCGGGGCGCGGTGGTCTGAGGCCGGCGGCGGCCCGGGCGCGGAGGCTCTCAGGCCGCGGGCACGCGGAGGGCGGTCAGGACCGGGAGGTGGTCCGTGGCCGCCCTCAGGTCGTCCTCGGCCACCCCGGGGAGCCCCGCCGGCACCCCGCAGCCGAGCACCTCGACGCCCTCGGTGGTGAGGACCGCGTCGATGCGCTGGTGCGGGTCGGTGGCGGTGGAGGTGTACTCGCCGCCCCAGGGCGCGACGGTCCAGCAGTCCCGCAGCCCGTCGCCGAGCCGCCGGAAGACGGGGCCGCCGGGGCGTTCGTTCAGATCGCCGCCCGCCACGACGTGCTCCACGCCCATCTTCGCGACCTGGTCGAGGAGCAGGCCCGCCTGCGCGTGCCGCTCGTCCTTCTGCAGCGACAGGTGACAGCTCACGACACCGAGACGGGCCCCGCCGAAGCGGACCACCGCGGTGGCGAAGCCCCGGCGGTGCAGTCCGGGGGTGAGCGGGAGCAGGACGTCCTCGGTGCGCTCCACGGTGGCCCGCAGGGAGCACAGGAGGGCCGGTCCGGCGGCCGTGGCGCCCCCGGAGAGGATCACCAGCCCGGAGGCCGCGGCGAGCCGGGCGAGCTTCTTGCGCCAGCGGAAGAAGCGGGGGGCCTCCTGGAGGAGGACGAGGTCGGGGGCGCAGGCGGCGATCACGCGGGCGAGGGCGTCGGTGTCGTCGCGCATCGAGCGGATGTTGTAGCTGAGGACCCGGACGACGGCGGAACCGTCGGGTTCGGTGCGGGAGTTGGGGAGCGGCTCCATGTGGATCACAGTACGCCCCACGGCTCGGGGCGCGAGGAGCGTGGGCGACTGCCGGTGCGTCGTGGCTCGTCGCGCCCGCGGGGCGGAGCCCCGAAGGGACTCCGCCCCGCGCCCCTGGAGGCGTGCCGTGAGCGCCTTTTACATGATCGGGTCGGGCTCGCGGGCCAGGTCGGCCGCGCCCACCAGGCCGGCCTTGTTGCCGAGCTGGGCCGCGATGACGTCGGCGACGGGGCGCCAGTTGCCCCCGACCAGCCAGCGCTTGTACGACTTGCGGATCGGGTCCAGGACCAGGTCGCCCTCGTCGGAGAGGCCGCCGCCGACGATGAAGGCGGACGGGTCGAAGAGCGAGGCCAGGTCGGCGAGGCCGGCGCCGGCCCAGCGGGCCAGCTCGCGGTAGGAGTCGACGGCGACCGGGCAGCCCTGCCGCGCGGCGACCGAGATGTGCTTGCCCTCGATGCCGTCGGGGGTGCCGTCGCCCAGCGCGAGCAGCACCTCGGCGCGCTCGGGGGTGGCGTTGGCGCGCTGCTTGGCGTAGCGCACGAGGGCGCGGCCGGAGGCATACTGCTCCCAGCACCCCTGCGAACCGCAGCCGCACAGCAGGCCGTCCGGCACCATGCGGATGTGGCCGAACTCGGCGGCCACGCCGAAGTGGCCGCGGCGCAGCTTGTTGCCGATGATGATGCCGCCGCCCAGGCCGGTGCCGAGGGTGATGCAGATGACGTTGCGGTGGCCCTTGCCCGCGCCGAACTTGTACTCGCCCCAGGCCGCGGCGTTGGCGTCGTTCTCCACGACGACCGGGAGCCCGACGCGGGCCTCGACCTTCTCCTTGAGCGGCTCGTTGCGCCAGTCGATGTTCGGCGCGAAGTAGACCTCGGAGCGCTGGCGGTTGACGTACCCGGCGGCGCCGATGCCCACGCCGACGATCTCGTGCCCCGCGCGTGCGCCCTCCACCGCCGAGGCGATGGCGTCCACGATGGCCTCGGGCGTGGTGGGGGTCGGCACCTTGAAGGTAGAGAGGATGTTGCCTTCCTCGTCGACCACGCCGGCCGCGATCTTCGTGCCGCCGATGTCGACGCCGATGGTGAGTCCCATGAATCCCTCAGTTCCGGTCGAGCCCCGCTACGGCCAACCGTACCCGAGGGGGGCCTCAGTCCAAGTCGATACGCTGGCCGCCGCCGGTGCCCTCGTCGCCGTCGTCACGGGGTTCGTCCAGGTCACGAGGGTCGTTGACGCCCGTCGTCCCGGTGGTCCAGCGCCGCTCCTGGTTCTGGACGGCGGAGCGGTAGGCGGCGAGGAGTTCACCGCCGGCCGCCGCGAGATGGTCGAAAACAGCCGGATTGCGCTCGATGACCGGCTCGACGGCGGCCTTGGCCTGCTGGACGACCTGCCGGACCACCTGCTGGGCGGCGGGTCCGGCGACCTGGCCGAGCAGCGGGGACTGGAGGCCGGACAGCTTCTCCGCGACCGTGTCGACGAGCCTGCGCAGTTCCTCGGCGGCCGAGCCCGGCTGCGGCCCGTACTCGGCGCGGCGGCGGGCCTTCTCGGCCTCCAGGTCCTCGGCGCACGCCGTCGCCCAGGCGTCGGCGTCGGCCGGCCCGACCGCGTCGGCCTCGTCGTGGCGAGCGGCCTCGGACGGGGGGAGATCTTCGCTCATGACGGACTCCTGACTACGGTTCGTCCTTACGACGTTACCCGAACGGGCGTGGCGGGATCAGCGTCCCCGCGGCCACAGCCCGGGGTCCGGCGCGAACCGGACGGCGAGGGTGCCCTCCCGCAGGGCGGCGCCGTCGACGGTGCAGCGGCGCAGCGCGGACGGCAGCGGCACGATCCGGCGGAACGGGCCGGTGGTGACGACCAGTTCGTCGCCGCGCCTCACCAGGTCGAGATCGTCGCGTATGGCGCCGGGCAGGGGGATGTGCCAGACGAGGACGCCGTCGTCGGCCAGCCGGTCGGACACGCGCCACTCGACCGGGGTGACCTCCTGGTTGACGCCCGGCACGTCGAGGGCGGCCAGGTCGTCCGTGCCCCGCGGGTCGCGCCCCAGGTGGGCGACGGCGCGGACGTCGTACGTGCCCTGCCACTCCGCCAGTGCCTTGCGCTGCTGGGCGAGGAGACCGGCGAGCGGGCTGTCCGCGGGGGCGTCCTCGGGCAGGACGCGGTTGGCGACCAGCAGGTCGGTGCGCAGGCCGCGCAGGGCGAGGCCGAGGCGGGCGGTGCGGACGGCGTCGGCGCCGGCGGGGCCGGGCTCGGCGACGAGCCGTACGACGGTGTTCCGGTCGGCGAGGACGGCCTCGGTGGCGGCCAGCTCCAGGTCCCAGCGGCCGGCGGCCTCGTACAGCGACTCGGCGGGCATGGGGACGCCCGCGAGCCGGCCGAGGACGGGACGCAGGGCGCGGGCGGCCTGTCGCTCCGGCGGGAGCAGGCGGCGCAGGTAGCGGCGCAGTTCCTCGGGGAGGGCGAGCAGGGCGAGGGCGCGCGGGGCGGGCGGGAGGTCGACGACGAGGAGGTCGTGCGCCTCGGCGAGGGCGGCGTCGCGCACGGCGCGCAGCAGGGCGAGCTCCTCGGCGCCGGGCAGGGGGGTGAGCTCCTCGGCGTCCAGGCGGGCGGCGCCGAGCAGGTCGAGAGCGGAGGCGGCGCGGTCCTGGAGCGCGGCGAGGCCGTCCCGGAAGCCCTGGGCGGCGTCGGGCCGCCGGACCGTGAGGCCGGGTTCGACGGGGGCCGGTTCCGGGCCGGTGCGCATCCCGAGCGCGGCGCCGAGGGTGTCGTCCCGGTCGGCGCCGAGCAGGAGGGTGCGGGTGCCGGCACGGGCGGCGGCGAGCGCGGTGGCGGCCGCGAGGGTCGTACGCCCGCTGCCGCCCGGGCCCGTGATCAGGATGGTGCGCATGAGGCTGAACGCTACCTCCGCGGCCGCGCCGGGCGACCGCGCCGACCTGCCGCGCCGCCCCGCCGGCGGCGCGTCGCCGGCACCGGCCGGGGACGACGGCGGTGCCGGTTACTTCGGGGCCGACTCCACGCGCTTCTTCAGGCCTGCCAGCGCCCGGTCGATGATGACCTTCTCGGCCTTGCGCTTGATCATGCCGAGCATCGGGATCTTGACGTCGACCGTGAGCCGGTACGTGACCTCCGTGCCCGTGCCCGCCGGCCGGAGCAGGTAGGAGCCGTCGAGCGAGCGCAGCATCTGGGACTTGACCAGCGTCCAGGACACCTCGTGCGCACCCGTCCAGGTGTAGGCCAGCGTCTGGTCGTCCTTGATCGCCCCGGCGTCCATGACGAGTCGCACCTGCTCGGCACGGCCCTGCGCGTCGCTCGCGAGGACCTGCGCCTCCTTCACCTCACCGGTCCAGTCCGGGTAGCGGGCGAAGTCGGCGATCACCTCCATGACGTCGGCCGGTGCCGCCTCGATCGTGATGCTCGAGCTGGTGTGTTCCGCCATCGCCGTGGCTCCTCCAGATGCGGGCCGGTACTGAGGATCGTGTGTGCCGCGTGAAGGCTATCGCGCACGGGCGAAGCGGATGTCACCACCTGCCTGCGACAGTCCGGCCGCGCGGGCTCACCACTCCAGCGCCCAGGGTTTCCCCGTCGACGCGAAGTGGCCGACGTTCACGCACTCGGTCGCCCCGATGCGCATCCGCCGCACCAGCGGCTGGTGCACGTGGCCGAAGAGGGCGTAGCGCGGCCGGGTCCGCCGGATCGCGTCCAGCAGCGCGCGGCTGCCCCGCTCGAAGCGCCGCGCCACCGTGTCGTAGACGAGTTCCGGCACCTCCGGCGGGATGTGCGTGCACAGCACGTCCACCTCGCCGACGGCCTCGATCTTCGCGGCGTACTCCTCGTCGCTCATCTCGTACGGCGTGCGCATCGGGGTGCGCAGGCCGCCGCCGACGAAGCCGAAGACCCGGCCCCCGATCTCGACGCGCTCCCCGTCCAGCACGGTCGTGCCCGGTCCGGCGTACTCCGGCCACAGCTGCGGCATGTCGACGTTGCCGTAGGTGGCGTACGTCGGTGTGGGGAACGCGGCGAACAGCTCGGCGTACTGCCCGCGCACGGCCCGCTCGATCAGCCGTGCCCGGTCGTCGCCGACGCCCGCCCACAGCCGGGCCCCCAGCTCCCGCGCCTCGGCGAAGCGGCGGGCGGTGCGCAGCTCCACGATGCGGTCGGCGTTGTCCTTGCCGAACAGGTCGGGGAAGATGCCCCGCGAGTGGTCGGCGTAGTCGAGGAAGAGGACCAGGTCCCCCAGGCAGATCAGGGCGTCGGCGCCGTCGCCGGCCCTGGCCAGGTCGCGTGCGTTGCCGTGCACGTCGCTCACCACGTGGACGCGTGTCGTCGTGTTGCCGGCCGGTGTGGGTGCCATGGCGATCAAGCGTAAGTGTGTGCGCCATGCGTGAACAGTGGCGGCCGGACCTGCGGTTACTGGCTGGTCGGTCGAGGCGTCGACTACTCTGCGCCAAGGAAACCCCATCCGTGTGACGCAGCGAACATCTCGCGGGGACCCCCTGTCGGAGACGCCATACCGGCGGGTAACGTCCGGGCAGTCCAGTCGTGCTCTGGTTTTCAACATGTGAAAGCCGCATGTGTTTTCCCGAGCACTTGCCCGAGCCTTGGACCGCACCGTCGCATCGCACAACGTCGTGGCGCCGGCGCCCTATGAGGAGCAGCAGTCTTGCGCGAGTTCAGCCTTCCGGCTTTGTACGAGGTCCCTGCGGACGGAAATCTGACCGACATCGTCCGCAGAAACGCCGCGCAGCACCCCGATGTCGCCGTCATCGCCCGCAAGGCCGGCGGTGCCTGGCAGGACGTGACCGCCCGCGCCTTCCTCGCCGAGGTCCACGCCGCCGCCAAGGGCCTCATCGCCTCCGGTGTCCAGCCGGGCGACCGGGTCGGGCTGATGTCCCGTACGCGCTACGAGTGGACCCTGCTGGACTTCGCGATCTGGAGCGCGGGCGCGATCACCGTGCCGGTGTACGAGACCAGTTCGCCGGAGCAGGTGCAGTGGATCCTCAGCGACTCGGGCGCCACGGCGTGCGTCGTGGAGTCGGCCGGGCACGCCGCCGCCGTGGAGTCGGTCCGCGAGCAGCTTCCCGCCCTCAAGAACGTCTGGCAGATCGACGCCGGGGCCGTGGCGGAACTGGAACGTCTCGGCGGGGACGTCACGGACGAGGCGGTCGAGGAGCGCAGCTCGATCGCGAAGGCCGACGACCCGGCGACCATCGTCTACACCTCGGGCACCACCGGCCGCCCCAAGGGCTGTGTGCTCACCCACCGCAGCTTCTTCGCCGAGTGCGGCAACGTCGTCGAGCGCCTGCGCCCGCTGTTCCGCACGGGCGAGTGCTCCGTCCTGCTGTTCCTCCCGCTCGCGCACGTCTTCGGCCGCCTCGTGCAGGTCGCGCCGATGATCGCGCCGATCAAGCTGGGCTGCGTCCCGGACATCAAGAACCTCACCGACGAACTGGCCGCGTTCCGGCCCACGCTGATCCTGGGCGTGCCGCGCGTCTTCGAGAAGGTCTACAACTCGGCGCGCGCCAAGGCGCAGGCCGACGGCAAGGGCAAGATCTTCGACAAGGCCGCCGACACGGCGATCGCCTACAGCAAGGCGCTGGACACCCCGGCGGGCCCGTCCGTCGGCCTGAAGATCAAGCACAAGGTCTTCGACAAGCTCGTCTACAGCAAGCTCCGCACGGTCCTCGGCGGGCGCGGCGAGTACGCCATCTCCGGCGGCGCGCCGCTCGGCGAGCGCCTCGGCCACTTCTTCCGCGGCATCGGCTTCACGGTGCTGGAGGGCTACGGCCTGACCGAGTCCTGCGCGGCCACCGCCTTCAACCCCTGGGACCGGCAGAAGATCGGCACGGTCGGCCAGCCGCTGCCCGGCTCGGTGGTGCGGATCGCCGACGACGGCGAGGTGCTGCTGCACGGCGAGCACCTGTTCAAGGAGTACTGGAACAACCCGGGGGCGACCGCGGAGGCGCTGGCCGACGGCTGGTTCCACACCGGGGACATCGGCACCCTCGACGAGGACGGCTACCTGCGCATCACCGGCCGCAAGAAGGAGATCATCGTCACGGCCGGCGGCAAGAACGTCGCCCCGGCCGTGATCGAGGACCGCATCCGGGCGCACGCGCTGGTCGCGGAGTGCATGGTGGTCGGCGACGGGCGGCCGTTCGTGGGCGCGCTGGTCACCGTGGACGAGGAGTTCCTCGGCCGCTGGTGCGCGGACCACGGCAAGCCGGCCGGCTCGACGGCGGCGTCGCTGCGGGACGACCCGGACCTGCTCGCCACCATCCAGTCGGCGGTCGACGACGGCAACGCGGCGGTGTCCAAGGCCGAGTCGGTCCGGAAGTTCCGGGTTCTCGGCGCGCAGTTCTCGGAGGAGTCGGGGCACTTGACCCCGTCGCTGAAGCTGAAGCGGAACGTGGTGGCGAAGGACTACGCCGACGAGATCGAGGCGCTCTACGCCAAGTAGCCGGGCCGGGCGCCTCCCGCCTCACGGGCGAGGCGCCTCCCCCACGCTCGTTCAGCGACCTGCCAGGGCGCCCAGGAAACTCTCCGCGGCATCCCCCGGAGGCGTGGTCGGGTCGCTCGTCAGCACGACGTGCAGCGCCCACACGAGGGCTTCCCGGCGGGTCTGCGTACGCTTGCGCCATTCCTTGCCCATGCGGTGCCCCTCCCGCTCGGACAGGGCGTCTAGGCGCAGGATCTCGCGTGCGATGATCTCGGGCCCTTGCTCGGCCATGGCTCTCGTGCCTTCCGTGGATCGCGCCCTGACGCGGCGTCAGAGCAGGGCCTTCAGGCGGTCCGCGAGCAGGTCCCAGCGCCACTTCTCCTCGACCCAGGACCGTCCCCGCTCGCCCATCCGGCGGCGCAGCTCCGGGTCGGCGAGGAGGGCGGTGACCCGGTCGGCGGTCTCGTCCTGCGAGTCGCCGCGGACGACCCAGCCCGTCTCGCCGTCGAGCACCGCGTCCGGGGCGCCGCCCGAGTCGCCGGCGACGACGGGCAGGCCGGTCGCGGAGGCCTCGAGGTAGACGATGCCGAGTCCCTCGACGTCCAGCCCGCCCCGCCGGGTGCGGCACGGCATGGCGAAGACGTCGCCGGCGCCGTAGTGCGCGGGCAGCTCGGCCCACGGCACGGCACCCGTGAAGCGGACGGAGGCGGCGACGCCGGTGTCCTGGGCGAGGCGGCGCAGCTCCTTCTCGTAGGGGCCGCCGCCGACGATCAGCAGGACGGCGTCCGGCTCGGCGGCGAGGATGCGCGGCATCGCCCGGATCAGCGTGTCCTGGCCCTTGCGCGGCACCAGCCGCGAGACGCAGACCACGACGGGCCGGTCGGTCAGCCCGAGCCGGGCCCGCACGTCGTCACCGCCGCTGTCCGGGTGGAAGGTCTTCTCGTCCACGCCCGGCGGCAACTGCACCATCCGCGCGGCCGCCGCGGGCGTCAGCGCGCCCGCGATCCGCGAGCGCGTGTACTCGCCGAGGTAGGTGATCGTGTCCGTCGACTCCCCGATCCGGCGCAGCAGTTGCCGGGCGGCGGGCAGCTGGGCCCAGCCGGCCTCGTGGCCGTGGGTGGTGGCGACGATCCGCTCGGCGCCCGCCTTCCGGAGGGCGGGCGCCATCAAACCGAGGGGCGCCGCCGCCCCGAACCAGACCGACGTGCACCCGTGCTCGCGCAGCAGCCCGGCCGCCCGCCGGGTGGCGCCCGGCGTCGGCAGCAGCATCGTCGTACGGTCCCGGACGACGGTGAAGGGCTGCTCGGCGTCGAAGGCGGCGGTGGCCTCAATGCCCTCGCGGCTCCGCTTCCAGGTGGAGGCGTAGACGACCAGCCGCTCGGGGTCCAGGCGCAGCGCCATGTTGTGCAGGAAGGCCTGGATGCCGCCCGGGCGGGGCGGGAAGTCGTTCGTCACGATCAAGGTCTTGCGCATCGCCGCCGACCCTACCGAACGGGCGGCAGGGGGCGGGGCCCGGCCGTGCCGCTGGCACACAGACAGGTGTTCGGGACATCATGGCCCGACCAGCAGGACGGGCGCGGACGGGCGCGGAACGGGCGGAGTGACGTGGAGACGACGGACACGGGGCGGTCCCCGGCCTGGCTGCCGGCGGCCGGGCTGCTCGCCGCCTGGGCCGCGACGCGGCTGGTGCTGCTGCTGTTCGTGCTCAAGGTGTGGGTCTTCCCGGGCCCGGACGTCACCAGCGACGTGTCGGTCATCTACCGGGGCTGGTACGACGTCCTGTCCGGCGGAACGTTTCCGTCGGACGACGTCACCTGGCAGTACCCGCCCGCCGCCGCCCTCCCGATCCTCTCCCCGGCGCTGCTGCCCTTCCTCGACTACCCGACGGCCTTCTTCGTCCTGGCCTGCGCGGCCGACCTGGTCGTCCTCGTCCTGCTGCGGTACGGGGGCCGCGGTGCCGGCCGGTCGGCGCTGGGCGCCTGGGTGTGGGTGGTGGGCGTGCCGCTGCTCGGGCCGACGGTGTACGCCCGCTACGACGTGATGGTCACCGCCGTCGCGGTGGCCGCGCTGCTGGCCGCGGGCCGGCATCCGCGGGCGGCGGGGATGCTGGCGGCTCTCGGGGCGCTGCTGAAGGTGTGGCCCGTGCTGGTCCTCCTGGGCGTCCGCCGGCGGGCGACGTGGGTGGCCGCCGCGCTGACCGGTGCCGGGCTGGCGGCCCTGTTCGCGGCGGCGATGCCGGGGGCGTTCGCCTTCCTGACGTTCCAGCGCGACCGGGGCACCGAGGTGGAGTCGCTGGGCTCGCTGGTCTTCCACGTCGCCCGGCACGCCGGCTGGGAGGGGCAGGTGCTGCTCAACTACGGCTCCGTGGAGTTCCTCGGCCCGCACGTGGAGACGGTGAGCACGGCCGCGCTGGCGCTGACCGGCGCGGCGTTCGGCTGGCTGCTGCTGTGGCGGGTGGCGGCGTCCCGGTTCGAGGCGCACACGGCGGCGGACGCGGCCTTCGTGGCGGTGCTGATGTTCACGGTCACCAGCCGGGTGATCAGCCCGCAGTACATGGTGTGGCTGATCGGCGTCGGGGCGGTCTGCGGATGTTTCCGGGCCGGCCGGATGCGGGTGCCGGTGGCCCTGGTGCTGGCGGCGAGCCTGGTGACGGTGCTGGAGTTCCCGGTCTGGTTCGGCCATGTGGTGGCGAGCGACACGCTCGGCACCACGCTGCTGTTCGTCCGCAACGGCCTGCTGGTGGCCGCCGCGCTCGTCGGGGCCCGCGTCCTGTGGCGGGACACCGTGCGGCGCCGCGGCGACGCCCCGCTGCCGCCCCGCCCGGCCCGTGCCGACGAGGCCCCGGTCGCGCGCTGACCGCCGGCGGCCGTACCCCGTTCAGCCGAGCTGCTCGCGCAGGTACTCCCGCCACCGCGCCGTGAACGCGTCCCGGGTCGTGCCGAGCACGTCCCGCATCGCGTCCTCGACGGCGCCCGCGCGCCCGTCGTGCGCGCCCACGGCCCGGTAGAAGGCGTCCAGCCGGTCCTCGCCCCACTGGTCGGCGATCATCCGGCAGGCCAGCCAGCCGCCCTCGTAGGCCCGGGCGAGTGCGTCCGCCTCGCCGGTGAAGCCGAAGTCCTCGTCCGTGGGCAGTCCGCCGGGCAGCCGGCCCTCGGACACCGCGCGGGTCAGCTCGGAGGCGGCCTGGGACGGCGCGCGTCCGTCGGCGCGGTAGCCGACCCAGTCGGCGTAGCCCTCGGACAGCCACAGCGGCGTCGCGGCGGTGGTGTGGGCGCGCGTGGCGACGTGGGTGGTCTCGTGGGTGAGCACGACCTGTTTGCCGAGGCTGCCGAGCAGCCCGTAGGCGTCGGGGTTGACGATGACCCGGTCCGCGGGCGCGGGCTCCCGGCCGCCCGTCTCGCCGGTGGTGACCGCCGCGATGCCCCGGTAGGAGGAGGCGGGCGAGCCGAGCAGCCCGGCCATCCCCTCCAGCGACCCCGGCACCAGGACGACGATCCGGCGGGCCCAGTCGCCGTCCCAGGCGTCGGACACGGCCGGCACGGCGCGGTCGGCGAGGTCCGCGTAGCCGCGCAGCGCCGCGGTGGGCTGCCCGACGCCGAGGACGAGGCTGTGCTCGCCCCGCACCACCCGCACCGGGCCCTGGTCCCACGGCTGCTGGCCGGACCGCTTCGCGGGCCGGTCGGAGTCGACGGACCACCGTCCGTCCCGCTCCCGGCTCAGCCGCACGGTCCGGGCGGTCGTGACGGCACCCGGGTCGTAGCCGTCGATGCGGTAGCTGAGGTCGACGTCGGCGGTGGCGGTGTCGCCGGTGCGGTGCAGGCCGGTCACGCGGTACGACCAGGCGGCCAGCGGCACCGCGCTCAGGTTGCCGAAGCCGGTCCCGGTGCCGGTGCGGGCCCAGGCGGCCCGGTCGTGGGCGAGGACGGCCGCCGCACGCCGGTCCAGGACCCGCTGCACCTCGGCCCGGACGGGGTCGGCCGCGGTCCGGCCGCCGCAGGCCACGAGGGAGACCAGCAGCAGGCACAGCGCCACCACCGAGGAACCCGACACCCGCCTTCGACCAGCCACCTCTCCGATCGTACGGGCGCCGGGCCGCGGGGGCCGGGGATCGGGGAGGTCAGACCCGGGTGACCGAGGAGACCGGCATCATGCCGACCGGGTCGTAGCGCACCGGGGCGCCGGGGTACGGGGCGTGGATCACCTGGCCGTTGCCGGCGTACATGCCGATGTGGCTGGCGTCGTCCCGGTAGGCGACCAGGTCGCCGGGCCGCGCCTCGGAGAGCGGGATCCGCCGGCCCGCGTACCGCTGCGCCTGGGAGGTGCGCGGCAGTCCGACGCCGGCCTGGGCGTACGCCCACTGGGTCAGGCCCGAGCAGTCGAAGCCGGAGGGGCCGTTGGCGCCCCAGACGTAGGGCCGCCCGAGCGCGGAGCGGGCGGCGGCCAAGGCGGCCGCCGACCGTCCGGAGGCGGGCACGGCGCTGCCGAGGGCGGGCAGGTCGGCGCGGCCGGAGCGGGAGGCGCGGCCGTAGGCGGCACGGTCACCGGCCGGGAGGGTGGCGAGCAGCCGCCGTGCCTCGGCGAGCTTGTGCTCGACGGTCTTCTTGTGGGCGGCGACGGCCTTGCGGCCCTTCTCCAGCTCGGCCAGCTTGCGCGCGGCCTCGGCGCGGTCCTGGGAGAGTTCGCGCAGGGCGCCCCGGAGCTCCCGGAGTTCACCGGCCTGGTGGGTGGTGATCCGGTCGAGCACGGAGGCCTTGTCCAGGTAGTCGTCCGGATCGGCGGAGAGCAGCAGGACGAGGGACGGGTCGACGCCCCCCGAGCGGTACTGGGCCCCGGCGAGCGAGCCGAGCCCGTCCCGCATGGTGTTGATCCGCTCCTGCTTGCGGGCCATCTCGTCCTGCGCGGCGTCGACCTCCTCGCGCAGGGCGTCGGTGCGCTCGTCGGCCTTGTTGTAGGCCTCGGTCGCCTGCTCCGCCTCCGTGTGGAGGCGGTCCACCTCGGCACGTGTGTCGTCGTGCGGCGCGGCCACGGCCGCCGGAACGGCGCCCAGGACGGCGGTGGCGACGGAGAGGAGGCCGATGGCGGCGGTGGCGCCGCGATCGAACCCGGACGGTGCAAGGCGGCGATGGGACCCCACGGGAAGCCGCACTCCTTCCGCTGGCGGACGGGAAACGCGGCAGACAGTAGCCTCGCGGCGGGGCGGCGACCAACGACCTCGGAAGGGCGCGCGACGCGACGCCCCGCCGCTGACGCAGGTCACCGGCGGGGCGGGCGGTCAGAACGTCGTGCCGTGATTCGCCCGAACGGGCGGCACGGGCGGGACGTTCCCGGTGGGTTCCCGGTCGTTCCCGCAGCGGGGATCAGACGCGGACGCCCCACATGAAGGGGCCGCCGATGGTGCTCATCGACTCGTAGCGGACGACCGTGCCGGTCCGCGGCGCGTGCAGGACCTGGCCGTTGCCGGCGTAGAGGCCCACGTGGTGCAGGTCGTTGAAGAAGAAGACGAGGTCGCCGACCTGGAGGTCGCTCATCGACGAGATGCGCGTGCCGTAGTTGGCCTGGGCCTCGGAGGTGCGGGGTATGCCGACACCGGCCTGCGCGTAGGCCCAGGAGGTGAGGCCCGAGCAGTCGAAGGAGGACGGGCCGGTGGCGCCGTAGACGTACGGGGTGCCGATCTTGCTCTGGGCGGCGGAGAACGCCGCGCCGGCGCGGCCGGAGGCGGACGCCGTGGAACCGGAGAGGGCCTCGCGCTCGCTGCTGCGGGTGGCGCGGTCCTGCTCGGCGGTGAGGGCGGCCTTCTCCGCGGCGGTGAGCGTGTTGAGGAGCTTCTGGGCCGAGGAGAGCTTGCCCTGGACTTCCTTCTTCTTCTTGCCCAGTTCGGTGCGGGTGGCGGAGAGGTCCTTGAGCTTCTTGGAGGCCTCGGCGCGCTGCTGGGCGAGGTCGCGCTGCTTCTCCTGGATCTTCTTGAGGGCCTCGACCTGCTGACCGCTGAGCTGGTCGAGCGTGGAGGCCTTGTCCAGGTAGTCGTCCGGGTCGGCGGACAGGAAGAGCTGGAGGGAGGGGTCGATGCCGCCGGAGCGGTACTGGGCACTGGCCATCGAACCGAGGCCGTCGCGCAGCTCGTTGAGCTCCTCCTGGCCGCGGGCGACGTTGTCCTGGATGGTGGAGATCTCCTCCTGGAGCTTCTCCTGCTTCTCCTTGGCCCCGTTGTACTTCTCGGTGGCCTGCTCCGCCTCTTCGTAGAGCTTGTCGACCTTGGCCTTGACCTCGTCCTTGCTCGGCTTCTCGCTCGGCGCGGCGTTGGCCGCCTGCGAGCTGAGAGCGACTGCGGCTGCCGCGGCGGTGGTGAGCACGGTCACGCGCGTGCGGCTCGGCTGCTTGGGACGACGGTGGGACGCCACGGAGTCGAGCTCCTTCTCGAGGGGGATCACCCGATCGCGGGTTCGAAGGCAGACCCTAGTGACCAAGTCGTGATGAGTTCAAATCCTCAGGTGAAAATAGTGAGACCCGAGAGGCATATTTTGCCGTGAACTCACGTGCGGTGAGGCGACCTTGACAGCGCGTCGCACCGGCGCCCCCTCAATTCGGGCAAGCGGGCCCTATGTTGCGCTTGGGGCGGACGGCGCCCCGGGGGCATACCGCCCAGGGGTCAGCCGTGCGAGAACCGCTTGAGGAGGACCACGGAGGCCACGGGTCGCGCACCCGCCTTCGCCACCCCGTCGGCGACCTCGCGGTCGGTGGAGACGACGATGACCGGACGGCCCGGCGGTTCGGCCCGCACGAGCTGGCGGATCAGCTCGTCGGCGGTGACGCCCGGCTTGGAGAACAGCACCCGCACCCCGCGCGGCGGTGCCAGCAGCACCGGCGCCGCCAGTTCGGCCCCGTCGAAGACGCAGGTCGTCTCGGCGCCGGTCTGCGCGGCGAGCTGGGAGAGCTGGCCGAGCAGGCGCAGCCGCTGCTTCTCCAGCGGCATCTGCGGATAGCCGGTCTTGGTGACGTTGTAGCCGTCGACGACCAGATGCGCCTGGGGCAGCGCCAGCAACTGGTCGAGGATGGCGGGGTCGTGCTCGGACAGGGCGCGGGCGGCGATGTCCTTGGGGGTCATCCGGCCGGGCTCGACGGCGTCCACGGTCTCCGCGGGCCGCGCCGACACCGGCGGCAGCGCGAGCTCCCGGCGCAGCCCCTGCGTGGCGTCCAGCAGCGTGTCCAGGAGCAGCCGTACCCGCATGTCCTCGACGCTGCGCCCCTCGCGGGCCGCCCTGCGGCTGGCCTCCAGCGCGGCCTCCGTCTCGCCGAGGCGGGCCTTGAGCCGCCGGCTCTCGCTCTCGGCGGCGGACACCTGGGC
This sequence comes from Streptomyces sp. NPDC048185, assembly GCF_043202495.1. NCBI lineage: Bacteria > Bacillati > Actinomycetota > Actinomycetes > Kitasatosporales > Streptomycetaceae > Streptomyces > Streptomyces sp. NPDC048185. The sequence goes on from NZ_JBIDAN010000001.1 coordinate 397,655, forward strand.
GTTGGCCTCGGTGCGGACGGTGTCTATCTCGTCCCGCACCTTCCGCAGGGCCGCCTCGCCGCGCTTGACGTCGCTGAGGGCGGAACGCAGCTTGCGGTGCAGCGACTCGGCCTCCTTCTTCGCCGCGTCCAGCTCGCCGCGCAGCCGCTCCGTCTCGGTCCTGGTGTGCTCCCGGGCCCGCTCCAGCTCCTCGTGCAGCCGCTCCAGCTCCGCACGGCTCTCCTCGTCGGCGCGCTCGGCGTCCGCGCGCTGCGCCTCCTCGCCGGCGGCGGTCACCAGCTTCACCCAGCCGTGCGGGCGCAGCACGTAGGCCGCGGCCGCCACGTCGAGGGGGTCCGCGGCCGGGGGCGGCGAACCGGAGTCGAGGGCGCCGGCCAGCTCCGGCTGGGCCTCCCTGAACTTCTCGCCGATCCGCTGCCGGAACAGGGTGTCGCCCTCCACGGCGGCGGCCATGGCGTTGCCGGCGAACTTGGCCCGGCGGTTGGGGGCGAAGCGGGCGTACTGTCTCAGCTGTGCGGGCAGTTCGCCGAGGGTGAGTCCGCCGAAGCCGTCGGACACGATCTGCACGACCCTGCGCCGCACTCCGTCGGGCAGCGGGCGGTCGAGCACCTCAGCGGCGCCGTCGCCCGGCCCCCCGCCGTGTGTCTCCACCATCCGTCACCCCAATGCCTCTGCTGCCTGCGCATGCCTGGGCGCGATCCCGGTTCGGGACCACGGCCCGCGGAGCCCGCTCCCGTCAGGAGCCGGCGCCCGGCCTGTCCACGAGTTCCACCTGGTCCACGGCATTGCACCAGCGGCACCGCACCGACTCGATGGTCTCACTGAGCACCTCGCGCTCCTCGACCGTCGGCTCGCCGGCCAGATCGAGGTGCACGTACTCGACGACCTTCGAGGCACGGGTCACGTCGAACCGGGTGAGGTTGCCGCAGAGGGTGCAGCGCCACCGCGTCGTGTCGGTCGGCAGGGGAACCGTCATCGTGGCTGTTCGCTCTCTATCCAGTGTCCGTGACGCGCCGGCCTCCCCGGTGCGTATGGCTCGTAACCCTACGGCCTGGCGGGTACCCGCCGCCCGCGCGTCCACGGCGGCGAGGCGGTACGGGCGGTTTCGTCCGGTTGCGTCATGCTCTGTATTCATGATCCGCAACTGGAGCACGGCGGCCCTCGGGAAGGTCAGGACGCTCGGCACGGCCCGCACCCCGCGGAGCCGCACGGCTCCGGTGACCTACGCGCTGATCACCCTGTGCTGCCTGCTGTTCCTGGTCAGCCCCGCGTCGGGCCTCGTTCCGGTCCACGGGAGCGGGGAGGAGCTGCTCGCCGCCCAGCGCGCCTGGTTCCGCCGCTGGGGCGTGATCCCCGCAGAACTGTTCGAGGACTCCCCCCGGGCCGCTCTCACGCCCGCCACGGCACTGTTCGTCCACGGCAGCTGGGTGCACCTGCTCGGCAACATGCTCTTCCTCTACGTCTTCGGCGCGATGACCGAGGCGCGGATGGGGCGGCTCCAGTTCCTGCTGTTCTACCTCGGCTGCGGCTGTCTGGCGCTGCTGGGCTACGCGGCGGCCAACGCCCACTCCCAGGAGTCGCTGGTCGGGGCGTCGGGGGCGATCTCCGCGGTCCTCGGCGCGTTCCTCTTCCTGTTCCCGAGCGCCCGGGTGACCAGCCTCCTGCCCTTCCTGCTCTTCCTGCCGCTGCGCTTCCCGGCGTGGGTGGTGCTGCCGTTCTGGGTGTCCCTGCAGTGGCTGGCGGCGGGGCGCGCCGGTGACGGGCCCGGGGTGGCCTACCTCGCGCACCTGGTGGGCTTCGGGCTCGGCTTCGTCTTCGCCTGGGTGCGGTTCGGCGGTGGGACTAGAGTTGGGGACGTTCCAGCGACGGCCCCCGAGGGAGAGAACCAGCCGTGATCAGCGCGATCGTCCTCATCAAGACCAGCGTGGACCGGATCCCCGAGATCGCGGAGCAGATCGCCTCGCTGGAGAACGTCAGCGAGGTCTTCTCCGTCACCGGCACCTACGACCTGATCGCGATGGTGCGGGTCAACCAGCACGAGGACCTGGCGGAGGTCATCCCCGGCCGGATCAGCAAGATCCCGGGCGTGGAGGGCACGGACACGCACGTGGCGTTCCGTACGTACTCGCAGCACGACCTGGAGGCGGCGTTCGCCATCGGGCTCGACAACTGAGCTCGTCCTGAGACCGGGTCCGCCGGGCCGGCCGACTGCGCCGGGCCGGCCGACGGCGCCGTGCGGGCGGGCCCGGTGGTGCGGGAGCCTCAGGCGGCGGTCCCGGCCGCGGACGTGTCCGGCACGCAACGCCCGTCCTCGGTGCGGTAGTTCCAGCGGGCGCCGTCGCTCACCAGCTCCTTGACGGCGTTCACGAACCGCTCGACGTGCTCGTCCGGGGTGCCCGCGCCGAAGCTGACCCGGATGGCGTTGAGGGACTTCTCCCCCGGCGCCGCCTCGGGGGCGCCGCACTCGCCCTGCGTCTGCGGGTCGCTGCCGAGCAGGGTGCGCACCAGCGGGTGGGCGCAGAACAGACCGTCGCGCACGCCGATGCCGTACTCCGCGGAGAGGGCGGCGGCGAAGTGGGAGCTGTTCCAGCCCTCGACGACGAAGGAGAGGACGCCGACGCGGGGGGCGTCGTCGCCGAAGAGGGAGAGGACCCGGACCTCGGGCACGCCGGCGAGCCCTTCGCGGACCTTGCGGATCAGGTGCTCCTCGCGGGCGACCAGCGTGCCGAACCCGGCCTCGGTGAGGGCCTTGCAGGCCGAGGCGATCGCGTAGGCGCCGATGACGTTGGGCGAACCGGCCTCGTGGCGGGCGGCGCTGTCGTGCCACTGCACGTCCACGCCGCCGTCCGGGCGCCGGCTGACGCTGCGGCTGGCACCGCCGCCCGCCAGGTACGGCTCGGCCTCGCGCAGCCAGTCGGCGCGGCCCGCGAGGACGCCGGAGCCGAAGGGGGCGTACAGCTTGTGCCCGGAGAAGGCGACCCAGTCGACGTCCAGGTCGCGCACGTCGACGGGGTGGTGCGGAGCGAGCTGGGCGGCGTCCAGCACGATCCGGGCACCGTGCGCGTGCGCGGCGGCGGCCAGCTCACGCACCGGCCACAGCTCGCCGGTGACGTTGGAGGCGCCGGTGACGCAGACCAGGGCGGGCCCGTACGGCTCGCGGGCGGCCAGCGCGCGCTCCAGGGTCCCGACGGCCTCGGCCGGGGTGCGCGGGGCGTCCAGGTAGGTCACGTCCGCGTCCCGCCAGGGCAGCAGCGAGGCGTGGTGCTCGGTCTCGAAGACGAAGACCCGGCAGCCGGCCGGGAGGGCGGCGGCGAGCAGGTTCAGGGAGTCGGTGGTGGACCGGGTGAACACCACCTGGTCGGCGTCGCGGCAGCCGAGGAACTCGGCGACGGTCCTCCGGGCGTTCTCGAACAGGTCGGTCGACAGCTGCGAGAGGTACCCGGCGCCGCGGTGCACGCTGCCGTAGTACGGGGCGTAGGCGGCGACGTCGTCCCAGACCCGCTGGAGCGCGGGCGCGCTGGCGGCGTAGTCCAGCGCGGCGTAGGTGACCTCGCCACCGGTGACGAGCGGGACGGTGACGTCCCGGCCCAGGACGGGCAGCGGGGCACAGACGGACTGGTCGGCGGCGACGGCGGAGACGGACATGGGTGCTCCCGTGAAGGCAGAGGACATCACCACGCGAGCGCGCACGGCTCGAGCGTGGGACGGAAAGGAAAAGGGGGATGCGGAGGCGGGGCTCTGCGGCCCTATCGCATTCGCTGATTCACGGGAGACTCCCTCGGACGACCCAGGACCCCTGGTTCCGCGAGGGGTCCGCGCTTGCCGTGAACCTTGCTGTCCACGGCCTGGTCTTCACCCGGGGCACCCCGCCACGGACGGAGGGTTGCCGGACAGTCGGCCGGGGCCTCATGACTGTCACTCATGACCTGGGAAGGAACGTACGTGAAGTGATCGCCGCCCCGCAACCCGAGTCCGGATCGCGGGACGGACGTCACTGTCCCGGGGCGGGACTACGCGTTGCTGGCGGCCACCCAGCGCTCCAGGGTCCGCCTGGCCGCGCCGGAGTCGATGGACTCGGCGGCCTGCTCCATGCCGGCCCGGATCCGCTCGGTCAGCGGTCCGTCGCCGGGCTTCAGCGCCACCAGGGCCGCCGCCGAGTTCAGCAGCACCGCGTCCCGGACCGGCCCCGGCTCGCCGGCCAGCAGGCGGCGGGCGACGTCGGCGTTGTAGGAGGCGTCGGCGCCGCGCAGCGCCTCCACCGGCACCAGTTCCAGGCCGACGTCCCGCGGGTCGAAGGACTCCTCGGTCACCGTGCCGTCCCGCACGACCCAGACCCGGGAGGTGGAGGTCGTGGTCAGCTCGTCGAGGCCGTCGTCGCCGCGGAACACCAGCGAGGAGTTGCCGCGCTCGGCGAACACCCCGGCGATGATCGGCGCCATCCGCGGGTCGGCGACACCGACCGCCTGGGCCTTCACCTTCGCCGGATTGGTCAGCGGCCCGAGGAAGTTGAACACGGTCCGCACGCCCAGCTGGCCGCGCGCGGTCGCCACGTGGCGCAGCGCGGGGTGGAACTTCACGGCGAAGCAGAAGGTGATCCCGGCCTCCTCGGCGACCTGGGCCACCCGCTTCGGGGTCAGCTCCAGATTGACCCCGAGCTTCTCCAGCACGTCGGAGGCGCCGGACGCCGAGGAGGCGGCACGGCTGCCGTGCTTGACGACCTTGGCGCCGGTGCCGGCGATGACGATGGCCGACATGGTGGAGATGTTGACGGTCTTGGCGCCGTCGCCGCCGGTGCCGACGATGTCGACGGTCTCGCCGGGCACCTCGATGACGTGCGCGTGCTCGTACATCGACCGCACACAGCCGGAGATCTCGTCGACGGTCTCGCCCTTGGCCCGCAGCGCCGTCGCGAACCCGGCGATCTGCACGTCGGTCGCCTCGCCGCGCATGATCAGGTCCATCGCCCAGGCGGTGTCGTCGACGGACAGGTCACGGCCGTCCAGCAGACCGTTCAGCAGGACGGGCCAGGAGCGGCCCGCCGCGATGTCGCCTCCAGCGGGGGTCACAGCGCTCATGAGCCGCTCCTGATCGTGTGCATCGTGGAAAAGAGAGTGTGGTCCCACCCTATCCAGCCCCCGGGCACGGCGAAGGGCCCCGTCCGCAGACCGGACGGGGCCCTTCGACCGTGGTGTGGCGACGCTGGAGGGTCAGTGGTGGCCGTGGCCGCTCGTGATCTCCTTGTACTCCTCGACGGTCGGCTTCGGAATCTGCGACTCCGGGCCGTAGTACGCCTTGCTGAGCTTGGCGCGGAGCTTCTCCGAGCCCTTCGCCTTGCGCTCGACGCCGTTCTCGTCGACCGTCGGGCCGATCTCGGCCGGCTTGTACTGCTCGTGCGAGGTGAGGGTGTGCAGCGCGCCCTGGCTGAGCGGCTCGTGGACCTCGATGAACTCACCGTGCGGCAGGCGCTTGATGATGCCGGACTCGCGTCCGTGCAGCACCTTGTCCTTGTCCCGGCGCTGGAGGCCGAGGCAGATCCGCTTGGTGATCACGAAGGCGATGACCGGGCCGACGAAGAAGCCGATCCGGACGAACCAGGTGACCGAGTTGATCGACAGGTGGAAGTGCGTGGCGACGATGTCGTTGCCACCACCGATCAGCATGATGATGTACGCGGTCACCCAGGCGACGCCGAGGGCGGTACGCGTCGGGGCGTTGCGCGGCCGGTCCAGGATGTGGTGCTCGCGCTTGTCGCCGGTCACCCACGACTCGATGAACGGGTAGACGGCGATCGCCGCGAGGAAGATACCGAAGATCACCAGCGGGATGAACACACCCAGGACGAGCGTGTGACCCCAGAAGTTGATCTCCCAGCCGGGCATGGCGCGGACGAGCCCCTCGGCGAAGCCCATGTACCAGTCGGGCTGGGCACCGGTCGACACCTGGTCGGGCCGGTACGGGCCGATGCTCCAGATCGGGTTGACCGACACGAGGCCGGCGACGGCCGCGATCACACCGAAGACCAGGAAGAAGAAGCCTCCGGCCTTCGCCATGTACACCGGCAGCAGCGGCATGCCGACGACGTTGTTGTTGGTCTTGCCGGGGCCCGCGAACTGCGTGTGCTTGTGGTAGAAGACCAGGATCAGGTGGCCCACCATCAGGCCGAGCATGATGCCCGGCAGCAGCAGGATGTGGATCGAGTAGAACCGGGCCACGAAGTCGTGGCCGGGGAACTCCCCGCCGAACAGGAACATCGAGATGTACGTGCCGACGATCGGCACGGACAGGATCGCGCCCTGCGTGAAGCGGACACCGGTGCCGGAGAGCAGGTCGTCCGGGAGCGAGTAGCCGGTGAAACCGGTGAACATGCCGAGGACGAACAGCAGGAAGCCGAACAACCAGTTGATCTCACGCGGCTTGCGGAACGCGCCGGTGAAGAAGACGCGCATCATGTGCACGAACATGCCGGCGAGGAAGATGATCGCCGCCCAGTGGTGGATCTGCCGGATGAGCAGACCACCCCGGATGTCGAAGCTGATGTTCATCGTCGAGGCGTACGCCTCGCTCATCAGCTGGCCCTGCAGCGGCACGTACGAACCGTGGTACGTGACCTCGTTCATCGACGGGTGGAAGAACAGCGTCAGATACACACCCGTGAGGATGATGATGATGAAGCTGTACATGCACACTTCGCCGAGCATGAACGACCAGTGGTCGGGGAAGATCTTGCGCATGTTGGCCTTGGCCAGGGAGTAGATCCCGAGCCGGCCGTCGGCCCAGTCGGCGACGCGCTCGCCGGCCGGTGCCTTCCCGCGTGAGCGGGACTCGTTGGTCGCTGTCGTGCTCATCCGCGCTCCCAGAAAGCAGGACCGACGGGCTCTTCGAAGTCGCTGAGCGCCTCGAGATAGCCCTCGTCGTTCACACCGATGCGCAGCTGCGGCAGGGCGTGACCGGCGGGACCGAAGATCACCCGGGCACCGTCGGAGAGGTCGAAGGTGGACTGGTGGCAGGGGCACAGCACGTGGTGCGTCTGCTGCTCGTACAGGGAGATCGGGCAGCCCACGTGGGTGCAGATCTTCGAGTACGCGACGATGCCCTCATGCGACCACTCGAGCTCGCGCTTGTCCTTGATGTCCTCCGGCTGGAGCCGGACGATCATCAGGGCGGCCTTGGCGATCTCGTCTTGGAATTCCTCGTCGTGCTCCTCCAGGCCCTCGGGCTTGGCGAAGGTGAGCGAGCCGACCGCGACGTCGGAGGGGCGCAGCGGCTCGTTCGTGTTCATGTTGACGAGCAGCTTGCCCTTGGACCACAGGGTGTGGCGGAGCTTGGTGCCGGGCAGCGGGCCGAGGTCGCGCAGCAGGACGACGCCGGAGAGCGGCACCAGGGTGAGCGCGCCCAGCATCGTGTTGCGGATCAGCTTGCGGCGCCCGATCACGGACTCCTTGGCGCCCTGCTTGAAGTCCGCGTGCACCTTGGCACGGACCTCGGGGGACGCCTCGATCGGGTGACGCTCGTCGGCGACCTCCTCGTCGGACATCAGGGTGCGCGCCCAGTGGACGGCGCCCGCGCCGATCGTGAACAGCGCCACGCCCAGCGTCAGGCCGAGCGCGAAGTTCATCGCGTTCACGTGCCCGAACGGGAAGACGAAGATCGACTTGTCGTGCGGGATGGCCACGAACGAGGCGATGAAGCCCGCGGTGGCCAGCATCGACAAGGTGAACAGGAACGCGACGACACGCTCGGACCGCTTGGCGGCCCGCTCGTCGATGTCCTGGATCCGGTGCTCGTGAGGCGGCAGCCCCGGGTCGGCGAACGGGTGGTCCTCGTCCGCGACCTTCACCGCACCGTGCGTGGTGCCCTGCTCAGCAGGCAGGTTCTCTTCTGGAATGTCTTGGCTACTCATGACTTCTTGGCCTTTGCGGTCCGGGCGGCGACCCACACGGCGACGGCGATGCAGGCACCGAGGCCGAAGATCCAGCCGAAGAGGCCCTCGCTGACCGGCCCGAGGCCGCCCAGCGACAGACCGCCGGGGCTGACGGTCTCGTCACCGTTGACCGCGTTCAGGTAGGCGATGATGTCCTTCTTGTTCTGCTCCGACATGGTCGTGTCGGGGAAGGAGGGCATGTTCTGCGGGCCGGTCTGCATGGCCTCGTAGATGTGCTTCGGGTCGACACCCTCGAGGCTGGGCGCGTACTTGCCGTGCGTCAGCGCGCCGCCCTTGCCGGTGAAGTTGTGGCACTGGGCGCAGTTGGTGCGGAACAGCTCACCGCCCTTGGCGATGTCCGCGCCCTCCGGGCCGTACTTCTCCTCGGTCGGGATGGCCGGTCCGGCACCCAGCGAGGCGATGTAGGCCGCCAGCTGGTCGATCTCGGCCTGCGAGTAGAGGTTCGGCTTGTCCGGGACCTGCGCGCCCGGCTGCTGGGCCGGCATACGGCCGGTGCCCACCTGGAAGTCGACGGCCGCGGCGCCGACGCCGACCAGGCTCGGACCGTCGGTGGTGCCCTGACCCCCGGTGCCGTGGCAGCTGGCGCAGCCGACGGCGTAGAGCTTCTTGCCCTCTTCGATGGCGAGGGACTGGGCGGATTCATCTGCCTGCGCCTTGCTCGCGGGCGCGAACGCGGCGTACAGCCCCCCGGTGCATGCCAGCGCGAGGAGTAGGACGACGAGCGCCGCCAGCGGATGGCGTCGTCGTGCGGAGAGCTTTTTCACGGATTACCCCGGTGTCAGGATCTTCTGCGTCGATGCTTCTGGTATTGCGCGGGTGCGTGCCGCGACTACTTGATCATGTAGATCGTGGCGAAGAGGCCGATCCAGACGACATCGACGAAGTGCCAGTAGTAGGACACGACGATGGCCGCGGTCGCCTGCTCGTGGGTGAACCTCCGGGCCGCGTAGGTGCGGCCGAGGACCAGCAGGAAGGCGATGAGGCCGCCCGTCACGTGCAGTCCGTGGAAGCCGGTGGTCAGGTAGAACACCGAGCCGTACGGGTCCGACGAGAGCGAGAGGCCCTCGTGCTTGACCAGCTCGGTGTACTCGAACACCTGACCGCCGATGAAGATCGCACCCATCACGAAGGTGACGATGAACCACATCCTGAGCTTCTTCACGTCACCGCGCTCGGCGGCGAACACGCCGAGCTGACAGGTGAGGGAGGAGAGCACCAGGATCGTGGTGTTCGTCGCGGAGAACGGGAAGTTCAGCGCTTCGGCCTTCTCGGACCAGAAGTCCGGGCCGGTCACCGATCGCAGGGTGAAGTACATCGCGAAGAGGGCCGCGAAGAACATCAGCTCGGAACTCAACCAGATGATGGTTCCGACGCTGGTGAGGTTCGGCCGGTTGACCGACGGGTGCGCGTGCCCGGTTTCTACTGTCGTTGCTGTCGCCACGACCGACATTATGTCGGTCGCTTATCCCGCCCTCACCCCGGGGGGTGCCGTTCGGTGTGTTCGCCCCCTCTGTAGTGCCCGTATGGCCCATCGAACGGCCCGTCGAAGCCGTGTCCGAACCAGTGCTGACGGGCTGTCCGAGGGAGTAGCATCCGGCGCAACGGGCACGACAGTCTCCACCGCGTATCGGAGGAAGCATGCAGGCGACCGCCACGGTGCTGGTCTACAGCGACGACTCCAACACCCGCGAACAGGTGCGGCTCGCGACCGGCCGCCGGCCGGCTCCGGACGTGCCCGTGGTCGAGTTCGTGGAGTGCGCGACGCCGGCCGCCGTCGTCAGGGAGCTCGACAAGGGCGGGATCGACGTGTGCGTCCTGGACGGCGAGGCCGTACCGATGGGCGGCATGGGCGTGTGCCGCCAGATCAAGGACGAGATCTTCGACTGTCCGCCGGTGCTGCTGCTCATCGCCAGGCCGCAGGACGCCTGGCTGGCCACCTGGAGCCGTGCGGAGGCCGCTGTGGCGTCGCCGGTGGAGCCGGTGGAGTTCGCGGCTGCGCTGGCCGCGCTGCTGCGGCAGAAGAGGCTGCAGGGCGTCTAGGGCCCCCGCGACCCCGGCAAGATCCGAACGACACCCCCTGGGGGCGCCTCGGGCGCGGGGGCGCGGGCTGGTCGGCGGCCTCGGCGCCGTCGTGGTCGCCCGCGCCCACGCGGCGGAGCCGCACCGCGGTACAGCCCCGCGCCCCTGACGGCGCTGCCCCAGGGTGTTCTCAGGCACTCTCCGGCCGCAGCCGGGCCTGCTCCCCGGTACCGGAACCGTCGCCCGTACCGCCCGTGAGGGCGCTGCCCTGGCGCCACTTGGTCCAGTCCAGGTTCCAGTCGCCGAAGCCGTTGCCGAAGGGCTCCATGGTCTCGCCGTCCGAGTTGATCACCTGGACGACGTCGCCCTCCTGGACCTCGCCGAAGAACCACTCGGCGTTCTCGGTGCTCATGCCGACGCAGCCGTGGCTGACGTTGGCGGAGCCCTGGGAGCCGACGGACCAGGGGGCGGCGTGCACGTACTCGCCGCTCCAGGTGACCCGGGTCGCGAAGTACACCGGCAGGTCGTACGACTCCGACGAGCCCTCGGCGATGCCGACGGTGGTGCTGCGCATGCGTACGAAGGGCTCCTTGCCCAGCACGACCTTGACGCCGTTGCGGGTCTCGAAGCCGGGCTTGCCCGTGGTGACGGGGACCTGCCGAACCTCCTCGCCGTCCCGGTAGACCGTCAGGGTGTGCGTGGAGGCGTCGGTGACGGCGACGACGCGGTCGTCCGTGGTGATCTTCAGGGACTTGGCCTTGCCGCCCCACATCCGGTCACCGATCTTGATGCCGTCGAGGTTGCTGCGCACCTGGACGGTGGCGTGGGCGGGCCAGTACTCCTGGGGCCGGTAGTGGAGCTTCTTGTCGTCCACCCAGTACCAGGCGCCCTGGACCGCGGGCGTGGACTGCACCTTCAGGGCGCGCTCCACTATGGCCCGCTGGGCCTTGTCGGCGACCGGCTGGCTCAGTTCCGCCGTGATGGGCTGGCCGACGCCGTACGCGCCCGCCTTGGGCCCGAAGGTGACGTCCAGCGTCTTCTTGGTGGTGGGCTTGCCGGTCTCGAAGGTGAGGACCTTGCGGCCGGGCGCGCCGTCGCCGTCCTCGGTGCTGACACGCACCGTGTAGCGGGAGGCCGCGGCCAGCGGGGAGGTGCTGTGCCAGCGGGACCCGTCGGCGGAGAGTTCGCCCGCCACGTAGCGGCCCGCGGCGTCCACGGCCGTGACGTCCGTGATGCGCCCGTCGGCGCCCTCGGCGACGACCTCCAGGGGCTTGTCCGGGTCGGCCTTCTTCCCGGCGTCCGTGGGGCCGTTGAAGGAGATCTGGCCGGCCGCGTCGTAGGGCGTGGCCGACAGCGGGTTGTCGTCGTCGCCCATGCAGGCGGTGACGCTCGCACCGAGCGCGATCAGCAGCAGGGTGCAGCCGACGACCGTACGCCCCCGCGCCTGGAAGTGAACCGTGTTGCTCATGACCTCACGCTAGGGAGGGACGTCAAGGGCGGCACGGTGGGTAATCCGGACGAGTGACGGGGGTACGGCAGACGAAGGGCCCGGACCCTCCTGTCGGAGTGTCCGGGCCCCTGTGCGCTCAGCGCGTGTTACTGGGTGCGGTTCTCACCGCGGTAGTACTCGAAGACCCAGCCCCACAGGCCGACCAGGATGACCGGCAGCGAGAAGTACATGACCCACCAGCCGACGGCCACGCCCAGGAAGGCGAGGGCTCCGCCGATGCCGAGGGCCAGCGGCTGCCAGCTGTGCGGGCTGAAGAACCCGACCTCGCCGGCGTCGTCGGCGACGTCCGCTTCCTTGTTGTCCTGCGCCCCGGCGTCGACCCGCTTGGCCGTGAAGGCCAGGTAGAAGCCGATCATGAGGCACAGGGCGAAGGCCAGGAAGAGGGCCGTGGCGCCGGCCGGCTCCTTCGACCACACGCCGTACGTGACCGCGACGGCGAGGATGAAGAGGCTCAGCCAGAGGAAAATCTTGCCCTGGATCTTCACTTGCCGGCCTCCTTGCCGCCAGCGAGGGTCTTTTCACCGTGACCGACGTTCTCGAGCTGGTCGAGCGCGGAGATCTCCGGGTGGTGCAGGTCGAACGCCGGCGATTCGCTGCGGATGCGCGGCAGGGTGAGGAAGTTGTGCCGCGGCGGCGGGCAGGAGGTCGCCCACTCCAGCGAGCGACCGTAGCCCCACGGGTCGTCCACGCCGACCGGCTTGCCGTACTTGGCCGTCTTCCAGATGTTGTAGAAGAACGGCAGGATCGACATGCCGAGCAGGAACGAGGCGATCGTCGAGACCGTGTTCAGCGCGGTGAAGCCGTCGGCCGCCAGGTAGTCGGCGTAGCGACGCGGCATGCCCTCGGCACCCAGCCAGTGCTGGACCAGGAAGGTGCCGTGGAAGCCGACGAACAGCGTCCAGAAGGTGATCTTGCCGAGGCGCTCGTCGAGCAGCTTGCCGGTGAACTTCGGCCACCAGAAGTGGAAGCCGGCGAACATCGCGAAGACCACGGTGCCGAAGACCACGTAGTGGAAGTGCGCCACCACGAAGTACGAGTCGGAGACGTGGAAGTCCATCGGCGGCGAGGCCAGGATGACGCCGGTGAGACCACCGAAGGTGAAGGTGATCAGGAAGCCGATCGTCCACAGCATCGGCGTCTCGAAGGACAGACTGCCCTTCCACATGGTGCCGATCCAGTTGAAGATCTTCACACCGGTCGGGACCGCGATCAGGAACGTCATGAACGAGAAGAACGGCAGCAGCACTCCACCGGTCACGTACATGTGGTGGGCCCACACCGTCACCGACAGACCCGCGATCGCGATGGTGGCCGCGATCAGGTTCATGTAACCGAACATCGGGCGGCGGCTGAAGACCGGGATGATCTCACTGACGATGCCGAAGAACGGCAACGCGATGATGTACACCTCTGGGTGCCCGAAGAACCAGAACAAGTGTTGCCACAGCAACGCTCCGCCGTTGGCCGAGTCGAAGACGTGCGCACCGAACTTGCGGTCCGCCTCCAGCGCGAACAGGGCCGCGGCCAGCACCGGGAAGGCCAGCAGGACCAGCACACCGGTCAGCAGGACGTTCCAGGTGAAGATCGGCATGCGGAACATGGTCATGCCCGGCGCGCGCATGCAGATGATCGTGGTGATGAAGTTGACCGAGCCGAGGATGGTGCCGAAGCCGGAGAAGGCCAGACCCATGATCCACAGGTCACCGCCGATACCCGGCGAGTGCACCGCGTCGGACAGCGGCGAGTAGGCGAACCAGCCGAAGTCGGCCGCACCCTGCGGGGTGAGGAAGCCGCCCACGGCCATCAGCGAGCCGAACAGGTAGAGCCAGTAGGCGAACATGTTCAGCCGGGGGAAGGCCACGTCCGGCGCGCCGATCTGGAGCGGCATGATCCAGTTCGCGAAGCCGGAGAACAGCGGCGTCGCGAACATCAGCAGCATGATCGTGCCGTGCATCGTGAACGCCTGGTTGAACTGCTCGTTCGACATGATCTGCAGGCCCGGACGGGCCAGCTCGGCGCGCATGAGGAGCGCCATCACGCCGCCGATGCAGAAGAACGCGAACGATGTGACCAGGTACAGCGTACCGATCGTCTTGTGGTCCGTGGTGGTCAGCCACTTGACGACCACTTCACCACGCCTCTGGCGCCGGACCGGCAGCTCGTCCTCGTAGTGGGACCCTGCCGCGGCACCCTGGGGTTCGTTGAGGATGCTCACAGGTTGTTCGTCTCCCGGTTCTTCTCGTGGCTCGTCTGCGCGATGCCGGCGGGAACGTAACCGGTCTGCCCCTTCTTCGCGAGGTCCTGAAGGTGCTGCTCGTAACGCTCCGGGGAGACGACCTTCACGTTGAACAGCATCCGGGAGTGGTCCACGCCGCACAGCTCGGCGCACTTGCCCAGGAAGGTGCCCTCCTTGTTGGGGGTCACCTCGAAGGCGTTGGTGTGGCCCGGGATGACGTCCTGCTTCATCAGGAACGGCACCACCCAGAAGGAGTGGATGACGTCGCGCGAGGTCAGCACGAAGCGGACCGTCTTGCCCTTGGGAAGCCAGAGGGTCGGGCCCGGGTTGTCGGTCTGCGGGTTCCGCGTACCGGGGGTGCCGCAGTCGTAGACACCGCCGGCGTTCGCCGGGAAGTCCTCCTTGAAGCGGTTCGGAATCGCTTCCAGTTCCTCGGAGGTCTTGGCGTCACCGGTGGAACCGGCGACGTCCTCGATGTGGTTGAAGCACCAGCTCCACTGGAAGCCGACCACGTTCACCGTGACGTCGGGCTTCTTCTTGAGGCTCAGAAGCTCGGACTCGTCACGGGCCGTGAAGTAGAAGAGCACCGAGACGATGATGAGCGGAACCATGGTGTACAGCGCCTCGATGGGCATGTTGTACCTGGTCTGCGGAGGAACTTCGACCTTGGTGCGGCTGCGCCGGTAGAAGAATGCACACCACAGGATCAGGCCCCACACCAGCACGCCGACGGCGAGCGCGGCAGCCCAGGATCCCTGCCACAGGGAGAGGATCCGCGGAGCCTCTTCCGTGGTCGGGGTGGGCATGCCAAGGCGGGGGAAGTCCTTGTATGTGCAACCGGTGGCGGTCGCCAGGACCAGGCCCGCGGTCAGTGCCTGCAGCAGCTTCCGCCGCATCGGGCGCCGCGGCGAGCGGTCGGAGCCGTTGGGACTCACGTAGCGCCTTCCCGAGAGTCTCGCCCGCGCTGTTCGGCTGCGGCCTTCTCGCTGGTCGGTCGCCGCCCTGCGTCGGGCAGGGGTTTGATGTTTATGCGGACCAAACCCTAGCCGACGCCCTCCGGGGGGTCGCGGGGAGGGTGGCATACGCGCCGGGGGTCACTCCTTAAGGGTGGGACGGGGGCGTCTGCGGGGCTGGAAGGTGCGGTTCCGTTGGCGGCTGACGGTGCGTCGTGGCCGCTCGCGCCCACGCGGCGGAGCCGCACATCGGCCACAGCCCCGGGCCCCTGGCGGGGCGCTGGGTCCCCCGGCGTTCTAGCGTGGCCCTGTGGCCTACTTCGATGCTGCTTCCGCTGCTCCGCTTCATCCCGTCGCCCGGCAGGCCCTGTTGGCCTCGCTCGACGAGGGGTGGGCCGACCCGGCCCGGCTCTACCGGGAGGGGCGGCGGGCCCGTCTGCTGCTGGATGCCGCCCGGGAGGCCGCCGCCGAGGCGGTGGGGTGCCGGGCGGACGAGCTGGTGTTCACCCCTTCGGGGACGGCGGCGGTCCATTCAGGGGTGGCCGGTGCGCTGGCGGGGCGGCGGCGCGTCGGACGCCACCTGATCGTGTCAGCGGTCGAACACTCCTCCGTGCTGCACGCGGCCGAGGTCCACGAGCGGAACGGCGGGACCGTCGCCCAGGTCCCCGTGGGCCGGACGGGGGCGGTGGACCCGGCGGCGTACGCGGCGGCCCTGGGCGAGGGCACCGCGCTGGCCTGTCTCCAGTCGGCCAACCACGAGGTGGGCACCGAGCAGCCGGTGGCGGAGGTGGCGGAGGCCTGCCGGGCGGCGGGGGTGCCGCTGCTGGTGGACGCCGCCCAGTCGCTGGGCTGGGGGAAGGTGGCGGGCGACTGGTCGCTGCTGGCGGCCAGCGCCCACAAGTGGGGCGGACCGTCGGGGGTCGGCCTGCTGGTCGTGCGCAAGGGGGTGCGGTTCGCACCGCAAGGTCCCGGTGACGAGCGGGAGTTGGGCCGGGCGCCCGGCTTCGAGAACCTGCCGGCGATCGTGGCCGCGGCGGCCTCGCTGCGGGCGGTGCGGGCCGAGGCGGCCGAGGAGGCGGCCCGGCTGCGGGAGCTGACGGAGCGGATCCGGGCGCGGGTGCCGGCGCTGGTGCCGGACGTGGAGGTGGTCGGCGACCCGGTGCGCCGGCTGCCCGGAGTCGTCACCTTCTCGTGTCTCTATGTCGACGGGGAGACCTTGCTGCACGAGCTGGACCGCGCGGGCTTCTCGGTGTCGTCCGGTTCGTCCTGCACGAGCAGCACCCTGACGCCGAGCCACGTCCTGAGGGCGATGGGCGTCCTGAGCGAGGGCAACGTCCGGGTGTCGCTGCCGCCGGGGACCCCTGCCGAGGACGTCGAGCGGTTTCTCGAGGTGCTGTCGGGCACGGTGGCCGCGGTCCGGGAGAAGCTGGGGGCGCCGACGGGGGCGGAGGCCGTCCGGCGGACGGGGGCCGACCTCGTCGTGGACGCGATCGGCCGCCGCTGCCCCGTCCCGGTGATCGAGCTGGCCAAGGTCATCGGCGACGTCCCGGTCGGCGGCACGGTCCGCGTCCTCTCCGACGACGAGGCGGCCCGCCTGGACATCCCGGCCTGGTGCGAGATGCGGGGCCAGGAGTACCTGGGCGAGGAACCGGCGGAAGGGGCAACGGCCTACCTGGTCCGCCGAACCGACTGACAGCCCGCAGAAGCGCAGGCCGGCCCACTCGACCCCGGACCGGCCGGCGCGCTCGAACCCGGGACCGGCTAACCGCCCCAGGAGTGCCGGCCCGGCACGCTCGAACGCCGAACCGGCTGACCGACTCAGGGGCGCGGGGAACTGCGCGACCGGCCGTCCACGGACCCGCGCCCGACGAGGCGCCTCCAGGGGCAGTCGCACAGTCGCCCGCCGAAGGCGTCGTCGCGCAGTCGCCCCGCCGGAGGCGTCAGCGCAGGTGCGCCCGGACCTCGGCGGCCGCCTCGTCCCCGTACGCCTTGGTGAACCGCTCCATGAAGTGCCCGCGTCGCAGCTGGTACTCCTGCGTCCCGACCGTCTCGATGACCAGCGTGGCGAGCATGCACCCGACCTGCGCCGCCCGCTCCAGCGACACCCCCCAGGCCAGTCCCGACAGGAACCCCGCGCGGAAGGCGTCGCCGACACCCGTGGGGTCGGCCTTGCGCTCCTCGTCCGGGACGCCGACCTCGAGGGTCGGCTCGCCGGCCCGCTCGATCCGCACGCCCCGCGCGCCCAGGGTGGTGACGCGGTGGCCGACGCGGGCGAGGATCTCCTCGTCCGTCCAGCCGGTCTTGGTCTCGATGAGCCCCTTCTCGTACTCGTTGGAGAAGAGGTAGGTCGCCCCGTCCAGCAGTATCCGGATCTCGTCGCCGTTCATCCGGGCGATCTGCTGGGAGAAGTCGGCCGCGAAGGGGATGGAGCGGGCGCGGCACTCCTCGGTGTGCCGGAGCATCGCCTCGGGGTCGTCGGCGCCGATGGAGACCAGGTCGAGGCCGCCCACGCGGTCGGCGACGGTCTTCAGCTCGATGAGGCGGGCCTCGCTCATCGCGCCCGTGTAGAAGGAGCCGATCTGGTTGTGGTCGGCGTCGGTCGTGCAGACGAAGCGTGCGGTGTGCAGCGTCTCGGAGATGCGCACCGAGTCGGTGTCGACGCCGTGCCGCTCCAGCCAGGCGCGGTACTCGTCGAAGTCCGAGCCGGCGGCGCCGACCAGGACGGGGCGGGTGCCGAGCTGGCCCATGCCGAAGGCGATGTTCGCGGCGACGCCGCCGCGGCGCACGTCGAGCTTGTCCACCAGGAAGGAGAGCGAGACCGTGTGCAGCTGGTCCGCGACGAGCTGGTCGGAGAAGCGGCCGGGGAAGGTCATGAGGTGGTCGGTGGCGATGGAGCCGGTGACTGCGATGCGCACGGCGTGGACTCTCTCCTGCGGGGAGGCGGGGTTGACAGTTCACGCTACCCGGCGGTGCGCCGACTCCGAAGCAGGCGAAACTACCCGATAGTAGAACTTCCTACGCCGTCCGGAACGTGCCTACGGTTCCCTTATGACGAACCCGAAGACCGTCGCACCCGCCCCGGCCGACCTGGAGGGCGACCTGGCGTCGCTGCGCGGCGACTGCGCCCGGATGACTCCGCGCTGGTCACCGCCCGTACGGGTCACGGCCCGCCCCGTCCCCCTGACGCTGATCCACGGTGTGCGGGTGCCGGGGACGTCGGCCCGGTTGCTGGAGGCGATGTCGGACTACGGCGACTAGGACCCGCCCGCCCGGCACACCCGCGGCCGTCCGGGTGACCCGCGCCGCCGGGGGGAACCGGATCCTCACCCACCGCGTCCCACCGCTGTCCCCAGTAACAGCCGAAGGAGCGATGCGGTGAACAGCGAGCGATCCGACCACGACGACGTTCCCGCCGCCGACGAGGCCGGCACCGGGCGTCCGGAGCGGCGGCGTCCCCCGGCGGCCGTCGTCGCGTCCGTCGCCGCCGCCGTGCTGCTCGTGGGCGCCGGCGGGGCGTACCTGGCCACGTCCGCCTCCGGCAGCGGCTCGGACGGCGGTACGTCGTCGGGGGCGCCGGGCGACGACACTCCCCCGCCGCTCCCCCTCGACGGCTACCGGGCACCGTCCCCGAGCGGCCCCGACGGTGGCGACACGAACGGCATCGCGCCCGGCGAGCCCAACCCGTACGGCGTCACCTACCGCGCCGACGGCCCGCTCCCCGAGGGGCCCGCCTCGGCGCCCGTGTACGGGGCCAGGGGCGAGGTCGGCGAGGCGGAGGTGACCCGCCTGGCGAAGGCCCTCGGCATCGACGGGGCGCCGCGGCTCCAGGGCGGGGCCTGGAAGGCCGGCAGCGCCGGGGACGGTGCGGGCCCGCTGCTCACGGTCAGCCGGCAGGCACCGGGAACCTGGACGTTCCAGCGTTACACGCCCGGTACCGACAACTGCAAGAAGGGCGCCGTCTGCAAGGCGCCGTCCGCCGGTGGGACACCGGTGAGCGAGGCGGCCGCGAAGAAGGCGGCGGCGCCGGTGCTCAAGGCAGTGGGCCAGGACGACGCGAAGCTGGACGCGAGCCAGGTCATGGGTGCCCGGCGGGCCGTGAACGCCGAACCGGAGGTCGGCGGACTGCCGACGTACGGCTGGACGACCGGCGTGGTCGTCGGCGCCCAGGGCGAGGTGGTCGGCGGCAGCGGCCAGGTGTCGGCGCCGGTCGAGGGAGACACGTACCCGGTCCTGGACGCCGGGGAGACGCTGGCGCTGCTGAACTCGCCGGGCGGCGGCCCCCGGGCCGGCATCGGCGGCTGCACGGGGCCGGTGCCGTTGGAGGAGGGCACGCGGCAGCCGCCGTGCGAGCCGTCGACGGGCGCGCCCGGGAAGCCGGGGAAGCCGCAGCCCTCCGACGGGCCCGACCGGCAGGTGATCACGGTCCGGGACGCGGTGTTCGGGCTGGCCGCGCATCCGGTGCGGGGCCGGCAGACGCTGGTGCCCTCCTGGCTGTTCGAGGTGCGCGCGCCAGGCACCGAGGACGCGTTCACGGTGACGTATCCGGCGGTCGACCCGAAGTACCTGACCTCCCCCTCCCCGTCCCCGTCCGACGGGCCGGCCTCGGCACCGGGGTCGCCCCGGGACGTGCGGGTGAGCGGCTGGACGGCCGAGGGCACCGACCTGACTGTGCACTTCACCGGCGGAGTGTGCTCGGACTACGACGCGACGGCGAAGGAGGACGGGGGGCGGGTGACGGTCACGGTGACCGAGACCCCGCACCCGGACCGGGTCTGCATCATGATCGCCAAGGAGTACGAGCGGACGGTGACGCTCGACGAGCCGCTCGGCGACCGGAAGGTCGTGGGGACGGACGGCAAGCAGATCCCGCTGTTCAAGCCCGGTGCGCGGCTTCCGGCGCCGTCCGGCGGCCGCTGACGTCCACCGGCGCGGACGGCCCCGGCGGGGGCGGCCGCCGGAAGCGGCCGGGAGGGTGACGCAAAAGGGCGGCGGCCCGGGAGGAATCCCGGGCCGCCGCCCTTCGCGCGGTGTCGCGCGGCTCAGCTGAAGGAGTCGCCGCAGGCGCAGGAGCCCGTCGCGTTCGGGTTGTCGATCGTGAAGCCCTGCTTCTCGATCGTGTCCACGAAGTCGATGGTGGCACCGCCCAGGTACGGGGCGCTCATGCGGTCGGTGGTGACCTTGACCCCGCCGAAGTCCTTCACGACGTCGCCGTCGAGCGAACGCTCGTCGAAGAAGAGCTGGTAGCGCAGGCCGGAGCAGCCGCCGGGCTGGACGGCGACGCGCAGCGCCAGGTCGTCGCGGCCTTCCTGGTCGAGCAGGGCCTTGACCTTGGCCGCGGCGGCGTCGGTCAGGATGATGCCGTCGGTGACGGTGGTGGTCTCGTCCGATACGGACATCTACATCTCTCCCGGGTTGTACGGAGACTGCTTGCCGACGGTTCCAACCGACGGGGCCGCGGATTCATTCCGGGACGGACCCGTGATTGCTCCTCGGCCTTCTCTTCATGCTCGCACATGCCCCGCAGAGCGGACAGCGGCTCGGGGACCGGGATTCACGTCACACCGACACGATGGGCATCGTCAAAGTGACGTGAACCGGTTATGATATATAGCGTCAGTTAGACGAAAAGTAGAAAGGGTGCGTGTCGTGACCACCGCCCAGCCCCAGGAGCTCGACGTGCAGCCGACGCCCCTCGCCCTGTTGCTGCTCGGCCGCGAGGCCGACCCGAGGAGCGAGCGCGGCGTGGAGTGCCCCGGCGACCTGCCCTCGCCCTCCGACCCGGACCTGGTCGCGCGCGCCCGTGCGGCCAAGGAGAAGCTCGGGGACAAGGTCTTCGTCCTCGGTCACCACTACCAGCGCGACGAGGTCATCCAGTTCGCGGACGTCACGGGCGACTCGTTCAAGCTGGCCCGGGACGCCGCCGCGCGCCCGGAGGCCGAGTACATCGTCTTCTGCGGCGTCCACTTCATGGCGGAGTCGGCGGACATCCTGACCTCCGACGACCAGAAGGTGGTCCTGCCCGACCTCGCGGCCGGCTGCTCCATGGCGGACATGGCCACCGCCGAGCAGGTCGCCGAGTGCTGGGACGTGCTGACCGAGGCCGGGATCGCCGAGCAGGTCGTGCCCGTCTCGTACATGAACTCCTCCGCGGACATCAAGGCGTTCACCGGCAAGCACGGCGGCACCATCTGCACCTCCTCCAACGCCGAGCGGGCCCTGAACTGGGCCTTCGAGCAGGGCGAGAAGGTGCTGTTCCTGCCGGACCAGCACCTCGGCCGCAACACCGCGGTGCGCGACATGGGCATGTCCCTGGAGGACTGCGTCGTCTACAACCCCCACAGGCCGAACGGCGGGCTGACGGCCGAGGAGCTGCGCGCCGCGAAGATGATCCTGTGGCGCGGTCACTGCTCGGTGCACGGCCGCTTCGGCCTGGACTCGGTGAACGACGTGCGCGAGCGCATCCCGGGCGTGAACGTCCTGGTCCACCCCGAGTGCCGGCACGAGGTCGTGGCCGCGGCGGACTACGTCGGCTCGACCGAGTACATCATCAAGACCCTGGAGGCGGCCCCGGCCGGTTCCAAGTGGGCGATCGGCACCGAGCTGAACCTGGTCCGGCGACTGGCGAACCGTTTCGCTTCCGAGGGCAAGGAGATCGTCTTCCTCGACAAGACGGTCTGCTTCTGCTCGACGATGAACCGCATCGACCTGCCGCACCTGGTGTGGGCGCTGGAGTCCCTCGCCGAGGGCACCCTCGTCAACCGGATCGAGGTCGACAAGGAGACCGAGGCGTTCGCGAAGCTGGCGCTGGAGCGGATGCTGGCGCTGCCGTAACCGCCGGCGCCGGTCCTCCGAGCTCGACGGCCGCCACGAACAGCCCCTCGTGGCGGCCTCGCGCCGCCTCCCGGCCGCGGTGTCGGTGCCCTGCCGTAGGCTTCGCGCCGCCGCACACCGACCGGGAGGATCCGGAGAGTTGACCGATTCCCTTGCTTTTCCGCTGCCCTTTCACGCATCCCGCTCCATAGCGTTCGCCAAGCCCCGGACGCTGCGGGAACTCGAGATCATGGAGTGCAGCGCCCACATCCGGTCGAAACCGGCGTGGTTCGAGAAGGCCGACGACCCCGACATCGTCGCCAGGTGGACGCGGGAGGCGCTCGCCCAGGGCCTCACCGAGGCCCAGGTGCGTTACGTGCTGGCCGAGCTCGGGCACTACGCCGCGCTGCGGGACGGACGGACCGGCGTCGAGGTCTCGGCCGTCGACGGGGTGTGGCAGTCGGACACGCTGGTGGACGACGAGCTCGGCTCCCGGCTGCGCGAGGCGGTCCGGGTCCTGGAAGAGGTCCCCGAAGCCGAGCGGGACTGGCACCCCGGTTCCGGCGGCCAGGTGCTCGATCTGGTGCATCCTTCACTTTTCTGCCTGGTCAGGGACGTCAGCGGCGCTCCTGAGCGGGCTTGGCTGAATCCGACCGACCGCTACTCGCGGCACGAGTTCTCGGAGCGGTTCCAGTGGCTGCCCACGGACGTCGACGTCGATGACGACGGCGACGTGACCTTCCGCTCGTACGTCAACAACGTCCACCCCGAGGCCCATCGCGAGCTGGCCGCCGTCCTGCCGGACCTGTTCGCGCGCATGCTCCCGCTGCTGGAGAACGTGCTCACCGACCTGCGCCGTCCGCGGCCCCCGCGGATCGAGGCCGATCCCTACGGCTGGTACGACTCGGAGCCGGAGTACCCGGACAGGTCCTCCTTCGGCGACGACGAGGCCCACGCGGAGGCCGTCCGCGCCTGGGAGGAGGCACAGGACGCCTGGTGGGAGAACCGCCGCCCGGTGGTCCCCGACGCCCCGGACTTCACCCCGCCCGAGCTGCCCGGCGAGACCGACCGGGTCGTCTTGCGCGGCCGCCGTCTCCAGGTCATCGTCAAGCTCGCCACGATTCACCTCACCCCGGACGAGCCCGAGTACCCCGGCGGCTCCTGGCACGTCGAGGGGATGCTGAACGAACGGATCGTCTCGACCGCCCTCTACTACTGGGACAGCGAGAACATCACCGAGAGCCGGCTGAGTTTCCGGACGGCGCTCGACGACCCGGACTACGAACAGAGCGACGACAACGGGGTGCGCGAGGTCTACGGCCTGGAGAACGAGGACGCGCTGAACCAGGTGCTGGGGTCGGCGTCGACCCCGGCGGGCCGCGCCCTGGCGTTCCCGAACGTCCTGCAGCACCGCGTCGGCTCGTTCCGCCTCGTGGACCCCAGCCGCCCGGGCCACCGCAAGATCCTCGCGTTCTTCCTGGTCGACCCGTCGCAGAACATCGTGTCGACCTCCGACGTGCCCCCGCAGCAGCCGTGGTCCGACACCTCCACCATGACGCTCGAAGAGGCCAAGGGCTACCGCGAGGAACTCATGCGGGAACGCAAGTTCTTCGTCGACGAACACAACGAGCAGCTCTACGAACGGGAGTTCTCCCTGTGCGAGCACTGAGGCACCACGCCTAGCCAGGGCCTGTCCCGGGTCGCGCACGACGCGAAGGGGCGCCCCGTGGCGGGTCCACGGGGCGCCCCTTCCTCGTACCGGCAGGTGTCAGACCTGGGCCGGCTCCGGTTCCTCCGCGGGCCGCGCCTCCTCGGGCAGCCCCTTCTTCGCCGCCCGCTTCTTCGCGCGCCGCTCCTTGCGCAGCTCCAGCATCGCGTAGAGCGTCGGGACCAGCAGCAGGGTCAGCAGCGTCGAGGTGATCAGGCCGCCGATCACGACGACCGCCAGCGGCTGGGCGATGAAGCCGCCCTCGCCGGTGACGCCCAGCGCCATCGGGAGCAGGGCGAAGATCGTCGCCAGGGCCGTCATCAGGATGGGCCGCAGACGGTGCCGGCCGCCCTCGATCACGGCCTCGACGACGCCGTGGCCCTGCTTGCGGTACTGGTTGATCAGGTCGATCAGCACGATGGCGTTGGTGACCACGATGCCGATCAGCATCAGCATGCCGATCATCGCCGGGACGCCCATCGGGGTGCCCGTGGCGATCAGCAGGCCGATCGCGCCGGTCGCGGCGAACGGGATCGACACCAGCAGGATCAGCGGCTGGGCCAGCGACCGGAAGGTGCCCACCAGCAGCATGAACACGATGGCGATCGCCGCGAGCATGGCGAGGCCCAGGTTGACGAAGGCCTCGTCCTGGTCGGCGGTGACGCCGCCGATCTCGGCCGTGGCGCCGGCCGGCAGGTCCAGGCCGTCGATCTTCGACTGGAGGTCCGCGCTGACCGCGCCGGTGTTGTCGCCGGTCGGCTTGGCGGTGACGGTCGCCGCGCGCTGCCCGTCGATGCGGGTCATCGAGACCGGGCCGTCCACCAGCTGCACGGTGGCGATGTCACCGAGCTTGACCGGGCCCAGGTTCAGCGCCTTCAGCTCGGCCATCGTCCGGGCGGGCTGGGCCGACCTGATGACGACGTCGCGCTCGGTGTCGTCCAGGGTCGCCTTGGCCGCCGGGGTGCCGCGCACCGCCTGGGCGACGGCCGCGCCCAGGGTCTGGTCGGTGAAGCCGGCACCGGCCGCCTTGGCGTTGGCCTTGACCGAGATGCGCGGGACGCTCTGCGCCAGGTCGCTGGTGACGTCGGTGACGTCGTCGAGCCCGGCGACCGTCTTGCGGACCTGCTCGGCGGCGTCGCGCAGCACCTGCGCGTCGGCGGCCTTGACGACGACGCTCAGGTCCTGGCTGCCGAAGCCGTCTCCGGCGGCGAGCGTGGTGGTGCCGATGCCGTCGCCGAGGTTCGCCAGCCCGTCCTCGATGTGGTCCTGGACGTCCTCGGAGGACGCCGAGTCCTCCAGCATGATCTGGTACGAGGCCTGGTTGGTGTCCGTGCCGCCGCCGAAGGCGGCCATGAAGCCGGACGAGCCGATGGTGACCTGGTAGTCCTTGACGCCCTCGGTGTCGCCGAGCAGCTTCTCGACCTTCTTGACCTGCGCGTCGGTCGCGCCGAGGCTGGTGCCGGGCTTCAGCTCCTGCTTGACGCTGAGGACCTCCTGCTCGCCCTGGTCGAAGAAGTTCGTCTTCAGCAGCGGCGCCATGCCGAAGGTGCCGACCAGCACGACGACCGCGATGGCCACGCTGGTCAGGCGGCGGCGGGTGGCGAAGCGCAGGACGGGGACGTAGAAGCGCTGGAGGCGGCTGTTGGCCTCCTTCTCCTCCGCGAGGCGGCGGGCCTCGGCCGCGTCCTCCGGCGTGCCCTTCGGGGGCCGCAGGAACCAGTACGAGAGCACCGGGACGACCGTCAGCGACACCAGCAGGGACGCGAGCAGCGCGGCGGTGACGGTGAGGCTGAAGGAGCCGAACAGCTCGCCGACCATGCCGCCGACCAGACCGATCGGCAGGAACACGGCGACCGTGGTGAGGGTGGACGAGGTGACCGCTCCGGCGACCTCGCGGACGGCGCCCAGGATGGCGTCCTTGCGCTCCTCGCCGTAGCCGAGGTGCCGCTTGATGTTCTCCAGGACCACGATCGAGTCGTCGACGACGCGGCCGATGGCGATGGTCAGCGCGCCCAGCGTCAGCATGTTGAGCGACAGGTCGCGCGTCCACAGGACGATCAGCGCCAGCACCACCGACAGCGGGATGGAGACCGCGGTGACCAGGGTGGAGCGGATCGACGCCAGGAAGACCAGGATGACCAGGACGGCGAAGAGCAGGCCGAGCCCGCCCTCGGTGGTCAGGCCGGAGATGGCCTTGGAGACCGCCGGGCCTTGGTCGCTGACGACGGTGAGGGTCGCACCGGAGCCGAGCTGCTCGCGCAGGTCGGGGAGCTTGTCCTCGACGGCGTTCGAGATGGAGACCGCGCTGCCGTCGTGGTCCATCGTCACGGCGACCGCGAGGGACGGCTTGCCGTTGGTGCGGGTGAGGGAGTCGGCCTCGGCCTCCTCCTCCTTGACGGTGGCGACGTCGCCGAGGCGGACCGGCTCGTCGACGCCCTCACCGGTGACCATGAGGTCCTGGATCTGCTTCAGCGAGGTGAAGCCGCCGCCGACCTGGACGGTGCGGTTGGCGCCCGCCTCGTCGAAGGAGCCGGCCGGGACGGTCGCGCCGCCCGCCTGGAGGGACTGGGCGAGCGCCTGCGGGCTCACCTTCGCCGCGGCCAGCTTCGCCGGGTCCGGCGTGACGGTGACCTGGACGTCGCGGACGCCGTCGACGACGACCTGGGCGACGCCGTCGATGTCCTTCAGCTCGGTCACGACCGTCTTGTCGAGCTGGTCGGCCAGCGCCTGCTGGTCCTTGTCCGAGGTGACGGCGAGGACGACGGTCGGGATGTCGTCCGTCGAGCCGGAGATGACCTGCGGGTCCACGTCGTCGGGGAGCTGGGCGCGGGCCCGGTTCACGGCCTGCTGGACGTCGGCGACCAGCTGCTGGGTGTCCGGGCCGTAGTCGAAGGACGCCATGATGACGGCGTTGCCCTCACTGGCCGTGGAGGTGACGCCCGAGATCCCGTCGACCGCTTCGAGGCTGTCCTCGATGGGCTCGACGACCTGCTTCTCGACCACGTCGGGCGAAGCGCCCTGGTACGGCGCCAGCACGGACACCATGGGCAGTTCGATGGTGGGCAGCAGCTGCTGCTTGAGCTGGGGGATGGCGATCGCGCCGAAAACGAGCGCGACGATCGACATCAGGCCTATCAGGGCCCGTTGCGCGAGGCTGAATCTCGACAGCCAGGACATGGATCAGGGTCTCTCTTCTGTGGCCGAGCGGAGGAAGGGCACAAGTGAGCGCCTACCTCACACCCTGAGCCATGGACGCCGCCGGTTCCCTAGGCCCCAGGTCCATTTCCTTATCCGGCGCATACTCCCGGCGCAGTACGGCCGGGTGGGTGTCACTCCACCCTTGGACGTACCAGCCCGGATTCGTACGCGGTGACCACCAGCTGGGCCCGGTCGCGGGCGCCCAGCTTGGCCATCGCCCGGTTGACGTGCGTCTTCACCGTGAGCGGGCTGACCTCCAGCCGCTCGGCGATCTCGTCGTTGGAGTGCCCGCCGGCCACCTGCACCAGCACCTCGCGCTCCCGCACGGTCAGCGTGTCGAGCTTCCGGGCGCGCGCCGGGTCGCGGCCGGCGTCGTCCGCGCTGCCCTCCTGGGCGAGGAAGCGGGCGATGAGCCCCTTGGTGGCGGTCGGGGACAGCAGTGCCTCGCCGCCGGCCGCGACGCGGATCGCGCTGAGCAGCTCCTCCGGCTCCGAACCCTTGCCGAGGAAGCCGGAGGCGCCGGCGCGCAGCGACTGCACCACGTAGTCGTCGACCTCGAAGGTGGTCAGTATGACCACGCGGACGTGGGCGAGATCGGGGTCGGCGCTGATCGTCCGGGTGGCGGCGAGACCGTCCGTGCCGGGCATGCGGATGTCCATCAGCACCACGTCGGGCCGGTGCTCGGCGGCCAGCCGGGCCGCCTCGGCGCCGTCGGACGCCTCGCCCACCACCTCCATGTCGGGCTCGGAGTCGACGAGCACCCGGAAGGCGCTGCGCAGCAGTGCCTGGTCGTCGGCGAGCAGGACACGGATCGTCATACGGCATCCTTCGCGGCGTCGTCGTGGTTCCTGACGGGAAGGATCGCATGGACCCGGAAGCCGCCTCCGTAGCGGGGACCGGTGGTGAGGGTGCCGCGCACGGCGGTGACGCGCTCGCGCATGCCGAGCAGCCCGTGTCCGCCGCCGTCGGCGGGGGCGTCCGCCTCGCCGGCACCGTCGTCGAGGACGGTGACCTCGATGTTCGGCCCCACCCGGACGATGCTGACCTCGGCCCTCGCCCGCGGTCCGGCGTGCTTCTGCACGTTGGTCAGGGCCTCCTGGATGATCCGGTAGGCGGCCAGGTCGACGGCGGTGGGCAGGGCGGTGCCCTGGTCGGCGCGGGCCACCTCGATGTGCAGGCCGGCGTGGTGGAAGGTGGCGACGAGTTCGTCGAGCCGGTCCAGACCGGGGGCCGGTTCGGTCGGGGCCTTGGGGTCGTCGGACTGGCGGAGCAGCCCGACGGTGGCGCGCAGCTCGTTGAGCGCGGACCTGCTGGCCTCCCGTACGTGGGCGAGGGCCTCCTTGGCCTGGTCGGGCCGCTTGTCCATGACGTGGGCGGCGACCCCGGCCTGGACGTTGACCAGGGCGATGTGGTGGGCGACGACGTCGTGCAGGTCGCGGGCGATGCGCAGCCGCTCCTCGGCGACGCGGCGCCGGGCCTCCTCCTCGCGGGTCCGCTCGGCCTTCTCGGCGCGCTCCCGGATGGCCCGGACGAAGGCGCGGCGGCTGCGGACGGCGTCCCCTGCGGTGGCGCCGATGCCGGTCCAGGCGAAGACGGCGAGGTTGTCCTGCGCGTACCAGGGCAGGGGGCCGGCCAGCATGGCGGCGCCGGTCAGCACGGTCATGGTGAGCAGGCCGACCCGCCAGGTGGTGGAGCGGTCGGTGGTGGCGGCGACGGTGTAGAGGGCGACGACGGCGGCCATGACGACGGGGGCGCGGGGGTCGCCGGTGACGCACTCGACGATCGAGAGACAGCCGGTGAACGCGAGGACCGGCAGCGGGGCGCGGCGGCGCAGGACGAGCGCGGCGGCGCCCAGCACCATGAGCAGCAGGCTGAGCGGGTCGGGAGTGCGGACGCCCCAGGTGACGCCGTCCGGGCCGTGCGGGTCGGCGAAGGATCCGGCCACCATGCACACGAGGACGGCCGCGGCGAGGCCCGCGTCCAGGGCGGAGGGGTGCGCGCCCAGACGGCAGCGGGCGCGGGCGAGGGTGCTCACGCGTGTCTACGGTAGCCGTAGCGGGCGTCTCTTCGCGGGGTGCCCGGCGCTCCGGTGGACGCCCGGGGGCTGCGCCCCCGGAACCCCCCTTCGGTCTGAACGGCCTCGTCCTCCAACGCCGGACGGGCTGAAAGTGACCGGCGTGGCCGCGGTGCCGGACCACGTGCACAGTGCCCGGCGTCGGCACCGCGCCGAACCACGTGACAGTGACCGGCGTCGGCACCGTGCCGGACGGCGTGACGGTGACCGGCGTCGCCGCGGTGGCGTCAGGCGCCGTCCGGGATGAGGCCGTCGTCGCTGAGGAGTTCCTGGACCTCCTCCAGGGTGGCGTCCGGAGAGGGAAGGATCAGGTCCGACGGCTCCAGGGAGTCGTCCGGCAGCGGCTCGCCCAGCTCGCGGACCTTGGCCAGCAGGGCCTGGAGGGTCTCGCGGAAACCGGGGCCGTCACCGTTCTCCATCTCGGCGAGGAGTTCGTCGTCCAGCTTGTTCAGCTCGGCGAGGCGGCCGTCGGCGAGCGCCACCTGTCCCTCCCCCATGATCCTCACGATCATGTCGCCCTCCTAGGCGTGGGCTACTGCTTGTCGAAACGCGGAGTGTCCTGTGGCTGCTGCTGGGGCTGCGACTGGCCCTGGCCGCCTTCGAGGGCCTGCCGGTCGGACGTACCGCCGCCGGCGAGCTCGGCCTTCATGCGCTGCAGCTCCAGCTCTACATCCGTACCACCGGAGAGCCGGTCCAGCTCGGCCTGGATGTCGTCCTTGTGCATCCCGGACTGGTCGTCCAGGGCGCCGGAGGCGAGCAGCTCGTCGATGGCACCGGCCCGCGCCTGGAGCTGGGCGGTCTTGTCCTCGGCCCGCTGGATCGCCAGGCCCACGTCGCCCATCTCCTCGGAGATGCCGGAGAACGCCTCGCCGATGCGGGTCTGCGCCTGGGCCGCCGTGTAGGTGGCCTTGATGGTCTCCTTCTTCGTGCGGAAGGCGTCCACCTTGGCCTGCAGGCGCTGGGCCGCGAGAGTGAGCTTCTCCTCCTCGCCCTGGAGGGTGGCGTGCTGCGTCTCCAGGTCGGTCACCTGCTGCTGGAGCGCGGCGCGGCGGGAGAGGGCCTCGCGGGCCAGGTCCTCGCGGCCGAGCGCGAGCGCCTTGCGGCCCTGGTCCTCCAGCTTGCCCGACTGGGACTGGAGCTGGTTGAGCTGGAGCTCCAGGCGCTTGCGGCTGGTCGCCACGTCGGCGACGCCGCGGCGCACCTTCTGCAGCAGCTCAAGCTGTTTCTGGTACGAGTAATCGAGGGTCTCGCGCGGGTCCTCGGCCCGGTCCAGGGCCTTGTTGGCCTTCGCGCGGAAGATCATCCCCATACGCTTCATGACACCGCTCATGGGCTTCGCGCGCCCCCTTCTGACCGACTCCAGCTCCAGCGACTGCAACAGAACCCACAGTACGGGCCCTGCATCCATTACCGCACTGTTCGGGGACGGATGCGCTCATCCCCAAGGACGACTGCGTACGCTCCCGGTCCGGCGCAGGGAGTAGGTGCTCCCCGGGGACACGCCCCGGAGTCCCGGTGCCGGGGGCTGTGCGCAACGTCCCCTCTGTCCCCTTACGGACGACTGGCGTTGCCGGATCGTTCCCCACCGGGCTGGGGTCCACACTCCCCCACCCCGTACCCTTGGGTTTTGTGTTCCGTAGCCGTGCCAAGGAAGAGAAGGCACCGAGCCTCGTCAAGACGCCGGTGACCGACTCCAAGCAGCCCCGCGACCCGCAGGCCCCGAAGGGCAGGCCCACGCCCAAGCGCAGTGAGGCCCAGTCCCAGCGCCGCAGCGTCGCCAACACCCAGATGACGCGCAAGGAGGCCGCCAAGCGTCAGCGCGAGGAGCGCCGGTCCCAGATGGAGCGGCAGCGCCAGGCGCTGGCGAGCGGCGACGAGCGGTACCTGCCGGCCCGTGACAAGGGCCCGGTCCGCAAGTTCGCGCGCGACTTCATCGACTCGCGGTTCAACATCGCCGAGTACTTCCTGCCCATGGCCGTGGTCATCCTCGTGCTGAGCATGATCCGGGTGGCGTCGCTGCAGAACATCGCGCTGCTGCTGTGGCTGATCGTGATCGTGCTGATCGTGCTCGACTCGCTCGTCACCGGCTTCCGGCTGAAGAAGCGTCTCGCGGAGCGCTTCCCCGACGACCGCAAGCGCGGCGCGGTCGCCTACGCGCTGATGCGCTCGCTGCAGATGCGCCGGCTCCGGCTGCCCAAGCCGCAGGTCAAGCGCGGGGAGCGGCCCTGAGCACCACGCCGTTCGCCGGGGGCGCGGCCGACGCCTGGCTGGGCCGGCCGGGTGGTCTGCGGGACGTCGTGCGCCAGGAGCTGGTCGCCCGGCAGCTCGACGAGCAGATAGCCGGCCGCTTCCCGGTGGGCAAGCGGCTGCGGGTGCTCGACGTCGGCATGGGCCGGGGCACCCAGGCGCTGCGGCTGGCACGGGCCGGGCACCAGGTGACCGGCCTGGAGCGGGACACCACGCTGATCGCCGCGGCGCGTGAGGCCCTGGCGGTCCAGCCGGAGGGCATCCGGGAACGGATGCGGATCATCGAGGGCGACGGCCGGGACACCGGCGTGCACTTCCTGCCGGGCAGCTTCGACCTGGTGCTGTGCCACGGGGTGCTGATGCACGTCGAGGAGCCCGACCCGCTGCTCGCCGGGCTGGCCCGCATGCTCGCCCAGGGCGGTCTGCTGTCGCTGCTGGTGCGCAACGGGGACGCGCCAGCCATGCACCCGGGTCTGAGCGGCGACTGGGCCGGCGCGCTCGCCGCCCTCGACACCGCCGCGCACCTCCCCCATGCCCGGACCGACACCGGGGGTGCCCCCGCCCGCCCCGGCCCCGACGTCCGCGCCGACCGGCTGGCGACGCTGACGGCCAGGCTCGCGGGCATCGGCGCCCCCCTGCACGCCTGGTACGGCGTCCGGGTCTTCACGGACGCGGCGGCCGACGCCACGGCGGCACCGGACGACCCCGGGACGCTGCTGGCCGTCGAGGAACGGGCCGGACGGACGGACCCGTACCGCGGGGTCGCGGCCCTGCTGCACCTGTGCGGGGTGCGGGGCTAGGGCCCCGGCGGCGCCCGTTCGGATGCTGTGCGGAAGCAGGACGTCCGGGCCGCCGTGAGACTCGGGCCATGGACGTCTCCCGTACCCGTAGGTCCCGGTTCCGTGCCCCCGTAGCCGCGCTGGCGTGCTCCCTGCTGGTCCTCACCGGCTGCTCCGCGGCCGGCTCGGATGCCGGGTCGGGGTCGGGGTCCGGCACCGGCAGCGGGCGGGAGGCCGCCACGGCCCGGGCCGCCGCACCGGCCGCGGCCGACGACCTGCAGAGCGACTACCAGCAGGTGATCAGGGACGTCCTGCCCTCGGTCGTGCAGATCCAGGCCGGGGACGGCCTCGGCTCGGGGGTCGTGTACGACGACCAGGGCCACGTCGTCACCAACGCCCACGTCGTCGGGGACCGGACGTCCTTCCGGGTGACGACCGCCCACAGCGAGGACCCGCTGTCCGCGCGGCTCGTCTCCTCCTACCCCGAGCAGGACCTCGCGGTCGTCAAGCTGGACACGGTGCCCGACGGGGTGAAGGCGGCCGGGTTCGAGGACTCGTCGAAGGTCGAGGTGGGACAGATCGTGCTGGCGATGGGCTCGCCGCTCGGGCTGTCGTCCAGCGTGACGCAGGGCATCGTGTCGGCGACCGGACGGACCGTCACCGAGGGCCGCAGCGGCGGGGGCACGGGGGCGACGCTCGCCGACATGGTGCAGACCTCGGCGGCCATCAACCCCGGCAACAGCGGCGGCGCCCTGGTGAACCTCGACGGCCGGGTCATCGGCATTCCGACGCTCGCCGCGACCGACCCCGCGCTCGGCGACAGCGCGGCACCCGGCATCGGGTTCGCGATCCCCTCCTCGACGGTGAAGACGATCGCCGGCCAGATCATCGAGCACGGCAAGGTCACCGACTCGGGACGGGCCGCCCTCGACATCACCGCCCGGACGGTCGTCGGCGACGACTACCGCCCCGCCGGCGTGGCGATCGTCAGCGTCGAGGAGGGCGGTGCCGCGGCCCGGGCGGGGCTGCGGGCCGGGGACGTCATCACGAGGCTGGGCGACACGGACATCACCACGATCACCTCGCTCTCCGAGGCCCTGGCGTCGATGCGGCCGGGCGACCGCACGAAGGTCACGTACACCCGCGGCGGCGACGAGCGCACCGCCGAGGTGACGCTGGGCGAGCAGTGACGCGGGAGGGGACGGCCCTGTCGTGGCCGTCCCCTCCCCCGACGCCGGTCAGGCCCCCGTTCAGGCCTCCTCGGCGTGCAGGCTCATCGGCCCGTAGATCTCCGTGGAGTCCTCGAACAGCCGCACCTGGTCCGTGCCGCCCTCCTGGAGGTCCTTCCAGTGCTCCCCGATCCAGGACTCGGCGTCCCCTTGCGTGGTGAACTCCTCGGGCTGCACCGCGGGCTGGACCTCCGTCCCGCCGGCCGTCTCGAACCGCCACGTCCATGCCGCCATGTACGCCTCCAAGATGTGAGCACATGCAGAGCGGAAGCCGGATCTTGGTCCGTCTCCCGGTCGCAGCCTATGCGCTGAGCCGGGCGCGTCGTAGAAGGCCGGGGTACGACCGCGGGGCCGGCGGCGCCCTCGGGGGCCTCGGGCGCGCACGTCGTGGGGCGACCGGCGATGATCGGGGGCGTGGACGTGACTCTGCTCGGCACCGGTGCCCCCGCGGGACTGCCCCGCCCCGACTGTCCCTGCGCGGCGTGTGCCGCGGCCCAGGGCGAGAACGCGCGTGCGGCGACCGCGCTGCTGGTGGACGGGGCGCTGCTCCTCGACCTGACGCCCGGTGCCGCGTTCGCCGCCGCGCGCGCCGGGCACTCCCTGGGGGGCGTTCGGCAGGTGCTGCTGTCCCACCCGCACGACGGTCCCGCCGTGGAGGTGCCGGCGGGGCTGCCGCAGCCGGGGCGGGTGCCGGACGGGCGGGAGCTGGCGCTGCTGACGGGGCACCGGGTACGGGCGGTCGCGATGGACTCGCCGGGCACCGGGTACGCCGTGACGGGACCGGACGGACAGCGGCTGCTGTACCTGCCGCCGGGCGGGGCGCCGGCCGGTCTCGAGGAGCCGGCCGAGTCCTACGACCTGGTCCTCGCGGACGTCGTGGGGCGCCCGGACGGGCTGGCGAAGCTGCGGGCGGTGGGGGCGGCGGGCCCGACGACGGACGTCGTCGCCGTCCATCTCGGCCACGACGTGCCGCCGGGCCGGGAGCTGGCGCGGCGGCTCGCGGCGGCGGGGGCGCGGGCGGTGCCGGACGGCACGACGCTGACGGTGGGCGTGTACGAGGACGTGCCCGACGTGCCGCGGCGGACCCTCGTCCTGGGCGGGGCCCGGTCGGGCAAGTCGGTGGAGGCCGAGCGGCGGCTGGAGTCCTTCCCGGACGTGCTGTACGTGGCCACCGGCGGCTCCCGCAACGGGGACACCGAGTGGGCGGCCCGGGTCTGCGCGCACCGCGAGCGGCGGCCGGGCTCGTGGCGCACCGTCGAGACCTGCGACCTGGTCCCGCTGCTCAAGGACGACGGGCCGCCGCTGCTCGTCGACTGCCTCTCCCTGTGGCTGACGGACGCGATGGACGCCGTGGGGGCGTGGGACGACGCGGAGTGGGCCGACGGTGGCGAACGGGCCCTGCGCGACCGGGTGCGGGAGCTGACGGAGGCGGTGCGCGCCACCCGGCGCACGGTCGTCGCCGTGTCGAACGAGGTCGGGTCGGGGATCGTGCCGGCCACCGCGTCGGGCCGCCGCTACCGGGACGAACTCGGGCGGCTGAACGCGGCGTTCGCCGGCGAGTGCGAGCAGGTGCTGCTGGTGGTGGCGGGGCAGGCGCTGGTGCTACGGGGCTGACGGCTCCTTGCGGGCGACGAGACGGGCCGTCCGCTCGCCGGTGAGGACCGTGCAGCCGCGGGCCTCCAGCTCGGCGCGCAGGCCCACCGGGTGCGCCGAGCCCGGCGGCAGGGAGAACAGGCGGCGCGGGTCGGTGACGTCCAGGAGGAGATGGCCGCCGGGGCGCAGGACGTGGAGGGCCGCGCGGAGCTCGGCGCGCGGGTCCGGGACGCGTTCGAGCTGCTGGAAGAGGCTGACGACGTCGTAGCGGGCGCGGAGCCGGGCGGCGATGTGCCGGTCCGTCAGCCGCCCGACGTACGCCTCCTCGACGCGGTCGGCCGCGCGGGCCCGCAGGACGCGGTGCGTGGGGTCCACGCCGTCGAACGCGGTGTACGGGAAGTACCGGCGCGCCGCCCGGGGGAAGTCGGCGTCGCCGGTGCCCACGTCCAGCCAGCTCTCGGGCTCGGGGCAGCGGCGGAGCATCGCACGGGCGGCCAGGACGTGTCTCAGACCGACCCCGGCCCGGACGGCCGGGTGTCCGGGCCGGGGTGCGGGCAGGGGGTTGCGGAACGTGTGCCGGCAGTCCCGGCACCGGTCGAGGACGCAGTGGGCCGGCGCGCCCTGCGGCGGGCCCTGGCGGCCGGGCCGGGAGCGCAGCCGACGCGAGCCGCACCAGGGGCAGTCGGCGCGGTGCGGTCCGTACAGGGGGACGGGAGGCACCGGGGGCACGGGAGACGGCACCGAGGGGGCGGAGGACGCGGACATGGGCGGCTCCCGACAGGTGGAGGAGGACGTACGACAATCCAGCACAAAACGTTACGGAGGGGATGGCGATCCGGAGGGCAACGACGCCGGTCCGGCGCGGTGCGGATGTGACCTCCGTGGTGTTCGACCGGGGCCGGTACTGTTCGGCGAATGAGCTCGCTGAATCTCGACGACTTCACCGATCTGATCGAGCGCCCCGACGGCGGGGTGCGCCGCGACGCCGAGGCGCGCCGGGAGCGTCAGGCCGTGCCGCCCGGTTCGCTGGGCCGGCTGGACGACCTGGGCGAGTGGCTGGCCGCGGCGCAGTCCGCCGTGCCGGTACGGCCGGTCGAACGGCCCCGCGTGGTGCTCTTCGCCGGTGACCACAAGGTCGCCGAGCTGGGCGTGTCGGCACGTCCCGCGGGCGGCGCGGGCGAACTGGTGCGCGAGGTGCTGGAGGGCGGCCGGCCGGTGTCGGTGCTCGCGCGGCGCCTCGGGGTGCCGGTGCGGGTGGTCGACATGGCCCTGGACTGCGACCCGGAGACGCTGCCGGCCGAGGTCGTGAAGCACCGGGTGCGGCGCGGCGGCGGGCGCATCGACATCGAGGACGCGCTGACCCACGAGGAGGCGGAGGCCGCCTTCCGGGCCGGGACGGCGGTGGCCGACGAGGAGGCCGACTCCGGTACGGATCTGGTGGTGCTCGGCGATGTGAGCGTGGGCGGGACGACGGCGGCGGGCGTGCTGGTCGCGGCGCTGTGCGGGACCGACGCGTCGGTCGTCACCGGGCGGGGCGGGCTGGCCATCGACGACCTGGCGTGGATGCGCAAGTGCGCGGCCGTCCGGGACGCGCTGCGGCGGGCCCGGCCGGTGCTCGGCGACCAGTTGCAACTGCTGGCGACGGTGGGCGGTGCCGACCTCACCGCGATGACGGGCTTCCTGCTGCAGTGCGCGGTGCGCAAGGTGCCGGTGATCCTGGACGGCGTGGTGAGCGCGGCGTGCGCGCTGGTGGGTCAGCGGGTGGCGTTCCGGGCGCCGGACTGGTGGCTGGCGGCGCACGACAGCGGGGAGCCGGGGCAGGCGAAGGCACTGGACCGGATGGCACTGGAGCCGTTGCTCGCGCAGGGCGTGACGGTGGGTGAGGGCGCGGGGGGTCTGCTGGCGTTGCCGCTGGTACAGGCCGCGGCGGCACTCGCGGCGGAGCTGCCGGAGGTCTCCGACGGAGGCGAGTGAACGGACCCGCCGGCCCGACGCAGCCGAGGGGTGACACGGTCCCGGCACTGCGAGGTGACCGGCGCGGGTGCGGGCCGGGGGTGGGTGACGCGGCCCGGCGCTGCGAGGTGACCGGCGCGGGTGCGGGCCGGGGTGGCGCACGGTGCCCGGCGCGGGTGCGGGCCGGGGATGGGTGACGCGGCCCGGCGCTGCGAGGTGACCGGCGCGGGTGCGGGCCGGGGTGGCGCACGGTGCCCGGCGCGGGTGCGGGCCGGGGGTGGGTGACGCGGCCCGGCGCTGCGAGGTGACCGGCGCGGGTGCGGGCCGGGGTGGGGCACGGTGCCCGGCGCTGCCGGGTTGCCTCCCCCACTCTCGGCTTCGCTCGAGCGGGGGACCCCCACCGCCCACCCGTGCCGCCCTGGGGGTACCTCCCAGGCCGTTCAGGCACTGGGGGAGGCACGACTGTGGGTCAACGCGCTACGCGCACCCCCACCGGAGCCGCACAGGCCGCCGCGGCGTCCCGCACCACCGCCGGCGGCACTCGTCACGCCCCCGGTGGGTCCGGACGGCCGCCGATCCAGTTCTCTAGGGTGCGGCGCGGGCCGGACCAGCGGCGGTCGTGGTGGTAGGCCCGCAGCCGCGCCTTGGCCCGTGCCCGCGGGCGGCGGCCGTAGAAGCGGCGGGCCCAGAAGGACCCGGGCCGGGCCAGCCGGACGGCACCGATCAGGGCGACGAGCGGAACGATCACGCCGAAGATCGCCAGCCGTGCCTTGCCCTTGGCCAGGGCGAGCAGGGAGAAGAGGAAGTTGCCCGCCACGGTCGCGATGACGTTGGCGCGGTCCTGCAACTCGTCCTGCGAGAGGTTGTCGACGCCGAACGGCGTGAAACCGGCGAGGACCAGGCCGACCAGCGCCGCGGTGACCACCACGACCTCCACGCTCTTGCGCCCGGCCTCCGTCCAGTAGACGTCGTCGAGGTGGAGGATCAGCGCGAACTCGTCCAGCACGAGCCCCGCCCCGATCCCGAACACCACCGCCGCGAGGGCGGAGCCGAACCCGTGCCGCCCACCGGCGACCGCGCCGAAGCCGCCGACGACGGTGAGGACGACCCCGGGGACCACGTGGTGGATGTGCACACCGCCCGCCTGGACGTTCCCGAACGGCCCCTTGCCCGCCCGGATCAGCCGCGTGACGATCCGGGTCGTCACGAAGGTCAGCACGAAGGCGCCGAGCGCGAGGAGCAACGGCAGCTTGCCCGGTTCCACGATGTTCCGCTGCCACCAATCTCCCATATGCGCACTTTATCCCCGACCCCGGGAAGTGCCCCGGTGACCGCCGGGTAGTCTGCGCCGGTGCTCAGGACCCCCTCCCCCCACGGCCTCCGGTTCGCGTTCGGCACCCTCACCGTGCTCCCGGTCCGGGTGACCCGCTGGGACCGCGGGGCGGCACGCGGCGGCATGCTGTGCGCCCCGCTGGCCGGGCTCGTCGTCGGCGCCGCTGCCGCCGCCACCGGACTCGTGCTGCTCCTCCTCGAGGCCGGCACCCCGCTCGCGGCGATCGCCACCGCCGCCGTACCCGCCGTCCTCACCCGGGGACTGCACCTGGACGGACTGGCCGACACCGCGGACGGGCTGGGCAGCGGAAAGCCCGCCGAGGACGCCCTGCGCATCATGAAGCAGTCGGACATCGGCCCGTTCGGCGTGATCGCCCTGGTCTTCGTGCTGCTGGCCCAGGTCGCCGCGCTGACGCAGGCGTACGACGACTCGTGGGCGCGCGGCGCGCTCGCCGCCGTGGTCTCGGCGACCGCCGCCCGGCTGGCGCTCACCCTGGCCGCCCGCGCCGGGGTCCCGGCCGCCCGCCCGGAGGGGCTGGGCGCCGCGGTCGCCGGGGTGGTCCCGGCGGGCGGGGCACTGGCCGCGGCCGTCGCCGTCACGGCGGCCGGAGCGGCGGCGGGCGCGTTCCTCGGGACGCACGACGCGCTGCGGACGGCGCTCGCCGTGCTGTGCGCGGTCGCCGTCGCCGAACTGCTGCTGCGGCACTGCGTCCGCCGCTTCGGCGGGGTCACCGGTGACGTCTTCGGCGGGGTCGCGGAGACGGCGGCCACGGCCGCGCTGGTCGTGCTGGTGCTGGGCTGACGCTCAGCAGGCCTCGCGCCACGCCCCGAGTTCGTACGTCTTCCGCATCGAACTCAGCCCCAGCGCGCGGGACTCGGCGCAGAAGCGGTCGGCCGGCAGCTCGTACTCGACGTGGAAGACCGCCTTGTCCGCGTCGACGAACGGCTTGTTGCGTGCGCACCCGCCGTACTGCGCGCACTGCTCGTCGACCGCGAAGTCGAAGTCGCCGACCAGCTCCGGGATCTGGTCGAGGTCGTTCTTGAGGCCGACGGCCATGCCCCGGTCGTGGGCGAGCCTCGCGATCAGCCGGTTCCAGCGGAACTGGTCGCCGGCGGTGAGCGGGAAGCCGGTCTCGTTCCGGTACCCGTCCATGTTGTCCGGGTTATCCGGGTTGTCCGGCTCCACGGTGTCGAAGCCCTTGTCGCGGCACATGTCGAGGCGCTCGGCCATCAGCGGCTCCAGGACGTCCGTCGCCCGGATGTCCAGCCGGCGTTCGCCCTCCCAGCCGTTGCCCTCGCCCAGCACCGACCGGGGGAACGCGGCAGCGTCGGGGCGGAAGTCCTCCCAGGCACCGGTGGACACGTAGCAGATGACCTTGCGGCCGTCGTCGTGCAGGGCGGCCACGGTGGCCGCGGGGTGGTCGAAGCCGTCGATGTCGTGGACCGGCACGTCGACGGTGGTGTCGAGCCTGCCGCTGAGCTGCCACTGCCAGGCGGTGCCTGGGCGCGGCCGCCAGGGGCCGGCGTCGCTCCGCCCGTCGTCGTCGGGGGACGAGGTCGAGCATCCCGCGACCAGCAGGAGCAGGGCGGTCACCAGGGCGGGGCGTCTCATGGGGCGTGCTCCGGGGGGTGCGGGGGCGGCGTACCCCCGGGATGATCCCGTACGCCCGCGGCGGCGCGGGAAACGCGGGGCGCGGCAGCGAGCGGTCCGGGGCGCGAGCGTAGGCTCGTGCCGGGTGTTCGCCTGCCCAGGTGGATACCACACCGCAGGAGGGATCTAGGGTCGGTTGTCGGGCCCGGTCGACCCACCCGCATTCGGCCCTACAGGACTTCATACGGAAGCGAGAATTCACCACCGTGACTGCTCTCACTCTCTCCACCGCAGCGGTGCCCGGCCTGCGGGCCGACGCGATCGTGATCGGTGTCGCCAAGGGCGCACGCGGCCCCGTCGTCGCACCGGGCGCCGAGGCCGTGGACAAGGCGTACGACGGCAGGCTCGCCGACGTGCTGGAGACCCTCGGTGCCTCCGGCGCCGAGGGCGAGGTGACGAAGCTGCCCGCGCCGTCCGGCTTCAAGGCCCCCGTCGTGGTGGCCGTCGGCCTGGGCGCGGAGCCCGAGAAGGACACCGCGTTCGACGCGGAGGCGCTGCGCCGGGCCGCCGGTGTCGCCGCCCGCGCGCTCGCCGGCGCCAGGAAGGCCGTGTTCGCGCTGCCGCTGACGGAGGCCGCCGACGCCGGCGTCGTCGGTGAGGGCGTGCTGCTCGGCGCGTACTCCTTCGACGCGTACAAGGAGAACGGCCGTCAGGCGCAGGGCACCGCGAAGGCGAAGAACGGCAAGGCGCCGCTCGCCGAGGCCGCGCTGCTCGGCGGCAAGCCGCGCGACAAGGCGTACAAGGCCGCGATCGAGCGGGCCGCGGCCGTCGCCGAGGAGCTGAACCGCGCCCGCGACCTGGTCAACACCCCGCCGAACGACCTGAACCCGGAGGCGTTCGCCGCGATCGCGCAGGCGGCCGCCAAGGAGCACGGCATCAAGGTGCAGGTGCTCGACGAGAAGGCGCTCACCAAGGGCGGCTACGGCGGCATCCTCGGTGTCGGCGCCGGTTCGGCGTCGGGGCCGCGGCTGGTGAAGCTGTCGTACACCTCGTCCAAGGCGACGAAGTCGCTCGCCTTCGTCGGCAAGGGCATCACCTACGACTCGGGCGGCATCTCGCTGAAGCCGGCCGGGCACAACGAGACGATGAAGTGCGACATGGCCGGTGCCGCCGCCGTGTTCGCCGCGGTCGTCGCCGCCGCCCGCCTCGGCCTCGAGGTCAACGTCACCGGCTGGCTGGCGCTGGCCGAGAACATGCCGTCCGGTTCCGCCACCCGCCCGGGCGACGTGCTGCGCATGTACAGCGGCAAGACGGTGGAGGTCCTCAACACCGACGCCGAGGGCCGTCTCGTCCTCGCCGACGCCCTGTGGGCGGCCTCGCAGGAGAACCCGGACGCGATCATCGACGTGGCGACGCTGACCGGCGCGATGATGCTGGCGCTGGGCAGCCGTACGTACGGCGTCATGGCGAACGACGACGCGTTCCGTGCCGCGGTGCACGAGGCGGCGGAGGAGGTCGGCGAGCCGGCGTGGCCGATGCCGCTGCCGGAGCACCTGCGCAAGGGCATGGACTCCGCGACCGCCGACATCGCCAACATGGGTGAGCGGATGGGCGGCGGGCTGGTGGCCGGCCTGTTCCTGCGCGAGTTCGTCGGCGAGGGCATCACCTGGGCCCACCTGGACATCGCGGGTCCGGCCTACAACGAGGGCGGGCCGTTCGGGTACACGCCGAAGGGCGGCACGGGCACGGCGGTGCGGACGCTGGTGCGGGTCGCGGAGCTCACCGCCGCGGGCGAGCTGGGCTGACGGCGCCTGTGAGCTCGGGGGGCGTGGGTGGTCGTGCGGCTGCGGGTCCGTCGTGGCTCGTCGCGCGGTTCCCCGCGCCCCCGGGGGCGTGACCCCCTGGCGTCGGCGCCGGGTGGACGTGTGCTGTCGCGCCCTTCCAAGGGAACGTGGGGTGTCTCACACCCCGGCCCCGCGTCTCGTTCGGCTCTCACAAGTGCGAAGATGGGGCTCGGCAGGACAGGGCCCCAACCAAGGGCCGAAGAACGAGCGGCCGGACACCAGCCGCCAGCCGGTCACCGACGACCGGTGGCGCACATGCATGGAGGACGTGACGTGGCGAACGACGCCAGCACCGTTTTCGACCTAGTGATCCTCGGCGGTGGTAGCGGTGGTTACGCCGCGGCCCTGCGCGGGGCGCAGCTGGGTCTGGACGTCGCCCTGATCGAGAAGGACAAGGTCGGCGGCACCTGCCTGCACAAGGGTTGCATCCCCACCAAGGCCCTGCTGCACGCGGGTGAGATCGCCGACCAGGCCCGCGAGAGCGAGCAGTTCGGTGTGAAGGCCACCTTCGAGGGCATCGACGTACCGGCCGTCCAGAAGTACAAGGACGACGTGATCTCGGGCCTGTACAAGGGCCTGCAGGGCCTGATCGCCTCGCGCAAGGTGACCTACATCGAGGGTGAGGGCCGCCTGTCCTCCCCGACCTCGGTGGACGTGGGCGGTCAGCGCATCCAGGGCCGCCACGTCCTGCTGGCGACCGGCTCCGTGCCGAAGTCGCTGCCGGGCCTGGACATCGACGGCAACCGGATCATCTCCTCCGACCACGCCCTCGTCCTGGACCGCGTGCCGAAGTCCGCGATCATCCTGGGCGGCGGCGTCATCGGCGTCGAGTTCGCCTCCGCGTGGAAGTCCTTCGGCACCGACGTCACGATCATCGAGGGCCTCAAGCACCTCGTGCCGGTCGAGGACGAGAACAGCTCCAAGCTGCTGGAGCGCGCCTTCCGCAAGCGGGGCATCAAGTTCAACCTGGGCACCTTCTTCGACAAGGCCGAGTACACCCAGGACGGTGTCAAGGTCACCCTCGCCGACGGCAAGGAGTTCGAGGCCGAGGTCCTGCTCGTCGCCATCGGCCGCGGCCCGGTCTCGCAGGGCCTGGGCTACGAGGAGGCCGGGGTCGCCATGGACCGCGGCTACGTCCTGGTCGACGAGTACATGCGCACGAACGTCCCGACCATCTCCGCCGTCGGCGACCTGGTCCCGACGCTCCAGCTCGCGCACGTCGGCTTCGCCGAGGGCATCCTGGTGGCGGAGCGGCTGGCCGGTCTGAAGACCGTCCCGGTCGACTACGACGGCGTGCCCCGGGTGACGTACTGCCACCCGGAGGTCGCCTCCGTCGGCATCACCGAGGCCAAGGCCAAGGAGATCTACGGCGCGGACAAGGTCGTCGCCCTGAAGTACAACCTAGCCGGCAACGGCAAGAGCAAGATCCTCAAGACCACCGGCGAGATCAAGCTCGTCCAGGTCAAGGACGGTGCCGTGGTCGGCGTCCACATGGTCGGCGACCGCATGGGCGAGCAGGTCGGCG
Organism: Streptomyces sp. NPDC048185; assembly: GCF_043202495.1. Classification (NCBI taxonomy): domain Bacteria; kingdom Bacillati; phylum Actinomycetota; class Actinomycetes; order Kitasatosporales; family Streptomycetaceae; genus Streptomyces; species Streptomyces sp. NPDC048185. The sequence continues at coordinate 440,198 of NZ_JBIDAN010000001.1, forward strand.
AGGCCCAGCTGATCTACAACTGGGAGGCGCTGCCCGCCGAGGTGGCCCAGCTCATCCACGCCCACCCGACGCAGAACGAGGCGCTCGGCGAGGCCCACCTGGCGCTGGCCGGCAAGCCGCTGCACTCCCACGACTGACCTTCCCTCGGTCACTGGGCGCGACGACACAGACTTCCGCAATTTCGTAAGGAGCAACCGAAACCATGGCGGTTTCCGTAACCCTTCCGGCGCTCGGCGAGAGCGTCACCGAGGGCACCGTCACCCGCTGGCTCAAGGCCGAGGGTGAGCGCGTCGAGGCCGACGAGCCGCTGCTCGAGGTCTCGACCGACAAGGTCGACACCGAGATCCCGGCCCCCGCCTCCGGCGTGCTGTCCTCCATCAAGGTCGCCGAGGACGAGACGGTCGAGGTCGGCGCCGAGCTGGCCCTGATCGACGACGGCACCGGTGCCCCGGCCGCCGAGGCCGCCCCGCAGGCCGAGCAGGTCGCCGAGCCGGCCCCCGAGCCGGCCGCGGCCGCCCCGTCCACCGAGCAGGCCGCCCCGGCGCCCGCTCCCACCGCCGAGGCCGCCGCCGGCGGCTCCGCCGAGGGCACCGACGTGGTCCTGCCGGCGCTCGGTGAGTCCGTCACCGAGGGCACCGTGACCCGCTGGCTGAAGTCGGTCGGCGACAGCGTCGAGGCCGACGAGCCGCTGCTCGAGGTGTCCACCGACAAGGTCGACACCGAGATCCCGGCCCCCGCCTCCGGCACCCTGCTGGAGATCGTGGTCGGCGAGGACGAGACCGCCGAGGTCGGCGCCAAGCTGGCCGTCATCGGCGAGGCGGGTGCCGCCCCGGCTCCGGCCGCCCCGGCCGCCCCCGCGCAGCCCGAGCCCGCCCAGGCCCCGGCTCCGCAGCAGGCCGCCCCGGCCCCGGCTCCGGCCGCCCCGGCGGCTCCGGCCCCGCAGGCGCCCCCGGCCCCCGCCCCGCAGCAGGCCGCCCCGGCGCCCGCCCCGGCTCCGGCTGCCGCTCCGGCCGCTCCGGCCGCCGCGCAGCCGGTGGACGACGGCGCCTACGTCACCCCGCTGGTGCGCAAGCTCGCCGCCGAGAACGGCGTCGACCTGTCCACCGTCAAGGGCACCGGCGTCGGCGGCCGCATCCGCAAGCAGGACGTCACCGCCGCCGCCGAGGCCGCGAAGGCCGCCGCGCCGGCTCCGGCCGCCGCCCCGGCCGCGCCCGCCGCGAAGAAGGCCCCCGCCCTGGAGGCCTCCCCGCTGCGCGGCCAGACCGTCAAGATGCCGCGCATCCGCAAGGTCATCGGCGACAACATGGTCAAGGCGCTGCGCGAGCAGGCCCAGCTGTCGTCGGTCGTCGAGGTCGACGTCACCCGCCTGATGAAGCTGCGCGCCCGGGCCAAGGACGCGTTCGCGGCCCGTGAGGGCGTCAAGCTCTCCCCGATGCCGTTCTTCGTCAAGGCCGCCGCCCAGGCGCTGAAGGCCCACCCGGCCATCAACGCCAAGATCAACGAGGCTGAGGGGACCATCACCTACTTCGACACCGAGCACATCGGTATCGCGGTGGACTCCGAGAAGGGCCTGATGACCCCGGTCATCAAGAACGCCGGTGACCTCAACATCGCCGGCATCGCCAAGGCCACGGCCGAGCTGGCGGGCAAGGTCCGCGCCAACAAGATCACTCCGGACGAGCTGTCCGGCGGGACCTTCACCATCAGCAACACCGGCTCGCGCGGCGCGCTGTTCGACACGATCATCGTGCCGCCGGGCCAGGTCGCCATCCTCGGCCTCGGTGCCACGGTCAAGCGTCCGGCCGTCATCGAGACGGAGGAGGGCACGGTCATCGGCGTCCGCGACATGACGTACCTGACCCTGTCCTACGACCACCGCCTGGTGGACGGCGCCGACGCCGCCCGGTACCTGACCGCGGTCAAGGCGATCCTGGAGGCGGGCGAGTTCGAGGTCGAGCTCGGCCTGTAATTCCCCTGCCAGTGGGCCCGTACGGTGCCCCCGCCCGGAGCTTCCCGGGCGGGGGCACCGTCGCGTTGCGACGGCGGCACGCTGTGTAAGTCTCGTCTCACCTGCGTAAAAGCGCCCCCGTGCGCCCTTCCCGCGCGCCGCGACGGCCGTATTGTCTAAGCGTCAACGCCCCCGGGGTCCGAAGGGGACCCTTCCGAAGGAGCTCTCATGACCGCGCCCGTCGTCCACTCGCTGCGGGAACAGATCCGCGAGCACATCCTGGAAGGGATCATCAGCGGACGCTGGCAGCCGGGCGAGCGGATCGTGGAGCGGCGGATCGCCACGGAGCTGGAGGTCAGCCAGACCCCGGTGCGGGAGGCACTGCGCGAACTGGAGTCGCTCCGGCTGATCGAGTCGGCGCCCAACAAGGGCGTGCGCGTGCGCAACCTGACCGCCGCCGACCTGGAAGAGAGCTACCCGGTCCGGGCGGGCCTGGAGGCCATCGCGGCGGAGCTGGCGGCGGATCGGCTCGCGGAGGACTGCTCCGTCCTGGAACCGCACGTCGCCGCGCTCTACGAGGCCGACCGGGTGGCCGACGGGACGGCCCAGGTGCGGCACACGGTGGGCTTCCACCGGGAGCTGGTGCGGGCGGCCGGCAACTCGGTGCTGCTGCACACGTGGGAGGGGCTGGGCATCGAGGTGTTCACGGCGCTGTCGATACGGTGGCTGGGGACGGTGCAGCAGTCGTACGCGGAGGAACACGAGGAACTGGTCGCGGCGTTCCGTCGCCGTGACCCGCGCATCCCCGAGCTCGTCAAGGCCCACGTCCTGGGCTGCGCGCCCCGCGCCTAGTTTTCTCGCCCCCGCCGCCCCTTCCCTTCCCGACCCTGGGGGGCCCCCCCCCCCCCCCCCCCCCCCCAACCCCCGCGGGGGGGGGGTGACCCCCGCCGGCGCGTCCGGGTTGACGGCCCGCACCCACTTCAACACGTCATCCCACCCG
>NZ_JBIDAN010000001.1:443155-595736 GCF_043202495.1 Streptomyces sp. NPDC048185
GGGGCTCGTTAGCCGCCCACCCCCGTCCCGTCCAGGCCCCGGGACGGGGGCGGCGCCCCCCGCCCCACTTGTTGGCCCCAGTTCCCCGCGCCCCTGAAGGGGCGCGGGGAACTGCGCGATCGGCCACGGCTGGCCGGCAGCCGCCATACGGCCGAACCACCCGAGCTCCCCCGCGCTCACCTGCACGAACACCCACCAGCACAGTCACCCGGTGCCACCGCCTGAGGCACCCCGTGCCGACTTTCTCGGGATCGAGAGGTTTTGCCCCTCAACCCTTTGATCGATCATCGATCAGGGAGTTACAGTCACCGACGGGCTTGCACCCAAGCCTCGCGCCCTGTCCTGCCAAAGACCTAGGGCACCCCCGAACCCTTGACCTTGAGGGAACCCCCTTCGACTGAGGAAGGCGGCGACATGACCGACCCCAACGCCATCCAGCCGAGCGAGCTCGACCAGCTCCCGGACCGCGACCCCGAGGAGACCGCCGAGTGGCGGGCCTCCCTGGACGCCGTCACCAAGGCGGCCGGGCCGCACCGTGCCGCGTACCTGATGCGCCGCACACTGGAGCGCGCCGAGGGCGCCGGCCTCGCCCTGCCGAAGCTGCTCGAGACGGACTACGTCAACACCATCCCCACCTCCGCCGAGCCCACCGTGGACGGTGACGAGGCGATGGAGCAGCGGATCACCGCCTGGAACCGCTGGAACGCGGCGGCGATGGTGACCCGCGGAAGCAAGCACGGCGTCGGCGGCCACATCGCCACCTTCGCCTCCGCGGCCTGGCTGTACGAGACCGGCTTCAACCACTTCTTCAAGGGCAAGGAGGGGGACGGCTCCGGCGACCAGCTCTACATCCAGGGCCACGCCTCCCCCGGCATCTACGCCCGCGCCTTCCTCGACGGCCGGCTGAACGAGGAGCAGCTCGACAACTTCCGCCGCGAGGCCGGCGGCAACGGTCTGCCGTCCTACCCGCACCCGCGGCGCCTGCCCTGGCTGTGGGAGTTCCCCACCGTCTCCATGGGCCTCGGCCCGATCTCCGCGATCTACCAGGCGCGGTTCAACCGCTACCTGACCAGCCGCGGCATCAAGGACCTGACGAACTCCCACGTGTGGGCGTTCCTCGGCGACGGCGAGATGGACGAGCCGGAGTCCACCACCGCGCTCACCCTCGCCTCCCGTGAGGGCCTGGACAACCTGACCTTCGTCATCAACTGCAACCTGCAGCGCCTCGACGGCCCGGTCCGCGCCAACTTCAAGATCGTGCAGGAGCTGGAGGCCCAGTTCCGCGGCGCCGGCTGGAACGTCGTCAAGAGCCTGTGGGGCACCGCCTGGGACGAGCTGTTCCAGCTCGACACCACCGGCGCGCTCGTACGCCGGCTGCGCGAGGTACCGGACGCGCAGGTGCAGACGTACCAGACGCGCGACGCCGCCTACATCCGCGAGGACTTCTTCGGCAAGGACCCGGCGCTCGCCGAGATGGCGAAGCTGCTGAGCGACGACAAGATCCTCGAGTGCTTCCACTACTCGCGCGGCGGTCACGAGTCCCGCAAGGTCTACGCCGCGTACAAGGCCGCGCTCGCCCACAAGGGCGCGCCGACCGTGATCCTCGCCCAGACGGTGAAGGGCCACACCCTCGGCACCGGCTTCGCGTCCAAGAACGCCAACCACCAGATGAAGAAGCTCTCGGTGGACGAGTTCAAGGACATGCGCGACCTGCTCGGCCTGCCGATCAAGGACAGCGACTTCGTCGACGGCGTGGTCCCCTACGGCCACCCGGGCGCCGACTCCCCCGAGGTCCGCTACCTCCAAGAGCGCCGCGCCGCCCTCGGCGGTCCGGCCCCGGCCCGCCGCGTGCACCCGGTCGCGCCGCTGCCCGCGCCCGCCGACAAGGCGTTCGCCGCCTTCGACAAGGGCTCCGGCACGCAGAGCGTGGCCACCACCATGGCCTTCGTCCGCCTGGTCAAGGACCTGGTCCGCGACAAGGAGACCGGCAAGCGCTGGGTGCCGATCGTCCCCGACGAGGCGCGCACCTTCGGCATGGAGTCGCTGTTCCCGTCGCTCGGCATCTACTCGCCCAAGGGCCAGACGTACGAGCCGGTCGACCGCGACCAGCTGATGTACTACAAGGAGGCCAAGAACGGCCAGATCCTCAACGAGGGGATCACCGAGGCCGGCTCGATGGCCGACTTCATCGCCGCTTCGACGTCGTACGCGACGCACGGCGAGGCGATGATCCCGTTCTACATCTTCTACTCGATGTTCGGCTGGCAGCGCACGGCCGACCAGATGTGGCAGCTCGGCGACCAGCTCGGCCGCGGCTTCCTGGTCGGTGCCACCGCCGGCCGCACGACGCTGACCGGTGAGGGCCTCCAGCACGCGGACGGCCACTCCCCCGCGATCGCGGCGACCAACCCGGCGGCCCTGACGTACGACCCGGCGTTCGCGTACGAGATCGCCACCATCGTCAAGGACGGTCTGCGCCGGATGTACGGCGAGGCGGCCCCGGGCGAGGACCCGAACGTCTTCTACTACCTGACCGTCTACAACGAGCCCATGCCGCAGCCGGCCAAGCCGTCCGCCGCCGGCGTCGACGAGGGCATCGTCAAGGGTCTGTACCGCTTCAACACGGCGGAGTCGGCGGGTCTGACCCCGGTCGCCAACGCCCCGCGCATCCAGCTGCTGGGCTCCGGCACGGCGATCCACTGGACGCTGAAGGCGCAGAAGATGCTCGCCGAGGAGTGGGGCGTGGCCGCCGACGTGTGGTCCGCGACCTCCTGGACCGAGCTGCGCCGGGACGCGCTGGAGGCCGACGCGGCGCTGCTGCGCGGCGAGGAGCGGGTGCCGTACGTCCGCCAGGCGCTGCAGAACGCCGAGGGCCCGGTGCTGGCCGTCTCGGACTACATGCGCCAGGTCCCGGACCAGATCGCGCAGTGGGTCGAGCAGGACTGGTCCTCGCTGGGCGCCGACGGCTTCGGTCTGTCGGACACCCGTGAGGCCGCCCGCCGCCACTTCGGCATCGACGCCGAGTCCATCGTCGTCGCGGCCCTGGCCCAGCTCGCCAAGCGCGGCGAGGTCCAGGCGACGGCCGTGAAGGAGGCGCGCGAGCGCTACGGGCTGTGAGGCTCTGACCCCAGGAGGCCCCCGCTTCGGCGGGGGCCTCCTGCATGATGTGGGCATGCGCGCTGCCCGCCTCATCAAGATGGTGCTGCTGCTCCAGTCCCGCCCGGCCATGACCGCCGCCGAGCTGGCCCGGGAGCTGGAGGTGTCGGAGCGGACCGTGACGCGGGACGCTCAGGCGCTGTCGGAGGCGGGTGTGCCGGTGTACGCCGAGCGGGGCCGGGCCGGGGGTTACCGGCTGGTCGGCGGGTACCGGACACGGCTCACGGGGCTCGCGCGGGGCGAGGCCGAGGCGCTGTTCCTCTCCGGGGTGCCGGGGGCGCTGCGCGAGATGGGACTGGAGGACGCGGCGTCGGCGGCCCGGCTGAAGGTGTCGGCCGCGCTGCTGCCCTCCCTGCGGGACGCCTCCCGCACGGCTGCCCAGCGGTTCCACCTGGACGCGCCGAACTGGTTCCGGGAGCCGGAGACGCCCGAGCTGCTGCCGGTGGTCGCGGACGCGGTGTGGGACGACCGGCGGCTCGGCGCGCGCTACCGGCGCGGGGACGAGGAGGTCGTCCGTGAGCTGGAGCCGTACGGGCTGGTGCTGAAGGCGGGGGTCTGGTACCTGTGCGCGCGGGTGCCGGACGGCGGCGCGTTCCGGGTGTACCGGATCGACCGGTTCACGGCGGTGGAGCAGGGCGGGGAGCGGTTCGCGCGGGACGAGGGGTTCGATCTGCCCGCGTTCTGGGCGGAGCGGGCCGAGCAGTTCGCGCGCTCGATCCTGCGGGCCGAGGTCGTGGTGCGGCTGTCCGAGCGGGGCGTGCGGGGGCTGCCGTACGCCGTGGACGCACTGTCCGCCCGGGAGGCCCTGGCGGGGGCGGGCGCGCCGGACCCGGACGGGTGGGTGACCGTGACGGTGCCGGTGGAGTCCGAGGAGGTGGCCCACACGCAGTTGCGGGCGCTCGGGCCGGAGGTGGAGGTACTGGCGCCCCGGGAACTGCGCGAACGCTTCGCACGGGACGCCGGACGGCTCGCCGCGCTCTACCGGACCGAGTCCTGACGGGATCCGACCGGCCGCCCGACGGCCTGCCCGACGGTCCGCGCGCCCCGGCCCGCCCCGGCCCGCCCCGGAGATAACGATCCGCTCCGCTCCACGTGCGTGGCACCCCCGCAGGGCCGATGCTGGACCCGTGATGGACGAGACGGAGTTCTGGGAGCTGATCGACGCCACCCGGCGGGGCGCCGAGGGCGACCCCGAGGACCAGGCCGACCTGCTCCTGGAGCGGCTCCTCGAACTGGACCCGGACCTCGTCCTGGACTTCGCCCGCCACTTCGAGGCCCGCTACAACCGGGCCTGCACGTGGGACCTGTGGGGTGCCGCGTGGGTGCTGCTCGGCGGGGCGAGCGACGACGCCTTCGACTACTTCCGGTGCTGGCTGATCGGTCAGGGCCGCGAGGTGTACGAGGGTGCGGTGCACGAGCCCGACTCGCTCGCCGAGCTGCTGGACGACTTCGACGAGGAGCTGGACGGCGACGGCGAGGAGTTGGGCTACGCGGCCGACGAGGCCTACGAGCAGCTCACCGGCACCGTCGCCCCCGACCTCGGCATCGCGCCGGCGCCCACGGAGCCGCTGGGCGCACCGATCGACCTGGAGGACGACCGGGCCGTCGCCGAGCGGCTGCCGAGGCTGTGGGAGCGTTTCGGAGGGGATTGAGGCTCTCCCCGCCGCCCGGGGCGGTGACGGCCCTCCCGCCCGCCCTTACGGCCGGGGTCAGCCGGTCCTGCCCTGGAGGCGGGCGGCGAGGTCCCTGATGTGCGGGAGACGGGCGGTGAGGGCCTCGCCCGGGCAGCTGGTCTGGTAGCCCGCGCCGTGCCCCGCGACGGCGGGCAGGGTGGCGGTGCTGCCGGCGGCGAACCGGCTGAGGCCGTTGCTGGAGACCAGGCGGACCGTTCCGCGCGGGTCGGTGTCGGTCGGGCCCAGTTTCCAGGCGGCCAGCGCGGCGATCGCGTCGGTCAGCGCGTCCGGCACGGGGACGCCGGCGGTGAAGGTGCCGAGGGCGGCGATGCCGGTGGTGCCGTGGTTGAAGCCCTGGGTGTGGGCGCCGGTGACGGGTCGGTCGATGCCGCCGGCGCGGCCCTCGTAGATGGTGCCGCAGCGGTCGACGACGAAGTTGTAGCCGATGTCGTCCCAGTCCCGGGCGCCGGTCTGGCCCGTGTAGACCCCGCGCAGGATGCCCGGCACGTCGGCGCAGTCGTAGCCGTTCGGTGTGTCGGTGTGGTGGACGAAGACGGCGTGGATCTCGTCGTCGTAGCGCGGGGCCGGCTGGGCCCGGGCGGCGTCGCCGAGCCAGACCGAGCGGGGCACGATGGGCGGCCGTGGGGCGGTGTGCGGGTGGGCGGCGCCGGCGGGGGCCGACCGGGCGTTCCGCTCGACGGCCCGTTCCACACCGCTCGCGCACAGCAGCAGCGCCGCGACGGCGGCGAGGCCGGGCAGACAGCCGAGCAGCACCCGGGCGGGGGCCGGTATGCGGTCCGGACGCCGATCCCGTGGGCCGCGCGGACCTCGGAAGACACGCATGGTCCCACTGTCCGGCGGATCCGCTCCGTCCGCGACGTGGGCCGTGCCGGCCGGTGGAACCGTCCGGCGCCGTGGCTCTACAGCAGCGACTGCCCCATCAGCACGTCGTCGACGTACGCGCCGTCGAGGTGGAACTCCTCCGGCTGGACGCCCTCGACGGTGAAGCCCTCGGACTCGTAGAGCTTGCGGGCCGCGGTGTTGTGCCCGAGGACGCGCAGGGTGATGCGGCGGGCGCCGAGGCGGCGGGCCTCCTCGACGGCTCCGCGGACGAGGGCCCGGCCGACGCCGTGACCGCGGGCCGCGTCGGCGACGGCGAGGCCCCGGATCTGGCGTACGTGGGTGTTGGAGGCCAGTTCCGTCGGGAAGCCGAGCCGGACGTAGCCGACGAGGGTGCCGTCGAGCTCGGCGACGAGGTGGTCGGAGGGGCCCGACCGCTCCCGGAAGAAGGGGTCGTCCGGCCCCGGCGGGGGCGAGACGGCGTGCTGGTACGACCAGGTCGCGCGGTCGAGCAGGCGCAGCGGCTGCTCGTCCTCGGACCGGGCGGGGCGTATGCGGGCGACGGGCATGACGATCACTGTACGGCGCGCGGCCGGGGCCGTGGTTTCCCGGCCTTTGCGGGCAGGATGGACGCATGGACGACTCGGAACGTTCCCGTATCGCGGTGGCCGGCGCGTCCGGTCTCATCGGCAGCGCCCTGGTGCGGTCCCTGACCGCGGACGGGCACGCAGTGGTGCGCCTGGTGCGCCGTGCGCCGGCGGGTGCGGACGAGGTCCGGTGGGACCCCGCCGCGGGGCGCGTGGACGCGGCCGGTCTGGAGGGCTGCGACGCCGTGGTCAACCTGGCCGGGGCAGGGGTCGGCGACCGCCGTTGGAGCGAGGCCTACAAGGCGCGGATCCGCGACAGCCGGGTGAACGGCACCAGGGCGCTCGCCGAGGCCGTCGCCTCGCTGGAGCGGCCGGTACGGGTCTTCGTGAACGGCAGCGCGATCGGCTTCTACGGGGAGACCGGCGGGCGGCCCGTCGACGAGAGCGCGCCCGCGGGCGAGGGCTTCCTGCCGGGGGTGTGCGTGGAGTGGGAGGGTGCGGCGGCGCCCGCCCGTGGGGCGGGTGTGCGGACGGTGTTCGTCCGGACCGGCCTGGTGGTCGCCCGGCAGGGCGGCGCCTGGGCACGGCTGTTCCCGCTCTTCCGGGCGGGGCTCGGCGGACGGCTGGGCGACGGCTCGCAGTACTGGTCGTTCGTGGCGCTGCACGACGAGGTGGCCGCGATCCGGCACCTCCTGGACCGGGACGACCTGTCGGGGCCCTTCAACCTCACCGCCCCGCACCCGGTGACGAACCGGGAGATCACCGCGGCGATGGGGCGGGTGCTGCACCGGCCGACGCCGTTCGCCGTGCCCGCGCCGGTGCTGCGGACCGTGCTCGGCGAGATGTCCGGCGACGTCCTGGGCAGCGCCCGCGTGCTGCCGGCCCGCCTCCTGGAGTCGGGCTTCCGCTTCGCGTTCCCGGAGATCGACGGGGCGATCCGGGCGGCGCTGTGAGCCGGAGGCCACGACAGGGGCGAGCCCCCTTGTGACCGTCTGCCGGCCGTATCGCAGCCGAATGCGACCGGCGTGCGACCGTGCCCTGCCTCCGTGCGACTCCCCCTGACCGTTCCCGGCCTTAATCTCGGAACGAACTCGGGTATCCCTCAAGCCGGTTGGGGGCATGACGTCTCCAGCGACCGCGCAACCTCCAGGGGGTGCGGTGTGGACCGGCTCGCAGGACATCGGCCGTTCCCCGCCGGCACCGCCGGGCGGTTCCCGGCGCGGGACGCGAGGCGGAGGAGGAAGCCGACGCGGCGCGTCGGCGAGTGAGGACAACGCCGCAGGTGGGCGTGTCAGACCCGCGTCTGCGGCATGACCCGAACGACACCCCCTAGGAGGGGCACGTGCTTGAGCCCGCGTACCAGGCGGACGTCGTCGTCGTGGGGGCCGGGATCGCCGGACTCGCCGCGGCGCATCGGCTGACCAGCGCAGGAGTGACGACCACGGTCCTGGAGGCCGCCCACGGGGTGGGTGGCCGGATGGCGACGGAGAAGGTCGACGGATTCCGGCTCGACAGGATCGGGCAGCCGCTCTCCACGGCGTATCCCGAACTGCGCCTCACCCCCGGCCTCGACGGCCTGGCGCTGCTGCCGTTCGCGCCCGGGGTGCTGCTGCACAGCGAGGGCCGCCACCACCGTGCGGGCGCCCCGGCCGGCACCCGGGGCGCAAGGGGCGCACTCCATACGGTGCGCGCCCTGGCGAGCGCCCCCAGAGGGGGTTCCGCGCCCCGGCGCACGGTTCCCGCGTCCAGGGTGCCGGGACGCCCCGTAGCCGCCGTTCGGCCCCGGACGGGTGCCCCGCTGGGCACCGCCGTCGACCAGGCCCGGCTCGGCGCCGCGCTGACCCGCCTCGCGAGCACCCCGGTCGAACGGCTGCTGGCCCGCCCGGAGCTGCCCGCCGCCCAGGCGCTGGCGGCCCGCGGACTGCCGGCCCGCACGATCGACGGCTTCCTGCGTCCGCTGCTCGCCGCCCTGCTGTACGACCCGGACCTCACCACCTCCAGCCGGTGCGCCGACCTCGCGCTGCGCGCCTTCGCCGGCGGCCGGCCGGTGCTGCCGGAGGGCGGCGCGGAGACCGTGCCGGAACTGCTGGCGCGGACGCTGCCGCCGGGCACCGTGCACACCGGTGTCAAGGTCACCTCGGTCGCCACCAACGCGGTGACCACCGCCGAGCACGGCGTCATCCGCTGCCGGGCCGTCCTGGTGGCGACCGACGCCCGCGCCGCCGCCGAGCTGCTGCCGGGACTGCGGGTGCCGGACTTCCATCCGGTGACGGTGGTGCACCACACGACCGACGAGCCCCTGTCGACGGGCGCGTCCCTGCTGCTCGACGCGGACCGCGGCGGGCCGGTCGCCCACACGGCGGTGATCAGCCACGTGGACCCGTCGCGCGCGCCGGCCGGCCGCGCCCTGGTCTCGTCGACGGTCCTCGGTCCCTTCCCGTCCGGCGTCGACGCCGCCGTGCGCATCCACCTGGCCCGTCTGTACGGCACGTCGACCGGCCGCTGGGAGACCCTGGCCGTGCACCACACGGCCGAGGCGGTGCCCGCCATGCGCCCGCCGCACGACCCGCACCGGCCGGTACGGCTGCTGGCCGGCCTGTACGTGTGCGGCGACCACCGCGACACCAGCACCGTCCAGGGCGCGCTGCACTCGGCCCACCGGGCGTCGGCGGCGATCCTCACCGACCTGGGCGCGGGCCGGCCGATGCACGCGGCCGAGACGGTACGGGCAGCCTGATGCGGGTGGAGGGCGCGCCCCGGTGGGACGACGCCCTCCCCCTCACCGCCGCGCAGCGGCCCGTACCGCACGTCCATATCGGTCGAGGACGAGCGAGAAAAGACTCGCCGAAGACTGGCTGATTGTGCTCGACCGTCAGAGAACCAAGACTTCGACCGAGGCTTCGCCCGCTTCTGAATTCCCATTCGGGTGCAGCATTCCTCAGAATGCATGTCACCCAGAGGTGACTTGAGCACTCGCCCCCGCGAACGGCCTGCCGCGCTGCCGTAACGGTATTGCCGGCCAGGCGTCCTCGCGGCACTGACGGATCGTCACATACGGGGATACAGATGCCATGTGCACACTTGCACCGCTCATAGAAAGAGCCCGTTATGCCCTTTTGCATCACCTCGTCGATGTAGCGGACATCGATGCGCCTCGAATGTTCGTTTGATACGCTCTCGCTCGATTACTGGGGGGGCATTGATGGCGATGGACAACCATCGACCTGAAGAGGGGGGACTTTCACCGTCGTGAATCCAACTTCATGGTGCATTGAATCGACCAGCAGATCACTGTGCCTTCAGGGCGCCTCCTCACCTCGCAGCCACTGGCGCTTTCGCCGCTGAGACATCCATGACGGCGAACGCCATTCGTGCATCATTGGAGGAATTACCTTGATCTCCCGACCCCGAAGGGCGCCGCTCGCGGTATTCAAGGCCGTGGGTGCGGAACCCACCGGCGGCTCTCGGTCGGTTCTCGTCGACATCCGTGTGGCGGACTGATGCGGTTCACGACCATGTTCGGTGCCGCCACGGATAGGAACGAGAGACGCCCCATGTCCACGCCCCGCTCACTCGCCGCCTTGACCGGGGGCCTGATGGCGACCGCCGTGGCCGCCGGCTGTCTCACCGCCGGCACCGCCCAGGCCGCCACCGGCCCGGCCAGTACGGCCAACGCGTACAACTTCACCGCACGCCTGACGATAGGTGACGACCAGCGCGCCTGTACCGGCGTGCTGGTCGCCTCCCAGTGGGTGGCCACCGCCGCCAGTTGCTTCGCCGACGACCTCGGCGGCGGGCCGGTCGCGGCGGGCAAGCCGAAGTGGAAGACGACAGCCCTGTTCCCGGTCGATCCGGTCCCCGGACACCCGGGCCTCAGCAGGCCCCTGGAGGTCGTCGAGCTGGTTCCCCGCACCGACCGCGACATGGTTCTGGCCCGCCTCGAGTCTCCCATCGGCGCCCCGACCGTCCCGTTCGCCACCACCGCGCCCACCGCGGGCGAGGAGCTGACGGCCGTCGGGTTCGGCAGGACCAAGGACGAGTGGGTGCCCGCCGGCCGGCACACGGCGACCTTCACGGTCCAGTCCGTCTCCGGCACCACCCTCGCGCTCGACGGCAGGACCGACGACGACGCCATCTGCGCCGGTGACGCCGGCGGGCCTCTGCTGCGGCAGAAGGACGGCACGTTCGAACTGGTCGCGCTCGCCAGCCAGTCCTGGCAGGGCGGCTGCTGGGGCTCCGACCCGGCCGAGACGCGCAACGACGCCGTGTCCCCCCGCCTCGACAACATCGTCGGCGGGAACGCCCTGACGCCCGGCACCGTCCTGCACGCCGAGGACAGCCTCACCGCCAACGCCTCGCGCCTCACCCTGCAGGCCGACGGCAACCTGGTCGTCGTCTCCAACGCCGGGAAGACCCTGTGGTCCACCGGCACCGCGGGCCACCCCGGCGCGACCGCCCGTTTCGACACCAACGGCAACCTCGCCGTCCTCGACGCCGACGGCACGACCGTCCTCTGGGAGTCGAAGACCAGCGCGGCCGGCGGCAGGGCCGTCCTCCAGGACCGCGGCGACTTCGTCATCCGCGACGCCCAGGGCGCCTCCCAGTGGGCCGCCGGCACCGAGGTCCGTCACGACTACGACGGCGACGGCCGCAGCGACCTGGCCGAGTGGTACGACTACGGCGACGGCAGCGACGAGATCCACACCTTCGCCGCCAAGGCCGACGGCGGTTTCGCCGCCCCGACGCACGCCTGGAACACGCCGGCCGGAAACTACTGGGCCGAGAACATGAAGCGCTTCACCGGTGACTTCAACGGAGACGGGCGCGGAGACGTGGCCGCCTTCTACGGCTACTCCAGCGGCGAGGTGGCCCTGATCACCTGGCTCGGTACGAGCAGTGGCTACACCGCCGAGCCGGTCCACTCCTGGAAGGCCACCTCGGGCTGGACGTTCGACCGCATGACGGTCAACTCCGGGGACTTCAACGGTGACGGCCGCGACGACGTCGCCGTCTGGTACGACTACGCCGACGGCGGCGACAAGCTCCACACCTTCCTCGCCAAGGCGGACGGCGGCTTCAGCAGCCCCTTCTCCTCGTTCTCGCGTACCGAGGGCTGGACCGCCTCGAACATGAAGTTCAGCACCGGCGACTACAACGGCGACGGACGCGACGACCTCGCCGCCCTCTACGGCTACGCCTCCGGTGAGACGAGGATCATCACCTTCCCCGCCACGCCCGACGGCGGCTTCGTCAACACGCCCGTCAACGGCTGGAGCACCACCGGCTGGACCTTCGCCGCCACCAGTCTCCACTCCGGTGACTTCGACGGCGACGGACGCGACGACCTGGCCGCCTGGTACGACTACGCCGACGGCCACGACACCGTGATCGGCTTCACCGCCGACGCCACGGGCAAGTTCGGCAATCGCACCGACCTCTGGACCACCCCGGCCGGCAACTACGAACGCAGCCACATGAAGATCGTCACCGGCGACTACAACGGCGACGGACGCGACGATCTGGCCACCTTCTACGGCTACTCGGACGGCCGGGTGAGGACCATCACCTGGACGGCGAAGGCCGACGGCACCCTCAACTCCCCGCTGCACAGCTGGGAGGCCGCCAGCGGCTGGACCTTCAGCCGCATGAACGCGATCGAGCGCTACAACAGCCCTGCCTGAGTCGAACACGACCGGGAGCCGACGGGCCCCGCCGGTCCCCGCCGTCACGGCCGGGACCGGCGGGGCCCGTCCGCTTCGCCCTACCCCAACGCCGCCACCTTGTCCCGGTAGCCCCGTACGGGTGCCGCGTCCCGGTACGGCTCCAGGCGCCGTTCGAAGTCGCGCACGTACTCCGCCGCCCGCACCGACCGCATCTCGGCCGCCTGCCCGGCCGCCTCGGCGGCCAGCTGGCAGGCCTGGTCGAGCTCGCCCAGGCCGAGGCGGGCGGTGGCGAGGACGATCCGGCAGAACAGCCGGCTGCGGGCGTACGCGGGGGCGCGCAGTTGCAGGGAGCGTTCCGCGTGCTGGGCGGCGGCGCGGAACTGCTGGAGGTCGCGGTGGCAGTGCCCGAACTCGTCCGCGAGCTGCGCCTCGTCGAAGAAGCGCGCCCAGTGCGGCACCTCGTCCCCGGGCCGGGCGGTCTCCAGGGCGCGCTCGGCCCGCGCGAGGGCCGCGGTGCACGCCCGCACCTCGCCGAGGATGCCGTGCGCCCGTGCCTCGGCGGCGTGCAGCAGCGTCTGCACGACCGGCGGCGCGGAGGTGCCGACGCCCTGCTGGGCGACGCGCGCGAGCTGCACGGCCTCGCGGCCGTGGCCGAGGTAGACGGCCTGGCGGCTCATGGTGACCAGCACGTACGAGCCGTACGCCCGGTCCCCGGCCGCCTGCGCGAGCCGCAGCGCCTGCACGAAATAGCGCTGGGCGAGCCCGTGCGCGGCGATGTCGTACGACGTCCAGCCCGCGAGCCGGGTGAGGTCGGCGGCGGCGGCGAACAGCCGGCGGCCGGTCTGCTCGCCGTAGGTGCCGCGCAGCATCGGCTCCAGCTCGTGCTCCAGGTAGCGCACGAGGGCCTGGCGGGCGTGGCCGCCGCCGTACCGGTCGTCCAGGCTGCGGAACAGCTCGCCCACCGAGCGCAGGGCGGCGAGGTCGCCGCCGGTGACCTTCTGGCCGGGCCCGCGGTCGGCCGGGACCCGCCGGCGCGAGGGGGCGAGCGGCACGGGGCCGCCGGGGAACGCCGGACGGCCCTGTGCGGGGATGCGGACGGGCACCTCGACGCGGGCGACCCTCTCGTCGGCGCGGCCGATCAGCCAGTCCCGGCTGGGCACGACGAGGCCGGCCGGGGTGAAGGCGATCTTGCGCAGCTCGGCGTGGCTGCCGGAGTCCTTGCGCCACAGCCCGCCGACGATGTCGACGGCCTCCTCCGGGGTGGCGGCGAACTCGAGGCCCGCGTAGACGGGGGCGCAGGCGTCCAGGCCGAGGTCCTGGGCGCTGAGGCGGCGGCCGAGGCGGCGGGTGAAGACCTCGGCGATCAGGGCGGGGGTGGTGCCGCGCGGCTGCTGGCCGCGCAGCCACCGGGTGACGGACGTCTTGTCGTATCTCAGGTCCAGGCCGTGTTCGAGTCCGAGCTGGTCGACGCGACGCGCGAGACCCGCATGGGAGAACCCCGCTTCGGCGATGAGCGCGGCGAGCTGGCGGTTGGGGGTGCGCTGCGCGGGTCGTTCCGTCATGGTGCGGTGCGGTCTCCTGCCTTCCGGGCCCTTCGATGTGCCCGGAGCGCCTGTGAGCAGCCCTTATGGCCTCGTGAACGGCGCGAATGTAGCGGAGAGTAAGCATCCGATCGCATTCTTCGCCAGGCATTCATCCGATCGTGTGAGGATTCCCTGCGGGCTGACGGCAGCGGCCCCCCGACGGAGGCCGGGCGGCCGGTCGTACAGTGGCGTGGGCACGGTTCGTGCCTTACGACCTTCCAGGGAGGCTCTTGCCGTGAGTGAGCTTCGGTTCGTCCGCATGGGGTTCGGTGCCGAGCGCGTCGAGTACCAGGAGGCGTGGGACGAGCAGCGCCGCGTGCACGCCGCGCGGTTCGCCGACGAGGTCCCGGACACCGTGCTGCTCCTCGAACACCCGCCGGTCTACACCGCCGGCCGGCGCACCGCGGACGACGAGCGGCCCCTCGACGGCACGCCGGTCATCGACGTCGACCGCGGCGGCAAGATCACCTGGCACGGGCCGGGCCAGCTGGTCGGCTACCCGATCCAGAAGCTCCCGCGCCCGGTCGACGTCGTCGCGCACGTGCGGCGGCTGGAGGAGGCGCTGATCCGCACCTGCGCCGAGTTCGGCGTGGAGACCACCCGGGTCGAGGGCCGCAGCGGGGTCTGGGTCCTCGGTGACCCCGTGGAGAAGCGCCCGGCCCTCGGCGGACTCTCGCTGGACTTCGACCCGCGGTTGACCGACGAGGAGTTCGACCCCCGTCTCAACGGGCCGGAGTACGCCCCGTCCAACGCCGGCCAGCGCCGCGAGGACCGCAAGATCGCCGCGATCGGCATCCGGGTGGCGAAGGGCGTCACGATGCACGGCTTCGCCCTGAACGTGAACCCGGACAACAAGTGGTTCGACCGGATCATCCCGTGCGGCATCCGCGACGCGGGCGTCGCCTCCCTGGCGAACGAGCTGGGCCGGGACGTCACCATCGAGGAGGTCCTCCCGGTGGCGGAGCGCCACCTGCGGGACGTCCTGGAGAACGCGGACCTGAAGCCGAGGGTGATCGAGAAGACCCGGGCGGCCTGAACCCCGGGCTCGTTTCCGGCCCGTCCGGCACTTTGTGGCGGAGGGCATATTTCCAGCCCGTCCGGCGTTTGGGGACGAGGCCCGTTCAGGGCTTCGGCGGGGGCCTGGGGGCGGCAGCCCCCGGCAAGGCCAGCAGCCTCGCCGGGCATCAAATCAACGGGCGTACGCTTAAAGGCGCCGAAGAATCGAACGCTAGGGAGCCGGTCGTGTCCGCAGTCGCACCCGACGGACGCAAGATGCTGCGCCTGGAGGTCCGCAACAGCCAGACCCCCATCGAGCGCAAGCCCGAGTGGATCAAGACCCGGGCGAAAATGGGCCCCGAGTACACGAAGATGCAGAACCTCGTGAAGAGCGAGGGCCTGCACACGGTCTGCCAGGAAGCCGGCTGTCCCAACATCTACGAGTGCTGGGAGGACCGCGAGGCGACCTTCCTCATCGGCGGCGACCAGTGCACCCGGCGCTGCGACTTCTGCCAGATCGACACCGGCAAGCCCGAGGCGCTCGACCGCGACGAGCCCCGCCGGGTCGGCGAGTCCGTGGTCACCATGGACCTGAACTACGCCACGATCACCGGCGTGGCCCGTGACGACCTGCCGGACGGCGGCGCCTGGCTGTACGCCGAGACGGTGCGCCAGATCCACCAGCAGACGGCCGAGCGCCAGGAGGGCCGCACCAAGGTCGAGCTGCTGGCCCCGGACTTCAACGCGGTGCCGGAGCTGCTCCGCGAGGTCTTCGACTCCCGCCCCGAGGTCTTCGCGCACAACGTCGAGACCGTGCCGCGCATCTTCAAGCGGATCCGCCCCGGCTTCCGCTACCAGCGCTCCCTGAAGGTGATCACCGATGCCCGCGACTACGGCCTGGTCACCAAGTCGAACCTGATCCTCGGCATGGGCGAGACCCGTGAGGAGATCAGCGAGGCGCTGACGCAGCTCCACGAGGCCGGCTGCGAGCTGATCACCATCACGCAGTACCTGCGCCCGTCCGTGCGCCACCACCCCGTGGAGCGCTGGGTCAAGCCGCAGGAGTTCGTGGAGCTGAAGGAGGAGGCCGAGCAGATCGGCTTCTCCGGCGTGATGTCCGGCCCGCTGGTGCGCTCGTCCTACCGCGCCGGGCGGCTCTACCGGATGGCGGTCGAGAAGCGCGACACCGTCGTCGCCGGCCAGGCCGTCTGACCTGCCGTCAGCCTCCGCCCGCACGGCGGAGGCGCGCCGCGTGTGAATTCACGCACAAGACGCTACTCGGCAGTAGTGGCCGATACGCCGCGGCCCCGACCGTCCTCGCAGATGAGGGCACCGGTCGGGGCCGCGTCGCCGTTCCGGGCCCCGGCACCACCGCTTCACGTGCGTTTGACCGGCGGGTCACGCCCTGGTAACACCAATCAGTGACCCTGGAATCACAGCACGTTCACCCGCACCCGGATCCGTACCGAGGGGGGACCTCCACCATGCAGGCCGCGCCCGTTCGCGCCACCGCCATCCCGTCGTTCACCGACGCCCTGCGGGCCGTCGAGTCGCTGCTGATGAGCAGCGGCCAGCGCACCGCACGGCGCAACGCCTGGACCTCCGTGCTGGAGGACCGCCGCCGGGCCAAGGAGCGGATCGAGACCGAGCGGGTCCTGCAGCAGCAGGTCGCCACCGGCCGTCTCTGACCTCCCCCGTACGGCGGCGCCGGGCACTGCCGTCGTCGGCGCCCTCCCGGCCACGTAGACTTCACGGCATGGCGAGGAAGGAACCTGCAGCGGACGCTGCGAACCCCGGGCGACTGAAGCAGATCGCTCTGACCTACAAGATGACCCGCAAGGCCGACAAGAAGATCGGTCTTGTGCTCGCGGGTGTCGGCATCGTCGTCTTCGGTGTCCTCCTCGGGATCGGTTTCTTGATCGGTCACCCCATCTATCTCGGCATCCTGGGCCTGCTGCTCGCCTTCCTCGCGACGGCGATCGTCTTCGGGCGCCGGGCCGAGCGGGCGGCCTTCGGGCAGATGGAGGGCCAGCCGGGCGCCGCCGCGGCGGTACTGGACAACATCGGCCGGGGCTGGACGACCACCCCCGCGGTGGCGATGAACCGCAGCCAGGACGTGGTGCACCGCGCGGTCGGCAAGGCCGGCATCGTGCTGGTCGCCGAGGGCAACCCGAACCGGGTGAAGTCCCTGCTCGCGGCCGAGAAGAAGAAGATGAACCGCATCGTCGCCGACGTCCCCGTGCACGACCTGATCGTGGGCACCGGCGAGGGCCAGGTCGAGCTGAAGAAGCTGCGCACGACCATGCTCAAGCTCCCGCGCGTCCTGACCGGTCCGCAGGTCACCGCGACCAACGACCGGCTGCGCGCCCTGGGCGACCTGATGAGCAACATGCCCCTGCCCAAGGGCCCGATGCCCAAGGGCATGCGGATGCCGAAGGGCGGCAATCCCCGGCGCTGAGCCCGGCGGCCGGCATCGGCGGACACGCACTCACGGCGATGGGGCGCCCGGATCACTCCGGGCGCCCCATCGCCGTACGGGTTCCGTGCGCCGCCGCTGCCGCGCGGACGCGGCACCGGATGCTGCGCTAGATGCGGACCTCGACCGTGCGCGCCAGCCGGTCGTGCAGCCCCCGGCCGTCCCGGTCCCAGATCAGCGCGGGGATCGCCACGCACAGCAGGACCGACCGCAGCAGCGCGCGGGCCGGGTGGACGCGGCCCGTGCCCAGCTCCACCACGCGCAGACCGAAGAGGCGCTTGCCCGGGGTGAAGCCGATCGTGCCGACGGTCAGGACGCTGAGCACGAAGAAGATCAGCAGCGCCCAGTTGCTCGCCGTCTGGCCGTAGCTGCCCGTGATCAGGCCGTATGCGATCAAGGAGCACAGGGCCCAGTCGACGGCGAGGGCCCCGAGCCTGCGGCCCGGACGGGCGATGGAGCCCGGCCCCTCCTCCGGCAGCCCGAGCTGCTCGCCCCGGTACCCGAGATCGGCGCCGGCTCCTTCGATGGCCGCGCGCGGCCCGGAGAGCCACGATCCGATTGCTTGCCTGTTGTCCACCCGTCCACGGTACTGCGCCCCCATATGCCCCGGGGACGGCGGGGTACACGGTGGGGTGTGCGGGGCCGGGATGGGGCCTACGCTGGAAGGCAGCCGGTTAACTTCTGCGAAACAAATGGGTCACGCCCGAGAAATCACCCGTCCCTAGGGTCGAGGCAGCGTGTGCCACCCGCACTGGCGCACGAACGATCTACCACCCCGGCGGCACGGTCGGGAGTAGGAGGAGCTGGATGTTCCAGAACGCCGACGAGGCCAAGAAGTTCATCGCGGACGAGGACGTCAAGTTCGTCGACGTCCGGTTCTGCGACCTGCCGGGCGTCATGCAGCACTTCACGTTGCCCGCCGAGGCGTTCGACCCCGACGACGAGCAGGCCTTCGACGGGTCCTCGATCCGGGGCTTCCAGGCCATCCACGAGTCGGACATGTCCCTGCGCCCCGACCTGTCGACCGCGCGCATCGACCCGTTCCGCCGGGACAAGACCCTCAACATCAACTTCTTCATCCACGACCCGATCACGGGCGAGCAGTACTCCCGTGACCCGCGGAACGTGGCGAAGAAGGCCGAGGCCTACCTCGCCTCCACCGGCATCGCCGACACGGCGTTCTTCGGTCCCGAGGCCGAGTTCTACGTCTTCGACTCCGTCCGCTTCGCCACCAGCGCGAACGAGTCCTTCTACCACATCGACTCCGAGGCCGGCGCCTGGAACACCGGTGCCCTGGAGGACAACCGCGGCTACAAGGTCCGCTACAAGGGCGGCTACTTCCCGGTCCCGCCGGTCGACCACTTCGCCGACCTGCGCGCCGAGATCTCCCTGGAGCTGGAGCGGTCCGGCCTGAAGGTCGAGCGCCAGCACCACGAGGTGGGCACCGCCGGCCAGGCCGAGATCAACTACAAGTTCAACACGCTGCTCGCCGCCGCGGACGACCTCCAGCTCTTCAAGTACATCGTGAAGAACGTGGCCTGGAAGAACGGCAAGACGGCGACCTTCATGCCGAAGCCGATCTTCGGTGACAACGGCTCGGGCATGCACGTCCACCAGTCGCTGTGGAGCAACGGCGAGCCGCTGTTC
This sequence comes from Streptomyces sp. NPDC048185, assembly GCF_043202495.1. Lineage (NCBI taxonomy): Bacteria > Bacillati > Actinomycetota > Actinomycetes > Kitasatosporales > Streptomycetaceae > Streptomyces > Streptomyces sp. NPDC048185. The sequence goes on from NZ_JBIDAN010000001.1 coordinate 461,777, forward strand.
TACGACGAGCAGGGCTACGCCGGCCTGTCGGACACCGCCCGCTACTACATCGGCGGCATCCTCAAGCACGCCCCGTCGCTGCTGGCCTTCACCAACCCGACGGTGAACTCCTACCACCGCCTGGTGCCGGGCTTCGAGGCGCCGGTGAACCTGGTCTACTCGCAGCGCAACCGCTCCGCCGCGATGCGCATCCCGATCACGGGCTCGAACCCGAAGGCCAAGCGCGTCGAGTTCCGCGCCCCGGACGCCTCCGGCAACCCGTACCTGGCCTTCTCGGCCCTGCTCCTCGCGGGTCTGGACGGCATCAAGAACAAGATCGAGCCGGCCGAGCCGATCGACAAGGACCTCTACGAGCTGGCTCCCGAGGAGCACGCGAACGTCGCGCAGGTCCCGACCTCCCTCGGCGCCGTCCTCGACCGCCTCGAGGCCGACCACGAGTTCCTCCTCCAGGGCGACGTCTTCACGCCGGACCTGATCGAGACGTGGATCGACTTCAAGCGCGCGAACGAGATCGCCCCGCTGCAGCTGCGTCCGCACCCGCACGAGTTCGAGCTCTACTTCGACGTGTGATCGGCACCCGGGCCGCCCGGCCCGGCCGTCCGGCGCCCCCGTCCCCTGCTCGTCAGGGGGCGGGGGCGCCGTCGTTGGCCGAAAAACTTCACAGCGCCGCCCCGGCCCGGGATCATGTCACTGACACGGTTGTTCGAGTCAGGGAACGGGGAGAGGGACCGGACATGTCCGATCGGGACGACGAGGAACGCGAGTTCGACCTCACATGGGCGGACGGTGCCGAGCACAAGGAGCCCTCCGCGCGCGCCCGGATGCTCGCCGCGCGGTGGAAGGAGAACCCTCCCGGACCGGTGCCCTTCCGCGCCGACCCCGAGCACGTGGGCTCCCGCCGCCGGTCGTCGTGGGTCTCCACCGCCGTGGTGCTCGGCTGCGTGGCCGCCGTGATCGTGCTGCTCGGGTACATCAACTTCCGGGCGCCCTACTAGGCGTCCTTCGCTGCCTCCGGCAGCGGCCGCCGGGTGCACACTGGACAGCGGGACGAGTGCGCGACTGCGGGGTGATGCAGATGCAGAGCCGTTTCCGGAGCGACCGGCGGCTGACCGTGCGCATGGGGATCACGCTGTTCCTGCTCGGGCTGCTGTACGTGGGCTTCATCGCCGCGCTGATCGTGCTGTTGAAGTCCTGGGTCCTGGGCGTGGTGATCGTGGCCCTGGTGTTCGGGGCGCAGTACTGGTTCTCCGACCGGATCGCGCTGTTCGCGATGCGGGGCCGGGTCGTGGAGCGGGACGAGTACGAGGAGCTGCACGCGGTGGTGGACCGGCTGTCGGCGATGGCCGGCATGCCGAAGCCGGTGGTCGCCGTGTCGGCGATGGACATGCCGAACGCGTTCGCCACCGGACGGAACCCGGACAACGCGGTGGTCTGCGTGACGACCGGGCTGCTGCGCCGGCTGGAACCGGCCGAGCTGGAGGGCGTGCTCGCGCACGAGCTGTCGCACGTGGCGCACAAGGACGTCGCCGTGATCACGGTCGCGTCCTTCCTGGGCGTGATCGCGGGGCTGGTCGTGCGGTTCGCCTTCTACTCGCAGCTGTTCGGCGCCGGGCGGCGGGACCAGAACACCCTGGTCGTGTTCGCGGCCGTGATGGGCGTCGCCGCGGCGGTGTACGCGATCAGCTTCGTGCTGATCCGGGCCCTGTCCCGGTACCGGGAGCTGGCCGCCGACCGGGCCGCCGCCCTGCTCACCGGCCGTCCCTCGGCGCTGGCCTCGGCGCTCACCAAGGTGACCGGCGACATCGCCCGGATCCCGACGAAGGACCTGCGGACGGCGCAGGCGTTCAACGCCTTCTACTTCACGCCCGCCTTCGGCGCCGAGCCCGGCCTCGGACGGCTCTTCGCCACCCACCCGAGCCTGGAGCAGCGGCTCGACCAGCTGGGCCGGATCTCCGGCGAACTGGGTGAGGCGGCGGCGCCCGGAAGGGCCTGAGACCGATGGGCCTGCTGGACATCCTGCTCGGCCGCTCCAAGCCCGTCGCACCCGACCTGGACCGGCTCTTCGCCCTGCCCTCGGCGGCGGTGAGCCTCCAGGCCGCGGCCGGTCTCGCGCCGACCGGGCAGGGCGCCGTGTGCTTCGCGACGGTCGAGGGAGCCGCCTTCGAGCAGACGCACCGCGAGGTCCGGGCCCTGCTGGACGCGGACGCCGGCCGCACCCCGGTGGAACTGAGCCACGACTCCTTCGGCTACTCCTGGCTCGTCTCCCACCGCACCCCCGACGAGCTGCCGCTGCTGGTGAACGACCTGCACGCGGTGAACAGCTCCATGGAGGTCAACGGCTTCGGGCCGCAGCTGCTGTGCTCCCTGGCCGGTTTCCGTGACGACGGCGGGCGGCGGCTCGCGCTCGTCTACCTCTACAAGCGGGGCACCTTCTACCCGTTCGCGCCCCTGCCCGGCGACCGGCAGCAGCGGGACAACGCGCTGGAGCTGCGGATACGTGCGGTGCTCGCCGGCGAGCTGCCGGTCGAGGACGACCTGGGCCGCTGGTTCCCGGTGTGGGGCGCACCCGGGCTGTGAAGCGCACGGGCCCGCCGTTGTCACCGGTGTCGGGCAGGATGGGCCGCACCGAGAGGCGACGGGCGGGCGGAGGCCGGTATGGGTGACGGACGGCGGCACATCGGGGTGGCGGAGCGGCGGGCGAGGCTCGCGCTGCGGCAGCGGCTGGCGGGCGGGGCCCGGGCGGGCAGCCCGGAGGAGGTCGCCGGATCGCTGGTCGCGCTGCACGGCACGGACCCCTCGACGGTGTATCTGGCCGTCGGCGCACGGCTGGCGGACCCGGCGAAGACGGTGGCCGAGACGGAGCGGGCGCTCTACGAGGACGGGGCGCTGGTGCGGATGCACGGCATGCGGCACACCGTGTTCGTCTTCCCGACCGCGCTGACGGCGGTCGTGCACGCCTCGACCGGTCTCGCGGTGGCCGCTCGGGAGCGGGCGGCACTGCTCAAGCACATGGCGGTCGCCGGGGCACCGGACGCGGCCTGGCTGGCGGAGGTCGAGGAGTCGGCGCTGGCGGCGCTGGCCCGGCGCGGGCAGGCGACGGCGGCCGAACTGGCCGCGGACGAGCCGCGGCTGAAGGAGCGGTTCGTGTACGCGGCCGGGAAGAGGTACGAGGGCGTGCACACGGTCTCCACCCGGCTGCTGAAGGTGCTGGGCGTGGAGGGCAAGGTCGTGCGGGGCCGGCCGCTGGGTTCGTGGACGTCCAGCCAGTTCCGCTGGGCTCCGGCGCCCGAGCATGCCGAGCTGGACACCGCCGCGGCGCAGGCCGAGCTGCTGGGCCGGTGGCTGGCGGCGTGCGGTCCGGCCACCGAGGACGACCTGAAGTGGTGGACGGGGTGGCGGGTGACGGAGGTCCGCCGGGCGCTGGCCGCGATCGGCGCGGAGGCGGTGTCGCTGGACGAGGGCCCGGGGTACGTGGCCGCCGGTGACGCCGGTCCGGTGGCGGCGCCCGCCGAACCCTGGGCCGCGCTGCTGCCCGCGCTGGATCCGACGGCGATGGGCTGGCGGCACCGGGACTGGTACCTCGCGCCCGGGCTGCGCCCGATGCTGTTCGACGGCAGCGGCAACGTCGGCCCGACGGTGTGGTGGGACGGCCGCGTGATCGGCGGCTGGGCCCAGCGGGTCGACGGGGAGATCGTCTGGCGGATCCTGGACGGCGAGGACGTGGGCCGCGAGGCCGAGGCGGCGATCACGGCGGAGGCGGAACGCCTGGCGTCCTGGGTGGGCCCCACCCGGGTGACCCCGCGCTTCCGGACACCGCTCGAACGGGAGCTGTCGGCGTAGGACGCCTTTCAGCCCGTCCGGCGTTCGCGGACGAGGCCGTTCAGGCCGAAGCGGGGGCCCGGGGGCGGCAGCCCCCGCAGACGGCGACTGCAGCGCGGGGCACCGTCAGACGAAACGGCACCCCGCGCTCCGCGTCACCGCGAGTACCGCATCAGCGCCCGCACCATGTGGCACGTCGTGTCCGACGGCGGGTGCACGCCGATCGTCTCCGCGGCACGGCGTATCGTCTCGTTGCGGGCCTGGTTCGGCAGGTAGACGCCGGAGTCGAGCAGGGCGATGGCGAGTCGCATCGCCTTGAGCCGGCGGTTGTGCGTGACGTACCACTCGCGGGGGCGGCCCGCCGGGAGCGGACTCTTCTCCACGGGCTGGTACGGCAGGTCGAGCAGGACGGGTCGCTCGGCGGTCGACTGGGTGGGCAAGGGCTTCTGCTTCAGTGCGGCAGCGGGCACGGGCATCCTCCTGTCGCGGTCGGGGCGCCGTCCGGACACCCCGGCGACACCCTCGAACACTGCTTCTATTTTACCGCCCCCCACTGACAAAAGCCCCTGGCCACAAGGGCTTTCGGGGCTGCTGGGGCGTGCGGGGAGAACGGGTTTCGCGCCCCTCGGGCTACCGTGTGCGGCATGGAGATCTGGATCAACCCGGCCTGTTCCAAGTGCCGCAGCGCCCTCAGCCTGCTCGACGCCGAGGGCGCCGACTACACCGTCCGCCGCTACCTGGAGGACGTACCGAGCGAGGACGAGATCCGCGAGGTGCTCACCCGCCTCGGCCTCGAACCGTGGGACATCACGCGCACCGGCGAGGCCGACGCCGAGGAACTCGGACTGAAGGACTGGCCCCGTGACGACGCGTCACGCGACCGCTGGGTCGCCGCGCTCGCCGCACACCCCAAGCTGATCCAGCGCCCGATCATCACGGCGGAGGACGGAACGGCCGTCGTGGGCCGCTCCGAGGAGGCGGTGCGTGACGCCCTGTCCCGCTGAGCCGGCCCGGCTGTGACGCAGGTTACTCCGGCGGATCTCCGTGACCGCTGAGTAACTTCGTTCGGTATCTCGTACATAGCGGCGTACGCTCCCCTACCTCTTCAGGAGGCGCGCATGTCGCGCAGGAGAAGTCTCGGTACGAAGAAGAAGCTCGCGCTGCTGATGAGCGCGGCGGCGGTGGCGGGCGGCGGGGCCTTCGTGATGGCGAACGCCTCGAACGCCGCGCAGACCACCCAGAACGCGCAGACGAAGTCCGCGCAGGACTCCACCGTCTGCCAGGGCCTCGCCACCGCGCTCGGGAACAACCAGCGGTTCATCGACGGCCAGCGGGCCGCTCCCGACGCGCAGTCCGAGGCCCGGATCGCCAACCGCGAGGCGGTCATCGAGGAGATCCAGCGCAAGCAGGAGGCGTCCGGGTGCGCGGTGGGGGAGTCGGCTCAGGACTCCCAGGCCGCGCAGCCGCCGCAGGGCGGCCAGGACGCCGGGCAGAGCGCGGACGAGGAAGCCGGCCAGGACATGGGCCAGGACGCCGGGCAGAACACGGGCCAGGACGCCGGGCAGCAGGGCGGGGACCAGGCGGGCGGCGCCGCGCAGGCCGGTGAGCAGGTGTGCAACGGCTCCACCGTCACCCTCTCCGGCGAGGGCGGCGCACCCGCGGCCTCCAGCAACCAGTTCCCGGTGGGCACCAAGCTCAAGGTGACCAACCTGGACAACGACAAGTCCACGACGGTGGAGGTCGAGTCGGTCTCGGGCAGCTGCGTGCTGCTGAACAACGCGGCGTTCGAACAGGTCCGCGAACAGGGCAAGTTCCTGATCCGCCGGGCGGTGATCGAGAAGGTGGGCTGACCGCTCCTCCCCTCCCCCGCCCGTGCCTCCGCCCGGCCCCGCGCCGAGCGGAGGCGCCGGGCCGTGAGACGCACCACACCTTCCCCAGGTAACACGGGGTTCACATACGGGCAACGGACGGGAAATCGCCCGTTGACACGCTGCACGGCAGTAGACGCGGCGCCCCAGTGCCGCAGCGCCGCAGCACCCGCAAGTGCGCCCAGACCCACCCCGAAGGATGTGGCCCCGTGACCTTCAAGGCTGAGTACATCTGGATCGACGGCACCGAGCCGACGGCCAAGCTCCGTTCCAAGACGAAGATCATCACGGATGCCCCGGCCGGTCTGGACGCCCTGCCGATCTGGGGCTTCGACGGGTCCTCCACCAACCAGGCCGAGGGCCGCTCCTCGGACTGCGTGCTGAAGCCGGTCTTCTCCTGCCCCGACCCGATCCGCGGCGGCGACGACATCCTGGTGCTGTGCGAGGTCCTCGACACGGACATGACGCCGCACCCGACCAACACGCGTGCCGCGCTCGCCGAGCTGTCCGAGCGCTTCGCCGCGCAGGAGCCGATCTTCGGCATCGAGCAGGAGTACACCTTCTTCAAGGGCTCCCGCCCGCTCGGCTTCCCCGAGGGCGGCTTCCCGGCCGCGCAGGGCGGCTACTACTGCGGCGTCGGCTCGGACGAGATCTTCGGCCGCGACGTCGTCGAGGCGCATCTGGAGAACTGCCTGAAGGCCGGCCTCGGCATCTCCGGCATCAACGCCGAGGTCATGCCCGGCCAGTGGGAGTTCCAGGTCGGCCCGCTGGCGCCGCTGGAGGTCTCCGACCAGCTGTGGGTGGCCCGCTGGCTGCTGTACCGCACCGCGGAGGACTTCGACATCTCCGCCACCCTCGACCCCAAGCCGGTCAAGGGCGACTGGAACGGCGCGGGCGCGCACACCAACTTCTCCACCAAGGCGATGCGCGAGGGTTACGACGCGATCATCACCGCCTGCGAGTCGCTCGGTGAGGGCTCCAAGCCGATGGACCACGTCAAGAACTACGGCGCGGGCATCGACGACCGCCTGACCGGCCTGCACGAGACCGCCCCGTGGAACGAGTACTCCTACGGCGTCTCCGACCGCGGCGCCTCGGTCCGCATCCCGTGGCAGGTCGAGAAGGACGGCAAGGGCTACATCGAGGACCGTCGTCCCAACGCCAACGTCGACCCGTACGTGGTGACCCGCCTGCTGGTGGACACCTGCTGCTCCGCACTGGAGAAGGCCGGCCAGGTCTGACCCCCGCCGTCCCGCGAAGGGGGGCGTCCGCCGACATGGCGGGCGCCCCTTCTTCCGCGCCCGTTTCCGGCCGACGGGGTGTCAGGAGGCGCCGTGGGACGTCCAAGCAGTGAGAGGAGTCTCCTGTCCCGCGCCGTCGTCTGCTTCAATGGACCCATGTCCGCCTTCCAGAAGCACGCAGCGACGGGTCGCCACGACCTCGAGCCCTTCTGGCCTTCCCGTCAGCACCACGACTTCGACCGGGTGTGTTGCCGCGCGACGACCGCGCCGGCCCTGTGAAGCCGTAGTCCCGGCTTTCGCCGACGCGCACGACGTACGTCCCCGACGCCCCGGCCGCCGCGCCGCGGCCGTCGTCCTCCCGACGAACTCCTCGCGCGAAAGAGCTGACCTCTCATGGCGACCACTCGTTCCCTCTCCACCGCTCCCGTCACCGCCTCCGCCCCCGCCGTCCCGGCCCGCCACCGGCTGCGCGCCGTGGACCGGGACGAGGTGGTGGACGTCACGGACTTCCTGCCGCCGGGTGCCACCTGGCTGCCCGCTCCCCCGCACACCCTGCCCGCACTGCCGGGCCGGCCGCCCATGGTCGGCTACCTGGTGCTCGTCCCCGCCGACCAGCAGCCGCCCTTCCCGCCCGTCGCCGTGGCCGGCACGGCACAGCAGGACCCGAAGGACGCCGACGCCCCGGGGGACCCGCTCGTCCGGATCGACGCCGTGCGCCGCACGGCCTCCGTGGACGGGCGTCAACTCGACCTCACCTACCTGGAGTTCGAGCTGCTCGCCCACCTCGTCGCGCATCCGCACCGCGTGCACACCCGCGACCAGCTCGTCACGACGGTGTGGGGCTACGGCCACGTCGGCGACGGCCGCACCGTGGACGTGCACGTCGCCCGGCTGCGCCGCAAGCTGGGCGCCGAGCACCGGCGGACGATCCAGACCGTGCGGCGCGTCGGCTACAAGTACACGCCGCCCACCGGACGCTGAGGCTCTGCTGACAGCCAAGGCCCGTTCCCCCGGGCCCTAGCACCAGGCAGAGTGGCCGGCATGAGGCTACTGATGCTGGGCGGTACGGAGTTCGTGGGGCGGGCCGTGGCGGAGGCGGCGCTCGGGCGCGGCTGGGACGTGACCGTGTTCCACCGCGGGCGGCACGCGCCGCCGGCCGGGGCGCGGTCGCTGCACGGCGACCGCACCGCGCCCGACGGGCTCACCGCCCTCGCCGAGGGCACCTGGGACGCCGTCGTCGACACCTGGTCGGCGGCGCCCCGCGCGGTGCGGGACGCGGCACGGCTGCTGGCCGGCCGCGCCGGACGGTACGTGTACGTGTCGAGCTGCTCGGTGTACGCGTGGGCGCCGCCCGCCGGGTACGCCGAGGACGCCCCGCTGGTCGAGGGCGCGGCGGCCGACGCCGGGCAGAGCGACTACGCCCGCGACAAGAGGGGCGCCGAGCTGGCCGTCCTGGACGCCTTCGGCGCGGACCGCTCGGTGCTCGTGCGCAGCGGGCTGATCCTCGGCCCGTACGAGAACATCGGTCGGCTGCCGTGGTGGCTGGACCGCGTCGCGCGCGGCGGCCCGGTGCTCGCGCCCGGCCCCCGGGACCTGCCCTTGCAGTACGTCGACGTCCGCGACCTCGCCGCATGGGTCCTCGGCGCGGTGGAGCAGGAGCTGAGCGGACCGTACAACCTGGTCTCCGCGCCGGGGCACACCACCATGGGCGGCCTGCTCGACGCCTGCGTCCGGGTCACGGGCGGCGCCGCCGAGCTGCGCTGGACGGCCCCCGGGACCGTCCTCGGCGCCGGGGTGCAGCCGTGGACGCAGCTGCCGGTGTGGGTGCCGCCGGGCAGCGACCTGCACGACGCGCTGCACTCGGCCGACGTCTCCCGTGCGCTGGCGACGGGGCTGCGCTGCCGGCCGGTCACCGAGACCGTCTCCGACACGTGGGCCTGGCTGCGGGACATCGGCGGGACAGCACCGCAACGTCCCGACCGGCCGCCGGTGGGGCTGGACCCGGAGACGGAGGCGAAGGTGCTCGCGGCGGACGGGGGTGTACCTGGCACCACCCCCTGAGACGGGGGCCCGGCCCCGTGCCCTCCCTCGTCCGCCTGCGCGAGACTGACGCCATGAGCTTCGAGATGACGCGCGACGGCGGCGGTACGCGGATACGGAACGTGGGCCTGACGGCCGTACGGGGGCTGGGGCTGGCACTGATCTGCCTCCCCGGCGCGGTGCTGTGCTTCTGCCTCACCCTGGTGTCGATCGCGCTCGTCCCGATCGGGGTCGGCATCGTCACCACCCCGTACGTGCTGACGGGCGTGCGGGCGTTCGCGGACCGGCGGCGGCTGCTGGCCGCCGAGTGGGGCGGGGTGCGCATCCCGCGGGCGTACCGGCCGCTGCCGGCGGACGCCAACCCGTGGGCCCGCACCTTCGGCATGCTCCGCGACCCGGCGACCTGGCGGGACTTCCGCTGGCTGCCGGCCGACATGACGGCGGGCTTCGTCCTCGCCCTGCTCGCCTTCCTGCTGCCGCTGTACCCGCTGGAGGGGTTCGTGATCGCGGCCGGGCTGTGGCGGGCCCTGCCCGACGGATACTGGTACGGCTTCGTGCACGTCACCGACCAGACCTCGGCCTACTACGCCGCCGCGCTGGCCGTCGTCCTCCTCGTCCCGGCCCTCTGGCTCGCCCCGCGCGCGCTGCACGCCCACTTCCGGCTCACCGCCGGCCTCCTCGGCGACGGTGACGGTGCACTGGCCGAGCGGGTGCGGGTGCTGACCGAGACGCGCCGGGACGCCGTCGACAGCTCCGCCGCCGAACTGCGCCGCATCGAACGGGACCTGCACGACGGGGCGCAGGCCCGGCTGGTCGCCATGGGCATGGACCTGGGCACCGTCGAGGCGCTGCTCGAGAAGGACCCGGCGAAGGCCCGCGAGCTGCTGGCGCAGGCCCGGCAGTCCTCCGCCGAGGCGCTGACGGAGCTGCGCGAGCTGGTGCGCGGCATCCACCCGCCGGTCCTCGCCGAGCGCGGACTCGGCGACGCCGTACGGGCGCTGGCGCTGCGGCTGCCCGTGCGGGCCGAGACGGACGTCGACCTGCCCGGCCGCGCGGAGGCGCCCGTGGAGTCGGCCGCGTACTTCGCGGTCAGCGAGGTGCTCACCAACGCCGTGAAGCACTCCGGCGCCGACCGGATCTGGATCGACGTGCACCACGCGGACGGGCAGTTGCGCGTCTCCGTCACGGACAACGGCAAGGGCGGTGCGGTGGCCTCGGCGGGGTCCGGGCTGGCCGGGGTGGAGCGGCGGCTGGGTACATTCGACGGCGTCCTGGCCGTCAGCTCCCCGGCGGGCGGTCCCACCATGGTCACCATGGAGATCCCTTGCGCGTTGTCCTAGCCGAAGACCTGTTCCTGCTGCGCGACGGGCTGGTCCGGCTCCTTCAGGCCCACGACTTCGAGATCGCCGCCGCCGTCGAGTCGGGTCCCGAGCTGACCCGGGCCCTGGCCGAACTGGAGCCGGACGTCGCCGTGGTCGACGTCCGGCTCCCGCCCACGCACACCGACGAGGGCCTGCAGTGCGCGCTCGCCGCCCGCCGGGAGCGGCCGGGGCTGCCGGTGCTGGTGCTGTCCCAGCACGTGGAGCAGCTGTACGCGCGTGAGCTGCTCGCCGACGGCACCGGCGGGGTGGGGTACCTGCTCAAGGACCGGGTGTTCGATGCGGAGCAGTTCGTGGACGCCGTACGGCGGGTGGCGGCGGGCGGCACCGCGATGGACCCCCAGGTCATCCAGCAACTGCTCAGCCGGCGTGCGGCGGAGGACCGGCCGCTGGAGCGGCTGACGCCCCGGGAGCTGGAGGTGCTGGAGCTGATGGCGCAGGGGCGGACCAACGCGGCGATCGCGGGGCGGCTCGTCGTGACGGAGCGCGCGATCGCGAAGCACACCGCGAACATCTTCGCCAAGCTGAGCCTCGAGGTCTCGGACGACGACAACCGCCGTGTGCTGGCGGTTCTGGCCTATCTCGACCACGGCCGCTGAGTCACACCGGTCCCGCAGGACCCTCGATTCCCAGGACGGGTGAACACCTCCGCAGCGGCTTCCGTATGGAGGGGAGCCGCTTCACTCCTGTCGGGCGCCTCGATGCCCCGCAAGGAAGTCAGAGGAGTTCCATGGGACGCAATACGAGAAAACGCCGAATGCCGCTGGCCGCCAAGGCCGTTGCCGGGGCGGCGGCCCTGGCACTCGGCGGGGGCGGGCTGGTCTGGGCGAACTTCTACGCCTCGGCCCACGAGGAGCACTCGCCGCACAACCGGACGAGGTCGGCCGCGGCGCAGGTCGCGACCATCAGCTGCCCCGACGTCGGTCAGCGGATCTCCGAGGTGCCGGACCGCGCCCGCGGGGAGGTGGACGGCGAACTGGCCACGCTGGACAGCCAGATCACCGACGCCTACCAGCGACTCGCCACCACGCGGCGCGCGCAGGCCGGGGACTCCCGGTTCGTCGACAACGCCATCCTCGGTCCGCTGAAGGACCGGCGGAAGGTGATCATCGACCGGATCCAGCTGGAGATCGACCGGGCCGGCGGCCGGGCGGACGACGGCCTGGACGACCTGGCGACGTGCCAGGGCCGGCCGGCGAACCGCCCGCAGGACGGCGACGGTGGCCAGAACGGCGGTCAGGGCGACGACGGCGGTCAGGACGACGGCGGTGGCCAGGGCGGTGACGGCGGTCAGGGCGGTGACGGCCAGGACCAGGACGACAACGGCAACGGTGTCGCGGGCCCGGTGGCCGACGACTTCATCGACATCAACGACGTCCGGCCGAACTCGCGCGACAGCCGCAACGGCCTCGCCGCCGACGGCGACGGCGGCTCCACCGGCACCTTCACCACCGACTGCGGGGTCAACGAGAACAACCTGTTCAACAGTGACAACCTGATCGCCGCCCCCGGTGTCGACAACGGCGCGCACCACACCCACGACTACGTCGGCAACCAGGACAACGACGCCTTCTCCAGCGACGACGACCTGGCGAACGCCGACACCTCGTGCCGGAACCAGGGCGACAGGTCCACCTACTACTGGCCGGTGCTGCGGCTGCAGGACGGTACGCAGGAGTTCGACGCGGGCGACCAGGGCGGCGGCGCCGAGGGCAACATCGGCAAGATCCTCAAGCCCGCACAGGCCGAGCTGAGGTTCGCCGGCAACCGGCAGGGCGACGTGGTGGCGATGCCGAAGTTCCTGCGCATCATCACCGGCGACGCCAAGTCCTTCACCAACGGCGACGCGAACGCCAACAGCTCGTGGAGCTGCACCGGCTTCGAGGACCGGCAGGTCACGGACAAGTACCCGCTGTGCCCCGACGGCAGCCAGGTGGTGCGGACGACCCACTTCCAGAGCTGCTGGGACGGCCAGAACACCGACAGCGCCAACCACCGCACCCACACGGCGTTCGTCGACGAGAACGGCAACTGCCCGGACGGCTTCCAGGCCATCCCCCAGCTCCAGGTGCGCCTGGTGTACGACATCCCCACCCCGGTCGTCGAGAACGGCCAGGTGCGGAACCCGTACGCCGTGGACAGCTTCCCGGAGCAGCTGCACAAGCCGATCACCGACCACAACGACTTCATCAACGTCATGGACGAGGACCTGATGGACCAGGTGGTCGACTGCATCAACAACGGCGAGGACTGCACGTAGCCCCGCCGGCGACGGACCCGGGAGGGCCGGTGGCGGACTCTCCGCCACCGGCCCTCCCCCGCGTCCGCGGGCGGTCAGCCGCCGTGGCCGCCGTGCCCGGCCGGGTGCGTGCCGCCCCCGTGCACCGCCCCCTGCTCCAGGGTGCCGCCGAGCCGGCCCCGCAGGCCGGCCACGACGTCCTCGTGGCCGACGGCGACCCATTTGCGGCCGACGAGGTAGTAGCCGCCGTAGTCCTTGGCCGTGTCGATCCACTCGCGCTGTCCGCGGTCGGTGGCGAAGGTGGCGAGGACGTACTTCTCCTCACCCCTCCGGCAGATGGCCTGGCGGAGGGTGTCCGCGTCGGTCTGCAGGTCCGGCTCGCAGCCGGCCTCGGCGGCCAGGTGCTCCAGGCTCCCGGTCGCCGTCTCCGGCACGGCCTCGCCGCCCCCCTCGGACGCACAGCCCGTCAGTGCCAGTACCGCCACCGCACCGGCCAGCGCGAGCCTCGGTCGGATCAGCCTCATGTGTTCCTCCGGTCCCTGACGGCGACATGCCGCACGGAACCCCGGCACGGGGCTCCGGCCATCGGTACGGCCACGGACGGCGGAGCGCTCAACGGCACGCCCGGTGACCACGGGCCGACTGGCTCGTTCTGCTGGACGTGCAGTCACAGGATGTCGCCAAACGCCCCGCACCGTCCGCCGCTGACCCGGTCGTCGACGTCGAGCAGGCCGAGGCCGCGCTCGTCGAGCACTATCCGGGCCTGGTCCGCCTCGCCTACCTGGTGCTGCCGCCCGGCCTCGGCCGCAGCCGCCGGGTGCTGACCGCGCACGCCCTGACGCAGCGCGCGCTGCCCAGGAACCGGACGGCGACGCCCGTGATCCCCGCCCAGTCGACCGGCCGCGAGGGCGACCCCGGGTACGCCCTGGTGCGTCTGCGGGTCGTGCGTACGGCACTGGAGGCGGGACTGCCGCTGTGGCGCCGGGCACGGCCCAGGCGGTCCCAGCTGCCGCCGCTGCTGCCCCAGGTGTGGGGGCTCAAGCTCTTCCCGCGCTCGGGCGGCGCCGACGAACTCGCCCTGGACCAGCGGCTGTCCGCCCTGTCCGGCCCGGCCCGGGCGGCGTACGCGCTGCGCGGTCTCGACCGGCTCCCCGACAGCGACGTGCGGCGGCTGCTCACGGCCGCCGGGGTCGGCGACGCCGACGGCGCTCTGCGCGAGGCCGACGAGGTGGCGGACCAGTACGCGCTGCTCGCCTCCCCCGAGTTCGACCCCTGTTCGCTCCAGGCCCGGCCCACCGATCTGATGCGGCGCCGCCGGCACACCAAGGCGGCTCTGGTCGCCGGGGCGGCACTGGTGGTGTGCGGGGCGCTGCTGAGCCTGCCCGGCGACGGCTGGGGGCCGGACGGCGCGGCCGCCCCGGCGGATGCCCGCAACCCGGCGGCCGAGGCGGCCCTCGACCCCGGCAGGCTGACGAGGGCCGCCCCCGCGGCCTGGAAGACCTCCGCGCGCACCGACTTCTCGGTGTGGCCGGCGCGCGGCGCCCTCACCGGAGACGAGGCGCTGCTGCGCCGGGCCCTCGCCGTCTGGGCCCGCCCCGGCGGGAACGTGCGGGTCTCGGCGACGGCGGGCACCGCGAGCGGCGGGCCGGCCGGACCGCCGCAACTGCTGTACGCCGGGACCGTCGACACCGCGCGCGTCGTGATCCTCTACGACGGTCTGCGCATCGTCCGGTACGCCGAGCCGAAGGACGGCACGGCGGGCGCCGCGCTCGACTTCGCGCGGGCCGACGGGGCCGGCCGGACGGAGGCGACGGCGGTGGTGCTGGGCCGGGCCGACGGCAACGTGCGCTATCTGACGGCGCCCTGGGTGACGAAGGCGGCCGAGCGGGACCTGGTGAAGCCGCGGTCCGGAGCGATGGAGCTGACACTGGCCGACGGGGTGACCTCGCCGCTGGCGAGCCCGGTCCAGCGCACCGGGGACTGCGCCTCGTGGAACGTGCTCCAGCTGACCGACGGCTCGCACACCCGCCTGATGAGCGACCTCGGCGAGCTGGTCCCGGCCCGCCTCACCACCGGACGGCCCGGGAAGGCGAAGGACGTCTTTGGGGCGGGGGCGCTGCACACCTGGGCGCCGTACGCCTGCTCCCTGGGCGCCGTGCGCGGACAGGGGGTGCGGTCGGTGAACGCCTGGGAGTTCGCGAGCCAGCCGCTGCCCGACGAGACCGGTTCGGGCGAGTGGGTGTGCACGCGGGCCGAGACCTGGCGGGGGGCCGGGGCGCGGGTGATGGCGCAGTTCCGGACGCCGGGCGGGGTGCGGGGCGCGGTGGCCGCGAAGGCCCAGGACGTGCCGGCGTGCGGCAAGCGCGATCCGCACGTGCTGGCCGGGGTGCTGTGGAAGTCGGAGGGCGGGCACTGGTACCTGCTGGCCGCCGGCAGCCGGGACACGGAGTCGGTCGAGGCGACCGGCGGGGTCAGCGGCTCCGCCGACGGCCGACTGCTGACGGCCGAGGCCGAGCGGGGCGCCCAGGCCCGGCTGAAGGGCACCCTGGAGGACGGGCGGACGATCGGCGGGCTGCGCTAGCCACCGGGCACGCTTGCTGACACCAGCGTCAACAAGTACCGCCGCAAGGGTTCCTGACGGGCCTACTCGTCAGTACATTGACGCCATGTCCAACAAGCATGTCTCCGCGCTGAAGACCCTGGTGGTGCTGGCCGGTGCCGCGCTGGCCGTCCGGCGGGCGATGCGGGGCCGGACCCCCGCCCCGCCGCCGGCGACGACGGACGCCGGGAAGCCGCCGTCCCCGGGGCGGTCCGGGGCCCGTGGCCTGCGGTTGCTGGTCACCGCGCACGAACGCCTGGCCGACGGGGTGGCCGGGCTCCGTCTGGAGGGGCACGACCTGCCGCGCTGGGAGCCGGGCGCCCACGTGGACCTGGTCCTGCCGTCGGGGCTGGTCCGGCAGTACTCGCTGTGCGGCGACCCCGAGGACACCTCGTCGTACACCGTCGCCACGCGGCTCGTCGAGGACGGACGGGGAGGCTCGCGCGAGGTGCACGAGCAGGTGCAGGAGGGCATGGAGCTGGAGGTGCGCGGACCCCGCAACCGCTTCCCGCTGGTCGACGCCCCCGCCTACGTGTTCGTCGCCGGCGGCATCGGCATCACCCCGGTCCTGCCCATGCTGCGGGCCCTGCCGGAGGGCACCGAGTGGCGGCTGCTGTACGGCGGGCGCACTCGGGCCTCGATGCCCTTCCTGGAGGACGTCGAGAAACTGGCCGCGGGCGGCGGACGAAGCGGGACGGGAGTGCGCCCGGCCGAAGGCCGGGGGCGGGTCACCGTGGTCGCCGAGGACGAGGACGGGCTGCCCGACCTGGACGCCTTCCTCGCGGACCTCCCCGAGGGCGCGGCCGTCTACTGCTGCGGCCCCGAGTCACTGATGGCGGCCGTCGAGGAGCGGCTCCCGGAGGGCACCGCCCCGTACCTGGAGCGGTTCGCGCCGCGTACGGCGGCGGACGGCGACGGGGAGTTCGAGGTCGAGCTGCACCGCAGCGGGCGCACCCTGACCGTGGCCGCCGGTTCGTCCGTGCTGGCCGCCGTGCGCGCCGAGCTGCCGAACACGCCGTACTCCTGCGAACAGGGCTGGTGCGGGACCTGCCAACAGCGGGTGCTGGAGGGCGAGATCGATCACCGGGACGAGCTGCTGACCGACGCGGAGCGCGGCGACTCGATGCTCATCTGCGTCTCGCGCGCCAGGAGCGCACGACTCGTACTGGACCTGTGAGGCCGGCGAACACCGATGCCCGGTCCGGCCCGTTCAGAGGCTGGATTCGATCGGTAAGGTGTTCGTATGACTACCG
This sequence comes from Streptomyces sp. NPDC048185, assembly GCF_043202495.1. Taxonomy (NCBI): domain Bacteria; kingdom Bacillati; phylum Actinomycetota; class Actinomycetes; order Kitasatosporales; family Streptomycetaceae; genus Streptomyces; species Streptomyces sp. NPDC048185. The sequence continues at coordinate 478,215 of NZ_JBIDAN010000001.1, forward strand.
GGGTACGCCGCAGAATGGGCGTCGAGGAGCGGCGGCAGCAGTTGATCGGCGTCGCGCTCGATCTGTTCAGCCGCCGCTCGCCCGACGAGGTCTCCATCGACGAGATAGCGTCGGCCGCCGGCATCTCGCGCCCGCTGGTCTATCACTACTTCCCCGGCAAACTCAGCCTGTACGAGGCCGCGTTGCAGCGTGCCGCCGCCGACCTGGCGGCCCGATTCGCGGAGCCCCGGGAGGGCCCGCTGGGGGCGCGGCTGCTGCGGGTGATGGGGCGCTACTTCGACTTCGTCGACGAGCACGGCCCCGGCTTCTCGGCGCTGATGCGCGGAGGTCCGGCGGTCCCGGCGGGCGGGGCCTGCTCGTTGAGCACGGTGTCCACGGCGAACGCGCTCGTCGACTCCGTGCGGCAGGCCGCGTACGTCCAGATCCTTGCGCATCTGGACGTCACCGATCCGCCCCCGCGACTGGAACTGGTCGTCCGTTCGTGGATCTCGCTCGCCGAGTCGACGGCGCTGATCTGGCTGGACGGCCGGCGCATCCCGCGCGCCGAGCTGGAGGCCCAGCTCGTGCACGACTTCGCGGCGCTGCTGGCGGTGAGCGCCGCCCACGACGAGGAGATGGGCGCCCTGCTGCGCGGCGTCCTGGAGGACGAGCCGGCCGACGGCCCGTTCACGGACCTGGTCGGCCGGCTGATCGAGCTGGCGTCGTAGCTCAGACCTCGGCCTTGCGGTAGGACGGGTCGAGGTCGCGCACCTCGGCCGACAGATGCAGGGTGACCTCGTCCCTCGGCTCGACGTGCTTGCGCAGCAGGTCCACCACGGCCTCGGTGAGCTGCGCCTTCGTCTCGTCGGAACGCCCGGCGAGCAGGGCGATCGACACGTTCACGATGGCGTGCCGCTCCTTCTCGGCACCGACGACGTCCTCCTCGCCGCGCAGGACCCGCGTCTTGCACGCCTCCAGCCGCGCGGCCACCGTCTCGACGACCACCGGGTGCAGGGCGAGGGCGAACTCCTCCCAGTCGACGTCGTCGAGAGACGCGGAACGCTCGATGGTGATCTGCGGCATGGGTGCTCCTCTTCTACGGCGGACAGGAGCACCCTAACCGCAGCGTCCCGCTAGCCCGCGCGGGTGAAGACCGCCACCGTGCGGGCCGGCACCGTGAAGGTGCCCGAGTCCCGCGCGTAGGCCGCCTTCTTCACGACGGGGTCCGCTCCGGACGCCTGCACCGGGTGCAGCCGGTAACCGGTACCGGCCGCCTCGCTCACCCGCTGCCGCTGCTCCTCGGGGGTCGCGTTGAAGACCACGACCAGGTCACCGAGGCGCATGGTGATCACGCCGGGTGTCTCGTCCTTCCCGGAGAGCGGGAAGGAGAGCCGGGACTGCACCTGGCCGGCCGTGGCGAGGGAGAAGTCCTTCTCGCTCGTACGGATCTTCAGCAGGTCCCGGTACGCGGCCGAGGCGCCCCGGATCTGCGGACAGCCGGCCTTCACCGTGGTGAGCAGGGGCGCCGCGTAGGTCCACTTGTCCTTGTTGTCCGCGGCCGGCGGCAGCCCGCGGCCGAAGCCGTTGCCGTCGGCGCAGTTCCAGTGGATGGCGTTGAACCAGTCGCCGCTGTCGAAGGAGTTGCGGTCCAGCGACTTGGAGCGCAGCAGGTCGGTGCCGGCCTGGGAGAGCGCCGGGCCCTGCGAGAGGCCGGCGGTGGCCATGGCGAGGACCTGCATGCGGGCCCGGTCGTCGGCGGACGTGTCCTTCGGCAGCTTGTACGCGAGCGCGTCGAAGAGGGACTCGTTGTCATGGGCGTCGGCGTAGGCGAGGGCGTCGCCCGGGGCCTCCGCGTATCCGGCGGGGGCGCCGTTGTAGTCGACGTCGGAGCCCTTGACCTCCTTGCCGTCGGTGTCCGTGAAGCGGTAGGCGGCGAGGTTGCCGGTGAGGCCGACCTTGATCAGATCCTGGTAGTGCAGCAGGCGGGCCTTCTGCTCGGCCTCGGTGCCGTTCCCCTTCGAGGTGTTGGGGTCGGTGTACAGGCCGGAGGCGAAGCCCTGGACGCCGGGGTCGGCGTCGAAGGGGGAACCGCCGCGCACGGCGTCGCGGGCCCGGTCGGAGAAGGTCGCGATGCCGGTGCCGGCCATGTTCTTCTGGGTGGCCTGGACGAAGCGGGCGTCGTCGGCGACCTCGCCGAAGTTCCAGCCCTCCCCGTACAGGATGATCTTCTTGCCGTCGACGCCGTCCTTCGCGACGGTCAGCGCGTCGAGGGCCTTGCGGACGGCGAGGATGTTGGCCTTCGGGTGGTGGCCCATGAGGTCGAAGCGGAAGCCGTCGACCTTGTACTCCTTGGCCCACGTGACGACCGAGTCCACGACGAGCTTGCCCATCATGGCGTTCTCCGTGGCCGTGTTCGCGCAGCACGTGCTGTTCGCGACCGAGCCGTCGGCCAGCAGGCGCTGGTAGTAGCCGGGCACGATCCGGTCCAGGACGGACGTGTCCGCCTGGCCGCTCGCCGCCGTGTGGTTGTAGACGACGTCCATGACGACGCGCAGGCCGTCCTCGTTGAGCGCCTTGACCATCCGGCGGAACTCGACCGTGCGGGCGGTGCCGTCGGGGTCGGTGGCGTAGGAGCCCTCGGGGACCGTGTAGTGGTACGGGTCGTAACCCCAGTTGTAGGCGTCCTTCGCGGCGGCCTTCGCCACGCACTCCTGCTGCTGGTCGGAGTCGGCGGGGGAGGAGGCGAGGTCGCAGTCGACGGTGGCCTGGTCGGACTTCTTCTCGGGGATCGTGGCGATGTCGAAGGCGGGCAGCAGGTGCACGTAGGAGGTGCCCGCCCGCGCCAGCTCGCGCAGGTGCTTCGAACCGTCGCTGTCCTGGTCGGTGAAGGCGAGGTAGGTGCCCCGGTGGGCCGGGGCGGCGGTGCCGTCCGCGACGGAGAAGTCGCGGACGTGCAGCTCCTGGATCTGGGCGTCCCTGAGCGGCACGGCCTCGGGCTTGGTGTAGTCCGACCAGCCGCGCGGGGCGAGCGCGCGGTCGTCGAGGTCGACGACGAGGCTGCGCTCGGAGTCGGTGGTCAGGGCGACCGAGTAGGGGTCGGTGACCTTGTTGGTGACGACCTCGCCCGCGGTGGGCGCCCAGACCTGGACGACGTACCGGTAGGACTTGCCCTTCCAGGACGCCGGGCCGGTGACGGACCAGACGCCGGTGGCGTCGTCGCGGCGCATGCCGACCGTGCGGTCGCCGATCTCCAGCTTCACGCTCTGCGCGGTCGGTGCCCACACGGACAGCGTGGGGCGGCCGTGGCGGAAGACCGGGCCGAGGCCGGCCTCGGTGGCCCCGGCGTAGAGGTCGTCCAGGACGCCGGCGGTCTGCACGCCGGTCGCGGCGAGCACGGCACCGTTGGCGGCCCGCTGGGAGGCGACGACCTGGCCGCGCAGGGCCTCGCGGACCCGGTCGCGGTCGCGCGGGTCGACGGACCAGGCGGTGTACTCCTTCAGGTGGGGGAACGTCGTCTTCTGGGCGTCGGTGAGGGTGGTCCTCGTCAGGCGGAGCCACTGGGCGTCGTCCGCGGTGAGGGTGCCGTTCGCGGCCTCGACCGAGCCGCTGCGGGAGGCGAGCAGCTGGGTGGAGGCGGCGCCCTCGGTGCCGTTCCAGGCGACGGTGTCGCGGTCGATCCAGACCGCCTTGGCGGTGGTGAGGTCGACGGCGGCGGCCGAGCCCGCGGGCTGCGGCAGCAGGTACTTCTCCTGGCCGCTCACCAGCCACACCTCGTGGCCGTTCGCCCTGAGGTCCAGGGCCTGGTCGGTGGGCAGGTCCTTCTCGTCGCCCTGGTGGAGGATGTAGTTGAGGCTGGTGGCACCCTCGGCGAGGGGCACCTCGAAGACCGCGCCGTAGGAGTCGGTCTTCACCGGCGCCAGCGGCTTCGCCCAGTCGGTGGGGTTCGCGGCGCCCGTCCAGACGTGCAGGCCCCAGCCGTCGTAGTTCCCGTCGGCACGGTGGTAGTGCAGGACGGCCTTGGAAGTGTCCTGGGCCGGGTAATCCGGCCGCTCGGTGACGACCTGCTCCTTGCCCTGCTCGATCCACACCTCGCCCGTCTTCGTCACGTCGATCGTGCGGTCGGCGGCGACGTCCTTGTTCCCGTCCTTGTCGATGACGAGGAAGCCGACGTTCGACGCGCCCGGCTCGAGCTTGACGTAGGCGAAGGCGCCGTAGGCGTCCCGGCCGGTGAAGGGGTGGGTGGCGGGCCAGGTGGTCGCCTCGCCGTCGGCGAGGTCGCCCCAGGCGTACAGGCCCCAGTCGCCGTAGTTCCCGTCCTGCCGCTTGTAGTGGACGATCGCGTAGTCGCGGGAGGCGGCGGTGGGCGGCTGCTCGACCGGCGGGGTGCCGGTCGTCGAGGCGGCCGTGGCGCTCGCGGTGCGGCCCGCCGAGTCGACGACGACCGCCTTGTAGCGCAGGGCGGTGCCGGCCGGGGTGTCCTCGCCGATGGTCTGGGTGACCTTGTAGGGGGCGTGGTCGGCGGTGCCGAGGGTGCGCCAGGTGCCGTCGCCGGTCTGGGCGGCGAAGACGACGCGGTTCAGCTGTCCCCCGTCGACGTCGGCCGTCAGCTCGACGGTGCCGGTGGCGCCGGGCTCGGGTGCGGTGAGGGTGACCGCCGGCTTCGTGGCGGGCGCGGCGAGCCTGCCCGTGGCCTTGAGGACGATCGCGGAGCCGGCCGGCACGGTGACGGTGACCTTCCTGTCGGCGCCGGACCGCACGGTGGCGTCGGTGCCGTAGAGGCCGCGGAAGGTCATGCCGGCCGAGCCGGTCGCGAAGGTGGCCGTCCTCTCCCCGTCGGCGTTGTTGAGGGCGACGACGTACTCGGTGCCGCTGTCGGCGTCGGTGCGGGAGAAGGCGTAGACGCCGGGGCCGTCGGCGGCGTAGCGCTCGGTCTGGACGCCGTCGGCGAGGGCCGGGTTGGCCTTGCGGAGCTTCGCGAGGGCGCTGATCTGCCGGTACTGCGGCGCGTTCGTGTCGTAGGCGGCCTCGGCGTGGGTGCGGTCGGTGCCGAGCTGGTCGTCGTCCAGGTAGTCGGCGGTGCGGGAGGCGAACATCGGCTGGCGGGCGTCCTTGTCGCCGCCGGCGCCGGTGAAGCCCTGCTCGTCGCCGTAGTAGATCACCGGGTTGCCGCGGCTGAGGAACATCAGCTCGTTGGCGAGCCTGTCCTTCTTCAGCAGTTCGGCGTCACCGGCCTCCGGGTCGTCCTGCTTCAGGAAGGTGCCGAAGCGGCCCATGTCGTGGTTGCCGAGGAAGGTGACCTGCTCGTAGGCGTTGGCCTTGTCGGTCGTGTACTTCCAGTCGTCACCGAAGACCGAGGCGAGCTTCTGGGCGCTGCCGCCCTGGGAGACGTAGGCGCGGGCCGCGTCCTGGAAGGGGAAGTCCAGCGTGGAGTCCAGCCGGCCCTGGGTGACGTACGGGGCGGTGACGGAGGTGTCGGCGGAGTAGACCTCGCCGAACATGAAGAAGTCGTCGCGGCCCCGCTTCGCGGCGTAGGCGTCCAGCGCGGTGGCCCACTGGGTCCAGAACTCCATGTCGACGTGCTTCACGGTGTCGATCCGGAAGCCGTCGATGGCGAAGTCCTTCACCCACCGCTCGTAGATCTGCTCCATGCCGCTGACGACCTCGGGCCGTTCGGTCCACAGGTCGTCGAGACCGTTGAAGTCGCCGTACGTGGCGGATTCGCCGGCCCAGGTCGAGTCGCCCCGGTTGTGGTACATCGCCGGGTCGTTGAGCCAGGAGGGGACCTTGAGGTTCTTCTTCGCGGCCGGCACCGTCGGCGTGCGCGGGAAGGAGCCGGCGTCCACGCGGGGGAAGCGGCGGGAGCCGTCGGCGTAGTCGGCGTCGTCGAAGGGCTGCCCGTCCTTCGTCAGGTACGGGAAGGCGCCCTTCGAGAGATAGTCGTAGGACTTCTCCTCGTAGTCGACGACGTCGGCGGTGTGGTTGGTGATGACGTCGAAGAAGACCTTCATGCCCTTGGCGTGCGCCTTGGAGATGAGGTTCTTCAGGTCCTGGTTGGTGCCGAAGTGCGGGTCGACCTGGGTGAAGTCGGTGATCCAGTAACCGTGGTAGCCGGCCGAGGCGTTCTCACCGGTGCCCTGCACGGGCTGGTTCTTGAAGATGGGCGCCATCCAGATGGAGGTGGTGCCCAGACCCTTGATGTAGTCGAGCCGCTCGGTCAGGCCCTTGAGGTCGCCGCCCTGGTAGAAGCCCTTGTCGGTGGGGTCGTAGCCGGTGCTGAGCCGGGTGCCGGTCAGGCCGCCCTTGTCGTTGCGGGTGTCACCGTTGGCGAAGCGGTCGGGCAGGACGAAGTAGAACTGCTCGCGGGTCAGGTCGTGGCGCGCGGCGGTCTTCGCCAGCTTCGCGTCCGACGGGGGCGCGGGCGGGGCACCGGCCCGCGCGGCGAGGGGTGTCAGGAGTGTCGCCGCGAGCGCGGCGACGGTGACGGCCGCGATCCGTGGGGCGGCGGCCCCTCCGGGTGCGGCGGTGCGGCGCTTCACAGGCGCCGGCCATCTCGGTATCACCGGTGTGAACTCCTTGCGATTACGGCTCGATCGGGTCCGACCCCGGCGTGACCGTAGCGCCGACGCAAGTCTTGCGGCAAGGGCCGTGAAAGTAACGGAAAGGAATTTCACGGCCCTTGCTCGTGACACGTGCTCAGCGGCCGGTCAGCAGCCGGACTTGCCCGCGTACAGGGCGAGGGCGGTGTCGGCTCCCAGCGTCGCGGTGAACTGGCCGGAGCCGTTCACGGTCACCGGCCGGTTGCTCTGGACGTCGCAGTACGTCCCGGCCGGCAGCGAGGTCTGGTAGGTGCGGGTCAGCGCGCCCGACTCGTGGTTGATGGCGACGTAGCCCTTGCTGCCGCGCCCGAAGGCGATGGCGTCGTTGCCGTTGTCCCACCAGTTCGTGACCGCCTGGCCGCGCACGGCGTTGCGGAAGGCGACCATCGACTTGATCTCCGGCCAGGCGTGCTGGCACTTCCAGCCGTCCTGCCAGCAGGCGTTCACCCGGCCGCCGTTGGGGGGACCGGCGTCCGCGCTGGACCACTCGTAGCCGGAGTTGACGTCCGGTGCGCCGTAGGGCCAGGCCAGCATGAAGACGTTGGCCAGGGTGTACCTGGCGTTGTCCTTGTAGCTGAGCGTGGAGCCGTTGCGCTCGGTGTCGTGGTTGTCGACGAAGACGCCGGAGACACCGCTGCTCATGTAGCCCCAGCCCTCGCCGTAGTTCTTGAGGTAGGCGAGGTTCTCGTTGTTGAAGACGCGCTTGAGGTCGTAGGCGTACCGGAACTCCTGCACGTCGCCGTTGCCGGTGTACTCGGACGGCTGGATGGCCTCGCCGGCGCCGTAGATGACTTCCTGCTTCCAGTACACGGACGGGTTCGACAGCCGGGACTTGATGTTCGCGAGGTCGGCGGCCGGGATGTGCTTGGCCCCGTCGACGCGGAAGCCGTCGACGCCGAGGGAGAGCAGGTCGTTCAGGTATCCGGCGACCGTCTTGCGGACGTACTCCTCGCCGGTGTCCAGGTCGGCGAGGCCGACGAGTTCGCAGTGCTGGACGTTGTACCGGTCCTGGTAGTTGGTGACCTGGGCGGTGCAGTCGTCGAAGTCGTACGAGGAGTACAGCCCGGGGTAGTCGTACTTCGTGTACGACGAGCCGCCGGTGCCGGTGCCGCTGCCCGCGGACATGTGGTTGACCACGGCGTCGGCGACGACCTTCACCCCGGCCGCGTGGCAGGTGTTCACCATGTTCCGGAAGGCCGTGCGGTCGCCGAGCCGACCCGCGATCTTGTAGCTGACCGGCTGGTAAGACGTCCACCACTGCCCGCCCTGTATGTGCTCGGCCGGCGGGGAGACCTGGACGTAGCCGTACCCGGCGGGGCCGAGGGTGGTGGTGCACTCCTTGGCGACGGAGGCGAAGTCCCACTCGAAGAGGACCGCGGTGACGTCCTTGGTGCCGGGCGGGGAGGCCTGCGCGTTCGTAGGGGTCATGACAAGGGCGGCCGTCAGAGCGACGGCCCCCGTGAGGGCTCTGCGTGCCATGTGGGGAGTTCCTTCGTCGTTGAAGGCTCTTGCTGAAACCTTCAGCAAGATTTCGGTGACGCAGATGTTAAGGGCCCGCCGCCCGAAAGGGCAGCGGGCCGTACGCAATTGAACGAAGATTCTTGCCGGACCTCCGTCGGGCGGCGGGTGTCAGACCGTCGTCCACCACACGGTCGTGTCCGCCGGCACCTTCGCCTCGCCGTTCGCCTCGGTCACCTCGCCGCTGGCCAGCAGCACGCGGCCGTGGGCGGGCACCGTCACCGACTCGCCGGTGGTGTTGGCGACGCAGACGAACTCCCCGCGACGGAAGGCGAGGACGCCCTCGGGTGCCCGCAGCCACTCCACGGCGTCGCCCGCGCCCAGGTCGGCGTGCTCGCGGCGGACGGCCAGCGCGGTCCGGTACAGCTCCAGGGTCGAGCCGGGCTCGCCGGTCTGGGCCTCGACGCTCAGCTCGCCCCAGCCCGCCGGCTGCGGAAGCCAGCTCCCGCCGTCACCGAAGCCGTACGACGACCCCGTACGCGTCCACGGGATCGGCACCCGGCACCCGTCGCGGAAGCCGTCCTGGCCGGCGCCGCGGAAGTACGCCGGGTCCTGGCGCACCTCGTCGGGCAGGTCGACGACGTCCGGGAGGCCCAGCTCCTCGCCCTGGTAGACGTAGGCCGAGCCGGGCAGCGCCAGCATCAGCAGGGTGGCCGCGCGGGCCCTGCGCAGCCCCAGCTCGCGGTCGCCGGCCAGGCGGATCTGGGTGCCGAGGCCGGCCGGGTTGGCGAAGCGGGTGGCGTGCCGGGTGACGTCGTGGTTGGACAGCACCCAGGTGGCGGGGGCGCCGACCGGCCGCATGGCGTCCAGCGTCCGGTCGATGACCGCGCGCAGCTCCTCGGCGTCCCAGTGGGTGCCCAGGTACTGGAAGTTGAACGCCTGGTGCAGCTCGTCCGGGCGGACGTAGTGGGCGGTGCGCTCGACGGTCGGGGTCCACGCCTCGGCGACGAAGATCCGCTCTCCGCTGTACTCGTCCAGGATGAGGCGCCACTGCCGGTAGATGTCGTGGACGCCGTCCTGGTCGAAGAACGGCATGACATCGTTGCCCAGCAGCTTCAGCTGCTCGTGCGATCCGAGGTCGGGCAGGCCCTCCGCCTTCACCATGCCGTGGGCGACGTCGATGCGGAAGCCGTCCACGCCCATGTCCAGCCAGAAGCGCAGGATGGAGCGGAACTCGTCGCCGACGGCCGGGTGCTCCCAGTTGAAGTCGGGCTGCTCGGGGGCGAACAGGTGCAGGTACCACTCCCCCGGCGTGCCGTCGGGCTCGGTGACCCGGGTCCAGGCGGGACCGCCGAAGATGGACTCCCAGTCGTTGGGCGGCAGTTCGCCGTTCTCGCCCTTGCCGGGGCGGAAGTGGTAGCGGTCCCGCGACGGGGAGCCGGGGCCCTCGGCGAGGGCGCGCTTGAACCACTCGTGCTGGTCGGAGGAGTGGTTCGGGACCAGGTCGACGATGATGCGCAGGCCCAGGCCGTGGGCGTCGCGGATCAGCGCGTCCGCGTCCAGGAGCGTGCCGAACATGGGGTCGACGGCCCGGTAGTCGGCGACGTCGTAGCCGGCGTCGGCCTGCGGGGAGGCGTAGAAGGGGCTGAGCCACACGGCGTCCACGCCCAGGTCGCGCAGGTACGGCAGGCGGGTGCGGACACCCTCCAGGTCGCCCATGCCGTCGCCGTTGCTGTCGGCGAAGCTGCGCGGGTACACCTGGTAGATGACCGCGTCGCGCCACCAGTCGCGGCGCCTCGTGACGGTGGCGGTGGCAGAGGTGGGGGCCGGTGCGGCGGAAGGCTGCTGGCTCATGGCGTCCTTGTACGTAACGGGGCGGTTCGGGTCATGGATGCGTGGTGGTGTCCGGCGACGGGTGACGAGGCGGCCGCGGTGCCGGCGGGGTCGGATGGACACCGCGGCCGCCACCCGCGCGGCAAGGCGCGGGAGTCGGTGGGGCGGGCGTCAGCCCTTCGTGCCGCCGGCGGTGAGACCGGTCACCAGGTTCTTCTGCACCAGGTAGAAGAACGCGGAGACGGGTATCGCGACGAGCACGGCGGTGGCCGCCATGAGGTTGCGCTGCGCGTCGTGCTCGCTGACGAAGCTCTGCAGTCCGACGGCGAAGGTGTACTTCGTGTCGCTCAGCATGAACGTGGAGGCGAAGGCGACCTCGCCGAAGGCCGTGATGAAGCTGTAGAAACCGGCGACCGCGAGACCCGGCTTGGCGAGCGGGAGGATCAGCCGGAAGAAGGTGCCGAAGGGGTTCAGCCCGTCGACCCGGCCGGCCTCGTCGATCTCGAACGGGATGGTGTCGAAGTAGCCCTTGAGCAGCCAGGCGCAGTACGGCACCGCCGTGGAGCAGTAGACGAGGACCAGACCGAAGTAGTTGTCGATGAGCTGGAGCCTGGACAGGATCTGGTACATCGGCACGATCAGCACCGCGATGGGGAACATCTGGGTGACCAGCAGGACCCACATCAGCTTCTTGTAACCGGGGAAGCGCATCCGCGAGACCGCGTAGCCGGTGGTGGCGGCGACCATGACGCCGATGACCGTGGTGCCCAGCGAGACGATCAGCGAGCTCTTCAGCCAGTCGAAGAAGTTGGTGTGCTGGAGCACGAAGGCGTAGTTGTCGAAGGTCATCTTCGACCAGATGCCGCCGGGGTGCAGGTAGTCGTCCTTGTCCGGGCCGAGGGACAGGTAGACCAGCCAGGCGATCGGGAAGAGCGCGACGAGGCTCGCCACGATCAGGATGCCGTGGGAGGCGAGGGACGCGCCGCGGCTGCGTTCGCTGCGGCTCCGGACCCGGCGCTTGGGCGCGGCGGAGTCGGGGGCCTGGTCGGCGGGAGCCTCGGTCGGCACGGTGGTGGTACTCATGATGGCTCCTGCCTCAGTTCGCGAGCTGCTGCTCATTGCGGTTCAGCCAGCGGCGGTAGAAGGAGGTGAAGACGATCAGGATGGCCAGCAGCAGGATGCCGTAGGCGGCGGACTGTGCGAAGTCGCGCGGCTGCTGTCCGAAGCCGAGCTGGTACGCCCAGGTGACGAGGATCTGGGCGTCGGGCGCCGTGTTGCCGAAGAGCAGGAAGATCACGGCGAACTGGTTGAACGTCCAGATGATGCCGAGCAGCACGACGGTGGAGCTGACGGACCTGAGCCCGGGCAGGGTGACGTAGCGGAAGCGCTGCCAGGCGTTCGCGCCGTCCATCTCGGCGGCCTCGTACAGGCTGGCGTCGATGGACTGGAGGCCGCCGAGGAGCGAGACCATCATGAACGGCACCCCGCACCAGGTGTTGACCATGATCGCGGCGAACCGCTGCCAGAAGACGTCCTCCAGCCACAGCGGCGTCGGCAGGTGCAGCGCGTCGAGGGCGGAGTTGATGATGCCGCTGTCGGCGAGCATGAAGCGCCAGCCGAAGACGGTGACGAAGGTCGGCACGGCCCACGGCAGGACCAGGATCAGCCGGTAGACGGTGCGTCCGCGCAGCTTCTGGTTGAGCAGCAGCGCGAGGCCGAGACCGATGAAGTAGTGCAGGCCGACACAGAGCGCCGTCCACACGATCGTCCAGATGAAGTGCGACCAGAACCGGTCGTACGCCGTCGGCCCCCACAGGATGTCGGCGTAGTTGTCCAGGCCGATGAACTTGTAGGTGGCGTCGATGTGGTTGACGCCGATGGTGCGCGCCGAGTTCAGGCTGTTGGCGTCGGTGAGCGTGAGGTAGAGGCCGTACACCAGCGGGTACAGCACGAGGACGCCGAGCACGACGGCCACCGGCGCGATCATCGCGTAGGCGTACCAGTGCTTCTGGTATCCGTCTTTCAGACGCCGGCCGAGGCCGGGCCGCGGGGTGCGGTCACCGCGGCGCTTGCCGGTCGCGCGGTCGATGGCGACTGTCATGGTTCGACACCTTCGAAGAGCAGCAGGAAGATCAAGGGGTACGACGCGCGGGCCGGTGGCCGCCGGATCCCCTCCCCCCTGGACGGGGGACCCGGCGGCCACACGGACTCACTTGCCGAAGTCCGGCACCAGCTTGGTCATCGCGGTCTCGACGTCGCCGAGGCCCCCGTCGAGGGACTTCTTGCCGCCGGCGATCTGGGGCAGCTCGTCGTCCAGCGGACCCCACAGGGAGCTGTACTCGGGCAGGGCCGGGCGCGGCTGGGCGGCGGGCAGGACCGTCTGGTAGCCGGCGATGCCCGGGTCGGCCTTGACCTTGTCGGTGTAGGCGTCGTCGCGGGTCGGCAGCGTGGAGTTCTTCAGCGCGACGGTCTCCTGGGACTTCGCCGAGGTCATGAAGTTCACGAACTTCAGCGCCGCCTCCTGGTGCGCCTGGTCCGAACCGGCGTACACCGACAGGTTGTGGCCGCCGGTGGGGGCGCCCGCCTTGCCGGTGGAGCCGGCCGGGACGGTGACGATGCCGAGGTTGCTCTTGTCCTTGAACGCCGAGCCCTTGTAGAAGTTGGTGATCTCCCACGGGCCCTGGATCGTCGAGGCGACCTTGCCGTTGACGAACGCGTCCTGGATGTGCGCGTAGGCGTCGGCGGTGGTGTCGGCCTTGTGCAGGCCCTTGCCGTTGAACAGGCTCAGCCAGGTGCCGTAGGCCTTCTGGGCCGCGGGCGACTTGACGGTGATCTTCTTGGCGTCGGCGTCGACCGTGTCGGTGCCCTCGCCGTACAGGAAGGGCTGGGCGTAGTAGCCGGCGGTGGAGCCCCAGAAGCCGTCGACGCCGGTCTTGTCCTTGATGGTGGCGGCGGCCTTCTTCAGGTCGTCCCAGGTCTTGGGGGCCTGGACGCCGGCCTTCTCGAACAGGGCCTTGTTGTAGACGAAGGCGAGCGTGTCGGTGACCAGCGGCACGCCGTAGGTCTTGCCCTCGTACTTGGCCTGCTCGATCAGGCTGGGCTGGAACTTGGCCTGGTCGGCGAGGGCCTCGGTGCCGTCCAGCGGCAGGAAGAAGCCCTTCTTGGCGAAGGCGGGGGTCCAGCCGACCTCGGAGCGCAGCACGTCCGGGGCGCCCTTGGAGCCGGCGGCGGTGTCGAACTTGTTCTGCGCCTGGTCGAAGGGCACGTTGACGAAGTTGACCTTGATGCCCTTGTTGGCGGCCTCGAACTCCTTGACCAGGGCCTTGTAGGTCGGCGCCTCGTTGGTCGCGTTGGAGGTGTCCCAGTAAGTGATGGTGACCGGTCCGCCGGACTCGCTGTCACTGTCGCCGTCCCCGCCGCACGCCGTCGCCGCGAGGGCGAGGGACGCCACCAGAGCGGTGGCCGCTATGCCACGCCGCATGAGTTCTCCTTGAGGGTGAAAGCCCGTGTGGTGCAGGGTCGCGGGCCCGTCCGCCGCTCCTGCCGACACCGACCGCGTCATTGCCGCCGTCGGGCGACGTGAACGTAACAGCGTTGTAAGCGTGGCGAAAGGCCTTGCAGCAAAAAAGTGCAAGAGATCTCCGAAGTTATCCGTGCGTGACCTCCTGGCGACCGTCGTGAGACGCTTGTTTACAGGGCACGAGCGGTATCGGGCCGGTTGTGCAAGACTCTGCAAGCTCTTGCCACCACTTTCTCAAGGGAGCGCGATGACGCAGCAGCCCGCGCCGGGCCGTCCGAAGGGCCGCCCAACCGGCCGTCCACGGCGCCCGATCGGTGTGCAAGGCGCCCTCCGACAGGTACAGTCCACCCCTGTGACCACACGGCTTGCCGACATCGCCGCCCAGGCGGGCGTGAGCGAAGCGACGGTCAGCCGCGTCCTCAACGGGAAGCCGGGCGTCGCCGCCACCACCCGACAGTCCGTGCTCGCCGCCCTCGACGTCCTGGGGTACGAGCGTCCCGTGCGGCTGCGGCAGCGCAGCGAGGGCCTGGTGGGGCTGATCACCCCGGAGCTGGAGAACCCGATATTCCCGGCGCTGGCCCAGGTCATCGGCCAGGCGCTGACCCGCCAGGGCTACACACCGGTCCTCGCCACCCAGACCCCGGGCGGCTCCACGGAGGACGAACTGACGGAGATGCTGGTCGACCGCGGGGTCGCCGGGATCATCTACGTCTCCGGACTGCACGCCGACACCACCGCCGACATGGAGCGCTACGAGCGGCTGCGCGCCCAGGGCGTGCCGTTCGTCCTGGTCGACGGCTTCTCGCCGAAGGTGCAGGCGCCCTTCATCTCCCCCGACGACCGTGCCGCGATGAGCCTCGCCGTCACCCACCTCGTCTCCCTGGGCCACACCCGCGTCGGGCTGGCCCTCGGTCCCAAGCGGTTCGTGCCGGTGCAGCGCAAGATCGAGGGCTTCGTCCGCACCGTCCAGGAGCAACTGGACCTCGACGCGCGGACCGTGGAGACGGAACTCGTCCAGCACTCGCTCTACACCCTCGAGGGCGGCCAGGCGGCGGCCACCGCGCTCATCGAGCGGGACTGCACAGCAGTGGTCTGCGCCAGCGACATGATGGCGCTGGGCGCCATACGTGCGGCCCGGCAGCGCGGGCTGGACGTGCCGAAGGACATCTCGGTCGTCGGCTTCGACGACTCGCCGCTGATCGCCTTCACCGACCCGCCGCTGACGACCGTCCGCAAGCCGGTCCCCGCGATGGGGCAGGCCGCGGTGCGCACGCTGCTGGAGGAGATCGGCGGGACACCCGCGCCGCACAGCGAGTTCGTGTTCATGCCGGAGCTGGTCGTGCGCGGTTCGACCGCCTCGGCGCCGGCCGCACGCCACCGGTCCTGACCCTCCCTCCGGGGCAGCGGGTGCGGCCCGGACCCGGCAGGGGGATGATCGGTGGAAGAAGGCTTTTCTGGCAGACTTCATGCCTATGGGTGACGCGACCGTGAGGACTCGGGAGCGCCTGGAAGAGGGCGTTCCGCACCCCGTCACGGAGGGGACGGGGCGGGGGCTCGTGCGCCGGCTCCGCAGGCCGCGCCGGCCCCGCCTGTGGTTCGAGATCCTGCTGATCGCGCTCAGCTACTGGACGTACTCGCTCGTCCGCAACGCCGTACCCGAGCAGCGGGGGCAGGCGCTGCGCAACGCCGACTGGATCTGGCGGGTCGAGCAGCACCTCGGGATCGCCGTGGAGGAAACGGTCAACCATGCCGTCGACTCGGTGACTTGGCTGGTCGTCGGCATGAACTACTACTACGCCACGTTGCACTTCGTGGTGACGCTGGGTGTGCTGGTCTGGCTGTTCCGCAGCCATCCGGGGCGGTACGCGGCGACCCGTCTGGTCCTCTTCGCGACGACGGGTGTTGCCCTGCTCGGTTACTACCTGTATCCGCTGGCCCCGCCGCGGCTGATGAACGGCGGGCACTTCATCGACACGGTGATGGTCCACCAGACGTGGGGCTCGATGGCGTCCGGGGACCTGAAGAACATGTCCAACCAGTACGCCGCGATGCCGTCGATGCACATCGGGTGGTCGGTGTGGTGCGGGCTGACGATCTTCGCGCTGGCGTCGGTGCCGTGGGTGCGGGTGCTGGGGCTGGTGTATCCGGCGCTGACGCTGGTGGTGATCGTGGCGACGGCGAACCACTTCTGGCTGGACGCTGTGGGGGGCTTGCTGTGCCTGGCCTTCGGTTACGCGGTGGCCCGGGTCTGGTACGGGAGGCTGCCGTACGCGTTGCCGCGGGTGGTGCCGGGGGGTGGGGCGCGGCGGGGGGTGTGGTCGCCCGGGCGGGCCTGAGAGGGCGTACGTCGGTCTGGGGCGTGCGGGGGGTTCGGCGCGAGCGGGTGGGGCCGGTGGCCCGGCGTTGCGGACAGCTCGGCGCGTGCTGGTGGGCCGGGTGGCCCGGCGTTGCGGGGTGCGGGGAGTTCGGCGCGAGCGGGTGGGTCCGGTGGCCCGGCGTTGCGGGGTGCGGGGAGTCCGGCGCGAGCGGGTGGGCCCGCTGGCCCGGCGTTGCGGGGTGCCGCTGCGCCCACCCGTGCCGCCCCAGCGGCACGACTGCCCGCAGCTGGGGGGGGACAGGGTGGCACCGTGCGGCACGACTGCCCGCAGCTGGGGGGGCGGACAGGGTGGCACCGTGCGGCTCGACTGCCCGTAGCTGGGCCGCTGGGTCAGTCGTAGAAGAGGTCTTCCACCACCGTGCGGGCGCGGCGGGCTGTGCGGCGGTACTCGTCGAGCATGTCGCCCGCGTGGCCGGGGCCGTGGCCGAGGTAGCGGCCCACCGCCGCCAGTTCGCGCGGGTCGGTCGGGAACGTGTCTCCGGCCCGTCCGCGCACCAGCATCACCGCGTTGCGCACCCGCGTGGCGAGCACCCACGCCTCGTCCAGCGTCGCGGCGTTCTCCTCGGAGATGAGCCCCGCCCCGGAGGCCGCCGCGAGGGCCTGCCGGGTCCTGGTCGTGCGCAGGCCCGGCTCCGCGTGGCCGTGCCGCAGCTGCATCAGCTGCACGGTCCACTCCACGTCGGACAGGCCGCCGGGCCCCAGCTTGGCGTGCAGCTTGGGGTCGGCGCCGCGCGGCAGCCGCTCGGACTCCATGCGGGCCTTGAGCCGCCGGATCTCCCGCACGGCCTCCTCGGACAGCCCCTGCGCCGGGTAGCGCAGTGGATCGACCAGCTCCGTGAAGCGCCGCCCCAGGTCCTCGTCGCCGGCGACGAACTCGGCCCGCAGCAGCGCGTGCGACTCCCACGTCAGCGACCAGCGCCGGTAGTAGGCCGCGTACGACTTCAGCGTGCGCACCAGCGGTCCGGACTTGCCCTCGGGCCGCAGGTCGGCGTCGATGATCAGGGGCGGGTCGGCGCTGGGCACCTGGAGCAGGCGGCGCATCTCGGCGACCACCTTGTTCGCCGCGTCCGCGGCCTCCCGCTCGTCGACCCCGTCCCGGGGCTCGTGCACGAACAGGACGTCGGCGTCGGAACCGTAGCCCAGCTCGTGCCCGCCGAAGCGGCCCATGCCGATGATCGCGAACCGGGTGGGCAGGGTGTCCCCCCAGCCGTCGCGCACCACGGCGCGCAGGGTGCCCGCCAGCGTCGCCGCCGTCAGGTCCGACACCGCGGCGCCGACCCGGTCCACCAGGGCGCCCTGGTCGGCCTCGACGGGCTGCGCCTCGGTGCCGTAGGAGCCGACGATGTCGGCGGCCGCCGTGCGGAACAGCTCGCGGCGCCGCACGCCGCGCGCCGCCGTGACCGCCTGCACCGCGCCGTCCGCGCGGCGGACCGCGGCGAGCACCTCCTGCTCCAGCTGGGCCCGCCCGCGCGGCGCCAGCCCTCCGCCGTCGCCGTCCCCGAGGAGCGCCACCGCCTCGGGCGCCCGCATCAGCAGGTCGGGGGCGAGCCGGCCGGCGGACAGCACCCGGGCGAGGTTCTCCGCCGCCGCGCCCTCGTCCCGCAGCAGCCGCAGGTACCAGGGCGTCTTGCCGAGCGCGTCGGAGACCTTGCGGAAGTTGAGCAGGCCCGCGTCCGGGTCGGCCGAGTCGGCGAACCAGCCCAGCAGCACCGGCAGCAGGGTCCGCTGGATCGCGGCCTTGCGGGTGACGCCGGAGGCCAGCGCCTCCAGGTGCCGCAGGGCGGCGGCCGGGTCGGCGTACCCGAGGGCGACCAGCCGCTCACGGGCCGCGTCGGGGCGCAGCCGGGTCTCCCCCGGCGCGAGCTGGGCGACCGC
The DNA here is from genome assembly GCF_043202495.1 of Streptomyces sp. NPDC048185. Classification (NCBI taxonomy): domain Bacteria; kingdom Bacillati; phylum Actinomycetota; class Actinomycetes; order Kitasatosporales; family Streptomycetaceae; genus Streptomyces; species Streptomyces sp. NPDC048185. The sequence goes on from NZ_JBIDAN010000001.1 coordinate 495,853, forward strand.
GTCGAGCAGCGGCCGGTAGAACAGCTTCTCGTGCAGCCGGCGTACGACGGCGGCGTGCCGCTTCCACTCGCGCAGCAGCCCGCTGACGGGGTCGTTGCGCAGTCCGAGGGAACGGCCGAGGCGCCGCAGGTCGGTCTCGTCCTCGGGCACGAGGTGGGTGCGCCGCAGCCGGTGCAGCTGGATGCGGTGCTCCATGGAGCGCAGGAAGCGGTACGCCTCGTCGAGCTGGGCGGCGTCCGCCCGCCCGACGTAGCCGCCCGCGGCGAGGGCCTTCAGCGCGTCCAGGGTCGTACCGCTGTGCAGCGAGGTGTCGGCGCGCCCGTGCACGAGCTGGAGCAGCTGCACGGCGAACTCGACGTCGCGCAGGCCGCCCGGGCCCAGCTTGAGCTGGCGCTCGACCTCGGCGACGGGGATGTTCTCCACCACGCGGCGGCGCATCTTCTGCACGTCGGCGACGAAGTTCTCGCGCTCGGCGGCCTGCCACACCAGGGGCTGGAGCGCGGCGACGTACTCGCCGCCGAGGGCCGGGTCGCCGGCGACCGGGCGGGCCTTGAGCAGCGCCTGGAACTCCCAGGTCTTGGCCCAGCGCTGGTAGTAGGCGACGTGGCTGCTGAGGGTGCGCACCAGCGGGCCGTTGCGGCCCTCGGGGCGCAGGTTGGCGTCGACGGGCCAGATGGTGCCCTCGACGGTCGTCTCGGAGCAGATCCGCATCAGGTGCGAGGCGAGGGAGGTCGCGGCCCGCAGCGCCTTGGGCTCGTCGGCCTCGGCCAGGCCCTCCGCGGCCTCGCCCACGAAGATGACGTCGACGTCGGAGACGTAGTTCAGCTCGTGTCCGCCGCACTTGCCCATCGCGATCACCGCCAGCCTGCACAGCGCGGCGTCCTCGGGCGCGGCCTCCTCGGCCAGCCGGAGGGCGGCGCGCAGGGTGGCGGTGGCGAGGTCGGCGAGCTCGGCGGCGGTCTGGGAGACGTCGATGGTGCCGCACACGTCGCGGGCGGCGATGGACAGCAGGCAGCGCCGGTAGGCGACGCGCAGGGAGACGGGGTCGGTGGCCCCGGCGAGTCCGCTCTCGAACTCGGTCACGCCGGGGTGCAGGTCACGCGGCTCGTACGTGACGAGGGCCTGCCAGTCGCCGGCGTGCCGGGCGAGGTGGTCGGCGAGCGCCTCGGAGGCGCCGAGCACGCCGAGGAGGCGGTCGCGCAGCGGCTTGGCGGCTATCAGGGTGTCCAGCAGTTCCCGGCGGGCGGTGGGGTCGGGCTGTGCCTCCAGAAGGCGGACCAGGCCGTGCAGGGCGAGGTCCGGGTCCGCGGTGGCGCCCAGCGCCTCCAGCAGCACCGGGTCGTTGCGGACCGGTGTCAGCTCCAGACCGTCCAGCAGCCGCTCGGCGGCCGAGGGATCGGTGAAGCCGTGCCGCAGCAGTCGCGTGAAGGTACTGCTCCTGCGCCCCGGCGCCGTCATCTCGGCCTCCTGTCGGACCTGCGGGGCCGGTGGGACCGGACCCGTCGGATCAAGGTCGTACGGCCTTGAGCGTAACCGGGGAGCCGCGTTCGGGCGCAGGTGCGGGCGGCGCCGTCGGGGGTCCGGTCGCCGCCGGGCGCGGAGTTGCGCCCTTTCGGTGGCGCGGCGGGCCGTTTTCGGCTTCGGTGAGGGCATGGACTTCACCCTCGAAGTGATTCCGCTGCCCGTGACGGACATCGACCGCGCCCGGGATTTCTACCGGGACAAGGTCGGCTTCCACGTCGACATCGACCAGGAGGTGATGCCGGGGATGCGGATCGTCCAGCTGACGCCCCCGGGCTCCGGCTGTTCGGTCGCCCTCGGCGACAGCATCTGGGAGATGACCCCGGGCCGGAAGCCGGCTCCCGGTTCCTACCGGGGGCTCCAGCTGTGCGTCGCCGACATCGAGGCGGCCCACGCGGAACTGGTGGGGCGTGGCCTGGAGGTCTCCGAGCCGGTGCGGTACGCGCCGGACGACGGTGCCACGTTCATGTACTTCACGGACCCGGACGGCAACGGCTGGGCCGTTCAGGAGTACCGGCGCCGGGAGACGGAGCCGCTGCACCAGGTGCTGGCGGACCTGAAGCGGCAGCGGTAGCGCCACCCCCGGGCCGCAGGGGTCAGCCCGTCTCGCGCCGCCTGCCGGTCACCGTCCGCCGAGATCTCGGTGCCCAACGGCACAGGCACCGGGCGCCGGGCGCCGGCAGCGGTGCGGCGCGGTGTCACGGCCGCGGTGTCGCGCCGCGCTCCGCCAGCAGGTCCGCCATCAGCCGGATCTCCGACTCCTGCGACTCCACCATGCCCCGGGCCAGCCGTTTCTCCACCCCGACCGTGCACCTGGCGGCGCAGCCCTCGGCCATGTGGACGCCGCCCTTGTGGTGCTCGGTCATCAGCTGGAGGTAGTAGACCTCGGCCCGCCGGCCGTTCAGGCCGGCCAGCTTCTTCATCTCGGCGTCGGTGGCCATGCCGGGCATCAGCGAGCCCTCCCCCGCCGACGGCATGTCCCCCATGCCCATCCAGGTCATGGGCGGGTCGGACGACACCTTCGGCAGCCCCCACAGGTCGAGCCAGCCGATCAGCATGCCCCGCTGGTTGGCCTGGGTCTGCGCGATGTCGTAGGCGAGCCGCCGCACCTCCTCGTCCTCGGTGCGGTCGCGCACGATGTACGACATCTCCACGGCCTGCTGGTGGTGGACCGACATGTCCCGGGCGAACCCGGCGTCCGCCGAGCCCGCGGACGGAGTGCCGGCCCCGCCGTCGTCGCCGGCGACCGCGTAGGTGATGGCACCGGCCGCGACGAGCACCGCCGCCGCGGACCCCGCGATCCAGCCGGCCCGCCCGGAGGTCACTGCGACAGTCCGTTGGTGCAGGCGGCGCCCGGCTCGGGGGTCTGCTCGCCCTGGACGTACTTCTCGAAGAACGTGTCCACGTTCGGGTCGCTCGCGCCCGTGACGGTGCGCTGGTGGCCCCAGGCGGACAGCACGATCGGGTCCTTCTGCTTGTCGTCGGGGCTCATCAGCGAGTACGGGGTCTTCTTCACCTTCGCCGCCAGCGCCTCGACGTCGGCCTTCGGGGCCTTGTCGGTGTACGTCACCCAGACCGCGCCGTGCTCCAGCGAGTGCACGGCGTTCTCGTTGTTCAGCGGCTTGGTGTAGACGTCGCCGTCGCAGTTCATCCAGACCTGGTTGTGGTCGCCGCCGACCGGGGGCTCGACCGGGTAGGTGACCTTCTTGGCGACGTGGTTGCGGGAGAGGGTGCCCTGCCAGGTCTGCACGCCGTCCTCGCCGGCGACGAACTTGCCGGAGGTCTTGGCGTCGGTGGCCGCCGTGCCGTCGGAGTCGTCGGACTGCGAGCGCACGAGGACGACACCGCCGACGACGAGACCGGCGACGACCACGACGCTGATCCCGATCGTGAGGATCCGGTTCCGTCGGTCGCGGGCCTCCTCTGCCCGTCGCATCTCCGCTATGCGTGCCTGCCGCGCCGTGTTGCTGCTCTTCTTGGCGGAACCCATGGGGTGTGCCCTTCTGGGAAAACGGGGGGCGGTGAGTGCGCTGATCGTAATGGTGGAGGAGGGGTCTTTCGTAGGGTGGTCACGTGATCTGATGCGGCGGGGCCGCAGGAATGGCCCGATCGAACACGCGGCCTCTACGCTGCGGGTGAGCGGTACACACGGTCCGCCCCCGTTCAGGCCGGGGCCGGCCGGCCGATCAAGGTCCGCAACGCGTACGAAACGGTGCTGTGGTGTGATGCTCAGGTGCCCGACCGCCTTCCGCCGTACCGGAGACAGGCGGCCTGACCAGCAAGGATGGGGAAGCGGAAGATGGACAAGCAGCAGGAGTTCGTGATCCGGACGCTCGAGGAGCGCGACATCCGGTTCGTACGGCTGTGGTTCACGGACGTGCTGGGCTTCCTCAAGTCCGTGGCCGTGGCCCCGGCCGAGCTGGAGCAGGCCTTCGACGAAGGCATCGGCTTCGACGGCTCCGCGATCGAGGGCTTCGCCCGGGTCTACGAGTCCGACATGATCGCCAAGCCGGACCCCTCGACCTTCCAGATCCTGCCCTGGCGCGCCGAGGCGCCCGGCACGGCCCGGATGTTCTGCGACATCCTCATGCCGGACGGCTCGCCGTCCTTCGCGGACCCGCGCTACGTCCTCAAGCGCGCCCTCGCCCGCACCTCCGACCTGGGCTTCACCTTCTACACGCACCCGGAGATCGAGTTCTTCCTGCTGAAGGACAAGCCGGTCGACGGCTCGGTGCCGACGCCCGCCGACAACTCGGGCTACTTCGACCACACCCCGCAGAACATCGGCATGGACTTCCGCCGCCAGGCGATCACCATGCTGGAGTCGATGGGCATCTCGGTGGAGTTCTCCCACCACGAGGGCGCCCCCGGCCAGCAGGAGATCGACCTGCGCTACGCCGACGCGCTGTCCACGGCCGACAACATCATGACGTTCCGCCTGGTCATGAAGCAGGTCGCGCTGGAGCAGGGCCTCCAGGCCACCTTCATGCCGAAGCCGTTCTCGGAGTACCCGGGCTCGGGCATGCACTCCCACCTGTCCCTCTTCGAGGGCGACCGCAACGCCTTCTACGAGTCGGGCGCGGAGTACCAGCTCTCCAAGGTCGGCCGCTCCTTCATCGCGGGCCTGCTGCGGCACGCGGCGGAGATCTCGGCGGTCACCAACCAGTGGGTGAACTCGTACAAGCGCATCTGGGGCGGCAGCGAGCGCACCGCCGGCGCGGGCGGCGAGGCCCCGTCCTACATCTGCTGGGGCCACAACAACCGCTCGGCGCTGGTCCGTGTCCCGATGTACAAGCCCGGCAAGACGGGATCCGCCCGCGTCGAGGTCCGCTCGATCGATTCGGGCGCCAACCCGTACCTGACCTACGCGGTCCTGCTTGCCGCCGGCCTCAAGGGCATCGAGGAGGGCTACGAGCTCCCGCCGGGCGCCGAGGACGACGTGTGGGCCCTGTCCAACGCCGAACGCCGCGCCCTGGGCATCGAGCCGCTCCCCCAGAACCTGGGCGAGGCCCTGGCCCTGATGGAGCACAGCGACCTGGTCGCCGAGACCCTGGGCGAACACGTCTTCGACTTCTTCCTGCGCAACAAGCGGCAGGAGTGGGAGGAGTACCGGTCGCAGGTGACGGCGTTCGAGCTGAAGAAGTCGCTGCCGGTGCTGTAGGGGCGGCCGGGCCGTCGGAGGGCTCTCGGGCCGGCGGCTCCGGTGGCGGGTCAGGCGACCGTTCCACCCGCGTTGCGGATCAGCCGCTGGAGCACCTTCACCGTGGTGACGTAGTCCGCGTCGTCGATGCCTGCGTGGAGGGCGGCGCGGATCGCGGGGGCGTTGCGGGCCAGGTCGACGCGGGCCTGCTCCCCTTCCGGGGTGAGCCACAGCCGGCCCACGGTGTCCCGGGTCAGCCGGCCGCGGCCGAGGAGCCCTTCCGCTTCCGCCGCCAGGTCGTCCTCGGGACGGATGTAGGAGCTCATCGCCTCCCGCAGCTCGGCCAGGGTCCTCCCCTCGCCGTCGGGCGAGAGGTCGTTCACCGACAGATTGCGCAGCAGCCAGAACTGGGGCTGGGTGTAGCCCTTCTCGGCCTGCCGGGCGCGGGTGTACGCGATGAGCGCCTCGTAGGCGACACCGGTCCAGTACGCGGCGGGCTGTCCGGCGAGTTCGGCATCGGAGATCTGCTGTGTCGTCATGGGTCGTCCCCTCCGTGTACGTCCTTGCGGAGCCGCACACCGTGCGGGCCGTGGGGTGACCGTACGACCTCAAGTCCGGTTGAGGGCAAGCAGTGCGCTTCCGGACCGGAGGGTGGCGCGGTCCCCTAGGCTCAGCTCCCTGCCGCACTGTCTGGGGGAGTAATGACCAGTAGGTTCACCGAATTGGTGGTCGACTGCCGTGATCCGGAGCGGCTCGCGGCCTTCTGGAGCGCTGTCCTGGGTTTCAAGGTGATCGACCGGAGCGAGGGCAAGGTCGAGATCGGCTCCTGGGAGCCGACCGTCGAGGAGGTCCGGGCACGCCAGATGCCGCCCACTCTGATGTTCATCCGAGTGCCCGAGGGCAAGACCGTGAAGAACCGGCTCCACCTCGACGTCAGCCCGGTCGACCGCAGTACCGACGACGAGGTGGCCAGGCTGCTCGGCCTCGGCGCAGCCAAGGTGGACGTGGGCCAGGGCCCCGGCCGGAGCTGGGTGGTCATGGCCGACCCCGAGGGCAACGAGTTCGATGTCATGCGCACCCTGGCACCGTTCCACTCGTGACCGACTCGGGCCGGTGCTGCGCCGTTGTCGCGCGGTCGGGGCCGACGGTCGTGGACCACCGGCCCCGTGCCGTGTCACCGGCTCTGGGCCGTCTCCGGGCCGTGCGCGGGGACCGGCTCGGACGGCGGCTGCCATTCCCGGCGGAGTAGGCCGTACACCCACGAGTCGGAGACGTCGCCGTTGACGACGCAGTCCTCCCGCAGCGTGCCCTCGCGCACGAAGCCGAGCTTCTCCAGCACGCGGGCGGAAGCAACGTTGCGGGTGTCGGCCTCGGCCTGGACGCGGTTCAGGTCCAGCGTGTCGAACGCCCATCCCAGCAGGGCGCGGGCGGCCTCGGTCGCACAGCCCTTGCCCCAGGCCGCCTCGCCGTAGCAGTAGCCGAGCGACGCGCTGCGGAAGTCCGGATTCCAGCGGTGCAGGGTGCACCAGCCGATGAACGCGCCGTCGGAGACGCGATCCACGGCGAGCCGCACCCCGGTGCCCTCCTGTTCCACCCGTCGGCACGTGGCGAGGAAGCCCTCGGCGCGCGAGCGTTCGGTCCATGGCGGTGAGTCCCAGTAGCGCAGGATGCGGGCGTCGCTCATCAGGGCGAAGAGGTCGTCCGTGTCCGCGTCCGTGAAGGGACGCAGCCGGAGACGCGCGGTGTGCAACGAGGGGGTGGGCAACGACGCCCTCATGGTCCCTCCCTGGTCGGTGGCCGACCAGTCAGTCATTCGAGGCGGGTCACCCGCAACGGGTTTTCTCCACAGGCCTGTCGGCGGACGCCCTCATCGGGAACGGTCCTCCGAAAATCCCTCCGACCTGCACACCGTCCATCGCACGGTCACGCCGACGGGGCGGGGCGGTGCCGGACGGGGGCAGCCGCGCGCGTCGGAGCCCGGGAGGGGCTCCCCCACCGGTGGATTACGTGAAGAGGAGGTCCCTCTTCACGACCGCACACGCACATCGGTGAACGCTCAACCACGCGTGGACGGTGGGCCGTTCACGGGCGTGCTTTGATCGACGCACGGCACCCCGGGATCGGTTCCGGTCCCCGATCCGGAGACCCGGCGTGTGCGCTCCACCGCTCCGATTTCTTCGCGCGAAGGGAAGACCTGTCATGAACCTCGTCCCCCAGGTCGACACGGCTGCACTCTCCGACACGGACCTCGACCAGGTGTCGGGCGGCCTCGCCGTCAGCACCGCGGTCATCACGTCCGGCGCTTCCGTCGGTGCGGGTCTCTACGCCGAGGCCGGCCCGCTCTCCGTCTGCGCCGGCCTCGGTGCCTCGGTGGCACCCGCCGACGCCGCAGCGCACGGCCAGGCTCACACCATGAGCATCTGATTCGCGGAAACCGGAAGCGCACCGGGCCCCGGACCGCCGTGTCCGGGGCCCGCTCGGTGCGCGCCGCACCGGCCGGCACGACAGCGACAGCCGCACTGCGTCAAGCCACCCCGTGTTCCGTTCCGGACGCCGTACGTTCGCCGAGCAGCACGAAGTGCCCCTCGTCCGGCTCGGTGTACGGCAGCCGCGGAAGCCAGCCGGTGTCGCGGAGCAGCCGGCGGGCCCCAGCCGGGTGAAAGCGGCGGGACAGGAAACAGCGGATCTCGTGGCCGGCCGGGAGACGGGCGCCGGGGAGGGCGACGGGCTCCGTGAGACGCACGGTGCCGACGACCGCGTCCCCCGTCGTCTCCAGGCGCAGTGCCAGGCTGTTCTCCGGCAGGCCGGCTGCTGTCAACGGCCCCAGAATCATCTCCCGCAAGGGTGCGGAAAGGTAGCCGACGGCGTCACAGCCGTCCGGCCGTGGCGGGCCGAAGAGCCCGAGGACCAGGATGTCGCCGGAACGTGCGCTGAGGGAAATGTTGCGCAGCGTGCCGACCGGGTCCTCCACATTGCCCAGGGTGTTGCCGAAGAGGCAGAACAGAACCGGACCCGGCGCCCGCCACCGCCCGACGAGTGGTGTCGCCGCGGACTCCATGTTCCACACGGCGAACGACCGCTCGACGGACGCGATGGGCCGGGTGCGTTCCCTGGCCGCTCCCAGCAGTTCGGGGCTGAGGTCCATACCGAGATAGCGCACCGGGCCGGGGTGCCTCTCCGCGAACCAGGTCAGGAACTGGGCCGTGTGAACACCGTTGCTCGGCCCGATGTCGCACACCTGGCCCGGCGTCCCGGCCCGGTCCAGGCCTTTCGCGATGACGGCCGTCTCGTGGCCGCACCGGCCGTCTTCGTACTCGCCTGCGTACTCCTCGGCGAACCTGATGTGCCGGTCAGCACCGCTGCCGGTGTACATGTAGCGGACGGGCAGCGTCCCCCGCCGCAACCAAGCGATCACCTCGTCCCGCCGGGCGGCCTCGTCGTCGCCGCCTCCCTGCGCGCGCCCCTCCACGCCCGCCCCTACCGCGGCCCGTGCCGGCCGGTCAGGCGAGCCAGCGGCCGTCGCGCATCACCTGGCGGTCGGCGTGCTCGTTGAGTTCGCGCCAGCACTCGATGTCCCGGGGCTCCAGCCGGAAGAACCGGTAGTTCCGAGATTCCCGTGGATCCCAGCCGCACTTCGCCGCATAGGCCTCGGCGTGCTCGTCCGGGAGGTCGGCGTTCTCCACCAGTTCACCGGTCGCGTCGATGAGCACCACGTCGCGGGTGTGGCCCAGTACCAGCCGCACACGGCCGGATCTCATAATGTTCACCGCCGTCGGGTTGGTGCGGACCGTGGCGACGTACAGGGTGGGCTCGCGCCACCAGAAGGACAGCGGTACGAGGGTGGGCACGCCGCCCCCGGCGGTGGCCACCCAGAGGTCCTTGTCCTTCTCCAGTCGGGTCAGAGCGTCGGTCCTGCGCTGCGCCGTGGGGCGGGCGGGCTCGGTCATGAGGTCGTCTCTCTTTCTCTGTCCTCTGGAACGCCGGAGCCGGCGGGGCCTCCGGGGAAAGGGCCGTCGTCGACGCGGTACACACACCGGAATCCGACCTCGCTGTGCCGGTCGGTGAGCAGGTCGCGCCCACGGTAGTGCGTGGTCAGGCACGGCGGGGGTGATGTCCAGGAGCCGCCCCGAAGCACGTGGAAGGCATCTTTTCTGTTCATGAACTCCACGGGACGGCGCCCCTTGAAGAACGGGTCCATGTCTTCCCGGCTGAAGTAGTTCGTCCGGGTCATCTCCCACACGTTGCCGGACATCTGCAGGGTCCCGTACGGGCCGGCCCCCTCGGGGAGGCCGTCCGCAGGCAGGAGAGGCATCGGGGGGCGGGTGTCCGGTTCCGCCGTCACCAGCAGGGCGTCGAGAGCCGCGAGGTCCGGGACGGCCCGGGCGAAGACACGCTCGACGTACTGCACGCGGCCCGGGTCGAAGGTGTTCCCCCAGGGATAGGCACGCCCGTCCGTGCCGCGCGCCGCCCGTTCCCATTCGTCCTCGCTCGGAAGCATGCCTCCCGCCCATGTGGCGAAGGCCCATGCGTCGTACCAGTCGATCCCGACGACTGGCAGTTCCGGCCGGCTGAAGCGCGGGTCGTTCGCGTGGGCGGGGGCATGCCCCTTCCCCGCGGGCTGGTCCGGGTGGTCGAATTCCGTACTGTCGCGCGCCTCGGCCAGAAAGACGGCATACCGAGCGTTCGTGACCGCGGTGCGGTCGATCCAGAATGCCGGAATATGGACGTTTCGTGACGGATTATCGGTGTCATCCATTCCGTAGGGGTTTCCCTCTGGGGCGGCGCCGTGCCTGCCTTCGCCTTCCGGCACGAACACGACGTCGTCGGTGTTCCGTGGGCGGCGGCGGGCCATGACACTTTGCCGCCAGGGGGCGAAAAATGCGTCCTCCAGGTCGCGCAGGCGTTCCGGGTCACTGGTCCCGAATATGCGGATGAGCGCCTGCTTGGCGAAAGCCGCCCCGCATCCGACCGGTTTTCTCACGGCCGTGGAGCGGCTGAAATTACTGGGCCACCCGGAAATCCTGATGAGATCCGGAACGGCTGATTCGATCCGGTGCTGTCCGATGAGCCGGATTCCGGTGAAGGCCACCCAATCGACCGAATCGTGTGTCGCTCTGGCCAGGGCCTCCGCGGTACCCGTCTCCGTGAGGAAATGCGCCGCGAGGATGTTCAGACAGGCGACCCGAACCGTCCACCGGTCGTGGTGTGCCGACAGGCGGAGGACTCGTTCGTGAACGCCCGGGTCACGCCTGACGGCCCCGGTCCACAGATCCGTGACGAGATGGTCGGTACCGTCGGCGGGCACGGTCATGCGGCTACCACTTGTGCACGTCGGTCTCGGCGTCCCGGCTGTTGAGGAATCGATCCATGTCCAGTTCGTGATCGACCGGAATACCGGCTTCTGGCCGTCCCGCTTCCCCGTTCTCCTCGTCACGCACCACGTGCCCTCCCCGAGGTCCCGTCTTCTGATGTGCCGTCATTCTATGAGGTGGTGCCGACCCTCGTGAAGCGGATGAGTTCACATTGCCGCGCACAAGAGAACATCGGTCACCGGTTCGACCGGGGTCATGGCCGTCATTTCCGTGTGCACGGTCCAGCGGTAAAGTCCTGGCTCCCGGATGAGCACACTGCCTGTGTACAGTCCGCCGCCCCGGGGTTTCAGCGAGGTCGGCGTCGCCGGCTGGGTGCCGGGACGCGCGGGGTCGGTCACGGTCAGGGTCAGCACGAGGGCGTCGGAGCGCTCCACCGACCTGACAGCGACCGGCCATGCCTCTCCCGGCTCGACGACCGACTCCGCGGTGACAGATATGCCGTCGACAGCGGCCTGGGGTCTTCTGGGGCGGGCGGTGAGGATGCCGGTCAGCTGCACCAGCGTCTCCCGTTGCTGCTGGAGGGCGGCGTGCTTGCCCGCGATGAACAGGGCGCCGGCGTCGTCGGCCCACTCCGGCGGGACCGCCGAGCAGCGCGGCACCGTGCCGTCACCGCCCTCGTCGAAGCCGGTGGACGCCTGGCCCCGGATCTCACCGGCACCCTCCACCAGCGCCCACAGTTCGGTGGTCTGCCAGTGGCTCAGCAGGGCGTGGTAGACGGGGCGTTCGCTGCCGCGCGCAGCGATCGCCTCCTCGATCGCGCGGTGGAAGGAGCGGCACCGATCGAGGGAATCCTCGGGCAGTCCTGGGGCGGCCAGAGGCGTCTGCACCGCGGTCAGCCGGTCGTACGACGTGCCCACACAGGCGTAGACAGGAAGGAGTTCGGCAACCGAGGGCAAGGAGCGGGCGAGGTCACCGAGCCCGAACTTCACCGGCCCGAGCCGGGAGAATCCGTTGGCGAGGAGGGTAAGCGCCTTCACCGAACCCTGGTACGGCGTGCCGATGGTGATCACCCGGCGAGTGAGCCCCCGGGTGTCGAGGCATTCGGCGTAGTACCGGGCGACCAGGCCTCCCATGGAGTGGCCGACGAGGACGAGTCGTGCCCCCGGGGCGTCCCGTCGGCGCTCCTCCAGCAGTGGCTCCACGAACCGGGCCAGCCGCCGGGCGGTGTGCTCGTTGGACTGCCGCCAGTCGTAAGGGAAGGCACGTATCCCGTCCCGGTCTCCGGCGAAGCGCCTCCGCAGCCGCTTGAGCAGGTTGTCGTAGCCGTCCACGGCGACGAGTCCGGGGAACATCCCCAGCGTGGTGAGGACTCCGGTGACGCGCGTGCCGTCGTCCCAGCCCTGCGCCGGCTGCCCGAAGACACCGGGGTCCAGTGAGAGGTCCTGGGTGAGGCGGTCGCCGAGCCGGTGGACGTTGCGGAAGATTTGGCGATAGCCCCAGGTCTGCCGCTCGCCCCGCGCCAGCGTGCTGCCCAGGATGCCCGGGATCACCACCACGAGATCACCGTGTGCGATGCCGGTCATGGGTCCCCCCTGTGGTGCGGTGCGTCCTTTGCTGAACCGTTCGAACCGTTTCCGCCGCGCCGATCAGGGCGGGCCGAGCAGGTCCATGGCGCACACCCCGAGATGGGTGGCGGCCAGCAGTGTCGAGCGGTGGACGGCCAGCCCGTAGCAGCCGTTCAGCGGAATCCTCAGGTGCCGGCGGTCGATCAGGTCCCAGACGCGTACGGTCCCGTCATTGCCCGCGGTCGCGGCCACCGGGTGGCCCTGGAGGGAGCCCGCTGCCGTCGCGAGCACGGCGTCGGTGTGCCCCTCCAGGACGTCGAGTGCCCGGCCCTCGGTCAGGTCCCACGTCCGCACGGTGCCGTCGTCGCTGGCGCTGACGATCACGGGACGGCCCGAGACCTCGACGACCGCCACCTCGCGCACCCAGCGCTCGTGCCCGGCCAGCAGATGCACGGGTTCGCCGCGGACGACGTCCCACACGCGCACGGTCCCGTCCGTTCCTCCGGAGACGGCGACCGACCGGTCGCCGGTGACCGCTGTGGCGACCGTGCGCACCCCGCCGGTGTGCCCGGTCAGCACGTGCAGCGCACGCCCGTCGGCGAGGTCCCACACACGGACGGTGGAGTCGTTGCCGGCCGTCACGGCGTACGGGCGGCCGGCCGCCGTGCCGGTGTCCACGGCCAGTACAGAGCTGGTGTGGCCGCGGAGGGCGCGCAGGTCGGTGCCGTCCGACAGGTTCCACACCCGCACGTCGGCGTGCGCACCGCTCGTGACGACGACGGACTGCCCGTCGAGGACCGCGCAGGCGGCGCTGCCCACCCAGCCCGAATGTCCCCGCAGAACGGCCACCGGACTGCCGTCCGCCAGGTCCCACACACGAACGGTGCGGTCCGTTCCCCCCGAGACGGCCACCGGGCGGTCACCGGCGTCGCAGGCGGTCATGGCGAGGACCCACTGACCGTGCACGTCGTCGGGGTCCGGCTCCCCCACGCCGCGCAGGTCCCAGACCCGGACCGTCGCGTCGTCGCCGGCGGTGAGCGCGACGGGCCGTCGGTCGACGGCGGAAACCGCCACGGACCGGACTCCGCCGGTGTGTCCGCCCAACACCTGCGCGCAGTCTCCGGTGCGCAGGTCCCAGATGCGCACCGTGCGGTCGGCGCTCGCGGTGAGGACGGCACGCTCGACCGGGCCGTCGGGTGCGTGGGCGGCGACGGCCACGCAGCGTCCCCACCCGGTGTGTCCTTCCAGGACCTGCTGCTGGGTGCCGTCCGAGGCGTCCCAGAGGCGCACTTCCCAGTCGTCGCCGGTGCTCACGACCACCGCCCGCCCGTCGATCTCGGCGAACCGTGCGGACAGCACCCAGCCGGTGTGGCCGGTCAGGACCCGCAGCGGGGTGCCGTCCGCCGGGTCCCAGAGCCGGACCGTGCGGTCGGCGCCGCCGGTCAGCAGGACGTCCCGGCCGTCAACCGTTCCCAGGGCGGCCGTACGCACGCCCTTGGTGTGTCCGTGGAGAACGCACGGGGGGCCTTCCTCGTCGAGGGGCCAGACCCGGGCTGTGCGGTCGGACCCCGCGCTGACCGCGACCGTCCGGCCGCCGACCAGGCCGATGTCCGCCGACGCCACCCATCCGGTGTGTCCCGTCAGGGTTCTCAGCAGCCGGCCGGTGGACAGGTCCCACAGCCGCAGGGTGCCGTCGTCGCCGCCGGAGAGGGCCACCGTCCGGCCGTCGAGGTCCCCGGTGGCGACGGTCTGCACGGCGCCGGTGTGTCCCTCCAGGATGGACAGCGTGCTGCCGGAGGCGAGGTCCCAGACGCGGACGGCGCAGTCCACCCCGCCGGTCACCGCCAGGGGTCTGCCGTCCACCTCGGCGGCGGCCACGGCCCGGACGCCGCCCCGGTGGCCCTCCAGCACCCTGTGGTAGGGCGTGGGCCGGTAACGCGCCCAGCGCGGCCACCAACGGGCGCTGCGGGGTGGTACGAGCTCGAGGCACTGGTTCTGCTGGGCCGCGGTGAGCGCCAGGACTGCCGCGCGCTCGTCGGCGGACAGTCCGCGCATGGCGTGCGCGCACCTGAGGTACAGACGGGTGGCGTCGGACAGTTCGTGCTCCAGGCCGGTGCCCAGGGCGGCGGCGAGTCCCTCCGGTTCCGCGGCGACCAGGTAGCCGAGGTCGCGCCCGAGTTCCGGCAGCCGGCCGGCTGCCCGGGCATGTGCGGCGAGGTGGTGAGCCGTGTACGGGTTGGCGCGTTCCCAGCCGTCCGCCTGGGCCAGGGTGCGGAGCCGTTCAACGATCCTCGCCTCGATGTCGGCGTTCTCCTCCACGGCCCACCTCCGCCCGCAGATAGTCTCCGATCGACTGGTGGTAGAGGCGGAAGACGGCCTGCCCGTCCTCGGTGCCCTCGATCAGGTACCACCCCGCCTCGCGGATGACCCGCGAGACGTCCGCGGCGCTGTAGGGGCGGCCGGAGCGGTCGGCGGCGAGCGCGCCGGCCAGCTCGGGCCAGATCTGGCGCCTCGGCAGACCCTTGCCGCGGGCGAAGGCCAGCGGCGTGAGGACCTCGCGGACCAGCGTGGGGTCGTCGAAGCGGGTCAGGTCCTCGGCGAAGACCCGGTGCAGCCCCGCGTCGCCCACGTCCGCGGGCAGCCGCCGCGCCCAGTCCCGCTCGTCCACGACCTCCTCGCTCAGGCCCTCCAGCACGCGTACGGCGAACCTGGCGTACAGGAACACCCTCCGGGCCTGTGCCGCGACCGTGCGGGCAGCCGCCCGCCGCCGCTCCGGAGTCGGCCAGCCGGTGGCGGTGCCGTCCCTGCCGAGGCGTTGCTCGACGTACCGCTCGATGTCTCTGTCTGTGTGGTCGTCGCTGCCTAGGTCGAGGACGGTCAGCGGCGCGCGGCGGGGGCGCAGCATGTCGATGAGCGGGCCCAGGTCGCGGGCGTCCGGGTCGTGCCGTCCGTCCCGGTCGCGCCGGGTGCCGACGACGACCCGGCAGCCGGGCAGGCCGGCGAGGGCGCGCAGGACGTCCCGGGCGATGAAGACGTCGTCGTCCTGCTCGGCCTCGTCCAGCGCGTCGGCCAGCACGGTCACCGCGCGTCCCTCGTCGCTGAGCAGGGTGATCAGGTCGCGTGGTGGGCTGGTGGACTCGGACAGGTCGATGCCCAGCTGGCCGGCGATGTCGCGGGCGACCTCCTCCGCGCGCCGGTTCCTGAGGTGGACGACCGCGTCGAAACTGCCGACCGGTGGCCGCGCGTGGTCGTCGTCGAGCAGCCCCAGGACCCGGCAGGCGGGTTGCGATCCGTGGTCGGCGAGGACGGCCATGCGGCCCAGGAAGGCCGATTTTCCGGTGCCGGGCGCCCCTGTGACCACGAGCACTCCGTGGTCGTCGGAGGAGAGCCAGTCGATCACCCGGCGTGTCATCCGCTCTCGCCCGGTGAAGAACCAGCCGACGTCGCCGGCGTCGGCACTGGCCGCCTTGTCGAGGAAGTGCTCGCGGTCGGCATCGGGCAACTGGGCCAGCAGCGAGCCGAGTTCCACCGCGCGGTCGGCCGCGTTGGCGCGGTAGCGCGGATTGGGGACGATCTTCAGTCCGTCCCGCCCGGCAACGTAGGCGCACTGGTCGTCGCGGAGCCTCAGCCGCAGTTCGTCGCGGAGTTCGAGCAGAGTGACGAACTCGTCGCCGTCGCTCCAGTGGCCCCCCTGTGAGCCCGTCCGCAGCGCTTCGAGCATGCCCGTGACGAACAGCCCGCTGTAGGACCGCTCGTGGTGCAGGGAGGGCACCAGGACCGCGAGATCCATGCCGGGCCCGCCGTGGGCGGCAGCGGCGCGGTCGACGGCCTGCTGCACCTCGTGGGCGGCGAAGCCGGAGTAGCAGGTGTCGAGGAGGATCAGGCCGGAGAGCGCGCCGCTGTTGAGGATCGCCTGCACCAGGTCCTCGACGCTTATGGCCTTGCTGCCGAAGTAGGGGGCGGCCTCGGGACTGGAGGCGACGAGGACGTAGTGCCGGCCGTTGTGCAGCCGGCCGTGGCCCGCCAGGTAGAGGATGACCTTGGCCGCCCGCTTCTCGTCACGGGCGGTGTCCGCCCAGCGTTCCAGCGAGTCGACGATGGCCCGGGTGGTGGCGTTGGAGAGCCGGCAGCATTCGGCGAGCGGGAGGAAGCCCCATTCGCCGAAGAACGTCTCCAGGCGGCGGGCGTCGGACGGTGCTTCGGGGAGGTGGGGGTGCGGGCCGCCGGCGTAGTCGATGCCGACCGAGAAGACTGAACCACGCGTCCGTGTCGTCACGGTGAGCGATTATGCCAGCACGCAGGCGATGTGAACCCGGTGTTGCCGACATCCGCGCCACAGACGACCGGCGGCCGTTTCTGTAGTGTGCACAGGGATGGGGGGTGCCCGCGATGGCGCTGAGCGAGTGGGAAATTCTGGGCGGACTGGCGGAGATCCTCGACGAGGAGACCGGGGTGCCGGCCGAGTCCGTCGAATTGGGTACGCGGTTCACCGAGGACCTCGGCGTCGATGCGGCCATGATGCGGGTGATCGCCGGGCACATCGAGCAGAAGTTCCGTGTGCCGCTGCCCGACGGGACGGCCTTCGCGCGGGTGGGCGATGCCGTGGCCCACATCCAGGCGACTCAGGGGTGAAGGGGCGGAACGCGCCCGGTCGTCCCGCCCCACGGTTGCGGTGTCCTGCCGGAGTCCGGTCCGGCTCGGGTCACCGCCGAACGGCCACCTCGTCACCCGCCGGCACGTGCCCCGCGACCACACGCTCGCGGCGGGAATCCGCGGCGGCGGTCCGGCGGTCCACCGCGTAGGCCGTGCCCGCGACCGCCAGGCCGAGGAACGCCAGGGCCGCGCCCGCCAGGGCCGGGGACGTGGTGCCGAGGCCCGCCGCGAGGGCGAGGCCGCCGATCCAGGCGCCGCCGGCGTTGGCGAGGTTGAAGGCGGCCTGGTTGGCCGAGGAGGCGAGGGAGGGGGCCGCCGAGGCCTTCTCCATGACCATCAGCTGAAGGGGCGAGCCGGTGATGAAGGCGGCCATGCCGAGCAGCGCCACCGCGAGTGCCGCCGTGACCTCCGTGCGCATCAGGAGGGGGAAGAGCGCGAGGACCACGACCAGGGAGGCGAGGCCGCTGAAGAGCGTGCCGCGCAGGGAGTGGTCCGCGAGCCGGCCGCCCAGCAGGTTGCCCGCGGTGGCGCCGACGCCGAAGAGGGCCAGCAGCAGGGTCACGCTCGCGTCGGCGAAGCCGGCGGCGTCCGTGAGCATCGGCGTGATGTAGCTGTAGGCGGCGAAGAGCGCGCCGAAGCCCGCGACCGTGGTGCCGAGGGCCAGCCAGACCGGCAGGGAGCGCAGTGCGGCCAGCTCGCCGCGCAGCCCCGTCGTGGGGGCCGGGGCGTGGTCGCGCGGGATCAGCGCCACGAGGGCCGCTATCGCCGCGACGCCGATCGCGCTGACGCCGATGAACGTGGCCCGCCAGCCGAGCTGCTGGCCCATGGCGGTGGCCGCGGGGACGCCGACGATGTTGGCGACCGTCAGGCCCAGGAACATCAGGGAGACGGAGCGGGCCTTGCGTTCCGGTGCCACCATGCCGGTGGCGACCACCGCGCCGACGCCGAAGAAGGCGCCGTGCGGCAGGCCGCTGACGAAGCGGGCGGCGAGCAGGGAGACCTCGCCGGGGGCGACGGCCGACAGGGCGTTGCCCGCGACGAAGAGGACCATCAGGGCGATCAGGACCGTGCGGCGGGACATCCGCGCGGTCGCCGCCGCGAGCAGCGGGGCGCCGATGACGACGCCGAGCGCGTACGCCGAGACGAGGTGTCCGGCGGTGGGGATCGAGAGGTGCAGGTCGTCGGCGACATCGGGCAGCAGGCCCATCATCACGAACTCGGTCGTGCCGATGCCGAAGGCGCCCACGGCGAGGGCGAGCAGGGCCAGGGGCATGAAGGGTCTCGCCTTTCGAGTACGGAGTGTGCGTACGGGTAGGGGACGTCGTTATGTTCCCGTACGGAACAAAGACTCTCAGGGCGAGTATTCCGGCGGCGAATCTCAGGAAGCCGTTGTGTCGACCTTCACACGCGCGGCGATCGGCAGATGGTCGCTGCCGGTCTCCGGGAGGGTCCAGCTGGTCTCCGGCTCGACGCCCGTGACCAGGATCTGGTCGATGCGGGCCATCGGGAAGGACGCCGGCCAGCTGAAGCCGAAGCCGTCGCCCGCGGCGCCCTGCGGGGAGCGCATCTGCGAGGTGATCGCGGTGAGCGAGCGGTCGTTCATCGTGCCGTTGAGGTCGCCGAGCAGGATCTTGCGGGGCAGCTCCTCGTCGGCGATGGCCTCGCCGAGGGCGTCGGCGCTCTTGTCCCGCTGCCGGGCGGTGAAACCGGCCTCCAGCTTCACCCGGACGGACGGCAGGTGCGCGACGTACACGGCGACCGGCCCGGAGGGGGTGGCCACGGTCGCGCGCATCGCGCGCTTCCAGCCCAGCCGGATGTCGACGGCCTTCACGTCGCTGATCGGGTACGTGCTCCACAGACCGACGGTGCCGACGACCGCGTGGTGCGGGTACTTCGCCTCCAGCGCCTTCTCGTACGTCGGCACGGCGGACGCCTTCAGCTCCTCCAGGGCCAGCACGTCCGCGCCGGCGGCGGCCACGGCACGGGCGGTGCCGGCCGGGTCGGCGTTGTCGGCGTTGACGTTGTGCGTGGCCACCGTGAGGTCGCCGCCGGCGCCGGTCTTGTCGAAGAGCAGGCCGCCGAAGAGATTCAGCCATACGCTCACCGGCAGGACGAGCGCGATCAGCGCCGTCGCCGACTTGCGGACGAGGGCGATCACGAGCAGCACCGGGATCAGCAGACCGAACCACGGCAGGAAGGTCTCGGTGAGGCTGCCGAGGTTGCCGACGGCGTTGGGGATGTGCGAGTGCGCCGCCATGACGACGGCCAGGACGACGGCCACCGCCGCCGTGATCAGGCCCCGGCGCCAGATCCGCCGGTCGCCGCGCCAGCCGGTGGCCATCCGGTCGAACAGGCGCCGGAGCCGGGGGCCCCGACGCTCGGGTCCCGAGCCGCCGTTGTCCGTCTCCGTCATGTACGCCTGCTGCGCCATACCGCCGCCTCACTGCCTGCCGTGCACACCGTCGTCCCCCCGTGCTCAGCACCCTAGGGGATGATCGGTTCCGTTCATGCCGTCCCATGACGGCCGTACGGGCACGAGGACGTGCGAGTCGGCGTCCGGAGTTCCGAACACGGGTGGGACCAGGGGCCTCTGTGACAGAACGCGCACATTCGCGCCCTACGAGCCGGGCGGGCCGGCGGGGCGCAGACCGCCGAGCAGCGTGTCGACGATCCGGGTGGCGAGGTCCTCGGCGAGGTCGCCTTCGGGGCGCATGATCGCGCGGACCAGCATGGGGCCGACGACGATGTCGTAGAGCAGCTCCAGGTCGACGTCGTCGCGCAGTTCGCCGTTGGCGCGGCCGCGGCGCAGTATCCCGATGCCGAGTCTGCGCCGCGGGAGGACGACGCTGTGGTGGTAGGCCGCCCAGATCCGGGGGCTGGACTTCATCTGGGCGTAGACGCTGTGCAGGATCGTCGACCTGTTGGTCAGGCCGCGCTGCCGCAGCGACTCGAGGATGACGACCAGATCGTCACGCATCGACGTGCCCGGCAGGACCGGGTCCTCGGGCTCGGCGGCCCGCACCACGTCGACGAAGAGCTCCTCCTTGCCGCTCCACCGGCGGTAGATGGTGGCCTTGCCGACGCCGGCCATGCGCGCGATGCGCTCGACGGAGAGTTCGGCGAGCGGGACGCCCTGCCCCAGGAGCTCCAGCACGCCCTCGATGATGGCGCGCTCGACGGCCTCGCTGCGGGGGCGCCCCCGCGTGGGCCAGTGGTGCGGCGAGCGGCTGTCGAGGCTCACGCGGGGGTCCTTTCGCTGGGCTGGGACGGATTCTCCCTGGTGCGGCGGTACTACTCCATCGTGGCCACCGGCTCCCGTTCCCGCTCGGGCGCCTCGGGCGCCGGGGTCCGGCCCGGCAGGTACACGGCCACCACGATCGCGCCGAGCACGGCGACGCCCGCGCCCCACAGCGCGGTGACGTGCATGGCGTGCAGGAAGGCGTCGTGGGCCGGGCCGACGAGGGCCTTGCCCTGCGGGCCGAGCTTCTCGGCGACGCCGAGCGTCGCCTCGATGGACTCCCCGGCGGTGTGGCGCAGGCCCGCCGGGACGTGGCCGAGGTCACCCTCGATGCCGGTGCGGTAGGCCGTGGACAGCACGGAGCCGAGGACGGCGATGCCGAGGGCGCCGCCGACCTGGCGGAAGGTGTTGCTGAGCGCGGAGGCCGAGCCGGCCTTCTCGCGGGGCAGGGCCTGCATGATGACGACGCTGGTCGGGGTCATGATGTGCGCCATGCCGGTGCCCATGAGGAAGAAGTAGACCTCCAGCAGCCAGACGGGCGTGTCGGCCTCCAGCGTGGCGAACGCGGCCAGCATCGCGGCGATGAGCACCATCCCGGCCGTGGTCGTGGCCCGGTTGCCGAACCGGTCGACGAGCAGGCGGGCCCGGGGAGCGAAGATCAGCTGCGAGGCGGCCAGCGGCAGCATCAGCAGTCCGGTCTCCAGCGGGGAGAAGCCGAGCACGCTCTGGGTGTAGAAGACGGAGAAGAAGGTCACGCCCATCAGCGCGAAGAAGACCAGCGCGATGGCGGCGATCGCGGCGGAGAAGACCTTGTTGCGGAAGTACGTGACGTCGATGGACGGGTGGTCGCTGCGCTTCTCGTACACGACGAACGCCACGAGCACGGCGAGGCCCGCGCCGATCGTCGCCAGCACGGTCGCGTCCGTGAAGTCGGCGAGCTGACCGCCCTTGATGATGCCGTAGACCAGCAGGACGAGGCCGACGACCGACAGGACGACGCCGACCGGGTCGAGGCGTCCGGGGTTCGGGTCGCGGGAGTCGGGGACCAGCCACAGCATCAGCGCGAGGGCCAGGACGACGATCGGCACGTTGACGAGGAAGACCGAGCCCCACCAGAAGTGGTCCAGGAGCAGTCCGCCGGTGATCGGGCCGATGGCGATGGCCAGGCCCACGCCGCCGGCCCAGATCCCGATGGCCTTGGGCTGCTCCTCGCGCTCGAAGACGTTCATGAGGACGGCGAGGGTGGCGGGCATGACGAAGGCGGCGCCCAGGCCCATCACGGCGCGGAAGGCGACGAGCTCGCCGGGCGAGCCGGAGAAGGCGGCGAGGGCGGAGCCGATGCCGAACACCGCCAGGCCGCCGAGCAGCACCTTCTTGCGGCCCAGCCGGTCCCCGAGCAGGCCGGCGGTGAACAGCAGGCCGGCGAAGACGAGGGTGTAGGCGTTGATCGCCCACTCCAACTCGCTCTGGGTGGCGCCCAGACCGGTCGGCTCGGAGGTGGAGATGGTCTTGATGGCGACGTTCAGGATCGAGTTGTCGAGCACCACGATCAGCAGGCTCAGCATGAGCACGCCAAGGATGGCCCAGCGGCGCCGGTGCACCTCTTCCGGTATGCGCCGGGAGGAAGAGTCGGCAGGAGTAGTCATGCCGCCGACCCTAGGAGTTTTAAGATACGAGACCGTTCCGTATCGTAATTCTCTTACCCATCTCTTACACCGCCGGTCCGCGTCGCCGGACACGTGGCGAGGGTCCCCTAGCCGTCCGGCGGCACGAGGTGCCACCATGGAAGGGATCCGGGGACGCCGTCAGGGCGCCTCGAGATGACATGAAGGAGCCGTTGCCATGACGCAGCTTTCGGCTGCCCAGACGCCTCAGGCCAAGTCCGCCGACGGCGGCAGGGCGCTGTACGGGGGCAAGACCACCCGCCGCATCACCGTCCGGGACATCACCGCCGCCAAGGAGCGCGGCGAGAAGTGGCCCATGCTCACCGCCTACGACGCGATGACCGCGTCCGTCTTCGACGAGGCCGGCATCCCGGTCATGCTCGTCGGCGACTCCGCGGGCAACTGCCACCTCGGCTACGACACCACCGTGCCCGTCACGCTGGACGAGATGGTCATGCTCTCGTCCGCCGTGGTCCGGGGCACCCACCGCGCCCTGATCGTGGCCGACCTGCCCTTCGGTTCCTACCAGGAGGGCCCGGTGCAGGCGCTGCGCTCGGCGACCCGGCTGGTCAAGGAGGCCGGGGCGGGCGCCGTGAAGCTGGAGGGCGGTGAGCGGTCGCACGAGCAGATCCGGCTGCTCGTCGAGTCCGGCATCCCGGTGATGGCGCACATCGGTCTCACCCCGCAGTCCGTCAACGCCATGGGCTACCGGGTGCAGGGCCGCGGTGAGGAGGCCGCCCAGCAGCTGCTGCGCGACGCCAAGGCCGTGCAGGACGCGGGCGCCTTCGCGGTCGTCCTGGAGCTGGTACCGGCCGAGCTGGCCGCCGAGGTGACGCGCACCCTGCACATCCCGACCGTCGGCATCGGCGCGGGTCCGGAGACGGACGCGCAGGTGCTGGTGTGGACCGACATGCTCGGGCTGACCGGCGGACGGGTGCCGAAGTTCGTGAAGCAGTACGCCGACCTGCGCCAGGTCATGGGCGACGCGGCGAAGTCGTTCGCCGAGGACGTCGTCGGCGGAACGTTCCCGCAGGAGGAGCACTCCGTCCACTAGACCAGCACGGCACCACCCGGCCCCGCCGATCTTCCCCCGTCGGCGGGGCCGGTTCTGTTCTGTCGGTGGGATGTCGGCGGACGGGGCTCGCTGTCGGTGATTTGTCGGCGACTTGTCAGTGGGGGCTGACACTGTCCTCCCCATGAAGCGAATCGACGACGACCCCTCGGCCGCGAACAGCGCGGTCACCGTGCGGGGGCTGGTCAAGCACTACGGCGAGACCAAGGCGCTGGACGGCGTCGACCTGGACGTGCGCGAGGGCACCGTGATGGGTGTGCTCGGGCCGAACGGCGCCGGCAAGACCACCCTCGTCCGCATCCTGTCCACCCTCATCACCCCCGACGCCGGCGAGGCGTACGTCGCCGGCTACGACGTCGTACGGCAGCCCCGGCAGCTGCGGCGGGTGATAGGCCTCACCGGGCAGTACGCGTCCGTGGACGAGAAGCTCCCCGGCTGGGAGAACCTCTACATGATCGGGCGGCTGCTCGACCTGTCCCGCAAGGACGCCCGCGCCCGCGCCGACGAACTGCTGGAGCGGTTCTCGCTCACCGAGGCCGGCAAGCGGCCGGCGGCCACCTACTCGGGCGGCATGCGGCGCCGCCTCGACCTGGCCGCCTCCATGATCGGCCACCCGGCCGTCCTCTACCTGGACGAGCCCACCACCGGCCTGGACCCGCGCACCCGCAACGAGGTGTGGGACGAGGTCAAGCGCATGGTCGGCGACGGCGTCACCGTGCTGCTGACGACCCAGTACATGGAGGAGGCCGAGCAGCTCGCCTCCGAGCTGACCGTCGTCGACCGCGGCAAGGTCATCGCGAAGGGCGGCATCGAGGAGCTGAAGGCGAAGGTCGGCGGACGCACCCTGCGGGTCCGCCCGGTCGACCCGGCCCAACTGCGCCCGCTCGCCGCGTTCCTGGACGAGATGGGCATCACCGGGCTCGCCAACTCCACCGTGGACACCCAGCGCGGGTCCGTCCTGGTGCCGATCCTCAGTGACGAGCAGCTGACCGCCGTGGTCGGCGCGGTCACCGCACGCGGCGTCACCATCGCCTCCATCACCACCGAACTGCCCAGTCTGGACGAGGTGTTCCTGTCCCTCACCGGCCACCGCGCCAGTGCCCCGCAGGACACCACGCCCGCCACCGACACCCGCGAGGAGGTCGCCGTATGAGCGCCGCCACCGCCGTCCCCGCTCCCGACGCCCGGATCTCGCTGCGCGGGCACGTGCGCCACACCGGTGCACTGGTCCGCCGCAACCTGCTGTGGATCAGGCAGGACCCGGAGTCGATGTTCGACGCCATCCTGTTCCCGGTGATCTTCACACTGCTGTTCGTCTACGTCTTCGGCGGCTCCATCGGGCAGTCGCTGGGCGGCGGCCAGCAGGCCTACGTGCAGTACGTCGTGCCCGGCCTGATGGCCATGATGGGCATGAACATGGCCCAGGGCGTCGGCACCGGCTTCAACCAGGACTTCAACTCCGGGGTCATGGACCGCTTCCGGTCCCTGCCGATCGGGCGCGGCTCGGTGCTGTTCGCCAAGATCGCCGTGGAGCTGCTGCGGATGCTGTTCGCCACCGTGGTGCTGATGATCGTCGGCGTCCTCGTCGGCTTCGACATCACCAACTGGGCCGGGCTGCTGGCCTCCGTGGGGCTGTCGGTGCTGTTCGGCTCGGCCCTGATGTGGATCTTCCTCACGCTGGGCGTGATGATGAAGAACGCCCAGTCCGTGCAGGCGATGGGTTTCCTGGTGCTGATGCCGCTCCAGTTCGGCTCCTCGATCTTCGCGCCGACGCAGTCGATGCCGGGCTGGCTGGAGGCCTTCACCGACTACAACCCGCTGTCCAGCCTCGCCGACGCCGCGCGCGGCCTGATGGTGGGCGGTCCCGTCGCGCACGACCTGTGGATGACGGTGGGCTGGTCGGTGGCGCTCACCGCGGTGATGGCTCCGATCGCGATCCACAAGTTCCGTACGAAGGCCTGACGACGTCAGACCAGGGCACCGGCCTCCTCCGCCGTGAGGCCGGTGCCCTCGGCGTACGCGCTCTCGTAGGCCGGGTCGCCGAGGGCGGCGCGGGTCCAGTCGGTTGCGCGTTCGCGCACCTCGCGTTCCATGGCCTCCTCGACGTGGCCGGACGGGCGCATCGCGGCGGCGGCGCCCAGGCAGCGGGCTGCGTCCGCGGCTCGCCTTCCGCCGTCGACCCGCGCCAGCGACATGGCCGCGACCACCAGGTGCACCGAGCGCATCTGCGGCGCGATCGCGGCCGACAGCGGGTCGTCGCCGCGCGCCAGGGCCTTGCGGGCCTTGTCGAGGGCGGTGTCGTAGTGGCCGTCCACGGCGTCGATCCAGGACTCCGCCGAGAGGATGAAGGAGTCGAAGACGACGAAGTGGGCGATGGAGAAGTGCTCCCGCAGCAGCCGCAACTGCTCCCGGGCCTCACCGGTGCGGTCGGTGCGGACGAGCCAGCCGGCGAGGAAGAGGCGGGCGGCGGGCATGGCGCTGTTGTGTCCGCCGTCGTCGGTGCGCTCGACGACCTCGCGCAGGATCCGCTCGCCCCGCTCCCGGTGGCGGCCGTCCTCCAGCAGCGCGCTGCCGAGCCGGGCCTCGAGCACGTCGACCTGCGCGTGCGCCCCGAGCCGATCGGCGTACTCGGCGGCCGCCTCGTAGTCGGCGGCGGCGAGCAGGTACTCGCCCCGGCGTTCGCGGGCCTCGGCGCGGGCGGAGAGGGCCTCGGCGAGGCCCCACTCGTCGCCGAGCCGCCGGAAGATCTCCAGTGACTCGTCGGCGTCGCGGGTCGCGTCGGGGACGATGTCGCTGCGGTGGCTCGCGAAGTTGGCCCGCCACTGCAGGGCGCAGGCCAGTTCCCACTCGTAGCCCGGCGTCTCGCGGCAGGTGCGCACGGAGGCGTCGATGCTCTTCGCCAGGCGCTCGATGTCGCCGGTGAGCATCACGGCGAAGAACCAGAACAGGCCCGGGCTGCGGCAGGTCTGCGGCAGCCCCGGCCGGTAGGTGGCCGCGATCGCCCGCAGCTTCGCCTGGGCCTGCGGCGTCTGCCAGGCGTCCAGTTCGGTGTCCATGCAGGCCAGGTGGGCCAGGTGCACGCCGCGCCGGGCTTCGGCGAGGACCTCGCCGGTCATCGGGGGCGGGGCGCTGGTGCACCGCTCCTCGACCGGCTCCGCGGGCCGGGGCGGATCGGTGAACGGGTTCGGGCCGAGCGCCATGACCTCCTGGCACCAGCCGCGGGCCTCCAGCCGCAGGTCGCGGACGTGCCAGTACCAGGCCAGCGACAGCGTCAGGCAGAGCGCCTCCTGCTCGTCGCGCACCGCGACGGCGTGCCGCAGGGCGGTGCGGACGTTCTCGTACTCGCGTTCCAGACGGGCGATGGCGGTGAGCTGGCCCGGGCCGCGCAGCAGCGGGTCGGTGGTGCGGGCCAGTTCGCGGTAGTGGGTCAGGTGGGCCCGTTCGGCGCCGGCGCGGGCGCCGGTCTCGTCGAGGCGTTCGGCGGCGTACTCGGCGACGGTCTCCAGCAGGCGGTAGCGCATCTCCCCGTCGCCGGCGGGGGCGGCGACGACCAGGGACTTGTCGACCAGGGAACCGAGCGCGTCCAGGGCGGCCGGCCCGCACACGGCCTCGGCGGCGGCCAGGTCGCAGCCGCCCGCGAACACCGACAGGCGGCCGAGGACCTCGCGTTCGTCCTCGTCCAGCAGTTCCCAGGACCAGTCGACGACCGCGCGCAGCGTCTGCTGGCGGGGCAGGACGGTGCGGCTGCCGGAGGTGAGCAGGCGGAAACGGTCGTCGAGGCGGTCGGCGATCTGGCGCGGGGTGAGCATCCGCAGCCGGGCGGCGGCCAGTTCGATGGCGAGCGGCAGGCCGTCGAGGCGGCGGCAGATCTCGGCGCAGGCCGCCGCGGTCTCCTCGTCGGCGTCGGGGCGGAAGCCGGAGCGGGCGGCGGCTCCCCGGTCGGCGAGCAGCCGCAGCGCGGCGGGCTCGGGCAGCGGCTCGACCGGGCGCAGCAACTCCCCCGGTACGCCGAGGGGTTCGCGGCTGGTGGCGAGGACGGTCAGGTGGGGGCAGCGGGCGAGCAGCTCCTCGGCGAGGTGCGCCGCGGCGTCGACGACGTGCTCGCAGTTGTCGAGGACGATCAGCATGCGGCGCCGGCCGCAGTGCTCGACGAGACGCTCGACGGCGGTGGCCCGGCGGTCGGTCGCGGTGACGGCCCGCATCTCCTCGGCGCCGGCGCCGTACAGCACGGTCTCGCGGGCGCCGAGGGCCGTGAGCACGGCCTCCGGTACGGCGTCGGGGTCGTCGACGGGGGCGAGTTCGGCCAGCCACACGCCGTCCTGCGCCGAGTCGCCGGCGCCCTCGGCGGCCTCCTGCGACAGCCGGGTCTTCCCGGCGCCGCCGGGCCCGAGCAGCGTGACGAGCCGCGCGGTCGCCAGGTCGGCGCGCAGCGCCTGGATGTCACCGTCCCGCCCGACGAACGAGGTGAGCCGGGCACGCAGATTCCCCCGGGGACGGAAGCCCACCTCGGGGGCGGACGCGCCGAGCCCTCCCGGAGCGGCGGGGCGGGCCGCGGGGCCGGTGGGCGACGCAGCGCCGGTGGGCGTGGAGGCGGGGGTGAGTGCTGCGGCACCGGGGTGCTCCGCGGGGCCGGGGTGCTCCGCGGGGCCAGGGTGCTCCGCGGGGCCAGGGTGCTCCGCGGGGCCGGGGTGCTCCGGAGAACCGGCATGCGCCGCGAGGCTCGGGTGCCCCGGGGAACCGGCATGCGCCCCAGGACCGGGGTGTCCGGGGGAACCGGCATGCGCCCCAGGACCGGAGTGTCCGGGGGACCCGACATCCGCCCCAGAACCCGGATGCCCCGCAGACCCGACATCCGCCCCAGAACCCGGATGCCCCGGAGACCCGGCGCGCGCCGTTGGGTCGGCGAACCCCTCGGGGCCGGACGGGGCCCCTGGACCGGCCTGCGTCGCAGAACCGACGGCCTCCGCAGGGCCGGCCTGCGTCGCAGAACCGGCCTGCGTCGCAGAACCGACGGCCTCCGCAGGGCCGGCCGGCCCCGTGGGAGCGGGCGGCCCCGCAGGGGCGGGGCCGGCGGGTCGCGTGCCCTGGGTGGGCTTCGGGTGCCTTCGGGTGCCGGGGTGGGCCGCGGAGCCGTCGGCGGCCTCCGAGGGGTTGAGCAACTCCCCGTGCAGCGCGCGCAGCTCGGGTCCCGGGTCGGCGCCGAGGCGGTCCGCGAGCACGCGTCGTACGCCCTCGTAGGCGGCCAGCGCCTCGGCGGTGCGGCCGGTGTCGCGCAGGGCGCGCAGCCGCAGGGCCTGGAGGGGCTCGTCCAGGGGATGGCCGTCGCACAGCGCGGTCAGCTCGGGCAGGGCGAGTTCCGCCCGCCCGAGCTCCAGGGCGGCGGCGTGGCGGCCGCGCAGCGCGTCCAGGTGCCGGGTCTCCCAGCGGGCCGCCTCGGCGGTGCGGTCGGGCAGGTCGGCGAGGACGGGGCCGCGCCACAGGGCGAGGGCGTCGTCGAGGAGCTCGGCGGCCTTGTCCGGGTCGCCGTCGGCGAGCGCGCGGGAGCCCTCCCCGGCCAGCCGGTCGAAGCGGTGGAGGTCGATGTCGTCGGGGGCGGCGGTGAGCCGGTAGCCGCCGTCGGCGGAGGCGACCGCGGCCGCGCCGAGCGCCCGGCGCAGCCGTCCGACCAGGGCCTGAAGGGCGCCCGGCGCGTCGGCGGGCGGGTCGGCGCCCCACACCTCCTCCACCAGCAGCCCCACGGGCACGGCACGGCCGGGCCTGAGGGCGAGCACGGTCAGCAGGGCGCGCAGCCGCGCCCCGCCGACGGGGACGGCCGTGCCGTCGGAGCGGAGTGCCTGGGTGGTGCCGAGGATGCGATAGCGCACGGAGCCCATTGTCCCTGGTGCCGTCGGCGCCGGTCACGGGGTTTGTCCGGTGCGGCGTGGCAGCGCCCGGCCGGGGCCTCGCCGAACACCTGCCCCGCCGGGTACGGTCGGGCAGTCCCCGTGCCCCACGGGTCCCGCCGTGCGTACGCAAGCCAGTCAGGGAGTCCCATGACCGCCGCCACCACCCGTCCCAGCGACCGGCGGATCAGTCCCGTGTTCCTCGGCATCCTGGCCGTCACGGCGGTCACGGGATGGGCCACCTGGACCGGCTTCGCCGAGCAGCCGGGCGTGGCCGTGTTCCTCTTCGTGACGGCCGCGTGGATCGTCTCGCTGTGTTTGCACGAGTACGCCCACGCGCGCACCGCGCTGCACAGCGGCGACATCTCGGTCGGCGCGAAGGGCTATCTCACGCTGAACCCGGTGAAGTACACGCACGCGCTGCTGAGCATCGTGCTGCCCGTGCTGTTCGTGATCATGGGCGGGATCGGTCTGCCGGGCGGTGCGGTGTTCATCGAGCGGGGCCGCATCCGCGGGCGCTGGCGGCACAGCCTGATCTCGGCCGCGGGCCCCCTGACGAACGTGCTGTTCGCCGCCGTGTGCACGGCCCCGTTCTGGCTGGACGCGCTGGACGGCGTGCCGCGCGACTTCCGGCTCGCGCTCGCCTTCCTCGCGCTGCTCCAGGTCACGGCCGCGATCCTTAACTTCCTGCCGGTGCCGGGCCTGGACGGCTACGGGGTGGTCGAGCCCTGGCTGTCGTACGGCGTGCGGCGGCAGGTGGAGCCGTTCGCGCCGTTCGGGCTGCTGTTCGTGTTCGCGCTGCTGTGGCTGCCGGCGGTCAACGGCGTGTTCTTCGACGCGGTCGACTCGATCCTGCGCGGGCTGGGCATCAGCGACTTCGACTCGTACTGCGGCTTCGAGCTGTACCGGTTCTGGCAGACGGACGAGTTCTGCTCGGTCAGTTAGCGACCGACTCGCGGCGCGGGGTCCGGCCGCGCTTGACGTAGTACCAGCACATGTTGGACGACACGCCCGTCAGCAGCACCCAGACGACGCCGATCAGCACGCTGCCCTGCACGAAGGAGACGACGGCGGCGACCACGGCGAGCACGCAGACGATCAGGGCGTAGACGGCGAGGCGGGGCATGGGCGGGGCTCCTGTCGGGGGACACGTGCGGGTACTGCGGATACCGCCGGCAGACGCGTACCGGCACTCACCAGTGTCCCCCATCGCCTCATACGTCGGTGACGCGGAGCCCGGCGTGTGCCTTGTAGCGGCGGTTGACGGAGATCAGGTTGGCGACCAGCGACTCGACCTGGTGGGCGTTGCGCAGCCGTCCGGCGAAGACGCCGCGCATGCCGGCGATGCGGCCGGCGAGGGCCTGGACGATCTCCACGTCGGCGCGCTCCTCGCCGAGCACCATGACGTCGGTGTCGATCTCGTCGATCTCCGGGTCCTGGAGGAGGACGGCCGAGAGGTGGTGGAAGGCGGCGGCGACCCGGCTGTCCGGCAGCAGGGCGGCGGCCTGCTCGGCGGCGCTGCCCTCCTCGGGCTTGAGGGCGTAGGCGCCCTTCTTGTCGAATCCGAGCGGGTTGACGCAGTCGACGACGAGCTTGCCGGCCAGTTCCCCGCGCAGGGACTGGAGGGTCTTGCCGTGGCCCTCCCACGGAACGGCGACGATCACGATGTCGCTGCGGCGGGCGGTCTCGGCGTTGTCGGCGCCCTCGACGCCGTGCCCGATCTCCTCGGCGGCGGCCCGGGCGCGCTCGGCGGCACGGGAGCCGACGATCACCTTCTGGCCGGCCTTGGCGAGGCGGTAGGCGAGGCCCTTGCCCTGCGGGCCGGTCCCGCCGAGCACGCCGACCACGAGCCCGGAGACGTCGGGCAGGTCCCAGGGGTCCTTGGCGGGGGCCTTCTGTGCGGCACTGTCGGTAGAGGTCATGGCCCGACCCTACGTCCGGCCCGGCCGTCGCACCGGTCCGGGTGCCGCCCGGCGCGACGCCGTCCCCGGGTCGGGGGAATCCGGGGCGAACGCCGGGACGGGCGGGCGGGGTTGCGGCAGGATGCGGGCGCATGGACGCCGTACGGGTAGCGCTGCTGCGGGACGTGCTCGCCGGGACCGAGTGGCTGGGGGCCACCCGGCGGTTCGCGGGGGCGCTGCGGGGGTCGGTGGTGCCGCACGGGGGCGGGCTGCTGCTGGTGGGCACGGCGGAGTACGAGCCGTGGCACCTGGCGGCCCACCTGGTGGACGAGGCCGCCTGGTCGGGGACGCCGGAGCTGGCGCCGACCCTGGTGCGGCACGGCGCGCGTCCGTCGGACCCGGCGCATCTGGCGGTGGGGCTGGGGCGGCTGGCGGCGGCCCGGCGCGGGGAGACGCTGCTGGTGGTGACGCCCGACGATCCCGGCGCCCCGCTGCTGGAGCGGGTGCACGACGCCCGGCGGGCCGGCGCGACGGTGCTGGCGCTGGGCAGCGGCGAGCGGGAGCTGACGGCCATGGCGCACGAGACGCTGACCGTGCCGGAGGGCGCCGAGCTGGACCTGGACACGGTGCAGCACCTGGTCAGCGCGGCGGCGGGCGAGAACGCGGTACCGCCTCCGCGGGGCCGGCGCCGCTTCCGTGACCGTCTGTCCCGGCTGACCGACCACCTGACGGCGCCGCCGCCTCCGCACTGGTGAGGCGGGGGTCCGGCACCCCCTGGGAGGCGCCCCGGCCCTCACCCCGCCGGCCGCGCGTGACGTTCGGGCACCGGGAGAGGCACGGCTGCCCGCGGCCGGGTCCGGGAACCGTCGCTCGCGGCGTCCGTCGTGCGGGCGCCGGCGCGGCCCGGCGGGACGCTGCGCGCCGGTGCGGTGGGCCTGCCGGCGCCGTGCCCGCCTGGGCTCACGGCGCAGGACGTCCGGACGAACGAGCACGCGGTGCGGCTGCGCGGGTGACGCGCAGCCGCCGTGCCGGGTGTCGGATCAGTCGTCGTCCCCGCGGCCGGCCCGGGCGTCGTGCCACTTGGGGTCGTTCTCCCATTCCAGGTTCCGCTCGCGGGCGGTCTGCATCGCCTGCTCGGCCTCCGTCCGGGAGGCGTACGGCCCGAACCGGTCCTTGGCCGGACACTCCGGGCCCTCCTCGACCTTCTTGTGCTCCAGGCAGTAGTACCACTCGCCCGGTTTTCCGACCGTGCGCTTCTTGAACAGGGCCATGACCAGCTCCTCTCGCCACCGACATGTTCCCCCGTGCCCGCTGGTTAGACTCGCGGCATGTCTGGCCAGTCGCTGCTCGTACCAGGGGAGCTGTCTCCCACCCGTTCCGTACCCGGAAACATCCGCCGGCCCGAGTACGTCGGCAAACCGGCGCCGACGCCGTACACCGGCCCCGAGGTGCAGACGCCCGAGACGATCGAGGCGATGCGCGTGGCCGGGCGGATCGCGGCGCAGGCGATGGCCGAGGCCGCGAAGCTGATCGCGCCGGGCGTGACGACGGACGAGCTGGACCGGGTCGCGCACGCGTACATGTGCGACCACGGCGCCTACCCCTCGACGCTCGGCTACCGCGGTTTCCCGAAGTCCCTGTGCACCTCCGTCAACGAGGTGATCTGCCACGGCATCCCGGACTCCACCGTGCTGCGCGACGGTGACATCGTCAACCTCGACGTGACGGCCTACATCGGCGGCGTGCACGGCGACAACAACGCGACCTACCTGGTCGGCGACGTGGACGAGGAGAGCCGGCTGCTGGTCGAGCGGACCCGGGAGTCCCTGGCCCGCGCGATCAAGGCGGTCAAGCCGGGCCGGCAGATCAACATCATCGGCCGGGTCATCGAGTCGTACGCGAAGCGGTTCGGGTACGGGGTGGTGCGGGACTTCACCGGGCACGGGATCAACTCGTCGTTCCACTCGGGGCTGATCGTCCCGCACTACGACAGCCCGCACGCGACGACGGTCATGCAGCCCGGGATGACCTTCACGATCGAGCCGATGCTGACGCTCGGGACGCACGAGTACGACATGTGGGACGACGGCTGGACGGTCGTGACGAAGGACCGCAGGCGGACCGCCCAGTTCGAGCACACCCTGGTGGTGACGGACACCGGCGCGGACATCCTCACGCTGCCCTGACCGGCCGCCGGCCGTCACCGCTCCAGGCGCACCCGTCCCCCGATCTCGATCCATCCCCCGGGCTGGGGCGCCGTGAGGATCTGTGAGCCGGCCCCCTGCGTGATGTTGAGGGCGCGGCCCAGCCGCTCGGTCAGCAGCAGGGCCGCGGCCCCCGTCGCCTCGTCCTCGTCGATGCCGTCGTCGCGGCCGGGGAAGGCGCGGGCCCGGACGCGCCCCGCCGCCTCGTCCTCCCAGGCCCAGGCATAGACCCACTCCCCCTTCGGCGGCACCGGCAGCGCGTCGACCTCGGCGACGGAGGCGTAGCGACGCAGCGTGCGGGGCGGCGCCCACTCGGGGCGTGCCTCGATCCAGCTGAACTCGCCGTCCTGCCGGGCGCCCACCACTCCGGCGGGGGTGACGAGTTCGGGCACGTCCAGCAGCCAGGCCGTGCCGACGCAGGGGTGGCCGGCGAACGGCAGGCGCAGGGTGGGCGTGTAGATGTCGACGGCACCGCGCTCGGGGTCGTCCACGAACACGGTCTCGCTGAAGCCGAGTTTGCCGGCGAGTTCCTGCCGCTCGTCCCGGCCGGGCAGCACGGAGCCGTCCCGGACCACGCCGAGCTCGTTGCCGTAGCCGCCGTTCGGCGCGCAGAAGACGCGCAGTACGTCGTAGTCAGTCACCGGGGCATTCAAGCACCGCCGCGGGCCGGGACCCGACTCGAAGGCCGGGCGGGGCGGCCGGGCGCGCCCGGGGCCGCGAGGGTCGTCCCGCGACGCACCTTTTGACGTTCCTTTGACCTTCCTGTGAACGCGGCTTTGAGCCACCGTGACCGGACCGTGCTCATACACCGTCCATGAGATTCGGATCACCGCTTCGACGGCTGGCACTTAGGAAATCCTTAGGTACGTTAGGCGAGCCTCACCTTCCCTATGAGGTCCGTCACGCGTACTTTCGGCCATCCCTTGGAGCCCGCATGCGAGCCGCCAGACTCTCCGTCGTCACCGCCGTCGCCACCGCGGCGGCCCTGACCGCCGTGACGGGATGCGCCGAGAAGAGCGACTCGGCGAACGGCGACCACGTCGTCACCGTCACGGCGAAGGACGACGCGTGCGACGTGTCGGCGAAGGAGTTCCCGGCCGGGCACGTCGAGCTCGCCATCGAGAACAAGGGGTCCAAGGTCACCGAGGTCTACCTTCTGTTCCCCGACGACCGCGTGGTCACCGAGCGGGAGAACATCGGCCCCGGCACCAAGCAGCGGGTCACCGCCGAGGTGAAGGCCGGCGACTACCGGATCGCCTGCAAACCCGGCATGAAGGGCAAGGGCATCCGCCAGGACGTCAAGGCCACCGGTGGCAAGGCCGCCAAGCGCGACCCGCGCCTGGACGGGGCCGTGGCCGCCTACCGGCAGTACGTGCAGCAGCAGGCCGACGAGACGCTGCCGAAGGCCGAGGCGTTCGCGAAGGCCGTCCGGGCCGGTGACCTGGAGGCCGCGAAGAAGGCGTACGCGCCGTCCCGCATCGGCTGGGAGCGCACCGAGCCGGTCGCGGAGTCCTTCGGCGACATCGACCCGCAGGTCGACGTCCGCGAGGACGGCCTGGAGGAGGGCCAGGACCCGGCGACCGACTGGACCGGCTGGCACCGCCTGGAGAAGGCGCTGTGGCAGGACAAGGAGATCGGCGACCGCGAGAAGGAACTCGCCGGCACCCTGGTCACCGACCTGAAGGACTGGCAGAACCGCGTCGGCACCGCCGACATCACCCCGACGTCCATGGCCAACGGCGCCAAGGAACTCCTCGACGAGGTCGCCACCGGCAAGGTCACCGGCGAGGAGGAGCGCTACTCGCACACCGACCTGGTCGACTTCAAGGCCAACGTCGAGGGGGCCCAGAAGTCCTACGAGCTGCTGAAGCCCGTCGCGCGGGAGAACGACGCGGCGCTGACGGCGGACCTCGACAAGCAGTTCGCCGCGCTGGACAAGCTGCTCGACCAGTACCGGCCCGGCCCGGCGTCGTACGAGTTCACCTCCTACGACAGGGTCGGCAAGGCCGGCCGCAAGGAGCTGTCGGACGCGGTGAACGCGCTCGCCGAGCCGCTGTCCAAGCTCGCCGCCGCCGTGGTCGGCAAGTAGCACCGGAGGACGACGATGACGGACACGGACGGCAGGGCGCAGGCTCCGTCGCGCCGGGCGCTGATCGGCTGGGGCGGCGCGGGACTCGCCCTCGGCGCCGCGGCGGCCGGCGGGGCGATGGCGATGGCCCGCACCGGCGACGACGTGGACCCGGCCGGTGCCGACGCGGTCGGCTTCCACGGCGCGCACCAGGCGGGCATCGCCACCCCGGTGCAGGACCGGCTGCACTTCGCGGCGTTCGACGTGACCACCGACGACCGCGCCGAGTTCGTCCGGCTGCTCAAGGACTGGACGGCCGCGGCCCGGCGGATGACCGCCGGGGAGCCCGTCGGCGAGGGTGCCTACGGCGGACTGGCCGAGGCCCCGCCGGACGACACCGGCGAGGCGCTGGGGCTCAAGCCGTCCCGGCTGACGCTCACCATCGGCTTCGGACCGTCCCTGTTCGGGAAGTTCGGCCTCGCCGGGCAGCGCCCCGAGGCACTGGTCGACCTGCCGAAGTTCCCCGGCGACAACCTCGACCGGAACCGCAGCGGCGGCGACCTGTGCGTGCAGGCCTGTGCGGACGATCCGCAGGTCGCCGTGCACGCGATCCGCCAGCTGGCCCGCATCGGCTTCGGCAAGGTCGTCGTGCGCTGGTCCCAGCTGGGCTTCGGCAAGACCTCCTCGACGACGGCGGACGCGCAGACCCCGCGCAACCTGTTCGGGTTCAAGGACGGCACCCGCAACATCTCGGGCACGGAGACGGAACGGCTGGACGAGTTCGTCTGGGCCGGCGCGAAGGACGGCCCGGACTGGATGACCGGCGGTTCCTACCTGGTCGCCCGGCGCATCCGCATGCACATCGAGACCTGGGACCGCACCTCGCTGCAGGAGCAGGAGGACGTCTTCGGCCGCGACAAGGGCGAGGGCGCCCCGGTCGGCAAGGCCAAGGAGCGCGACGAGCCGTTCCTGAAGGCGATGAAGCCCGACGCGCACGTGCGGCTCGCGCACCCCGACGCCAACGGCGGGGCGACGATCCTGCGCCGCGGCTACTCGTTCACCGACGGCACCGACGGTCTGGGCCGCCTGGACGCGGGCCTGTTCTTCCTCGCCTACCAACGCGACGTGCGCAGCGGCTTCATCCGCGTCCAGCGCAATCTGGCGACGGACGCGCTCAACGAATACATCCAGCACGTGGGTTCGGCGGTCTTCGCGATCCCGCCCGGCGTCCGTGACGCGGACGACTGGTGGGGCAGCACGCTGTTCGCCAAGGAGGCGTAGCCGTGTTCTCCAACTACCTGATCGGACTGCGTGAGGGCCTCGAGGCCTCCCTCGTCGTCTGCATCCTCATCGCCTACCTGGTCAAGACGGGCCGCCGGGACGCGCTGAAGCCGATCTGGGCCGGCATCGGCGTCGCGGTCGCCATCGCGCTCGGCTTCGGCTGCGTCCTCGAATTCGGTTCGCAGGAACTGACGTTCAAGGCGCAGGAGGCCCTCGGCGGCTCGCTGTCGATCGTCGCGGTGGTGCTGGTGACGTGGATGGTGTTCTGGATGCGGCGCACCGCCCGCCACCTGAAGTCGGAGCTGCACGGCAGGCTCGACGCGGCCCTGAAGATGGGCACGGGCGCGCTGGTGGCCACCGCGTTCCTCGCCGTGGGCCGCGAGGGCCTGGAGACCGCCCTGTTCGTGTGGGCGTCGGTGCACGCGGCGAGCGACGGCACCCCGCGCCCGCTGGTCGGCGTGGCCCTGGGCCTGGCGACGGCGGTGCTGCTCGGCTGGCTGTTCTACAAGGGCGCGGTGCGCATCAACCTGGCGAAGTTCTTCACCTGGACCGGCGGGATGCTGGTCGTCGT
Organism: Streptomyces sp. NPDC048185; assembly: GCF_043202495.1. NCBI lineage: Bacteria > Bacillati > Actinomycetota > Actinomycetes > Kitasatosporales > Streptomycetaceae > Streptomyces > Streptomyces sp. NPDC048185. The sequence continues at coordinate 532,425 of NZ_JBIDAN010000001.1, forward strand.
GGCCGCGGGCGTGCTGGCGTACGGGGTGCACGACCTGCAGGAGGCCGACCTGCTGCCCGGCCTGACGAAGCTGGCCTTCGACATCAGCGACACCGTCGACCCGTCGAGCTGGTACGGCACCCTGCTGAAGGGCGTGTTCAACTTCCAGCCCGACCCGACCGTCCTCCAGGTCACGGTGTGGCTGCTGTACCTGGTCCCGGCGCTCGCGCTGTTCCTCGCCCCGGTAGGGTTCGCCTCCGGGAAGGGGAAGGTGAAGGAACCTGATGAGCAGGGATCGCGGCCCTCGAAGGCCCCGCAGGCTTGACCGGAGCGCACTGATAGCGGCCTCGGTGACGGCTTTGTCGTTGTCGGCGAGCGGCTGCGTGGTGGTGCACGGCGAGCGCGAGGTGCTCCCCGCGACCACCCGGGCCGAGGCCGCGAAGGCGCTGGAGCAGTTCACGGACGCGTACAACGATGCCGACAAGGCCTACGACGGCTCCCTGGACGCCGAGTACACCACCGGCGCCCTCGCCGCCATCGACTCGGCGCGGCTGAAGGCCGGCCGGGCCAACAACCCGGGCGGCAATCCCTCTCACTCGCCGCTGGAGCTGACGGACGCGAAGTTCACCATCCCCGCGAAGGCCGGCTGGCCGCGCTGGTTCGTCGCGGACACCAGGGCGAACAAGGGCGGTGAGGCGCGCTGGCTGCTGGTGTTCACCCGGGACGGTCTGGAGGACCCCTGGGAGGTGGCGTACCTGACGCTGGTCGCCCCCGGTGACGTGCCCGAGTTCAAGACCGACGAGGACGGCTGGGCCGAGGCCGTCCCCGCGAACTCCACGGAACTGGCCGCGGCGCCCGCCGGGTTGAGCGAGGACTACGCGGCGTACCTGAAGGACGGCGGGAAGACCTTCGCGGACGGCGCGCACACCAGCGCGTGGCGGGAGCTGCGCAAGAAGCGGTCGATCAGGCCGGGCCTGGTCACCCAGTACATCGACGAGCCGCTGACCGACGGCGACTACGCGCCGCTGGCGTTGCGCACGAAGGACGGCGGGGCGATGGTGTTCTTCACCACGCGCCACTTCGAGAAGCAGACCGCCGCGCAGGGCACCTCCGTGCCCACGCCGAACAAGGACGTGCTGGCGCTGACGGACGGCGAGATCAAGCAGTCGCTGACGATGGAGTTCGTCTCCAACGAGGTCGCGCTGGACCCGGCGGGCGGCGGTCAGGTGTCCGTCCTGGGCCGTATTCAGGGCATGACGTCGGCGAAGGGCGAGTAGCGCCCGCGCGGCCGGGCGGCGCTCAGCGGCGCAGCGGCCAGGCGGTGCCGGCGTGGTCGCTCTCCTCGCCGACGTGCCGGGCGCAGGCGTCGGTGAGGGTCTCCAGCAGGGTCAGCGGGTCGGGCAGCGGGTGCTCGGGTCCGCGTACCCAGTGCACGGCCCGGTCCTCGCCGGGCAGCCGGGCGGGGGGTACGAGCACGTAGGAGCCGCGGCAGTGCCAGCGCAGGCCGGGGTGCTCGTCCATGGTCTCGGGGTGGCAGTCCAGCTCGCACGGCCACCACTCGTCCTCCTGCTCGGGGGTGCCGCGGGTGAGGGTGAAGAACAGCATGCGGCCGTCGTCGCTCTCGGCGACGGGCCCGACCTCGACGCCCGCTTCGAGCAGCCGCCGCAGGGTCTCGCGACCGGCGTCGAGGGGCACGTCGAGGACGTCGTGCACCATGCCGGTCGCGGTGATGAAGTTGGCCTGCGGCTGGTGCCGGACCCAGCGCTCGAGCTGTGCCCGGTCGGTGGTGCACTGCGTCTGCCAGGCGAAGGACACCGGGTGCCGGGCGGGGGTGGGACAGCCGACGCGCTCGCAGGAGCAGCGGTAGCCGACGGGGTGGGCGGCGGGCGCGAGGGGCAGTCCCGCGGCGGCGGCGGCGAGCAGCAGGGACTCCCGGTCGCCGTCACCGGCGGCCTCCTTCGGGCGGCCCTTGCGCAGCCACTGGGAGAGTTTGTCCCGCAGGGTCCGGCCACCGAAGTCCGCGCTCATCTATCCCCTCGCCTCGCCGTCGTGCGCATCAGCATGCCCTATGGTCGCACCATTCCGCGCTTCGGGGTCGGGAAGGGACAAACCTCACTGGTCAGCGGGGGGCGAGGCCGTACAGCGCGTAGTCGACGAGGGTGTCGGTGTAGTCGTGCGAGATCGGCGCCGTGTACTGCAGCCAGCGCTGGGCGAGCGGGGAGACGAAGAGTTCGAGGGCGACGCGCGGGTCGACCTCCGGCCGCATCTGCCCGGCCTCCTGGGCGGCGCGCAGCCGGTCGACGTAGAGCTGGAGCGACGGCTCCAGCAGCTTGGTGACGAACGCCCGGCCGAGCTGCTCGTTGACGACGCCCTCCGCCGCCAGGGCGCGGGAGGGGGCCTCGAACTTCGGGTCGTGCAGCTGGTCGACCGTGGCGCGCAGCACGGCCTTCAGGTCGGCGGCGAGGTCGCCGGTGTCCGGGATCGCGTACGTGTCCTGCTGCCCCTGGGCCTCCACGGCCTGCTCCTGGAGGTCGAGGAAGGCTTCCAGCAGGACCTCCGCCTTGGAGGACCACCAGCGGTAGATGGTCTGCTTGCCCACGCCGGCACGGGCGGCGATGCCCTCGATGGTGGTCCTGGGGTAGCCGACCTCGGCGACGAGCGCGAGGGCGGCTTCGTAGATGGCCCGGCGTGACCTCGCGCTGCGGCGTGTGACGTCGGGGACCTGGGTGGGTTTCTGGGTGGCCATGGCCCGAATTTATCAGTTGACAAGACGGTGCGTCTCGCCTGACAGTGAGGGAACAACAGCGCGAGACGAACCGTCTCGTTCTCCTGAGTGCGAAGGGACGGTGAGCTCCGATGACCCGAGGCGGAGCCGGAAACATGCTGGGTGTGGGCGGCGCGCGCCGCAATCTCGGCCGCAGGGCCCTGCGCGGCGGCGGGCCGGGCGACCGGGTCGGCGGCGCGCAGGACGCGCGGGCCCAGAAGCGGGAGCTGCTGCGCAGGCTCCGGGAACAACGGGAGGAGGCGGCCCGGAAGGAGTCGGAGCCCGAGTCCTGACCAGCGGTACTAGCGGTCCGCGGCCGGGGGCCACGGGTCACCCCAGTCCGCGTCGCGGGCCGCCTTGTACAGGTCGCCGTGGCGCTTGGTGACCGTCCGGCGGCGGAGCTGCTCGTCCGCCTCGCACAGGTCGAGCAGGACCTGCCCCTTGCGGATCTGCGGGCGCCGCACGACGCGGGAGGGGGCGGGGGCGACCGGGAAGCGGGCGGCGGCGACGTAGCTGAACTTCTCGTCCTCGTAGGCGAGGGAACCGCCCTTGACCTGGCGGTGCAGGGAGGAGCGGCTGACCCGCGCCGCGAAGTGGCACCAGTCCGTGCCCGGGACGATGGGGCAGGCGGCGCTGTGCGGGCAGGGGGCGGCGACGTGGAAGCCGGCGGCGACCAGCCGGGCGCGGGCCTCGATGACGCGGGCGTAGCCGTCCGGGGTGCCCGCCTCGACGATCACGACGGCCCGGGCGGCGCCGGCGGCGGCGTCGACGAGGGCGGCCCGGTCGGCGGGGGTCAGTTCGTTGAGGACGTAGGAGACGGTGACGAGGTCGGTGGACCCGACGGTGAGCCCGGCGCCGATCCGGGCGCGCTGCCAGCGGACGTCGCGCAGGGCCGGGTCGGCGGCGGCGATCTCCTTGCCGAGGGCGAGCGCCGGCTCGGCCCAGTCGAGCACGGTCACCGGGCGGGTGCCGCCCCAGGTGTCGCTGACGGCCCAGGTCGCCGCGCCGGTCCCGCCGCCCACGTCCACGTGGCTCGCGGGCGCCCACCCGGGCACGGCCGCCGAGAACTCCGCGAGCGCCGACCGTACGGCGGCGAAGGTCGCCGGCATGCGGTACGCGGCGTACGCGACGACGTCCGCGCGGTCCCGCAGGATCGGGGCGTCGGTCGGGGTGGCCCCGCGGTAGTTGGCGATCAGCCGTTCGACGGCCTGCGCGGCCTGGCTGGGCGGAAGCCCGTCGACGAGGCCGGCGAGGGCGGTGCGCAGGGTGTCGGCGGGGGCGGCGGGGGCGTTCACCCGGGAATTCTACGGCGCCGGGGCGGACGCGCGGTCCGTCAGATCGCCCGCACCGCCCGCGCCACCCGTGTCCCCAGCGTCGCCCGCGGCCCGTTGTCCGGCGGCCGGCGGCGCGGGTGGACCGTGTTGGCCAGCAGGATCGCGAACGTGTCCGTCGCGCGGTCGAGGACCAGCATCGTGCCCGTGAACCCGGTGTGCCCCGCCGCCCCGCGCCCCGCCAGCTCCCCCATGAACCACGGCTGGTCGACCGCGAAGCCGAGCCCCGGCTCCCCGAGGAGCAGCTCCACGAAGTCGGGCCCGAGGATGCGCGCGGGCCCGTACGAGCCGCCCGCCAGCAGCGCCCGGCAGAAGACCGCGAGATCCCGGCCGGTCGAGAACAGTCCCGCGTGCCCCGCCACCCCGCCCAGCGCCCAGGCGTTCTCGTCGTGGACGACGCCCCGCAGCATTCCCCGGTCCGCCTTGGCCCACGGCCGCCGCTGGTCCTCCGTCGCCGCCGCGCCCGGGCACGGCCCGAAGCCCGTCGCGGTCATGCCCAGCGGCCGGGTGATCCCGTCCCGCACGAGGACGTCGAGGCCGCGCCCGCCCACCCGCTCCAGCACATGCTGCAGGAGCAGCATGTTCAGGTCGGAGTAGCAGTACGTCCCCGGCACCCCGACCGGCGGTTCCGCGCGCAGCCGCCGCAGGCGTTCCCCGTCGTCGGCGCAGTCGTACAGCGGCAGTTCGGGCCGCAGCCCGGAGGTGTGCGTGAGCAGTTGCCGCACGGTGACGCCGTGCGCGGCGGCCCCGCGGAAGTCGGGCAGGTAGGCCCCCACCTCCGCGTCCATGCCGAGCGTGCCGCGTTCGATCTGCTGCACGGCGGCGACCGCGGTGAACAGCTTGGTCAGCGACGCCAGGTCGAAGGGCGTGTCGACGGTCGCCGGCACCCGGGAGCCGGCCGGCAGCTCCACGCCCGTGCCGGTGTCCGGGTCGTACGACGCGTACCGCACGGCCCACCCCGCCGCCTCCTCGACGGCGAGCACCGGCCCGCGCCCCACGGCCACGACGGCACCCGCCGCCCAGGGCCGCTCGCCCGCCGTGAGCGCGTGCACGTCCGCCACGACACGGCGGAGCTGCCCGGGGTCGAGTCCGGCCCGTTCCGGGGTGTCGCCGCGCAGTCTCGGAGCGCTCAGCTCTCCGCCCCCTTCTCCGCTCCCGTCTCCGCTGCCCGCGCGGGCGCACGCCCCGCGTCCGCGCCCGGACGCCCGGCCGAGGGCCGGCACAGGCCCAGGAAGCAGCCCAGCGCCACCACCGCCGCCCCGAGCTGGACGATCGCCATCGGCAGGGCGGTGTCCTTCCCGGCGATCCCGACCAGCGGGGAGGCGACGGCGCCGATGAGGAAGGAGGACGTGCCGAGCAGTGCGGACGCGGAGCCGGCGGACTGCTCGACCCGCATCAGCGCGAGAGCCTGGGTGTTGGGCAGGCTGATGCCCATCGCGGACATCAGCACGAACAGCGCGGCGGCGATCGGCGCGAGCCCGACCTCGCCGAAGACGCCGAGGGCCATCAGCAGCAGCGCGGTCGCGGCGGCGATGACGACGAGCAGGCCGATGCCCAGCACCCGGTCCAGGCTGACCCGCCCGACGAGGACCTTGCCGTTGATCTGTCCGACGACGACCAGGCCGATCGAGTTGAGCCCGAACAGCAGGCTGAACGTCTGCGGGGAGGCGCCGTAGATCTCCTGGACGACGAACGGGGACGCCGAGATGTAGGCGAACAGCGCCGCGAAGGCGAAGCCGCCGGCGAGCATGTACCCGGTGAAGGCCCGGTCGGCGAGCAGGCCGCGCATCGAGCGGAGCGTGTCGGCGACCCCGCCGGCGTGCCGTTCGGCCTCCGGCAGCGTCTCGGGCAGCTTGGCCCACACGACCCCGCCCAGCACCACCCCGACCACGGTGAGCACGACGAACACGCCCCGCCAGTCCGTCACCCGCAGGATCTGCCCGCCGATGAGCGGCGCGACGACCGGGGCGACGCCGGAGATCAGCATGAGGGTGGAGAAGAAGCGGGCCATGGCCACACCGTCGTACAGGTCGCGCACGACGGCCCGCGCGATGACGATGGCGGCGGCCCCCGCGAGGCCCTGTGCCAGCCGGAAGGCGACCAGCAGCTCGACGGTGGGCGCGAGCGCGCACAGCGCGGTGGCCACGACGTAGACGGCGAGGCCGGTCAGCAGCGGGCGGCGGCGGCCCCACTTGTCGCTCATCGGGCCGACGACGAGCTGGCCGAGGGCCATGCCGGCCAGGCAGGCGGTGAGCGTCAGCTGGACGGTCGCCGCCGGCGCGCGCAGGGACTCGGTGACCTCCGGCAGCGAGGGGAGGTACATGTCCATCGCCAGCGGCGGGGTGGCGGTCAGGCCGCCGAGGACGAGCGTGACGAGCAGTCCGGTGCGGCGCCCGGCGCGCGGCGGGCGGACGGCCGGAATCGTGACCGGCCCGGCCGCCCGTGGCGTGTTCGGTTGTGTGGTGTTCGACGGTGACGCGTGCGGTGCGGACGGCCCGCGCTCGGGCATGAGCCCCTCCCTGTTCTACGGATCCGGCACCTATGCTCTCAGCTCGTACGGACGTGTTGGAACGTGAGCGAGGGTGGGGACAGGGTGGCCGAGCAGAGGGTGCGCTGGGGGATTCTGGCGACCGGCGGCATGGCGGCGACGTTCACGGCGGATCTGGTCGATCTGCCGGACGCCGAGGTCGTGGCGGTCGCCTCGCGGACCGAGGCGTCGGCGAAGGCGTTCGCGGACCGGTTCGGGATACCACGGGCGTACGGCGACTGGGAGTCGCTGGCCCGGGACGAGGACGTCGACGTGGTGTACGTCGCCACTCCGCACGCGGCGCACCGCACCGCCGCCGGCCTCTGTCTGGAGGCGGGCCGGAACGTGTTGTGCGAGAAGCCGTTCACGCTGAACGCGCGCGAGGCGGGGGAACTGGTCGCGCTGGCGCGGGAGCGCGGGGTCTTCCTGATGGAAGCGATGTGGATGTTCTGCAATCCGCTCGTGCGGCGCCTGAAGGCGCTGGTGGAGGACGGCGCGATCGGCGAGGTCCGCAGTGTCCAGGCGGACTTCGGACTGGCGGGCCCCTTCCCTCCGGCGCACCGGCTGCGGGACCCGGCGCAGGGCGGCGGCGCGCTGCTCGACCTGGGCGTGTACCCGGTGTCGTTCGCGCAGCTGCTGCTCGGTGAGCCGTCGGACGTCGCGGCGCGGGCGGTGCTCTCGGAGGAGGGGGTCGACCTCCAGACGGGTGCGCTGCTCTCCTACGACACCGGCGCGCTGGCCTCGGTGCACTGCTCCATCACCGGGGGCACGCCCAACTCCGCCTCGGTCACCGGGTCCCTGGGCCGGATCGACGTGCCCTACGGCTTCTTCTTCCCGGACCACTTCGTGCTGCACCGGGACGGCCGCGAACCCGAGAGGTTCACGGCCGACCCGGCCGACGGGCCCCGCGCGAGCCTCAAGCACGAGGCGCGGGAGGTGATGCGGGCGCTGCGGGCCGGTGAGACGGAGTCGCCGCTGGTCCCGCTGGACGGCACCCTCGCCGTGATGCGGACGCTCGACGCGATCCGGGAGCGCGTCGGCGTCCGCTACCCCGGCGAGCGGCCCGGTGCGGTGGCCGCGTCGCGCGAGGTCACGCCGGCTTGAGGCCCTGGTCCCCGACCTCCGTGACGAAGGAGGCGGCGGTGGTGAGCGGCGCGCCCTCGGTGGTCACGTGGGACACCGTCTTGAAGTCGGCGCGCGCCAGCTCCTTGCCGAGGGACACCGTGGCGTAACCGCGCAGGCCGTTGTAGAACCGCAGGTGCGGGTTGGCGGCCAGGTAGGTGTCCCAGTTGGACGGCTTCTCGGAGCCGTTGCCGCCGCTGGTGACGGAGGAGGTGACGATCTCCGTGCCCAGGGTCCGGGAGTCCGGGTCGGAGAAGTCGCGCTTGATGTCGAAGCCGTAGTGCACGTGCACGTCGCCGGTGAGGACCATCAGGTTCTCCACACCGGCGGCCTGCGCGCCGGCCAGCACCCGTTCGCGGGAGGCCGGGTAGCCGTCCCAGGAGTCCATGGAGACCTTGGCCGGGGTGGTGGTGGCGCTGTACCGCTGGGAGAAGGTGACCTGCTGGGGCACCACGTTCCACACGGCGTCCGAGCGGTGCCAGCCGTTGATCAGCCAGCGCTCCTGGGCGTCGCCGGTCAGGGTGCGGCCCGGGTCCTCGGACTCGGGGCCGGGGTACTGCCAGCCGTCGCCGTAGGCCTGGTCGGAGCGGTACTGGCGGGTGTCGAGCACGTCGAACTGGGCGAGCCGGCCCCAGTGCAGCCGGCGGTACAGCTTCAGGTCCGGCCCCTCGGGAAGCTGGGGGCGCCGCAGCGGCATGTTCTCCCAGTAGGCCCGGTAGGCGGCGGCCCGGCGCAGCAGGAACTCCTCCGGCGGGACGCTGTTCTCCGGGGTGTCGCCCGCGTAGTTGTTCTCGGTCTCGTGGTCGTCCCAGGTGACGACGAAGGGGTGCGCGGCGTGCGCGGCCCGCAGGTCGGGGTCGGACTTGTAGAGGGCGTACCGCAGGCGGTAGTCCTCCAGCGTCACCGTCTCGTGGTCGAACAGGTCCGGCAGGGTGCCGGCCGGGTAGGCGCGGGAGCCTCCGGCGGAGTTGACGGCGTACTCGTAGAGGTAGTCGCCGAGGTGGAAGACGACGTCCACGTCCTCCTCGGCGAGGTGCCGGTAGGCGGTGTAGTAGCCCTGGTCGTAGCGCTGGCAGGAGACCAGGCCGAAGGTGAGCTCGGCGGTGCGGCTGCGGGCCGGGGGCGCGGTGCGGGTGCGTCCGACGGGGCTGACGAAGCGGCCGGCGCGGAAGCGGTAGTAGTAGACGTGGCCCGGGGCGAGGTGGTCGACCTCGACGTGGACGGTGTGGTGGAACTCGGGGTGGGCGGTGGCGGTGCCCCGTCTGACGACGCGGCGGAAGCGTTCGTCGAGGGCGAGCTCCCAGCCGACGTCGACGCGTTTCGCGGGCAGTCCGCTGTCGGCCTGGTACGGCGCGGGGGCCAGGCGCGTCCACAGCAGGACGGAGTCCGGCAGCGGGTCGCCCGAGGCGACGCCGAGTGTGAAGGGGTCGCCGGTGAGCCGGGCCGGGTCGAGTTCGGCGGCGCTCGCGGTGCCGGCGGCGGGCAGGTTGACGGAGAAGGCGAGCGCCGCGGCGGCGCCGGTGACGGTCAGGAAGCGGCGGCGGCCCAGGTGGCGGGCGGCGGCGCGGAGTTCGGGCGCGTGCGGGGCCGGGGTGGCCTGAACAGGGCTGGGGGCCTGGTGGTTCGCGGGTGTCATCCGTTCCTCCCCTTGCGGTGGGTGCAGGGGGCATTCGAATGGCCGGGAACGACGCCACCTTGGCGCGGACATGACGGGCCCGTGTCGGACGGATGAGTTCCGCATGATCGCCGGTCGATCCCCACGCGTACGCTGCGGCCTCATGAACACCGTGAGAACCGCCGACGAGGGGACGTACGACATGACCGGCCGGGAGAGGATCGCCGTGGTGACGGGCGCCGGCTCCGGCATCGGCCGCGCGGTCGCCGCCGAGCTGCTGCGCGCGGGCTGGACGCTGGCCCTGGCGGGCCGCCGCACCGAGACCCTGGAGGAGACGGCCGCCCTCGTCCCCGGCGGCACCGCTCTCGCCGTACGGACCGACGTGTCACGGCCCGAGGACGTGGCCGCCCTGTTCGCCGCCGTGCGCGACCGGTTCGGGCGGCTGGACCTGCTGTTCAACAACGCCGGGACGTTCGGTCCGGGCGGCGTGCCGGTCGAGGAGCTGTCCTACGACGCGTGGCGGCACGTGGTGGACACCAACCTCAACGGTGCGTTCCTGTGCGCGCGGGCGGCGTACCGGCAGATGAAGGAGCAGAGCCCGCAGGGCGGCCGGATCATCAACAACGGCTCGATCTCCGCGCACACGCCCCGCCCGCACTCGGTGGCGTACACGACGACCAAGCACGCGCTGACCGGCCTGACCAAGTCGCTGTCCCTGGACGGCCGGCCCTACGGCATCGCGGTCGGCCAGATCGACATCGGCAACGCGGCGACCGACATGACGGCCGGCATGCAGACCGGAGCGCTCCAGGCCAACGGGGAGGTGGCTCCCGAGCCCGTGATGGACGTCGCCGACGTGGCGCGCACGGTGCGGCACATGGCGGAGCTGCCGCTGGAGGCGAACGTGCAGTTCGCGACGGTCATGGCGACGGCGATGCCGTACGTGGGACGGGGCTGAACGGGCCGCGCGTGCGGGCCCCTTGACGATTCACACGTTCGGAATTCAACAGTCCGCACTCTTGCGGCCGGTGACGGATCTATGCTCAACTTTCCTTCACCGAAGCTTCACACTCGGAGCGTCGGCCTTCCGGAGCCTCGAGCCATGGCGAGGGGGGGAAGACGGCAGCCGTTCCGGCCACCGGATGGGGGTGGATCCCGCGGGGGTACGCGGGATACGCACCGGTGGGCGGACGGCTGCCGCGCACATGCCCGCGGGCGTCGGCCGCGAGGGACCCGGCCCGGCCACGGCCGCCCGGCCGACGGCGAGCGGCCCCTCCCCCGCGGCGCCTCCCCCGCGGCGCCCTTCGCGGCCCGGTTACGCCTGCCCGGTCTCGAACCGCGCGATCCGGCCTTCGTCGTCGACGGTGAAGTTCCACCGGGTGCGCATCTCGCCCCAGGTGTCGTTGCGGTAGCGGGCGATGAGGGCGCGCCCGCCGTTCGACTCGTTGTCGACCTCCAGGTGGCCGTTGGAGGAGAAGATCTCCTGGTCGATCCACTGGGCGAGGTCCCGGTCGTCGCCGTCGTCGGCCATGGTGGCGTCCGGCGCGAGCAGCGCCAGGAAGGCCTCGCGGTCGTGCGCGTTGACGGCGGCGACGAAGGCCCGGACGGCCGGGTCGCTGAGTCGGGTGGTCTGAATCGTCATGCGGGCAGCGTCACACCGGCCGCGGCCCCCCGCCACCCGAACGGCGCCCGCGGCGGGCCGGCCGGGTGGGTGCGGTGCGACGGTGGAAACGTGGGGAGGGTGGGAACCCGGAGACAGCGACAGGGCACCACAGTCACCCCTCTCACCGCCGTCACCGCTGAAGGAGCCGACATGACCTGTTACGACCGACGCGACCTCGGACTGCTGCTGCTCCGTCTGGGGACGGGCGGCGTCCTGGCCGCGCACGGCGCGCAGAAACTGCTCGGCTGGTTCGGCGGCGGAGGGCTGGAGGGGACCGGCAAGGCCATGGAGTCCATGGGCTACACACCGGGCCGGGCGAGCGCCACCGCGGCGGGCCTCGCGGAGGCCGGGGGCGGCGTCCTGCTGGCCCTTGGCCTGGCCACCCCGGCCGCGGGCGCGGCGGCGGCCGGCGCGATGACGGGCGCGGCGGCCGTGCACGCCCCGAACGGCTTCTTCGCCCAGAGCGGCGGGTACGAGTACGCGGCCTCCCTCGGCCTGACGGCCGCCGGTCTCGCGGTCGCGGGCCCCGGCCGCCTCTCCGTGGACCACGCCCTGGGCCACGCGGTCAACCGGAACTGGATGGTCCCGGCGGCCTTCGCGGTGACGGCGGCGGCCACGACGGTGGTCGTCGGGGCGAGGAACAGGCGCATGCGGAAGGCGGCGGAGGGCCGGCAGGAGCAGTTGTTCGACTGAGGTCGCGCCGGACGCCCTCGTCCGCCGTGGCAGGCTGCTGGGCATGACCGAGACCCGAGGCGGCACGCCCGCCGACGACCCGTGGACCACCGTCGACGCCCTGTGGACGTGGCTGGAGGCCGACCAGCCCGTCGGCGGCCGTGAGGGCCTCCTGCTGCGCATGCTGAAGCTGTCGGAGGAGGTCGGTGAGGTCGCCGAGGCGGTGATCGGCACGATGGGCCAGAACCCGCGCAAGGGCGTCACGCACACCTGGGAGGACGTCGAGGCCGAGCTGTGCGACGTCGTGATCACGGCGATGGTGGCACTGCGCACCCTGACACCCGGGGCGCGGGAGGTGTTCGGGCGGCATCTGGCGCGGGTGGCGGGGCGGTCGCTCGGGGGTCCGGCCCGGCCGGCCGCGGACTGTACGATGCGGTCGCCCGACGGGAGGCCGGAGTGACCTCACGGGCCATCACCACCCTGCACCAGGAAAGACACCGCCCATGCACCGCCCGCCCGCCCCTCCCACGCCACCCACGCCACCGGACCCTCCCGGGCCCGCCCGCCCCGGCACCCGTCGGTGGCTGACCGACCGGACCCGCCTCGGTGCCCTGGTCGCCGTGCCCCTGCTCGGTCTGGTCAGCGAGTACCTGGGCTTCTTCGCCCTGCTCGCCGCGATCGTCCTGGTGTGGAAGGACAGCCCCTGGCAGAAGGGCACGAAGGTGGCCGCCACGATCGGGGCCATGGCACTGCTCGGCGCGGTCCTCCCGGCTCCGCCCGAGGACGGGGCCGCGACGGTCACGGCGGAGGCGGACGGGAAGGCCGCCGGCGGGGGCAGCGCGGCCGGCGTCCTCGCCCCGGCGTCGCCGACGGCCGGGACGACCCCGGAGCCCAGCCCCCGACCCCGGCCCGAGGCCGCGGACTACCGGGGCATGACGCTGGACGACGCCCGGGACAGGGCCGAGGCCGCCGGGTTCGGCGTCGACGAGCACGACGCGTCCGACGAGGACAAGAGCATCATGATGCGGCTCAACTGGACCGTCTGCTTCCAGAAGACCGGCTGGACGTCGTCCGGGACGAAGACGATCGACTTCGGCGCGGTGAAGAACGGCGCCCCCTGCCCCGCGGCCGACGGCGGGGCGATCCCCTGGCCGACGATGCCGGACCTCGTCTGGAAGACGTGGAAGACGGCGCACCAGGAGGTCGCCGCCCTCGGGACCGTTCCGGGCGACCACATCATGGCGTCCACCGCGTACCTCAACGACCAGCTCCCCGACGAGGGCGAGTACGACGACTGGCGGGTCTGCGTGACCGACCCCGCCGAGGGCGGCGACGTCACCGTCGACCTGCGGGTGACCCTCGAACTGACCCACCCGGACAACGGCTGCCCCGACCCGGACCGGGAGGACGGCGACCGGCCGGACCTGCCGGACCGGGACGACGACGGCGACCCGGACTACCGGGACCCGTTCCCCGGCGACCGGAACCGCACCAGCGCCTTCCCGAACGGCCTGACGGGCGGCTCCGACGACTCGTCGGACGGGAACGGCGGCGGAGGCGGCGACCACTGGAACTGCCCCCGCACCCGCTGGTGCTGAGCGGGCGTCCGGCGCGGTGGCCGGGCGACCACCGCGCCGCGTGTGTCTCCGTGCGGCTCAGCCGGTGCTGCAGTTGACCGTCGGCCAGGTCCAGTTCCCGTTGGCCTGGATGGTCGCGCCCCAGGTGTTGCCGCTGCCGTTGGGTTTGGCCGTCAGCACCTGTGAACTCGGGTAACTGGCGCTGACGTTCCAGGTCGACAGCACCTTGGCCGGGGACGGCACGTTCATCGTCACCGTCCAGTTGCTCGCCCCGCTCACCGAGACGTTCAGGTTGTACCGGTCGCCCCACGCCTGCCCGGCCGACAGCGTCGCGGTGCAGTTGCCGCCACCGCCCCCTCCTCCGCCGCCTCCTCCGCCGCCGGTGCCGCCGCCGTCGGGGGCGACCGCGCGGCCGGTCACCGGGGAGATCATGCCGGAGCACAGGCCCTTGCCCGCCAGGGTCTGCGCGATGCGGGGGATCGCCGCGAGCGTGTTGGCGGGCCAGTCGTGCATCAGGATGACCTGGCCGTTGCCCAGCCGGGACACGGCCTGCACGATGGCGTCGGTGCTCGCGTTGTTCCAGTCCTGCGAGTCGACGTCCCAGATGACCTCGGTCAGGCCGTACTTGGCCTCGACCGACCGCAGGGTGGAGTTGGTCTCGCCGTACGGCGGGCGGAACAGCTTCGGCGTACCGCCGCCCGCGGCCGCGACGGCCTGCTGGGTGCGGGAGATCTCCGAGTCCATCTGGGCCTGGCCGAGCTGGGTCATGTGGGGGTGGGTGTAGCTGTGGTTGGCGACCCACATGCCGGCGTCGACCTGCGCGCGGACGAGGGACGGGTTCTGGGCCGCGTACTGGCCCTGGTTGAACATGGTGGCCCGCAGCCCGTTCTGCTTGAGCGCGTTGAGCAGCGCTTGCGTGGTGCTCGACGGGCCGTCGTCGAAGGTGAGGCCGACGTAGCCGGTGCAGGCGGCGGCACGTGCGGGTGCGGCCGCGGGTGCGGCGTCGGCGGCGACGGTGCCCGCGGCGGCCAGCGCGGTGACGGCCGCCCCGGTGACCAGGGGCCGCCATGACGGACGGGTTCTGGTGCGCATGCGAAGGGATCCTCCTCGCTCGTCGGTGGGTGGCGTCAGCCCGCGCTGCAACTGACCGTCGGCCAGGTCCAGTTCCCGTTGGCCTGGATGGTGGCGCCCCAGGTGTTGCCGCTGCCGTTCGGCTTGGCGGTCAGCGTCTGGGCGTTGGGGTAGCTCGCTCCGACGTTCCAGGTCGACAGCACCTTCGCCGGGGACGGCACGTTCATCGTCACCGTCCAGTTGCTCGCCCCGCTCACCGAGACGTTCAGGTTGTACCGGTCGTCCCACTTCTGCCCGGCCGACAGCGTCGCGGTGCAGCCGCCACCGCCACCACCGCCCCCTCCGCCGTCACCGCCGGACGTGCCTCCGACGTTGATGCTGGAGCTCCCGCTGCTCTGGTAGCCCTCGGTCGCCATGATCATGTAGTAGGTGAAGCTGCCCATCGGCATCCCGGCACGCGCCCAGGCGTCGAAGTGGTTGCCCGTGGTGATGGTGCCGCCGGTCCGCTTCGACTGCCGCACGCTCCAGTACTGGTCGAAGGTGCGGGTGCCCTCGACGGACGGGGCGTTGTACCGCGTCGTCCGGTAGATGTCGTAGGTGCCGCCGTCGCTGTTCACGGTGCCCATGAAGGTGCCCGTGGGCCGGTAGGTGCCCCAGTTGTCGACGATGTAGTACTCGACGAGCGGGTTCGACGTCCAGCCGTAGAGCGCCAGGTAGGCGTTGCCGGACGGGTTGAACGTGCCCGAGTACTGCACGGTCCGGCGCCCTCCGTTGCTCCAGCCCTTGCCCGCGACGAAGTTGCCGGTGTTGCGCCACGAGGTGCTGTACTGGCCGCCGGAGCCCATGTTCATGGAGACGGTGCCCTGGCTGTCGGTCCAGAACGAGTAGTAGTAGCCGTTGTCGGTGCCGGTCTGGTTGGTGGTCACGACCGTGTCGGCGTGGGCGGTGGCCGGCAGCAGCATCGCGGCCAGGGCGGCCAGGGCGAAGGCCCACGCGCTTCGGACGGACAACGCGACGCCGCGGCTTCCGCGGCGCGCGGGTTGGACGAGCACGCTCATGGCGGTGCTTCCTCTCCTGGGGGGTTCGACAACGGCGCCAGTGTTGGCCTGTCCCCGTCAAGCGTCAATACTTTCGGTAATTGTTTCGAAAGCTTCGGTCACCAGGAGATTGCAGGACGAGCCGATACTGGCTGCTCAGATGCGCACCCACCTGCGAGGAACCACTTCTGGGACGAGGAAGCCACCAGGTAGATCAGAAACAGTGGGAGTCTCTTACGAAAGTTTCGACTGGACCGACGGCCCCGCCGGGCACGTCACGTTCCCCGACTCCGCCGGTCCCAGCCACACCTGGTTCGCCGGCAGTTTCACCGGTTCGCGGGTGGCCGGATCCCACAGGACCGCCGTCTCTCCCGCGACGCCGAAGGAGAGGTAGGGCCTGCCCGGCTTCAGCGACGGTCCCTCGCCCGCGAGTTCACCGGCCGGCACGGTGAGCCGTACGCAGGTCCACTCCGGTTCGACGCCGAAGTACGGCGGTGGGTCCTCACCGCGCGCGGCCGCCGCGACCGTCCGGTCCACGGCCGTCGCTGCGGAGTTCTGGGCCTGCAGCCCCGCGCCGGCGAGCATCGCCACGAAGAGGCACACGTTCAGGATGATGTTCGTGCCGTCCCCCGGTGTGGCGTACCGGTGGTGCCGGTGCTTGGCGAATCCCCACCAGGCCGGGACGATCATGACGAGGCTCAGCATCACCAGCAGCTTCACCGCGGCCGCGAACTGCCAGACCGGCGGCACGTCCAGGTCCCCCGGGGTGAGCGAGAGGCCGTCGGCGTACAGGGCGTGGAGGACGGACCCCGCCGCCACG
The DNA here is from genome assembly GCF_043202495.1 of Streptomyces sp. NPDC048185. Lineage (NCBI taxonomy): Bacteria > Bacillati > Actinomycetota > Actinomycetes > Kitasatosporales > Streptomycetaceae > Streptomyces > Streptomyces sp. NPDC048185. The sequence continues at coordinate 548,603 of NZ_JBIDAN010000001.1, forward strand.
AACGCGGAGACCGTCAGGGTCACCGCCAGCGGGACCGCCCAGGCGACCCACTCGCCCCACGTCCACTGCCGCACCAGGAGCCACAGCCCCGCGAGGACGGCGAGCACCACCGCGGTCGTGAGGGTCTCGCGCGGCGTCCAGGCCTTGCCGTCGCTGCTGAGGAGGCCCATCCCGAAGGCGGCGAAGACCAGCAGGCAGAGCAGGGCGAGGACGACACCCTCCTGCCGCTTGCCCGCCCGGCTCATGTCCCAGCCGGACCAGAGGGATCCGCAGGCGCCGAAGAGTGCCAGGGTCCCCAGGACCCACCGAGGTGCCCCGGGGACCGCCGCCGAGGCCAGCGTGAGCGCGCCCGCCGACAGCAGGGTCCACAGGACCAGCCGGTAGATCGAGCGCTCCAGGTGCTCCTCCCGCCGGTACGGCGCGGGTTCACGCCGGCGTCCGTCCAGCGGCCTGACGGCCACGGCGGGGCGCGGGCCTCCGGCGGGAGCGTCCGCGCGGGCCAGCCGCAGCGCCTGGCGCGGGCCACCGGCGACGAACCCGCCGGTGTCGTGCCGGCCGAGCCGCGTGGCGGCGCGGCTGAGGTGCCGTCGCCAGGCCGGCCGCCTGCCCGTCCGCCGGTGGGCCGTGCTGACGACCCGCCAGTGGGGGAACAACTCCCGGTCGCGTTCCAGTGGTTCGGCGCGGCGGACGTACCCCTCGAGGTGCGCGCCGCGCAGCACCTTGCGCACCCGGTCGGCCGCGCCCCGGTCGCTGCCCCTGGCCGCGCCGAAGAGGCGGACCTCTATCTCGTACACGCGTGACGCGGGGTCGGCGTCCAGCGCCGTACCCAGCGGCCCCCCGCCCGCGGGGTGCGCGTCGCGCACCGGCCAGCCGTGCGCCTCGAAGCGGGCCTCCGCCTCCTGCCAGTCGTGCTCACCGCCGCAGACCTGGACGAACACCCGGACCCGTCGGTCGTATCGCGTGGGGGCCATGCGGTCTGCTTCCTCCTGCACCGGGTGTCGCGCGAGACAGCCAGGAGACTACGGAACGTCATGCGCCGGACGGCACCCGGGTTCCCTCCCGTCACGGCCGGCACAGTCGGCCTCCTGGCGCCCTGTCGAAACTGATGAATGATCAATAACCTTGCGTGGTACACCGAGTCACGATCCTGGGAGTCCCATGTCCACCGCCCAGCAGGTGCCCGACATCCTCTCGCCGGAGTTCGCGGCGAACCCCTACCCCGCCTACCGGGTGATGCGGGAGACCGCCCCCCTCATCTGGCACGAGGCGACGCAGAGCTACATCGTCTCGCGCTACGAGGACGTCGAGCGCGTCTTCAAGGACAAGGCGGGCGAGTTCACCACCGACAACTACGCCTGGCAGCTCGAACCCGTGCACGGCAAGACGATCCTCCAGCTCAGCGGGCGGGAGCACGCCGTGCGCCGGGCCCTCGTCGCCCCCGCCTTCCGCGGCAGCGACCTGGAGCGGAAGTTCCTGCCCGTCATCGAGCGCAACTCCCGCGAACTGATCGACGCCTTCCGGCACACCGGCTCCGCCGACCTGGTCACGGACTACGCCACCCGCTTCCCGGTCAACGTCATCGCCGACATGCTGGGCCTGGACAAGGCCGACCACACCCGCTTCCACCGCTGGTACACGGCCGTCATCGCCTTCCTCGGGAACCTGTCGGGCGACCCCGAGGTGACGGCGGCCGGCGAGCGGACCCGGGTGGAGTTCGCCGAGTACATGCTGCCGATCATCCGGGAACGCCGTGAGAAGCCGGGCGACGACCTGCTGTCCGCGCTGTGCGCCGCCGAGGTGGACGGGGTGCGGATGAGCGACGAGGACGTCAAGGCGTTCTGCAGCCTGCTGCTCGCCGCCGGCGGCGAGACCACGGACAAGGCCATCGCCGGCATCTTCGCGAACCTGCTGCTCCACCCCGACCAGCTCGCCGCCGTCCGCGCGGACCGCTCGCTGATCCCGCGCGCCTTCGCCGAGACCCTGCGGGTCACCCCGCCCGTGCACATGATCATGCGCCAGTCCGCGACGGAGGTGACGCTCAGCGGCGGCACCGTGCCCGCGGGTGCCACCGTCACCTGTCTGATAGGCGCGGCCAACCGGGACGAGAACCGCTACCGCGACCCCGACCGCTTCGACATCTTCCGCGACGACCTCACCACCACGACGGCCTTCTCGGCCGCCGCCGACCACCTCGCCTTCGCGCTCGGCCGGCACTTCTGCGTCGGCGCGCTGCTGGCCAAGGCGGAGGTGGAGACCGGCGTCGGCCAGCTCCTCGACGCCATGCCCGACGTGCGCCTCGCCGACGGGTTCGAACCGGCCGAGCAGGGCGTGTTCACCCGCGGACCGCAGAGCCTCCCGGTGCGCTTCACGCCCGTGCGGGACTGACCCGCCCGCCGTCCCGCGCCGGTGTCCGGGCCCCAGGTCAGGGGCCCGGAGGCCGCGCTACTGCACCACCGGGGTGAACCGCACCGGAAGCGACGACAGCCCGCGCATCCAGATCGACGGCCGCCAGGCCAGCTCCTCCGGGTCCGCAGCCAGCACCAGGTCGGGCAGCCGCTCCAGCAGCGTCTCGACCGCCGTCCGCGCCATCACGTCCGCGAGCAGCGGAGCCGGATACGGGCAGCGGTGCTCGCCGTTGCTGAACGACAGGTGCGCGGCGTTCTCCGCGCCCACGTGCCCCTCCGGCCAGATCTGCGGATCGGTGTTGGCCGCGGCCAGCCCCAGCACGAGGCAGTCGCCGGCCCGGATCTGCCGGCCGCCCAGCTGGACGTCCCGCGCCGCCCAGCGCCCGATGAAGTTCTGCGTCGGCGTGTCCAGCCACAGCACCTCGTTGAGCGCCTCGCCCACGCTGAGCCGGCCGCCCGACACGTTCACGGCGAACCGCTCGTCCGTCAGCAGCAGCCGCAGCGTGTTGCAGATCCAGTTCGCGGTCGGCTGCTGCGCCGCCGCGATCACGGAGATCAGGTCCTGGACGACCTCCTCGTCCGTCAGGCCCGCCGGGTGGGCCAGCATGCGCGACGTGACGTCGGGGCCGGGGGCGGCCCGCTTGTCCTGCACGAGCTGCCGCAGCCGTTCCCCCACGCGCGCGTAGGCCGCCACGGGGTCGTCGCCCTCCCCGGCGTCCAGGGAGATCCGCAGGTCGTCGACGAGCCGGCGGGTGTCCTCGCCCGAGGTCGGCATCCCGCACATCTGCACCACGGTGCGCATGGGCAGGGCGTGCGCGTAGTCGGCCATCAGCTCCGCCTGGCCGCTGCCGGCGAACCGGGCGATGAGGTCGTCGGCGATCAGCAGGCAGTCGTGGGACAGCTCGAACTGGTCGACGCCCTCCAGCGCCTCGGTGATCACCCCGGCCCGCCGCCGGTGCTCCTCTCCCTCGGCGAAGAGCACGGACGGCTGGTAGCCGACGAAGGGCAGCAGCGGCCAGTCCGGCGGGATGGCGTCCCACTGGTTCCAGCGCCGCGAGTCGCGCGCGAACAGTTCGTCGTGACTGGTCACGTAGGTGACCTCGGAGTAGCCCAGCACCAGCCAGGCGGGGATGTCTCCGTCGAGCAGGACCGGCGCGACCGGACCGTGCTCCCGGCGCAGCGCGCGGTAGAGCTGCGACGGCGTCTGCTGGTACTCGAGTCCCCCGAGGCGCACCGCCCCGGCGTGGGCGGGGCAGCCCGGGGGCGCCGGTCGCGCGGAGGGATAGCCGGGGTCGGTCACAGTGTCGCCTCCTGGGCGATGGCCATGTCGTGCAGGTGGTTGACCAGGGTGAGCAGGACGTCCTTGCCGGACTGCCTGACCCGCGCGTCGCAGTCGACCATCGGCACGTGCGCGGGCAGGGCGAGCGCCTGGCGGATCTCGTCCAGGGAGTGGCGGACCGTGTCGTCGTCGAAGCGGTTCACGGCCACCACGAAGGGCGTGCGGTGGTGCTCGAGCCTGTCTATCGCGTACCAGGAGTCGTCCATCCGCCGCGTGTCCACGAGGACCACGGCGCCCAGCGTGCCCGAGAACAGCCGGTCCCACAGGAACCAGAAGCGCTCCTGGCCCGGCGCCCCGAACAGGTACAGCACCATGCGGTCGTTGAGGGTGATCCGTCCGAAGTCGAAGGCGACCGTCGTGGTGGTCTTCGCCGACACCGCGCTCGTCTCGTCGACGCCCACGCCGGCCTGCGTCATCACTTCCTCGGTGTTGAGCGGCCGGATCTCGCTCACGGAGCGGACGAGGGTCGTCTTGCCGACGCCGAACCCGCCCACGACGACGATCTTCAGACCGGTCTCCGCGGTGTCGTTCAGCGGTGTGCGGTGGGAGGGCAGCTCAGAGGTTGCGGAGCCCATGGAGCACCTCTTGGAGTAGGGCGGAATCAGGCAGGGAGGCGACGGACTGCGCCGCGCGCGGGTGGCGGGCGGTGATGCGGCCCGTGTCCAGCAGGTCGCCGAGCAGGATCCGCACCACCGTGACGGGCAGTCCGAGCTCCGCGGCGATCTCGACGACGGCGGTGGGGTGCCGGCACATCTCCAGGATCCGGGCGTGCTCGGACTGCATCCCCGGGGCCGGCCCGCTCTCGCTGACGACGAGGGTGACCAGGTCGAAGGACTCGTCGGCACGGCTCCGTCCGCGGGTGACGGTGTAGAGCCGGTCGGGATCACCCGTGTCGACGGGCTTGCGCATCACGAGGTGCCGTTCGCCCTGGCCTGGTCCCGCGGTTCCGCCCGCAGATGCTCGCCGATCTGCTCGACCAGCTCCGTCATCTGGTGGCCGACCACTCCGGGATCGGCGTCCTCCCCGGCGACGACGGCGAGGTGCGCCCCCTCGCCGGCCTCCACGATGAACAGCAGGCCGCCGTGGAACTCGGTCATCGACTGCCGGACACCGCCGGTGCCGTCGCCGAACTCCATGGAGGCCCCTTGGGCGAGGGCCTGGATGCCGGAGCAGATCGCCGACAGCTGGTCGGCCAGGTCGAGCGTCAGGTGCTCGCTCCAGCAGAGCTTCAGGCCGTCCCGGGAGAGGACCAGGGCGTGGCGGGCACCGGGGGTCTGTTCCAGGAGACCGTGCAGGAGCCAGCTGAGGCTGTTGTCGGTGGTCTGCATGATGGGTGATGGGACGGTGGTGCCGGGCTGACCGGCCACCGGCCCGTTCCTCCTATCTCACGAACTCGAGCGGGAAGGGGCGCCGTCGCCCCGGACGCCGTACGGGAAGGGGTGGGACTACGGAGCCGCGGGCGGCTCGGTCTCGGGACGGGCGGCCGGGCGGGCGGTGCCGTCCGCGGACTGCCGTGCGCGGTGGAAGGCGCCGAACCGCGAGCCCGCGTCGCGTGCCGGACGCCGGTCCGGCGGTGCGTCGCCGGTCTGCGCGGAGGCCGACTGACGCTGCTCGCGTTCGCGTTCGGCCTCGGCCATGGTGCGGCCGGGGGCCCGGACCGGCAGACCGTTCGGCGTGGTGCCGTCGGGCCGCCGGTGCCGTCGCGGCTCGGACGGCTCGGGCAGGACGTGCCCTGCCGCGGCTGGTCCGGTGGCCACCGGCAGGGCCGCCGCGGGGCGCTCGGTGCCCGCGGGCAGGGCCGGGGCGGCGGGGCGCTCGGTCGCCTCGGGCACCGGCGCGGGCGCGAGCGCCGCCGGCATGGCCTCGGGCCGGGGGGCCGTCCGGTGCGGGACCAGGTCGCGCTGCTGGGCGAGCAGATGCAGGGGCAGCAGGACGACGACGCCGGTGCCGCCGCGCGATGAGGGGCGGTAGTTGACGCTGATGCCGTACTTCACGGCGAGCCGGCCCACCACGGCCAGGCCGAGCCGGGTGCCCTGCAGCGAGGCGAGGTCGGTGACGTGTCCGGTCACGGCCTCCTCGGCGCGGCGCATCGCCGCGTCGGCCATCTTCAGGCCGCTGTCCTCGATGGTGACGACGATGCCGGCGCTGCGGTCCTCGACGTAGACGTGCACCTCGTCGATGGGCGGGGAGAAGTTCGCGGCGTTGTCCATCAGTTCGGCGAGCAGGTGCATCACGCCCTCGGCGGCGAAGCCGGAGACCGCGGCGCGGGTGGAGCAGTGCAGGCGCACCCGCTGGTAGGCGGCGATGCGGCCGACGGCGCCGCGCAGGATGCTCTCCATCACGATCGGCTTGTTCCAGGCGCGGCTGGACCGGCCGCCCATGAGCAGCGCCAGCCGGTCGGTCATCAGGCCGAGCTGGGAGGTGCTGTGGTCGAGCTTCAGCAGGTCGCCGAAGACCTCTTCGCCGTGGCGCTCCTGCATGTCCCGCAGGTCGGCGAGCATCCGCACGGCCTTGGCCTGGACGCGGCTGAGCGCCTTCGCGGAGGCGGCCTGGGCGGCGGCGGCACGCCGCTCGCTGTGGGCGAGCTCGCGGATGAACGACTCGGCGGGGACCCGCAGCCCCGGCAGCCGGGGCAGCTCGGCTTCGGCGAGCACGGTGGCGGCGGACCGGCCCTCGCGCAGCCGGGCGACCGCGGCGGGCATCGTCTCCTGCACGAAGCGCTCGTGTTCGGCGACCGCCTGGTCCATCTCGTGTCGCAGCGTGCGCAGTTCGCCGTCCAGGGCGGCCAGCCGCCGGGTGTCCTCCTCGACGACCGTGGCGAACGTGCGCGTCAGCCGCTGCAGTTGCGGGTCGGACGGCGGCGGCACGCTGGCCAGCACGTCGGCCGCACTCGCGCCCTCCCGCAGCCGCTCGGCCACGGCGGGCAGCGTCGTCCCGGCCAGGTGCGAGACCTCGACCGACAGCCGGGCGGCTTCGGCCCTGAGGTGGTTGTTCTCCGCCTCCCGCTCGGCGGCCGCGCCGCGGGCCCGGTGGACCAGCCGGTGGCAGACGAGGACGCTGACGGCCACGCACACCCAGGCGACCACCACCACGGCGAGGATCCACGTGAAGGCGCCGGACGGTGCCAGGGCGACCGTCGCGCCGCCGGCGACGGCGCTGGTCACCAGGACGACCGGCCGTGCGGCGGACGAGGTGCGCGGCGCCCCGGCCGGGCGGTGCTGGCTGGGCGAAGCAGGCACTGGCATGGAGCGGTCCCTCGGTCGGTGAGAGCAGGGGAATCAGGGCGGCGGCACGAGGCAGTCGCGGGCCGGGAGAGGGAGGTCAGCCAACAGGAGGGTGATCTTCCGTCCACCTACGGCTCATGCTAATCACCCCGACGTGCGAGAAAACCCCACTTGTCGCACGGTCCGTCGGCAATCCGAGTTCGTCGTGAACTCATCGCCCGTACGTGCGGCCGTGGTAGCCGGGACGACGCACGGCACGTCCGGCCGGAGGGCGGAAATGCGGGCAGGGACCGCACCGGCACGGCGTCCCGTCGCCCCAACTGTGCGAGTCTCACCGGCCCCCGTCCCGTACGAGCTGTCGAATTCCAGCCAACTATACGTACGAACAGCCCCGTTGCGCGCACGGGCCACCCGGCCGGCCGGGCCGTCGGGGTGTGGGAATGCCGTCGATCGTGGAGGTTCCGTGACGGCGGCCCGGGAAGGGCGGCAGACGAGTCGGGCTGTACGCCGGGTTCTGTTCCGGCGGGTCCTCGCGGTCCCGCCGGCGACGGCCATCCATCTAGGACCGGCGTTGCCACCGGCCTCCAGCGGTCTACCCGCGGACTCGGGCGGGCAGCCCTCGAACGTCCGCGCAGAGCGCGTTTCACGGCGCTCCTCTTGACCTTGCTCCGGGTGGGGTTTACCTAGCTGCCCAGGTCGCCCTGGGCACTGGTGGTCTCTTACACCACCGTTTCACCCTTACCGGGGGCCGAAGCCTCCGGCGGTCTGCTTTCTGTGGCACTGTCCCGCGGGTCACCCCGGGTGGCCGTTAGCCATCACCCTGCCCTGTGGAGCCCGGACGTTCCTCGGGAAGCCCCACAAGGGACTCCACGCGGCCGCCCGCCCGGCTCGTCTGCCGTGCCGACCATGGTACCCGGCGCACCTCCCGCCCCGGACCGGCGGCGGCCGTCGCCAGGACCGAGCCGGCCAGGATGAGGGTGAAGGCGACGCCGATGCCGAGGGTCAGCTCCTCGCCCAGGAGGACGGCGCCCGCGGCGACGGCGACCGCCGGGTTGACGTAGGTGATGACCCCGGCCCTGGTCGGGCCGGCCTCCTTGATCAGCTCCAGGAAGGCCACGAAGGCGATCGCGGTGCAGACGACGCCGAGGCCGGCCAGGGCCGCCAGGACCTCGCCCGGGGGGAGGTCTGCGGGCCGGGTCAGGAAGGCGGCGGGAGCGTAGACGACGGCGGCCAGGGTGAGGCAGGGGGTGATGAGCTGGAGCGTGTGGACGTCCTTGAGGTGGCGCGCGGCTATCAGGGGGGCGGTGGCGTAGCCGACGACCGTCACCAGTACCTCGGCCAGCGAGCGGGCGTCGCCGCCGGTGAGGTGCGGCACGGTGAGGACGGCGACGCCCCCGAGGCCGAGGCCGAGGCCGGTGATCCGGCGGGCACCGACCCGTTCGTCGGCGCCGAAGAAGCGGGCCAGCAGGACGGCCACGATGGGCACGCCCGCGATGAGCAGGCCGGCGGTGGAGCTGGAGAGGTGGCGTTCGGCGTCGGTGAGGGTCCACCAGGGGCCGATGATCTCGATGACGGCGAAGGCCAGCATCGGCTTCCAGTGCGCCCGGACGGTCCGGGCGAGCCCGCCCCGGCGGAGGGCGAAGGGGAACAGGAGGGCGGCGCCGAGCGCGCACCGGGCGAACACGACCACGGACGGGGACAGATCCTCCACCGCCACCTTGATCATCAGATAGGGGATGCCCCAGACCACTCCCATCAGGGAGAACAGGGCCCAGCCTCGTGCAGTCATGCCCGCAGTCTGCGTGCCGTCCTCACCCGCCGTCTTGAACGCTGTTGCGGTACGCCGCCGGCGTCACGCCGAGGACGCGGCGGAACCACCGCGTCAGGTGCGCCTGGTCGGCGAAGCCCACCAGGGCCGCCGCTTCGGCGGGCCGCAGACCCGCGTCCAGGAGCCCGCGCGCCCTGGCCACCCGGTGCTGGGCGAGCCAGGCGTACGGCGGTATCCCCATCGCCGTACGGAAGGCGCGCAGGAGCTGGTACCGGGACAGGCCGAGGTCGGTGGCGAGGGCGGCCAGGGAGGGCGGGGCGAGGAGCTCGTCGGCGAGGCGGTCGCGGACGACGCGGGCGACGCGGTGGGCTCCCGGCACCGCGTCGTCGGCCGCGCGGGCCGTGGAGTGGCGCTGGGCCAGGGCCGTGAGCAGCCACGGGAGGCGGGACTCGGCCTCCAGCGGGTCGGGGTGGCGGGCCAGGTCCGTATGGGCGGCGCGCAGGGCGCGGGCGAGTTCGGGGTCCTGGAGGACGGGTTCGCGGAAGTGCGGGAGGCCGCCGCGCGTGCCGTCGGCGAGCAGGGACGGCGTCGCGTACAGGGCGCGGTAGGAGTAGCCGTCGGGGGCGGCGGGGCCGCCGGTGTGCATCTCACCGGGCTCCAGGACGACGATTGACCCGGGCCCCGAGTGGATGTGCCCGCCCCGGTAGGCGATGACCTCCAGGCCGCCGACGGTGACGCCGACCGTGAACTCGTCGTGGGCGTGCGGGGCGTAGACGTGGCGGTCGAAGCGGGCGGTGAGCAGGTCGAGGGGCGGCCCGCCCGTCCCCAGCCGTGCCCTGGTCCACCGCGCCTGCTCACGTGCGGCCATCTCTCCCCCCGTCGGCGCGGCTCAGCGGACGTACGTCTCGAAGCCGGCGTCCGTGCAGTAGGTCGCCGCGCGGCCCTCGGCGGCGGCGTCGGCGTTGTCGACGGCCAGCGCGGTGTCCTGGAGGACGTGACTACCGGAGCGGTCGAGGCCCTCGCGGTCGAGCCGTCGCGCGGCGGCGAGGGCCGCGTACCCGGCGACGTCGGCGTTCTCGGACCGGGCCTTCGTCTGCTGCCAGGTCCCGAAGGCGGAGCAGTAGTGCTGTCGCGTCTCGTCGTCCTGCTCGGTGTCGCCGGACGAGCAGCCGCCCGTCAGGCCGATGACGACGACGGCCGTCAGCACGGTGGTGACGGTCCGCGCTCTGCCTCCGCGCCCCATGGAATTCCCCTCCCCGGTGATCATCTCCCGCGAGTATGGGGCATCGGCCCCCTCGAAGGCACCCCGTACCCTGGCCCAGAGCTCGACCGAAGGAGTACGTGTGCTTGTCCTGCTGCCGCCGTCGGAGGGTAAGGCGCCGTCCGGCCGGGGTGCCCCGCTGAAGCCCGGGACGCTGTCCCTGCCGGGGCTGACGCCTGCCCGCGAGACCGTCCTGGCCGAGCTGGTCGAGCTGTGCGCCGGGGACGAGGAGAAGGCCCGCGAGGTGCTCGGGCTCAGCGAGGGGCTGCGCGGGGAGGTGGCCAAGAACGCCGGGCTGCGCACGGCCGGGGCGCGGCCCGCCGGGGAGATCTACACCGGCGTGCTCTACGACGCCCTGGACCTGGCCTCCCTGGACACGGCCGCCAGGAAGCGGGCCGCCCGTTCGCTGCTGGTGTTCTCCGGGCTGTGGGGTGCCGTGCGGGTCACCGACCGGATCCCCTCCTACCGGTGCTCGATGGGTGTGAAGCTTCCCGCGCTGGGTTCCCTGGGCGCGTACTGGCGGGCACCGATGGCCGAGGTGCTGCCGGAGGCCGCCGGGGACGGGCTGGTGCTGGACCTGCGGTCGGCGGCGTACGCGGCGGCGTGGAAGCCGAAGGGCGCGACGGCCGGCCGGACGGCGTCCGTGCGGGTGCTGCACGCGCCGACCCGGAAGGTGGTCAGCCACTTCAACAAGGCGACGAAGGGGCGGATCGTGCGGAGCCTGCTGAGCTCCGGCAGCGCGCCCGAGGGGCCGGCGGAGCTGGTGGAGGCGCTGCGCGACCTGGGGTACGTGGTGGAGGCCGAGGCGCCGGCGAAGGCGGGGAAGCCGTGGTCGCTCGACGTGCTCGTGGAGGAGATCCACTGACCCCGCCGGGGGTTCATTGCACTCTGCGCAACGACGATTGCAGAGGATGCGTAACGGAGGGCACGATGAGGTCATGACCTCAGCGCTGCCCTCCTCCGCCCCTGCCTCGGTACTCGATCTCGCGCCCGTCGTCCCGGTCGTGGTCGTCGACGACCTCTCGGACGCCGTACCGCTCGCCCGGGCGCTCGTCGCCGGCGGGCTGCCCGCGATCGAGGTCACGCTGCGCACGCCGGTCGCCGTCGACGCGATCCGGGCGATCGCCGGGGAGGTGCCGGGCGCGGTGGTCGGCGCGGGCACGCTCATCACGCCGGAGCAGGTCGGCGAGGTCGTGGCGGCCGGTGCGCGGTTCCTGGTCAGCCCGGGGTGGACGGACACGCTGCTGGACGCGATGCGGGCGTCCGGGGTGCCGTTCCTGCCGGGGGTGTCGACCACGTCGGAGGTGGTGGCGCTGCTGGAGCGCGGAGTGCGGGAGATGAAGTTCTTCCCCGCCGAGGCCGCGGGCGGCACCGCCTACCTCAAGGCTCTCGCCGCCCCGCTGCCGCAGGCCCGTTTCTGCCCGACCGGCGGCATCGGGCCGGCCTCCGCGCCGGACTACCTCGCCCTGCCCAACGTGGGCTGCGTCGGGGGGAGCTGGATGCTGCCGAAGGATGCCGTCGCCGGGCGCGACTGGGCGCGGGTCGAGGCGCTGGCCCGCGCGGCGGCGGAGCTCAGCGCAGGTGGGACGTCTCGTTGAACAGGCGGACACTGGCACCGCCGTCGGCGTAGTACGCCACGGCCGACAGCGAGGCCGCCGACAGTTCCATGCGGAACAGCGACTCGGGCGGGGCGCCGAGCGCGAGCTGGACGAACGTCTTGATCGGCGTCACGTGCGAGACCAGCAGGACGGTGCGGCCCGCGTAGGCGGAGACCAGCCGGTCGCGGGTGGCGGCGATGCGGGCACCGGTCGCCGTGAAGCTCTCGCCGCCGCCGGTCGGCTCGGCCTCCGGAGAGGCCAGCCAGGCGTTCAGGTCGTCCGGGTAGCGCTCGCGCACCTCGCCGAAGGTCAGCCCCTCCCAGGCGCCGAAGTCGGTCTCGCGCAGCCCCTCCTCGACCGTCACCTCCAGGCCGAGGCGGGCGGCGACCACCGCGGCGGTCTCGCGGGTGCGGGCCAGCGGTGACGCGACGATCGCCTGGATCGTCCCCCGCCGGGCGAGGCCCTCGGCGACCCTGGCGGCCTGCTCGCGGCCGACGGCCGACAGCGAGGGGTCGCTGCCACCGCTCCCGGAGAACCGCTTCTGCGGCGTCAGCGGCGTCTCCCCGTGCCGCAGCAGGACGAAGGTGGCGGGGGTGCCCAGGTCAGGCGGTCCCCACCCGGGCGAGGCCACGGCCTTGGCGGCCCGCACGTCACCGTCGGCAGCCGTGACGCCGCCGGAGTCGGCGGTACGGGCACCGCCGGAGCCGGCGGCGCGGGAAGCGGTGGCTCCGGCCGAGTCGGCGGAGGGGGCAGCGGCGGAGTCGGCCGAGGCGGAGGTGCGGGCAGCCGGGGCCCCGGAGGTGCGGCCAGCGGCGGAGGCAGCGGAGTCGGCGGTGCGGCCGGCACCCGAGTCGGCCGACGCGGAAGTGCGGTCGGCGCCCGAAGCAGCGGAGGTGGCCGAGGCGGTGGTGCGATCGGCGCCCGAAGCAGCGGAGTCGGAAGTGCGGCCGGCGCCCGAAGCCGCAGAACCGGCGGTGCGGCCGGCGCCCGAGTCGGCCGACGCGGAAGTGCGGTCGGCGCCCGAGGCAGCGGAGTCGGAAGTGCGGCCGGCACCCGAAGCCGCAGAATCGGCGGTGCGGCCGGCACCCGAGGCGCCCGAGGCGGAGGTGGTGGCAGCGGGTGCGGTTCGCGCGGCGCGCTCGCCTTCGGCGGCAGCACCCTCACCGGCACCCTGCCCGGCCGCATCGGCGGCCGGCACACCGGCGCCGGCCCCGGCCGCGGCACCGCCCCGCTCACCACCGGCACGCCTGCCCCGGGCGGCGCGTCCGCCGGAGGGCCCGGCGCCGGCCGTGTCCAGTTCCGCCGTGGACGCGGACGGTGACCACTGCTCGCCGCGGGCCCCGGCGTCCATCGCCTCGTTGGCCAGGCGGTCGGCGTGCTTGTTGCTCGCGCGGGGGATCCATTCGTAGGTCACCCGGCCCGGCGGGAAGACGCGCGCCGCCTCGGCCGCGAGCGGCTTCATGGCGGGGTGCTTGATCTTCCAGCGGCCCGACATCTGCTCGACGACGAGCTTGGAGTCCATGCGGACATGGACGGACGCCGTCGGGTCCAGCTCGCGCGCGGCGCGCAGACCGGCCAGCAGGCCCCGGTACTCGGCGACGTTGTTCGTGGCGACGCCGAGGTACTCCGCGGCCTCGGCCAGGGTCTCCCCCGTCACCGCGTCGCTCACCACCGCGCCGTAGCCCGCGGGCCCCGGGTTGCCCCGCGACCCGCCGTCGGCCTCCACGACGAACTCCCGCGCCCCACCGGTCGCCGGACCCGTCGCCGGATCCGCCCCCGCGCTCGTCACCGGACCGACCCCTACAGCCCGGAGTCGGCCGTGCGCACCAGGATGCGGCGGCAGTTCTCGCAGCGCACGACGGTGTCGGGCGCCGCCGACCGGATCTCGCTCAGCTCGGTGATGGCCAGCTCCTGGCGGCATCCCTGGCAGCTGCGCTGGTACAGCTTGGCCGCGCCGACGCCGCCCTGCTGCTCGCGCAGCTTGTCGTAGAGCTTCAGCAGGTCCGCGGGGATCGTGGCCGCGATGACCTCGCGCTCCTTGGTCACCGAGGCCGCCTGGCCGTCGAGCTCCTGGACGGCCGCGTCCCGGCGGCCGGTCGCGTCGTCGATCTTGCCCTGCACGGAGCCGACCCGCTCGGTCAGCTCGGCGACCCGCTCCTGGGCGGACTCGCGGCGCTCCATGACCTCCAGGACGACGTCCTCGAGGTCGCCCTGCCGCTTGGCGAGGGAGGCGATCTCGCGCTGGAGGTTCTCCAGGTCCTTCGGGGAGGTGACGGCGCCCGAGTCCAGGCGCTGCTGGTCGCGGACGGCACGCTGGCGCACCTGGTCCACGTCCTGCTCGGCCTTGGTCTGCTCGCGGGCGCAGTCACCCTCCTCGGTCTGCGCGGCGACGAGCAGGTCGCGCAGCTGGGTGAGGTCCTTGGTCAGCGACTCGATCTCGGCGTGCTCGGGCAGCGACCGCTTCTTGTGCGCGAGCTGCTGGAGGCGGACGTCGAGGTCCTGGACGTCGAGGAGTCGGATCTGGTCGGCGGGCGCGGCGTTCAGTTGGGGGCTCCCATGGTGGTGGCTGTGGTGGCGGACGCCGCGTGGGCGGTCCAGGGGTCGGTGACCGTCCTGGAGACGTGGACCCTGAGGTCCCATCCCTTGCGGTCGGAGATCTCGTCGAGCTGGGCTGCGGCCAGCTCGCACCAGGGCCACTCGGTGGCCCAGTGCGCGGCGTCGAGCAGCGCGAGAGGACTGTGGGCGCGGGCCTCCGACACGGGGTGGTGGCGCAGGTCCGCGGTGAGGAAGGCGTCGACGCCGGCCGCCCGTACGTGGTCGAAGAGGCTGTCGCCGGAGCCGCCGCTGACGGCGACCGTGCGGACCGTCGCCCCGGGGTCGCCGGCGACCCGGATGCCCTGCGCGGTGGCGGGCAGCCGCTCGGCGGCGCGGGCGGCGAGCTCGCGGACGGTGAGCGGGTGCTCGAGTTCGCAGACGCGGCCCAGGCCCCGTCGGCCCTCGGGGTCGGTCGGGTCCGGCACCAGAGGGCGCAGGACGCGGAGGTCGAGCGCGCCGGCCAGCGCGTCGGAGACGCCGGGGTCGGCGGTGTCGGCGTTGGTGTGGGCGACGTGCAGCGCGACGTCGTTCTTGATGAGCGTGTGCACCACGCGGCCCTTGAAGGTGGAGGCCGCGACCGTCGTCGTCCCGCGCAGATACAGCGGGTGGTGGGTGACGAGCAGGCCGGCGCCCAGCTTCACCGCCTCGTCGACGATCTCCTGGACGGGGTCGACGGCGAACAGGACCCGGGAGACCTCCTGGCCGGGGTCGCCCACGACGGTGCCGACCGCGTCCCAGGACTCGGCCCGCTCGGCGGGCCACAGGTTCTCCAGCGCGGCGATGACTTCTGACAGACGGGGCACGAACGCAAGGCTACCTGGAGGTTCTGGGCCGTTGTACCCGCCGCGTGCCGTCCCGGGCGTACCGGCCCCGCGCAGCACACCGCTCAGCGTTTCCTCAGGCGAATCGTTCCTGTGCCACACGTACGTGTGATGGGTGCGGTGACCGGTGCCCCGCCTGTGCGTGCGAAAACTAGCTTCGTCGCCGGAGGTGACCGAACGATGACAGCCTGTGCTATCGAGCCTTCGGCGGACCACGGGGACGGCGGTCCGCGGAACGACGTGACACCGCGGGCGGGCTGCGCCATCACCGCGGAGGGCGCCTACGCCGCGCGCCTCGCCCTGGCCGGCGACTCCTGGTACCCGGAGCGCTGGACGCTGGACGGTCCGGAGCCGTACGCGGTGCCGTTGCCCGGCGATCAGCCGGAGGAGCCCGGCACCGAGGTGCAGCCGATGGCCGACGGACGGGTCCTGGTCCACCGCGTCGCGGGCGGGCGGCACCTCTTCGCGCTGCTCTACCCGACCGGCCCCGGCACGGGCGAGCAGCCGCTCGGCGCGATCGAGTGCCCGGACGGCGTCGCCGGACCGCGGCTGCTGCCGCCGGTGCCGGGGGGTGAGCGGGCGTACGCCCTGGCCGTCGGCCCGCGTGCCACGGCGCTGTGGCAGGTCGCCGGGAGCGCGTCCGGGCCCGAGCTCCTCGCGGAGATCCCCGGCCGCTGCACGGGCGGGGTCTGGCTGGACCGCGAGGGGCGGATGCTGGCCGTGGACCGGGAGACCGGCGGGCGCACCAAGGCGGTCGTGGTGGACCTGGGGTGCGGCGGCGAGGTGTCGCCGCTGCTGCAGATCGCCGCGGACAGCGACGACCGGATACTGCTGGCCGACCCGGACAGCGGGCTGGTGCTGATCCGCTCGGACGCGCCGTCGCCGGGACACGCCCGGCTGGGCTGGGGCGTGCTGGGCAGCACGCTGCCGGTGCGCTTCCCGGAGTGCCTGCGGCTGCCCGACTGCGCGGTGACGCCGTTCGCGGTCCAGCCGGGTCAGGTGCTGACCCCGGAGCGCTGCGGGGTGGCGCTGCGGGTGGACGGCGCGCTGGGCAGCTGGGTCGGGGTGTGGCGGCCGGCCGAGCGTGCGGTGCGGCATCTCGCGGCGCCCGAGGGCTGGTTGGCGGGGGCCGGGCTGTGGACGGCGGGCGGCGAGCTTCATCTGCCGTACGCCACACGGGAGTCGCCGTGCGGGGTGGCGCGGCTGGCGGTGCCCTTCACGGAGGCCGGACAGGCGGACGGCGCGGAGCGTCGGGCTCCGGTGGAGGCGGCGGAAACGGAGGCTCCGGCACCCGCTCCGTCGCGTCCGGTTCCGCTGCAACAGGCCCCGTTGGCACGGCTTGTAACGAACTAGTGCCGGTTGGCGTGGCCGCCTGGATCCGGGCTGTGGTGTGCCGGTTACACTCGCCCGGCTGTAGGAAAGATCATGTTGACGGGGTGAATTCCTTCCGATGAACGACACCAGCACGACCCAGCCGATCCAGGCCGCCGGTGCCGACCTTCGTGAGACCGACACCGGCCACGGCCGGCACCGAGGACCGGTCTCCAGTCGGGACGGCGCGGCCACGCCGCGCGGACGCCACCGCAAGCCGGTGGAGGAGGCCGAATCGGCGGCCTGACGGCACGCCGGGCACCACGGGAGACACGGCCACGGCCCCGCTCGTCGCACGCGACGGACGGGGCCGTGGCCGTTCGCGTGCCCCTCTCCTCACCCGGACCGGACGACGGTGTCGGCGAGCACGGCCGCGTCGTCCCGCTCGACGGCGCTCACGGCCGCCCGTACGACGCCGTCGCCGGTTCGCCACATGCGCACCCGCAGGGTCTCCCCCGGGTACACGACCCCGGCGAAGCGCGTGCGGTACTCGCGCACCCGGGTCACGTCACCGTCGAGCAGGGTGTCGACGACCGTCTTGAGCGTGCTGCCGTAGGTGCACAGTCCGTGCAGGACCGGCCGGCCGAACCCGGCGCGCGCGGCGAACTCCGGGTCGGCGTGCAGGGGGTTGAAGTCGCCGGAGAGCCGGTACAGCAGGGCCTGGTCCTCGCGGAGGGCGCGCTCCACGACCAGGTCGGGCTTCCCGGCCGGCGGCGGCAGGGACGGCCCGGACGGACCCCGCTCGCCGCCCCACCCGCCCTCGCCCCGGACGAAGACCTCGGCCTCGTCGGTCCACAGCGGTCCCTCGGCGTCGGCGGCCTCCGTGCGCAGCACGAGGAGGGCGGCCGAGCCCTTGTCGTACGCGGCGACGACGCGCGAGGTGGCGGTGGCCCGGCCCCGCACCGGGACGGGCCGGTGGATCCACAGGCCCTGCCCGCCGTGCAGGACCCGGGCGAGGTCGACGTCGACGCCGGGCATCGACAGGGTGCCGATCACACCCGGGGGTCCGCCGCCCGCGACGGTGGCGAAGCTCGGCAGGACCCGCAGCCGGGACTCCAGCGTGTAGCGCAGCTCGCGGGGATCGGTCGCGGGGACGCCGGCGCCGATGCCGAGGTGGTAGAGCTGGACGTCCCGGTGGTCCCAGGTGATCTCGCGGACGCGGGGTGCGGCGGAGAGCGCCTGGGCGGCGTCGATGGGCATGCGTCTCCTGTCGGCCCGGTGAGCACGGTGCTGGACGGCGACGACGGTACGGGACGCCGGTCACCCGGGACATTTGTCCTGCGGAACCGCGGACAACCGCATCTGCCGCGCGCCCGCGCCGTATCCGTAGTTTCGTCGGTATGGGACGCACAGGACGTACGGACTCCGCCGTCGCGGTGGAGAAGGAGCCGAGGGCCATGAACCGGACACGGGGGTGCGGCCGGGACGCGCGGGGGGCCGCCGGGTCCGGCGTGGACGAGCGGGTGGGCCCGCCGCCCAGCGGTTTCACGCTGCTGCCGTGGCTGCTGATGGGCCTGGGCGCCCTGTCGAACATCTTCCAGGACCGGACGACCGATCCGATCATCGGCGGCATGGGCCTGCTGGCCTTCAACTCGCTCTACATCTACGTGGCCTTCCGGTCCTTCGACGAGGAGCGGCGCAGGTCGGTGTCCACCCTGGTGGCGCTCGGCCTCATGGCCGTGCTGACCTGCGGCCTGGCGCTGGCGTACGGCGGTGGCTGGCTGCTCTTCTTCCCGCTGCTGGGCCTCGCGGCGGGCGCGGCGCTGCGCGGCCGCCGGCTGGGCCGGTGGGGCTGGTCCCTCGCGGTGCTGGCGGGTGTCGTCGCCGGGGTGAAGGACGGCTGGAACGGCATCAACATCGCGTACGGCACGTTCCTGTCGACGATGGTGACGGCCGCGATCCTGTCCCTGTCCGACGCGGTACGGCAACTGCGGGCGGCCCGGGAGGAGCTGGCCACGCGGGCGGTGGCGGAGGAACGGCTGCGCTTCTCCCGCGACCTGCACGACCTGCTCGGCCACACGCTGTCGGTGATCGTGGTGAAGTCGGAGGCGGCACGGCGGCTGGCACACCGCGACCTGGACGCGGCGCTGACCCAGATCGGCGACATCGAGTCGGTCGGCCGTCAGGCGCTGACCGAGGTCCGGGAGGCGGTCACGGGCTACCGCGAGGGCAGCCTCGGCACGGAACTGGACCGGGCCCGTTCGGCGCTGACCGCGGCGGACGTGGAGCCGGTGGTCCGCCGCACCGGCCCACCCCTGCCACCGCAGACCGAGGCGCTGCTCGGGTGGGTGGTGCGGGAGGCGGTCACGAACGTCGTACGGCACAGCGGGGCGCGCCGGTGCGAGATCGCGGTGTCGGGCGGTGACGACCGGGTCCGGCTGACGGTGACGGACGACGGCGCGGGGGCCGGCGGCGCGTCCTCGGGACCGGGGACGGGACTGACCGGCCTGTCGGAACGACTCACCGTGGCCGGCGGCTCGCTCACGGCGGGGGTGTCGGCGGGGGGTGGCTTCTCGGTGACGGCAGAGTTGCCGATGCGGGGGTGAGGCCGCGGGACCGGGTCAGGCTGCCCGGCGTTCCCCTGGCACCCGGCGCGGGCACGGGCCGGGGGTGGGCCGCGGTACCCGGCGCGGGCGCGGGCCGGGGGTGGGTCGCGGTGCCCGGCGCTGTCGGGGTGCCGCTGCGCCCACCCGTGCCGCCCCAGCGGCACGACTGCCCGCAGCTAGGGCGGGACGGGCGGCAGCCCGCAGCTGGGGCGGGACGGGCGGCAGCCCGCAGCTGGGGCGGGACGGCGGCGCGGGCGGCTGCCCACAGCTAGGGCGGGGGTGACGGCGGTCAGCCGCGTACGGCGGGAAGGGGACGTGTCGGGGGGTGTCCGCCCGCAGCGGTTGGCGCGTCAACGCCCCGCCTGTTGGTCAGTCCCCGATTCCGCGCCGTTCCGAGGACGGACACCCCCCGGCGCGGCCCCGACCCACACACCACCGAAGGCGCTACGCGCACCCCCACCGAACCCGCACAGGCCGCCGCAGGCACCCCGCACGCGGCACCACCGCCGGAGGCACCCGGCACCCCGCGCGCGGCACCACCGCCGGAGGCACCCGGCACCCCGCACCACCGCCGGAGGCACCCGCGCACGCCCTACCCTGGCCCCGTGACCGACGAAGCGTGCCGACCCGTCCGTGTGCTCCTCGCCGAGGACCAGGGCATGATGCGCGGCGCGCTCGCGCTGCTGTTGGGGATGGAGGAGGACATCGAGGTCGTCGCGCAGGTGGCCACCGGGGACGCCATCGTCGACGCCGTGCTCGCGCACCGCCCGGACGTCGCCCTCCTGGACATCGAGCTGCCGGGCCTCAGCGGCCTGGACGCCGCGGCCGAGCTGCGCGAGCGGGCGCCCGGCTGCCGGGTGCTGATCCTGACGACCTTCGGCCGCCCGGGTTACCTCCGCCGGGCCATGGAGGCCGGAGCCGCCGGTTTTCTGGTGAAGGACGGTCCCGTGGAGGAGCTGGCCGGCGCGGTCCGCCGGGTGCTGCGCGGCGAGACGGTCGTCGATCCCGCGCTCGCCACCGCCGCCCTCAGCGCCGGCCCGAGTCCGCTCACCCCCCGCGAGTGCGAGGTCCTCCGCGCGTCCGCGGACGGCGCGACCGTCGCCGACGTCGCCGCCGCCCTGCACCTGTCCGAGTCCACGGTGCGCAACTACCTCTCGGCCGCCATCGGCAAGACCGCCACCCGCAACCGCACCGAGGCCCTGCGCGAGGCCCG
Source organism: Streptomyces sp. NPDC048185 (assembly GCF_043202495.1). Classification (NCBI taxonomy): domain Bacteria; kingdom Bacillati; phylum Actinomycetota; class Actinomycetes; order Kitasatosporales; family Streptomycetaceae; genus Streptomyces; species Streptomyces sp. NPDC048185. The sequence goes on from NZ_JBIDAN010000001.1 coordinate 568,744, forward strand.
CCGCCAGGGCTGGCTCTAGCCACAACGCCCGCCCCGCCCCGACGCCCCCCGGGCACGGGCCCGTACCAAGAGAAGGTCAAGAATTCGTTAGGGACTCGAAGCAACGGAATAGTTGCCCGGGCGCACGAGGTTCAGCCTGCACACATCACGCATCGCATTCGCTCGACTCCTCGGCCTGGAGGCCCCACTCAATGTCCCACACGACGACCGACGAGCCCGCCCCCAGAGTCAGCGGGGCCACCGTCCCGGTGCTCGCCTTCGCGGGCATCGTCGTCGCGGTGATGCAGACCCTGCTCGTGCCGGTCATCAAGGACCTGCCCCGACTCCTGGACACCACGCCCAGCAACGCCACCTGGGTCCTGACCTCCACGCTCCTGTCCGGAGCCGTCGCCACGCCGATCATGGGCCGCCTCGGCGACCTGTACGGCAAGCGGCGCATGCTGATCGTCAGCCTGTCCGTGATGGTGGTCGGCGCGCTGGTCAGCGCCTTCACCGACGCCCTCCTCCCCATGATCGTCGGCCGTACCCTCCAGGGCTTCGCGATGGGCGCGATACCCCTCGGCATCGGCCTCATGCGCGACATGCTGCCCCGCGAGCGGCTCGGCTCGGCGATGGCCCTGATGAGCTCCTCGATCGGCGTCGGCGGCGGTCTCGCGCTGCCCGCCGCCGCTATGGTCGCCCAGCACACGGACTGGCACGCCCTCTTCTACGGCGCCGCCGGCCTCGGCGTCCTCTCCATCGCCCTGACCCTCCTCGTCGTACCGGAGTCCCCGCTGCGCGCGAAGGGCTCCTTCGACCTGCCCGGCGCGCTCGGCCTCACCGCCGGCCTGGTCCTCTTCCTGCTGCCGATCACAAAGGGCAGCGACTGGGGCTGGGGGTCGGCCACCACGCTCGGCCTGTTCGCCGCCGCCGTCGCGGTCCTGCTGCTGTGGGGCCTGATGGAGCTGCGCGTCGCGGCCCCGCTGGTCGACCTGCGCACCACCGCCCGCCGCGAGGTGCTCCTCACCAACCTCGCCTCGATCATGGTCGGCGTCGCCTTCTACGTCGTCTCCCTCGTCCTGCCCCAGCTCCTCCAGCTCCCCTCCGCCACCGGCTACGGCCTCGGCCGGTCGATGGTCGTCGCGGGCCTGTGCGTGGCCCCGCTGGGCCTGACGATGATGTTCACGGCGCCGGTGTACGCCCGCCTGTCGGCCCGTTACGGCCCGCGCACGACCCTGATCGTCGGCCTGGTGGTCATCGCCGTCGGTTACGGCGGCGGTCTCGGCCTGATGAGCGCCGCCTGGCAGACCGTCGTCACCTCGGTGCTGCTCGGCGCCGGCATCGGCCTCGCCTACTCCTCGCTGCCCGCGCTGATCGTGGGGGCCGTCCCGGCCTCGGAGACGGGCGCGGCCAACGGCCTGAACACCCTGATGCGCTCCATCGGCACGTCGGTGTCGAGCGCCGTCATCGGCATGGTGCTCGCCAACACGTCGACCACGGTCGGGGGCGTGGCGATCCCGACCATGCGCGGCTTCCGGATCTCCTTCCTGATCGCGACGGCCGCGGTCGCGGCCGGTCTCGCGCTGGCGTTCTTCCTGCCGCGCAGGCGCCCGGCGGCCACCACGCAGCTACGGGCGAGCAGCGAGGAGGACGCGAACCTGGCCCGCGCCGAGGAGGCGCTGCGGGGCTTCCGCGGCCGGGTGCTGGCCGCGGACGGCGCGCCCGTCGCCCGTGCCAAGGTCACGCTGATCGACCGCCACGGCCGTCAGGCGGGCGCGACCCTCTCGGCCGGGGACGGCAGCTACACCCTCGCCGTCCCGGGCGGGGGCCCGTACGTGCTGGCCGCCCGCGCCACGGGCCACGGCCCGCTGGCTCACGCGGCGACCCACGGGGGCGAGGAGCTCCCGGTCGACCTGGACCTGTCCCTGCCGGGCGACACGGTCCCGGCCTGACCGCACCGCCCGCCGGCCCGGTCCGCGCCACCCGCGCGCCCGACCCGCACCGCCCGCCGGCCCACTCCCCGTCCGCACCCGTCCACCTCCGTCCGCACCCCCTGCCGCACCACGCGGCAGGGGGTGCGGCAGCATGGGGCGCCAGCACGCACGTACCACCGGGAGGACCCCCATGCCCGCGGCACCCACGCCGGAGATCCTGGCCGCCTTCGACGCCGCGAAGGGATTCATGCCCGCGCACGAGGGACTGGCGCTGTACGCGGCGGCGGCCGAGGCGGGCGGGCTCGGACTGCCGCTCCTCGAGGTCGGCACCTACTGCGGACGCTCCACGCTGCTGATCGCCGACGCGGCCCGCCGGGCCGGGGTCACCGCGCTCACCGTCGACCACCACCGGGGCAGCGAGGAGCAGCAGCCGGGCTGGGACTACCACGACCCGGAGACGGTCGACCCGGAGCTGGGGGTCATGGACACCCTCCCCACCTTCCGCCGCACGCTCCACCAGGCCGGCCTGGAGGACCACGTCGTCGCCCTGGTCGGCCGCTCACCCCAGGTCGCGGCGGTCTGGAACTCCCCCCTCGGCCTGGTCTTCGTCGACGGCGGCCACACCGACGAGCACGCGAACGCCGACTACGAGGGCTGGGCCCCGCACGTGGCCGACGGCGGCCTGCTGGTCATCCACGACGTCTTCCCGGAGCCGGCCGACGAGTTCACCGGCCAGGCCCCCTACCGCGTCTACCTCCGCGCCCTCGCGTCCGGCGCGTTCACCGAGGTCTCGGCGACCGACTCGCTGCGCGTCCTGCGGCGGACGGGCAAGGGAATCTGACGGCGTCCGCCGCCCCCGGCGCGCGTCCGTGTGCGATGGTTCGGCCATGAGCAGTGACTACGACCGCGTCCGCACCGGTATCGAGTTCATGACCGCCTACGTCTCCGGGGACGACCTGCTGGCCGAGTACGTCGCCGAGCGGCGCCGCGAGGACCCCCTGGCGACGGAGGCCCTGATGGACGGCGCGGCGGCGCTCTGCGCCCAGTTGCTGCGGACCATGGCCAGGGTGACGGGCAAGACCGAGCACGAGCTGCTGCAGGAGCTGGCCCGCGGCACCTACCGGCACGAGCAGCAGTCCGACGACGACTGACCGGGCACGCCCAGCGGAGGGCGCCCGGGGGCCTCTAAGGTGGCTGACGTGTCGTACACAGGCCCGGACTTCGATCCACCCCAGCCCCGCCGTTCCCCCCTGCGCCGCCCGCTGACCGTGGCGATCGCCGCGCTCGTCCCCGGTGCGCTGATCGGCTGGGGGGTGTACGCCGCGGTCGGCGGCCCGGGCGACGGGGGCGGCGGCACGGACCGGGCGAGCGGTGCCGCGACGTCATCGGCGCCCTCTCCCCGTGATTCCTCGTCGGGTGCCGGGGCGCCCACCGGCGCGTCCTCCTCGGCCGCGGACGACACGTCCTCCGCGTCCCCGTCCCGGCGTCCGCGGCCGTCCGCGCCGGCCGCCGGGTCCGGGCCGCTGAAGGGCAAGGTCGTCGTCATCGACCCGGGGCACAACCCGGGCAACTTCCAGCACGCGACCGAGATCAACCGCAAGGTCGACATCGGGACGAACCGGAAGGAGTGCGACACGACGGGCACGTCCACCAACGCGGGCTGGCCCGAGGCGAAGTTCACCCTGGACGTGGCCCACCGGCTGCGCACGCTCCTGGAGGAGCAGGGCGCCACGGTGAAGCTGACCCAGGACGGCGACCGCCCCTACGGGCCCTGCGTGGACGAGCGGGCCCGGATCGGCAACGAGGCGCGCGCGGACGCCGCGATCTCCATCCACGCCGACGGCGCGGGGGCCGGCAACCGCGGCTTCCACGTCATCCTGCCGGGCGCGGTGCACGAGGGCGGCGCCGACACCCGCGCCGTCGTCGCCCCCTCCGCGGACCTCGGCCGGCGCATCGCGGGCAACTTCGTCCGCGTCACGGGCAGCGCGCCCTCCAACTACCTCGGCGGCGGTACCGGTCTGGTCACGCGCACGGACCTGGGCGGTCTCAATCTGTCAACGGTTCCCAAGGTGTTCATCGAGTGCGGGAACATGCGCGACAGCCAGGACGCGGCGCTCCTGACCAGCGGTGCCTGGCGGCAGAAGGCGGCACAGGGGATGTCTGAGGGAATCGTGAGTTTCCTGCGCGGGTAGTGATCGCCGTGCGGATCCCTGCGGACACGCCCGGCGTGCGGACGATAGTGTCGTCCGTACGATGAGGGGTCACCCCCGCGCTTCCCATCAGGCCCGGACGGCGACATGGTGACAGCGACGCCTCTACCGACGACGAGACGACCTACGAAGGACCTGAAGTGAATATCCGCTCCCTCACTCGAGGCGACGGCGTGGTGATCGGAGCAGCGGTGTTGCTGTTCATCGCGTCGTTCCTCGACCTCTACTCGATCGACGGCGTGCCCGACAGTGTCGAAATGCCCAACTTGTGGGAAAGCGGCCCGGTCCTGATGGGGGTCGTCCTCGCGGGCATCATCGGCGCCGCTCTCGTCGTGGTCTCCCGGGGGCTGCCGCAGCCCAGGAAGGTCGCCGGACTCGAACTCGGGCAGTTCGGGGCCGCCTTCGCGATCTTCGCCGCGTGGAGCGCGCTCGGCAACGTCTTCGACCCGGCCGGCGGCACGGACAACTTCGGCGGCTCCTCCGACGGCCCGGACGCGGGCATGGGCCTGATCCTCGCCCTCATCGCGACGCTGCTCATGGCCGCCGCCGCCCTCGCGACCCCCCTGGTCCCCGCCCTCAAGGGCGCGCTCGTCCCGGCCCAGCGTCCGGCCGCGCCGCAGCCCTACGGCGCCCAGCCGCAGGGCGGTTACGGCTACCCGGGCGCGGGTGCGCCGCAGCAGCCGTACGGCGCGCAGCCCGGCCAGCCCGGCCAGCCCGGTCAGCCGGCGTTCGGCGGTCAGCCCCAGCCGGGCCAGCCGCAGCCGGGCCAGCCGCAGGCGCCTCAGCCGCAGCAGGCGCAGGCTCAGCCGGGCGGGGACTTCTCGCCGTTCTGGTTCGCCGTGCCGGTGCCGCGTCCGCTGTTCGCGGAGGACGGCTCGCCGACGCCGATCGCCGAACTGGCGCCGGGCACCTGGTACCTGGCCGTCGAGCAGCGCGGCGCGAACCTGGTCGCCCAGACGCAGGACGGCCGGCGCGGCGTCCTCCAGGACACCTCGGGCATCCAGCGCGGCTGACGCCCCCGCGTCACCGTACGCCCCAACGGCCCCCCGTCCGGACGCGATTCCGGTCGGGGGGCCGTTCGCTGCCGTCCGCCCGCAGGTTTCCGCCGGGCAAGCGGGGCCATACGCAAGGCATGTCTAGATACCACGGCTCCACCTCGGCGGGCCGGGCCATCGCGGTCGTCGCGGACATCATGGCCCTCATCCTCGGCCTGTGGATACTGATGTACCTGCTGGACGCCAACCGGGCCAACGACCTGGTGCAGTTCGTCCATGACACGGCCAACGTACTGGCCGGCTGGTCACGGGACCTCTTCACGTTCGACGAGGCCTGGGCGCGCGTCGTCGCCGGGTACGGCCTCGCCGCCGTGGTCTACCTCTTCGTCGGCCACGCCATCGCCAACCGGCTCGGCCACCGCTGACCGCCCGGACCGCCGCTCAGACGCAGCAGTCCGGGTCGAGGCCCCGGGGCAGCCGGTCGCCCGAGAAGACCTGGCAGGTCGCCTCGTGGCCGCCGAGCGCGGCGACGGCGAGGAGCAGCGACCCGGCCGTCCAGGTGGTGAGTTCGCGCGGCCATATGGTGTCGTCGTCGAAGACGTACCCCGTCCAGTACAGCCCGCTGTCGGCGTCCCGCAGGTGCTGGATGGACTGGAGGATCTCCAGGGCGCGGTCGGACTCGCCCACCGCCCACAGCGCGAGGGCGAGTTCGGCCGACTCGCCGCCCGTCACCCACGGGTTGGGGACGACGCAGCGCACGCCGAGGCCGGGGACGACGAAGCGGTCCCAGCTCTCCTCGATGCGTGAGCGGGCCTCGGTGCCGGTCAGCGCGCCGCCCAGCACCGGGTAGTACCAGTCCATCGAGTAGCGGTCCTTGTCCAGGAACCGTTCCGGGTGGCGGCGGATGGCGTGGCGCAGCGCGCCGACCGCCAACTCCCAGTCGGGCTGCGGCTCTTCACGCTGTTCGGCGATGGCGAGGGCGCAGCGCAGCGCGTGGTGGATGGAGGAGCTGCCGGTGAGCAGCGCGTCCTTCGTCGGGGTGCCGTCGTCGTCGCGCCGCCAGCCGATCTGCCCGCCGGGCTGCTGGAGCCGCAGGACGAACTCGGTCGCGGCGACGACGACCGGCCACATCCGGTCCAGGAACGTGTCGTCGCCGGTGGCGAGGTAGTGGTGCCAGACGCCCACGGAGACGTAGGCGACGAAGTTGGTCTCCCGGCCTCGGTCGGTGACGTCGGCGAAGTCGCCGTCGGCGTAGGCGGCGTACCAGGAGCCGTCCTGGTTCTGGTGCCGGGCCAGCCACGCGTAAGCCCGTTCGGCGGCGTCGTGTTCACCGGCCGCGTCCAGGGCCATCGCCGCCTCGACGTGGTCCCAGGGGTCGAGGTGGTGGCCGCGGAACCAGGGGACGGCGCCGTCCTCGCGCTGCACGGCGAGGATGCCGCGGACGGTGGCCGCGGCCTGTTCGTCGGTGAGGACGCCGGGCAGGACGAGGTGTTCGGTGCGGGGGGAGCGGGGGCTCCTGGGCGAGGTCACGTGGCGTCCACCGGCGGGAGGTGCGGCTTGGTCGCGTAGGCCACGAAGCTCTTGCCGATCAGCGGGTTGAGCGCCTGCTCGGCGACCCTCGTCGCCAGCGGCTTCTTCATGATGTCCCAGACCAGCAGCTTGTGGTACGCCCGCACGGGCAGCGCCTTGTCGTTGTCGACGCCGAAGGCGCACTTCAGCCACCAGTACGGCGAGTGCAGGGCGTGCGCGTGGTGGGTGCCGTAGGGCTTCAGGCCCGCCTCGCGGATGCGGGCGAGGAGTTCGTCGGCCTTGTAGATGCGGATGTGGCCGCCCTCGACCTCGTGGTAGGCGTCGGACAGCGTCCAGCAGACCTTCTCGGGGCCGTAGCGCGGCACGGTGATGGCGATGCGCCCGCCGGGCCTGAGGACGCGGACCATCTCGGCGAGGACGCCCTTGTCGTCGGGGATGTGCTCCATCACCTCGGAGATGATGACGACGTCGAAGGACTCGTCCGGGAAGGGCAGGGCCAGCGCGTCGCCCTCCATGGCGGTGGCGGTGGCACCGGCCGGCGCCTCACCGGCCTCCTTCATCGCGGCGAACCACTTGGCGACCTCGCGGATCTCCTCGCCGTTCTGGTCCAGGGCCACGACCTGGGCGCCGCGCCGGTAGCACTCGAACGCGTGCCGGCCGGCGCCGCAGCCGAGGTCCAGGACGCGGTCGCCGGGGGCGAGCGGGAACCGGGAGAAGTCGACGGTCAGCACGTGGCCCTGCTTTCGGGGTAGACGCCGGTGTCACTGGGGGTCGGGGTCGCGGGCACGATCCTCGGTGTGGTCGTGGGGGCGTGGCCGATGGCCTCGCGGTAGCGGGCGACCGTGCCCTCGGCGGCGCGGGCCCAGGTGAAGTGCCGCAGTACGCGTTCGCGTCCGGCGGCGCCGAGCCGGGCCCGCAGGTCCGGGTCGCCGAGCAGCCGGTTCAGCCCGGCGGCCAGCGCGCCCGCGTCACCCGGGGGCACGGCGAGGCAGGTCTCCCCGTCGCGTCCGGCGACCTCCGGGACGGCCCCGCCGGTCGTGGCGAGCAGCGCGGTGCCGGTCGCCATGGCCTCGGCGGCGGGCAGCGAGAACCCTTCGTAGAGGGACGGCACGCAGGCGACCTCCGCCGAGCGGACGAGGTCGACGAGCTCGGCGTCGGAGATGCCCTTGACGAACTCGACGGCGCCGTCGAGGCCGTACCGCTCGACGGCCTGGGCGACGGGCCCCTCGGCGGGCCGCTTGCCGACGACGACGAGGTGGGCGTCGGGCTGCTCGGTGCGGACCTTCGCCAGCGCCTCGACGAGGAAGACCAGGCCCTTGAGCGGCACGTCGGCGCTGGAGGTGGTCACGATCCGGCCGGGCACCTGCGGCACCGACGGGTCGGGCGAGAACAGGTCGGTGTCGGCGCCGATGTGGACGACGTGGATGCGGTCGTCCCGCACGCCGAGGTGGTCGACGATCTCCTGGCGGGAGGTGCCGGAGACGGTGAGCACGGAGGGCAGGCGGCGCGCGACGCGCTTCTGCATGCGGGTGAAGGCGTACCAGCGGCGCACGGCGTAGCGGCGCCCCCGGCCCTCGGCCGCGTCCAGTTCGAGCTGCCGGTCGACGGTGATGGGGTGGTGGATCGTGGTGACGAGCGGGGCGCCGACGTCACCGAGCAGTCCGTACCCGAGGGTCTGGTTGTCGTGGACGACGTCGAAGTCGCCGCGGCGGGCGCGTAGATGACGGCGGGCGCGCAGCGAGAACGTCAGCGGTTCGGGGAAGCCGCCGGTCCACATGGTGGCGACCTCGAGCGCGTCGACCCAGTCGCGGTACTCGCCGCGCTTCGGGGTGCGGAAGGGGTCCGGCTGGCGGTAGAGGTCGAGGCTCGGCAGCTCGGTCAGGGACAGCCGGTCGTCGTGCCCCTCGTCGAGCACGGGGTAGGGCTGGGCGCCGATGACCTCGACGCGGTGGCCGAGGCGGGCCAGCTCGCGCGAGAGGTGGCGGACGTAGACGCCCTGGCCGCCGCAGAACGGGTTTCCCTTGTAGGTGAGGAGTGCGATGCGGAGCGGTCGCAAGCCGTCTGCGGCGGGCTCCTGACGGGGACCCGCCTGACTGGCCTCAGCGGTCACTCTGGGCCCCTCTCTCCCTGCTTCGTCCCGCGACACTACGCCGGGACGTTAATCTAGAACAAGTTTCAGACTTGATCGTCAGAGGCTCCGAATCTACCGGCAGGTAGGGGCGCTGTGACGAGTGGATCAGGTGATTCACGCCACGACGGCGGCCAGGACGGGACGGCCGCCGGGCCGGGCGAGGGGAAGAAGGTGACCAAGGTGGACAACATGGTGCGCCGCTCCGCGTCCTCCCCGCCCCTGACGGAACGGCAGGAGGCACGCCGCCGCCGCATCCTGCAGGCGAGCGCCCGGCTGGCCGGCCGGGGCGGTTTCGACGCGGTCCAGATGCGGGAGGTCGCCGAGTCCTCGCAGGTCGCCCTCGGCACGCTGTACCGCTACTTCCCGTCCAAGGTCCACCTGCTGGTCGCGACCATGCAGGACCAGCTGGAGCACCTGCACGCGACGCTGCGCAAGCAGCCGCCGACCGGCGAGACGGCGGCGGAGCGGGTGGCCCAGACCCTGATGCGGGCCTTCCGCGCCCTCCAGCGCGAGCCGCAGCTCGCCGAGGCGATGGCCCGCGCCCTGACCTTCGCCGACCGCAGCGTCTCCCCGGAGGTCGACCAGGTCTCCCGCCAGACCACGGCGATCATCCTGGAGGCGATGGGCGGCCTGGACCACCCGACCCCGGAACAGCTCTCCGCGGTCCGTGTCATCGAACACACCTGGCACTCCACGCTGATCACCTGGCTGTCGGGCCGCGCCTCCTTCGCCCAGGTGAAAGTCGACATCGACACGGCCTGCCGCCTGATCGACCTGACGGAGGCCGGGGCGCCCGCCGAGCCGCGCTAGGCGCCCCGCCTCCGCCTTCTTACGGCCGGGTAAAGTGGCGGCGTCGTCATCACACCCGTACGGGGGGAAGCCGGTGCAATTCCGGCGCTGACCCGCAACCGTGAGCCGTCCGTCCCGGGCGGTGAGCCGGATCGCCCCGGGGCGGGACTGTGACCGGCTCACGTGCCCGGCGCCCGCCGCGCACGGGCACCGTCGAGGCATACGGGGCCGAGCCGCCGGGGGTGCCCCGCGCTGTCCGGTCCCGCACAGGGAAAGGCACCCGCCGATCATGAACGTCCGCCGTCGCAGCGCCACGGCTCTGGCCGCCATAGCCGTGCTCGGCGCCGCCGCCGCGCCCGCGGTCGCCGCCGACCCGTCGCCGTCCGCCCCCGCCGCCCTGCCCGCCGGGCTGTACGGCACCGCGGACCCGCAGTACGACGGCGTCTGGCGCCAGTCGCTCGCCCTGCTCGCCCAGGACACCGTGGGCGTGATCCCGTCCGCGTCGGCCGTGCGGTGGCTCACCGGGCAGCAGTGCGACAACGGCGCCTTCGCGCCCTACCGCGCCGACACCGCCAAGCCCTGCGACGCCAAGACCATGGTCGACACCAACAGCACGGCCGCCGCCGTCCAGGCGCTGTGGGCGGTCGGCGGGCACGGTGACGTCGTCGAGGACGCCCTGGCCTGGCTGAAGTCCGTGCAGAACAAGGACGGCGGCTGGGGCTACACCCCCGGCGGCCCCAGCGACGCCAACTCCACCTCCGTGGTCGTCGGCGCCCTGAACGCCACCGGCACGAAGCCGGAGACCGTCACGAAGGACGGCAAGTCCCCCTACGACGCCCTGCTGACGTTCGCCCTGCCCTGCTCGGAGAGCAAGGGCACAGGCGCGTTCGCCTTCCAGCCCGACAAGGACGGCAAGCTCGTCGCCAACGACGACGCGACCGCCGCCGGTGTCCTCGGCGCGCTCGGCAAGGGCCTGGTCGCCGAGCCCGGCAAGGCGGCGGGCGGTGACACCGGCTGCGCCGGCGCGGACAGGCCCACCCGCGAGCAGGCCGCCGCGAACGGCGCCGCCCACCTCGCGCAGGCGGTCGCGAAGGACGGCCACCTGACGTCCGCGCTCGCCGGCGCCGACCCCCAGCCCGACTACGGCAACACCGCCGACGCCGTCGTCGCGCTCGCCGCGCAGGGCGGGGCCGGCAGCGCCGCGAAGCCGCTGGCCTGGCTGGAGAAGAACACCACCGCCTGGGCGAAGCAGAGCGGTCCCGCCGCCTACGCCCAGCTGATCTTCGCCGCGCACGCCACGGGCACCGACCCCCGCGCCTTCGGCGGCGCCGACCTGGTCGAGCAGCTCAACGCCACGGGCCCGGCCCCTCAGGGCGTCAAGGCGACCGACCGGGCCACCGGCTCGGACGAGAAGAAGGACGAGGCGAAGGACGAGAAGGACGACTCCCCCTTCGGCGTCTGGTGGTTCGTCGGCGTCTGCCTCGTCTTCGGCATCGGCATCGGCTTCGTCCTCAGCGGCCGCAACCGGAAGCAGCAGCCGTGATACGCCGCTTCGCCCTTCTGCTGCTGGCCGGGCTCGTGCTCGTCGCGGGCGCGGGCCAGGCGCAGGCCACCGGCTACCGCTACTGGTCCTTCTGGGACCGCGCCGGCGACCAGTGGACGTACGCCACGCAGGGCCCCTCGATGGCCCGCCCCTCCGACGGCGACGTCCAGGGCTTCCGCTTCTCGGTGAGCGAGGACTCCGGCGACGCGGCCCAGCCGCGCGGCACGGCGGACTTCGCGACGATCTGCGCGAAGACGCCCGCGCAGGACGGCAGGAAGCGGGTGGCGCTCGTCCTGGACTTCGGTACGGCGTCCGACGCCCCGTCCGGAGAGACCCCGCCCGGGGGCCGCACGGCCTGCGCCCGGGTCGCCTCCGACGCGACGACGGCCGACGCCCTGGCCGCGGTCGCCGGCCCCCTCCGCTACGACACCAACGCCCTGCTGTGCGCCATCGCGGGCTACCCGAGGACGGGGTGCGGGGAGCAGGTGTCGCAGCAGGACCCGACGACCACCGCGGCCCCGGAGCAGAAGCCCGCGCAGGACGACGGCGGCCCGAAGACCGGCCTCGTCACGGGCATCGCGATCGTCGCGTTCCTGGGCGCGGCAGCAGCCTGGCAGTCAAGGCGGCGCAGAAATGCCAACTCCTGACGAGACCCACCCCAAGGACAGCGGCGCCGCACAGCCCACCCATCCGCCCCAGCCTGCGGGCAGTCGTGCCGCTGGGGCGGCACGGGTGGGCGCAGGCGGCACCCCGTCAGCGCCGGCGAGCGCCCCCACCCACCGCCGGCACCCACGTCCCGCCACCCCGCGACCGGCGCCCGGAGCACGCACCCCCCGCCGCCACCAGCGCCCCGCACCCGTACACCCCGGCGCCTGGTGGCTCTGGGCGCTAGCCCTCGGCACCGCCGCCACCCGCACCACCAACCCCCTCCTCCTCGCCCTCCTCGTCGCCGTCTCCGCCTACGTCGTCATCGCCCGCCGCCCCCACGCCCCCTGGTCCCGCTCCTACGGCGCCTTCGTCAAGCTCGCCCTCGCCGTCCTCCTCATCCGCCTCGCCTTCACCACGATCCTCGGCTCCCCCATCCCCGGCACCCACACCCTCGTCACCCTCCCCGAAGTCCCCCTCCCCCACTGGGCGCAGGGCATCCGCCTCGGCGGCCGGGTCACCGCCGAGGGCCTCGCCTTCGCGCTGTACGACGCGATGAAGCTCGCCGCGCTCCTCGTCTGCGTCGGCGCCGCGAACGCCCTCGCCAACCCCTCCCGCCTCCTCAAGTCCCTCCCCGGCGCCCTGTACGAGATGGGCGTGGCCGTCGTCGTGGCCCTCACCTTCGCCCCGAACCTCATCGCCGACGCCACCCGCCTCCGCGCCGCCCGCCGCCTCAGAGGCCGCCCCGACAAGGGCGTACGCGGCCTGCTCCAGGTCGGACTCCCCGTCCTGGAGGGCGCCCTGGAGCGCTCCGTCGCCCTCGCCGCCGCGATGGACGCCCGCGGCTACGGCCGGACGGCCCACGTCCCCGCCGCCGTACGCCGCACCACCGCCGCCCTCACCCTCGGCGGCCTGCTCGGCGTCTGCGCGGGGACGTACGGCGTGCTGACCGCCGCCGGCGGCACGTACGGCATCCCCGTGCTGGTCGCCGGGCTCGCCGCCGCGCTCGCGGGACTGTGGCTCGGCGGCCGGCGGACCCCGCGCACCCGCTACCGCCCCGACCGCTGGGACGCCCGCGCCTGGCTGGTCACCGCGTCCGGCGTCGCGGTCGCGGCCCTGATGTCCGTCGCCGCTTCCCGCGACCCGGCGGCGCTGCACCCGGGCGTGGTCCCGCTGGTCGCGCCGTCGCTGCCGCTGTGGCCGGCGGCGGCCGTGCTCGTCGGCCTGCTCCCGGCGTTCGTCACCCCGGCCCCCGACCCCGTGTCCGCACCCGCACCCGTCCCCGCCCCCACCTCCACCCCCGCCAAGGAGCCGTCGTGATCCGCTTCGAGGACGTCTCCGTGACCTACGACGGAGTAGCCGAACCCACCGTCCGCGGCGTGGACTTCGAGGTCCCCGAGGGCGAACTCGTGCTGCTGGCCGGCCCGTCCGGCGTCGGCAAGTCGACCGTGCTCGGCGCGGTCGGCGGCCTCGTGCCGCACTTCACCGGCGGCACCCTGCGCGGCCGGGTCACCGTGGCCGGCCGCGACACCCGTGCCCACAAGCCGCGCGAACTCGCCGACGTGGTCGGCACGGTAGGCCAGGACCCGCTGTCCCACTTCGTGACGGACACCGTCGAGGACGAACTCGCCTACGGCATGGAGTCCCTGGGCCTCGCCCCCGACGTGATGCGCCGCCGCGTCGAGGAGACCCTCGACCTGCTGGGCCTGTACGACCTGCGCGCCCGCCCCATCGCCACGCTCTCCGGCGGCCAGCAGCAGCGCGTCGCCATCGGCAGCGTCCTCACCCCGCACCCCGACGTCCTGGTCCTGGACGAGCCGACCTCCGCCCTCGACCCCGCCGCCGCGGAGGAGGTCCTGGCGGTCCTCCAGCGCCTGGTCCACGACCTCGGTACGACGGTCCTGATGGCCGAGCACCGCCTGGAACGGGTCATCCAGTACGCCGACCAGGTCGTCCTGCTCCCGTCCCCGGGTGCGGCACCGGTCATCGGCTCCCCCGCGGAGGTCATGGCGGTGTCCCCGGTGTTCCCGCCGGTGGTGGACCTGGGCCGGCTGGCGGGCTGGTCCCCGCTGCCGCTGACGATCCGGGACGCCCGCCGCCGCGCTGCCCCGCTGCGGGAGCGGCTGGCCGGCCTGCGGCCTCCCGAACGCGCCCCCTCGGCCTCCGTGCTCCCCGCGCCCCGGCCCGCGCCCGCCTCCCGCTGGCCGCTTCGCAGGCGGCCCCCGGACGCCACCCCCTCCCCGTACGCCGCCGAGGTCCGTTCCCTCGCCGTCCGGCGCGGCCGCGTCCAGGCACTGCGCGACGTCGGCCTCACGGTCTCCCCCGGCGAGACGGTCGCCCTGATGGGCCGCAACGGCGCCGGGAAGTCCACCCTCCTCTCCGCGCTCGTCGGCCTGGTCGAACCGTCCGCCGGTTCGGTCCGCGCCGGCGACGCCGTGCCGCACCGCACGCCCCCGCGTGAGCTGGTGCGCCGTGTCGGCCTGGTCCCGCAGGAGCCGCGCGACCTGCTGTACGCCGACACGGTCGCCGCCGAGTGCGCCGCCGCCGACCGGGACGCGGATGCGGCGCCCGGCACCTGCCGCGCCCTCCTCACCGAGCTGCTCCCCGGCGTCACCGACGACACCCACCCCCGCGACCTCTCGGAGGGCCAGCGCCTGACCCTGGCCCTGTCCGTCGTGCTGGCCGCCCGCCCTCCGCTCCTCCTCCTGGACGAGCCGACGCGCGGCCTGGACTACGCGGCGAAGGCCCGGCTGGCCCGCATCCTGCGCTCCCTGGCGGCCGACGGTCACGCGATCGTGCTGGCCACCCACGACGTGGAGCTGGCGGCCGAGCTGGCCGACCGGGTCGTGCTGCTGGCCGAGGGCGAGGTGATCGCCGACGGCCCGGCGGCGGACGTGGTGGTGGCGTCCCCGTCCTTCGCGCCGCAGGTCGCGAAGGTCCTGGCACCGCAGAAGTGGCTGACGGTGACGCAGGTGCGGGAGGCACTGTCGTGAGCGGCGCGCACCCGGACACCGAACCCGCCGCACCGCAGCGCCAGGCCCGTGCCGTCCGCCTCGGCCCCCGTTCCGTCGCCGCCCTGGTCCTGGTCAGCGCGGTGGGCGTGGCGGGCTTCGGCTGGCCCTTCCTCGCCCCGCCGGACGCCTCGGTGAACGCCCATGCCCAGGACGCCCCGTGGCTGTTCGCGGGCGTGCTGGTGCTGCTGGTGGCGGTGGTGGCGGCGACGATCTCGGAGTCGGGTCTCGGTCCCAAGGCCGTGGCGATGCTCGGCGTCCTGGCGGCGGCGGGCGCGGCACTGCGCCCGATCGGCGCGGGGACGGCCGGTCTGGAGCCGATGTTCTTCCTGATGGTCCTCAGCGGCCGGGTCCTCGGCCCGGGCTTCGGCTTCGTCCTCGGCTCGGTCACGATGTTCGCGTCCGCGCTGCTCACGGGCGGGGTGGGGCCGTGGATGCCGTTCCAGATGCTGTCGATGGGCTGGTTCACGATGGGCGCCGGCCTGCTGCCGTTCCCGGACCGGCTGCGCGGCCGGGCGGAGCTGCTCCTGCTCGCCGGGTACGGGTTCCTGGCCGCGTTCGCCTACGGCACCGTGATGAACCTGGCGGGCTGGACGTTCATGAACACGCTCGCCTCGAACATCGCCTTCGACCCCGACGCGTCGGTCCCCGACAACCTGGCCCGCTTCGTCGCCTACTGCCTGGCCACCTCCCTCGGCTGGGACGGTGGCCGGGCCGCCATGACGGTGGTGCTCACCCTCGCGCTCGGTGCGCCGGTGCTGAAGGCGCTGCGCCGCGCCACGCGCAGGGCGGCCTTCGAGACGCCGGTCACGTTCGACGCGCCGCGGAGGTGAACCACCCCACAGGCCGTTGGTCCTCCCCTAAGCGCGTTAGTAGACGCGCCGGGTCGGCACACTCGCTCCCCCACCCCTCCGACCTGGGCTTTGCGGCCCAGATCACACGGTGGACCTTCGCCTCCTGTGCGACCAGCACTAGTAAAGGGGGGTTTGCGGACGTCTTCCCCGCCTGTTTCTCTGGAGCGGTCGCCAGGCGCCTATGCCCCGCACCAACGGCTGGTACTGACCGGCCCCCACAGACCGAAGGCGGCGGCCCCCCGATCCCCGGGGCCGCCGCCTTCGTGCGTCCGGCCGAGCCGCCGGCCGGCGTCAGCGCGTCGGTGCCGGCACGGTCCGGAACCGGCGCCGGTACTCGGTCGGGGTCGTGTCGAGGCGGCGGCGGAAGGCCCTGACCAGGGTGTCGACGGTGCCGAATCCGCAGGCGGAGGCGATCCGTTCCAGGGTGGCGTCGGTGGATTCGAGCCGGTGGCGCGCCACCTCGACGCGGGCCGACTCGATGTAGGCGTGCGGGGTGGTGCCGAGTTCGTTCTTGAAGATCCGGGTGAGCTGCCGGTCGCTGACGTGGGCGCACGCGGCGAGATCCGCGACCGTGAGGGGCTCGGCGATGTGCCGCATGATGTGGTGGCGGAGGTCCTCGATGCGCCGGGTCGCGGAGACCTGCTCCAGCGGGACGCTGAACTGGCTCTGCCCGCTGGGCCGTTTCAGGTACATCACGAGCTGCCGGGCGACGCGCAGCGCGACGGCCTCGCCGAGGTCGTCGGCGATGAGCGCAAGGGAGAGGTCGAGGCAGGCGCTGATCCCCGCGCCCGTCCAGACGTCGCCCTCGCGGATGAAGATCGGGTCGGCGTCGACCTCGATGGCCGGGTGCTCGGCGGCGAGCTGCTGCGCGGTCGACCAGTGCGTGGTGGCGCGCTTGCCGTCGAGGAGTCCGGCGGCGGCGAGGATGTGCGCCCCGACGCAGACGGAGGTGACCCGCCGGGTGCGGACGGCGAGTTGCCGTACCCGCTCCACCACGGCGGGGTCGGTGAGCGGGTGGACGCGGCGCTGGTCGTCCACCTGGACGGCGCCGGGCACGATCAGGGTGTCGATGCTCTTCGTGGCCAGTGCGTCGAAGGTGGTGTCGGGCAGGACCCGCACCCCGGCGCCGGTGGTGACCGGGTCCATGGTCTCCGCGGCGAGGACGACGTCGTAGCCCGCCGCCTCGTCCGTCTCGCGGCGCGCGAGGGAGAACACCTCCGGTGGTCCGGTGACGTCTAGCAGGTCGACGTCCTCGAAGAGGACGATGACGATCAGTCGTCCGACGGTGCTCACGGAACCCCCCATGCTCGGCAACTGCCATGTCGGTATCTGCATGTTAGATGACATTGCCGACACGAGGCGGTGGCCGTAGCGTCGTAGGCGCAGGTCACCGCACCGGTGAACTGCCTCCCCCTCCAAGCGAATTCAGGTGGTCCCCCCATGCCCAGAACGACGCTGCGCGAGCTCAACGGCTTCGACGAGACCCCGGCGAAGCTCGCCGAGTCCACGCTGGTCCTCGTCGACTACCAGAACACCTACACGACCGGCGTCATGGAACTGGACGGCTGGCGGGAGGCGCTGGACGCCGCCGCCGAGCTGCTGGCCCGGGCCCGCGAGGCGGGCACGAAGGTCATCCACGTCGTCAACGACGGCGGCGAGGGCACGCCGTACGACCTCCGGGCCGAGATCGGGCAGATCCACCCGAGCGTCGCGCCCGTCGACGGCGAGCCCGTCGTCGTCAAGAAGGTCCCGAACGCCTTCGTCGGCACGGACCTCGACCAGCACGTCGACGCGGCCGGCAAGACCGACCTCGTCATCGCCGGGTTCATGACGCACATGTGCGTGGCCTTCACCGCCCAGGGCGCCTTCCTGCGCGGCAACCGCCCCACCGTGGTGGCCGACGCCAGCGCCACCCGTGCCCTGCCGGTCGCCGGCACCGAGGTGGACGCCCGCCAGGTGCACAACAGCGCCCTCGCCACCATCGCCGACCTGTACGGCGTCGTCGTTCCGTCGCAGAAGGAGATCGTCTGATGAGGCTGCTCCGCCCGGCCGTCGCGCTCGGTGCCGCCGCCGTTCTCGCGGTCACCGCCACCGCGTGCGGCGGCGAGTCCGAGGCCGCCTCCCCCAAGGGCGAGCCGTCGGCCTCCGCCACCACCGCGGTGAACGTCGCGAAGGACACCACGACGCTGCGGAAGCTCAACGGCCTGGACGAGACCCCGGCCACCCTCTCCGACGCGACGCTCATCCTCGTCGACTACCAGAACACCTACACCGAGGGTGTGATGGAGCTCGACGGCTGGAAGCCGGCGGTGGACAACGCCGCGGCGCTCCTGAAGCGGGCCCGCGCGGCGGGCACGCCCGTCATCCACATCGTCGACAAGGGCTACGACCTGAAGTCGAAGGCGGGCCAGATCATCCCCGCGCTCAAGCCGGCCGAGGGCGAGCCCGTCGTCGAGAAGAGCGTCCCGAACGGCTTCCACGGCACCGACCTCGCCGCGCAGGTGAAGAAGGCCGGCCGTGAGAACGTCATCATCGCGGGCTTCATGACCAACATGTGCACGCTGTTCACCACCCAGGGCGCCTTCCTCAACGGCAACAAGCCGACCGTGGTGGCCGACGCCTCCGCGACCCGGCCGCTGCCCCTGAATGGCAACCCGAACGGCATTCCCGCGCAGCAGGTCCACGAGGCCGCTCTCGCCACGGTCCAGGATCTCTACGGAGTCGTGGTCCCGTCGCAGAAGTCCCTGACCTGAGACTTCCCCCCCACCTCCCCCCACCCTGATCTCCCCCCACGCTGTTCCCCCCACGCCACAAGGCACTTTCATTCACCCAAGAAAGCAGGAAAACGGGGCATGGCAACACGTAGAGGATTTCTGGGCACCGCGTCGGCCGTCGGGGCGGCTACGTTACTCACGGGCCAGACCGCCTCCACCGCCTCGGCGGCCACCACCGGCACCACCGCGACCGACCAGAAGGCCGCTCGCGACGCGATACGCGCCGTCAACGCCAAGATGCGCGCCAACTACGCGACTCTCAAGAGCGAACTGACCACCCAGCTCAGCCCGGTCGTCGTCGTCTCGAACAACGCGGTCGGCGGACGCTTCACGCTGATCAACAACGGCAAGCAGGTCGAGACCGTCGACCCGGTGCCGGAGTACTTCGAGCTGGCCAAGTCGATCGCCCACGTCCCCCTGGGCCTCTTCTCGGTCCTCGCCTCCTACCTCAGCGACCAGGTCCCCAACATCGCGAACGCCGAGCGCATCGACCCGCACGACCTCGACATGGTCGTCACCAAGGCACCGGGCGACAAGGGCTGGATCACCCCCCTGAACGCCTTCAGGACGACGCTCCAGACGGCGTACACCAAGCTCGGCACGGCCAATCTCCCGCTCGACCTCGAGAACTCCTGCGACAAGATTCTGAGCGAGGCCGTCAAGTTCATCGACGCGTCCGTCAAGGCGCAGTCGTTCGACATGGTGTCGTTCAACAGGTTCGCCGCCACGGTCTACCCGTCCATCCGCGTCAACATGACCTTCGCCGCCACCGCGCAGATCACCGGCATCGAGGGCCTCATGAAGCGGTGGCGCACGCTGATCGGCGAGACGGCGTGGAGCAACCTCTACGTCACGGTGCTGTCGATCTGGACCACGGCCGAGCTGAACCAGGCGTCCATCATCATCCGCCGCACCATGAACCAGGCGAAGGTCGACACCCACCTGATCGACCTGCCGACCGTGGAGACCCCCTCGGACCCGATCGCCGTGGCCCTGGACAACCTGGCGCGCATCGTCCAGGACAACGTCGCAGCCGAGATGGTCTTCAACACCGACCTCAAGGTCGCCGACGCCCTCAAGGGCAAGGAGGACCTCCTCTCCGACGAGATCCTCCAGCAGATCGGCGGTACGGCTCCCGTCGCGAAGACGGCCGGCTTCGCCGCGACGGCGGCGGCCGGCACCTGCCCGATCACCGGGCACACCGCGACGGTGTGATCACCCGGCGTCCCCCGCTCCCGGGGCGGGGGACGCCCCTTCGCACTCGAACCACACGGTCTTGCCACGCCCCGGGCCCGGGCTCACGCCCCACTTGTCGGCCACCGCGTCCAGCAGCACCAGGCCGCGCCCGCCCTCGGCGTCGTCGGGCACCTCGTCGGCCAGGCGCGGGCGTCGCGCACTGCCGTCGGTCACCTCCACACGCACGCCGGACCCGTCCGCCAACCGCAGCAACAGCAGGGTGCAGCGGCGGTCCGGGACGTGGCGCACGACGTTGGCCAGCAGTTCCGTCACCCCCAGTTCCACCGCGTCGGTCAGCCCGGCGAGCTCCCACTCGGCCAGGTAGGAGCGGACGATCCGCCGGACGTGCCGGGCCGAGTGCGCGCCGGCGGTGAAGCGCATCGTGTACTGGTCCGGGCAGTGACCCACGAGGGTCGGGGGAAAGTAGTCGTTCACGGCACGAGCCTGACGTCGGACGACTACCGTGGGCTACCGGACGAATACAACCGGTCCCGCAGTGGGCCGAGTTGCGCGAGAGGGGCCTCTGCGTGACCCACGTCAGCATCCTCGACCCGGGTGCCTCACCGCTCGACTACTACGGCTTCGAGCTTCGCCGGTACCGGGAAGCCGCCGGCCTGACCCAACGGCAGCTCGGCGACATCGTGAACTACACCGGCTCCCTGGTCGGCCAGATCGAGACGGCACGGAAGCTGCCGACGCCGGAGTTCAGCGAGCGGGTGGACGCGGCACTGGGGACGGGCGGGTTACTGTCCCGGCTGGTCACGCTGGTGATGCGCAGTCAGCAACCGGCCTGGTTCCAACAAGTCGCCGAGTTGCAGGCGAGGGCCACCGAGATCTACTCGTTCGAGACCCACATGGTCCACGGCCTTCTGCAGACCAAGGCGTATGCGCGTGCCGTTCTGGGCGCGCTGGACCGGAGCAACCTCGACGACCGCACCGCCGTGCGGATCGCCCGCCAGGCAATCTTCGAGAAGGAGGAGCCACCGGTCTTCTGGGCCGTGCTCAGCGAGGCCGCACTGCGCCAGGAGATCGGCGGCCGGAGCGTCATGCGGGAGCAACTGGCCCATCTGTTGGCCTTCGAGAGCAGCCCTCGGGTCAACATCCAGGTACTGCCGTTCTCGGCGGGAGCGCATGCGGGGCTCACAGGCTCATTCGACCTCTACCGCTTCGCGAGCGACCCAGCCATTGTCTACACCGAGGGATACGGAAGTGGGCATCCGACGGCCAACCCGGACACCGTCAAAAACTGCTCACTCCGATACGATCATCTCCAGGCATCCGCGCTCTCCCTCAGGGAATCGGCGGAGCTGATCCGGCGCTTGATGGAGGAACGCTATGGGGAGCAAGCCGACTCTGACGGGGATCCACTGGCGTAAGTCCAGCTACAGCAGCGACCAGGGCGGGAACTGCGTCGAGGTCGCCGAACTGCCCGCCGTCGTCGCCGTCCGCGACTCCAAGGACCCGGCGGGGCCCGTCCTGGCCCTCGCCCCCGCCACCTTCGTCGCCTTCCTCGACTGGGCCTCCGCAACGGCCGATTGACCCGGGGCCGGGTCAGGTCAACGTTTCTGTTCGATTTATCGTCTTCGCACGTGTGTCCGCACCGGGCGCGCCTGACGAAGCCGAACGGAAACCCCGACCGTGGTCCCTGCCGATCTCACCGTCTCCCGGCCCGACCAGCGGTCGGACAGACGCCCGGACGCCGCGCCGCGCGCCCTCTGGCACCGGCTTCGCGTCCCGCTGCTCGCCACGCTGCCCACCCTGCCCCTGTACGGGCTGTGGTGGGCTTTCCTCGCCACCGGCGGCGGCGACCTCGCCGCGCAGGACGCGTGGGCGGACTTCGCGGCGCGGCACGGCGGATCGGCGTACGGGCTGTTCTGGTACGGCGGGATGCACACCGCCAACTACAGCCTGATATCCCCGTACTTGATGGCCGCGTTCGGCGTGCGCACGGTCACCGTGGCGTCCGGGCTGGCGGCCGGCTGGCTGGCGGCCGTGCTGATCAGGCGGACGGGGGTGCGCCGGCCCCTGTGGCCCGCGCTGCTCGCCTCGCTCGGCCTGTGGTGCAACGTCGCCTCCGGGCGGACCACCTTCGCCCTAGGGATCGCCTTCGGGCTGGCCGCGTGCGTGCCCCTGGTCCGCGAGCGGCGGCTCGCCCTCGCCGCCGCCTACGCCGCGCTCGCCACCATGGCCTCCCCGGTGGCCGGGCTGTTCCTGGCCGTCGTCGGGGCCGGGTTCCTGCTGGTGCGGGACTGGGGGCGGGCGCTGGTCCTGCTCGTGCCGCCCGCCGCCGTCGTCGGGATCACCACGCTGTTCTTCCCCTTCACCGGGGAGCAGCCGATGCCCGCGGACCGGATCTGGCCGCCCGTCGTGCTCGGGCTGGCCGTCACCGTGCTGGCGCCGCGCGCCTGGCGGGTGGCGCGGTGGAGCGGGGCCGTGTACGCGGTCGGGACGGTGCTGACGTACCTCATCGCCTCGCCCGTCGGGACGAACGTCGAGCGCTTCGTCGAACTGTTCGCGCCCGCCGCGCTGCTCGCCGCCCTGCTCGCCGTGGGCCGGCTGCGGCGCGTCACGAGCGCCCTGCTGGTCGTCGCGCTCGTCTGGTCCGTCGGGTGGGTGGGGAAGAAGACCGTGGACGATCTGCGGGTGTCGACGGAGGTGCCCGCCTGGGCCGCCGAAACCGATGGGCTGGTCCGGGCGCTGGACGGGCTCGGTGCCGACCGCACCCGCGTCGAGGTCGTGCCCGCCCGCAACCACCGCGAGGCCGTCGGACTCGCCCCGCACGTCAATCTCGCCCGCGGCTGGAACCGGCAGCTCGACGTGGAACGCGGCCGCCTCTTCTACGACGGCAGCTTCTCCGCGGCCACCTACCGGGCCTGGCTGGACCGCTGGGCCGTCGGCCTCGTCGTGCTGCCGCTCGGCAGGCCGGACGGCCCCGCCGAGGCCGAGGCGGCGCTCGTGCGCGAACCGGAGCTGCGGCCCGGGTGGCTGGAGCCGGTCTGGCAGGACGAGCACTGGCGGGTGTACCGGGTGCGGGACGCCGTACCGCTCGTCTCGACGCCCGGCACCGTCGTGACGACGTCCGGCGCCGACCTCGTGCTGCGCGCGGAGCGGCCGGGCCCGGTCACCGTGAGGGTCGCCTGGTCGCCGTGGCTGCGGGCCGACGGCGGGTGCCTGTCCCGGGACGGCGAGTTCACGCGGCTGACCGTCCCGGCGGCGGGCGAGTACCGGATCAGCTCGGCGTACCTTCCTTCGCCGACGACGCCGGACCGCTGCTGACCTCGCCGGCCCCGGCCCCGGCACGGGACTCGGGGGCCTCGGCCCGAGCCTCCGCCGCGGCGGTCACCGTCCTGGCCCGGGGTCCCTGGAACAGGTACGTCAGCCCGAAGCCCCCGCCGACGACGAGCGCGCCGCCCACCGCGTCCAGCACCCAGTGGTTGCCGGTCGCCACGATCGCCGAGACCGTGAAGAGCGGGTGGAGCAGGCCGAGCGCCTTCATCCACGCCTTCGGGGCGATGATCGCGATCGCCAGTCCGCACCACAGCGACCAGCCGAAGTGCAGCGACGGCATCGCCGCGTACTGGTTGGTGAGGGCGGTCAGGGTGCCGTAGTCGGGCTTGGAGAAGTCCTGCACGCCGTGCACCGTGTCGATGATCCCGAGCCCCGGCATCAGGCGCGGCGGGGCCAGCGGGTAGAGCCAGAAGCCGACCAGGGCCAGCAGGGTGGCGAAGCCGAGGGAGGCGCGGGCCCAGCGGTAGTCCACCGGGCGGCGCCAGTACAGGACGCCGAGCACGGTCAGCGGGACGACGAAGTGGAACGACGTGTAGTAGAAGTCGAAGAAGTCCCGCAGCCAGCCGGCCTTCACCACCGCGTGGTTGACCGCGTGCTCGATGTCGATGTGCAGGAAGCGTTCGAGGTCGAGGATCTGGTGGCCGTGCTCCTCCGCCCGCTCCCGGCCGGCCGAGTTGCTGCCGCCGGTCGCCGCGAGGCGGACCTTGGAGTAGGCGGCGTAGGTGACCCGGATGAGGAGGAGTTCCAGCAGGAGGTTGGGGCGGGTGAGGACGCGGCGCAGGAAGGGCAGCAGGGGGACGTGCCGGAAGCGGGCGGGGACCGGCGCCGCGTAGCTCGTCGGGACGGGGGTGTCGTAGTACGGCGAGGTGCGCGGCAGGAACGGCACGAGGACGGCCGCGGCCAGCGCCGCGAGCAGGACGACGTTGTCGCGGAGCGGGAACAGGGCCGCCATGTTCGGCAGCATCATCTTGGCGGGCAGCGTCATCACCAGGACGACGGCGACCGGCCCCACGTACCGGTCGGAGGCGCGCCTGCCGACCCGGCCGACGACCGCGAGCAGCACCCACAGCAGCTGGTGCTGCCAGGTGGTCGGCGACACGGCGACCGCCGCGCAGCCGGTGACGGCGACGGCGAGCAGGAGCTGCCCGTCGCGGGCGTAGCGCACGGCGCGGCGCAGCGCGAGGACGGCGACGGCGGCGCCGAGGACGAGGAAGAGGGCGATCTCCAGGGGCCCGGAGAGACCGAGCCGCAGCAGGGCGCCGTGCAGGGACTGGTTGGCGAGGTCGTCGGCCGCACCGCCGAGACCGACGCCCGCCAGGTGGTGCACCCAGTAGGTGTACGAGTCCTGCGCCATCGCCGCCCAGGCGATCGCCGTGCAGGCGGCGAAGGCGGCGGCCGTGGACACGGCGGCCCGTCTGCGGTCGGTGAACCAGAGGAGGAGCACGAACAGGAGCACGGTCGGCTGGAAGGCGGCGGCGACGCCGATCAGCGCGCCGCCGACGCGTTCGCCGTGCTCACCGCGGACGGCGAAACAGCCCAGCAGGACGAGCAGGACGGGCAGGATGCTGGTCTGCCCGAGCCACAGCGCGTTGCGCACGGGCAGCGAGAGCATCAGCAGGCTGACGGCGACGGGCGCCGCCAGCAGCGCCGTGCGGCGGCCGACCGGCTTGGGCAGGGCGCGGGCGGCGACCAGGCCGAGGGCCACCACCAGCAGCAGCGAGCCGAAGGTCCAGCCCCAGCCGAGGGCCTGTTCGGCGGCCCGGGTGAAGGGTTTGAGGACGAGGCCGACGAAGGGGGTGCCGGTGAACTGCGTGGAGTCGTAGAGCGAGCCCTCCACGTGCAGGACCCCGTGCTCCCCGACCCAGGTCTCCAGGTCCGTCAGCCGTTCCCCGCGCGGGGTGCCGAGGACCGCGGCGAGCTGGCGTACGGCGAGGATGGCGGCGACCAGCCACAGTCCGAGCCGCGCCGCGCGCAGCCGTGCTCTGGTCGCCGCGACGGCCGGTGCTCCGAAAGCCTCCGCCGGCCGTCCACTGTGCTCCGCATTCGCCACGCCCCGCGGCCTCCCGCCCCGCTCGTCCGCGCGCCCGTGTGCGCGGTGCTGTCCTTGCGAACCCTATGGGGCTCGCACCGCCCCCTGGGGGAGACGCAGGCGACCCCCGATCCACCTGACCGCCACCCGCGTCGTCCGCCGCCGGCCGGCCTTTTGGCCGCCTTTTGTCCGCATGACGATAGTCCGGTCCTGCTCGGGGTGCCTCTCGCCACCTTCCCGAGGTCCGTCGCCACCCCGGCCGGAGCGAGAAGGATCACAGGTCAGAGGCGCGGGACTCGCTCCGTACCGAAGAGACGTCCCTGCGTGCACGTCATATTGATGCACTGTGCAACGAACAGCTTACCGGGCGTAAGGGCCGCATCACCGCCTATGGTCGCTTTTCGGCCTGTGGCGCGTTGCCGCGGGTTCCTTCCGGCCCGGCGACAGTGCCGCCGTGCGGGTCGCGGTGTCCCTGTCCCCGTCGAAAGGTAGGCGAGCGGAGTTTTGTCGGCTGCCACCGTCGCATCCCCCCTGTCCCTCGAGAAGCCGGCCCGTTCCGGCGCGTCAGCGTCCGGCTCAGGCGTCACCGCCACTGACCCCGCCCTCGTCAGGCGCGCCGTGAAGGCCGCGGCACTCGGCAACGCCATGGAGTGGTTCGACTTCGGCGTCTACAGCTACATCGCCGTCACCCTCGGCAAGGTCTTCTTCCCCTCGGGCAACCCGACCGCCCAGCTGCTCTCCACCTTCGGCGCCTTCGCCGCGGCGTTCCTGGTCCGCCCGCTCGGCGGCATGGTCTTCGGCCCGCTCGGCGACCGGGTCGGACGGCAGAAGGTCCTCGCCGTCACGATGATCATGATGGCGGCGGGCACGTTCGCCATCGGCCTGATCCCGTCCTACGCGACGATCGGCGTGTGGGCGCCGGTGCTGCTGCTGGTGGCCCGCCTGGTGCAGGGCTTCTCGACCGGCGGTGAGTACGCGGGCGCGTCCACGTTCATCGCCGAGTACGCGCCGGACAAGCGGCGCGGGTTCCTGGGAAGCTGGCTGGAGTTCGGCACGCTCGCCGGCTACATCGGCGGCGCGGGACTGGTGACCCTGATGACGGCGCTGCTGTCCGACGGCGACCTCACCTCGTGGGGCTGGCGCATCCCGTTCCTGATCGCCGGACCGATGGGCATCATCGGGCTGTACCTGCGGATGCGGCTGGAGGAGACCCCGGCGTTCGCCGCCGAGGTCGAGAAGGCGGAGGCCTCGCGTCCCCGCGTGCCGCTGCGGGACATGATCACGGGCCAGTGGAAGTCGCTGCTGCTGTGCGTCGGCCTGGTGCTGGTCTTCAACGTCACCGACTACATGCTGCTGTCGTACATGCCGAGCTACCTGACGAGCGAGCTGAAGTACGACGAGACGCACGGGTTGCTGGTCGTGCTGGCCGTGATGGCGCTGATGATGATCGTGCAGCCGTTCGCGGGCGCGCTCACCGACCGGGTCGGGCGCCGTCCCGTGATCGCCGCGGGCTGCGCGGGCTTCCTCCTCCTGTCCGTCCCGGCGCTGCTGCTGATCCGCCAGGGCAGCCTGCTCGCCATCGGTCTCGGCATGGCCGCACTGGGCCTGCTGCTGGTCTGCTTCACCGCGTCGATGCCGTCCGCCCTGCCCGCGCTGTTCCCGACGCGGGTGCGCTACGGCTCGCTGTCGATCGGCTTCAACGTCTCCGTGTCCCTCTTCGGCGGCACGACGCCGCTGGTGGTGACGGCGCTGATCGGGGCGACGGGCAACATGATGATGCCCGCCTACTACATGATGGCCGCGGCCGTGATCGGCGGCGCGGCGGTGTGGTTCATGAAGGAGTCGGCCGGCCGCCCCCTCCCCGGCTCGGCCCCCGCGGTCGAACACGTCGAGGCCGCCTGAGCCCTCCGGGCACGCGAGCGACACCGGGGGTGGGGGGGGGACCCCCCCCCCCCCCCCCCCCCCCCCCCCCCCCCCCCCGGGCCCCCCCCGGGCCCCCCCCCGGCCGCCCCCCCCCCCCCCCCCACCCCCCCCCCCCCCCCCCT
>NZ_JBIDAN010000001.1:595745-1098360 GCF_043202495.1 Streptomyces sp. NPDC048185
CGCGCAGCGGGGGCGGGCCCCCGCCCCCCCCGCGGCCCCCCCCCCCCCCGGGGGGGGGGGCGGCCCCCCCCCCCCCCCCCCCCGGCCCACCCGGACCCTCACCGAGGGCCACGCCCGGGACCCGCGCCGGACGGCCACCGCGCGAACAGTCACCCCACCGCACCCCCGGCGGGAACCCATACCGGCCAGGCGCCGCCTTCACCCAAGGCCGCAGCGCCCAGACCCGCGCCGGACGGCCACCGCGCGAACAGTCACCCCACCGCACCCCCGGCGGGAACCCATACCGGCCAGGCGCCGCCTCCGCCCGAGGCCGCAGCGCCCAGACCCGCGCCGGACGGCCACCGCGCGAAGAGTCACCCCACCGCAGCCCCGGCGGGAACCCGTACCGGCTGAGCGCCTCTCCGCCGGGAGCCGCCCCGCCGCAGTCCCGCACTGCCCCCGGCGGGGGTCCGCCGGGACACGGGTGGGGGGACTTGGTCGGCTTCGGGACGTGGGCCTGCCGCGCGTCTATATTCGTTAGGGCATCTACTTAGAAGCGCTAACCACGCGTACGGGAGGCATCCCCGGCATGAGCGACTCACGGCTCTGGGACGACGTCGACGCCTACTTCACCAGCCACCTCGCACCGGGGGACGACGCCCTGGAGGCCGCCCTGCGGGAGAGTGACGCCGCCGGGCTGCCGCCGGTGGCCGTCACCCCCACCCAGGGCAAGCTCCTCCACCTCCTCGCCCAGGTCCAGGGCGCCCGCACCGTCCTGGAGATCGGCACCCTCGGCGGCTACAGCACCATCTGGCTGGCCCGCGCCCTGCCCGCCGACGGCCGCCTGGTCACCCTGGAGTACAGCGCCCGGCACGCCGAGGTCGCCGTCCGCAACATCGCCCGCGCCGGCCTGGAGTCCGTCGTCGACGTGCGCGTGGGCCCGGCGCTGGAGTCGCTGCCGAAGCTCGCCGACGACAACCCGCCCCCCTTCGACCTGGTCTTCATCGACGCCGACAAGGGCAACAACCCGCACTACCTGGATTGGGCGCTGCGGCTCACCAGCACCGGCAGCCTGATCGTCCTCGACAACGTGGTCCGCGGCGGGCACGTGGCCGACGCCGGCAGCGAGGCCGCGGACGTGCGCGGCACCCGCGCCGCCATCGAGATGATCGGCAGCCACCCGCGGCTCAGCGGCACCGCCGTCCAGACGGTCGGCAGCAAGGGCTACGACGGCTTCGCCCTGGCCCGCGTGCTGGCCTGAGCGCGGCCGGGTGCCGGCTCACACCTCGTGGTAGAAGCCGACGTTCACGCTGCGCGGCTCGGTGCGGTCCTGGACGACGATCTCGCCGCTGCCGCCCCTGGGCAGCGGCACGGTGCCGCCGTAGACGAGGGCCTGCGTCTGCGCGCCGACGGTGAGCCGGACCTCCGAGGACGGGTCCGGCTGCGAGCCGCGCAGCCAGGTCAGCTGCCAGGTGCCGTCGGGGCCGCAGCGGAACTCCAGGTGGACGCGGGAGACGAACAGCCAGTCGTCCGGCGTCGACAGCCGGCACACGGACCTGTCCCGGCCCACCCGCAGCACCGCGCCGGGCTCGCTGGGCGCGTCGGCCATCTGCATGCCCGCGGTGGCGCCCGCGTCCGCCGCGGTGACGGCGGCCATGGTCAGTTCGAGCACGTGCGCTCCTTCGAGACGTCCCGGCTGGGCGTTGGCCTGTGCCGCCGCATGATAGATCGGCCGGTGGTGCGGTGTCCGGCACAATGGGGTCATGACCGAGCGAAAGCCACCCGGCGTCGACTTCGAGTCCTGGGTCGACAAGCAGATCCGCGACGCGGACGCGCGCGGCGAGTTCGACCGGCTGCCGGGGGTGGGCAAACCGCTCCCGAGCGACGTGGAGAGCACGTACGACGAACTGTGGTGGGTCAAGCGGAAGATGGCCCGCGAGGGTCTCTCCGTGCTGCCGCCGACGCTGGCCCTGCGCAAGGAGGCGGAGGACGCGCTGGCGGCGGCGTTGGACGCCCCGACGGAGGGGGCCGCCCGCAGGATCGTCGAGCAGATCAACGTCAAGATCCGCGACGTCATGTTCAAGCCGCCGCCCGGGCCCCCGCTGGGCAAGAAGCCCTACGACGTCGACGAGGTCGTACGTCAGTGGCGGGAGCGCCGGGCGGAACGGTGACGCCTGCGCGTCACACGTGCATCAGGCGGTCGGCCAGCTCGCGGTAGTCCCGCAGGGCCAGCCGGAGCTGTTCGGTGTCGGTGCTCGTCGCGCGGCTCCCCTCGCCGCTGTCCTGCCAGGAGGTGCGCAGGGTGCGGCGGCGGTGCGTGACGGCGTCCGTGAAGCGGGCGGCGAGCTCCTCGAGCACGCGGTCGGCCTCCTCGACGGAGGCCCGCGGGGCGTCGACGAACTCCGTCACGGCGTGGTGCAGCCGCTGCCCGAGCCTGTCGCACTCCTCGTGCGGCAGCAGCCCCCCGGCCTCCTCAGGGGCGCCGTACGAGCCGCCGTCGGTCCCGGCCGCGGCGTGCGCGCCGTGCGAACCGTCGGTGCCGGGCGCCGCGTGGACACCGTGCGAACCCTCGGTCCCAGGCTCTGCGTGGACGCCGTGCGAACCCTCGGTCCCAGGCTCTGCGTGGACGCCGTGCGAACCCTCGGTCCCGGGCGCCGCGTGCGCGCCGTGCGAACCGTCGGTGCCGGGCTCGGCGCGGGTGCCGTCGGTGCCGGGCGCCGTGCCGGTGGTGCGCGTCCGCAGGCCGGGGGTGACGTCCTCGCGGGCGCCGACGGCGTGCTCGGCACGGATGCCGGCACCCTGGCCGCCCTCACCGAGGGTGCCGTGGGTCTGCGTGTCTCGTTCGGCGGGGTTGCCGCCGGGCTGCCGGGTCACGTCGGACATGTGCTCAACTCTCCTTCGGCTGACGCTTGCTGAACGACCAGGCGTGCTGCGACCGGGACGGTGCGGTCCGCGTGCCCTCCACCTCGGCCCGGGACCGGCCGCCGTCGTGACGGGCCGGGCGCACCAGGTCCTCGAACAGGGCACGCGCCTCGACGAGGGACGCGCGCATCTCCTCCGTGCCCGCGCCGCTGTCCTGCGCGCCGTCCACGCGCGCGTGCGTCACGCGGTGCACGCGCCGGTAGCCGTCGACATGGTGGGCGTGGTGCACGGACAGCGCGGCGAGCTGCTCCTCGTACTGGCCGCCGTCCGGGAAGCCGCGGGCGCCGGCGACCTCGGCGATCAGCCGGTCCGCCTCGGCGACCGCCTCGCGCGGGGAGTCGACGAAGCGCTCCTGCGCGGCCGTCCAGCGCGCCTCGAACCGCTCGCGCTCGGCCGGGTCCAACTGCCGCGTGCGCAGCGATCCGTGCCGCTCGACGCGCTCGGCCAGTTCACGTTCGGCGGCCTTGGTGTCGCCGTCGTGCCGGGCCACGGCCCGTTCGTACTCCGGCCCGAAGCGCCGCTTCAGGTTTCCGCCGTGGGAGCCCCGCGCGCGCGAGGCCAGGACGGCCGCGACGACGAGCACGGCCGCCACGATCACGATCAGAGCGATGATCACGCCTGTGGACATGTGTGCCTTCCGGGTTCTCGGCCCAACCGGCTCTCCGAGCGGCCGGTTCGCCCTTCGTGTTGCCGCACAGTCCCCCCTCAAACGGCGCACGGGGAGCGGCGACGGCGCACCCGTGGGAAAATGCGCTCGCGCACCGGACCGGCCGTCCCGACAATGCCGGTCATGACCTGGACCGTCGCCCCGGAACCGTACGACTCCCCCGTCGCCGCCGCCATGTGGCGCGCGTACTACACGGAGGTCAGCGACCGCTGGTACCTGCTGCACGAGGGCCGGCGCACCGACCCGGACGAGCTGGAGCGGGAGATCGCCGCGCAGTCCGGCGCCGACCTCGCGCCGCCCGGGGGCCGGCTGCTGGTGGCGCGGTACGCCGGTGAGCCGGCCGGCACCGCGGGCGTCCGGCTGCTGGACGGCACGACCGCCGAGCTGACCCGGGTGTTCCTCCGGGCGGACCTGCGCGGCCGCGGCGGCGCCGCGCTGCTCGTCGGGGCCGCCGAGGAGGCCGCACGGGAGCTCGGGGCCGCGCGGATCGTCCTCGACACGCGCGGCGACCTCGTCGAGGCCCGCTCCCTGTACGCGCGGCTCGGCTACACGGAGACCGAGGCGTACAAGGACGACCCCTACGCCGAGCACTGGTTCACCAAACCGCTGGCCCGGACCGCGGCCTGACGCTCAGCCGGCCCGGGTCAGGTCGCGCTGGTCGTGCGGACGCTCCCGTTCCGACCCGCACAGCTCACCGCTGAGCTCCTTCACCAGCCGCACCAGGTCGGTCGGGCGGTCCGGCCCCCACCAGTCGCCCAGCAGCTCGGCCAGGGAGTCCTCGCGGGCCTTCGCCAGCCGCTCGGCGTACTCGCGGCCCCGGTCGGTCAAAACCAGGTCGGGGCCCTCACGGACGGCGAGGTGCCGCTCCTCCACCTGGCGGGCGGCCGCCATGACGGCGGCGAGCGGAACGGGGCTGCGCTCGGCGAGCACGGCCGGCTCCACCCGGCCGTACCTCCTGACCCGCAGCAGCATCCAGCTGGCCGCCGGCAGCAGGTCGTAGCCCGCCCGTTCGGTGATCCGCCGGTAGATCTCCCGGCGGCCCTCGCGGGTGCCGAGCACGGACAGGGCGCGGCACACCTCGTCGTGCGAGGACCGTTCGACCGGGTTGCTGGCGAAGGTCTGCGTGCCGTCGGGTGCCGTGACCGAGCCGCGCAGCCTGTCCTCCTTCAGGAACCAGGCCAGCGCAAAGCCGAGGAGGGCCACGGGGGCGGCGTACAGGAAGACGTCCGTGATGGCGGTCGCGTAGGCGTGCAGGGCCTCCGGGCGCAGGGCGGCGGGCAGGGCGCCGATGCCGCGCGGGTCGGCCTTGAGCGAGTCCGTGGAGACGCCGGGCGGCAGCCGCGCGCCGCGGAAGGCGTCGGTGAGCTCGGAGCCGAGGCGGCTCGCGAAGACCGTGCCGAAGATGGCGACGCCGAAGGCCGCGCCGATGGAGCGGAAGAAGGTGGCACCCGACGTGGCGACGCCCAGGTCCTCGTAGGGGACGGCGTTCTGCACGATGAGGACGAGGACCTGCATCACCAGGCCGAGGCCCAGACCGAAGACGAAGAAGTAGGCGCTCATCTCGGCGGTCGAGCTGTTCTCGTCGAGCCGGTGCAGCAGGAGCAGGCCGAAGGTGGTGACGGCGGTGCCCGCGACGGGGAACACCTTCCAGCGGCCGGTGCGGCTGATGATCTGCCCGGACCCGGTCGAGGCCAGCAGGACGCCGACCACCATCGGCAGCATGTGCACACCGGACAGGGTCGGGCTGACGCCCTGCACGACCTGGAGGAAGGTGGGCAGGTAGGTCATCGCGCCGAACATCGCGAAGCCGACGACGAAGCTGATGACGGCGGACAGCGTGAAGGTGCGGACGCGGAAGAGCTTCAGGGGCAGGACGGGCTCGGCGGCCCTGCGCTCCACCGCCACGAACAGGGCGGCCAGCACGACGCCCAGCACCGCCAGGCCGACGATCTGCGGCGATCCCCACGCCCAGGTCGTGCCGCCGAGCGAGGCGACCAGCACCAGGCAGGTGGCGACGGAGGCGATGAGCAGGGTGCCCACGTAGTCGATGACGTGCCGGGTCGACCTGTGCGGGACGTGCAGGACCACGGCGATCACGGCGAGCGCGACGACGCCGACGGGCAGGTTGACGTAGAACACCCAGCGCCAGTTCAGATGCTCGGTGAAGACCCCGCCGAGCAGCGGCCCCAGCACGCTGGTCGCGCCGAACACCGCTCCGAACAGGCCCTGGTAGCGGCCTCGTTCGCGGGGGGAGACCAGGTCGCCGACGATCGCCATCGACAGCACCATCAGCCCGCCGCCGCCCAGCCCCTGGAGCGCGCGGAAGGCGATCAGCTCGGACATGCTCTGCGCGACCCCGCACAGCACCGAGCCGACCAGGAAGATCCCGATCGCCGTCTGGAACAGCTTCTTGCGTCCGTACTGGTCGCCGAGCTTGCCCCACAGCGGGGTCGCGGCGGTCGCGGCCAGGATGTACGCGGTGACCACCCAGGACAGGTGCTCCAGCCCGCCGAGGTCGCTGACGATGGTGGGCAGCGCCGTCGACACGATGGTCTGGTCGAGGGCGGCGAGCAGCATGCCGAGGAGCAGGGCCCCGATCGAGACCAGGACGCCGCCGGTGACCTGTTCGCGGTCCTCGGGCCGTACCGGCTCCGTCACTTCGCGCACATCCGCTGCCATCGAAGACCTCCCGGCGCTCGTCAGGGGTGCCGCCACCCACCCACCATCCTGATCGGTGTGTCCGGTTATGGCCTGTTCAGTCCTGCGGAGGGCGATGTTCCGGGGGCGTGTGCGCGCGCTTGTGGAGAAGATCTGCATAATCTCTGGAGGTCGCGAGGGGAGTCGCGAGGGGAGGGACGAGCGTGGAGCAGCAGAAGCCGTCGCAGGAGCCGCAGGGGCGGCCCTCGGGGCATCCGTGCCCCGAGTGCGGAGCGCCCAGGAACGCGGACAACACGCCGTCCTGCGCCTGCGGGTCCCGCGCGGCCGACGCGCTGCGCGACGCGCGTGCGGAGCAGGCCGCGGCCGCGGAGGACTTCGACCCGCTGCGGATCAGGCCGTACGTCGAGCTGGACGGCTCCGACGAGCCCCCGGCGACCGCTAAGCCGGACGCCACCATGGTGCTGCGCGCCGTCGACGCCGGGGCGTCCGCCGCAACCCCGGCCGCGGAGGCGACCTCCGTGCTGCCCACGCCGTTGGCGCCCCCGGCCGGTGTGCCCAGCGATCACGACCTGCGCCTGTTCGACGCGACGGCGCCCCTGGAGCCCGTGCCGGACGGCACCGGTGGCCGCCGGCCGCGCGGGCGCCGGCGGGGCGTGCTGCTCGGCGTCGCCGGGGCGCTCGTGGTCGTGGTGGGGGCGGCCGGGTACGCGAGCGGGCTGTTCTCCTACGAGTCGCCGTCGCGGGACGGCGCCCTGCCGGACGAGGTCCGGGCGAGCGTGCCGGCACCGTCGGCCTCCCCGCCCTCCACGGCACCGGAGCCGAGCACGCCGTCGGCCGCGCCGAGCACCGCGTCCGCGTCCGCCTCGGCGTCGGAGAGCGAGAGCCCGTCACCCTCGGCCCCGCCCTCGCCGTCCCCGTCTGCGTCGTCGAGCGCCGCACCGACACCGTCGCGGTCCCCCGAGCCGACCGCGACCACGCCGAGCGCCCCCGCCCTGGCCCCCGGGGACGACGGGGAGGACGACGACCGCTACGACGGCGGCGGCACCCTGCACCGCGGCGACCGCGGCGCCGAGGTCACCGAGCTCCAGCAGCGCCTCGCCCAGTTGTACCTGTACACGGGCGACGTCGACGGCACCTACGACCACCAGGTGGAGGAGTCGGTCCGCACCTACCAGTGGGCACGCGGCATCCGCACCGGCGACCTGGGCGTCTACGACGAACCCACCCGCCGCATGCTGGAATCGGAAACCCACCAACCCTGACACCGAGCAAGTGCACCCCGGTCGGCACGGGCACGTGATCCGCGGTCGGCACGGGCACGTGAGCCGGGGGCAGCCCCCCCACGCCGGGCACCACGCGCACGTGAACCGCGGGCACCCCCACACGCCGGGCACCACGCGCACGCGAACCGCGGGCACCCCCACACGCCGGGCACCACGGGCACGTGAACCGCGAGCAACCCCACACACCGGGCACCACGGGCACATGATCCGCGGGCAATCGTGCCGCCAAGGGCGGCACGGGTGGGCGCGGCGGCACACCCCGCCCACGCCGGGCCCCGCAACCCACCCGCCCCCCAGCACTCACGCCGGGCACCCCGCACGCCGGGCACCACGGGCACGTGAACCGCGGGCAATCGTGCCGCCAAGGGCGGCACGGGTGGGCGCGGCGGCACCCCGCCCACGCCGGGCCCCGTAACCCACCCGCCCCCCAGCACTCACGCCGGGCACCACGCACCCCACAGGCCCAGGCACCGGCACCGGCACCGGCACCGGCACCGACCCCGCCCGCCCGTCAGCCCACGTGCAGCCGCAGCCCCCCACGCCCGTCGGCCTCCACCCGCACCTGCGTCAGATCCCGCACCACCACGTCCGGCTCGTGCACACCGGCCCGCGGCCCGACCCCCACGACCCGCATCCCCGCCGCCCGCGCGGCCGCGATCCCCGCCCCGGAGTCCTCGAACACGACGCAGTCCGCCGGGTCGACGCCCAGCTCGGCCGCGCCCTTGAGGAACCCCTCCGGATCGGGCTTGCTCGCACCGACTGACTCCGCGGTCACCCGCACGTCCGGCTGGGCCAGCCCCGCGGCGGCCATCCGCGCCGTGGACAGCGCGACGTCCGCGGAGGTCACCAGCGCGTGCGGCAGCCCCCGCAGGGAGGCGAGGAACTCCCGCGCCCCGGCGATCTCCACGACACCCTCGGTGTCGGCGGTCTCCTCGGCGAGCATCCGCGCGTTGTCCGCGTGGTTCTGCTCCATCGGCCGGTCCGGCAGCAGCAGCGCCATCGTCGCGTACCCCTGCCGCCCGTGGACGACCTTCATGACCTCGTCGCCGTCCAGCCCGTGCCGGTCGGCCCAGCGCCGCCAGACGCGCTCGACGGCGGCGTCCGAGTTGACGAGGGTGCCGTCCATGTCGAGCAGCAGGGCACGGGCGGGAAGAACAGTGGTGGTGGCCGGCATCGGCAGACTCCAAGGGGCGGGGAGGGGACAAGGCGGCCCCGCCCGCCGGTCAGGGAGAACGGGCGGGAGCCACTTTGTTTCTCTACGGTACAAAACAGCCGGGGGATCGCGCCACCGCCCCGGCCGAACGTTCACCCCCCGTTCGCCCACACAGCCGCACACCACGACCCCGCAGGCCCGACAGCCACGGCCACACCCACAGCCACGGCCGCAACCGCAGCCGCAGCCGCAACCGCAATCGCAGCCACCGCAACCGCCACCGCCGCGTCACCGCTCAGCCGGTGACCGCCTCCCACAGGCTCCACACACCGAGGCCGATCATCAGCAGCGCCGCGATCTTGGTGATCAGCGCCAGCGGCACCCGCTTCATGAGGGCCTTCCCGCCGACGATGCCGAGCCCGGCCACCGCCCACAGCGCGAGCACCGCGCCCAGGCCCACGGAGACCGGGTCGTCGTAGCGGGCGGCGAGGTTCGCCGTCATGATCTGCGTGAGGTCGCCGAACTCGGCGACCAGGATGAGCATGAAGCCCGCCCCGGCGACCTTCCAGAAGGACTGGTCCTCGGGCTTGCGGATCTCCTCGTCCTCGTCGTCCTTCTTCATCAGCAGCACCGCGGCGCCGCCCAGGAACAGCACACCCGTCAGCGCGTGCACGATCTGCTGCGGCAGCAGGGTCAGCACGCTGCCGGCCGCGACCGCGAGCACGACGTGCAGCAGGAAGGCGGCGGCGACACCGACGAAGACGTACGACGCGCGGTAGCGGGTGCCGAGGACGAGACCGGCGAGCGCGGTCTTGTCCGGCAGTTCGGCGAGGAAGACGACGCCGAAGACGAGCGCCGTCACGGTCAGGCTGATCAAGGAATCCTCTATCGGTCGGGGCCGCCCCGCCGAGAGTGCTGGTCCTGCGCGAACACCTCGGCACGGCAGCACACGGTCGCCCCCGCCGTACGGCACGGGCGTGCACTGCTTGCCGAAGGTCTCGCTGGCGGCCCCGTGACCGGGATCCGCCTCCGGGCGCCGGCTCAGACGAGCTGAGCAGTATGTCGACGGTCCGGCGAAGAGCTACTCCCCTTCTGCGCCGTCCATAGTACGCGAGCCCCCGGGCGGCCCTCAGGGGCGAAAGTCCCGTCGCGCTTATAGACGTGCCATGCACACGTCACTAGCTTCTTACCGGCCGCACATCTGTGCGCCATGCGGCGTCGCGAGCATTCCCTCGCTCGCGCCCAAGACCCCCACACCCCCAGGGAGTTCGCATGCCGAAGTTCTACGCGCGTCGACGTCTCGCGTCCCTCGCCGCGCTCACCGGACTCATAGCCTCCGCCGGGCTGTTCAACGGCCCGGCCGCCTCCGCCGCCCTGCCCACCCCGGTGAGCGCCGCCACCGCCCGCTCCTACCTCGCCTCCCTCACCGTCGCCACCGAGAACCGCACCGGCTACGACCGCGACCTGTTCCCGCACTGGATCACCCAGTCGGGCAGCTGCAACACCCGCGAGACCGTCCTCAAGCGCGACGGCTCGGGCGTCGTCACCGACTCGGCCTGCGCCGCCACCTCGGGCAGCTGGTACTCCCCCTACGACGGCGCCACCTGGACCGCCGCCTCCGACCTGGACATCGACCACCTCGTGCCGCTCGCCGAGGCCTGGGACTCCGGCGCGAGCGGCTGGACCACCTCCCGCCGCCAGGCGTTCGCCAACGACCTGACCCGCCCGCAGCTCCTCGCCGTCACCGACAACGTCAACCAGGCCAAGGGCGACCAGGACCCGGCCACGTGGATGCCCTCCCGCACCGCCTACCGGTGCACGTACGTGCGCGCCTGGGTGCAGGTGAAGTACTACTACGGCCTCTCCGTGGACTCCGCCGAGAAGTCGGCGCTGACCAACCAGCTCGCGAGCTGCTGAGACCGTTCCGGATCCGGCGCGGACACTCCCCGCCACCCTCCGTCGTTCCGTACCGTACGGGGCGACGGAGGAGGGGATCGCCATGGCGGGACTACGCCTGGGACCATTGCTGAGGTACAACGACGGCTCGTCCGCGACCATCTGGGCCGAGACGAGCCGTCCCTGCACCGCCGAGGTGCGCTGCGCCGACGGCGCGGAAGGCACGGCCCGCACCTTCCAGGTCGCGGGCCACCACTACGTGCTGGTCCCGGTGACCGGCCTGACGCCCGGGACGGCGACGGAGTACGAGGTGCTGCTCGACGGCACCCGCGTGTGGCCGCCGCCGGACTCCCGCTTCCCGCCGTCGGTGATCGCCTCGCCGGCCGCGGACGAGGACCTGCG
Source organism: Streptomyces sp. NPDC048185 (assembly GCF_043202495.1). NCBI lineage: Bacteria > Bacillati > Actinomycetota > Actinomycetes > Kitasatosporales > Streptomycetaceae > Streptomyces > Streptomyces sp. NPDC048185. The sequence continues at coordinate 606,706 of NZ_JBIDAN010000001.1, forward strand.
CGTCGCCTTCGGCTCCTGCCGCTGGGCGGCGCCGCCGGCCGGCGGGAAGGACCCGGTGGGCCCGGACGCCCTGGACACCCTCTCGGCCCGCGTCGCGGCCGATCCGGGGGGTGCTCGGCCCGACGTGCTGCTGCTGCTCGGCGACCAGGTGTACGCCGACGAGGTCTCCGACGCGACCCGCCGCTGGATCGCCGGGCGCCGCGACCTGGAGGAACCCCCGGGCGACCAGGTCGCGGACTACGAGGAGTACACCCGGCTCTACGACGAGTCGTGGGGCGACCCGGAGGTGCGGTGGCTGCTGTCCACCGTGCCCTCGTGCATGGTCTTCGACGACCACGACGTGATCGACGACTGGAACACCTCGGCCTCCTGGGTCGCCGACATGCGGGCCACCGGCTGGTGGCGCGAGCGGATCCTGAGCGGCCTGATGTCGTACTGGGTGTACCAGCAGCTGGGGAACCTCTCCCCGGCCGAACTGGCCGCCGACCCGCTCTACGCGGCCGTGCGCGCGGCCCCCGACGGTACCGACGCGCTGCGCGACTTCGCCGCGCGGGCCGACGCCGACCCCGCCTCCGTGCGCTGGAGCTACCGGCGCGACTTCGGCCGCGTGCGGCTGGTGATGGTGGACTCCCGCGCCGCCCGGGTCCTGGCCGAGGACCGGCGCGCGATGCTCGACCCGGGCGAGGCCGCCTGGCTGCGCGAGCAGGTGCTGGAGGGCCGGGGCGACGGCGAGGGCGCCGCCTACGACCACCTCCTCATCGGCACCTCCCTGCCCTGGCTGCTGCCCCACCTGGTGCACGACCTCGAAGCCTGGAACGCCTCGGTCTGCGGCGGCGAACGGGGTGAGCGCTGGGCCCGGCTCGGCGAGCGGATCCGGCGCGGTGCGGACCTGGAGCACTGGCCGGCCTTCCCGTCCTCCTTCGACGCGCTCGCCGGCCTGATCGCCGACGCCGGGACGGGACCGGGGGCGCCCGCGACGGTGAGCGTGCTGTCGGGGGACGTCCACCACGCCTACGTGGCCGAACCGTCCTGGCCGGGCCGGAATCCCGACGCCCGGGTCGTGCAGCTGACCTGCTCCCCGGTGCACAACTCCGTCCCGCTGTCGATGCGGCTCGGCTTCCGCTTCGGCTGGAGCGCCCCGGCGCGTGCTCTCGGGCGGCGCATCGCCCGGCACGGGCGCTGCTCGCCCCCGGCGGTGTCCTGGCGCAGGACCGGCGGCCCCTGGTTCGGCAACCAGCTCATGACGCTGACCCTGCGCGGGCGCTCGGCCCGGCTGCGCCTGGAGCAGGCCCGGTCGGAGGGCGACGGGACGGCGGTGCTGCGGACGGTCACGGAAAGGGAGCTGTCGTAGGCGACAGGCCGGTCCACGCATAGGAAACCGGTCACGGGGAGCGGAGCGTCCCCTTCTATGGGAGCGCTCCCACCTGCCGGGACGAAGGCGAGGTCTCAACAACCGCAGGTTAGGCCATGGCCAAATGTTGAACTTGCAAGCACTCTTAGGGACACCTAACGTGGGCAGCCCACTCGGTTCCGTCCCCCACCGGTCCGCCCCGGGCCGGCCCGACCGAAGGAGCACCCCCCCACATGTCCGGACGCCTCGACAGCGCCCAGCCCTACGCCCTCGGCCTGTTCCGCATCGTCGTCGGCCTGCTCTTCGCCTGCCACGGCGCCGCCTCCCTCTTCGGCGTGCTCGGCGGCGCCTCGGGAACCGGCGGCACGATAGAGGCCGGCACCTGGCCGGGCTGGTACGCGGCCGTGATCCAGCTCGTCGCCGGCGGCTTCGTCCTGCTGGGCCTCGGCACGCGCGCCGCCGCCGTCGTCGCCTCGGGCTCGATGGCGTACGCCTACTTCAAGGTGCACCAGCCGGGAGCGCTGTGGCCGATGGAGAACGGCGGCGAGGCCTCCGCGATGTTCTGCTGGGCCTTCCTGCTGCTGGCCTTCACCGGCTCCGGTGCCTTCGGACTGGACCGGGCCCTGGCCCGGCGCACGTCCGAGCCGGAGAAGCAGGCTGCGGAGCAGTCGCCCGTCGCGGCCTGAGCCGGCCGGTGCGGCGCCCGCCTCCCACGGGGGCGGGCGCCGCGCCGCGTTCGCGGCGGCCCGGTGAACACCCGGTGCCGGTGGCGCGAGCCCCCTGTGAACCTGGTGTCACACTCCGGGCGTACGCTGTATGGCTGTCATCGACCGCTCCTGCCGTTTCCCCGCGTACCGCGGCACGGTCCGGTCCACGGGGGATCCACGGGAGTTGTGGTGGTCGAGGGTTTCGGAAATGTGGCGGCACTGGTCGGCAGTCCGTGGATCTACGTGCTGGTGGTCCTCTCGGTGCTGCTCGACGTCTTCCTGCCGGTGCTGCCGAGCGGCGTGCTCGTGATCACGGCGGCCACGGCGGCGGCCGCGGGCTCGGGTGCGGCGGCGGCCGGGCGGGTGCCGGACGACGTCCCCGACATCCTGGTCCTCCTGCTGTGCGCCACGACCGCCTCCGTCCTCGGCGACCTGGTGGTGTTCCGCCTGGCCTGGCGCGGCGGGGCCCGCCTGGACCGCGCGATCGCCCGGTCCCGCCGGCTGACCACCGCGCAGGAACGCCTCGGCGGTGCGCTCGCCCGCAGCGGCGGCGCCCGGGGCGCCCTCGTCGTGCTGGCCCGTTTCGCCCCGGCCGGCCGCTCGGTGGTCTCCCTCGTCGCCGGAGCCGCTCACCGCCGGGTCCGCGAGTTCCTGCCCTGGTCCGCCCTCGCGGGGCTGTCCTGGGCCGCGTACAGCGTCGCGCTCGGCTACTTCGGCGGCCAGTGGCTCGGCGCGAGCTGGCTGGCGACGGGGGTGTCCCTGGTCGCGCTGTTCGGCGCGGGGGCGGGCGCGGCGTACCTGATGCGGCGCCAGCCGCGGGCCGGCGAGGCCTCGTAGCGGGCGCCTCCGGGGCCGGTCACGGCGGCGGCGTCAGCCCGCCCGCCGCGCGCCGGCGCCTCCGCGCACCTCCAGGCCGGCCAGCAGTTCGGCCGTGGCCGCGGTGACGGCGTCCACCGCCTGTTCGAAAACCTCCCGGTTGTGCGCGGCCGGCGCCCGGAACCCGGACACCTTGCGCACGTACTGCAGGGCGGCGGCCCTGATCTCGTCCCCGGTGGCCTCCTCGGCCAGCGCGGGCGGGCGAAGCGTCTTGATGCTGCGGCACATGGCTCCAGTCTCCACCCGGACACCGGTCCGCGGGGCGCGTACGCCCGGCCACTCGTTCGCGTGAACCACCGAAGGGAACGCGCACCCCAAAATCGAACAGGCGTATCATTGAGGGGTGGCTACGACCTATGACTTCCCCAGTGACCTCCTCGCCGGTCAGGAGGAACTGCACCAGGTCCGGGCCGAGCTGTCGGCCCTGTTGAAGAGACTCCCCTGGTCCGTCGAGCCGCTGGACGGCTTCAGCGACGACAACGGCTGGCGCAAGGTCGAGCGCCCCGCCTCACCGGGCTGGTCGGAGGACGAGCAGGCCGAGGTGGAGAAGCTCCGGCAGCGCGAGCGCGAGCTCGCCGTCTTCGTCAGCACCCATCGCTACTGGTCGGAGATCACCGGCCCCGACCGCGTCGACGCCCGCACCGGACTGAAGCACGCCCACGAGGACGAAGCCGGAGAGGACACCTGAGAGCAGGCGCACGCGAGAGGCCCCCGGACGATCTCCGGGGGCCTCTCGGCCGGCGCTCGTGGCCGGTCCTGGTGGGCGCGGACGGTTTCGAACCGCCGACATCCTGCTTGTAAGGCAGGCGCTCTACCCCTGAGCTACGCACCCAGGACGAGTCGACAGCCTACATGGCCCCGGGCACTGCCCGGCAAACGCGTTGCGGGCCGGGCCCCGGCCGGGGGTTAACCCCACCCCGGATCCGGGAGCGGCCCGGATCCCCGCGCGGGACCCGGATCCCTACGGTCGACAAGTACCACCGCACCGGGCCCGCCGGCCGGGCCTCACGGGTGCGGTGCCTCGTCGTCCGTCCCAGGGGGAGATCGTCATGGCCGCCCGTACCGTCACCGCTCGCGCCGTCGCCGCCGCCGGCGTCGTCGCCGTCCTCGTCGCGGGGCTCAGCGCCTGCTCCTCCGCCGAGGAGGACAAGGACCCCGACCACCGGTCCTTCGCCCTGCCGGGCCGCACCCTCACCGTCGACGCCGACGACTCCGCGCTGGAGATCGTCGCCGCGGACGGGCACGCCCCGGGCAAGGTCGAGGTCACCCGGTGGTTCAAGGGCTCGGTCGTCGTCGGCTCGGACCCCGAGGTGACCTGGAGCATGGACGGCGACCGGCTGAAGCTGCGGACGCACTGCGACGGCCTCGTCGCCGACTGCGCCACCAAGCACCGCGTGGAAGTCCCCCGCGGCATCACGGTCACGGTGAAGAGCGACGACGGCAGCGTCCGGGCACAGGGGTTCCGGGACGCCCTGGAGATCCGCACGGCGGACGGGTCGGTGCGCGTCAGCGACTCCACCGGCCCGCTGACGCTGCACAGCGACGACGGATCCCTGCGCGCGGAGGTCGCCTCGCGCCGGGTGGAGGCGACCACCGAGGACGGTTCCGTCCGCCTCGAACTCGGGACCGTTCCGGACTCGGTGGAGACCCGCAGCGACGACGGCTCCGTCACCGTCGACCTGCCCCGGGCCACGTACAAGGTGTCCGCCGACAGCGACGACGGGTCGGTCGACGTGTCCGTGCCCCGGGACGACGCGAGCTCCCACCTGGTGACCGCGCGGACCAAGGACGGCAAAGTCACGGTCCGAACCGCGAACTGACCGGCCCGTGTGTTCGTCTCTTACGGGTGGGAGAATGAACCCGGGCAGGACGGACGACACGGGAGAGGGATGTGACGGCGACACCATCGCAGCCGTACTCGCCGATGGTGCCGCGCGCGCCGCGCCTGCCGCACCCGTCCCCGAGGCGCCGCCGGCCCGGCCCGCTGCGCGACGCGCTCACCCTGACGGGTCTGCCGCTGCTCGCCGCGCTCGTCCTGCCCGCCGCGTTCGCCGGGGGCGGCACCCGGCGCTGGTTCGGCGGGCGCGCCGAGAGCCAGCGGGCCGAGGCGCAGGCCGCGAAGGACGCCGCCGCCGCGGCCTTCTACGAGCTGGACACCGCCCAGCGGGACCTGCGGATCTCCATAGAGACGATCGCCGCCGTCGACTCCTCCCCCGCCGCCCGGCGTGCCGTCGACGGTTTCGCGGCGCTGGGCGGCCGCATCGACGAGGTCAGCGGCCGGTACATCAGCGCCGTCGACGCCCACGACCTCGACCGGGACGACCTGGAGGCGTCGGCCGCCTCCCGCGCCCGTACCGAACTGACCGCCGCCAAGGACGAGCTGGGCCGGGTCAAGCAGGAACTGGACCGCTTCGCCGAGGGGCTCGGCCCGCTGCTCGGCAAGGCCGAGACCCAGCTGGCCCGGCTCGCCCCCGCCGTCGAGCGTGCCCGGCAGGCCCTGCTGGCCGCCTCCGACGCCCTGGACGCCGTACGGGGCACCGGCCTGACGGCGGACGACCTCGCCGCCCGCCTCGCCACCCTGGGCCCGGAGCTGACCCGGCTGAACCAGGGCGCCGGGCAGCACGGCGTGCCGGAGACCCTGGAGCGCGCCGAGCGGGTCACCCGGGAGGCCGAGGCGGTCCGCGCCGAGGCGGAACGGCTGCCCGAACGGGCCGCCGAGACCGACCACCGGCTGGTCTCCCTGCGCACCCGGGCCCAGGCCCTGACCACCCGCGCCGGGCAGGTCGAACCGGTGCTGAGCGAGCTGCGGCGGCGGTTCACGGCCGCCTGCTGGCAGGACCTCCAGCACGTGCCCGACCACGCCGCCGAAACGGTCCGGCAGGCCGAGGGCAAGCTCGCCGAGGCGCAGCGCGCCCGCGACGAGCAGCGCTGGCCCGACGCCACCGCCCTGCTGGCGACGGTCCGGGCCCTGCTGAACAGCACCGACGAGGCCGTCTCCGCCGCCGGTGACCGGCTGCGGCAGCTGAACGCCGTGCAGAAGGACCCGCAGCAGGAGATCGAACGCACCCGGTTCGCGATCCGCGACGCCCAGCGGCTCGCCATGGCGGGCCGCAACACCCCCGACCCGCGGCACGCGCGCCCCCTGGACGACGCCGTGGCCCGGCTGGAGCGGGCGATCACCACGCTCGAGGGCCGGCACCCCGACTACTGGCACTTCCTGACGGAGACGGACGCCGTCCGCCGGACCGTCGCCGACGTGGTGGCGCACATCCGCGAGGAGCGGGGAAGCGGGCACTGAGACCGGCTTCCGCCGCCGGGGCCGGGCGCCCGGGGCCGGCGGTTAACCTGTGCGCATGCCTCGCTACGAGTACCGTTGCCGCAGCTGCGGCGACACCTTCGAACTGAGCCGTCCCATGGCCGAGTCCTCGGCCCCCGCGCCCTGCCCCGCGGGCCACGACGACACGGTGAAGCTGCTGTCGACGGTCGCCGTCGGCGGCTCGGCCTCCGCACCGGCCCCGGCGCCCCGCGCGGGCGGCGGAGGCGGCTGCTGCGGCGGAGGCTGCTGCGGCTGACCGGTGACGCCGGGGCGCCCGAGGGCCGTCCCGGCTGCTCAGGATCCCTTCAGGTTCGTCCGCCTAGCGTGGGGGCATGGCAGTCATCGCGGCGGAGGCGACGGGCGGCGCGCCCCAGTGGATCAGCGACCTGATGGACACCCTCGGCGCGCCCGGGGCCGGGCTGGCCGTCGCCCTGGAGAACCTCTTCCCGCCGATCCCGAGCGAGGTCATCCTGCCGCTGGCGGGCTTCGCGGCCAGCACCGGAAGCATGAACCTGGTCGCCGCGCTCGTGTGGACCGTCGCCGGTTCGGTCGTGGGCGCCCTCGCGCTGTACGGCATCGGGGCGCTCCTCGGCCGGGAGCGGACGGTCGCGGTGGCGGCCCGGCTGCCGCTGGTGAAGGTCTCGGACATCGAGCGCACGGAGGAGTGGTTCCGCCGGCACGGCACCAAGGCCGTGTTCTTCGGCCGAATGCTCCCCGTCTTCCGCAGCCTGATCTCCGTCCCGGCGGGCGTGGAGCGCATGCCCCTGCCGCTGTTCACGGCGCTGACCTGCGCGGGCAGTGCCATCTGGAACACCGCCTTCGTGCTGGCGGGCTACTTCCTCGGCGACAACTGGCACCGGGTCAGCACCGTCGTCTCCGCGTACTCCAAGGTCGTGCTCGCCGCCGCCGCACTGGCCGTGGTGGCCTTCGTGGCGCTGCGGCTGCTGCGTCCGGGCCGGGGCGGCCGCCGCAGGGCCGACCGGCGGTGAGCGGCGCGGGGCGTGTTCTCAGCGGCTGCGCGCCGCCGCGAGGAACTCCCGCAGGATCCGCTCCCCCGCCAGCACCCCGCGCTCGGGCAGCGCCTCGATCGCCGGTGCCGCCCAGCCGGAGTCGGCCAGCTCGCCGTGGCCGGGACGCCAGCCCCGGTCCGCGGCCAGCAGCAGGTCGGCGTCGAGGAGGGAGTCGCCGGCGGCCAGGGTGAGCTCGGCGCCGGTGCGGCGGGCGACCTCGCGCACGGCGGCGCTCTTGGTCAGCGGCTTGGGCACGGTGTAGATCTTGCGGCCCTGGAGGGACACGGTCCAGCCGCGGTTCTCGGCCCAGACGGCGAGCTCCTTCACCCAGTCCTCGGGCAGCAGCTCGCGCTCGACGACGAGGTAGGCGAACAGGTCCTCGGCGACCCGCTGCTTGCGCACCCACACCGGGTCGGCGGCGCGCACCAGGTGGTCGCTGATCTCGTCCAGCGAGGCGCACTCGTCGGCCAGCCGCGCGGTCACCCGTGCGTGCCAGTCGGGGTCGGAGACGCCGTCGACCAGCAGGTGGCCGCCGTTGGCGCAGATCGCGTACCGGGGCGGGGGGCCGGGGAGGCTGATGCGCCCGTACTGCTCGCGGGTGCGGGTGGTGGACGGCACGAAGACGGCCGTGTCGCCGAGCTCGGTCAGCAGCGCGGCGGCCGTCTCGGTCAGGTAGGACAGGGGCTTGCTCTGGTAGACCTCCACGCACAGCAGCCGGGGCGCCCGCGGGTCGGGCATGGTCAGCCCCAGGGCGGCGGCGGAGTAGATCAGCGTGCGGTCGAGGTCGCTCGCGACGAGCACCGGCATCAGCGCGTCACCGCCCGGCCGTCGGCGCCGGTCGCGCCGCGCGTGTACTTCGGGTGGATCAGCCCGACGCAGGTGTAGGGCAGGCCGTCGACCTCCTCCACGGGGACGCCGCGCTGCTCGGCCAGCAGCCGCACGTGGTCCAGGTCGGCTCCCGCACCCGGACGGGCCAGGACCTTCCACGGCACCCGGCGCAGCATCACGCGGGTGGTCTCGCCGACGCCGGGCTTGACGAGGTTGACGTCGTGGATGCCGTACTCCTCGCTGATGCGCTCGACGGCGGCCCAGCCCTCCCAGGTGGGGGTGCGGTCCGCGGTGAGGAGTTCCTTGACCTGGGCGTCGACGGTGTCCGCGACGTCCGGGAAGCGGGCGGAGACGGCGTCCAGGAAGGCCACCGACAGGTCGGCGCCGGCGAGTTCGCGGTAGAACTTCGCGCCGTGGTAGTCGCGCGGGCCGACCAGGTCGGCGCGGAGCACGGTGCGCGATATCAGGCCGGAGACCGTGGAGTTGAGGCAGGCGGACGGGATGAGGAAGTCGTCGCGGGTGCCGTAGGTGCGGACGCAGGAGCCCGGGTCGGCGAGGACGGCGATCTCCGGGTCGAAGCCGGTGATGCCGTCGGACACCGCGAAGTCGTGCAGGGCGGCGGCGAGTTCGCGGGTGATGGCGCCCTTGCCGGTCCAGCCGTCGACGAAGACGACGTCGGCGGGGTCGTGGTCGGCGGCCAGCCGGCGCAGCGCGTTGGCGTCGATGCCGCGGCCCCGGACGATCGACACGGCGTAGTGCGGCAGGTCGAGGCCGTGCCGGTACTGCGCCCAGCGGCGCATCAGGATGCCGACGGGGGTGCCCGCGCGGGCGAGGGAGACCAGGACGGGGCGCGGCGACCGCTCGGTGAGCACGACCTCGGTGACGGCGCCGACGGCGCGCGCGAGGCGGGCCGCGGACGCCTCCAGCGCGGCGTGGAACAGTTCCTGGTACTGCTCGCTGGGCTGGTACTCCACCGGCAGCGACTCCGCGTAGTGGGCGCCGCCCCGCTGGATCGCCTCCTCGCGCTCCTCGGTCGGCGCCTCCAGCGTCACCTCCGAGAGGTCCTGGAGCAGCCAGCCGACCTCGTCGGGGGCGTACGAGGAGAAGGCGGGGCCGCGCAGGGGCTCGGGCAGCATCGGGGGCCTTTCGGAGGCGTGCGGGGACCCGGGCGGTCCGGGCACGTACGACGGGACGACCGCGAGCAGGACGTGCGGGACGTGCTCGGCGAGCCGGTCCGTCAGTCCGCCGGGGGCGTGCAGCGCGGGGGTGTCGGCGGCCGAGTCGACGACGGCGACGACGGCGTCGAAGCCGCCGCCGGCGACGTTGTAGGCGTAGCGCTCGCCGGGGCCGTCGGCGGGGTCGTCGTGCGCGGGGAAGACCAGGCGGGTGCGTATCGCGTACCCGGGGTCGTCGACCGCGAGGACGGGCGAGCGGGTGGTGGTGGAGTAACGCACCTCGGCCCCGGTGGTCCGCTCCAGCTCGCAGGCCAGGCGCAGCGGGGCGTACATCAGCTCCTCGAAGCCGAGGACGAGGACGCGGCGGGCGCCGGCGGGGAGGGCGTCCGCGATCCGGGCGGCCATGCCGGGGAGGGCGGATTCGAGGCGGGCGCGGTGGCGGGGGGTGAAGCCGTGCCGGCCGCCGTCGGGGAGACCGGATGGCCAGCGCAGGTCCACGAGGGTGGTGTGCGGGTGTCCGGGAACCCCTGGGCGCGCGGCCCGGGCGTCGGCTTCGCGGCTCACGGGGCCGGCGACGCCCTCCAGGGGCGCGGGGAACCGCGCGACCGGCCGCGACGGCGTCTCGGACGACGGACCACCGGCCCCGGCGCCTTCCGCCTCGTACCGCGCCACCAGTGCCTGCCCCTTCTCCAGCACGCCCGTCGGCAGCCGCACCGTCCCCGAGGCCGCCGTGACGAGATCCACCCGGGCGCCGATCTCCCGCGCGAACGCCTCGAGCCGCCCGACGTCCGCCGCCGACCGCATGTCCACCAGGGCGACCACCACGTACCACGGCCGCGGATACCGCTCGTGCAGGTCGCGCACGGTGTTCAGCACCGTGTTCCCCGTGGAGAACTCGTCGTCGACCAGGACCAGCGGCCCGTCGCCGGCCAGCAGCGCCGGGTCCTCGGGGAGCAGCAGGTGGGAGGTGGCGTGCGAGTGGGACTCCTCGAAGCCGCCCGCACGGGCGACGCCGGCGACCGGACGGCGGGTGGAGTGCAGGTAGGGGGCGGAGCCCAGTCCGTCGGCGACCGAGTGGCCGAGGCCCGTGGCGGTCTCCGCGTAGCCGAGGACGACGGCCCGGCCGGCCTCCTCGGCGCCCAGCAGGTCGCGGACGCGCCGGCCCAGGGCGACACCGTGGCCGTGCACGACGGACGGGGACTGCGGGACGTGCTTGCCGAGCACGTTGGACACGAGCAGGTGGGCACGCTTGGGGTTGCGGCGCAGGGCGAGTCCCATCATGCCGGTGAGGGCGTCGTCGCCCGTGAGTTCGACGCCGAGCCGCTCCGCGACCCAGCTGCCGGACCAGATGCCCGCGTGCTCCCCGGCACGCGCCCCCTCGCCCATCTGCTCGTGCCTCCCGTGGTCCACTGCTTCGTTCATCGGTTCCTGGCGTTCGGTGGTGCGGATGCGGTCGGGCGGGTTCAGTCGGACAGGCCGGCGGTGAGCAGTTCCACGAAGCCGATGTCCTCGTCGGCCACGCCGAAGACCTCGGCGCGCAGCAGGGTCCGCTCGGCCCAGGCGCGGTGCGGCTTCACCTCGTTCATCTTGTTCGTGTACGCCGACCTCAGCACGCCCCCGCCGCCGCGCTCGGGCCGCAGGATGTCCTGGGCGTCGCTGTACTCCTCGCGGCTGACGACGGACAGGGCGTGCACCGGCAGCACGTGGGAGGGGTGGATGCAGGTCTTGCCGAGCAGGCCGTTGGCCTGGTCCAGGGAGATCTCCCGCAGCAGGCCGTCCATGGAGTGCTCGATCAGCCTCTGGCGCAGTTCCACGGCCTGCACCTCCAGGAACGGGCTCTGCCGCAGTTGCGGTTTGAACATCCTCTCCTGGACCCGGAAGTACTCCCACACCGGCCCGGTCACGGTGAACCCGGTGCCGTCGGCCCGGCCGAGCATGTTCACGACGTCGGCGATCACGGAGGCGACGACCTGGACGTCGTACGCCGTCATGTCGGGGGCCCGGCGCAGCCCGTAGGAGGAGCAGAAGTCGGTCACGCCGAGGCGCAGGGCGAGCACCCGGTCGCGGTACTTGTCGACCGCGCGGAAGATGCCCTCCAGCGTCTGCACGCGCGACTCGCGGTACAGCAGGTCCGGCGACTCCAGGACCGGCATGGCGAACAGGCGCCGGCCGCTCGCCCCCTCGGCCGCGGTGAGCGCCTCCAGGAAGGGCACGCCGCGTTCCTCGGTGAACTTGGGCAGGACGAACCCGGACAGCAGCCGCACCGCCGGACCGAAGCGCCGCACGAGGTCGGGGATCTGCCCGGGGGTGCGGACCCGGACGAACAGCAGCGGCACGTCCGCGTCGGGCAGGTTCGCCAGGTGCGTGAACTGCCGGACGAGGTTCTCCTCGCCGGCCGCCACGTCGGCGTCGTCGATCGAGTCCTCCAGGCACAGCACCATCGACACCACACCGCGCGCACCCTGCTTGAGCACGTCGTCGGCGAGCTTCGGGCGGGTGGCCGGGCTGTAGAGCGTGGCGCCCAGGGCCGCGGACAGCAGCCGGGCCGGGGAGTCCGCGGTGAACTCGCAGGGCTCCCGGTGGAAGAGGCGCTCCCGCACCTCAGGGGCGATGTGCCCGAAATGACGCATGAATACTCCCCCGCGGTATCTGGGCGATCGGCCTGCTGTCCAAGGTGGCCGGTAATAGTACGTAGGTATCCATGTCGGTGGTTCCCACCGGGCATGAATTCCAGGTAACCCCGCCATGTCGGCGGCGGGCGACCCGGGCGCGCCGACACGGCCCGCGTACCCGCCCCCGCGTTGTCGTGAGCAGGACCGAGAGGGCAGGATGACGGCATGACGCACGCGATGCTGAAGGGGTCGAACGTCCCGCTGCAAGCCACCACGGTACGCGCCGTGCTGCGCTGGTCACCCGGGCAGGGGGTCCCGGACGTCGACGCCTCCGCGTTGCTCCTCGGCCCCGAGGACCGTGTGCGTTCCGACGAGGACTTCGTCTTCTACAACCAGCCGCGGCATCCGTCCGGGCAGGTGTGGCGGCTCGGCAAGAAGCGGGTCCCCGAGGGCCTGACCGACACGATCCAGACAGACCTCTCCGGCGTCGAGCCCTCGGTGGGCCGGATCCTGCTGGTCGCCTCGGCGGACGGCGTGACCTTCGACCGGGTGCGGGAGCTGCGCATCCTGCTGCACGACGCCGCGGACGCGGACGGGGAGCCGCTGGCGTACTTCGACGTCAGGCCGGAGACGGGCCAGGAGACGGCGCTGATCTGCGGGGAGCTGTACCGGCGCGGGGAGGGCTGGAAGTTCCGGGCGCTCGGCGAGGGCTATTCCAACGGGCTGAAGGGCCTGGCGACCGACTTCGGCATCTCCGTGGACGAGTCCGAGGCGGCGCAGGAGCCGGCGGCGGCCCCCTCGGCGCCCGCCCCGACGCCGTCCGCGCCGAACCGGCCGGCGGTCGGCCCCGACGAGCCCACGACCGTGCAGCCGCTGCCCGTGCCGTCCTCTCCGGAGGTCTCCTACCCGCTGCCGCCCGAGCAGCCGACGGGGGTGCCGGCCCAGCCCGCGTACGGCTATCCGCAGCAGCCGCCGGCGACGCAGCCGGCCTACGGCTACCCGCAGCCGGCCGCGCGGCCCGCCTACGGCTACCCGCCCGCGCCCGCCACCGCGGGGGCCGCCGGGGCGCAGTCCGGCTACGGCTATCCGCTTCCGGTGACCGCGGCGCCCGACCCGGACTTCCGGCTGCCGCCGCAGGGGCCGCAGTTCATCGGCCGGTGAGCCGCGCTCAGCGCTCGACCTTGGTCTTGTAGCCCCGCCCCCACTGCAGCCCCCACCCGTAGAGCCGGTCCAGCTCTCCTTGGAAGCCGTAGACGAACTTCACCTCGCGGCGGACCACGATCTCGCCCTTGACGTTCTCGATCATCACCACGGCGCAGGAGCGGGCCTGCGGATGGCGTTCGTCGAGGCCTATCTCGATGCGCGGCCCGTTGCTCGGGTACAGCGTGACGATGGCGTGCGTACGGTCGAAGGCCGGCGTCTGGTCGTAGATGTAGGCGAAGAGCAGCAGCCGTTTGATGGCGTCCCGGTGGTCGAGATTGACGTAGATCGTCTCGCCGGACGCCGAGCCGAACCGGTCGTCGCCGCTGAGCTTGACGTACGGCGGGGCGTTGACGTCGCCCAGGTAGCCGCCGAGCGGCTGGACGACGCCCCGGGTGCCGTCCTGGAGTTCGTAGAGGCAGCCCAGGTCGAGGTCGACGTTGACCATGCTCTGGCTGTGGCCGACGACCTCGGGGGGCTTGAGGGCCTTGAAGGGGTGGCGCAGCAGGCTCTCCCGCTGGTTGCCCATGATGTCCGACGTCCGCATCCGCCAGGTGAGGTTGATGCGCAGGTGCCCGGTGGCCGCGCCCTGTCTGGTCAGGGACACCTGGCTGTGCCGTTTGGTCAGCTCGATGGAGTTGGTGGCCGCGCTGCCCGAGTCGAACTCGCTCTCGCGGCCGCGCCACAGCCCGTCCAAGAAGCCCATTGCCGCCCCCACGTTCCCTTCACCGCCGACGGGGCGGCCCCGAGGAGTCGTCCTCGTCGGCCGCCCCGCACAGAGCGTTCCTCGTCCGGGCCGGGTTCACACCGGTGGCTCAGGCGCACCGGGGGCGCACCGGCCCGGGACCGTCCGGGTTTCACACCCCGGAGGAGACCTCCGCCTTCTCCGGGTCGCCGTCTCCCCCGGCCGCCGCGAGCCGCTTGTTGCGGCGCACGGAGGACCAGAAGGACCAGCCGATCAGGACGACGCCGACGAGGCCGGTGATGATCTCGTTGATCTCGTACTGGATGGTGACGAGGAGGATGACGGCGAGGGCGCCGATGGCGTAGTGGGCGCCGTGCTCGAGGTAGACGTAGTCGTCGAGGGTGCCCTGGCGGACCAGGTAGACGGTCAGGGACCGGACGTACATGGCGCCGATGCCGAGGCCGAGGGCCATCAGGACGATGTCGTTGGTGATGGCGAAGGCGCCGATGACGCCGTCGAAGGAGAACGACGCGTCCAGGACCTCCAGGTAGAGGAACATGAAGAACGCGGCCTTGCCGGCCAGCGCGATCGCGGACTTGGGCTTGCCGGTGCGGGCGGCCTGCTCCTCCTCCTCGTGCTCGCGCTCCTCCTCCTCTTCGAGCTTGTCCTCGAAGTAGCCGGAGAGACCGCCGACGATCATGTAGGTGATCAGACCGGCGATGCCGGAGATCAGCACCGTCTCCGCCTTGTCGGCGTGACCGGCGTGCAGGTGGGCCTGGGTCGCGAAGGTCATCGAGGTGATGAGCAGCACGATCAGGGCGATGCAGACCGACAGCATGTCGACCTTGCCGAGCTTGGCCAGCGGCCGCTCCAGCCACTGGAGCCACTTGATGTCCCGGTCCTCGAAGATGAAGTCGAGGAAGATCATCAGCAGGAACATGCCACCGAAGGCGGCGATCGACGGGTGGGCGTCGGTGACCAGCTGCTGATAGCGGTCCTTGTCGGTGAGCGCGAGGTCGACGGCCTCGATCGGCCCGAGCTGGGCGCTGATGGCCACGATGACGACCGGGAAGACCAGGCGCATGCCGAAGACGGCGATCAGGACGCCGACGGTGAGGAAGATCTTCTGCCAGAAGGCATTCATCTTCTTCAGGATTCCGGCGTTGACCACCGCGTTGTCGAACGACAGCGAGATCTCCAGGACAGAGAGGATCGCCACGATCCCGAAAGCGGTCCACCCCCCGTAGAAGACCGCCGCGACCAGGCCGAGCGCGGTGACCGCGAACGACCAGCCGAAGGTTTTCAGAAGCACTGGCTACCCAATCGTGTATGTACGGGGCTCCCCCGCGCCGTACTCGGCTTTACGAAACGTTGACTCCGAAGTCTAGAGCGATGCCGCGGAGCCCCGACGCGTACCCCTGCCCCACTGCACGGAACTTCCACTCGCCCTGGTAGCGGTAGAGCTCGCCGAAGATCATCGCGGTCTCCGTGGAGGCGTCCTCACTGAGGTCGTAGCGGGCGAGTTCCTGGCCGTCGGCCTGGTTGACCACCCGGATGAAGGCGTTGCTGACCTGACCGAAGGTCTGGCCGCGCTCGTCCGCCATGTGGATCGAGACCGGGAAGACGATCTTGTCGCAGTGGGCGGGCACCTTCGGGAGGTCGACGAGCAGCGACTCGTCGTCCCCCTCGCCCTCGCCGGTCAGGTTGTCGCCGGTGTGCTCGATGGAGCCGTCCGGGCTCTTGAGCTGGTTGTAGAAGACGAACCACTCGTCTCCGAGCACCCGGCCCCCGCTGCACACCAGTGCGCTCGCATCGAGGTCGAAGGGTGCTCCGGTGGTGGAACGCGCGTCCCAGCCGAGACCGACCAGGACCTGCGTGAGGTTCGGTGCGGCCTTGGACAGGGAGACATTGCCCCCCTTGGCAAGAGTGACGCCCATGGTGATGGTCCCTCCCCGGGTGATGGTTCTTGGGTTTCCTGCGCGTCCGGCGCCGCACGTAAACCGTGCGGCGCCGGACGATCGAGGCCGTCGCCTCGGACGGAGCGGTGGCTCAGACGTTCACGCCGAAGTCCTGGGCGATGCCCCGCAGACCGGAGGCGTAGCCCTGGCCGATGGCGCGGAACTTCCACTCCGCCCCGTGCCGGTAGAGCTCGCCGAAGACCATCGCGGTCTCGGTGGAGGCGTCCTCCGAGAGGTCGTAGCGGGCGATCTCCGTCTCGCCGGCCTGGTTCACCACGCGGATGAACGCGTTGCGCACCTGGCCGAACGACTGCTGGCGGTTCTCGGCGTCGTAGATCGACACCGGGAAGACGATCTTCTCGATGTCGGCCGGGACCGCCGCGAGGTTGACCTTGATCTGCTCGTCGTCGCCCTCGCCCTCACCCGTGATGTTGTCACCGGTGTGCTCGACCGAGCCGTCGGGGCTCTTCAGGTTGTTGAAGAAGACGAAGTTGGCATCGCTGCCGACCTTGCCGGAGCTGTTCAGCAGCAGCGCGCTGGCGTCGAGGTCGAAGTCGGTGCCGGTCGTGGTACGGACGTCCCAGCCCAGACCGACGATGACCGCGGTCAGTCCCGGGGCCTCCTTGGTCAGCGATACGTTGCCGCCCTTGCTGAGGCTGACTCCCACGAGTCCTCCCTTGGTGTCCAGGGGCGGGAAGCCCCGTAGTGCGTTGGATGACGTGCTGTGACTGTCGGATCAACGAGTCGATCCTAGTGACGGGTTCCCGCCCGCCGCAGGCTCTGGGACCGACGAATCGCGGGGTGCCGGTCAGAGCGTGTCGAGCGCCTTCACGTACTCGGTCAGGTCACGGGCGTCCGGCAGGCCGTTGACGACGGTCCAGCGGACGACACCCTCCCGGTCGATGATGAAGGTGCCTCGGACGGCGCAGCCCTTGTCCTCGTCGAAGACGCCGTAGGCGCGCGAGACGTTGCCGTGCGGCCAGAAGTCGGAGAGCAGCGGGTACTCCAGGCCCTCCTGCTCGGCGAAGACGCGCAGGGTGTGGATGGAGTCGTTGGAGACGGCGAGCACCTGGGTGTCGCGGTCGGAGAACTGCGGCAGGTTGTCCCGCACCTCGCAGAGCTCGCCCGTGCACACGCCGGTGAAGGCGAACGGGTAGAAGAGCAGTACGACGTTCTTCTGGCCGTGGAAGTCGGACAGCTTCACGGTCGCGCCGTGGTTGTCCTTGAGTTCGAAGTCGGGGGCCTTGTCGCCGACCTGGATCGCCATGGTCCTGTTCGTCCCTTCGAGGGGTGATTCGCTGGAAACACCCTACGCAGGGATCATCACGGACCGGTGGACGGGCCGACGGCGGTCGGCCCGTCCGGGGCGGGGCGGAGCCGGATCGGCTACCGCTTCGACTTGGCCGCCTTGGGGGTCGCCAGCCGGCTGCCGCTCCAGTCCTTGCCGACGCTGACGCTCTTGGCCGCCGTCAGGCCGGCCGTCGTCGCGGCTTCGGAGATGTCGCTGGCCTCGACGTATCCAGGACGGCCGGTCTTCGGCGTGAGGAGCAGGATCGCCCCGCCCTCCTCGATGTACGTGGTGGCATCCACCAGCGCATCCGTCAGGTCGCCGTCGTCGTCACGGAACCACAGCACGACGGCATCGGCCACGTCCTCGTAGTCCTCGTCCACCAGCTCGCCCTCGACGGCGCCCTCGATGGCCTCGCGGAGCTCCTGGTCGACGTCGTCGTCGTAGCCGATCTCCTGGACCACCTGCCCGGGCTGGAAACCCAGCCTGGCGGCAGGGTTCGTCCGCTCCTCCGCGTGGTCCGCGGTCGCGCTCACGGGTTGCCTCCTGATCATGTCTTGGTGAATATCTCAGCCACGCGCGTGCGCGAAGCATTGGCCGTAGTCCACACGGGCGGGACGGATCGCGCAAGTACCCGGCGACTGGGACCGCCGAAACGGTGACGATCCCGGCCGTGTCGCCGCAACTCCAGCCATGCCGTCCGAGCCAAAGGTGACGTACACCACACCCTTGTGCCCCGTTTGCGTATTTGGGAACCATGTGTGGGTACGAGACTCGAATGAACGTGCCCCCCGGCTCTCACGGGAGAACCGGTTACCCCACGGTACAGATGACGTTTGCCCCCGCGAGGTACACGATGGGGAATCGGCGCAGACACCCGGCACCCATGGCCCTCTGACAGCGAAGGAACAGTGTGGCTTCCGCATCCGATCGCAATCCGATCATCATTGGCGGCCTGCCGAGTCAGGTTCCTGACTTCGACCCCGAGGAAACCCGGGAGTGGCTCGACTCCCTGGACGCCGCCGTCGACGAGCGAGGCCGGGAGCGGGCCCGCTATCTGATGCTGCGGCTGATCGAGAGGGCCCGCGAGAAGCGCGTGGCCGTGCCCGAGATGCGCAGCACGGACTACGTCAACACGATCGCCACCAAGGACGAGCCGTTCTTCCCCGGCAACGAGGAGATCGAGCGCAAGATCCTCAACGCCACCCGCTGGAACGCCGCCGTGATGGTCTCGCGCGCGCAGCGGCCCGGCATCGGCGTCGGCGGCCACATCGCCACCTTCGCCTCCTCCGCCTCGCTGTACGACGTGGGCTTCAACCACTTCTTCCGCGGCAAGGACGAGGGCGACGGCGGCGACCAGGTCTTCTTCCAGGGGCACGCCTCGCCGGGCATCTACGCCCGCGCCTACCTGCTGGACCGGCTGACCGAGCAGCACCTGGACGGCTTCCGGCAGGAGAAGTCCAAGGCGCCGTACATGCTGTCGTCCTACCCGCACCCGCGGTCGATGCCGGACTTCTGGGAGTTCCCGACCGTCTCGATGGGCCTCGGCCCGATCGGCGCGATCTACCAGGCGCGGATGAACCGCTACATGCACGCGCGCGGCATCGCGGACACCTCGAAGTCGCACGTGTGGGCCTTCCTCGGCGACGGGGAGATGGACGAGCCGGAGTCGCTGGGCCAGCTGTCCATCGCCGCCCGCGAGGGCCTGGACAACCTGACCTTCGTGGTCAACTGCAACCTGCAGCGCCTGGACGGCCCGGTGCGCGGCAACGGCAAGATCATCCAGGAGCTGGAATCGATCTTCCGGGGCGCCGGCTGGAACGTGATCAAGCTGGTGTGGGACCGCACCTGGGACCCGCTGCTGGCCCAGGACCGCGACGGCGTGCTGGTCAACCGGATGAACACGACCCCGGACGGCCAGTTCCAGACCTACGCCACCGAGTCCGGCGCCTACATCCGCGAGCACTTCTTCGGCGACGACCACCGGCTGCGCGCGATGGTCGAGAACATGACCGACGACCAGATCCTGCACCTGGGCCGCGGCGGTCACGACCACCGGAAGATCTACGCGGCCTTCTCGGCGGCCAAGGCGCACAAGGGCCAGCCGACGGTGATCCTGGCCAAGACGATCAAGGGCTGGACGCTGGGCCCGAACTTCGAGGGCCGCAACGCCACGCACCAGATGAAGAAGCTGACGGTCGACGACCTCAAGCGCTTCCGCGACCGGCTGCACCTGCCGATCTCCGACAAGGAGCTGGAGTCCGGCCCGCCGCCGTACTACCACCCGGGCCGGGACACGGAGGAGATCCAGTACATGCACGACCGCCGCCAGGGCTGCGGCGGCTACGTGCCGACCCGTGTGGTGCGCTCGAAACCGCTGGCGCTGCCGGACGACAAGACGTACGCGACGGTGAAGAAGGGGTCGGGTCAGCAGTCCATCGCGACGACGATGGCCTTCGTGCGACTGCTGAAGGACCTCATGCGGGACAAGGAGCTCGGCAAGCGGTTCGTGCTGATCGCGCCGGACGAGTACCGCACGTTCGGCATGGACTCCTTCTTCCCGAGTGCGAAGATCTACAACCCGCTCGGCCAGCAGTACGAGTCCGTGGACCGGGAGCTGCTGCTCGCCTACAAGGAGGCGCCGAACGGGCAGATGCTGCACGACGGCATCTCGGAGGCGGGCTGCACGGCCTCGCTGATCGCGGCGGGCTCGGCGTACGCCACCCACGGCGAACCGCTCATCCCGGTCTACGTCTTCTACTCGATGTTCGGTTTCCAGCGCACCGGCGACCAGTTCTGGCAGATGGGCGACCAGCTGGCGCGCGGCTTCGTGCTGGGCGCGACCGCGGGCCGTACGACCCTGACCGGCGAGGGCCTGCAGCACGCGGACGGCCACTCCCAGCTGCTGGCCTCCACCAACCCGGCGTGCGTGGCGTACGACCCGGCCTTCGGCTTCGAGATCGCGCACATCGTCAAGGACGGCCTGCGCCGGATGTACGGCGCGGACGAGCAGCACCCGCACGGCGAGGACGTCTTCTACTACCTCACCGTCTACAACGAGCCCATCCGGCATCCGGCCGAACCCGAGAACGTGGACGTCGAGGGCATCCTCAAGGGCATCCACCGCTTCAGCGCGGGCACGGGCGGCGCGATCCCGGCGCAGATCATGGCGTCCGGCGTCGCGGTGCCGTGGGCCCTCCAGGCGCAGCGCATCCTCGCCGACGAGTGGAACGTGCGGGCCGACGTGTGGTCGGCGACCTCCTGGAACGAGCTGCGCCGCGAGGCCGTGGCGTGCGAGGAGCACAACCTGCTGCATCCCGAGGAGGAGCAGCGGGTGCCGTACGTGACGCGGAAGCTGGCCGGCGCCCAGGGGCCGTTCGTCGCGGTGTCCGACTGGATGCGGTCGGTGCCGGACCAGATCGCGCGGTGGGTGCCGGGGACGTACCAGTCGCTGGGCGCCGACGGCTGGGGCTTCGCCGACACGCGCGGCGCGGCGCGGCGCTTCTTCCACATCGACGCCGAGTCGATCGTGGTGGGCGTGCTGACCGAGCTGGCCCGGGAGGGCAAGATCGACCGGTCGGCGCTTAAGCAGGCGGTCGACCGGTACCGGCTGCTGGACGTGACGGCGGCAGACCCCGGGGTCGCGGGCGGCGACGCCTAGGGCCTGTCGTTCGGATCAGGTCGCAGGACAGCGGCGGTTCTTGTCAGCGCCGGTGAGCGGGGCCTGGTGCGTGCAGCTGCAAGGCGGAGGAGGGCGTCGACGCGGAGCGTCGACAACCGACGACAACGCGGCAGATGCGCGTGCCAGGCCCCGCGTCTGCGGGCTGATCCAAACCGACAGGCCCTAGCGGCGGCCGGACCGCACGGCACGAGGAGGGCCCCCGGCAGTGCCGGGGGCCCTCCTCGTTCGCGCTCGGTTCCGCGCCCGCGGACCGGTCAGAGCATGCCGTTGCCCATGCCGGCCGATCCGGCGAGCCAGATGATCGCCAGGAGCGTGTCGATGGCGCCCAGGGCGAGGGCGACCACCGCCGGCACCGGGCGGGATCCCGCCCAGCTGCGCCCCATGGCGAGCCATCCGCAGACCATCGCGGCGGGGCCGAGGATGATCCCCAGCGTGAAGAATCCCGCGACGGCGCAGACGACTCCGACGATGCCGAGCGTCGCGCGGTCCGGCCCGGCCCCTGACCACGCCCGGCCAGGTGAGCGGGGGTTCCTGCGCGTTCCGTGTCCGAAGCTCGCCATCATCAACTCCCTGACTCATTCGTCGAGTTCGGTTCATCTCGGGTTGATGTGCGAGTACCCGCGTCCGGGTGGACAATCCCTCCGCGGTGTGCTGCCTGCGCGCTGCCCCCCCTCCGGCAGCGCGCCGCAGCCTCTCGCCCCCCATGCACTGCGGAGGGCTTGACCCACTGTGACCTGCGCGACCCCCCGGCGGGGAGGGTTCGCCGGCCCTGTCACCCTGATGGAGGAACCGGGCGGACGCCACGGGCACGATCCGCGGCCTGACGCGCTCTCACCTGGCCGGGCGGGACCGGCGCGCATCGGGAGCCGGCGGAGAACCCCATAACACATGACCGAAACGTGATCCGCGTCACTTGGTTCACGCGAGACCCCGCCGTTCTCCTAGTGTGTCCTCCCAGTGACTTCCTTCGACACCTCCCCGCAATTGAACGTCTGGCGCGCGCTGCTCGCCCTGGCCGTGGTGTTCGTGATGCTGGCGACCACCGGCTGGACCGCCCTGCGCAACCAGCGGGGGCCCACGGCGCTCGAAGCGTCGGTCACCGCCTGGGAGCACGGCCGCCTGGACGGCCGACGGCTGCCCGACGCGCAGGCGGCCCCCGCCCGGCTGTCCCGCTTCTTCGCCTCCCTCACCGCGGCCCAGCGCGCGAGCCTGGCCCGCCGCTACCCCCTGGCCGTCGGCAACATGAACGGCGCGCCCGTCGAGCTGCGCTACCAGGCCAACCGCGCGGCGCTCCGCGAGGCGCGCACGGTGGAGCGGCAGCGCGTGCACGACAAGCGCCTCTCCCCCTCCGGGCAGCGGGAGGCGGGCCGGCGCATGGACCGCTACGCCTCGCTGCTCACCCCCGGCCGCCACATCCTCGCCTTCGACCCGGCGGGCTCGGGCCGGATCGCCGAGGTCTTCGGGGACCTGGACCGCGCCGAACGCGTGTCCGTCGTCGTCCCCGGTGTGGACACCGAGCTGCTCACCTTCCAGCGCACCGACCGCAAGTACTCGGCGCCCGCCGGCATGGCCGAGTCGCTCTACTCGGCCGAACGCGCGGCGAGCCCGGGCACGCGCACGGCGGTGATCGCCTGGGCCGACTACACGTCCCCCAGCGGCCTCGGCATGGAGGCGGCCACCGCGACGCGCGCCGAGCAGGGTGCCGTCCGGCTGAACGCGCTGCTGCGGGCGCTGCCCGGCCGCGCGCCGGTCTCGCTGTTCTGCCACAGCTACGGCTCGGTCGTGTGCGGCGTCGCCGCCGACGCGCTGCCCGCCAGGGTCAGCGACATCGCCGTGGCCGGCAGCCCCGGCATGAGGGTCGAGAAGGCCTCCCACCTGCACACCTCCGCCCACGTGTGGTCGATGCGGGACGCCGACGACTGGATCCAGGACGTGCCGTACCTGGAGCTCGGCGGGCTGGGGCACGGCGCCGACCCGGTGTCCACGGCGTTCGGGGCGCGGGTGCTGTCGGCGCGGGGCGCCCAGGGCCACGCCGGGTACTTCGTACCGGGCACGGCGAGCCTGGAGAACTTCGCCGGGATCGGCGTTGGCGCGTACCGCACGCTGGCCTGCGCCCGTGAGGACGACGCCTGCCGGGTGGGTTTGTCCGCAGCGGCGACGGCCGGACGCGCGTAGAGGAGCAGAAACTCCGGTTTGCGCGGGGAGGGGACGAAGAAGCGCGTGCCGCATACGATGAGCCGCATGGGTGACGTACTGGCCGGATTTCATGCCGCCTGGGAGTTCGAGTCCGACTCCGTGCTCATCCGCTACGAACGGGGGATTCGAACACCCAAGCTGTTCCAGGCCCTGGGAGAACGCCGCGTCCCGCTGGAGGCGCTCGCCGGGGTGACGCTGACGCCCGGGAGACGCGGCACCGTCGTGCTGCGCGCCGAACCGCGCCCCGGCGCCGATCCGCTGATGGAGGCGGCGGCCGGTCAGCTCAAGGAGGGCTGCGACCCGTACCGGCTGGTCCTGCCCGCCGAGCGGGAGACCCTCGCGGAGTACTACGCCGACGAGCTGCGCGGGTTGCTGGGCGGGGCCGGCAGGACCGAGCGGTACCTGGTGGCGGCGCCCGGGGCACCGCTGCAGTTCAAGGCGTACGACGGCAAGGCGTCCTTCGACGGTGCGGCGGTGACGTTCCGCTGGTCCTGGACGGGCGCGTCGTCGGCGAAGTGGAAGGCCGGCGACCAGAGCTTCCCGGTCGCCGCGCTGGGCGGGGTGGAGTGGCGGTCCCCCGAGGTGTTCGAGGGACATCTGCGACTGCTGCCCCGGGACGCCGCGGCGGTCGCTCCGCAGGCCGACCAGGACCCGGCGTCGGTCGTCTTCGGGCTCGGGTACGGGCCGGTGCACGAGTCGCTGCCGTTCGCCGCGGCCGTGCTGGCGGCGGTGCGGGAGCAGGGCGCCGGGACCCCGGTGCCGGTGCCGGCGCCCCGCCGGGACCCCGCGGACATCGCCGAGCGGATCCGGCACCTCGGGGAGCTGCACCAGCAGGGGCTGGTGACGGACGAGGAGTTCTCCTCCAAGAAGGCGGAGTTGCTCGCGGAGCTCTGAGCGTCCGCCGGATGCGGTCTCGTCGCCGGGTGCGGGTGGTGGGCGGCCGGTCGCGCAGTTCCCCGCGTCCCTTCGGGGCGCTGCTACTCCCGGCCCTCGCAGCCGCGGCCCGCGTCCCCGTAGAAGCCGATCTTGCGGTCGAGCACGGCGAGGGTGTCCTGGAGTTCCGCGATGCGGGTCAGGACGTCGCGGCGGGTGGACTCCAGGAGTTCGCGCCGGTCGGGGTACGTGCTCTCGCCCTCGCGGACCAGCTCCGCGTACCGGACCATGTCGGCGACCGGCATGCCGGTCATGCGCAGCTTGCCGACGAAGTCGAGCCAGTCGAGGTCGCGGTTGCTGTAGCGCCGCTGCCCGGTGTGCGACCGGTCGATGGTGGACATCAGGCCGATCCGCTCGTACCAGCGCAGGGTGTGGGCCGTCAGCCCGGTGAAGGCGACGACCTCGCTGATGGTGTAGCGGTCCTGGCCGTCGGGGCGCGGGTGGCGCCGGGGCGGGGCGGCGCAGATGTCTGTTCTGGTGGCGTTCGGCCGGGCGGGCCCGGCCGTGGTCTGCATCACCGTCATGGCCCACACGCTATGACCTTGGAGTGCACTCCAGGCAAGCACGGCAGGTGAGAAATGGGCGGGACAGCCGGCGGGGCCGGTCACTAGCGTGCACGGCATGAGTCTCGTACGCCGTGCCGTGGCCGAGGACGCGCGGGAAGTGCTGCGCCTGCGCCAGGTGATGATCGACGCGATGTCCCCCGGCTCGTCCACCGGCTGGCAGGACGGCTCCCTGCCCGCGCTGCGCGAGCGGCTGGCCGGTCCGGACGGGGACTTCGCGGCGTTCGTCGTCGACCACCCGGACCGGGCGGGCGCGTTGGCGGCGCTGGTGGTGGGAACGCTGGAGTACCGGATCGGCGGGCCGGACAGGCCGGCGAGCGGACTGATCGGGTACGTCTTCAGCGTCGCGACCGATCCGGGCGCCCGGCGCCGCGGGTACGCGCGCGCCTGCATGGACGAGCTGCTGGCCTGGTTCCGCGAGCGGGGCGCCGGGCACGTCATGCTGACCGCGTCCGCCGACGCCGAGCCCCTGTACGCCGCCCTCGGCTTCACCCGGGACACGGACCCCTCGATGCGGCTGTACCTGTGAGCCGCTTAGGCTCGGTGGCATGTCCTTGAAGAGCCTCGCGTTGATCGAGAACTGGCCGGTTCCCACCGCAGCGGCGGGTGTCGTGCGCGCCGACGGCACGGTGCTGGGGTCGCACGGGCCCGTCGGGCAGCGCTTCCCCCTCGCCTCGGTCACCAAGCCGCTGGCGGCGTACGCGGCGCTCGTCGCGTACGAGGAGGGCGCCGTCGAGCTGGACGAGCCCGCCGGTCCGGCCGGTTCGACGGTCCGTCACCTCCTCGCGCACACCTCGGGACTCGCCTTCGACGAGCACCGGACGACCGCTGCGCCCGGGGAGCGCCGGCTGTACTCCAACGCCGGTTTCGAGCAGCTCGGCGACCACATCGCGAAGGCCACGGACATCCCCTTCGCCGAGTACGCGCGGCAGGCGGTGCTGGACCCGCTCGGCATGACCGCCACGAGCCTGGACGGCTCCCCGGCGAAGGACGGCGTCTCCACGGTCGAGGACCTGCTGCGGTTCGCCGCCGAGGTGCAGGCGCCGCGGCTGCTGGACCCGCGCACGGTCGCCGAGGCGATGACGGTGCAGTACCCGGGCACCAAGGGCGTGCTGCCGGGCTACGGCCACCAGAACCCGAACGACTGGGGTCTCGGCTTCGAGATCCGCGACTCCAAGGCCCCGCACTGGACGGGTGCCTCGTCCTCGCCCCGCACCTTCGGGCACTTCGGCCAGTCGGGCACGTTCCTGTGGATCGACCCGGACGCCGGTCTGGCGTGCGTGGCGCTGACCGACCGCGCCTTCGGGCCGTGGGCGGTCGAGGCGTGGCCCCCGTTCACCGACGCGGTGCTGGCGGAGGTCTAGGACATCTCCCACACGAGGAGCTCGGCCGCGGTCGTCGCCACCACGGCCATCCCCCTCGTGTCCGTGAGCCGCGCAGCGTCCCCCGCGTCCAGCTCCTCGCCGTCCAGGCGTACGGTGCCGCGCACGACGTGGACGTAGACGTGCGCCGCGTCCGGTACCGCCGTGCGCTCGTCCGCGGCCAGGCGCCGCACGTGGAGCATCGCGGCCGCCTCCGGGACGGCGTACGGGGTGGAGTCGGCGATGCCGCGGACGATCTCGTAGGACGGGTCGCCGCCGGGCTCGCGGGGGGCCAGCCACATCTGGACGAAGGTCAGGGGCGCCGGGCCGTCGTTGCGTTCGACGTGGCGGACGCCGCCCGCCGAGCTGAGGCGCTGCACGTCCCCGGCGCGCACGAGCGTCTCGTGGCCCGCGGTGTCCCGGTGGGTGAGCTCGCCCTCCACCACCCACGTGACGATCTCGGTGTGGCTGTGCGGATGCTCGTCGAAGCCCGCGCCGGGCGCGAGGCGCTCCTCGTTGCAGGCGATCAGCGTGCCGAAGCGGAGGTTGTCGGGGTCGTAGTGGGGGCCGAAGGAAAAGGCGTGCCGCGACTCGATGCCGGCCGACCGGTCGCCGCCTGGGTAGCGCTCGTCGGCGCGCCGTACGTCCATCACGCCGTCCACCGTAGACCCGGCGGCATGGCCGCCCGTCCGGATAAGGCAGTCTTGTCCCCGTGCCCGAACCCGAAACCAGCAAGCCCGACCCCGCGGCGCGCGCCGTCCACCCGCACACCGCGACCCTGAAGCGGCTGGAGCAGTCCTCCGGATCGCTCGCCGCTCAGGCGATCGCGCGGATGGACGAGACGCTGCCGTGGTACCGGGCGATGCCCCCGGAGAACCGTTCCTGGATCGGGCTGGTCGCCCAGGCGGGTATCGCCGCCTTCACCGAGTGGTTCCGGCGCCCGGACACCCCGCAGGCCATCTCCACCGACGTCTTCGGCACCGCGCCGCGCGAGCTGACCCGGGCGATCACCCTGCGGCAGACCGTCGAGATGGTGCGGACCACGATCGAGGTCATGGAGTCCGCGATCGACGAGGTCGCCGCCCCGGGCGACGAGTCCGTGCTGCGCGAGGCGCTGCTGGTGTACGCCCGGGAGATCGCCTTCGCGACCGCCCAGGTGTACGCGCAGGCCGCCGAGGCACGCGGTGCCTGGGACGCCCGGCTGGAGTCGCTCGTGGTGAACGCCGTGCTCAGCGGCGAGGCCGACGAGGGGGCCGTGTCCCGGGCGGCGGCACTGGGCTGGAACTCGCCCGAGCACGTGTGCGTGGTGCTGGGCACCGCGCCCGACGGGGACTCCGAACTGACCGTGGAGGCCATCCGGCGCGCGGCCCGGCACGCCAAGCTCCAGGTGCTGACCGGGGTGCTCGGGGACCGGCTGGTGGTGATCGCGGGCGGCAGCGACAATCCGCTGGCCGTCGCGAAGTCGCTGATCGGGCCGTTCGCGCAGGGGCCCGTGGTGGCCGGTCCGGTGGTGCCGGACCTGCTGGCCGCGACCCGGTCCGCGCAGGCCGCCGCGGCCGGGCTCAAGGCCTGCACCGCCTGGCAGGACGCCCCGCGCCCGGTGCTGGCGGACGATCTGCTGCCGGAGCGCGCGATCGCCTCCGACCCTTCGGCCCGCGAGCAGCTGGTGGAGGAGATCTACAGACCGCTGGAGGATGCCGGGGCCGCGCTGCTGGAGACGCTCAGTGTCTATCTGGAGCAGGCGAGCAGTCTCGAAGGCGCCGCGCGGATGCTCTTCGTTCACCCGAACACCGTGCGCTACCGGCTCCGACGTGTGACTGACGTCACCGGCTGGTCGCCCTCTGATGTACGGTCTGCGTTCACCCTGCGGATCGCGCTCATCCTGGGGCGTCTGGCCGATGGAGATCCGCAACTCTAGGATTTTGTCGGGGGCCCACAAAACCCCCTCGTGTTCTTCGTCCTTGTCCCCACGGGCGGTCGTGGCCGTCCTCAAGAGAGAGTGTGAGAGTGCTCGTACTCGTCGCTCCCGGCCAGGGCGCCCAGACGCCCGGCTTCCTGACTGAATGGCTCGACCTCCCCGGCGCCGCCGACCGCGTCGCCGCGTGGTCCGACGCCATCGGACTCGACCTCGCCCACTACGGCACGAAGGCCGACGCGGACGAGATCCGCGACACCTCCGTGGCGCAGCCGCTGCTGGTCGCCGCCGGGCTCCTGTCCGCCGCGGCGCTCGGTACGCACTCGTCTGCCGCTGACGCGACGGGGAAGCCGGGCGCGGTCGCGGGTCACAGCGTCGGCGAGATCACCGCCGCCGCCTTCGCGGGCGTCCTCGACGACACCGCCGCGCTGACCCTCGTACGCCGCCGTGGCCTGGCCATGGCCGAGGCCGCCGCGGTGACCGAGACCGGCATGTCGGCGCTGCTCGGCGGCGACCCCGAGGTGAGCGTGGCGCACCTGGAGAAGCTCGGCCTCACCCCGGCCAACGTGAACGGCGCGGGTCAGATCGTGGCGGCCGGCACCCTGGAGCAGCTGGCGGCGCTGAGCGAGGACAAGCCCGAGGGCGTCCGCAAGGTCGTGCCCCTCAAGGTCGCGGGCGCGTTCCACACGCACCACATGGCCCCCGCGGTGGACAAGCTGGCCGAGGCCGCGAAGGCGCTCACGCCGGCCGACCCGAAGGTGACGTACGTCTCCAACAAGGACGGGCGGGCCGTCGCCACCGGCGCCGAGGTGCTGGAGCGGCTGGTCGGCCAGGTCGCCAACCCGGTCCGCTGGGACCTGTGCATGGAGACCTTCAAGGAGCTCGGCGTCACCGCCCTGATCGAGGTGTGCCCCGGTGGCACGCTGACCGGCCTGGCCAAGCGCGCGCTGCCGGGCGTGAAGACGCTGGCCCTGAAGACCCCCGCCGATCTCGACGCGGCCCGCGCGCTCGTCGCCGAGCAGGCCTGACAAGGAGCCCGAGAGCATGCCGAAGATCAAGCCCAGCAAGGGCGCCCCGTACGCGCGCATCCTCGGCGTGGGCGGCTACCGCCCGACGCGGGTCGTGCCCAACGAGGTGATCCTCGAGACGATCGACTCGTCCGACGAGTGGATCCGCTCGCGCTCCGGCATCGAGACGCGGCACTGGGCCTCGCCCGAGGAGACCGTCGCGGCGATGTCGATCGAGGCGTCCGGCAAGGCCATCGCGGACGCCGGCATCGACGCCTCGCAGATCGGCGCGGTGGTCGTCTCGACCGTGTCGCACTTCAGCCAGACCCCGGCCATCGCCACGCTGATCGCCGACAGGCTGGGCACGGACAAGGCCGCGGCGTTCGACATCTCGGCGGGCTGCGCGGGCTTCGGCTACGGTCTGACCCTGGCCAAGGGCATGGTCGTCGAGGGTTCCGCCGAGTACGTCCTCGTCATCGGCGTGGAGCGGCTGTCCGACCTGACCGACCTGACGGACCGGGCGACGGCCTTCCTGTTCGGCGACGGCGCCGGCGCGGTCGTGGTGGGCCCGTCCCAGGAGCCGGCGATCGGCCCGACCGTCTGGGGCTCGGAGGGCGACAAGTCCGAGACGATCAAGCAGACGGTGTCGTGGGACCGTTTCCGGATCGGCGACGTCTCCGAACTCCCGGTCGACGACGAGGGCAACGTGAAGTTTCCTGCGATCACGCAGGAGGGCCAGGCGGTGTTCCGCTGGGCCGTGTTCGAGATGGCGAAGGTCGCCCAGCAGGCGCTGGACGCGGCCGGGATCAGCTCGGACGACCTGGATGTCTTCATTCCGCACCAGGCCAACGTGCGGATCATCGACTCGATGGTGAAGACGCTGAAGCTGCCGGAGCACGTCACGGTCGCCCGTGACATCCGCACCACCGGCAACACCTCGGCCGCCTCGATCCCGCTCGCTATGGAGCGGCTCCTGGCGACCGGCGAAGCGAAGAGCGGCGACACCGCGCTCGTCATCGGCTTCGGGGCGGGTCTCGTCTACGCCGCTACGGTCGTTACTCTCCCCTAGGCACTCCGTGCCGGACCACGCGGTCCGGGGCGGAGCACAAGAGCCACACCCTCTGGAACATCTACGAAGGAGCGCCGCCATGGCCGCCACTCAGAAGGAGATCGTCGACGGTCTCGCCGAGATCGTGAACGAGATCGCCGGTATCCCGGTTGAGGACGTCCAGCTGGACAAGTCCTTCACCGACGACCTGGACGTCGACTCGCTGTCCATGGTCGAGGTCGTCGTCGCCGCCGAAGAGCGTTTCGACGTCAAGATCCCGGACGACGACGTCAAGAACCTCAAGACTGTCGGCGACGCGACCGACTACATCCTCAAGCACCAGAGCTGATCGACCGATCACGGCCTCTGGGCTGACTGCCCCGCCACCCGGCGGTGGCGCCGTACGAATCCGTATCCCGTTGGAGAAAGAATTCCCGTGAGCTCGACCAATCGCACCGTGGTCGTCACCGGTATCGGCGCAACCACACCGCTGGGTGGCGACGCAGCCTCTACCTGGGAGGGCCTGGTGGCCGGCCGTTCCGGCGCCAAGCCCCTCGAGCAGGAGTGGGCCGCCGACCAGGCGGTCCGTATCGCGGCCCAGGCCGCAGTGGACCCCTCCGAGGTCATTCCGCGGCCCCAGGCCCGCCGGCTGGACCGCTCGGCGCAGTTCGCGCTGATCGCGGCCCAGGAGGCGTGGAAGGACGCGGGCTACACCGGCAAGGCCGGTGAGGACGGTTCCGTCGACCCCGACCGGCTCGGCGCGGTCATCGCCTCCGGCATCGGCGGCGTGACGACCCTGCTGGACCAGTACGACGTGCTCAAGGAGAAGGGCGTCCGCCGCGTCTCCCCGCACACCGTGCCGATGCTGATGCCGAACGGCCCCTCCGCCAACGTGGGTCTGGCCGTGGGCGCCCGGGCGGGCGTGCACACCCCGGTCTCCGCCTGCGCGTCCGGCGCCGAGGCCATCGGCTACGCCATCGAGATGATCCGCACCGGCCGTGCCGACGTCGTCGTCGCGGGTGGCACGGAGGCGGCGATCCACCCGCTGCCCATCGCCGCGTTCGGCAACATGATGGCGATGTCCAAGAACAACGACGACCCGCAGGGCGCGTCGCGTCCCTGGGACACCGCCCGGGACGGCTTCGTCCTCGGCGAGGGCGCCGGCGTCCTCGTGCTGGAGTCCGCCGAGCACGCCGCCGAGCGCGGTGCCCGCGTCTACGCGGAGGCGGTCGGGCAGGGCATCTCCGCCGACAGCCACGACATCGTGCAGCCGGAGCCCGAGGGCCGCGGCATCTCCGCCGCCCTGCAGCACCTGCTGGACCGCACCGACCTGAACCCGGCGGAGATCGTGCACGTCAACGCGCACGCCACCTCGACGCCGGCCGGTGACCTCGCCGAGCTGAAGGCACTGCGCAAGGTCCTCGGCGACGACGTGGACCACATGGCGGTCTCCGGCACCAAGTCGATGACCGGTCACCTCCTCGGTGGCGCGGGCGGCGTGGAGTCCGTCGCGACGGTGCTCGCCCTCTACCACCGGGTGGCGCCGCCGACCATCAACATCGAGAACCTCGACCCGGAGGCCGAGGCCACCGCGGACATCGTCCGCGGCGAGGCCCGCAAGCTGCCGGTGGAGGGCCGTATCGCCGCGCTGAACGACTCGTTCGGCTTCGGCGGGCACAACGTCGTCCTCGCGTTCCGGACGGTCTGAGCGGCCTCGCTGAACGTTCTGATGGCCTGAGCCCCGGTCGGGGTTCGGGCCATCGCCGTTCTTCGTCCTCCTTCGCCGCCGGGTGCGGGTCCTTCGTGGCTGGTCGCGCCCAAGCGGCGGAGCCGCATGTCGGCACAGCCCCGCGCCCCTCCAGGGCGCTCAGACCACCTGGTGGAGCCAGCGGACCGGGGCGCCCTCGCCGGCGTAGCGGAACGGCTCCAGTTCGTCGTCCCAGGGCTTGCCGAGGAGCTTGGCGATCTCCTTCTCCAGGTCGGTCTCGCCGCCCTGGGAGCGGGCCAGTGCGGCGCGCAGCCGGTCCTCGGGGATCAGGATGTCGCCGTGGATGCCGGTGACGGCGTGGAAGATGCCGAGGTCGGGGGTGCAGCTGTAGCGCTCGCCCTCCGCTCCGGCGGACGGCTCCGCGGTGACCTCGAAGCGCAGCATCTGCCAGCCGCGCAGCGCGGAGGCGAGCTTGGAGGCGGTGCCGGCCTGGCCCTGCCAGGAGAACTCCGAGCGCCAGGTGCCGGGCGAGGCGGGCTGCCGGATCCAGTCCAGGGCGACGCGGGTGCCGAGCACCCCGGCGACGGCCCACTCGACGTGCGGGCAGAGCGCGCGCGGCGCGGAGTGCACGTACAGAACTCCACGTGTCGTCACCGGAACCTCCGGGCTGAGCGGGACATCTCGGAACGGGTGGAACGGCCGTGACCGGGAGGGTCACCTGAGGGCGAGGCTACCGTGCGACGGCGCAAGGAGTGTGACGTACCGTCGGTCCCGGGGCCGGGAAACTTCCGGCATTCACCCGGCAGGACGCTTGTGCGGATGTGAGCCGTCGCATCGCCGACGCCGGGAACCCTGGCGCGGTGTCATGGGTTGAGGACGTCG
Source organism: Streptomyces sp. NPDC048185 (assembly GCF_043202495.1). Lineage (NCBI taxonomy): Bacteria > Bacillati > Actinomycetota > Actinomycetes > Kitasatosporales > Streptomycetaceae > Streptomyces > Streptomyces sp. NPDC048185. The sequence goes on from NZ_JBIDAN010000001.1 coordinate 639,007, forward strand.
GAGGCACGAGGCGAGGGACGGTACGGGCATGGGGCAGGGGACGGATCGCGGGACGCGGAACCGATTGCGCCGTTCGCGTGTCGTGCTCGCCGCTCTGACCGCCGCCGTCCTGGGCGTGGCCGGCTGTGACGCCGTCGGCGGCGACGCGCCCGGCGCGCCCGGCACCGGGTCCGCACGGCCGTCCCCGAGGCCCACCCCGGCCTGGGACACGAGCCCGGATTCGATCGCCGCGGTGGGCGACTCCATCACGCGCGGCTTCGACGCCTGCACGATCCTGTCGGACTGCCCCGAGGTGTCGTGGGCGACCGGCAGCCGTGCCGAGGTCGACAGTCTGGCGGTACGGCTGCTGGGCGCGAAGGCGGCCGGGCGGAGCTGGAACCACGCGGTGACCGGGGCCCGGATGGCGGATCTGACCGGGCAGGTGACGCGGGCGGCGGCACACGGGCCGGAACTGGTGACGGTAATGGCCGGGGCGAACGACGCCTGCCGGACCACGACCGACGCGATGACCCCGGTGACCGACTTCCGGGCCCAGTTCGAGGACGCGATGCGCACGCTGCGCAGGGAACTGCCCAAGGCCCAGGTGTTCGTGGCGAGCATCCCCGACCTGAAGCGGCTGTGGTCCGAGGGGCGTGCCAACCCGCTGGGCAAGCAGGTGTGGAAGCTGGGCATCTGCCCGTCGATGCTGGCCGACGCGGACGCCGTGGACCCGGCGGCGACGCTGCGGCGCGACACGGTGCAGCAGCGGGTGGACGACTACAACGAGGTCCTGCGGGAGGTCTGCGCCAAGGACCGCAAGTGCCGCACCGACGGCGGCGCGGTGCACGCCTTCCGGTTCGGCACCGACCAGTTGAGCCAGTGGGACTGGTTCCACCCGAGTGTGAACGGGCAGGCCCGCCTGGCGGAGATCGCCTACCGCGCCGTCACCGCGAAGAAGCCCTGATGGGACCCCGCCCCAGCGTGTTCCCGGGGTGAGCCGGGCGTGTCCTAGAGTTCCGCACATGAACGAACTCTTCGGCACACTTTCCGACGGCACCCCGGTCCACCGCTGGACCCTGGAGCGGGCGGGCGTGCGGGTGCGGGTCCTGACGTACGGCGGGATCGTGCAGTCGGCCGAGGTGCCGGACCGGGACGGGCACACCGCGGACGTGGTGCTGGGGTTCGCCGGCCTGGACGGCTACGTGACGCACCCGGAGCCGTACTTCGGCGCGCTCGTCGGCCGGTACGCCAACCGGATCGCGGGCGGCCGTCTCCCGCTGGACGGGCGGACGTACGCGCTGGCGCTCAACAACGGGCCGAACTCGCTGCACGGCGGCGAGCGGGGCTTCGACAAACGCGTGTGGGAGGCTGAGCCCGCCGCTCACGGCGTCCGCCTCAGCCGGGTCAGCCCGCACGGCGAGGAGGGCTTCCCGGGCCGCCTGGAGGTCTCGGTGACGTACACGCTGGACGGATCCGGGGCACTGCGGATCGCGTACGAGGCGGTCACCGACGCGCCGACCGTGGTGAACCCGACGAATCACAGCTACTTCAACCTGAGCGGCTCCGGCCACACGGGCGGACACGAGCTGCGGATCGCGGCGTCCCGGATCACGCCGGTCGACGCGGACCTGATCCCGGCGGGCGCGCCCGCCGAGGTGGCGGGCACGCGCTTCGACTTCCGCCGGGCCCGCAAGGTCGGTGCGGGCTACGACCACAACTTCGTCCTCGACAAGGGCGTGACGGACACCGCGGTGCCGGTCGCCGAGCTGTACGACCCCGCGTCCGGGCGCGTGCTGTCGGTGGCGACCACGGAGCCCGGTCTCCAGCTGTACACCGCGGACCACCTGGGCGAGCCGTTCGCGCCCGGCGACGGCATCGCGCTGGAGACGCAGCACTTCCCGGACTCCCCGAACCGGCCGGACTTCCCGAGCACGGTGCTGCGGCCGGGCGAGGTGTTCCGTTCGGAGACGGTGTACGGGTTCTCGGCACGGTAGCCGGGCGGCCACCCTGTGGCGGGCGGCGCGTGGCGGGCGGTCGGTGCGGCCGCGTGAGCCCCGGCCCGGCCGTCAGGTCCCGGACCGGGGCTGTCCCACGGGGGACGTACGGAACCGTCCCGGTTCGACGGTAATCGCCGACGTGGTCCGACAGCCGGCCCGGGGGCCTTCGGCGCGCGGTTCGTACGAATCTTTCACAAACGCCCGCCCGGCTCTGCGGGGTCGGTGAACGCGTCGCCGGGCGCCGGGTCGGGGCCGGCGGGGTCGCCGGCGGGCTCGGTGCCGGCCTCGCGGGTCTCCTCGCCCAGCAGCTCGCGGGCGAGGAGCGTGGCGCCCGCGACCGCGCCCGGCATCAGGAACACCGCGACGAACGGCACCAGGAAAGCCAGGCCCAGCGGCGTGCCGAAGCCCCAGACCAGCGTCTTGCGGGAGCGGAGCAGGGCGAGGCGCTCGCGCAGCTGGACCCCGCGGCGCTGGAGGGCGACGGAGGCCAGCTCCTCGGTGAGGAAGAAGCCGGTCACGAAGAAGCCGATCACCGGTACGACGGTCTGGCCGACGACCGGGACGAAGCCGGCGGCGAAGAGCAGCACGCCCCAGACGGCGGCGCGCAGCACGATGCGCAGGCTGTCGCGGCCGGAGATCCACAGCTCGCGCCAGAGCGGCAGGTGCGACTCGGGCGCGGTGCCGTCCGGGGAGACGTCCCGGTCGACCCGCTCGGAGAGGCTCTCGTAGAAGGGCTGTCCGACCAGCAGGGTGACCGCGGTGAACGTCAGGACGGCCAGGAGCAGGGCGAGGGCGAACAGCACGGCGGTGAGGAAGCCGCGGAAGAGGCCGGCCCAGGGGCTCGGCCAGTCGTCGGCGAACGGGGTCGCCCAGGCGACGACGTCGTCGCCCCACAGCGCCAGGGCGACCAGCACCCCCACGTACAGGACGAGGGTGATCAGGCCGGGGACGAGCCCGAAGCCGTAGCTCCTGCCGTGCCGGGCCACCCAGCGCTGGCCCTTCAGCAGATGACCGAATCCCGCCCCAAGATCACGCATGGACGGCACTCTACCGGGCGGCCGAGGCCGCACCCCCGGCCTTGCGGGGGTGCGGCCTCGGCCGTGCGCGAGGGGCCCGTCAGACGAGCGTCACGGTGATGTTGCCGCGGGTCGCCTTGGAGTACGGGCAGACCTGGTGGGCCTTCTCCACCAGGGAACGCGCGGTGGCGGCGTCCACGGCCGGGATCTCGGCGGAGATCTCGACGATGATGCCGAAGCCGTCGTCGTTCTTGCCGATGCCGACCTTCGCGGTGACGGTCGAACCGGAGACGTCGGCGCCCTCCTGGCGGGCGACGACGGCGAGCGCGCCCTGGAAGCAGGCGCTGTAGCCGGCGGCGAACAGCTGCTCGGGGTTGGTGCCGGCGCCGCTGCCGCCCATCTCCTTGGGCGGGTTCACGACCACGTCGAGCTTGCCGTCATCGGTGGCGACGCGCCCGTCGCGCCCGTTCTCGGCGGTGGCGACGGCGGTGTACAGGACCTCGGACTGCTGGATGGGCATGCGGGTGTCTTCCTCCTCGGTCCGCCGTGACTCGCGCCCACGATCACGACGGATTTCGGAATGACGCTACCGCATGCCGGAAACTCCGTGAAGGTCCGCCTTCCGGCTCAGAGCTTGACGATCATCTTGCCGGTGTTGTCTCCGCGCAGGACGCCGAGGAACGCCTCGAGGTTGTTCTCGATGCCCTCGACGACCGTCTCGCGGTACTTCAGCTCGCCGGAGCGGACCCAGGGGCCGACCTCCTGGACGAACTGCGGCTGGAGGTCGTAGTGGTCGCCGACCAGGAAGCCCTCGATGCGGCCGCGCGTCTGGATGAGGCGGGCGAGGTTCTTCGGGCCGGGGGCGGGCTCGGTGTTGTTGTAGACCGAGATCATGCCGCAGACGGCGATGCGGCCGTCCCGGTTGAGGGAGCCGATGGCGGCCTCCAGGTGGTCGCCGCCCACGTTGTCGAAGTAGACGTCGACGCCGTCCGGGGCGGCGGCGCGCAGCTGCTCGCTCACCGGGCCCTCCTTGTAGTTGAAGGCGGCGTCGAAGCCGTACTCGTCGACGAGCAGCTTGACCTTCTCGTCGGAACCCGCCGAGCCGATGACCCGCGAGGCGCCCTTGAGCTTCGCGATCTGGCCGACCTGGCTGCCGACGGCGCCGGCGGCACCGGAGACGAAGACCGCGTCGCCCTCCTTGAAGGCGGCGGTGCGCAGCAGGCCGGCGTAGGCGGTGAGGCCCGTCATGCCGAGCACGCCCAGGTACGTCGACAGGGGCGCGGCGTCCGGGTCGACCTTGACGGCGTTCTTGGCGTCCACGGCGGCGTACTCGCGCCAGCCGAAGAAGTGCAGGACGTGGTCGCCGACGGCGATGCCCTCGGCGTTGGAGGCGACGACCTCGCCGACGGCGCCGCCCTGCATGACCTTGCCGAGCTCGAAGGGGGCGACGTAGGACTTGGCGGCGCTCATGCGGCCGCGCATGTACGGGTCGACGGAGACGTACAGGTTGCGCACCAGCACCTGGCCCTCGCCCGGGGTGGGGAGCTCCGCCTCGACGAGGGCGAAGTCCTCCGGCTTGGGCCAGCCGACCGGGCGGCTGAGCAGGTGCCATTCGCGGTTGACGGCGGGGAGAGCGGGGGAGTCGGCCATGAGGGCGCCTTCCTGGACGTGCGGGGGTGGATGTTTCAGGGTCTGAAACAACCATGCGACTGAACATTTCACGTTGTCAAACAACTGGGTACCCTGGATTCCATGGCCACACCACGCGACACTCCCCGCCGACCCGACGCGCTCACCCTCGAAGTCGTCGAGCTCATCGGCGAGGTCGTGGCCCGCTTCCACGCGGACTACGAGGAGGCGGCGGCTGAGCGGGCGCTCACGGGGGCGCAGGCCAAGCTGCTCAGCCTGCTGTCGCTGGAGCCGCTGCCGATGCGGAAGCTGGCGCAGAAGCTGAAGTGCGAGCCGTCGAACGTGACCGGCATCGTGGACCGGCTGGAGGCGCGGGGGCTGGTCGAGCGGCGGCCGGACCCGGCGGACCGGCGGGTGAAGGTGGCGGCGGCGACGGAGGAGGGGCGGCGGGTGGCGCGGGGGCTGCGGGAGTCGCTGCGGTTCGCGCGGGAGCCGTTGGCAGGGTTGTCGGAGGGGGAGCGGGTCGCTCTGCGGGATGCGTTGCGTCGGATGCTGGGGGGTTGAGCGGGCGATTCGGCGGGCCGGGGTTGCCGGTGACCCGGCGTCGCCGTCAGGGGGTGGGTGGCGCGGCCCGGCGCTGACGGGGTGCCGCCGCGCCCACCCGTGCCGCCCTGGGGGTACCTCCCAGGCCGTTCAGGCACTGGGGGAGGCACGACTGCCCGCGGCTACTCGGGGCTGGGACTCGCCCACCCGGGCCGCCCTGGGGGTACCTCCCAGGCCGTTCAGGCACTGGAGGAGGCACGACTGCCCGCGGCTCTTCCAGGCCGGCACTGGCGGGTTGGCTACGTGCACCACCACAGGAAGCGGTCGCAGGTTTCTGTGGGGGTCGGGGCCGGGGGCGGGGTCGGGGTGGTCGAGGGCGGCGGGTCCGACGGGGTGGCCGGGGCGTCCGAGGGATCTGGCGATTCCGGTGGCGGGGGCGCCGACGCGGAGTCCGGGCCGGACGGCGACTGCGACTCGTCCGCGTCCGGGGACGCCGAGGCGGACGTCGACGCCGAGGCGGACGCCGACGCCGACGGCGATGCCGAGGTGGAGGCTCCCGGGGACGGGGCGGTCGAGGACGGGGTCGTTCCCGATGTGGCGTCGACCGGGACCGCCGGCACGTCCCCCACCTCCCGCGTGGACGAGCCGTCCGTCGTCTCGCCCCCGGCGGCCGCCGGCTGCGCCGGGGAGTCCTGGGCGTCCATGCCGAGTTCGGCGAGGCTCAGCCCGCCGGCCGCGAGGACGAAACCCGCGGCGACGAGCAGCGTCCGCCGGCGTCGGCGGCGGTGCGCGGCGGCCTTGCGGTCCCGGCGGCTCCCCCTGCCGCCACCGCCCGGGTTCGTGGCGCCGGGGGTGTCGACCGGCTCGTCGGCGACCCGCGGCGGTTGCCCCTCACCGGGCGTCAAGTGCGCCTCGGACTGCGGGGGTTGCTCGGCGGGAGCGCCGCACCCAGGGCAGGCGAGGGCGCCGTTGAGGTGCCGTCGGCACGGGTGGCAGTAGTCCATGACGCGGGAAGATTAAGTTCCGCGAGGGGCGCGTTCCTAGGCGCCGCTGTGAAAGTTGTGTGGGAAAGCGGCCGGTGCCGTCGCGTCCCGTGCCTGCGAAACTGGCGAAACCGTTACCTGTCCGACCCATTGACACCCCCACCGCCCCGTCCTTACTGTCACGCCAGCATTTCGAACGACTGACGAAATATCGAACAGAGCGAGGGGCAACCGCCGTGCGCATCACCGGAATCAGCACACACGTGGTCGGGACGCCGTGGCGCAATCTGACGTACGTCCAGGTGCACACCGACGAGGGCGTCACCGGAGTCGGTGAGACCCGGATGCTCGGCCACACCGACGCCCTCCTCGGCTACCTGAAGGAGGCCGAGGTCAACCACATTCTGGGTTCCGACCCGTTCGCTGTCGAGGACCTGGTCCGCCGCATGAAGTACGGCGACTACGGCCGCGCCGGCGAGATCGTGATGTCCGGGATCGCCGTCGTCGAGATGGCGTGCTGGGACATCAAGGGCAAGGCCCTCGGCGTCCCGGTCTGGCAGCTGCTGGGCGGCAAGGTGACCGACAAGGTCAAGGCGTACGCCAACGGCTGGTACACCACCGAGCGGACCCCGGAGGCGTACCACAAGGCCGCGCAGGGCGTGATGGAGCGCGGGTACCGGGCGCTGAAGATCGACCCGTTCGGCACCGGGCACTTCGAACTCGACCACGAGCAGACCCTGTACGCCGTGTCGCTGATCGAGGCCGTGCGCGACGCCATCGGCCCCGACGCCGAGCTGATGCTGGAGATGCACGGCCGCTTCTCCCCCGCCACCGCCGTGCGGCTCGCCAAGGAGATGGCGCCGTTCAAGCCGGCCTGGCTGGAGGAGCCGGTGCCGCCGGAGAACCTCAGGGCGCTGAAGAAGGTCGCCGAGAAGGTGGACATCCCCGTCGCCACGGGTGAGCGCATCCACGACCGGATCGAGTTCCGCGAGCTGTTCGAGGACCAGTCGGTGGACATCATCCAGCCGGACGTCGGTCACATCGGCGGCATCTGGGAGACCCGCAAGCTCGCCGCCACCGCCGAGACCCACTACACGCTCGTCGCCCCGCACAACGTCGGCGGTCCCGTGCTCACCGCCGCCAGCCTCCAGGTCGGCTTCACCTCGCCGAACTTCAAGATCCTGGAGCACTTCAACGACTTCGCCGACGCGGAGATCAAGAAGGTGGTCAAGGGAGCGCCGGTGGTGGACCCGGAGGACGGGTGCTTCCACCTCTCCGACGCCCCCGGTCTCGGCGTGGAGCTGGACACCGACGCGGCGGCCGAGTTCCCGCAGCAGCAGGCGCGGTTCGACCTGTGGGCCGAGGGCTGGGAGCAGCGCAAGCCCAAGGGGACGCAGGCATGAGCAGCGCGGTCGTCGTCGAGGCGCCGGGCGAGCACCGGCTCGTGGCGCACGAGCCGCGCGATCCCGGCCCGGGTGAGGCGCTGGTGCAGGTGCACGCCGCCGGGATCTGCGGCAGCGACCGCGAGGTCTACCAGGGCAACCGGCCCGAGGGGTACGTGCGGTATCCGCTCGTCCCCGGTCACGAGTGGTCCGGGACCGTCGGCGCGGTCGGTGCCGGGGTGCCCGCGTCCCTCGTGGGCCGCAAGGTGGTCGGTGAGGGCTTCCGCAACTGCCAGGTGTGCGACCGCTGTCACGCGGGCGAGACCACCCTGTGCGGCGCCGGGTACGAGGAGACGGGCTTCACCCAGCCGGGCGCCATGGCACCCACGCTGACCCTGCCCGCCCGTCTCCTGCACGTCCTGCCCGACGACGCCGACCTCACGGCGGCCGCCCTGCTGGAGCCGGCCGCCTGCATCGCGGCCGCCGCGCTCAAGGCGAACGCCCGCCCCGGCGAGCGGGTCGCCGTCGTCGGCACCGGGACGCTCGGCATGTTCGCCGTGCAGTTCCTGCGCGCCGCCTCGCCCGCCGAGCTGCTGGTGGTCGGCACGCGCGGGGACCGGGAGGCGCTGTCCCGGCAGTACGGTGCCACCGACTTCCGCACCAAGGGCGGGCCCCTGCCGGACGACTTCGACGTCGTGATCGAGACCGCCGGTTCCGCGGACGCGGCGCGCACCTCCGCCGCGCTGCTGCGCCGGGGCGGGCGGCTGGTCCTCACCGGTATCCCGGCGGCGGGCGCCGACGGGCTGGACCCGACCGACCTGGTGGTGCGCCAGCTGGAGGTGCACACCGTCTTCGGGGCGCCCCCGGACGCCTGGGCGCACACCGTGCGGGTCTTCGCCGCCGGTCTGCTCGACCCGCTGCCGCTGGTCACGCACGAGCTGCCGCTCACCGAGTTCGCGCAGGCCATCGAGCTGGTGGGCGCGGGCGACCCGAAGGTCGGCAAGGTGCTGCTGCACCCCTGAAGCCGTACGCCGGTACGGGGGCGACCTGACGGCCTCCGTACCGGCGTACACCCATCCGAACCGAGCTTTCCGTACCCTTCGCCGCGAACCTTGTCCGGTATGTCGAACCGGCACATCGGGGCGGCCCATCGAACACGAAGGACAGCCCGTGACCGACTCTTCCGCCCAGGCGGCGGCCCGCAGGCCCGGCGAGCAGGCGCTCACCGCACTCGGCCTGGCCGCGCCCGCCCTCGACCCCGCCGACGCCTCGCCGCACTCCTTCCCGGGCGGTGGCCGCTGGCGCACCGAGATCCCCTCCTGCGAGGGCCCCGAGGCGCTGGCGGTCGTCCTCAAGGAGTCCTCGCGGCTGGACGTGCCGATCCACCGGATCAGCCAGGGCAGCGGCGTGTGGATGCTGACCGACGCCGAGATCACCGAGATGGTCGAGTCCACCGCCGAACGCGACATCGAGCTCTGCCTGTTCACGGGCCCGCGCGGCACCTGGGACATCGGCGGTTCCACCCGGACCGACTCCGGCGGCGCGGGGCTGCGGGCACGCGGCCACGACGCGGTCGCCGGATGCGTCGAGGACGCCGTGCGCGCCACGGAGCTGGGCGTCACGTGCCTGCTCGTCGCCGACGAGGGCGTGCTGTGGACGCTGCACCGGGCGCGGTCGGCCGGTGTCCTCCCCGCCGACACGACGCTCAAGCTCTCCGCGCTCGTGGGCCCCGTCAACCCGGCTTCGTACGAGGTGTACGAGCGGCTCGGTGCCGACTCGATCAACGTGCCCAGTGATCTGACGCTGGACCACCTGACCGAAATCCGGCGGGTTTCGGCCGCGCCGATGGACATGTACATCGAGGCTCCCGACGACCTCGGTGGCTATGTGCGCATGTACGAGGTCGCCGAGCTGATCCGGCGCGGCGCCCCCCTGTACCTGAAGTTCGGCCTGTCGAAGGCGCCGGGGATCTACCCCTACGGGCACCACCTGCGGGAACTGACGCTGGCGACCGCCAAGGAGCGGGTGCGGCGCGGCCGGCTGGCCCTGGATCTCCTCCAACGGCACGGGGTGGGCGGGGACATGGCCCCGCTCGGCTCGCGCCTTCCGGGGTCGCTCAACCGGTTCGAGATCTCGTCATAACGTTCCGGAAACCCCCTTCACAAAAGACGACACGACCGCGCACAATCCCACACACCTGCTCTCGGTCGTTCCACCCTCAGCGTTCCGGCTCCACCAGACCGAGCCCTGCACCCACATCAAGGATGATGACCATGCGCAACCGCAGAGCCGCACTCGCCGCCGTCGCCTCCGCCGCCACCCTCGCCCTCACCCTGACCGCGTGCGGCCAGGACAGCGAGGGCGGCAGCGAGGACAAGGGCAGCACCGAAGGCGCCACCATCGGCATCGCGATGCCGACCAAGTCCTCCGAACGCTGGATCGCCGACGGCGCCAACGTCGTGAAGGAGCTGAAGGCCAAGGGGTACGAGACCAAGCTCGTCTACGGCGAGGACGACCCCGACCAGCAGGTCTCCCAGATCGAAAACATGATCACGCAGGGCGTGGACGCCCTGGTCATCGCCGCGATCGACAACAAGTCCCTGGGCAACGTGCTCCAGCAGGCCAAGGACTCCGACATCCCGGTGATCTCCTACGACCGGCTGATCCTCGGCACCGAGAACGTCGACTACTACGCCTCGTTCGACAACGAGAAGGTCGGCGAGCTGCAGGGCGGCTACATCGCCGACAAGCTCGGTCTGAAGGCGGGCAAGAAGGGCCCGTTCAACATCGAGCTGTTCGCCGGCTCGAACGACGACAACAACACCAGGTACTTCTTCCAGGGCGCGATGAACGTCCTGAAGCCGTACATGGACAAGGGCCAGCTGGTCGTCCGGTCCAAGCAGACCGCCCTCAACCAGGTCACCACCCTGCGCTGGGACGGCGGCACCGCGCAGAAGCGCATGGACGACCTGCTGACCTCCAGCTACCGCAGCGCCCGCGTCGACGCGGTGCTCTCGCCCTACGACGGCATCTCCATCGGCATCCTCTCCGCCCTGAAGTCCGACGGCTACGGCTCCGCCGGCAAGCCCATGCCGGTCGTCACGGGCCAGGACGCCGAGCTCGCCTCCGTGAAGTCGATCATCGCGGGTGAGCAGACCCAGACCGTCTACAAGGACCTGCGCAAGCTCGCCAAGGTCGCCGCGAACATGGTCGATGCCTCCCTGAACGACAAGAAGCCGGAGGTCAACGACACCAAGTCCTATGACAACGGTGCCAAGGTCGTCCCCGCCTACCTGCTCCAGCCGGTCAGCGTCGACAAGACCAACTACAAGGAGGCGCTCGTCGACGACGGCTACTACACCGAGAACGACCTCAAGTAACCGGGCCCACCCAAGGATTGGAAGGCACGACCATGGCGGGACCCGTCCTGGAAATGCGCTCGATCGTCAAGACCTTCCCCGGTGTCAAAGCGCTGTCGGACGTCACGCTGACCGTCCACCAGGGCGAGGTCCACGCCATCTGCGGCGAGAACGGCGCCGGGAAGTCGACCTTGATGAAGGTGCTCTCCGGCGTCCATCCGCACGGCAGCTACGAGGGGGACATCCTCTTCGAGGGGGAGACCTGCCGGTTCAAGGACATCCGGGCGAGCGAACAGCACGGCATCGTGATCATCCACCAGGAGCTGGCACTGGTGCCGTACCTCTCCATCGCGGAGAACATCTTCCTCGGCAACGAGCACGCCAAGCGCGGGCTGATCAACTGGAACGACACGCTGAGGCACGCCACCGAGCTGCTGCGCCGGGTCGGCCTGGACGAGCACCCGGAGACCCGGGTCGCCGACATCGGCGTGGGCAAGCAGCAACTGGTGGAGATCGCCAAGGCGCTCTCGAAGAAGGTGAAGCTGCTCATCCTCGACGAGCCGACGGCGGCGCTCAACGACGAGGACAGCGGCAAACTCCTCGACCTGATCCTTCAGTTGAAGGAACAGGGGATGACCTCGATCATCATCTCCCACAAGCTCAACGAGATCCGCCGGGTCGCCGACTCGGTCACGATCATCCGCGACGGGCGATCCATCGAGACGCTCGACGTGAAGGCGGCGGAGACCACCGAGGACCGGATCATCAGCGGGATGGTCGGCCGCGACCTGGAGAACCGCTTCCCGGAGCGGACCCCGCACCAGCCCGAGGCGGGTTCCGCGCCGGCCCTGGAGATCCGCAACTGGACCGTGCACCACCCCCTCGACCAGCAGCGCAAGGTCGTCGACGACGTGTCGATCGAGGTGCGGCGCGGTGAGATCGTCGGCATCGCCGGTCTCATGGGCGCCGGCCGCACGGAACTGGCGATGAGCGTGTTCGGCCGCACCTACGGCCGGTACGCGGGCGGCACGGTCCTGCGCGACGGCACCGAGATCCGTACCAAGACCGTCCCGGAGGCGGTCGGGCACGGCATCGCGTACGTCACCGAGGACCGCAAGCACTACGGCCTCAACCTCATCGACACCATCAACCGGAACATCTCGCTGACCGCGCTGGGCAAGGTCGCCAAGCGGGGTGTCGTCGACGAGCACGGGGAACGGCAGGTCGCCGAGGAGTTCCGCACCTCCATGAACATCAAGGCGCCGACCGTCTTCGAGCCGGTGGGCAAGCTGTCCGGCGGCAACCAGCAGAAGGTCGTCCTCAGCAAGTGGATCTTCGCGGGTCCCGAGGTGCTGATCCTGGACGAGCCCACCCGCGGCATCGACGTGGGCGCCAAGTACGAGATCTACACGGTCATCGACCAGCTGGCCGCCCAGGGCAAGGCGGTCGTCTTCATCTCCTCCGAACTGCCGGAGCTGCTCGGCATGTGCGACCGCATCTACACGATGGCCGCGGGGCGGCTGACGGGTGAGTTCTCGCGGGCCGAGGCGTCGCAGGAAGCGCTGATGCGTCAGATGACGAAGGACAAAGAGGTAACCCGATGAGCACGGACGTGACCGCCAAGACCCCGGCCCCCGCACCACCGGGCAAGGGCGCCTCGGCCGACGGGGGCGGCCTGCTGCAGCTGATGCTCGACGGCATGCGCCGCAACATGCGGCAGTACGGCATGCTGATCGCCCTCGGCCTGATCGTGGCGCTGTTCGCCGTGTGGTCCGACGGCGACCTGCTGCTGCCGCGCAACGTCTCCAACCTGGTGCTGCAGAACAGCTACATCCTGATCCTCGCGATCGGCATGATGCTCGTCATCATCGCGGGCCACATCGACCTGTCGGTCGGCTCGCTGACGGCGTTCATCGGCGCCATGGCCGCCGTCCTGATGGTCGAACACGACCTGTCCTGGCCGCTCGCGGTGGTGCTGTGCCTGGCCATCGGCGCCGTCGCGGGGGCCCTGCAGGGGTTCTTCATCGCCTATCTCGGCATACCGTCGTTCATCGTGACCCTCGCGGGCATGCTGCTCTTCCGCGGTCTGACGGAGATCTTCCTGAAGGGGCAGACGCTCGGCCCGTTCCCGAAGGACCTGCAGAAGATAGCCAACGGCTTCCTGCCCGAGGTCGGCCCGAACACCAACTACCACAACCTCACCCTGCTGCTCGGCCTCGCGCTGATCGCCTTCGTGGTCTTCCAGGAGGTCCGTGACCGCAAGCGCCAGCAGGAGTTCTCCCTGGACGTGCTGCCGGCCAAGCTGTTCCTGCTGAAGCTGGTCGCGCTGGTCGCCGCCGTCCTGGTGGTCACGCTGCTGCTGGCCAGCTACAAGGGCGCGCCGATCGTGCTGCTCATCCTGGGCGTGCTCGTCGTCGGCTTCGGCTACCTGATGCGCAACGCGATCATCGGCCGTCACATCTACGCCATCGGCGGCAACCTGCCCGCGGCCAAGCTGTCGGGTGTGAAGGACAAGAAGGTCACCTTCCTGGTCTTCCTGAACATGGGCATGCTCGCGGCCCTGGCGGGTCTCGTCTTCGCCTCCCGCTTCAACGCGGCCTCTCCCAAGGCCGGCCTCAACTTCGAGCTGGAGGCCATCGCGGCCTCGTTCATCGGCGGCGCGTCGATGAGCGGCGGTGTCGGCACGGTGCTCGGCGCGATCATCGGTGGCCTGGTCCTGGGCGTGCTGAACAACGGCATGAACCTCGTCGGCATCGGCACCGACTGGCAGCAGGTCATCAAGGGCCTGGTGCTGCTGGCGGCGGTCGGGTTCGACGTGTGGAACAAGCGCAAGGTCGGTTCGTAGGTCACTCCGGGCCCCGCCGCTCGTGGCGGGGCCCGCTTCTTCCACGGAAGTACAGGAGCCGCAATGGAACTGAGCAGACGCACGGTCATGGCATCCGCCGCGGCCGCGGGCATCGCCGCCACCACGCTCGGCGGCACGGCACACGCCACGGGAGGCAGGAAGCCGGTGAAGGAGCTCTTCGGCAAGCTCGCCGACGGCACGAAGGTGTACCGGTGGTCGCTGGAGAACGGCGGCACGCGGATGAAGGTGCTGTCGTACGGCGGCGTCGTGCAGTCCCTGGAGATACCCGACCGCCGGGGCCGGTACGAGAACGTCTCGCTGGGCTTCGACAACCTCGACGACTACGTGGCCCGCAGCCCGCACTTCGGCGCCCTGATCGGGCGGTACGGCAACCGCATCGCCAAGGGCCGCTTCACCCTGGACGGCAAGCAGTACCAGCTCTCCGTGAACGACGGCGAGAACTCCCTGCACGGCGGCGCCCTGGGCTTCGACTACCGGGTGTGGGACGTCGAGCCGTTCACCCGCGGCTCCGACGTGGGCCTGGTCCTGCACTACACCAGCGTCGACGGCGAGATGGGCTACCCGGGCACGCTCAGGGCGACGGTGACGTACACGCTCACCCGGCGCGGCGAGTGGCGCATCGACTACGAGGCCACCACCGACAAGGCCACCGTCGTCAACCTCACCAGCCACGTCTACTGGAACCTGGCCGGCGAGGGCAGCGGCACGATCGAGGACCACGAGCTGTCGATCGCCGCCTCCCGGTTCACGCCCACCGACGCCGGGCTGATCCCCACCGGCGAGCTGGCGAAGGTCGCGGGCACCCCGTTCGACTTCCGCCGCGCCAAGCCGATCGGCCGGGACATCCGGGAGGGGCACCCGCAGCTGGTCACCGCCAAGGGCTTCGACCACAACTGGGTGCTGGACAAGGGCATCACCGACCGCCCCGAGCACGTCGTCACCCTGCGCGACGGGGCCTCCGGCCGCACCCTGCGCATCGCCACCGACCAGCCGGGCCTCCAGTTCTACTCGGGCAACTTCCTCGACGGCACCCTGACCGGCCCCGGCGGCTCCGTCTACCGGCAGGGTGACGCGCTGTGCCTGGAGACCCAGCACTTCCCGGACTCGCCGAACCACCCTTCGTTCCCGTCGACCGTGCTGCGGCCGGGGCAGACGTACCGGACGACGACGGTGCACTCGTTCGAGGCGTGAGGTCCTGACGCGTGCCGCCGTCACGCGTCACGCCGTGCGGAAGACACACTTTCTTCACACGGGTTGAACGGCGTCCCGTCCGTCTCCGTATGTGAGAGCGGCCCGCGCTCCCCCGCGCGGGCCGCCCACCGACGGAGGTCCCCTTGTCCGGCAACGTCACCTCGCTGTTCCGCAGCACCGCGGCGCACAGCCCCTCGATGGCGGCGCTGACGCGGGAGAGCGGCGACGGGGCGGGCGCGGGGCCGGTGGACTTCTGCATCCCCTGCAACCCGTACTTCCCCACCCCGGCGATGTTCGAGGAGATGGCCGGCCGGCTGCGCGAGATCGTCACGTACTACCCGAGCAGCGCCGACACCATCACCGCCGAGCTGTGCGGCCTGCTCCAGCTCCCGCCGCAGTGCGTGGCGATGGGCAACGGCTCCACCGAGCTGATCACCTGGCTCGACCACCTCCTGGTCCGCGACTCCCTCGCCGTCCCCGTCCCCACCTTCGGCCGCTGGACCGACCAGCCGATGGAGACCGGCAAGCGGGTCGACATGTTCCCCCTCCAGGAGGCCGGCGGCTTCGCCCTCGACCTCGCCCGGTACGCCGAGTTCGTCCGGGCCAGGGGGACGCGGGCGGTGGTGGTCTGCAACCCCAACAACCCCGACGGCGGCTATCTGCACAGGCAGGCGCTCGTGCAGTTCATGGACGCGATGGCCGACCGGGACCTGGTGGTGATCGACGAGTCGTTCCTGGAGTTCGCCGACGCGGAGGCCGAGCCCAGCGTGGTCCAGGAGGCGATGCTGCGGCCCAACGTCGTCGTCCTGCGCAGCCTCGGCAAGAACTTCGGGCTGCACGGCATCCGGTTCGGCTACCTGGTCGCCAACCCCGCGCTCGCCGGGCGGGTGCGCGCGATGCTCCCCAAGTGGAACCTCAACTCCTTCGCCGAGCACGTGGTGTTCATGCTGCGCGACCACGGACCCGAGTACGCGCAGAGCCTGCACCAGGTCCGCCGCGACCGCCTGGAGATGGCCGCCCGGCTGTCGGCGCTGCCCGGCCTGACCGTGTATCCCTCCCAGGGCAACTTCCTCTTCGTCCGCCTCCCCGTGGGCGCGGAGGGCACCGTCGTCCGGGACCGCATGCTCACCGAGCACCGGATCCTGGTCCGCGAGTGCGGCAACAAGATCGGGTCCTCCAGCCGCTTCCTGCGTCTCGTGGTGCGCCCCCAGGTGGACGTGCGCCGCCTGGTGTCCGGCCTGGAACAGGTGCTCTACGGGACCGGGAGGGGAGCCGCCGTGCCCGGGCCCGCCACAGGGACCGGCTACAGCTCGGGCACGGCGGCGGTGGACCGCCTGATGAGCGAGACCAACGGGGCCGGCCTGCGGCAGCTCGCCGCTCCGGCCGTCGGCACCGGCATGCCGCTCCCCGCCGCGGTGCCCGTCGCCCCCGCGGCGACGGCCCCCGGCTCGATGCCGGTGCCGACGGCACCTGGCCAGACCCCGCAGCCGACACCGTTCCCCCAGCCGGCCACGCCGTATCCGGAGCCGACGCCGTTCCCCCAGCCTGCCGCGCCGTATCCGCAACCGGTGCCGGTCCCCGGCCCGGTGCCGGCCCCCTACCCCGAACCCGTCCCGCAGCCCACGCCCGTACCGGCACCCGTGCCCGCCCCGGCGCCGGCCGCCGCGGCGCCCGGTCACCCGGTGCCCACCGGCCCCACCCCGCCCGGTGTCCCGGCCCGCGGGGGTCTCACGGCCGCCCAGGTCCGGGGCACCGACGGCCTCGACCCGGTCCCGGCGGCGGGCCGGCCGGGACCGCGGGCCTGGCCGAACGCGGCGGGAATGGGCCGCACGGGCTGACCGCCGGCGCTCAACGGGCGACGGGCCAGCCGCTGCTCCAGTCCAGCAGGTTGATGCCGAGCTTGGGCGTCCCGTTGTCGTCGCCGTCGTAGTAGTGGTAGACGATCAGGTCGCCGTCGACGTCGTTCATGATCGACTGTCCGCCGGGGCCGATGACGCTTCCGTGCGACTCGAGCACGGGCGTCCCTCCGTTGTTCATCAGCGAGACGCCGTTCCTGTCGTAGTAGGGCCCGGTGACGCTGCTCGCCCGGCCCACCTTGACCTTGTACGTGGAGCTGGTGCCGGCGCAGCAGGTGTCGTACGAGGCGAAGAGGTAGTAGTACCCGTTCCGCTTGACGACGTACGGGGCCTCGACGGCCTTGGTGCCGGTCGGGCGGGAGGCGAGGGAGCGGCGGGCGGTGTCCGAGGCGAGCTGCTTGCCGGTGGCCGGGTCGATCCGGATCATCTTGATCCCGGTCCACCAGCTGCCGAAGGACAGCCACCACTTGCCGTCGTCGTCGACGAAGAGGTTGGGGTCGATGGCGTTGTGGTCGCTGGACGCGTTCGAGGTGAGGACGATGCCGTAGTCGCTCCAGCTGCCCGGCTGCCCGGTGGTGGAGCCCGCGAGGCCGATGGCCGAGGTGTTGGTGCCGAACTTCGAGACGGAGTAGTACATCAGGTACTTGCCGCCGTGGTACGAGATGTCCGGCGCCCAGGCCTCCGGGACGGAGGAGTACCGGGACCACCAGCCGGGCCGGGTGCCGAAGGCGTCCGCGCCGGCGGAGAAGGCGGTGCGGTCGGTGGACGCCTTGCTGCTGATGCCGCCGCCGGTGGCGTAGAGCCGGTACTGCCCGGACGCGGTGCGGATCATCGTCGGGTCGTGCGTGACGACGGAGCCGGTGACCCGGCCGGGGTTCGGGTAGGCCGACGCCGTGGTCGGGAGGAGGGCGAGCAGGGCGGCGGCGGGGAGGGCGAGGAGTGCGGTTCGCTTGCGGCTCACGTGAGGGACTCCTGTTCTTCATGTCGAACGCCGATCGTCTTGTCGGACGGGAACGTAGAATCGAACCCTTTGCGCGTCAACGGCCCGCGCAGCAACCGCAACCAACGTCCGGAAAACACCGCGGGCCACGGGTGACACACCGGTGAATGCGCGACGGACGGTCGGCGCATCCCCCGCCGCCCGGCCCTCCCCCGGGTCACCATGGCCTCCCTCTGTCCGCCCGCCCTGCCCCTGGAGCCGGTGATGAACGGTGTTACGTGGGAGTCGGCGATCGCCGTGCTCGGCCTCGCCGTGCCCGTGACCGCCGCCCTGTGGGAGTTCTTCCTCGCGGGCCGCAAACGGCTCGGCTACCGCGTGCAGATGGACACCACCGCCCGGGACTCGGCCACGTCGTCCGGCCCGGCGGCCGGGATACTGCGGCGGCTGCAGTGGGACGGCACCGTGCTGCGCGACCCGTCGGTCGTCCTGCTGCGCATCGAGAACGTCGGCTGGACCCCGATCGTCGAGGACGACTACGTGGCACCCGCCAACGACCCGGTGGGCATACGCGTGGCGTTCCCGGGCCGCCGTGTGGTCGGGATGGTCGTGACGGAGTGCAGCCACACCGTGCTGCGCGACTTCTTCGCACCGGGATCGCCGGGCCTCGGGTCCACCGACGGTGTCATCAGGCTGCCCAAGGTGAAGCTCAACCGCCGGGCGCACTACAAGGTGCTGGCGGTCCTGGACCGCGTGCCGGAGTTCACCGACGCCGACTTCCCCGACCCGGAGGTCACCGCGGGCGTCGTCGGCGGGGTGCGCGGCGGGTCCATCAAGCGGACCGAGTACTACCCCTTCGCCTCGCGGCCGGTCCGCTGGCTGCTCGCCGTCCTCGTCCTGGTGAGCGCCGCCCAGTCCGTGTCCTCCTTCGCCCGGGACGACGACCGTCGGGCGGCACCGCTGGACTGCGCCGCCGGGACGCTGTACCTGTCGGGCTCCACCGCGTTCCGGCCGGTCCTGGAAGAGGCGGCGAGGCAGTACACGAAGACCTGTCCCGACGCCCGGATACCGCTGACCGACGACTCCTTCGAGGGCAGCGTCCCCGGTCTGGACGCCCTGGCGGCGGCAGGCCGGAAGGCGGCGCCCACGGAGGGTCTGGGCGACCGGCTGTCCTTCAGCGACGGCCCCAAGTCCGACGGCCGCGCCCAGCTGCTGCCCAGACCCGTCGCCCTGTCCCTGTTCACGCTCGTGGTGAACAGGGACGCCGGGGTCCGCGACCTGTCGCTGGATCAGGTGCGACGCATCTACGCGGGCGAGATCACCAACTGGAGGCAGGTCAGGGGCAGCAACCTGCCCATCCAGCTCGTCAGCCGCAACCCCGGCTCCGGCACCCGGACCACGCTGCAGAAGCAGGTGCTGGACGGCAGGCCGCTGCTCGCCACCACCGCCAACGACTGCAGCAGCCTGGACCCGAAGAAGCCGGGCCGCTGCGAGGTCGGCGGCACACCGGCCCTGCTGGAAACCGTGGCCGCCACACCCGGTGCCCTCGGCCACAGCGAGGTCGGCGCCGCCGCCGCCCGCGACGACGTACGGCCGGTCCGCATCGACGGCTATCCGGCGACCCTCGAGGGCGCCGACGAGGGCGCGTATCCGTACTGGGAGACCGAGATCGCCTACACCTACGGGGAGCCCCCGGCGGACTCGGTCGCCGCGGGCTTCCTGCGCTACCTCGCCGACGAGGTCGGCAAGGACGTCATCCGCTCCAAGGGCCACCGGCCCTGCGCGGAGCTGGACAGACCGCTCCTGTGCCGTCCCTGAGGGCCGAGTGCCCCGTCGCCCGGGTCAGGACTCCGGACACTCCTTCCACGCCAGGTGGTACACCGTGCTGATGTCACCGTCCGTGGAGTCCATCGTCATGAAGCTGACCTGGTCCGCGTCCGTCCCGGCGCTCACGCGCAGCTCCGTGTTGATGTTGAAGTTGCGCTGGACTCCGCAGGGGGCCCAGACCAGTTGGGCCCAGTCGGTGGAGTCCGTGGCCTGCCAGTTGTCGTCGTAGGGGCCGCTGAAGGGGTGGGTGCGGTACTCCGTGTTCGGGGAGCCCTGGAAGTAGTACGAGGCCCGCTGGGTGCCCTTGGCCCCCGGCTGGAGCGCGGCGAAACCGCGGTAGTCCGCGCTGGCGACGGCGTAGGTGAAGCCCTGCGGGACGTGCACGAGCAGGTTGAGCTGGCAGTTCCTGCGGTACGCGGTGGGTGCCGAGTCGCCGCCGGCCTGGGCCAGGTAGTCGCTGTAGGTGACGGTGAAAGCCGTGTTGTCCTCGGAGACGGCGACGGCGGCCGTGCCCTGGGGGCAGCCCGAGCCGTTCACCGTGGCGACCTTGATGACGATCTTGTCCGGGGGCGGGTCCTCGAACCCGCCGGAGGGCTGGTGCTGCGCGGGCAGCGCGGAGGTGAGGAGCGCGGCGATCGTGCCGCTCAGGAGCAGGCCGGTGGCCATGGGTCTCCCATCCGGTCAGTGGGGGGTGGCGTTGGTTGAATGTGCGTGCCATGTGATAGTCGTGTGCATGACATGCACAAGCGGAGGCATCGTATGCGGCCCCCGCCCGCCCCGGACAGGTGGCACTCCGGCCAAAGGCCGATGACCGAGCCGGTGGCCGAAAGCCGCAAGCCCCGGGCCGTGAGCCCCCGGTTCCCTACGGGTTCTCCCACGCCGCCGGTTCCGCCGCCAGCTCACGCACCGGGTCCGGCAGCGCGTCCGCTGCGAGGTCCGCGATGGTCACGCCCTCCAGGATCCGGCGGACATTGGCGCGCAG
This sequence comes from Streptomyces sp. NPDC048185, assembly GCF_043202495.1. Taxonomy (NCBI): domain Bacteria; kingdom Bacillati; phylum Actinomycetota; class Actinomycetes; order Kitasatosporales; family Streptomycetaceae; genus Streptomyces; species Streptomyces sp. NPDC048185. The sequence continues at coordinate 659,554 of NZ_JBIDAN010000001.1, forward strand.
CGCCACCCACAGGGGCAGCAGCGGCCCGGCCGTGCCCGTGTACACGAGCCCCGTCGGCCGCTCGCCGCGCACCGAGACGATCGGGCCGTCCACCGCCCGGATGACGTCCGCCACCGTGACCTCGGCCGCCTCGCGGGCCAGCCGGTACCCGCCGCCCCCGCCGCGCCGGCTCTCGACGATGCCGCCCCGGCGCAGGTCTCCGAGGATGCCCTCCAGGAACTTGTGCGGGATGTCCTGGGCGGTGGCGACCGCTTCCGCCTTCACGGGGCAGTCGTCCTGCCGCACGGCGAGCTCCAGGACCGCCCGTACCGCGTAGTCCGCCCGTGCCGAGATCCTCATGCGTCCATTGTGCGGGGCGTTGTGGACAATGGGCCCGGCACAGGTGACCCGGGGGACCCACCGGCACCAGCGGTACAGGCAATCAGGAGAGGCTCCCTTGGAGCTCAGCAGACGAGTTTTCAGCGCCCTCGCGGGCACCACCGTCCTCGGTCTCGCCCTCGGCGGCAGCGTGAGCGGCGGAGCGGTGCCGGCCTCCGGCGCGTCCGGCCCCGTCCCCACCGGTCCGCCGCCGGCGCCGCCCGGCGCCGACGGAGTGCGCCACCGGGTCGCCTTCGACCGGCACTCCCTGCTGGTCGACGGCCGGCGCCTCGTGCTGTGGGCCGGCGAGCTGCACCCCTTCCGGCTGCCGAGCCCCTCCCTGTGGCGGGACGTGCTGCAGAAGATGCGGGCCTACGGCTTCAACGCGGTCGTCGTGCCCGTCGCCTGGAACCAGCACTCCCCCGCCCCGGGGCGGTACGACTTCAGCGGCGTCCGCGACCTGGACCTGTTCCTGCGCACGGCCGCCGAGACCGGTCTGTACGTCGTCCTGCGGCCGGGTCCGTACATCGGCGCGGACGTCGACGCCGGCGGTCTGCCGGGCTGGCTGACGACGGCCGAGGGCGATGCCCGGACCACCGACCCGGCGTTTCTGCGGCACGCCGACGAGTGGCTGACCCACGTCGACGCCATCGCCGCCCGGCACCAGTACACGCGGGGCACCGGCACGGTCCTGCTCTACCGCCTCGACGCCCAGCGGCGCGACCTGCTGAGCCACCTGCGCGAGAAGGTCCGCGCGGACGGCGTCGACGTACCCCTCCTCCACGGCGACACCCCGGTCGCCTGGGGGGAGGCGCACGGAACCGCGGACGCGGCCGAGGCACGGCGGGTCCACCTCACCCACCTCGCGCACGGCGTCACGCTGCACGACGCCGGCGCGGTGTTCGGCGGGACCTCGTGGGGCTGGCTGGCCGCGCCGTCGGCGCCCACGCCCACGTACGACCCCGCGGCGGCGCTCGACGAGGCGCGCAGGCCCACGGACGGGATCGCCCCGCTCCACCAGACCGGGCACCTCCTGCGCCACGTCCCCGACTTCGCGCGGCTGGACCCGGCGCCCGCCGTCCCGGCCGACGACGCCCGGATCCAGGTGCGGCACCTGACCAACCCGGACACCGGCGCCCACGTGTACGTCCTGCGCAACGACTCCGCCGCGGACGTGACGGCCAGGCTGCCGCTGGACGGGACGGACGTACCGGTCACCGTGCCCGCGGGGGACGCCAGACTGCTCACCGCCGGGCTCGACCTGGGCGGGGGACGGAAGCTGGCCTACGCCACCGTGCAGCCCATGCTGACCCTGAGTGCCGGACGGCTGGACATCGCCGTCTTCGTGGGCCGGACCGGCGAGATGGCGCACGTCGTGCTGGACTGCCCCGACGAGCCGTGGCCCACCCGGCTGGACGAGGAGGCGGCCTGGGCGTACGACGAGGACCGGCTGCACGTCACGGTGCCGCTCGGGGCGGGCGGCCTGACCCGGGTGCGGGTGCGCAGCGGCGGCTCCGACCGCACGCTGCTGCTGCTCTTCGCGGACGACGCCGTCTCCCTGCGGCTGTGGCCGTACGAGACCCCGTCGGGCAAGGGGCTCGTGTACGGCCCGGCGCTGCTGCGCGGCGCCGTCCTGGACGGCGACACCGTGCGGCTGACGGGTGACATGGTCGACGCGTACGGGCTCGAGGTGTGGACGCCGCGCGGCATCACCGGCGTCACCTGGAACGGCCGCGCGGTCGCCACGTCGGTCAGCCGGGCGCGGAGCCTGCGGTCGAGGCGGCCGCTGCCCGGCGTCACGCAGCCGTCGCTGCCGTCGCTGGACGGCTGGCGGCGCCGGGACGAGAACCCGGAGGCCGATCCCGGTCACGACGACTCGGGCTGGACGGTCGCCGACCGCCGGACGTCGCACAGCACGACGCCCGTGCCCGCCGAGCAGCCCGTGCTCTTCGCCGACGACTACGGCTTCCACTACGGCGACGTCTGGTACCGGGGCCGGCTCACCGGCGCCGCCGGCCTGGAGTCCGTCTCCCTCGCGTACAGCACGGGCGCGCGGGGGATGCTCATGGCCTGGCTGGACGGGGAGCCGCTGGGCACCCACGACGCGGGGCAGGGGGACGACGGCAAGGGCACGTGGACCGGCACGGCCGGTTTCCGGGTGCCGCAGCGGCTGCGCGAACGGCTGCGGGACCAGGCGTCCGAGGGGCGCCCGCACTCCCCCGTCCTGTCCGTCCTGGTCCGGCGCACGCAGCACGACCAGGACGACTACCGAAGGGCCCGGGGGCTCACGTCCGTCGCCTTCCGGGGTGTCTCGCCGGAAGTGCACTGGCGGGTGCGGGGCGCGGCGGCGCCCGACCCCGTGCGCGGGCCGCTCAACACCGGCGGGCTGTACGGGGAGCGCAACGGCTGGCACCTGCCCGGGTACGACGACGGCGGCTGGGAGTCCGTGTCCTTCCCGCGCGCCGACCGGCGGCAGGGCGTCACCTGGTACCGGACCACGTTCCGGCTGGACGTCCCGCCGGACGTCGACGCCTCGGTGGGGCTGACCCTCGACGACGACCCGGACCGCGACTACCGCGTCCAGGTCTTCCTGAACGGCTGGAACATGGGCGAGCACGTCAACGGCGGGCCGGGCGCCCGGCGCACGCTCGTCCTGCCCAACGGGGTCCTGCGCACCCGTGCCGCCGCCAACACCCTCGCGCTGGCGGTGCTGTCCGGCGGCGGCACCCCGGCGGGGCCGGGGGCGGTACGGCTCACCCTGCTGGGCAGCGCGGCCGGAGGGGTGCCGGTGACACCGGTCGCCTCCCCCGGCCGCGGGACGCCCTGACCCCGGCTCAGCCGAGCCGGATCACGTTCCAGGACAGCGGCTCCAGGACGGCGGTCAGCCTGCCGTCCGCCAGGGCGGTGCCCTCGACCGGGTGCGGGGCGACCCGCTCCGGCTCGGCGAGCGTGTTGCGGGCGTCGGGGTCGGCGTCCGCGAGGGCGGTGTGCTCCACGACGTCGGTCAGGCCGAGGCCGCCGAGCGCCACCTCCAGCGGCAGCGGTTCGCTGCGGGAGCGGTTGACGGCGAAGACGGTCACCGTGCCGTCCTCGGCGCGCACGGCGGTGGCGTGCAGCAGGTCGGCCTCGCCGTACTTCTTCGTCTCGTACGTCGGGGAGTCCACCCGGACGTCGAGGACCTCGCCGCGGCCGTGCTTCGAGGCCTGGGCGAACGGGAAGAACGTCGTCTGGCGCCAGGCGGGGCCGCCCGGTTCGGTCATGATCGGGGCGATGACGTTGACGAGCTGGGCGAGGCAGGCCACGGTGACGCGGTCGGCGTGCCGCAGCAGGGCGATGAGGAGCGAGCCGAAGACGACGGCGTCCATGACGCTGTAGTTGTCCTCGAGGAGGCGGGGCGCCTCGGGCCAGTCCAGGGCGCTGACCTCGGCCTGCGTCTTGGCCATGTACCAGACGTTCCACTCGTCGAAGGAGAGGTTGATCCTCTTCCTGGACTTGAGGCGGGCGCCGACGTGGTCGCAGGTGGCGACGACGTTCTCGATGAACGACTCCATGTCCACGGCGGAGGCCAGGAACGAGTCGACGTCGCCGTCGAGCGGCTCGTAGTAGGCGTGCAGGGAGACGTAGTCGACGAGGTCGTACGTCTCCTTCAGGACCGTCGCCTCCCACTCGGCGAAGGTCTCCATGGCCTGGCTGGAGGATCCGCAGGCGACGAGTTCGACGTCCGGGTCGATCTGGCGCATGGCGCGGGCCGTCTCGGCGGCGAGGCGGCCGTACTCCTCGGCGGTCTTGTGACCGGTCTGCCAGGGGCCGTCCATCTCGTTGCCGAGGCACCAGAGCCTGATGCCGAAGGGGTCCTTGTCGCCGTGCTCGGCCCGCAGGTCCGACAGGGCCGTGCCGGAGGGGTGGTTGGCGTACTCCTGCAGTTCGAGGGCCTCGGCGACGCCGCGGGTGCCGAGGTTGACCGCCATCATCGGTTCGGCCCGGGGGCCGATCTTCTTGAGGAAGGAGATGTACTCGGACAGGCCGAAGCGGTTGGACTCCGTCGAGCGCCAGGCCAGGTCCAGGCGGCGGGGGCGGTCCTCCACCGGGCCGACGGAGTCCTCCCACTTGTAGCCGGAGACGAAGTTCCCGCCGGGGTAGCGGACGGCGGTGACGCCGAGCTCCCGGACCAGCTCCAGCACGTCCTGCCGGATGCCGTCCGCGTCCGCGGTGGGGTGGCCGGGCTCGTGGATGCCGGTGTAGACGCAGCGGCCGAGGTGTTCCACGAAGGAGCCGAAGAGGCGGGGGTCGACCGTGCCCACGGTGAAGGCGGGGTCGAGGGTGAAGCGGGCGGTTCGCATGGGTTCCTCTCAGGGGTTCATTGTCGTCCGTGGCTCGGTGGGGGCTTGTCGCGCCCACGCGGCGGAGCCGCGCACGGACACCGCCCCGCGCCCCTGCTGGACGACCGGCCAGCCGTTCTTCTTCCAGGTCAGGGCGTTCAGCCCGAGCTTGGGGGTGCCGTCGTCCTCGGCGTCGTAGTAGTGGTAGGCCAGCCAGTCCCGGCCCTTGTCCCGGAAGACCGACTGGCCGCCCGGGCCGGTGTAGCGGCCGTGGCCGGCGAGGAGAAGGTCGCCGCCGCCCTCCAGCATCGGCTTGCCCGCGCTGTCGACGTACGGACCGGTGACCGACGTCGACCTGCCGACCTTGATCTTGTAGGTGCTGTCCACGCCCGAGCAGCACGCGTCGTAGGAGGCGAACAGGTAGTAGTGGCGGCCGTGTTGCACGATGTACGGACCCTCGACGGCGTACGGCTCGTCGGGGCGGGTGGCCAGGTGGTGGACCGGCGCGTCCTCGACGGCCCTGCCCGTGGCCGGGTCCAGTTCGACCATGCGGATGCCGGACCAGTAGGAGCCGAACGCCATCCACAGCCTGCCGTCGGCCCGGATCACGGCCGGGTCGATGGCGTTCCAGGTGTCGGTGGTGTCGGAGGTGAACACCTTGCCGTGGTCGGTCCAGGTGCCGGGCAGGCCCGTGCGGGAGGTGGCGACGCCGATCGCGGAGTGGTTGGTGCCCCAGGAGGAGACGGCGTAGTGGAGCCAGTAGCGGCCGTCGCGGTAGGAGAGGTCGGGGGCCCAGGGGTCGCCGGTGGCGTTGTACTCGTACCACCAGTTCGGCGGCTCGGCGAAGGCGTTGCCGGCGTCCTTCCAGTGGACGCGGTCCTTCGAGGTGCGGGCGCCGATGACGCCGCCGGTCGAGTAGGCCACGTAGCCGCCGGACTTCAGGCGGGCGACCGTGGGGTCGTGGATGATCTCCTGGCCGGTGACCGGCGCGGGGTCGGGGTAGGCGGTGTCCGCCCGCGCGGTGGCCGGGAGGAAGGCCAGGACGGCGGCGGCGAGCACGGTGGCGAGTCTCAGGCGCTTCACGCGGCGGGTTCCTGTCGGTCCGGTCACTGGCCGGCGAGGCCGGTGTGCGCGACACCCGCCACGATCTGGCGCTGGAAGAAGACGAAGACGATGATCAGCGGCAGGCCCGCCATGAGTCCGCCGGCCATGAGCTGGGCCCACTGGATGCCGTAGGAGTTCATGACGGTCGCGATGCCGTTCGGCATGGTCATCAGGTCGGGGTTGTTGGTGACCATGTAGGGCCACAGGAAGTTGTTCCACGACGCGATGAAGGTGAAGATGCCCACCGCGGCGAGGGAGGAGCGCGACAGCGGCAGGACGACGGTGAAGAAGACCCGCCAGCGGCCCGCCCCGTCGATGAAGGCGGCCTCCTCCAGTTCGCGCGGGACGCCCTGGAAGAACTTGTAGAGGATGTAGACCATCGCGGCGGGCGCGCACTGCGGCAGGATCATGCCCCAGTAGGTGTCGACCATCCCCATCTGCTGGACGGTCGTGAACAGCGGGACGCCGAGCACGGCCGGGGAGACCATCAGCCCCGCCATCACCACGCCCATCAGGACGCCCTTGCCGCGGAACTCGGTGCGGGCGAAGCCGTATCCGGCCAGCGCGCTCACGGCCAGCACGACGGCCGTCACGCACACCGAGACGACGACCGAGTTGACGAACCAGTCGGTGAGGTTGCCGCTCTCGAAGATGGCCGTCCAGGCCTGGCCGGTCCAGTCCTCCGGCAGCCAGTGCGGCGGCACCTCGACGGCCTCGGTCTCCGACTTCAGGGAGGTGAACAGCGCCCAGGCGAGGGGCGAGAGGATCACCGCGGAGACGGCCGCGCCGGCCAGCGTGAGCGCGATCTGGCTGGGCGTCCAGGGCTTGCGGGGCCTGGCCCGGGTCTGCGGTACGGCGGTGGTCATCGGCCGCCCTCCTCACGGTTGCGCAGCAGCCACATCCGTGCGAGGGCGACGGCCGCGATGAGCACGAAGAAGATGATGGAGACCGCGGAGGCGTAGCCCACGCGGTAGCTGGTGAAGCCCTGTTCGAGCGTGTACTGCACGAAGGTGCGGGTCGACTCCTCGGGGCCCGGCCCGAAGTCCTGCATCACGACGGCCTGGTCGAAGACCTGGAGCGAGGCGAGGATCTGCAGGGCGACGACGAGGCCGGTGATGTTGCGCAGCATCGGCAGGGTGATGTGGACCATGCGGTGCCAGGCGCCCGCGCCGTCGAGCCGGGCGGCCTCGTACAGGTGGGCGGGGATGCCCTGGAGTGCGGCGAGGTAGAGCAGGAAGCTGAAGCCGACCGTCCACCACAGGGTGCAGACGACGACGGCGAGCATGGCGTACGACTTGTCGGTCAGCCACGGGGTGTCGATGCCGAAGACGTGGTTGATCATCCCCGTGCCGGGGTTGAACAGCCACTGCCACAGGTTGCCCGCGACGGTGGACGGCAGCAGGAACGGCAGGAAGAAGCACAGCCGCCACAGCCATTTCCCGCGCTCGATGTGGTGGGCGAGCATCGCGAGGAGGAAGGCGAGGACGGTGATGCAGGGCACGACGAGCAGGGTGAAGAAGGCGCTGTGACCGAACGCGTCCCACATCAGCGGGTCCTGGAACGCCTCGCGGTAGTTGTCGAGGCCGATGAAGACCGCGCCGTCGCCGGAGATGTTGGCGTCGGTGAAGCTGAGCCACACGCCGCGCAGCAGGGGCCAGATCACGAACAGGGCGAACAGCAGGAGGAAGGGGGCGACGAACCAGCCGCCGTGCTGGAAGCCCTGCCTGCGGCGGACGGTGGCGGTGCCGGCCGCGGCCGCGGCGCGTGCCGGACGGATGACGGTCTCAGCGCTGGTCGTCGTCATGCGACCGCACCTCCCTGCGCGGCGGTGAGGCCGTCCATCGGGTTCTTGGTGGCGAGCAACTGGGCGAGCATGCTCTTCATCCGGCGGGCGGCGGCGTCCGGCTTGGCGGAGCCCATCGTCGAGGAGACGACGATCGGGCCGACGCGCTGGGCGAGGATGCCGGTGGAGCCGGCGAACCACACCTTGGGCTCGGTGGCCTGGTGGTCCATCGCGGAGACGTACTCGTTCTGGGGCTGGAGCTTCTTGTACTCGGCCGTGGACAGGGTCGGCGTGTACGCGGGGATGTGTCCGCCGGCGGCCCACTGCCGGGCGTGCCTGACGACGTAGGCGGCGAGCCGGTGCGCGCCGTCGTTGGTGGCGCCGCCGCGGCCGGCCTGGTGGGGCAGCACGAAGGAGTGCGACTCGGCGTGGGTGGCCTGCCTGCCGAAGACGGGCGGCAGCGGGACCGCGCCGTAGTCGACCTTCGCGCCGTCGAAGACCGGCACGGACCAGTTGCCCTCCCACACGAACGGGGAGCCGTTGACGAACTGTTCGGCGCCCGCGTTGCCGCCGAAGCCCGGGTCCGCGTAGCCGTCGGTGATGTGCCGGCGCAGGAACTCGAGGACCTGGGTGGCCTTGTCGGTGTCGAAGGTGACCTCGGTCTTCGCGTCGTCGAACCAGGTGCCGCCGAGCTGGGTGTAGAAGGCGACGAAGAACCACCACTGGAAGTTCTGGTCGTTGAGCCACAGGCCGATGGTCTGGAGGCCCTTCTTCGTGGCCGCCCTCGCCTCCTTCAGCATGGCGAACCACTCGTCGGTCGACGTCGGCGACACCATCCGCCCGTCGGCGCCGAGCAGGCCCGCCTTCTTCAGCACGTCCTTGCGGTAGAAGCAGAGCTGGACGTGGATGTCGAGCGGCAGGGCGTAGAGCTTGCCGTCGACGACGGCGCGCTTCCACAGGGCGGGGTTGAAGTCCGCCTCCCGTACGCCGTACTCGGCGAGCAGCTCGACGTCCCAGGGGTCGAGGAGGCGGCCGGGCGAGAAGCCGGGCACCCGGCCCAGGTGCATGACGCCGAGGTCCGGTGCGCGGTTGCCGGCCGCGGCCATGGCGAGCTTGGTGTAGAAGGGGCTGCCCCACTGGAGGGTGGAGTCCTTCACGTCGATGCCGGGGTTGTCCCTGCGGAAGGCGTCCAGCATCGCGATCATGTTGTAGCCGTCGCCGCCGCTGAAGAGGTTCCAGTAGCGCACCCGTGTGCCGGCGTCGGAGGCCAGGGCGTCGGCGCCCGTGCCGAGGGCCGCGAAGCCGAAGCTGCCCGCGACCGTCAGGCCGCCCGCCGCGGCCAGAAAGTGCCTGCGATCCAGGCCAGGTCGTCCCATGCCCTGCCCCATCTGTCGGTGATGTACCGGCGCGCGAGGGAAGAGCCCTCACGACTCGTTCGATATTTCGGATCACGCTCGTAACTTCGAACGGGAACGTAAGGTGGGAGCGCGCACACGTCAATAAGTCGCGCAGCACTTTCCGGCGACGGAGGGCTTTTCTCATGGAACGGCGGTCTCCGGTTCACCGGACGCGGGCGCACGCGGGCGCGTAACCTCGGCAGGGCCGCGGACCGGCGCTGCGCGAACCCGCCCCGTACGGGGGCCGTCTCCCGCGGCCCGCGGGCGGAGTGCCGCCCCGCCCGGGCGGACCGGGGCGTGCGGGTCGCCGCGTCACCGCCCGGGGTGGCTGAGCGGGCCGGAGTCTTGGCATATTGCACGGACGGCCCGCGCGGCACCCCGCGAGCGGAACGGGACCGGGAGGAGAACGGTGCGTACGAGCAGGCAGATGCGTCGCCTCGCCGACGCGCTCATCGACCCCATCCGCGTACCCGTCCCCGCGGACCCGGAGGCCCTGTTCGAGGCGCTCGTCGCGTCCGTCGCCGCGTGGCGGGGCCGCGAGATCGTCGTCCGCCGGGAGACCTTCCCGCCGCACACCGCCAGCGGGCTGTGGCTGGAGGCCGGTACGCACGACGTCGTGGTGGTCGACCGGCGGGCGGCCGTGTGGCACCAGATCGTGATCCTCTGCCACGAGGTCTGGCACATGAGCCGGCACACGGTGGACCCGGAAGCGGACCCGTCACCGGCCGGTGACGGCCTGCCCCGCCCCGTCGCCGCGCGCACCGACTTCAGCCTGACCGAGGAGCAGGAGGCCGACCGCTTCGGGATGCTGATGGGCCGTCGGCTGCGCGGCTGGCTGGAGGCCCCGCAGGACTCCGTGTACGCGGCGCGGGACGACGACGCCGAGGGCCTGGCCGGACGCATCGGCGCCGCACTCAACTACCGGGGGCCCCACCGGTGAACGGCGCGGCGAACTACGTCAGCTGCGCCGTGCTGTGGCTCGGCCTGGCGGCCAAGGCCCCGGACCTGGTGCGCCACCGGCACGACCCCTACCTGCGTTCGCTGTGCGCGGTTCTGGGGCTGGCAGGGCTCTGCTTCCTCCTCGGCGCCCCGCCGACCGTCGGCGCCGTCAACCGGCTCAGCGGCGTCCCGAACCTGGCCGCGCCGCTCACGTACGCGTCGATCACCGCCTACGGCGCCGCCGCCCAGGTGCTGGTCGTCCACTGGCGGGGCGGACCGCGGGTGCGCGTCGTCGCCCGCCGCTGGATCCTCGCCCACTCGCTCGTGATCCTCGGCATCGCGGTCACCTTCGCGCTGGGCGACGCCCCCGTGGAGCGCCGGACCGACCTGGACACCTACTACGCGACGACGCCGTACATCGGCCAGATGATCGTGCTGTACCTGGCCGGGCACCTCACCGCGGTCACGGTCACCACGGTCTCGGCGCTGCGCTGGGCCCGTCAGGTGCGCGGCCCGCTGCGGGTGGGGCTGACGGTCCTGGGGGCCGGCACGCTGTGCAACGCCGGGTACAGCGTCGCCAAGCTCGCGGCGGTGGCCGCACGCTGGAGCGGCCGGGACTGGCCGGTGCTCGTCACCGGCATCTCCCCGGCGGCGGCCGCGGTGAGCGCCTTCCTGACGGTCGCCGGGATCCTGATCCCGCTGGTCGCCCCGCGGGCCGCCGAGTGGCGGCGGGCCGGGCGGGCGTACGCGCGGCTGGCGCCGCTGGAGCGGGTGCTCGACGACGTCCTCACCCGGCGTTCCCTGCGGCTGCCCCGGCCGCGCCTGTCCTCCCCGGCGACCCGGCTGGTGTGGCGGCAGACCAGCATCCACAACGCGCTGAGCCATCTCGCCCCGCATCTCGACGGCGCCCTGTACGAGCGCACGCGCGAGGCCGTGCTGCGGGCCGGCGGTGACCGCGAGCGGGCCGAGGCGCACGCGTGGGCGGTGGCCGTGGCCTCGGCGGCGCGGGACAGGGAACTCTGGGACACTCCCCCGGGCGGGCCGTACGGCGGCCCCCGCCCCGGAACGGCCGACCGGCTGCCCGACCGGCTGCCCGGCCCGGCCGCGCTGGTGCGCATCGCCGACGCCCTGGCCACCGCCCGCCCCGTCGCCGTGGCCCGGGAGCGCGGTGCCACGGCCACCACGGGCGGGGTATGAACGGGGAGAGGGTGTGGACCGGGCGCGTGTGGAGCGGGCGCCGAGCGAACGGAGTTCTCCGGCATGAGTCTCGTCGTGTATCTGGCGGCCGGGGTGTTCGGCCTGTCGTGCCTGGTGCTGCTGCGCCGGCCGCGCGGCCCGGTGCGCAGCCCGCTGGCCCTGTCCACGTGCGCGGCGATCGTCCTCGGTGCCCTGGTCTTCGTCTGCGCGGCTCCGCTGACCCTCGCCGCCGTCAACGACCTCACGGGCGTACCGAACTTCGGGGCGCCCCTGACGTACGGGATGCTGTCGGCCTACAGCTGTTCGCTGCTCGTCCTGCTGATCAACTGGCGGGGCGGTCCCCGCGCCCGGATCCGGCGCCGGGTGCTGCGCAGCATGGCCGCCTACGGACTGCTGATCGGCGCGCTGGTCGTGCTGTTCGTGCTCGCCGACGCGCACACGGAGCGGCTGACCGACCTCGACACGTACTACGCGAACACCCCGTACATGCGCGAGATGATCCTGCTGTACCTGCTCGGGCACAGCACCGCGACGCTGGTGATGTGCGCCGTGTGCGTCCGGTGGCTGCGGGAGGTCGACGGGCTGCTGCGGACCGGGCTGCGGCTGATCCTGACCGGCAGCCTGCTGGACGTGGTCGGCTTCCAGCTGGCCAAGTACACCGCGGTCGCCGCTCGTTGGTCGGGGCACGACCTTGACTTCCTGTCCACGACGCTCGCCCCGCCGATGGCCTCGCTCGGCGCCTTGACCTGCTCCGCCGGTTTCGTGCTGCCGCGGCTGCTGCCGGCGGTGCTGGCCCAGTGGCGGGGGCTGGACGACTACCGCGGGCTCGGTCCGCTGTGGGCGCTGCTGCGGTTCGTGCCGACCGCCCCGAAGCCGCCGGCCGCCTGGTGGCAGCTGCCCCGCGAGCGGCTCCAGTGGCGCGAGGTGTCCATCCACGACGCGCTGCTCGCGCTCGCCCCGTACTTCGACGACCGGGTACGGGAACGGGAACGGGACGCCGCCCTGCGCGCGGGCCGCTCCGCCCACCAGGCCCGGCTGGCCGCGGAGGCGGCGATGCTCGCCGACGCCGCGCGCCGCGCCGCCGCGCGGGAGGCTCCCCTGGACACCCCGAGCACGTACCGGCTGCACGCCACGGAGGTCTCCGGCCCGGGCGGGCTGGTGGAGCTGGCCCGGACGCTGGCGGCCTCCCCCGCCGGCGACACCGCGTGTGAAGGTACGGTGAGGGCCGCCCACGGCTGGACCCGCTGAACCGGGCCGGGTCCGGCGGGAGTTGACCGCGCTTCGGCCGAACCGGAGGAGAACCGTGTCCCGTAGAGCTGTCGTCATCGGTGCCGGACTGGCCGGCATGCTGGCCGCGGCCGCGTTGTCCACCGCGGTGGACGAGGTGGTCGTGCTGGAACGCGACGAACTCCCGGACGGACCGGAAGATCGCCGCGGCCTGCCGCAGGGGCGGCACGCGCATCTGCTGATGGCCGGGGGCCTGGCCGCCATGGAGGACCTCGTGCCCGGCGCCGGCATGCGCGCGCGGCTGCTCGCGGCCGGGGCGCACGAGATATCCCTGAGCTCGGGCATGCTGGCGCTCACGCCCGACGGCTGGCTGCGGCGCTGGCGCCACGAGGGCCCCGCCATGATCACGTGCAGCCGGGCGCTGCTGGACTGGGCGGTGCGCGAGGCGGTGCTCGCACGGGCCGGGGTGGGCATCCGCAGGGCCGACGTGCTGGAGCTGACGGGCGGTCCGGGGCGCGTCACCGGTGTCCGTGTCGCGGCGGCGGACGGGGCCGGGGACGAGGTCATCGACGCCGGCCTCGTCGTCGACGCGAGCGGTCGCGGCACCCGCCTGCTCACCTGGCTGGACGGCCTCGGCGTGACCGGCGTCCGGGAGCGGACCGTGGACTCGGGTCTGGTCAACGCCACCCGCGTCTACCGCGTGCCGGAGGGTGCCGGGCGGTTCCCGCTGACCGTCGTGCACGCCGACCCGTACGCGTCCCGGCCGGGGCGCAGCGGCATGGTGCTGCCCATCGAGGGCGACCGCTGGATGGTCAGCCTCGGCGGCACGCGGGGCGGCCGGCCGCCGGCGGACCCGGAGGGCTTCCTGACGTACGCCCTTGGGCTGCCCGACCCGATCGTCGGCCGGCTGATCTCGGGCGCCGAGCCGCTCACCGGGGTACACGTCAGCCGCAGCACCAGCAATGTGCGGCGCCACGTTGAGAAGGCCCGGCGGTGGCCGGAGGGGTTCGTCGTCCTCGGCGACGCGCTGGCCGCCTTCAACCCGGCCTACGGGCAGGGCATGTCGGTCGCCGCGCTGGGCGCCCGGGTGCTCGCCGGGGAGGTGCGGCGGGCCGGCCCCACCGCGCCCGGCCTGGCCCGCCGCGTGCAGCGCGGGGCGGCTCGGTCGGTGGACGCGGCGTGGGCGATGGCCGTCGGGCAGGACGTCAGGTACCCGGGCACGCGCGGCGGGCGGCCGAACGCCGCGGACCGGCTCGTCACCGCGTACACCCGGCGCCTGACGAGGACGGCGGCCGGGTCCTACCCGGCGGCCGCGGCCCTGTGGGACGTGACCAGCATCCTGACCGGCCCGGCCCGCGTCCTGCGCCCGGCCACCCTGCTGGCCACACTGGCCGGCCCCCCGCTGCCCCCGGCGACCGAGCCCCCGCTGACCCCGTCCGAACGGGCCACCCTGCGCACCCTGGACCGCACCGGCACCTGAACCCGCCGCACGGCGGCCGGCCACCTTCCCCGGCCGGCCGCCGAACACCGGGCCACACCCGACCGACCGCCCGACGCGCCCCCACAACCGACCGGACCGCCCGACGCGCCCCCCGCACCCCACCGATTCCTGACCACGCGTGCCGCGCCACCCGGCGCTCGTCTGCGCCCCACGGCGGCCAGGTCCGTGCCGGGCCGCCGGGCGCGCGCCCCGGTCAGCCGGCGAACGCCGGCTGCCGCAGCCCCCGGCCCGCTCCGGGCACCACCAGCACCGACCCGGCGAGCGGGTGCGGGGCGGTCAGGCCGGTGCGGGCCGTGGTCACGTACAGGTCGCTCAGGCCGGCGCCGCCGAACGCGCAGGCCGTGACGAGCGGCACGGGCAGGTCGATCACCCGGTCCAGCGCGCCGTCCGGCGTGTAACGGCGGACCGCCGAGCCGCCCCACAGCGCCACCCACACGCCGCCCTCCGCGTCCACGGTGAGCCCGTCGGGGAAGCCGGCGCCCTCCTCGACGGTGACGAACGGGCGCCGGTCCGCGACACGGCCCCGCGCGGCGTCGTGGGTGAAGACGTCGATCCGGCGGGTCGGCGAGTCGATGTAGTACATCAGCCGCCCGTCGGGGCTCCAGCCGGTGCCGTTGCTGACCGCCACGTCGTCCAGGACGGTCGTCACGGTGCCGTCGCCCGTGACGCGGGAGAGCGTGCCGCCGCCGGGGGCCTCGTCGTAGCGCATGGTGCCGGCCCAGAGGCTGCCGTCGGGGGCGACGGCGGCGTCGTTGGCGCGGCGGCCGGGGGCGGGGTCGTGGTGCAGCAGGCGGAAGGTGCCGTCGGGGTCGACGACGCCGACGCCGTCCCGCAGGTTCAGCACGAGCCCGCCGCCGGCCCGCGGCTTGGCCGCGCCCACGTGCTGCTCGGTCGTGCGCACCGTCCGCCGCCCGGAGACGGGGTCGTAGGTGTGCACGCGGCAGCCCAGGATGTCCACCCAGAGCAGCCGGCCCGCGTCCGCGTCCCAGGTCGGCCCCTCGCCGAGGGCCGCCTCGGCCCGTACCGCCACCTCGTACGTCATGCCACGCTCCGGTGGCCGAGGCGCTCGGACAGGTCGGCGGCACCCTTGACGGCGAGCTCCTCCAGCTCGGCGCGGCGCTCCTCGCTCCAGCGGATCATGGGCACGGAGATCGACAGTGCGGCGACGACCCTGCTGGTGCGGTCCCGGACGGGGGCGGCCACGCAGGACACGTCCGGGTTGGACTCGCGGTTCTCCACCGCGATGCCCCGCTCGCGGATCCCGGCCAGGGCCGCGCGCAGCGACGCCGGTTCGGTGATGCTGTTCGGCGTCATCGCGGCCAGCTCGGCGCCGTCGGGGAAGCGGGCGGCGAGCTCCGCCTCGGGCAGGGAGGCCAGCAGCATCTTGCCGACGGACGTGCAGTGGGCGGGCAGCCGGCGCCCGGCCGCCGACACCATGCGCACCGCGTGCGTGGAGTCGACCTTGGCGATGTAGATGACGTCGGTGTCCTCCAGGATGGCCACGTGGACGGTCTCGTCGCAGGTCTCGGCGACGCTCCGGGCGACCTGCTGGCCCTCGGCGGCCAGGTCGAGGTGCTCGGCGTAGCGGGCGCCGAGCTGGTACGGACGCACCCCGAGCCGGTACCGTCCGGGCTGGCCGGCCACGGGGACGATGTACTTGCGGGCGGCGAGCGTGGTGACCAGTTCGTGCACGGTGGTGCGCGGCAGCTGGAGCCGGCGCACGATGTCGGGGGCGGAGAGCGTGCCGTCCCCGTCGAGGAAGAGCTCCAGTATGTCGAGAGCCCGGGTCACGGCTGGTACGAGACGTCCCATGTCCGGCCCCCTCCCTAGGTGTCTCAGGCGCCTGCGGTCGCGATACCCGATGTTCGAGATATCAACAGGCGATCGGAATGGCGAACACAGGCTACTCATACTGCGTTTGCCGGGGCAATGGGTACGCGGGTGGTGCCTGCCCGGCTGAGCGACGATGGACGCATGCCCTCGTCCCCGCGCCCCGCCGGCCCGTTCACGCCGCTCGACTTCCAGCTGGTGCTGCTGCGCCGCATGGCCGACCACAACCCGGGTCCGGTCGAGGACGCCCGCCGCGAGCTGGGCGCCTCGACGGCGGACATGCGGGAGGCCAACCGCCGCTGGCAGGCGATGATCCGCTCCCCGCGGTCCCGCTCGGCCGCCTCCCGCTACCGCTCGGTCCTGGGCGAGCCCGAGTCGGCGGCCCCGCGCCGGATCGGCGACCTGGAGTGCGAGGCCCGGCAGTGGCGGCTTCCGCTCTGGCCGGACCTGCGGTTCGAGGTGCTCGTGGCCGAGAAGGGCGTCGTCTGGAACGAGTGGCTGGTCCGCGCCCCGGGCGCCGAGGGCCCGCGGCTGCGCACCCTGGACGACCTCACCCCATGGTCCTGCACGGTCGACGAGGCCGCCCGCGCCTTCGCACCCGCCCGCCCGCTCCAGGGCTCGGCTCCCACCCGGTGGGGGCTCGCCTTCACCGCCCCGGACGCGGAGGGCCGGCGGCACGAGGTGACCGCGGAGTTCACCTGGGGGCTGCTCCAGCGGACGGCGGCCGTCACCCGGCGGCCCTGAGGACCTCCTCGACGACCCGCGGCACCGAGCCCTCGTGCAGCCACAGGAACAGGTTCGGCTCGACCAGCTCCAGCTCCATCACCCGGGGCTGCCCGTCCTCCCCGTCCACCAGGTCGACCCGGGCGTACAGCAGTCCGGGCGCGCCGGGCACGGCGGCCAGGGCGCGTTCGGCGACGGCGCGCTCGGCCGGGGTGGCCGTCCAGGGCTCCAGACCGGGATGCGCGACCTTGCGCTCGTCGTAGGGCGTGCCGGGCGTCAGCACGGCCCCCTTGCGGCTGGCGTGCAGCAGCGTTCCGCCGAGGTACTGCAGGGCGCGCTCCCCGGCCGTGTCGATGCTGCGCACGTACGGCTGCACCATCGCCGTGAACCCCTCGGCGTGCATCCGCTCCACCTGCCGTACGGCGGTGGCGCGCCGGTCCGGCGTGTAGCGGGCCGCGAACCGGGCACCGGCGCCGGAGGTCGGCTTGACGACGTACTCGTGGTCGGCGGGCAGGTCGACCGGGTCCCCGTGGGCCACGTACCGGGTCGGGACGACGGGCACCCCGGCCGCCGCGAGGTCCCCGAGGTAGCGCTTGTCGGTGTTCCAGCGCACCACCGCCGCGGGGTTCGCCAGCCGCGTGACCTGGCCGCACGCCTCGGCCCAGGCCGTGAACTCGGCCGCCCGCCAGCTGTAGTCCCAGGTGGACCGGATCACGACGAGGTCGAACGCCCCCCAGTCCACCGCGTCGTCGTCCCACACCGCGACGGACGCCTCGGCCCCCGCGTCCCGCAACGCCCCCACCAGCACCGGCAGATCCCGATCGACAGCGACCTGCGGCCCGGGACGACAGGTGACAAGGGCGATGCGGGGCACGGCGGGCTCCTCTTCTTCGTACGGCTGCTCGACTGCCGGGAGGCTAACAACGCCGGCCACCGGAACCGGAACCCGGTGCTCGACCTTCACCTCCGGTGAAGCCGCCGGGGCGCCGGGGGGTGGACGTGACCGGTGTCGCCCCCGTCCGGCGTCGGAACACCCTGGGGCCGGGGTAAGAACGGGGTGTCCGTTCCCCCGAGTCCTCAGGAGTGCCGCGTGTCCTCCCTCTTCCCCGCCCTCACCAGCGACCCGGGTGATCACGTCGCCCTGCGGTTCGGCGAACGCTCCCTGACCTACCGGGAGCTGGCCGCGGCGGCCGGGGCCGTCGGTGAGCGGGTGCGCGGAGCCGGCCGGGTCGCCGTGTGGGCGGCGCCCGCGATGGAGACCGCCGTCGGCGTGGTGGGCACGCTGCTCGCCGGTGTCGCCGCCGTGCCGCTCAACCCGAAGTCGGGTCCGAAGGAGCTCGGCCACATCCTGTCCGACAGCGCCCCGTCCCTGGTGCTGGCCGCGCCCGGCGACGAGCTGCCCGAGCCGCTCGCCGGGCTGCCGCGCGTGGACGTCGACGTGCGCGCCGCCGGGCCCGCCCCCGTGGACGAGGGCGGTGCGGAGGACCCCGCCCTCGTCGTCTACACCTCCGGCACCACCGGCCCGCCCAAGGGCGCCGTGATCCCCCGGCGGGCACTCGCCTCCACCCTGGACGCGCTCGCCGACGCCTGGCGGTGGACCGGCGACGACGTGCTGGTGCAGGGCCTCCCGCTGTTCCACGTCCACGGGCTGGTGCTCGGGATCCTCGGCCCCCTGCGGCGCGGCGGATCGGTACGCCACCTCGGCAGGTTCAGCACCGAGGGCGTCGCGCGGGAGCTGCGCACCGGCGCGACCATGCTGTTCGGGGTGCCGACGATGTACCACCGCATCGCCGAGGACCTGCCCGGCGACCCGGAGCTGGCCAAGGCGCTCGCGGGGGCCCGGCTGCTGGTGTCCGGGTCGGCCGCGCTGCCGGTGCACGACCACGAGCGGATCGCCGCCGCGACCGGACGGCGCGTGATCGAGCGGTACGGCATGACGGAGACCCTCATGCTGTGCTCGTCCCGGTGGACACCCCCGGACCCCCGGCCGAGCGTCCGCGCCGACGGCGAGCCCCGCGCCGGGACCGTGGGCGTCCCGCTGCCGGGGGTGGAGCTGCGGCTTGTGGAGGAGGACGGCACGCCGGTCACGGCGTACGACGGGGAGACCGTCGGCGAGATCCAGGTGCGCGGACCGAACCTGTTCACGGAGTACCTCAACCGTCCCGACGCCACCGCCGCCGCCTTCACCGGGGACGGGTTCTTCCGCACCGGCGACATGGCGGTGCGCGATCCGGACGGCTGTGTCCGCATCGTCGGCCGCAAGGCCACCGACCTGATCAAGAGCGGCGGGTACAAGATCGGGGCGGGCGAGATCGAGAACGCGCTGCTCGAACACCCGGGGGTGCGGGAGGCGGCCGTCACCGGTGAGCCCGACCCGGACCTGGGCGAGCGGATCGTGGCCTGGATCGTGCCGGCCGGTCCGCAGGCGCCGCCTTCCCTGGAGGAGCTGGCCGGGCACGTCGCCGGCCGGCTCGCCCCGCACAAGCGGCCCCGCGTCGTCAGGTACCTCGACGCGCTGCCCCGCAACGACATGGGGAAGATCATGAAGCGGGCGCTGGACCATGGCTGACCGGCTCTCCGCGCGCGCGTTCCTCGCCCTCCTCACCGACGACTTCACCGAGCTCCCCCACCCGGGCGGCGACCGGGAGCCCGACGGCCCGCTCGGCTGGCCCGGCTACGGCGCCCTGCGCGCCCGCGCCGCCGAGCGCACCGGCGAGACGGAGTCCGTCGTCTGCGGCACCGGACACGTCGAGGGGGTGCGGGCGGTACTGCTCGCCTTCGAGTTCGCCTTCCTCGGCGGCTCGCTCGGCCGGCGCACCGGCGACCGGCTGGAGGCGGCGTACACCTACGCGCGGGAGCACCGGCTGCCGGTCGTGCCGCTGGTCGCCACCGGGGGCAGCCGGATGCAGGAGGGCATGCTCGCGCTGGCCCAGCTCCAGCGCGTGGCCCGGCAGTCGGCGCTCACGCGTCGGGCCGGCCTCCCGCAGGTCGCCGTCCTGCGGGACCCGGCCACCGGAGGCGGCTGGGCGACGCTGGGCGCGGGCGCCGACGTGGTCCTCGCGCTGCCCGGCGCCCAGGTGGGCTTCGCCGGTTCCCGGGTCCGGCCGGCGGACGCCGACCCGGCGGCGTACACGGCCGAGGCGCAGGTGGCGGCGGGCAGCGCGGACGCCGTCGTGCCGCCCGGGGAGCTGCGCGGGACGCTGGGGCGCTGGCTGCGGCTGCTGACGGCGCCGTCGGACGCCCCGGCCCCGGTGCCCGGGCCGCTGGGCGCGACGGACCTGCCGGCCACCGGGTGGGACGCGGTCCGGCGGGCCCGGTCGCCCGGGCGGCCCCGCGCGGGCGCCTACCTGGACGCGTACTTCACCCACCGCGTCGCCCTGTCCGGCGACCGCTGCGGCGGCACGGACACCGAGGGCATGCTGTGCGGCTTCGGCCGGCACGCGGGGCGGACGGTCGCGTACGCCGCCCAGACCGGCACGGCGACCAGGCCCGCCGGCTTCCGCACCGCCGCCCGGCTCATCCGGCTCGCGGACCGGCTCGGCATCCCGGTGCTGACCCTGGTGGACACGCCGGGCGCGGCGAACGACGCGGAGGCCGAGCGGCAGGGGGCCGGTGCCGCGATCGCCGATCTGTTCGCCGCCGTGGCCTCGGCCCGGACGCCGGTGACCACGCTGGTGATCGGGGAGGGCGGCTCGGGCGGCGCGCTGGCCCTGGCCGCGCCCGGCGACACCTGGGCCACGCCGGACAGCTACTTCTCCGTCATCGCGCCGGAGCTCGCCGCGGCGATCCTGAAGCGCGCACCGGCGGAGGTGGAGACGACGGCGGACCAACTGCGCCTGAGACCACAGGACTTGGCCGACCTCGGCATACTGCGGCTTCGAACAGGGGATCAGGTGTTCCCTGGAACAGGTGATCGTCGCTCATGAGATCGCACGAGGCCGGTGCGCCCCGAGATACTTACGGTGCGCGAGCGACGGGCTGCAGACCGTGTTCGAGCGCTGGTCCCACACGATGCAATGCGCAAGGAGCTGCACGATCATGAACCTTCTCACCGACATCCTCGCCGGCCTCGTCCACTTCGTCGGCTGGCTGGTCTGACGGTCGGGGAAACACGACGGCGCCGCCTCCCCGTCCCAGGGAGGCGGCGCCGTCCGCGTGCTACCGGACGCCCACGGCCCGCACGATCTCCTGCGTGACCGAGCCGCCCCGGTCGTCGCGCGCCGAGGCCCGCAGCGAGACGTGCCCGGCGCCGCGCGGCACGTCCAGCGTCCCGTGCCAGGAGGCGCCCTTGCCGCTCAGCCGGACCGACTTCCAGGTCCTGCCGTCGTCGTAGGACACCTGGAGCGTGCCGCCGCCGAGCGTCCCGGTGCCCGGGGCACCCGCCACGTACTCGGCGCCGATCGAGACCGGCAGCTTCCGCCCGCCGCGCACCTCGCCCGCGAGGTCGGTGTCCACGTCGAAGGACAGGTTGATCAGCGGCAGGAAGGTCCAGCGGTCCCCGGGGGTCGCGGCCGACCGGAAGGTCCACTCGGCGTGGCCCCGCGTCCCGGTCCCCCAGCGGTCCGCGTCCAGCGCGGTGTCCGTCACCAGCTTGTACGTGTGCTCGTCGGCGGGCGCGTCCGACACGTAGGCGGTGGACGACACCCCTTCGTCGACCAGCTCGCCGTCCAGGTACACCGCCGTGGTCTGGGTCATCCCGCTGCCCTCGCTCCACACGTCGCCGAAGCCGGTGTGGTCGGGACCGGAGTCGCCCCAGCCGGGGGCGTTGAACTGGAGCCGGTCACCGGCCCGCTGCTGGCCCCAGCCGAGCCCGGTGCCGAGCCACGGGTGCCAGACGGGCCCGAACCAGTCGAGCTCCGGACGCGATCCGCCCTCGTACCGCACGAGCCCGCTGCGCTGCTCCAGCGCGCCGTCGGCGACGTCCACCGACTCGTGCCACAGCTGGCCGCGCCCGGTCGACACGTACTCGGTCCGCTCGGCCGGGTAGTCGATCCGCTCCTTGAAGCCGATGCCGACCGGGAAGGTGTCGGTGATCGAGTACCGGAACTCGCCCCCGCTCACCGGCCGGGCGGCGTGGTACGTCGTGTGCACGGTGGCCAGGTCCCGCTTGCCCGGCTCGTACGTCAGGTCCCGGTCGGGCACCGCGCCGGAGTGTCCCTCGGACAGGTCGTACACGTACGGCGTGTTGCGCGTGCCGGTCATGTCGACGCGGCCCGCCGCGCGCAGCCGGGCGGCGTCGGCGGTGTTCACCGTGGCGATCGGCAGCGGCCGGTCGGCGTTGTCGTCCGTGCCCCACCACGCCATCAGCCGGCCCGGCGCGTCGTCGGTGACGAACAGCGCCTTCGCGCCCGCGTCCTGGGCGGCCTGCGCGAGGTCGGCCGGTTCGGTGCCCTCGGTGAGCCGGGCGAGGACCGCCTTGCCCTTCACCCCGGTGAACGGGCCGGCGCCGACGTCGACGAGCGGCAGCCTGGTCCGGCCCTCGGTGAGCGTGCCGCCCGACTGCACGGTGGCCTCGCCGAGCCCCTTGACCTCCAGCAGGGGCTTGCCGAGCCGCCACACGGTCCGGTACTCGAAGCCGCCCTGGGTGACCTTCCCGGTGGGCGCGGCGAAGACGCTGTCGTACGTCAGGGGCACCTGCACCGCGCCGAAGAGGTCGGAGCCGTTGGCGCTGCGGTCGAACTCCATGAGCAGCTGCCGGGTCTCGGTGCGGCGGCCGACGTCCGCGCGGACCTCACGCAGCTTCCGGCCGTCGAGGGTGATCTCCCGGTCCCGGTCGAGGACGACCTCGGGCGCCGCGAGGAAGCCGAGGCCGAGGGAGTCGGCGCCGTGGCTGCCCCGCACGTCGAGGAAGGAGGTCAGGCTGTACGTCCCCGGCACGAGCCGCAGCTGGAGGGTGCCGGAGTCACCGACGTGGGCGGGCACGGTGTCGACGCCCTCGGCCAGCCGCTGGACGGCGAGGTCGGCGGCGGTCGCCGCGCCCGCGCGGTCCTTGACGTGGACGGTGAGCGTGTACCGCTCCTCCTCCTTGACCAGGCCGAACGCGGTGTGCGCGACGGGTGTGCCGCCGGCCGAGGCCACGATCTGCCCGCTGGTGCCGCCGACCGGTGCCTTGGCGCCGTCGCCGGTCACGGTCGTGGACGCCGTGCCGTGCGCGGGCACGGTGAGCGTGGTGTCGGCGAGTGCGGCGACGCCGTCGGGCGCCCCCTGCACGGACAGGCTCAGTTCGACGGGGGCGTCGGAGGAGTTGGTGTAGGTGACGGTGCGGGTGACCGGCTCGTTGCCGTCGTAGGGCCAGGAGTAGAAGCCCAGGTCGGCGCTGCCCGTCGCGGTGATCCGCGCGCCGATGGCGTCGGGCACGCTGACCCGGCCCGCGCCCAGCTGGTAGGCGGAGGCGTCGAGCCGCTTCGACGTGGACATCAGCGCGTCCTTGAGCTGCGCGCCGCTCCAGTCGGGGTGCTTCTCGGCGAGCAGGGCGGCCACCCCGGCGACGTGCGGGGTCGCCATCGACGTGCCGTCCATCGAGGTGTAGTCGCCGGTGCCCTCGCTGAGCCGGGACCGGGCGGCGAGGATGCCGACGCCGGGGGCGGAGAGGTCGGGCTTGAGGGCGTTGTCCCCGTAGCGGGGGCCGGCGCTGGTGAACCAGGCCGCCTCGTCGGCGGAGTCGACGGCGCCGACGGTCAGTGCCGCGTCGGCGGCACCGGGCGAGCCGATGGAGGAGGGCGCGCCGGTGTTCCCGGCGGCGATCACGAACAGCGCGCCGGTCTCCCGGGAGAGGGTGTTCACGGCCTGCGCCATGGGGTCGGTGCCGTCGCTCGCCTCGGTCGACCCGAGGCTCATCGAGACGATGTCGGCGTCCACGTCCCGGGCGGCCCACTCCATCCCGGCGATGATCTCGGACTCGCTGCCCGAGCCCTGGTCGTTCAGGACCTTCCCGACGGCGAGCGTGGCGCCGGGGGCGACGCCCTTCTCCTTGCCGTCGGAGGCGGCACCGCTGCCGCCGACGGTGGAGGTGACGTGCGTGCCGTGGCCGTGCCGGTCGGCGACCTCCTCCCCGGCGATGAAGCTGCGGCTCTGCGCGATCCGGCCGGCGAGGTCGGGATGGCCGGCGTCCACGCCGCTGTCCAGCACGGCGACGGTGACGCCCTTGCCGGTCAGTCCGGCCTGCCAGGCCTCGGGGGTGCCGATCTGCGCGTTGCTCTCGGCCATGGCGGCGGTGACCCGCCCGTCGAGCCACACGCCGTCGATGCCGGCCTGCCCGGTGAACGCCCGCCAGAAGGTACGCCCCTTGTCCGCCTCGACGGCGGCGCCCCGCACGCTGGGCAGCGCCCGCGTCCGCTCGGCGCCGCGCGGGGTGACGGTCCGCGCGTTCTTGTCGTACGTCACGATCAGCGGCAGCTCGCCGCTCTCGCCGTCGGCGAGCCCCTGGCGTATCAGCTCGTCGACGTCGAAGAGCCGTTCGTCGAGCCGCCCGTCGCGCAGGTAGGGCAGGGCCTCGTCCGGTACGACGCTGATCTCGCCGTTCGCGTTCCGGGTGCGTACGGCGCCGGTGGCGCCCGCCGGGCGCTCGACGGTGACGGTCTTCCTGCCGCCGCCGAGGTCGGCGACGGTCACCCGGTCCCCGGTGACGAGGGTGACGGTACGGGTGGCCGCCTGGGTGCGCGTGCCCTGGGGAGCCTCCTGCTGCGCCGCCGCCACGGCCGGCCCGATCGGCAACAGCCCGATCACAAGCCCGGCCGACAGGAGGGTCGCCCCACGTCTGACTGGTCCTCTGCTCATCCTCGCCTCTCTCCGTGAAGTGCTGCGAAGAGTCTCAGGGGACATGTGTGACAACGGAGTTGCCCGGGCGTGGCGGGTTGGCGCCTCGGCAGGTTCCCGCCACAGGGCCGGCCGGCCGGCGGCCGGCCGCGCACCGCCCCCGGGACATGACCCCCATTCAGCGGCCCCCCGCCCGGCCCCCTCCGGAAGGCGCCCGCCTCCGCGCACGCGCACGATGCCTAGGAGACCGGACACCCGCCGGCCCCCGCACGGTCTGCGCTCTCGGGAGGAACTGCCATGACCGCCACTCTGGAGCAGCTGCGCCGCTGCCATTTCGGCGTCGACCTCGGCGCGTCGAGAACCCGGGTCTATGTGAAGGGCTCCGGGCTGGTCGTCGACCAGCCGTCCGCCGCCGCGGTCAACACCCGCACCGGCGCGCTCATCGCGGTGGGCGAGCTCGCGGAGAAGATGACCGGCCGCACCCCCGGCTACATCCGTGTCGTCCGGCCGGTCTCCGGCGGCACGATCGTCGACATCGAGATGGCCCAGCGCATGCTGCGGCACCTGCTCGGCGACAGGATCCGACGGACGCTGCGCCGCAAGCCCCGGCTGCGCGCCGCCGTCTGCACGCCGCACGACGCCGATCCGCTGGCCCAGCGGGCGGCGATCGAGACGCTGGTCGGGCTCGGCGCCCGGCGGGTGGAGCTCGTCGACACCCTGATCGCCGCGGCGGTCGGCTGCGGGCTGCCGGTGGAACAGCCCGAGGCGACGATGATCATGGTGTGCGGGGCGCACGCCACGCAGGTCGCGGTGCTCTCCCTCGGCTCGATCGTCACCGCCGAGCGCATCCCGGTGGGCGGCGAGGCCGTCGACCACGCGATCGTGCAGCACCTGCGCCACCAGCACGAGCTGGTGCTGCCCAGCCAGTCGGTACGCCCGCTCCAGCTCGCCCTGTCCGGCAACGGGCTCACCCCGCAGGGCCCGGCGTCCACCGAGATCCACGGACGGGACGTGGCGACCGGCCTGGCCCGGAGCGTGAAGATCGACACCGCCGCGGTGCGCAACGCGATCCAGACGCCGCTGACCGGCGTGCTCGACGGCATCGGCAAGGTGCTGCGCGACTGCCCGCCGGACCTGGTCGCGGACCTCGCCGACCGCGGGATCATGATGGTGGGCGGCAGTGCGCTGCTGCCCGGCTTCGACCAGATGCTGCGTCAGGCGACGGGCATGCCGGTGCACATCGCGGAGCGGCCCGACGTGTGCGCCGTCCAGGGTCTCGGCACGATGCTGGAGGGCCGGGTGGAGCCGCTGGTGCTGGATCCGCTGGCCGACTGACCCGCCGAGGAACCCGACGGCATGACCGCGCGGCCCGCGTCACGGCTGACCCGTCTGCTCGACGCCGTCCTCGGCGTCGGCACCGACCTGGATCTGCGCGGCACCCTGCAGCACGTCGTCGACGGCGCCGCCGAACTGACGGGCGCCGCCCGCGCGTCCCTGACCACGACCGACCCCGACGCGTCCGTCCTGCCGCGCATCAGCGCACCGCACCGGGACGACCCCGCCCAGGCCGGGACCGCGCACCGGCTGCGGGTGCCGATCCACGTGGGGGACGAGGAGTTCGGCGAGCTGTGTCTGACCGGGCCCCCCGGCGGCGGCCCCTTCACGGCCGAGGACGAGCAGCTGCTCCGGGTCCTCGCCACCCAGGCCGGCATCGCGATCGGCAACGCCCGGCTGTACGAGACGGCCCGGCAGCGCGAGCGCTGGATCGAGGGCGCGGCGGCCGTCACCACGGCGCTGCTCACCGGGGAGAGCGCGGACGACGCCCTGACGACGGTCGCCGAGCGGGCCCGGCTGCTCGCCGGCGCCTCGGCCGGTGTGATCCTCCAGCCGACCGCCGAGGGCGGCATGGAGATCGTGACCGCCTCGGCGCCCGACGACCCGGAGGGCATCGTCGGCGCGACCATCGCCCCGGGCAGCCCCGTCCTCGAGCAGCTCCTCGGCGGCGAGCCGGTGTTCCTCGCGGACTCGGCGACCGACCCGCGCATGACGACGCACGTACGGCACCGGTTCGGCCCCAGCATGATGCTGCCGTTGCAGGCGAACGGCCGGCTGATCGGCACCCTCGCCCTGCCCCGCGGCCGCGGT
Source organism: Streptomyces sp. NPDC048185 (assembly GCF_043202495.1). Lineage (NCBI taxonomy): Bacteria > Bacillati > Actinomycetota > Actinomycetes > Kitasatosporales > Streptomycetaceae > Streptomyces > Streptomyces sp. NPDC048185. The sequence continues at coordinate 685,831 of NZ_JBIDAN010000001.1, forward strand.
GGCCGCCCCTACACGGAGGTCGAACGGCTGCTCGCCACCCAGTTCGCCTCCCAGGCGGCGCTGGCCCTCGTCCTCGCCGACGCCCGGAACGGCCGCGAGCGCCTCGCGGTGTACGAGGACCGCGACCGCATCGCCCGCGACCTGCACGACCTGGTGGTGCAGCGGCTGTTCGCCACCGGCATGATGCTGGAGTCCACGCAGCGCCGCCCGGGCGCGGACGAGGTCGACGACCTCCTCGGACAGGCGGTGGACGAGCTGCGCTCCACGGTCCAGGAGGTCCGTACGGCGATCTTCGCGCTCCAGCAGCCCCCGCCGGGGCCGCCGGCCGGCCTGCGCGGCCGGGTGCTGCGCGAGACCGCGTCCGCCGCGGCCCTGCTCGGTTTCCCGCCCTCCGTCCACTTCACGGGCGCCGTCGACAGCCGCGTACCGGACCCGGTCGCCGACCGCCTGCTCGCCGCCCTGCGCCGCGCCCTGGCCGCCGCGTCACGCGGCCGGGACGTCTCCCGCGTGGAGGTCTCCGTCGATGCCACCGCGTCCCTGCCGGACGGCCGCGACGCGGTGCGGCTGACGGTCTCGCACGACGGCGCGGCCGACGGCACACGGCCGGCGGCCACCTGGCAGTCACCCCTGTGAGGGACCGCCCGGCCGCGTCCGGCCATGCCTTTACCCCTCCATGGACGGGTCATTCCCCGCGGCCGGGTGTACTCCCGCCGGGCGACGGGCAGGCGCACCGGCAGACGGGGGCCGGGTGACGTCGCGAACGTCGTCGGGGATCGGAACGAGGACGGACAAGGCGGTGACATGAGCTCAGCGGCACCACCGCGTCCGGCGGGGCGGCGGGCCACCCTGGTGATCGACGGCCGTGTGGAGGCGGGCAGGGCGCTGCTCGTCCCGCGGGGGGAGCTGGTCCACGGGTGCGCGGACACCCTGGCCGAGGCCCTGGCCGCTCTGCCGGCGGACGTCGGGCGGGTCGACGTGGACATGGGCGACGTGGTGTTCATGGACACGGCCGGGCTGCGGTTCCTGGAGCTGCTGCGCGGCTACGGCGACCGGTGTGCGGTGCCGGTGACGGCAGGCAACTGGACCGGCCAGCCGCGCAGGATCCTCGAGCTGCTCGGCCTGGACACCACCGCTCCCCTGCAGGTGCCGCCGCACCCCGTCGCCGCGCGACCGGTGGGCTCGGCGGTGGCGGCGGAGCGGTCCGAGCGGCTGACCGTGCTGCAGGAGGAGGTGGAGCAGCTCCGGCGGGCCCTCGCCACCCGCCCGGTCATCGACCAGGCGAGGGGCGTCCTGATGGCCCTGCACGCCTGTACGCCGGACGAGGCGTGGGACATCCTGCGGGACGCCTCGCAGCTGTCCAACACCAAGCTGCGCACGGTGGCGGCGGCGGTGACGGCCGGCACCCGCGGCGACGGCCCGCCGCCACCGCCCGAGGTGCGCTCGGCCCTGCGTGCGGCCCTGGACCGGGCCGGCCGCTGAGCCCCGGTCCCGCCGGCGTGGTGCCGTCGGCGCGGGCTGGGTACTCGGCGCGGGAACCCGGTCCGGCAGGAGGTGCCACGATGAACGGACAGACCCCGTCCCAGGCGGAGGGCGAGCGCGACGACGAGCAGGAGACCGCGGGCGGCCAGAATCCGTCGCAGACCACGCCCTCCCAGGCGGAGGGCGAACGCGAGGACGAGGACGAGGACGACAGGGACGACGGGGACGGCGACGACGACGACGAGGGCGGCCGGTGACCCGGCTTCCCTCGCCTCGTGCCGCCACACCGGCCAGAAGGTCTCTGCGCGGGTGGCCCGGAGTGGGGCGGGTGGGACTCGAACCCACGGCCGACGGATTATGAGTCCGCTGCTCTAACCGGCTGAGCTACCGCCCCATAACGGCGTGTCGCGTACATGTGTGCGCGCCGTCTGCCGCAGCATAGCCGCTCATACGATCTCCTGCCTCGGCTGGTCGGCTCACCGCGACGCCTTCACGACCTTGAGGACTCCGCAGCGTGCCGCGCGGTTCCCGCGAGTGCCCGGAAGATCTCCCGGCATGTGTCCGGACATGAAAAAGGACCCCGAAGGGCCCTCGTTCACCATGCTCCCCCGACTGGACTCGAACCAGTAACCTGCCGGTTAACAGCCGGCTGCTCTGCCAATTGAGCTACGGAGGACCGAGCTCCCCCGACTGGACTCGAACCAGTAACCTGCCGGTTAACAGCCGGCTGCTCTGCCAATTGAGCTACGGAGGAATGCCTCGTTGCATCGAACGCACCCACCTGGGTATTCGCCAGGGGGCGCGCGCTCGCTGCGACACATACATTAGCGCAAGCAGGGGGGTGCTTCGCCAATCGGTACTCCCCGGCACTGTCAGAGCTACGCAAGGGAAGGTGGCCGCCATGCGTTACCGGCTCACATTCGTCGTCGGACTCGCCGTCGGTTACGTGCTCGGAACGAAGGCCGGGCGCGAGCGCTACGAGCAGTTGAGGAAGTCCGCGCGGCAGGTCGCACAGAACCCGGCCGTCCGCAACACCGCCGAGTCGGCGGCCCAGCAGGGGCGGCACTTCGCGGACAGGGCCTACACCGCGGTGAGCGACAAGGTCGGCGACCGGATGCCCGACTCGGTCGCCCAGCGGGTGCGGTCCCTGCGCGAACGCAACGCCGACGGCACCGCGTCGGACGACTGGGGCACCAGCAACACCTGAGGCACGTGCCCCCACCCGGTACGGACACCGCTCCCCGTGCGGCAGAATTTTCCGCATGGGGATAGTCGCCGGGTTGGACAGTGCGCCCGATTTCACTCGTATCGTCGTCTGTGATGCGGACACGGGTGCCGTGCTCCGGCAGGGATACGCTCCGCATCCGGTCGAGAACCCCGAGGGCGGCGGCCGTCCCTCCGACGTGGACCCGCAGGCCTGGCTGCTGTCCCTCGGGGAGGCCGCCGGCGGCGGGCTGCTGGAGGGCGTGCAGGCCATCGGGGTCTCGGCACAGGCCAACTCGGTCGTACCGCTGGACTCCCAGGGCAACACCGTGCGCCCGGCCATGGTGGGCGGCGACAAGCGCTCGCAGGTGGCGGCGGCCGACCTGATCGACGCGCTCGGCGGGCGCGAGGCGTGGGCGCAGGCCGTGGGCTGTGTGCCGCAGGCCCCGCAGGCGGTCACCAAGCTGCGCTGGCTGGCCAGGACCGAGCCCGAGGCGGCCGCGCGGACCGCCGTTCTGCTCCAGGCCCACGACTGGCTGGTGTGGCAGCTCCTGGGGCGGCCTGCCCGCAGGACCACCGACCGGGGCGGCGCCTCCGGCACCGGGTACTGGTCGGCGGCGACCGGCGGTTACCGCCCGGACCTGGTCGAGCTGGCGCTCGGGCACCAGGCGATGCTGCCGGAGGTGATCGGCCCGGCCGACGCGGCCGGTACGACGCCGGAGGGCCTGCTGATCTCCGCGGGGACCGGCGAGACGATGGCCGCGGCCTTCGGGCTCGGCATCGGTCTGGGGGACGCGGTCGTCTCCCTCGGCGCCTCCGGGTCGGTGATGGCCGTGCACCCCGAGGCGCTCCTCGACCGGAACGGCATGATCACCTCCCTGGCGGACGCCACCGGCATGCACCTGCCGGTCGTCACCACCCTGAACGCCGTACGCACCCTGCGCGGCACCGCCGAACTGCTCGGCCTGCCGGACCTGGAGAGCCTGTCCGACCTGGCGATGAAGTCGACGCCGGGCGCGCACGGGCTGGTGCTGCTGCCGTACCTGGAGGGTGAGCGGACGCCGAACCTGCCGCACACCGCCGGGACGCTGGCCGGGCTGCGGCGCGAGTCGATGAAGCCCGAGCACCTGGCGCGGGCCGCGTTCGAGGGCATGCTGTGCGGCCTCGCCGACGCCCTGGACGTGCTGCGCGGCCGGGGTGTGGACGTACGGCGGGTGTTCCTGCTGGGCGCGGCGGCCGAGCTGCCGGCCGTGCAGGCGGTGGCTCCGGCGCTGTTCGGGGTGCAGGTCGTCGTCCCGCAGCCCGCGGACTACGCGGCGATCGGCGCGGCCCGGCAGGCGGCCTGGGCGCTGGGCGTGTCGCAGGGCACGCTGGACCCGCGCACTCCCCCGGCCTGGCAGGGCGCGGTGGCGCAGGTGCTGGAGCCGGGCGAGGAGCTGGCCGTGGGTCAGGCGGTGCGGCAGCAGTTCGTGTCGGTGCGGGAGCAGACGCATCCGGGGGCGCTGCGCGCGTAGGTCACCGGTGCGGCCGGAAACGCGACGCTGTCGGCTTAATCGGTTGAGGTAACGCGGGTGGAGTGTCCGACGATAGGGGCCAGGGGCAACCAATCGCCCCTGTCGCCGACCCCGAGAGACCCAGCGTGCTCATACGACTGTTGCGGACCTGTCTGAGGCCGTACAAGAAACCCATCGCCCTGCTGGTGGCGCTGCAGTTCCTGCAGACCTGCGCCAGCCTCTACCTGCCGACCCTGAACGCGGACATCATCGACAACGGTGTCGTCAACGGCGACTCCGGCTACATCCTGGGCTACGGCGCTCTCATGATCGGCATCTCGCTGGTGCAGGTCGTGTGCAACATCGGAGCCGTCTACTACGGCGCCCGTACCGCCTCCGCGCTCGGGCGCGACCTGCGGGGCGCCGTCTTCGACCGGGTGCAGTCCTTCTCCGCGCGGGAGGTCGGCGACTTCGGCGCGCCCTCGCTGATCACTCGGACGACGAACGACGTGCAGCAGGTCCAGATGCTGGCCCTGATGACGTTCACGCTGATGGTGTCGGCGCCCATCATGTGTGTCGGCGGCATCGTCATGGCGCTCGGCCTGGACGTGCCGCTGTCCGGGGTGCTCGTCGGCGTCGTTCCGGTGCTGGCGATCTGCGTGACGCTGATCGTGCGGCGGCTGCGGCCCCTGTTCCGGTCCATGCAGGTGCGCCTGGACACGGTGAACCGGGTGCTGCGCGAGCAGATCACCGGCAACCGGGTCATCCGCGCCTTCGTGCGGGACGACTACGAGCAGCAGCGGTTCCGGAAGGCCAACTCCGACCTGACCGAGGTGGCGCTCGGCACCGGCAATCTGCTCGCGCTGATGTTCCCGGTGGTCATGACGGTGGTGAACCTGTCGTCGATCGCGGTGGTGTGGTTCGGCGCCCACCGGATCGAGAGCGGGGGGATGCAGATCGGCGACCTGACCGCGTTCCTCGCCTATCTCATGCAGATCGTCATGTCCGTGATGATGGCCACCTTCATGTTCATGATGGTGCCGCGCGCGGAGGTGTGCGCCGAGCGGATCCAGGAGGTCCTGGACACCGAGAGCAGCGTGGTGCCGCCGCCGGCGCCGGTGACCGAGCTGCGCCGGCACGGGCACCTGGAGCTCCGCGGTGCCGGGTTCCGGTATCCGGGGGCCGAGGAGCCGGTGCTGAGGAACATCGATCTGGCGGCCCTGCCGGGCGAGACGACCGCCGTCATCGGCTCGACCGGCAGCGGCAAGTCCACGCTGCTGGGCCTGGTGCCCCGGCTGTTCGACGCCACGGACGGGGAGGTGCTGGTCGACGGGGTGGACGTACGCACCGTCGACCCGAAGGTGCTGGCCAAGGTCGTGAGCCTGGTGCCGCAGAAGCCGTACCTCTTCGCGGGCACGGTCGCGACCAATCTGCGCTACGGGAATCCGGACGCCACGGACGAGGAGCTGTGGCACGCGCTGGAGGTGGCGCAGGCCAAGGAGTTCGTGGAGCGGCTGGAGGGCGGGCTCGACGCGCCGATCGCGCAGGGCGGGACCAACGTGTCGGGCGGCCAGCGGCAGCGGCTGTCGATCGCCCGGACGCTGGTGCAGCGCCCGGAGATCTACCTCTTCGACGACTCGTTCTCGGCGCTCGACTACGCCACCGACGCCGCGCTGCGCGCCGCGCTGGCCCGGGAGACGGCCGAGGCGACCGTGGTGATCGTGGCGCAGCGCGTGGCGACCATCCGGGACGCCGACCGGATCATCGTGCTGGACGAGGGGCGGGTGGTCGGCGTGGGCCGGCACCACGAGCTGATGGCGGACAACGAGACCTACCGGGAGATCGTGCTCTCCCAGCTGACGGAAGCGGAGGCTGCCTGATGGCGGGGCCTGGCGGTCGCATGATGGCCGGGGGCGGTCCCGACCAGCGTTCGATGGACTTCAAGGGGTCGGGCAAACGGCTCGTCGCCCGGTTCCGGCCGGAGCGGGTGACGATCTACGCGCTGCTGGCCTGTGTGGTGGTCAGCGTCGGCCTCAGCGTGGTCGGGCCGAAGATCCTCGGCCGGGCCACCGACCTGGTCTTCGCGGGCATCGTCGGACGGAACATGCCGTCCGGGGCGACGAAGGAGCAGGTCCTCGCGTCCATGCGGGAGCGCGGCGACGGCGAGGTCGCCGACATGCTGCGCAGCACGGACTTCCACCCGGGCGAGGGCATCGACTTCACCGCCGTGGGCCACGTGCTGCTGCTGGCGCTGGCGGTGTTCGGCGCGGCAGGGCTGCTGATGGCGGTGGCGACCCGGCTGGTGAACCGGGCGGTCAACCGGACGATGTTCCGGATGCGCGAGGACGTGCAGACGAAGCTGTCGCGGCTGCCGCTGTCGTACTTCGACAAGCGCCAGCGCGGCGAGGTGCTGTCCCGGGCGACGAACGACATCGACAACATCGGGCAGACGCTCCAGCAGTCGATGGGCCAGCTGATCAACTCGCTGCTGACCATCATCGGCGTGCTGATCATGATGTTCTGGGTCTCCTGGATCCTCGCGCTGGTCGCGCTGGTGACGGTGCCGCTGTCCTTCGTGGTGGCCACGCGGGTCGGCAAGCGCTCGCAGCCGCAGTTCGTGCAGCAGTGGCGCTCGACGGGGCAGCTGAACGCGCACATCGAGGAGATGTACACCGGGCACGCCCTGGTGAAGGTGTTCGGCCGCCAGGAGGAGTCGGCGAAGCAGTTCGCCGAGCAGAACGACGCGCTGTACGAGGCCGGGTTCAAGGCGCAGTTCAACAGCGGGATCATGCAGCCGCTGATGATGTTCGTGTCGAACCTGAACTACGTGCTCGTCGCGGTCGTCGGCGGTCTGCGGGTGGCCTCGGGCTCGCTGTCGATCGGTGACGTGCAGGCCTTCATCCAGTACTCCCGGCAGTTCTCGATGCCGCTGACGCAGGTCGCGTCGATGGCGAACCTGGTGCAGTCGGGCGTGGCGTCGGCGGAGCGGGTCTTCGAGCTGCTGGACGCGGACGAGCAGTCGGCGGACCCGGTCCCCGGTGTCCGGCCCGAGGAGCTGCGCGGGCGGGTGGAGCTGGAGCACGTGTCCTTCCGCTACGACCCGGAGAAGCCGCTGATCGAGGACCTGTCGCTGAAGGTGGAGCCGGGTCACACGGTCGCCATCGTCGGCCCGACGGGCGCCGGCAAGACCACGCTGGTCAACCTGCTGATGCGGTTCTACGAGGTGTCCGGCGGGCGGATCACCCTGGACGGCGTCGACATCGCGAGGATGTCCCGGGACGAGCTGCGGGCCGGGATCGGGATGGTGCTGCAGGACACCTGGCTGTTCGGCGGCACCATCGCGGAGAACATCGCGTACGGCGCGTCCCGCGAGGTCACCCGCGGGGAGATCGAGGAGGCCGCGCGGGCCGCGCACGCGGACCGGTTCGTGCGGACGCTGCCCGACGGCTACGACACCGTGATCGACGACGAGGGCACCGGGGTGAGCGCCGGTGAGAAGCAGCTCATCACCATCGCGCGGGCGTTCCTGTCCGACCCGGTGATCCTGGTGCTGGACGAGGCGACGAGTTCGGTGGACACCCGTACCGAGGTGCTGATCCAGAAGGCGATGGCCAAGCTGGCGCACGGGCGGACCTCGTTCGTCATCGCGCACCGGCTCTCCACCATCCGGGACGCGGACATCATCCTCGTCATGGAGGACGGGTCGATCGTCGAGCAGGGCGCGCACGCCGACCTGCTGGCGGCCGACGGGGCGTACGCGCGGCTGTACAAGGCGCAGTTCGCGGAGGCCGTGGCCGAGGTGGACGGCTGAGCGGGCGGGGGCCCGGCCGTCCGGGCCCCCGGTCAGTCCAGATAGCCCCTGAGCTGGTCCGCGAAGGCGTGGTCGCGGAGCTTGTTGAGGGTCTTGGACTCGATCTGGCGTATCCGCTCCCGGGTCACGCCGAAGATGCGGCCGATCTCCTCCAGGGTGCGGGGGCGACCGTCGACCAGGCCGTAGCGGAGCTGGACGACCTTGCGTTCGCGTTCGCCGAGCGTGGAGAGCACGGCCTCCAGGTGCTCGCGCAGCAGCAGGAACGCGGCGGACTCGACGGGGCTGGTGGCGTCGCCGTCCTCGATCAGGTCGCCGAGGGCGACGTCGTCCTCCTCGCCGACGGGGGCGTGCAGGGAGACGGGCTCCTGGGCCAGGCGCAGCACCTCGCCGACGCGTTCCGGGGGGAGGTCCAGGTGGGCGGCGACCTCCTGCGGGGTCGGTTCGTAGCCGCGTTCCTGGAGCATGCGGCGCTGGACGCGGACGACCCGGTTGATCAGCTCGACGACGTGCACGGGGACGCGGATGGTGCGGGCCTGGTCGGCCAGCGCGCGGGACATGGCCTGGCGGATCCACCAGGTGGCGTACGTGGAGAACTTGTAGCCGCGGGCGTAGTCGAACTTCTCCACGGCCCGGATCAGGCCCAGGTTGCCTTCCTGGACCAGGTCGAGCATGGTCAGCCCGCGCCCGACGTACCGCTTGGCGACCGACACGACGAGCCTCAGGTTCGCCTCGATCAGGCGGCGTTTGGCGAGGCGGCCCAGGACGACGAGCCGGTCCAGGTCCACGGCCAGGCTGCTGTCCAGGTCGGGGGTGAGGCGCAGCTTCTCCTCGGCGAACAGCCCGGCCTCCACGCGGCGCGCGAGGTCGACCTCCTCGGCCGCGGAGAGCAGCGGGATCCGGCCGATCTCGCGCAGGTACTGGCGGAACAGGTCGGCGGAGGGCCCGCCGGTCTCGGTGCGGGTGGGCGCCGGCGGCTCGGCCGGCTCGTGCTCCTCGGGCTCGTCGGCCTCGGCACCGCCGGCCGGCGGCTCGTCGACGGGCGGCTCGTCGACGGACGCGGGCTCCGGGTCGGGCGCGGCGCGGTGCCGGGGAGGCATGGCGAGGAGGGCGCCGGTGTCCGCGTCCGGCTCCGCGCCGTCGGGGTGCGCGTCGGTCTGGGCGAGGGTCTGGGTCTGCACGGGGGCGACCTCCAGGAGGGACGCTGCCGGCGGGGGCGGCAGCGGTGCTTCGGGGGCGGAGTCGGCGCGCTCGCCGCTGTCCGTCCCGTTCGTGTTGAACGCAGCCGGAGGGTTGTGGGAACCGTCGGGGACGGAGCGGCCGCGCTCCGAGGACTCGGGCACCGCCCTTAGTGTGGGGTACGACACATCGCCGCCACGAGGGGCGTGCGGTGACTTTTTGCGTCCGGTCCGTGACCGCCTGCTGATCGGCGGTGACCCGGGGGCGGCGCTACAGCGCGGCGGCGCCGTGTGCGCGCAGGGTCTGGTCGTACTGCTGGAGGACCCACAGCTCGTTCTGCACGGCGGCGTACTGGGCCGGGTCCCCGTGGCCGGAGACGCGGGCCAGCTGGCCGTTGACGTCGCGGATACGCCGTTCGACGGCGCGGCGCCGGACCCGGACCAGCACCTCCCCCGCGTACATCTCGTCGACGACGCGGCGCATGATCGCCTCGACGGCGAGTTCGGTGACCATGGCGCGGACGGCGTCGTCGGGGGCGGCCTCGCGGACGCGGACCAGGTAGTCCTGCGGGTCCTGGACGCCGAACTCGGCGCCGCCCGCCTCCAGGATCGCCTGGCGCACGGCCGCGTAGGGCGGGGCGGTGAACTCGTCCACGCCGTACGCGTCGAAGGCCGGGGAGACCAGCTCGGGGCGCTGGAGGGCGAGCTTGAGCAGCTCGCGCTCGGTGGCGAAGACCGGGTTGCGCAGGTTCAGCGCGGGGCCGCGGGGGGCCGCCGGGACGGCGGGAACGTACTGCTGCGGGCCGTCGCCGCCGCCGCGCTGCCGCTGGTCGGGGGCGGGGCCCTTGCCGCCGCGGTCGCGGGCCCAGCGGGCCAGCTGGGCGACGCGCTTGACCACGAACTGGGTGTCGAGGATGCCGAGCATGCCGGCGAGCTGCACGGCGACCTCGTGCTGGGCACCGCTGTTCTTGATCCGGGCGACCACGGGCGCCGCCTCGTCCAGGGCCGCCGCGCGGCCGGCCGGGGTGTCCAGGTCGTAGCGGGCGACGATCTGGCGCAGCGCGAACTCGAACAGCGGGGTGCGCGGCTCGACCAGGTCGGCGACCGCGTCGTCGCCCTTGGCCAGGCGCAGGTCGCAGGGGTCCATGCCGTCGGGCGCGATGGCGATGTACGTCTCGGCGGCGAACTTCTGGTCGTCCTCGAAGGCGCGCAGGGCCGCCTTCTGGCCGGCCGCGTCACCGTCGAAGGTGAAGATCACGCGGGCCGAGCCGTTGTCCATCAGCAGGCGCCGCAGGATCTTGATGTGGTCGCCGCCGAACGCCGTGCCGCAGGTGGCGATGGCGGTGGTGACGCCGGCCAGGTGGCAGGCCATGACGTCGGTGTAGCCCTCGACGACGACCGCGCGGGAGGCCTTCGCGATGTCCTTCTTCGCGAGGTCGATGCCGTAGAGGACCTGGGACTTCTTGTAGATCGACGTCTCGGGCGTGTTCAGGTACTTGGGGCCGTTGTCCGCCTCGTAGAGCTTGCGGGCGCCGAAGCCGACGACGTCGCCGCCGATGTCGCGGATGGGCCACATCAGCCGGCCGCGGAAGCGGTCGATGGGGCCGCGGCGGCCCTCCTGGGCGAGCCCGGAGAGGATCAGCTCCTTGTCGCTGAAGCCCTTGCCGCGCAGGTGGCGGGTGAGGTGGTCCCAGCCCTGGGGGCTGTAGCCGACGCCGAAGTGCTGGGCGGCGGACTGGTCGAAGCCGCGCTCGGCGAGGAAGGCGCGGCCGGCGTCCGCCTCGGGGCCGGTCGCCAGTTGCTCCGCGTACCACTGGGCGGCGATCTTGTGGGCCTCGACCAGGCGGATGCGCTCGCCGCGCTGGTGGGCGGGGTTGTAGCCGCCCTCCTCGTAGCGCAGGGTGATGCCGGCCTGACCGGCCAGGCGCTCGACCGCCTCGGAGAAGGTGAGGTGGTCGATCTTCATCACGAACGTGATGGTGTCGCCGCCCTCCTGGCAGCCGAAGCAGTGGAAGAGTCCCTTGCTCGGGCTGACCTGGAAGGACGGCGACTTCTCGTCGTGGAACGGGCACAGCCCCTTCAGGTTGCCGCCGCCCGCGTTGCGCAGCTGGAGGTACTCGGAGACGACGGCGTCGATCGGGACCGCGTCCCGTACCGCCTTCACGTCCTCGTCGTTGATCCGTCCTGCCACGTGTGAATTCTACGGGGGCGGCCGGACACTCAGGCGACGAGGTTTTCCAGCGGGACGTGCGGGTCCGCGAGCGCCTCCGTGTCCACCTGGGCCCGGGTCCGGATCAGCCGCTGGATCGGGTCCGTGACGTCCCACACGTTCACGTTCATCCCGGCCAGCACGCGGCCCTCCTTCACCCAGAAGGCGATGAACTCGCGCTTCGCGGCGTCCCCGCGGATCACCACCTGGTCGTAGGAGCCCGCCGGCGCCCAGCCGGAGTACTCCATCCCCAGGTCGTACTGGTCGGAGAAGAAGTAGGGCACGCGGTCGTAGGTGACGTCCTTGCCGAGCATCGCCCGGGCCGCGGCGGGACCGCCGTTGAGGGCGTTGGCCCAGTGCTCCACCCGCAGCCGGGTGTCGAACAGGGCGTGCGGGAAGGAGGCGACGTCGCCGGCCGCGTGGATGTCGGGGTCGGAGGTGCGCAGCCGTTCGTCGACGACGATGCCGCCGCCGTGCGCGCGGTCGGCGATCTCCAGGCCCGCGGCCTGCGCGAGCGAGGTGCGCGGGGCGGCGCCGATCGCGGCGAGCACGTCGTGCGCGGGGTGCTCCTCGCCGTCGTCGGTGCGGGCGGCGAGCACCATGCCGTCCTGGCCGACGATCTCGGTGAGCTGCACGCCGAAGCGGAAGCGGACGCCGTGCGCCTCGTGCAGCTCGGTGAAGACGGAGCCCAGCTCGGGGCCGAGGACGCCGTGCAGCGGGGTGGGCGCCGGCTCGACGACGGTGACCTCGGCGCCGTACTCGCGGGCCGCCGCCGCGACCTCCAGGCCGATCCAGCCGGCGCCGGCGATCACGAGGTGGCCGTTGTCCCGGCCGAGGGAGGCGAGGACGCCCTTGAGCCGCTCGGCGTGGGCGAGGCGGCGCAGGTGGTGGACGCCCGCCAGGCCGGTGCCGGGCACGTCGAGGCGGCGGGGCTCGGCACCGGTGGCGAGGAGCAGCTTGTCGTACCGGACGTAGGTGCCGTCGTCGCCGTAGTGCACGGTCTTCGCGGCACGGTCGACGGCGACGACGGTCTGGCCGAGGTGCAGCTCGACGTCGTGCTGCGCGTACCAGGCGGGCTCGTGCACGAAGACGCTGTCGCGTTCCTCCTTGCCGAGCAGGTAGCCCTTGGACAGCGCCGGGCGCTCGTAGGGGTGGTCGCGCTCGTCGCAGATGAGGATCACCCGGCCGGTGAACCCCTCCGTGCGGAGTGTCTCGGCCGCCTTGGCGCCGGCCAGGCCTCCTCCGACGATGACGAATGTCTGATCCGCGTCGACCACTTGTTGCCTCCTCGTCAGGGTGCCGCCAGATGCGAGCGTCCCGCACACGGCGTGGCGCGGGAAGGGGGAGTGACCCGATCAGGCCATCGTCAGTCTCTCTGATGCCCCGTCAGGCGGGCGTGAAGCGAGCGGGCCGAGGCGTCCGTGAGGGAGGCGATCTGGTCGACGATCACCCGTTTGCGCGCCTTGTCGTCGCCGGCCCGGTCGAACAGGGCACGGAACTGCGGGTCGAGGCCGTCGGGCGCGCGGGCGGTGAGCGCCTCGGCCAGTTCGGCGACGACGACGCGCTGGTCGGCGCGGAGCCGGGCCTGCTCGTCGCGCTGCATGACGTAGCGGTTGGCGACGGCCTTGAGGACGGCGCACTCCATGCGGGTCTCGCGGGGGACGACCAGTTCGGCGGTGTACCGGGTGAGGCGGCCGCCCCCGTACGCGGCCCGCGTGGCGGTCTCGGCGGCCAGGCAGAAGCGGCCGATGAGCTGGCTGGTGGCGTCCTTCAGGCGGGCCTGGGCGACGGCCGAGCCGTCGTAGCCGTGCGGCCACCAGTCCTGGGCGAGGAGGCGGTCGAGGGCGGCGGCCAGCTCGGCGTGGTCGGTGCCGACGGGGACGTAGCGGCCGACGGCGACCTCGAAGACCGCCTCGCGCTCGGGGTCGGCGAGCAGGCAGTTCGGGTCGATGTGACCGGCGTGCAGGCCGTCCTCGACGTCGTGCACGGAGTACGCCACGTCGTCGGACCAGTCCATGACCTGCGCCTCGAAGCAGGTGCGGCCGGCGGGGGCGCCCTCGCGCAGCCACGCGAAGACGGGGCGGTCGTCCTCGTAGACCCCGAACTTGGGCGACGCCGGGTCGGTGGGGTGGTCGCCGCGCGACCACGGGTACTTGGTGGCGGCGTCGAGGGCGGCGCGGGTGAGGTTGAGGCCGACGGAGCCCTCGTCGGTGAAGCGCTTGGGCTCGATGCGGGTGAGGAGCCTGAGGGACTGCGCGTTGCCCTCGAAGCCGCCGCAGTCCTCGGCGAACTCGTTCAGCGCGGTCTCGCCGTTGTGCCCGAAGGGCGGATGGCCGAGATCGTGGGAGAGGCAGGCGGCCTCCACCAGGTCCGGGTCGCAGCCGAGGGCGGCGCCGAGCTCGCGGCCGACCTGGGCGCACTCCAGGGAGTGCGTGAGGCGGGTACGGGGGCTGGCGTCCCACAGGGGATTGCCCTCGCCCGGCGTGACGACCTGTGTCTTGCCGGCGAGGCGGCGCAGGGCCGAGGAGTGCAGGACGCGGGCGCGGTCGCGTTGGAAGGCGGTGCGTCCGGGGCGTTTGTCCGGCTCCGGGGCCCAGCGGGCGACTGACGTGGGGTCGTACGGGGTGGGGGATGCGGTGCCTTCCATGTCGTGAACAGTATGCGGAAGGTGTGACAGTCGGGCGCCCATGGGCCTGCCCGGTTCGGCTGCCGGGCGCGTGCGGGTTCGGTTGTGGCTGGTCGCGCCCACGCGGCGGAGCCGCACATCCATACGGTCCCGCGCCCCCTAGGGGGTCGCCGGCGCCCGGCGTTCGGAAGCGCTGCCCGCTCTCAGTGCCTCGTCGTAGCGGTGCAGGAGGAGGTGGGCCATCGCCGGGTGGGTGGCCAGCGGGGCGGACGCGATCCAGGGGGCGTGGGCCGCGCACTCCGTGGCGAAGCGGCCCGGGGCGGTGAAGTGCGCGGCGACGGCGACGTGGCGGTAGCCCCGCGCGGTCAGCGTGCGGACGGCTTCCGGCACCGTCGGGGCGGCCGCCGAGGCGTACGCGGGCACGACCGGGACGCCGAGGCGGGAGGCGAGGAGCGCCGCCGTGCGGGTCGTGTCCGCGCGGGAGGCCGGGGCGCGCGAGCCCGCGGAGGCGAGGACGACGGCGGCGTCCCGGGGGGCGTGGAGCGGCCAGCCCGCCTCCAGGAGGTTGTCGTGCAGGGCGTCCACCAGGAGGGGGTGCGGGCCGAGCGGGGCGGCCACGCGGGTGCGGGCCGGGCACGCCGCCGCCATGTCGGGGATGTCCCGTTCGACGTGGTGGCCGCGGGTGAGGAGGAGGGGGACGAGGACCGCCTCCCCGTCGCCGAGGGCGGTCAGCGTGTCCGGGAGCAGCGGGGCGTTGAGCTCGATGTGACCGAGGTGCACCGGCAGGCCGGGGCGCAGGGCGCGGACCCGGTCGAGGAGGGCCCATACGGTGCTCAGTGCGCGCGGGTCGCGGCTGCCGTGGGCGACGGCGACCAGGGCGGGGGTGCCGCCGGGGGTCGCCGTGCTCGTCGCTCTGCCCATGAGTGTCGTCGCCGTCATGCACCGAGGGTGGCGGTCGGACGTTGCTTCACCGTTGCGCGCCGGTGACAGGCGTTTTCCGGCGGCTCACGGTGCGGGCCACCGGAGGGTGAGAAGCGGACCCACGGCACGCATACCGCAGTATGCTTGCGTCATGGCGGATACGACGCGCATCACGGTGACGCTCCCGACCGAACAGGTCGCCGAGCTGAAGAAGCTCACGGACAACGTCTCGGGCTATGTCGCCGAAGCGGTGGCGCGTCAGCTGCGGCATGAGTTGCTCGGCGCCGATCTCCTGCGTCATCAGGAGGAGCACGGGGCCTTCACCGAGGAGGAACTGGCGGAGGCCCGCTCCCGGATCTTCGGGACCACGGATGCCGACGGATCGGTGAGTGCTGCGTGAACGGGCACGTGGAGACCGTTGTCCTGGACTCCGAGGGGCTCTCCGCCTGGGTCGCGCAGGACCGCAAGATCCTCGCGATGTTCCAGGTGTTCCATGCCATGGGCGCCGACGTCGTCGTCGGAGCCAACACCCTTGTGGAAGTCAGCCACGCGCGGATGAACCTGCCTCGGATGCGGTGGGCGCTGTCGCGTGTCAGGGTCGAGCCGGTGACCGAGGCGGCGGCGAGGGCGTCCGCGGAGCTGCTCAGGACCGCGGGTCTGCATGGCCACAAATACGCGATCGACGCGACGGTCGCGGAGATGGCGCTGCGGCAACCGGGGCCGGTTGCCATACTGACCTCCGACGTCGATGACATGTCCCGTCTGTGCGGTGACCGTGTTCGGCTCGTCGGCATCTGAGCAGGGCAGCTCCGCCGGACGCGGCCCGATCCTCACCGCGGCCGGGACGCGGCGGGGAGGTCGCCGTCCCGGCGGCGTAACAAGCGGCCGCCCGGTCGCGTAACACGGGCGACGCAGGCTGGTCGGCATGCAGAACACCTCGACGCCCACGCACTGCCCGTACTGCGCGCTGCAGTGCGGGATGAATCTGACGTCCGCCGCCGACGGGAGCGTCGAGGTGACCGAGCGCGCGGACTTCCCGGTGAACCGGGGCGCGCTGTGCGGCAAGGGCCGTACCGCGCCGGCCCTGCTCTCGTCGCGGGTCCGCCTGACCTCGCCGCTGGTCCGCGGCGGTGACGGCGCGCTGGCGCCGGCCTCGTGGGACGAGGCGCTGGACCGGATCGCCGGGAACCTGGCGCGCACGCGGGAGGAGTACGGCGCGGACGCGCTCGGGGTCTTCGGCGGGGGCGGGCTGACCAACGAGAAGGCGTACGCGCTGGGCAAGTTCGCCCGGGTGGTGCTGGGCACCTCGCAGATCGACTACAACGGGCGGTTCTGCATGTCGTCGGCGGCGGCGGCCGGCACGAAGGCGTTCGGGCTGGACCGGGGACTGCCGTTCCCGCTGGAGGACATCCCGCGCACCGGGTGCGTGATCCTCGTCGGGTCGAACCCGGCGGAGACGATGCCGCCGTCGCTGCGGTACTTCCACGAGCTGCGGGAGAACGGCGGCACGCTGATCGTCGTCGACCCGCGCCGCACGAGGACCGCGGAGCAGGCCGACCTGCACCTGGCGCCCCGGCCGGGCACCGACCTGGCGCTCGCGCTGGGCATGCTGCACCTGGTCGTCGCCGAGGGGCGGGTCGACGAGCGGTACGTCGAGGAGCGCACGGCGGGCTGGGAGGAGGCGCGGGCGGCGGCGATGGCGCACTGGCCGGAGTACGTGGAACGGATCACCGGGGTGTCCGTTCCCGAACTGCGGGAGGCGGTGCGGCTGTTCTGCGCGCCGGAGGCGGCGATGGTGCTGACCGCCCGCGGACCCGAGCAGCAGGCCAAGGGGACGGACACCGTGGGTGCCTGGATCAACCTGTGCCTGGCGACCGGGCGGGCCGGGCGGCCCCGGTCGGGGTACGGCTGCCTGACCGGACAGGGCAACGGGCAGGGCGGGCGCGAACACGGGCAGAAGGCCGACCAGTTGCCGGGATACCGCAAGCTGACCGACCCGGCGGCGCGGCGGCACGTCGCCGAGGTGTGGGGGGTGGACCCCGACGCGCTGCCGGGGCCGGGGCGCAGCGCGTACGAGTTGCTGGACGCGCTCGGCACGGACGTCAGGTCGCTGCTGGTGATGGGCTCCAACCCGGTGGTGTCGGCGCCGCGCGCGGCGCACGTCGAGGGGCGGCTGCGGTCGCTGGACTTCCTGGCCGTGTGCGACGTGGTGCTCTCCGAGACCGCGGCGCTGGCGGACGTCGTGCTGCCGGTGACGCAGTGGGCCGAGGAGACGGGCACGACGACCAGCCTGGAGGGACGGGTGCTGCTGCGCCGGCGCGCGCTCACGCCGCCGGACGGGGTGCGCAGCGACCTGGAGGTGCTGCACGGGCTGGCCGGGCGGCTCGGCGTGGAGAAGGGCTTCCCGGTCGACCCCGAGGAGGTCTTCGAGGAGCTGCGCCGGGCCAGCGCGGGCGGGCCCGCGGACTACTCGGGAATCAGCTACCGGCGGCTCGCGCGGGAGAGCGGCGTGTTCTGGCCGTGCCCCGCGCCCGCGCCGGACACCGACGGCACGCGGCCGCACCCGGGCAGCCCCCGCCTCTTCCTGGACCGCTTCGCCACCGAGGACGGCCGGGCCCGCTTCGCCACCGTCACGCACCGGCCGAGCGCCGAGGAGCCCGACGACGAGTACCCGGTGCTGCTGACCACGGGGCGGGTCGTGTCGCAGTACCAGTCCGGCGCGCAGACCCGGCGCGTGGACGAGCTGAACGCCGCCGCGCCGGGCCCGTTCGTGGAACTGCACCCGAGGCTCGCGGCGCGGCTCGGGGCGGCGGAGGGCGACCCGCTGGCCGTCGTCTCCCGGCGGGGCCGGGCGGTGGCGCCGGCCCGCATCACCACCGGCATCCGTCCCGACACCGTGTTCATGCCCTTCCACTGGCCCGGAGAGGGCCGTGCCAACACGCTGACCAACCCGGCGCTGGATCCCACCTCGCGGATGCCGGAGTTCAAGGTGTGCGCGGTGCGGGTCGAGACGGTGGCGCGCTAGCGCCGCCGGGCGCGCGGGTCACCGGGCCCGCCAGTCCCCGCTCTCGATCGGGACGCCGCGTGCCCGCAGCCGGGCGGCGACCGCCGGGGCGGCGAGGTAGACCCAGGCGCGCACGGAGGTCCCGTCGGCGTCCCGGACGACGTCCCTCGCGACGCGGTCGTACAGGTTGCGCGGGTCGCCCGGCACGTACTCCTCCAGCCGGTCGAGGGCGGCCAGCAGGTCGTCGTACGCCTCGGGGCGAGGGGTGACCAGGTCACCGCGGACCACGCCGTCGTCCTCGACGGCGTAGGGGTAGCCGGGGCCGGGGTACAGCGCGGCGCCGGTGAGGCGGGCCGGTTCCCTCGGCCCGGGTGCGCCCGCTGAGGAAGCGCGCGTGGTGGGGGCCGCCGGGGCGCAGCGTCCCGTAGACGAAGAACGGCAGGTGCTCGGCATCCACGGGGTCATTCTCTCCCCTCACGATCTCCACGTGAGCGCTATGGACATGACATACGACGGGCTCTTGAATCCGAGTCAGCACCAGCGTCCCCACGCGCCGAGAGCGCCTGTCCCGAGGAGATCGATGAGCCGAATACGGCGCGTCAGAGCATCCCGCCCCGCCACGGTCGGCATCGCCGCCACCGCCGCCTCCCTCCTGGTCACCGCCCTCGCCCCCACCGCGGGCGCGGCCGACGGCCCGACTCCCGCCGCCGCCCTCGGCCACGCGGCGGCGGCCCTCGCGGACCACGCCACGGCCCTGGGCCTGACCGGCGCCCAGGACACCCGGGTCCGTGACGTCATCATCGACGCGGACGGCACCCAGCACGTCCGCTACGACCGCACCTACCGCGAACTGCCGGTGCTCGGCGGCGACTTCGTCGTCCACCTCGACCCGGACGGCGGCTACCGCGGCGCCGACCGCGCGACGCGGACGTCCGTCTCCCCGGCCACCGTCACGCCGAAGCTGTCGGCGCCCCGGGCCGCCGACCTGGCCGCGAACGCGCTGCGCGCCGCCAATCCGGGCGAGCTCCTGAAGCGCCTCACCGCCAAGCCCGAACTGGTCGTCGACGCCCTGCACGGCACCCCGAAGCTGGCCTGGCGCACGAACGCGGCGGCACTGGACTCCCTCGGCAACCCGGTCGCGCGCACGGTGCTGACCGACGCGGGCACGGGCGCCCGCATCGACGCCTGGGACACCATCGAGTCGGCCTCGGGGGACGGCAGGTCGCTTTACGGCGGCACGGTGCCGCTGCAGACGACGCAGTCCGGCTCGGCGTACCAGCTGAAGGACGCGACGCGCGGCGGCACGTACACGGGCGACGCGGCGAACAAGACCGATCTGTGCTTCCTGACCATCTGCCTCAGCCGCGCGCCCTCGACGGTGTTCACGGACGCCGACAACCACTGGGGCACCGGCGCGGCCGCCGACCGCGCCTCCGCCGCGGTGGACGCGCAGTACGGCACCGACGTGACGTGGGACTACTACCGCGACGTGCACGGGCGGACCGGCATCGCGGGCGACGGCAAGGGCTCCTACAACCGGGTGCACTACGGCACCCGGTACAACAACGCCTTCTGGGACGACACGTGCTTCTGCATGACGTACGGCGACGGTGACGGGACGACCTTCGGCCCGCTGGTGTCGCTGGACGTCGCCGGGCACGAGATGTCGCACGGGGTGACGTCGTCGACGGCGGCGCTGGCCTACTCGGGCGAGTCCGGCGGCCTGAACGAGGCCACCTCCGACATCTTCGGCACGCTGGTGGAGTGGTACGCGGGCAACTCCGCGGACTCCGGGGACTATCTGATCGGCGAGAAGGTCGTCCGCTCCGGCTTCGGGCGCACCGCCCTGCGCTACCTGGACCGGCCGAGCCGGGACGGCGCCTCGGCGGACTGCTGGACCTCCTCGGTCGGCGACCTCGACGTCCACTACTCGTCCGGGGTGGCGAACCACTTCGCGTACCTGCTGGCCGAGGGCAGCGGCGCGCGGACCGTGGGCGGGGTCGCCTACGACTCCCCCACGTGCGACGGCTCCACGGTGACCGGCATCGGCCGGGACAAGCTGGGCGCCATCTGGTACCGGGCGCTGACGGTGCACATGACCTCGTCCACGGACTACGCGGGGGCGCGCGCCGCCACGCTGAGCGCGGCCGGGGAGCTGTACGGCACGGACAGCACGGAGTACGCCGCGGTGGGCGCGGCGTGGAGCGCGGTGAACGTGGGCTGAGCGCTCACCGGCACCCGGCGGCGGCCGGCACCCTTCCCGGGGCGCCGGCCGCCGCGCGGTGGTCAGGCGCCGTAGGGGCGCTTCTCCCTCGCCTCCTTCAACGCCCGGCCCCACCAGACCAGTTCGTCCAGCATGGTCTTGGCCGCCGCGTCCGGCCCGGAGGGGTCCCGCAGCGTGCCCGCGTCGTCGAAGGCCGCGCCCGCGTTGTGGAAGGAGACGGTGTCGCGGACGGTCACTGCGTGCAGTTCGGCGAAGACCTGACGCAGGTGCTCCACGGCGCGCAGGCCGCCGGAGACGCCGCCGTAGGAGACGAGGCCGACGGGCTTGGCCCGCCACTCGCCGTAGTGCCAGTCGACGAGGTTCTTCAGGCCCGCCGGGAACGAGTGGTTGTACTCGGGGGTGAGGACGACGAACGCGTCGGCGGCCGCCAGCTTGGGGGTGACGTCCGCCAGCGCGGCGGTCGCCTCCGGGGTCCGGGCCAGGTCCGTGGGCAGGTCGGTCCCGGCGACGTCCACGACCTCGGGGACCAGGTCGTCGCGGTCGCGGAGGTGGTCCAGGAGCCACTCGGCGACGACGGGGCCGAAACGGCCGTGGCGGTTGCTTCCGACGATCAGGGTCACGTGCAGGGGAGCGGTCTCTGTGGTCATGCGGAACACCTTGGTACCTCAACTTAACTCGAGGTCAAGTCCGTCTCCGCGGCATCCGTCGGCCGACGCCTGATCACCCGTTCACACGCGCGCCGCGCACCCTTCCGGATCTTTTCCTCCGGTGCCCCGCACCGCCGTGATGACCTGCGAGAACGCGATCACCGGCGAGCTCGCCGGGCTCGCCGGTGACACCCGTTCATCCCATTCCCGCGCCCCGCTCGACAAGCGGGGCGCGTCCGCTGCCATTTTCCTCGGTAGGGCAGGGGCCACCGAAGAGCTCGAAGGAGCACCGATGCGACGTACCGCCCGCCTGCTGACCGGTACCGCGCTCGCCGTCGCGGCCGCGGGACTCGCCACCGCGCCCGCGTACGGCGGGGACGCCGCGGCCACCGGCCGACTGGAGGTGTACCCCTCCTCGGTCGTGCCCGGTGAGGAGGCCGTGGTGACCACCTCGGCGTGCGGCGAGGACGGTTCCGCGACGGGCGACGCCGGCGCGGTGGGCGCGGGCCGGTTCCCGCTGGCGCCGGACACGCCGGGGGGCGAGGTGACCGGGCGGTTCGACGTACCGCCGAGCGCGCAGCCGGGGACGTACGAGATCGTCACCACGTGCGCGGAGAGCGGCCGTCGGGTGACGGGTGACCTGGTGGTCACGCTGACCTCGGTCCGCGAGCAGGTGTACCCCCGAGGAAGCGTCAAGACGGGGGTCGGCGGCGCACTCGGCCCCGACCCCGTGCAGACCGCGGCCGGCGTGGCGGCTCTCGCCGTCGCCGCCGCGGGCGGTACCTGGCTCCTGCATCGCCGGGCGAGAGGCGACGGGATCTGACGGGCACCCTCCGCTGCCCGTCCGCGGTACCGCACTTCCCCACCCCCTCCGGGTCCGATGCCCCTCGCGGCCCGGAGGGGGCCGGGGATCCCCGAGGGAGAGTGGTCGTCATGCGCAGGGTCGGAAACACCGCGATAGCGGCCGTCACCGCGGTCGCCCTCTGCTCCGGGGCGTTCCTCCTCGTCGGCGGCTCGGAGACCGGGGCGCCGCCTCAGCCGTCGGCCGCGCAGGCCGGCACCGGGCAGGCACGCGAGGCACCCGGCGCACCGGCCCTGCCGCCGTCCCCGCCCGACCGCGTCCGCATCCCGGTGATCGGCGTGGACGCCCCGCTGACCGGCCTCGGACTGACGCCGGCCGGCAGCCTGGACGTCCCGCCCGCCGAGGAGAAGAACCTCGCCGGCTGGTACGAGGCGGGCACCACACCCGGCGAGACGGGCACCGCGATCGTCGCCGGGCACGTCGACAACGCGCAGGGCCCCGCCGTCTTCTACCGGCTCGGCGCGCTGGAGAAGGGCGCCGCGATCGAGGTCGACCGGCGCGACGGCGGCGTCGCGGTGTTCACCGTGGACGCGGTGGAGGTGTACGCGGCGACGGACTTCCCCGACGACAAGGTGTACGGGGCGGCGGACCGGCCGGAACTGCGCGTCATCACCTGCGGCGGCGGCTGGTCACGCGGTACCGGTTACCAGGGGAACGTGGTCGTCTTCGCCCACCTCACCGGCAGCCGGTGAGACGCCGAGGACGTTCGCCCTCCCCCAGGCGCCGAGCGGCGCCAGCGCTTCGTTGAGGGCGGCGCCCCGTGCGGTCAGCGAGTACTCCACGCGCGGCGGCACCTCGTCGTACTCCTCGCGGTGCACGATGCCGTCGGCCTCCAGCTCCCGCAGCTGCGCGGCGAGCACCTTCTCCGTCACGCCGGGCAGCTCGCGGCGCAGGGCACCGAAACGGCACGTCCCTTCGCCGAGCGCCCAGAGGATCAGCACCTTCCACTTGCCGCCGATGACGTCCATCGCCGCGTCGACCCCACAGACGTACGCCCCCGGCCGCCGTGCCGTCCCCATGCCCCGCCCCCCGCTTCCTGCCGCTGCCTGCACTCTTCCCCCGAGGTAACCACCCACTCAGAAGTACGTACTTGAGCGGCCGTACTCCTCGGCGGAGCCTGATCACCATGACTGACAAGGCATCCGCTTCCCGTATTCCGCTCACCGTCCTCGGCACCGGCGCCATGGGCACCGCCCTCGTCCGTGCCTGGCTCGCCGCCGGCCACCCCGTGACCGTCTGGAACCGCACCCCCGCCCGCGCCGAGGCTCTCGCCGCCGACGGCGCGACTCCGGCTCCGAGCGCCGCCGCGGCGGTGGCCGCGAGCCGTCTGGTGATCGTCTGCCTGCTCGACGACGCCTCGGTGGGCGAGGCCCTCGACGGGGCCGACCTGACCGGACGGGACCTGGTGAACCTCACCACCGGGACGCCCGCCCAGGGCCGTGCCCGTGCCGCGTGGGCGACCGCGCGCGGGGCCCGTTTCCTGGACGGCGGGATCATGGCCGTACCGCCGATGATCGGGGAGCCCGGCTCCGGCGGGTACGTGTTCTACAGCGGCTCCCCCGCCGTGTTCGAGGAGCATCAAGACACCCTCGCCGTCCCGGCCGGCACCCGTTTCGTCGGCGAGGACGCGGGCTTCGCGGCGCTGCACGACGTGGCCCTGCTGAGCGCGATGAACGGCATGTTCGCGGGCGTCATGCACGCCTTCGCGCTGATCCGCCCCGAGGACATCGCCCCGAAGGACTTCGCGCCGCTGCTGGTGTCGTGGCTCGGCGCGATGTCCGGCGCGGTCCACAAGGCCGCCGACCAGATCGAGAGCGGCGACTACGGCAAGGACGTCGTCTCGAACCTGGCGATGCAGGTGGCGGGCAACACGACGCTGCTGGGCACGGCCGAGGAGCAGGGGGTGAGCACGGAGCTGCTGGCGCCGTACATGACGCTGATGGAGCGGCGGCTCGCCGAGGGGCACGGGGAGGAGGACACGACCGGGGTGGTGGAACTGCTGGCCCTGCGGCGGGACGCCCAGGGCCCCGCGACGCCGGCGTGATCCGAACGACAGGCCCTGGGGACTAGGCCAGCCACTGCTCGTACGCCAGGTTCGCCACCAGGGCGAAGACGACCGTCAGCAGAACGACGCGGACGAAGCCGCTGCCCTTCTTGAGCGCCGTGTGCGCGCCGAACATGCCGCCGGCGAGGTTGAAGACGGCCATCAGGGCGGCGAGCTGCCACAGCACCGCGCCCTGCCAGGCGAAGGTGGCGAGGGCGCCCGCGTTGGTGCAGCAGTTGACGATCTTGGCGGTGGCGGAGGCCGTCACCAGGTCCAGGTGCAGGACGGCGGTGAGCGCCAGGACCAGGAAGGTGCCGGTGCCGGGGCCGATCAGGCCGTCGTAGAAGCCGATGCCGAGACCCGCGAGGCCGATCGCGGCGAGGACCTGGCGGCGGGTGGCCGGGCCCGGCGCCGGTGCGGTGCCGAAGGCGGGGCGCAGGATCACGAAGGCCGCGACGGCGAGCAGCACCACCATGATCACCGGTTTCAGCACCTCGGTGCTCATCCCGGCGGCGAAGAAGGCCCCTCCGGAGGACCCCGCGAGGGCGGCCAGGCCGATGCGTACGGCCGTGCGGACGTCCACGGGCGCCTTGCGGGCGTAGGTCACCGCCGCGCCCGTGGTGCCGACGATGGCGACCGCCTTGTTGGTGCCGAGGGCCTGCGCGGCCGGGGTCCCGGCGGGCAGCCCGAGCAGCAGGGCCGGCAGCAGCAGGAGGCCGCCGCCGCCGACCACGGCGTCGATCCAACCGGCCGCGAAGGCGGCGAGGCACAGCAGGACGACCGTGGTCAGCGATATGTCGGGCATGATCGCGACCCTATGGACGAGATGGTTGTGCCGTCCATCGAGATGAGGGACTTCTGAGGTTCGCGGCGGGCCCCGCATCCCCGCCGGGCCCTGCCCGGCCGCCCCGCCTGGACAGGCCCGACGTCCCCGGCCGCCCCACCCGGACGGACCCGGCACCCCGGCCGCCCCGCCTGGACAGGCCCGACACCCCCGGCCGCCCCGCCCAGACAGGCCCGACACCCCCGGCCGCCCCGCCCGGAGGGTGCCGTGGCCCTCACACCCCTCGCCCGCCCCCGCTGAGGGCAGCGTTCCCCGTGGGAAACAGAGGAGATGCCGTCGGGTAACACCCGCACCGCACGCTCGTTGCCATGACCTCGAATGCGCGTGTGGTGGTGATCGGCGCCGGGCTCGCGGGTGTGACGCTCGCCCGGCGGCTCGGTGAGCTCGGCACGCCCGCACTGCTGGTCGGCGACGAGGAGCACCGCCCGTACAACCGGGTGCTGCTCGCCGAGGTGCTGGCCGGACGGTTCGGCCCCGAGGTGACCGCCCTGCCGGCGCCCGCGGAGCTGACCCGCGCCCGCGTCACCGGCATCGACCGGGCCGGGCGGACGGTGCGCTGCGCCGACGGCTCGGTGATCGCGTACGGCACGCTGGTCCTCGCCACCGGCTCCAACGCCGTGCTCCCGCCGCTGCGCGGTCTGTTCACCCCGGACCGCGAGCTGCCCGAGGGCGTGCACGCCTTCCGCACCATGGACGACTGCCTCGGCCTGTCCAAGGCGGTGCGGCCGGGGGTGCGGGCGGTCGTCGTCGGCGGCGGGCTGCTCGGTGTCTCCGCCGCCCGCGCGCTGGCCGTGCGCGGCGCACAGGTCGTCCTCGCCCAGCAGTCCGAGCGGCTGATGGAACGCCAGCTCGACCCGGCCGCCTCCGCGCTCGTCCGGCGCCACCTGGAGGACCTCGGCGTCGAGGTGCACACCGAGTGCCGGGTACGGGACGTGCGGTCGGTCGGCGGGGCGGTGCGGTCGGTCGAGATGGCCGACGGATACGCCCTCGGCGCCGACCTGGTCGTCCTCGCCTGCGGGGTGCGCCCCCGGACCGGGCTCGCGCGGGCGGCGGGCCTGGAGGTCGCCAGGGGCGTGGTCGTCGACGACGAGCTGCGCACCTCCGACCCGCGGATCCGTGCCGTCGGCGACTGCGCGGAGCACGCGGGCACGGTGTACGGGCTGGCCGCGCCCGCCCTCGAACAGGCCGGCGCGCTGGCCGCCCTGCTGGCCGGTGACCGCGCCGCCCGCTACACCGGCACCCGGTCCCTGACCCGGCTCACCCTCACCGGGCCGGACAGCCCCTTCGACCTCGCCGCGTTCGGCGAGACCGACCCCCGCCCCGGCGACGACGTCGTGCAGCTCGCCGACGCCACCCGCGGCACCTACCGCAAGGTCGTCGTCCGCGACGACCGGCTGGTGGGCGGGGTCCTGGTCGGCGAACTCGGCACCGTCGGCGCGCTGGCGCGCGCCTGGGAGGGAGCAGAGCCGCTCCCCTCCGCCGGCGGCCCCCTGCTCCACCTGCTCACCAACGACGGAGGCTCCTGATGACCGCCACCCCGGGGCCCACCCCCACCATCGTGCTCGTCGGCCACGGCATGGTCGGCCAGCGCTTCCTCGAGGCGCTCGCCGAGCGCGGACTGACCGCCACGCACCGCGTCGTCGTGCTGTGCGAGGAGCCGCGCCCGGCCTACGACCGCGTCCAGCTGACCTCGTACTTCTCGGGGAAGACCCCCGAGGACCTGTCGATGACCGACCCGGCCTTCGTCGCCGAGCACGGCATCGAGCTGCACGTCGGCGACCCGGCCGAGACGATCGACCGCGAGGCCCGCCGGGTGACCGCCCGCTCGGGGCTGAGCGTCGGCTACGACGTCCTGGTGCTGGCGACCGGCTCCTACCCCTTCGTCCCGCCGGTCCCCGGCAAGGACGCCGAGGGCTGCTTCGTCTACCGCACGATCGAGGACCTCCTCGCCATCGAGGAGTACGCGAGGAACGCGACGACCGGCGCGGTCGTCGGCGGCGGGCTGCTCGGCCTGGAGGCGGCCGGCGCGCTCAAGGGACTGGGCCTCACCTCGCACATCGTGGAGTTCGCGCCGCGCCTGATGCCGGTGCAGGTCGACGAGGGCGGCGGTGCCGCGCTGCTGCGCACCATCGAGGAGATGGGCCTGTCCGTCCACACGGGCGTCGGCACGCAGGAGATCGTGACCGGCGACGACGGCGCCGTCACCGGCATGAAGCTGTCCGACGGCTCCGAACTCGCCACCGACCTGGTGGTGTTCAGCGCCGGTGTCCGCCCCCGCGACCAGCTGGCCCGCGACTGCGGGCTCGCGGTCGGCGAGCGCGGCGGCATCAGCGTCGACGAGCAGTGCCGCACCGTCACCGATCCGCACGTGTTCGCGATCGGCGAGTGCGCGCTGGCCGCCGACGGCCGGGTGTACGGCCTGGTGGCCCCCGGGTACGAGCAGGCCGAGACGGCCGCCGCGACCATCGCCCGCGACGAGGCGGCGTTCACGGGCGCCGACCTGTCCACCAAGCTGAAGCTGCTCGGCGTGGACGTGGCGTCCTTCGGCGACGCGCACGGCACCGCCGAGGACTGCCTGGACGTCGTCTACTCCGACTCCCGTGCCGGGCTGTACAAGAAGCTGGTCGTCGGCCGCGACGGCACCCTGCTCGGCGGCATCCTGGTGGGCGACGCGGAGGCCTACGGCACGCTGCGCGCCTTCACCGGCTCGGTCCCGCCCGTCTCTCCCGAGTCCCTGGTGCTGCCCGCCGGCGCCGGCGCCCCGGACCGGCTGGGGCCGTCCGCGCTGCCCGACGACGCGGTGATCTGCTCCTGCCACAACGTCACCAAGGGCACCATCCGCGGCGCGGTGACGGAGCACTCCTGCACGACCGTGCCCGAGGTGAAGAAGTGCACCAGGGCCGGCACCGGCTGCGGCTCCTGCGTCAAGGTGCTCGGCCAGCTCGTCACCGCCGAGCTGGAGGCGAGCGGCGTCGAGGTCGACAAGGGCCTGTGCGGCTGCTTCGCGCAGACCCGCGAGGAGCTGTACGAGATCGTCCGCGCCCTGCGGATCACCTCCTACCAGGAGCTCCTCGACCGGCACGGCCGCGAGGGCGCCCGGGGCGGCGACGGCTGCGAGGTCTGCAAGCCGGCGGTCGGCTCGATCATCGCCTCCCTCGCCCCGGCGATCGGCGCGAGCGGTTACGTCCTGGAGGGCGAGCAGGCGGCCCTGCAGGACACCAACGACCACTTCCTGGCCAACCTCCAGAGGAACGGCTCGTACTCGGTGGTGCCGCGCATCCCCGGCGGCGAGATCGCCCCGGAGAAGCTCATCGTCATCGGCGAGATCGCCCGCGACTTCGGGCTCTACACGAAGATCACCGGTGGTCAGCGCATCGACATGTTCGGTGCCCGCGTGGAGCAGCTCCCGGTGATCTGGGCGCGGCTGGTGGACGCCGGCTTCGAGTCGGGGCACGCGTACGGGAAGTCGCTGCGCACCGTGAAGTCCTGCGTGGGGCAGACCTGGTGCCGCTACGGCGTCCAGGACTCGGTGCGCATGGCGATCGACCTGGAGCTGCGCTACCGGGGGCTCAGGTCCCCGCACAAGCTCAAGTCGGCGGTCTCGGGCTGCGCCCGCGAGTGCGCGGAGGCCCAGTCGAAGGACTTCGGCGTGATCGCCACGTCCAACGGCTGGAACCTGTACGTCGGCGGCAACGGCGGCGCCACCCCGCGCCACGCGGATCTGCTGGCGCAGGACCTCTCCGACGCCGAACTGGTCCGCCTGATCGACCGGTTCCTGATGTTCTACATCCGCACCGCCGACAAGCTGGAGCGCACCTCCACCTGGCTGGAGCGCATCCCCGGCGGCCTGGACCACGTCCGGGACGTGGTGGTGCACGACTCGCTCGGCATCTGCGACGAGCTGGAGTCCCTGATGCGGGCGCACGTGTCCCACTACCGCGACGAGTGGGCCGAGACGATCAACGACCCCGAGAAGCTGGCCCGGTTCGTGTCCTTCGTCAACGCGCCGGACACGCCCGACCCGGTCGTGGGCTTCGTGCCCGAACGCGACCAGATGAAGCCCGACCTGCCGCTGCTGGCCATCGGCAGGCGGCGCACCGAGGAAGACGTCCTGGAAGGAAGCACCCGGCGATGACCCTGGCACCCCAGACCGTGTCCCCCCGGACCCTCTCGCCCGACACGGCCGGCCCGCAGGTCCGACTGAGGCTGACGGACGACTGGTTCGCGGCCTGCGACCTCGGCGCCCTGCTCCCGGGCCGCGGCGTGGCGGCCCTGCTGCCGGACGGCGGGCAGGTGGCCCTGTTCCGCGACCGCCGCGGCGAGCTGTACGCCATCGACAACCGCGACCCCTTCACCGGCGCGGCCGTCCTCTCCCGCGGCCTGACCGGCAGCCACGCGGGCCGCCCCTTCGTCGCCTCCCCGCTGCTCAAGCAGCGCTTCGACCTCGCGACCGGGCAGTGCCTGGACGACGAGACGGTGCGGGTGGCGACGTACGAGGTGAAGGCCGCCTGAGCGGTTTTCTTGACCGATCGTTCTAGTCGAGCCTAGGCTGCGGCCCATGGCCAGGACCAAGGAGTTCGACCCGGACGCCGCACTGCGGGCAGCCCTGGAGCTGTTCTGGCGGCGCGGCTACGAGGCCACGTCGATGTCCGACCTCGTGGAGCACCTCGGCGTCGGGCGCGCCAGCATCTACGCGACCTTCGGCAACAAGCGTGAGCTGTACCTGAAGGCGCTGGAGCGCTACGAGCAGGGGCTGCTGCCGGACCTGCTGGCGGACCTGGCCCGGCCGGGCCCCGCCCTGCCGGGCGTGCGGTCCCTGGTGCGGCGCTACGCCACCGAGTCGGCCGCCGAGGACCTGCGGGGGCGCGGCTGCTTCGTCACCAACACGGCCGCCGAACTGGCCCCGCACGACCCGGTCGCCGCGCGGCGGGTCGAGGACAACTGGGACCAGCTCGAAACGGTGCTGCACTCGTCGCTCGCCCGCGCCCGGGACCAGGGCGAACTGCCCGCCGGCCGCGATCCGCTCACCCTGGCCCGCATGCTGCTCGTACTGCTCCAGGGCATGCGGGTGGTCGGCAAGGCGTCGGCGGACCCCGCGCGGGTGCGGGACGCGGCGGAACAGGCACTGGCACTGCTCGACTGAGACACCCCTCCGCCGGAGGGGTGTCTTTCCCGCCCTCATAATGAACCGTTCGGTCAAGAAAAAGGGGAGATTCATGACCACCCAGCGCTTCACCGGCAGGACCGCCCTTGTCACCGGCGCGGGCTCCGGCATCGGACGCGCCGTCGCCCTCGCCTTCGCCCGGGAGGGCGCGCACGTCGTCGTCGCCGGGCGCCGGCGGGAGCCGCTCGACGAGACGGTGGCCCTGATCGAGGAGGCGGGCGGCAAGGCGCTGGCGGTCACCGCCGACGTGTCCCGGGCCGCCGACGTACAGGCCGTCGTGGACGCGGCCGTGGACCGTTTCGGCTCGCTGGACGTGGCCGTCAACAACGCGGGTGTCTTCCGCGGCGGGGCCCCGCTGGCCGACCTGACCGAGGAGGACTGGCAGGCGCAGCTCGGCATCAACGTCACCGGCGTGTTCCACGCCCTCCGGGCGGAGGTCCGCCGGATGCGCACCCAGCCGGCCGGCGGGGCGATCGTGAACATCGCCTCGACCTTCGGCCTGCACAAGCGCAGCCCGGGCGCCACCGCCTACGCCGCCACCAAGGCGGCGGTCTCGGTGCTCACGCGGGGCGCCGCCCTGGACCACATCGCCGACGGCGTCCGCATCAACGCCGTCAGCCCGGGCGCCACGGCGACCACCATGTCCCTGCGGCCGGGCGAGACGGAGGCGGGGCGGGCGGAGCGCATGCGGGCCGAGACGCCGCTCGGCCGGGTCTCGTCGGTCGAGGAGGTCACCGCGGCCGTGCTGTACCTGGCGTCGGACGACGCGTCGTCCGTGGTGGGCACCGACCTGGTCGTGGACGGCGGCCAGACCGCCTGAGCCGTTGCCCGGGCGGTGCCCGTCCGCCCGGGGTACGGGGCGCCGTCCAGGCGTCACGAGTTGTCCATGGACCGTCAACCCGGCTGCCCTAGGGTCCGTGACCGCACGCTCCCGCCGCCGGCCGGCGGCGGGAGAGGTCATGACACCCGGAGGCAGCAGTGGATCGTCGTACCCTCCTGCGCACGGCCGTCGTCGGCGGCTCGGCCGTCCTCGGCGGAACCCTGTGGCGCGGTGCCGCGTACGCCGCGCCCGCCCAGCCCGGCGGCGGGCCCTACGGAGCGCTCGGCTCACCCGACGCCAACGGCATCCGCCTGCCCGCCGGCTTCACCAGCAGGGTGATCGCCCGTTCCGGCCAGAAGGTCGCCGGCACCTCGTACACCTGGCACAGCGCTCCGGACGGCGGCGCCTGCTACGCGGACGGCTCCGGCTGGATCTACGTCTCCAACTCGGAGATCAACCCCTCCGGGGGCGCGAGCGCCGTGCGGTTCTCGTCCACCGGCGCGATCACCTCGGCGTACCGCGTGCTCTCCGGCACCCGGCAGAACTGCGCGGGCGGCCGGACCCCGTGGAACACCTGGCTGTCCTGCGAGGAGGTGGACCGCGGCTACGTCTACGAGACCGACCCCTGGGGCGTGAAGGCCGCGGTGCGGCGGGACGCCATGGGCCGCTTCAAGCACGAGGCGGCGGCGGCCGACCCGGCCCGGGGGGTCGTGTACCTGACGGAGGACGTCACCGACGGCTGTTTCTACCGCTTCCGCCCGACGACCTGGGGCGATCTGTCCTCCGGCACGCTGGAGGTGCTGGTCGCGGGGGCGGCCACCAGCGGCCCGGTGACGTGGGCGCGGGTCCCCGACCCGTCCGGCGCCACGGCCACCCGGAACCAGGTCTCCGGCGCGAAGCGCTTCAACGGCGGCGAGGGCTGCTACTACGCGGACGACACCTGCTGGTTCACCACCAAGGGCGACAACCGCGTCTGGCAGTACGACGCGTCCGCCCAGACCATCGAACTGGCCTACGACGACTCCATGGTGACGTCCGGCACGGCACCGCTGACCGGTGTCGACAACGTCACCGGCAGTTCCTCCGGTGACCTGTTCGTGGCGGAGGACGGCGGCAACATGGAGATCTGCGTGATCACGCCGGACGACGTGATCGCCCCCTTCCTGCGGGTCGACGGCCAGTCGGGCTCGGAGATCACCGGCCCGGCGTTCTCCCCCGACGGCACGCGGCTGTACTTCTCCAGCCAGCGGGGCACGAGCGGGAGTTCGTCCGGCGGGATCACCTACGAGGTACGCGGGCCGTTCCGGGCCTAGGGCTCAGGCCCGCAGCGCCTCGTAGGTGACCCCCGTCAGCCGCTCGGAGGCGGCCCACAGCCGCTCCCCCATCGCGTCGTCGCGTGTCCGGGGCGCCCGCCAGGACGGTGCGGGCGCTCCGCGCCACAGGGCGAAGGCCGGGCCGGTGAAGGAGTCGGGGGCCACGGCGGGTGCGGTGGCCGCGTACAGGACGGGCAGCGCACCCGCCTCGGCGGGCTGGGCGACGACCCGGTTGGCGAGGTGCATCAGGTGCTCGGCGAACCGCCGCCCCTCGGCACGCGGCCCGGCGGTCTGGAGGTTGGTCTCCGCGTACCCGGGGTGGGCGGCGGCGGCCGTGACGGCCGGCCCGCCGGCCGGCGCCGCCAGCCGGCGCGCCAGTTCGTGCGTGAAGAGCAGGTTGGCGGACTTGGAGCGGGCGTAGGCCGTCCACCGCCCGTAGCGCCGTACGTTGTTGAGGTCGCGCGGATCGACGTCGGCCAGCGCGTGCATCATGCTGGAGACGGTGACGATCCGCGCGTCCGGAGCGGCGAGCAGCGCCGGCAGCAGCAGGCCGGTCAGGGCGAAGTGCCCCAGGTGGTTGACGCCGAAGTGCGTCTCGAACCCGTCCGCCGTCGTGCCGTAGGGCAGGGCCATCACCCCGGCGTTGTTGACCAGCAGGTCGACCCGCCCGTACGGCAGTGCGCTCACGAACTTGCGCACGGAGGCCAGGTCGCCGAGGTCGAGCCGGGCCAGTTCCACGTCGGCGCCCGGCACCTCGCCGGTCAGCCGTTCCAGGGCCGCCGCGCCCCGCGCCTCGCTGCGGCACGCGAGCACGACCCGCGCCCCCTTGCGCGCCAGCTCCCGCGCGACCACGTATCCGAGTCCGCTGTTGGCCCCGGTGACGACGGCGGTCCTTCCGTCCTGAGCGGGGACGTCGCGCACACTCCAGCCGGTCATCCACGACTCCTTCCCGATCTCCCGGACCCCACCTCACCGTACGCGCCGCGAGGCCGGGTGCGGAGAGTTACCTTCCGGTCACGTCACGTTCCCGTCACGGCTCCTCCATATCGCCGCCGCACTCGCGTCACGTGACTACCTTCGGCACCTCGACCCAGCCGTTCCACACCATTCCCGGGACACGCGATGAACCTCCTCCGCAAGCCGGCCGCCGTGACCGTCGCCGCACTGGCCCTGGCCGCCCTGCCGGCCGTCGCCGAGGCGCACGACGGCACCCATCCCTTCAAGAACTGCACCGAGGCCTACGCCGCCGGGTACTCCGACATCCAGAAGGGCGACGAGCACTACGGCGCCCACCTGGACCGGGACAAGGACGGCGTCGGCTGCGACAAGCCGCCCGCGGACTTCGTCCCCGCCGACGGCAAGGACACCGGCGCCGGGAAGGACACGGACTCGGGCACGGGCGCCGTCGACGGCTCCGGGAAGGCCGGCGGGAAGGCCGGCGACCGGGCCGCCGGTCAGCAGGGCACCGACCTGGCCGAGACCGGCGGCGACGACAGCACCCCGTACCTCGCGGCGGGCGGCGCCGTCGTCGTGCTCGCCGGCGGCGGCCTGCTCCTGGCGGCCCGCAGGCGCCGGGACACCGGCACCCGCTGACCCGCCTCCGCTCGCTCAGCGGCGTGGCTTCGGCGGTTCCAGACTGAACGCTGCGCTGCTCAGCAGCCGCCGCATGGCCAGCGCGATCGGGCGTTCCACGAACCGCTGGACGACGTACGACAGCAGGATCAGGCCGGCCACGCTGACTCCGACCAGGAGCCGGGGATCGACCCGGTCGGCGAAGTGATGGGCGACGGACATGCCGATGACGTCGTGCAGCAGGTAGAGCGGGAAGGTCAGCGTCCCCAGGACGGTCAGTCCCCGCCAGCGGATCCTGCTGGTCCAGCCGAGTGCTATCACCGCGATCAGCAGGAAGAACACCGTGATGACCAGGACCAGCCAGCCGCGCCACGGCGCCCAGGTCTCCCAGTTGTTGCGGCCCCCGCGCGGCGTCAGCAGGAAGTGCAGCGCCAGCAGCCACGACATGGCGACGATGCCCCACAGCAGCGGCGTCGGCCGGTAGCGGTACATGAGGTAGAAGGCCATGCCCGCGATGAAGAACGGCGCGGACGTCGGGTTGACCATCAGGGTGAGCAGCGGGATGTGGGCGCTGGGCGCCAGCACCGCGGCGACCGTCCACATCCCGCAGAAGATGACCACGCGCTGATAGGTGAGCCCCTTCCACACCACCACCACGAAGGTGAGGTAGAAGCAGAGCTCCGGCCAGAGCGTCCAGTAGACCGAGTCGAGGTTGGCCACGCCGAGCGGGGTCTGCAGCATCGTCAGGTTGGCGAACAGCACCCGTGGGTTGGGGTGCCCGAACGGGGTGTCGAAGAGATAGACGACGCTCGCCGACACCGCGATCGCCACCCAGTACATGGGGTACAGACGGGTCACACGGGAGATGAAGAAGTCGCGTGGCGTGCGCCCCCAGGCGCTCATGCAGATGACGAAGCCACTGATCAGGAAGAACAGGTCGACGCCGAGCCGCCCGAAGGCGAAGTAGCGGTGCGCGTCGGGGAAGAGCTCCTGATACGGGCGGCCCCAGACGGCGATCATGGCCCCGTGGGTCTGGCCCACGAAGTGGAAGAGCACCACCGCGAGGGCCGCCAGGAACCGCAGCCCGTCCAGCGCGGCGAGCCGGTTGCCGCGGACGACCGGTCCGGCCGGGACCTCCACGCGCGCCCCGGCAGCGGGCGGCGCTTCGGGCGCCGTCACCCCACCGTCGTCACCCTCCGAGGCCTTGTCGACCGGCCTTGCCTGTTCCGTCTGGGACATCCGTCCACCATTTCCGGCGTCGTGTTTCCTACTGTCGTGGGCGTAGGACCATCGTGCAGATGACCACCAAGTGAACCCGATGGTTGTGGTGCGTCTTTGAAAGATGCGTCACACCCCGCACACAGCCGCCGCACAACGGACAGCGGACGCGCGAAAACCCGAAGGGCGGCACCCCCGCACAAGGGTGCCGCCCTTTCTCGTGAGCCGGAGCCGCCGCCGATCGGTGAGGGTGGTCGGGTGACAGACGGCGGCTCCGGGGTCTTGCGTGCCCCGCGTGGGATCAGCGGTGGTCGCTGCCCTTCGAGGTGACCGCCGCACGGCCGGCCTCCAGGCGGGCGACCGGGATGCGGAACGGGGAGCAGGAGACGTAGTCCAGACCCACCTCGTGGAAGAAGTGGACCGACTCCGGGTCGCCGCCGTGCTCACCGCAGACGCCGAGCTTCAGGTCGGGACGCGTGGCGCGGCCGGCCTTGGCGGCGGAGGCTACCAGCGAGCCCACGCCGTCCTTGTCGATCGTCTCGAACGGGGAGACGCCGAAGATGCCCTTCTCCAGGTAGGCCGTGAAGAAGCTGGCCTCGACGTCGTCGCGGCTGAAGCCCCACACGGTCTGCGTCAGGTCGTTGGTGCCGAAGGAGAAGAACTCCGCGGCCTCGGCGATCTGACCGGCGGTCAGCGCGGCCCTGGGCAGCTCGATCATGGTGCCGATCGACAGCTTGAGCTTCGCGCCGGTGGCCGCCTCGACCTCGGCGATGACCTGATCGGCCTCGTCGCGGACGAGCTCCAGCTCCTGGACGGTGCCGACCAGCGGGATCATGATCTCGGCGCGCGGGTCGCCCTTGGCCGCCTTGCGCTCGGCCGCGGCCTCGGCGATCGCCCGGACCTGCATGGTGAACAGGCCGGGGATGACCAGGCCGAGGCGGACGCCGCGCAGACCCAGCATCGGGTTCTGCTCGTGCAGGCGGTGCACGGCCTGGAGCAGGCGCAGCTCGTTCTCGTGCGGCTCCTGACGGGACTCGGCGAGCGCGACGCGGACCGACAGCTCGGTGATGTCGGGCAGGAACTCGTGCAGCGGCGGGTCGAGCAGGCGGACGGTGACCGGGAGGCCGTCCATCGACTCGAAGAGCTGGACGAAGTCCTGCTTCTGGAGCGGCAGCAGCTCCTTCAGGGACTCCTCGCGCTCGGCCTCCGTGTCGGCCAGGATCAGCCGCTCGACCAGCTCGCGCCGGTCGCCGAGGAACATGTGCTCGGTGCGGCACAGGCCGATGCCCTGGGCGCCGAAGCGGCGGGCGCGCAGCGCGTCCTCGGCGTTGTCGGCGTTGGCGCGCACGCGCAGCCGGCGCTTGCGGTCGGCGAAGGCCATCATGCGGTGCACGGCCTCGACCAGCTCGTCGGCGTCGTCGGCGCCCGGGTGCATGCGGCCCTCGAAGTACTCCACGACCGGGGACGGGACGACCGGGACCTCGCCCAGGTAGACCTTGCCGGAGGAGCCGTCGATCGAGATCACGTCGCCCTCCTCGACGACGTGCCCGCCCGGCACGGTCATCCGACGGCGCTTGGTGTCGACCTCCAGCTCCTCGGCGCCGCAGACACAGGTCTTGCCCATGCCGCGCGCCACGACGGCCGCGTGGGAGGTCTTGCCGCCGCGCGAGGTGAGGATGCCCTCGGCGGCGATCATGCCGTCCAGGTCGTCGGGGTTGGTCTCGCGGCGGACGAGGATGACCTTCTCACCGGAGCGGGACCACTTGACGGCGGTGTAGGAGTCGAAGACGGCCTTGCCGACCGCCGCGCCCGGGGAGGCCGCGATGCCCCGGCCGACCTTCTCGACCCGGGCGCTCTCGTCGAAGCGGGGGAACATCAGCTGGGCGAGCTGGGCACCGTTGACGCGGCTGAGCGCCTCGGCCTCGTCGATCAGACCCTGGTCCACCAGCTGGGTGGCGATGCGGAAGGCCGCGCCCGCGGTGCGCTTGCCGACGCGGGTCTGGAGCATCCACAGCTGGCCGCGCTCGATCGTGAACTCGATGTCGCACAGGTCCAGGTAGTGGTTCTCCAGCGTCTCCATGATCTGCATCAGCTGGTCGTACGACTTCTTGTCGATCTGCTCCAGCTCCGCGAGCGGCACGGTGTTGCGGATGCCCGCGACCACGTCCTCGCCCTGGGCGTTCTGGAGGTAGTCGCCGTAGACGCCCTGGTGGCCGGAGGCGGGGTCGCGGGTGAAGGCGACGCCGGTGCCGGAGTCCGGGCCGAGGTTGCCGAAGACCATGGAGCAGACGTTCACGGCGGTGCCGAGGTCGTGCGGGATGCGCTCCTGGCGGCGGTAGAGCTTGGCGCGGTCGCCGTTCCAGGAGTCGAAGACCGCCTTGATGGCGAGGTCCATCTGCTCGCGCGGGTCCTGCGGGAAGTCCCGGCCGGCCTCCTTCTTGACGATCTTCTTGAAGGCGGTGACCAGCTTCTTCAGGTCGGCGGCCTCCAGGTCGGTGTCGACCGTGACCTTCTTGGCCTCCTTGGCCTTCTCCAGCGCGTCCTCGAAGAGGTCGCCGTCGACGCCGAGGACGGTCTTGCCGAACATCTGGATGAGGCGGCGGTAGGAGTCCCACGCGAAGCGGTCGTCGCCGGCCTGCTTGGCCAGGCCCTGCACCGACTTGTCGGAGAGACCGATGTTGAGGACGGTGTCCATCATGCCGGGCATGGAGAACTTGGCCCCGGAGCGGACCGACACGAGGAGGGGGTCGTCGGCCTGGCCGAGCTTCTTGCCCATCTTCGCCTCGAGGGCGTCGAGGTGCGCACTCACCTCGTCACGCAGTGCCGCCGGCTCCTCGCCACTGTCGAGGTAGGTCTTGCAGGCCTCGGTGGTGATGGTGAAGCCGGGAGGAACCGGGAGGCCCAGGTTGGTCATCTCGGCGAGGTTGGCACCCTTGCCGCCGAGAAGGTCCTTGAGGTCCTTGTTGCCCTCGGTGAAGTCGTAGACGAACTTCGTTACGTGGGGATCTTTGTTTTCCGACACGGGTCTCGACTCCTCGAAGACGCGGTGGCTGCCCTGACGGCGAGGAATCTACCCAGATCAAAGGCACCTGGGTACGTCCACTTGCGCGTCATGCGCCTGTAACCACTCGTCCGCCAGCGGATCGAAAGTCAAAGCTTGGCAAGCGACGGGGGCGCCGTGTTTTCACTTCTTGAACTCAAGCGGTCTCCGCACCGCCCTAATGCGCTCACATGAGCGGGATTCGGGACAAGTGAGTTCGATCGATGAACGATCATCACCTGGCACTCAGTGCCACTGTTTGAGGAAGTGGACTCGCCCAAGATCCGCTCATCTGAGCACCGCCTTTATCAGAGGTGGCGAGAATCACGCTGCCACAGCTCGCCGGATTTCACCATGCGGACGCGTTCCGGGGCGCGTTCGGACGTGACGGGAGACGTGACCGGAGACGTGACCGGAGACGTGATCGCACCAGGCTGAACGCACTCCGCGCACGGGACGTACGACAGTGCGGCGGACCCGGACCCCCACGCCGGGTCCGCCGTCCACCGGGTTCCACAGGGAAGGACCTTCGGGTGCCTGTCTTCACGCGCTTCCGCCGGCCACCGCACACGGCCGCCGACGCCGACGCCGACACCGGCCTCACGGGAACGGAGACGGCGACGGAGACGGCGCCCGGGGCCGCCACCGAGCCGGGCCCCGAGCCACCTCCCCGCGAGCCCGCTCCGCGACCCACCGCCCCGGCGGCCGGACCCGCGCCCCGCCCCTTCACGGCCCGCGTCGCCCACTGGCGTGCCTGGCGGACCCGTCACCCCGTCCCCGCGCGCGTCCTGCGCCGGACCACCACGGCCCTGGCCGCCGCCCTGGTCCTCACCGCGCTGCTGCTGCCGAACACGTACATCGCCCTGGAACCGAACCGCTTCACGCAGATCCCGGCCGAGGCGATCGTCGGCGCCGCCGTCCTGCTCGGCCTGCCGCGCCGGCCCCGGCGGGTCGTGGCCGTGCTCTACGGCGGCGGTCTCGGCGTCCTGACCCTGCTGAACCTGCTGGACATGGGCTTCGGCGAGTACCTGGGCCGGGGCTTCAACGTCGTGCTCGACTGGGGACTGCTCGACGACGCGCGCAGCTACGTCGAGGACTCGCTGGGCGGGACGGTCGCGACCCTCGCCGCGCTCGGCGCCGTCGCCCTCGCGCTGCTGCTGCTGGTGTCCCTGGCCCTGGCTGCGGTCCGGCTGGGCGACGTGCTGGCCGGGCACCGGGAGCGGGCGATGCGCGGGGTGCTGGCCGCCGGCACCGTGTGGATCACCTGCTCGATCCTCGGCCTGCACGCCTTCGGCATGCCGCTCGCCTCGGGCCGGGCCGCGTACGCCCTCAGGGCGCAGACCGAACGGGTGGTGGACACGGTGCGGGACGAGGCGGCCTTCGCCGAGGAGGCGAAGGCCGACGCCTTCGGTGCCACGCCCGGCGGGCAGCTGGTGCCGGACCTGCGCGGCAAGGACATGATCTTCGCCTTCATCGAGAGCTACGGCCGCAGCGCCGTCGAGGACCCGGTGATGGCCCCCGGCGTGGACCGGACGCTCGACGCGAGCACGAAGGCGCTGGCCGCGGCGGGCTACCGGGCGAAGAGCGGCTGGCTGACCTCCCCGACGTACGGCGCCGGAAGCTGGCTGGGCCACTCCACCTTCGTGTCCGGCCTGTGGGTGGACAACCAGCAGCGCTACCGCACGGTGACGTCGGGCGAGCACCGCACGCTGACCGGGATGTTCGGCGAGACGGGGGCCTGGGACACGGTCGGCATCATGCCCGGCGTGCAGAAGGCCTGGCCGGAGGCCCGGTTCCACGGGCTGGACAAGGTCTACGACGCCTACGGGCTCGGGTACGAGGGCCCGAAGTTCAGCTGGTCGACCATGCCGGACCAGTACGCGCTCGAGGCCTTCCAGCGGCTGGAGCACGGCAGGAAGCGCGACAGGCCGCTGATGGCCGAGATCATCCTGACCTCCAGCCACCAGCCGTGGGCGCCGATCCCGCGGATGGTCGGCTGGGACGAGCTCGGCGACGGTTCGGTGTTCGACGGCATCGAGGCGGCGGGCGAGAAGTCCGCGGACGTCATCGCCGACTCCCACAGGTCCCGCGAGGAGTACGGCAAGTCGATCCAGTACTCGGTCACCTGCCTCACCCAGTGGCTGGAGCGCTACGGCACCGACGACACCGTCCTGGTCTTCCTCGGCGACCACCAGCCGATCGCCCGGGTCAGCGGCACCGGGGCGAGCCGGGACGTGCCCGTCTCGATCGTCGCGAAGGACCCGAAGGTGCTCGACGCGATCGACGACTGGAACTGGACCGACGGCCTCCGGCCCGCCCACGACGCCCCGGTGTGGAGGATGAGCTCCTTCCGCGACCGCTTCCTGACGGCGTACGGCTCGACCCCGCATCCGTCCGAGGGGTGAACGCGGCGGGTCGGAGGGGATCCGCCGCCGGTCAGCCGCCGGAGGTGTCCAGCTCCGCTTCCTCGCCGACGCCCGCGCAGTCGTACGGGTCCTTCAGCCAGCCGTCCGGCAGGACGACCCGGTTGTTGCCGGAGGTGCGGCCGCGGGGGCCGTCGGCGCCGGTGGGCCAGGGCTGGTCGAGGTCGAGCTCGTCGAGCCCGGCGCGCAGCTCCTGGAGCGAGGAGGTGATCGCGAGGCGCTTGCGCATCTCGGAGCCGACGGCGAAGCCCTTGAGGTACCAGGCGACGTGCTTGCGGAAGTCGATCACGCCGCGGGCCTCGTCGCCGATCCACTCGCCCAGCAGGGTGGCGTGCCGGACCATCACGTCGGCGACCTCGCGCAGGGTGGGCCGCACGAAGGCGTCCGTACGCCCCTCGAAGGCGGCGACCAGGTCGGCGAACAGCCACGGCCGGCCGAGGCACCCGCGCCCGACCACGACACCGTCGCAGCCGGTCTCGCGGACCATGCGCAGCGCGTCCTCGGCGGACCAGATGTCGCCGTTGCCGAGCACCGGGATCTCCGGGACGTGCTCCTTCAGCCGGGCGATGGCCTCCCAGTCGGCGGTCCCGCCGTAGTGCTGGGCGGTGGTGCGGCCGTGCAGGGCGACGGCGGTCACGCCCTCCTCGACGGCGATGCGGCCGGCGTCGAGGTAGGTCAGGTGGTCGTCGTCGATGCCCTTGCGCATCTTGATGGTGACGGGCAGGTCACCGGCGCCGCTGACGGCCTCGCGCAGGATCGAGCGGAGCAGGTTGCGCTTGTACGGGAGGGCCGAGCCGCCGCCCTTGCGGGTGACCTTGGGCACCGGGCAGCCGAAGTTCAGGTCGATGTGGTCGGCGAGGTCCTCCTCCGCGATCATGCGGACGGCCTTGCCGACGGTCGCGGGGTCGACGCCGTACAGCTGGATCGAGCGCGGGGTCTCGGTCGCGTCGAAGTGGATCAGCTGCATGGTCTTCTCGTTGCGCTCGACCAGCGCCCGGGTCGTGATCATCTCGCTCACGAACAGGCCCTTGCCGCCGCTGAACTCCCGGCACAGGGTGCGGAAGGGCGCGTTGGTGATCCCGGCCATCGGCGCCAGCACCACGGGCGGTGCGGCGGTGTGCGGGCCGATCTGCAACGACGGGTTCGCGGTGGCGGGGGCGGGCGCGGTGGGCGTGGACATTCCTCCATTGTCCCGCACGCGCGACCGTGCTCGGCGTCCCCGTCCGCACAATCGTGTACTGGTCATTAGTTAACCGCACTATCGAAGCGGGCTACCATGGATCCCATGCCCGAGCTCACCCACCGCCGACGTCTGCTCGTGCTCGCCATCTGCTGCATGAGCCTGCTGATCGTGAGCATCGACAACACGATCCTGAACGTCGCCCTGCCCTCGATGCAGCGTGATCTGCACGCGAGCACGTCGGGGCTCCAGTGGGCGATCGACGCGTACACGCTGGTGCTGGCCGCGCTGCTGATGCTCGCGGGCTCCACGGCCGACCGGATCGGCCGCAAAAAGGTCTTCATGACGGGCCTCGTGGTCTTCACCGCCGGCTCGCTGCTGTGCTCGCTGGCACCCGACCTGTCCTCGCTGGTGGTGTTCCGCACGGTGCAGGCGGTGGGCGGTTCGATGCTCAATCCGGTCGCCATGTCGATCATCACCAACACCTTCACCGACGCGCGCGAGCGCGCCCGCGCGATCGGCGTGTGGGGCGCGGTCGTCGGCATCTCGATGGCCGCCGGTCCCCTGGTGGGCGGGCTGCTGGTGGAGTCGGTCGGCTGGCGCTCGATCTTCTGGGTCAACCTGCCGGTGGGGCTCGCCGCGCTGCTGCTCACCCTGCGCTTCGTGCCCGAGTCCCGCGCCCCCAGGGCCCGCCGGCCCGACCCGCTGGGCCAGCTGATGGTGATCGTGCTGTTCGGCTCCCTCACCTACGCGATCATCGAGGCCCCGAGCGCCGGGTTCCTGTCCGTACTCCCCTACGCCGTGCTGGCGCTGGCCGCGCTGCTCGGACTGCTGCGCTACGAACCGCGCCGCGCCGAGCCTCTCATCGACCTGCGCTTCTTCCGGTCGGTGCCGTTCAGCGGGGCCACCGTCACGGCGGTCTGCGCCTTCGCCGCGCTGGGCGGCTTCCTGTTCCTCTCCACGCTGTACCTGCAGAACGTGCGCGGGCTGAGCGCCCTGCACGCCGGGCTGTGGATGCTGCCCATGGCCGTCCCGACGTTCCTGTGCGCCCCGCTGTCCGGGCGGCTGGTCGGCAGCCGGGGGCCGCGGTTGCCCCTGCTGATCGCGGGCGGCGCGCTGACGGTGAGCGGGGTCCTGTTCGCCGCCTTCGAGGCCGAGACGTCCGACGTCACCCTCTTCATCGGGTACGTCCTGTTCGGCGTCGGCTTCGGCTTCGTCAACGCGCCCATCACCAACACGGCCGTCTCCGGCATGCCGCGCGCCCAGGCGGGGGTGGCCGCGGCCGTCGCCTCCACCAGCCGCCAGCTGGGCCAGACCCTGGGCGTCGCGGTGATCGGCGCGGTGCTGGCGGCGGGCGTGGGCACGTCGTCGTACCGTTCCGCGTTCGTCTCCGCCGCCCGCCCCGGCTGGTGGATCCTGGCCGCCTGCGGCCTGGCGGTCCTCGTCCTCGGCGCCGTGACCACCGGCCGCTGGGCCCACCACACAGCAGAACTGACCGCCGAGCGCCTGAAGTCACCGGAAGTCAAAGAGGCAGCACACGCTTGACACCCCGAGAGACACGGGGAACCACACGCCCCTGAGGGGCGCGGGGAACTGCGCGCCCAGCCCCCACCCACCCGCACCCGACACACCACCGGACCGCCCCCTACCCAGAGCCACCCGACCGCCACCCCTCCCCAAGCCCCACCACACGCCCCTCAGGGGCGCGGGGAACTGCGCGGAGAGCCCCCACCCACCCGCACCCAAAAACCACCGGCCCGACCCGCGCCCCGCCCTCACCTCATCGCCGAAGGCACCCGCGGCCAGTACCTCA
The DNA here is from genome assembly GCF_043202495.1 of Streptomyces sp. NPDC048185. Lineage (NCBI taxonomy): Bacteria > Bacillati > Actinomycetota > Actinomycetes > Kitasatosporales > Streptomycetaceae > Streptomyces > Streptomyces sp. NPDC048185. Next base: position 728,916 of record NZ_JBIDAN010000001.1, read on the forward strand.
CCACCGCCGCCTCCACCCGCGGCAGCGCCCGCTGCCCCGTCAGCGCCAGCGCGATCGCCGCGGCCACGCCCGCCCAGGCCACCGGCCCCAGCGGCGTGCAGCCGAAGAGCTGGCTCGCCCCCGGCGTCTGCACCAGCACCACCAGCGCGGCGGCGGAACCGACGGACGTCACCTGCACCAGCCGGCTCCCGCGCCGGTCGGCGAGGGTCTGGGCCAGCTGCGTACCGACCACGGCGCACAGGGCCATGGTCGTCGAGCGCCGCCTCGTGCCCGGCGTGAAGCGGCCGAAGAGCCAGGCCGCGGTCGCCCCGAGCGCCGTGGTCATGGCCCGGTGCCGGATCTGCCGGATCAGCGGCGCGCCCAGCACCGCCGTACCGAGCGGCGCGCCCGCGTCGTCCTTCTCCTGCTCGGCGTCCCCCGTCTCCGTCACCGCCACGGCCATCGCCGGGAACAGGTCGGTGAAGAGGTTGACCAGCAGCATCTGGCGGGTGGACAGCGGGGCGGAACCGCCGAGGACGGTGCCGAGGATGCCGAAGCCGACCTCGCCCGCGTTGCCGCCGATCAGGATGGCGATGGCGTCGGCGACGCTGTGCCACAGCGCCCGGCCCTCCCGCACCGCCTCCACCAGCACCAGCAGGTCGTCGCCCGTGACGACCAGGTCGGCGGCGTTGCGCGCGGCGGCCGAACCGCGGGCGCTGATGCCGACGCCGATGTCGGCGGCGCGGATCGCCGCGGCGTCGTTGGCGCCGTCGCCGACCATGCCGACGACCCGCCCGGCGTCCCGCAGTGACTCCACGACCTGCAGTTTCTGCTCGGGCGCCACCCGGGCCACCACGTCCGCGTCGCGCAGCATCCGGGAGCGCGCCGAGCGGTCGGCGGCGGCGAGTTCGTCGCCGGTGACGACGACCGCGTCCTCGGGCCAGCCCAGGTCGACGGCGATGGCGCGGGCGGTCTGCGGATGGTCGCCGGTCAGCACCACGGGCCGTACGCCCGCCTCGCGCAGCCCGCGCACCAGCGCCGGGGACGTCTCGCGCGCCACGTCGGCGAGTGCGAGGAGCCCGGTGAACTCCAGCCCGGACAGCGGCTGTTCGAGCACGCCGGCCGCCCGTTCGCCGGTGCCGAGCGGCCGGCTCGCCACCGCGATGATGCGCAGTCCGGCACGGGCCAGGTCGTGCGCCGCCTCGGAGGCGTGCGACGGCAGGCCGGCGCAGGCGGGCAGCACGGTCTCGGGGGCGCCCTTGACGACCAGTACGGGGGCGCCGTCCGCGTCCCGGCCGACGGCGGCGGCGTAGCCGCGGGAGGTCTCGAAGGGCAGGCCCTCGTCCTGCGTCCACCCGGGGTCGGGCCCGGCGGCGTCCAGGACGGCCTCGTCGGTGGCGTGGGTCGGCCGGGCCCCGTCGCCGTCCAGCCGGGGGCAGGCGCGCGCGGCGACCCGTACGGCGCCGGCGGCGTCCGGGTCGCCCGCCCTGCGGACGGTGCCGTCGGCGCCCGCGACGCGGGTGAGCCGGAGCCTGTTCTCGGTGAGCGTGCCGGTCTTGTCGAAGCACACGGTGTCCATGCGGCCCAGGGCCTCCAGCGTGCGCGGGGTGCGCACCAGGACGCCGTGCCGGCTGAGCCGGCGGGCGGCCGCCAGCTGGGCCACCGTCGCCACCAGCGGCAGCCCTTCGGGCACGGCGGCCACCGCCACCGACACGCCACCGGAGACGGCCTGCCGGATCGGCGTGCCGCGCAGCAGCGAGAGACCGGTCACCGCCGCGCCGCCGGCCAGCGTCAACGGCAGTGCCTTGCGGGTCAGTTCCTGGAGCCTGGCCTGCACGCCCGCGGCGGACGGCGTCCGGGCGGCCAGCGCCACCGCCCGCGCGGCCTCGGTGTGCTCGCCGGTGTCCACGACGACGGCCCGCGCCCGGCCGGCCACCACGGTCGTGCCCTCGAAGACCATGCAGTGCCGCTCGGCCACGGGGGCCTTCGGCGCCGGGTCCACGCTCTTGTCCACCGGCAGCGACTCGCCGGTCAGCGCGGACTCGTCCACCTCCAGGCCGTCCTCCCACAGCAGCCGGGCGTCGGCGGGCACGACGTCGTCCGCCTTCAGCTCGATCACGTGCCCCGGGTGCAGCTTGGCGGCGTCCACGATCCGCGGCTCGCCCGCCGCAGGCGTATCCGCGCCCTCCACGGACGGCTCCGCGCCCTGCGCTCCGGGCTCCTCGCTCACCCGCGCCTTCTGCTTCTGTTCCGCGAGCAGCCCGGACAGCGCCCGTTCGGCCCGCAGCCGCTGGAAGCCGCCGACCAGCGCGTTGAGGTCCAGCGCGCCGACCACCAGCGCCGCGTCGACGACCGAGCCGAGGATCGCGGAGGCCGCCGAACCGACCGCCAGTACGGGGGTCAGCGGATCGTCCAGCTCGCCGCGCACGGCCCGGGCCAGCTGCCACGACCACCGCACCGGCGCCAGTGCCCGCACCCGGCCCGCCCGTTCGGCCACCTCGCGCACCCGGCCGGTGGCCTGCTCGACGACGGTCGGCTCGGGTTCGCCCTCGCGCTCCAGCCGGTCGCGTACGTCCGCCACGTCCAGCGTGTGCCATGCCACCCGCGGCCGGGGGTGCGGCGCACGGGCCACCGCCACGCCGAGGGCGGCGCGCGCCCCGGACAGCAGGGCCGCCGCCGCGCTCGCGTCGACCGGCGCGTGCCGCAGCCCGGGCAGCGGCGATCCGACGCCCCTGCCGCGCGCCTCGCCGACGGCGACCAGCAGCCCGGACAGCGCGGCACCGGCCCGGGCCAGCGTCTGCGAGCGGCTGCCGACCGCGCGGGCCGCCGGTACCGCCCGCAGCACCCGCCACACGTCGGCCAGACCGCGCGAGGCCAGCACGTCGGCGCCCCAGGCCACCGGGGTGTCCGCGTCGGCCAGCGCGATGGCCACGTCGCCGCCGAACAGCCCGGCGAGCACCGTCTCGTCGTCGCCGGGCAGGGGCCGTACGACGGTGATGACGCCGCCGCCCTCGGCGCGCAGTCCCTCCACCACGTCCCCGAGCGGGCGGCGGGCGCTGACGACCTGGTCCGCGAGGCCGGTGAAGTCGGCCAGCGCCGGGTCCTCCACCATCACCACGCGCAGCCCCGCGCGCCGCGCCGCGTCCAGGACGTCCTCGGTCCACGGGTCCGCCCCCGCGTTCGGGGTGCGCAGCGCGCTCGGGTGCAGGACGACCGTGCGGGTCATCTCCAGCTGCCGCAGCCGCTCCGGGTCGCGCACCAGCACCCCGGTGCGGGACAGTGCGGCGCTCAGTACGGCGTGGAAGGCGGCGGGACCGTAGCGCGCGGCCTTGGGCGAGCCGGCGAGCACCGCCTCCGCGGCCTCCGCCAGGTCGTGCTTGACGAGCAGGGTCGCCGCCGCGCCCGCCACGCTGCCGGTCGAGGCGTGGGTGGCGTAGTCGTGGGCCGGGGAGGTGCGCAGCGCAGGGCGCAGGGCGGGGTCGGCGGGCAGGCTGCCCCGGCCGGGGTCGCAGAGCCGGTCGTGCACGGCTTCGAAGGCCGCCGACCGGGCCACCGCCTCGCCCAGCTGGCAGGCGCGCACCGCGCCGTCGAGCACCAGCGAGGTCGGGCTCTGGCCCGCGCCGTGCGCGGCCGCGTTGGCGGCGGCCAGCGCCAGGTCCATGCGGTGGGGGCCGAGCCGCTCGCGCAGCCAGGCGCGGAACCTGGGGTTCTCGCGCAGCAGCGTCACCACGGCGGTCACCAGGCGGGGCGAGGGCGGCAGCCGCAGGGACGACGCGGTGAGGGCGGCGGCGATGCCGAGGACGTCGGCGCCGAGGGCCGTCGCCGCGACGCGCACGGCGACCGGGTCGCCGGGGTGGGCCAGCTCCTCGACCTCGTCGTCGGCGCGGGCCAGCCCGTGCTGCGCGGCGAGGTCGGTCGCGTGGTCCACGACCCGGTCGGTGAGTTCCTCCTCGGTGGCGGTCACCACCAGCCGGGCCAGCCCGTTGTCCCAGTAGGCGAGCGCCACGTCGGGGTGTTCGGCGAGGGCCGCCGCCACGCGGCGCGCGACGTGTTCCGTGCCGCCCGCGCGGTGGACCCTCTCGGCCGCGGCCGGCCGCAGCGCGATGTGCGCCCGGGGGCCGGCCCGCCAGTGGCGGGGGCCGCCCGGCAGTGCGGCGCGGGCGACCCGGGCCGCCCGCGCCGCGAAGTCCGCGCCGCGCACACCGGCCCGTGCGGTGCCCGCGGCCGCGCCGGCCGCCGCGCCCACGGCGGGTGCGGTGCCGCGCGCGACCAGGCGGGGCCCGGCCAGGACGATGCCGGCGAGGGCGCCTTGGGAACGCGTCAGAAGTCCACCGCCCATCGCTGCCTCTCAGTCCGCCTTCCGCGTGCGGGTGCCCGCGGCGCGCTTCGCGGGGGCGGACTTCCGCCCGGCCGCCCCGCCCGCGGAGCCCTTCGCGGGGCTGTTCGCGCTGGTCTTCGCGGCGGCGGACTTCCGCGCGGCGGTCCCCGTCGCCGCGGCCTTCGCCGCGCTGGTCTTCCCGGCGGCGGACTTCCGCGCGGCGGTGCCGGTGGCCGCGGCCTTCGCCGCGTTGGTCTTCCCGGCGGCGGACTTCCGCGCGGCGGTCCCCGTCGCCGCGGCCTTCGCCGCGCTGGTCTTCCCGGCGGCGGACTTCCGCGCGGCGGTCCCCGTCGCCGCGGCCTTCGCCGCGCTGGTCCTCCCGGCAGCCGACTTGCGCGCGGCGGTCCCCGTCGCCGAAGCCTTCTGAGCCGCTGCCTTGGTCGCCGTGCTCTTGCGCGCAACGGCCTTCTGCGCGGCGGACCGGGTGGCGGCGCTCTTCTGCGCGGCGGTCTCGGACGGCGTGGCCTTGTCCGCGACCGCCTTGGCGGCGGACTTCGCGGTGGCGGACTTCCGCGTGGCGGTGGCGGTCGCCGTGCTCTTGCGCGCGGCGGCACCCTTCCGTGCCGCGGCACTTGTGGTGGTGCCCTTCCGCACGGCGCTCCCGGTCGCGGTACCCCGCTGCGCGGCGACCCTGGCCGCACTGCCCTTCGCGACGGCCCCGGCCGACCCGGTCCCGGCCGCCTTCGTCCCGGCCGCCTTCGTCCCGGCCGACCTGCTCGACGCCGCCTTCCTCCCAGCCGCCCCAGTCGCGGACGACCCACTCCCGGCCGTCCCGCTCGCCGCCGCCTTCGTCCCGACCGCCCCTGTTCCGGCCGCCTTCCTCCCGGCCGCCCCAGTCGCGGACGACCCACTCCCGGCCGTCCCCGTCCCCGTCCCGGCCGTCCCCGTCGCGGCCGACCCGCCCGCCGCCGCTTTCCACCCGGGCGTCGCCGTTCCTGCCGTTCCCGTCGCGGTCGATCCGGTCCCGGCCGTCTTCGTCGCCGCCGCCCCGGTCCCAGCCGTCCCCGTCGCCGCCGACCCGGTCCCGGTCGTCTTCCTCGCCGCCGGCGCGCTCCGTGTCGACTTAGACGCGGCCGTCCTGCTCGCCGCCCTCTTCTCCGCCGCCGTCTTCCCCGCCGCCGTCCTGCTCGCCGCCCGCTTCGCCGCGGCGCTCTTCCTGGTGGCCCCGGCCTCCGTGGCGGCGCTCCTCGTCGCGGTCCTGGTCGCGGCGTTGCGCTGTGCGGCGACGCTGCCCGCGGACGCCGCGCTCCCGCCGGAGGCACCCGTGGCCGTCATGGCGTTCCGCTGCGCCGCCGTGCTGCCCGCGGTCCCCTCGGCGACCGCTGCCTCCGCCGCCTCCTCGGACCGCTCCTGCCGCGGACGCGTCAGCCACGCCACCGCCGCTCCGGTGACCGCCACCGGCCACTCCACCAAACCGGCGACGCCCAGCACCCCGGCGCCGGTGTAGACGACCAGCCGCCGCCCGCGCGGCGACACGGCCCCGATCATGTCCAGCGCGCCCTCGGCCGCACGGCCGACCGTCCCGGCGCCCGGCACCTTCCGCAGCACCGACGCGGCCGCGTGCAACGGCCGCGGGAGCGTCTGCGCCGACTTCTGCTCAGCCATGACTGTCCTCGCCCTGTGCGAACTGACGAAACCCTGGGAACATCACCTTCCGCACATCCCCGGGTTCCCGCACCTCGGGCGGTCATCCCGGCGATGCCGCTCCGCGCTCCAGGGCGATCGCGTGCAGCTTCTCCAGCCGCTCCCGCGAGGTCTCGTCGGCCGGCGCGTACGTCACCATGCGGGGCCCGGGCTCCGGTCCGAGCCACAGGTCGGTGTGGTCGACGCTGACCCGGCCCACGTACCGGTTGAGGAACTCCTTGCGCTTGCTGCGGTGGGAGACCACCTCGTACCGCTCCCAGGCCTCCCGGAACTGGGCGGACTCCGCCCGCAGCCGCTTCAGCAGCATCTTCCAGGCGGGCTCGGCGAGATGACCGGCCATCGTGGCGCGGAACCGGGCGGCCATCAGCCGCTGGGTCTCCTCCAGGTGGACGATGGAGGACCGCCAGTCGTCGTGGGTGAAGCACAGGATCATGCAGTTGCGGTCCTCGGGCGGCACCGCGTCCAGGTCGCACAGCAGCAGCCCGTAGGTGCGGTTGTGGGCGAGGATGTCGTACCGGCTGTTCTGCACGCACGCCGGGTACGGCTCGAACTGCTCGAGCAGGGCGCGCACCGCCGGCGAGATCGACGGGCAGACCGTCGCGGGGGTCGGGTCGACGGCCCCGGCCAGCTGGAAGAGGTGGGCGCGCTCGGTCGGGTCGAGCAGCAGCGCGCGGGCGAGGGCGTCGAGGACCTGCACGGAGACCTGGATGTCCCGGGCCTGCTCGAGCCACGTGTACCAGGTGACGCCGACGGCCGAGAGCTGGGCGACCTCCTCGCGGCGCAGCCCCGGTGTGCGCCGCCGGCGTCCGCGGGGCAGCCCGACCTTCTCGGGGGCGATGCGTTCGCGGCGGCTGCGCAGGAAGGCGGCGAGTTCGTGCCGCCGGACCTGCGACGCCCCCTCCGGGGGCCGTGCCTGTGCGGCGGCCGCCGCCCTGACCGCCGTCCCCGCGCTCTCCTGAGCCGTCGTCGTCATGTCTCCAGGGTGCCGCCCGCCGCATCCTGTTGCCAGGTGTTCCTTGTACCAGGACAAGGAGACTCTGGTACCGGTCTGGGGAGCGTCGCAGTCTCGGTGACGTGACCGAAACCATCACTTCACGTCCCGTCCGTCCGGCGGCCTCGGCGCCTCCCGCGCTGAGCGGCCCCGGGCTGTTCACGGTGCTGCTGGGCGCGGCACTCCCCCTCGTCGACTTCTTCATCGTCAACGTCGCCCTGCCCTCCATCGGCACCGACCTCTCCGCCGGCGAGTCGGTCCTCGAACTCGTCGTCGCCGGGTACGGGGTGGCCTACGCCGTCCTGCTGGTCCTCGGCGGGCGGCTCGGCGACCTGTTCGGCCGGCGGCGGATGTTCCTCGGCGGTATGGCCGCCTTCGGCCTGACCTCGCTGGCGTGCGGCCTCGCGCCGGACGCCTGGACGCTGGTGGCGGCGCGGGTGGCGCAGGGCGCCTCGGCCGCCGCGATGCTGCCGCAGGTGCTGGCCACCGTCCAGGCGACCACCTCCGGTGCCCGGCGGGCCCGGGCCATGGGCCTGTACGGGGCCACGGCCGGCCTGTCGATGGTGGCCGGCCAGATCCTCGGCGGCGTGCTGGTGGCCGCCGACGTCGCGGGCACCGGCTGGCGTTCCGTCTTCCTGGTGAACGTCCCCGTCGTGCTGGTGGGTCTGCTGCTGGCCGCCCGCGCGGTCCCGGAGACCCGCTCGGCGCGTCCGGAGCCGGTGGACGGCCCGGGCACGGTCCTGCTGGCCGCCTCGCTCCTCACGCTGCTGGTCCCGCTGACCGAGGGCCGCGCGGCGGGCTGGCCGCTGTGGACGTGGCTGTCGCTCGCCGCGTTCCCGTTCGTGGCGGCGGCGTTCTACGCGGTGGAGCGCCGGGCGGACCGCGCGGGCCGTACGCCGCTGGTGCCGCCGAGCCTGTTCGCGCTGACCTCGCTGCGGCGCGGACTGCTGCTGATCGTGCCGTTCTCGGTCGGCTTCAGCGGTTTCATGTTCGTCATCGCGGTCGCGCTGCAGCAGGGCGCGGGCCTCGGCCCGGTGGCGGCGGGGACGGCGCTGGCGCCGCTGGCGGTGGTCTTCTTCTTCGTCTCCCTCGCCGGCCCCCGGCTGGTCGCCCGGTACGGCACCCGTGTGGTGCCGGCGGGTGCCGTGCTCCAGGGCGTGGGCCTGGCCCTGATGGCGCTGGCCGCCTGGCGTTCCTGGCCGGACCTCGGCCTGGTCGAGCTCATGCCGGGCGCGGCGGTGGCCGGGGCCGGGCAGGCGCTCCAGCTCCCCGTGGTGTTCCGGGTCGTCCTGTCGGAGGTGCCGCCCGCCCGTGCGGGCGTCGGCAGCGGCGTCATGATGACCACGCAGCAGTCGTCGCTGGCGCTCGGGGTGGCCGTCCTCGGCACGCTGTTCCTGTCCCTGGTGCCCGGCCACGGCATGCGGGACGCGCTGGTGACGACGCTGCTGGTCCAGTTGGCGGCGGTGGCGCTGACGGGGTTGCTGAGCCTGCGGCTGCCGCGGACGATCGGCTGAGGCGGCCGGCCGCCGATGAGTTCCGCACGCGACCGGAGTCGTCACCGCGACAACGACGAACCGGAGGCCCGCCCATGAACGACGTGAGCGCACTGCGCACCACCCTGCGACGGCACGTGGACGACGGCACGGTGCCGGGCGCCGTGGCGCTGGTGGCCCGCGGCGACGACGTGGAAGCGGTGGCCGTGGGCCACGTGGACACCGACGGCACCGCCCCCATGGCACGGGACACCCTGTTCCGGATCGCGTCGCTGACGAAGCCGGTCGTGGCCGCGGCCGTGCTGACACTGGTCGACGACGGGCTGCTGGGGCTGGACGACCCGGTGGACGCGTGGCTGCCGGAGCTGGCGAAGCCGATGGTGCTGCGTACCCCGTCCGCCGCCCTGGACGACGTGGTGCCGGCCGAGCGTGCGATCACCGTCGAGGACCTGCTCAGCTCCCGGGCGGGCTGGGGCTTCCCGTCGGACTTCTCGCTGCCCGGCGTGCAGGCGCTGTTCGCGGCGCACCAGGGCGGGCTCGAACCCCGGCGGGCACCGGAGCCGGACGCGTGGCTGGCGGGCCTGGCCCGGGTGCCGCTGCTGTACCAGCCGGGGGCGGCCTGGCTGTACAACACCTGCTCCGACCTGCAGGGCGTGCTGATCGCCCGGGTCACCGGGCGGCCGCTGCCGGACGTCCTGGCGGAGCGCCTGCTGGAGCCGGTGGGCATGAAGGACACCGCGTTCGAGGTGCCGCCCGCGAAGCGGGACCGCTTCACGACCCTGTACACGCCCACCCCCGAGGGCACCCTCGAAGTGGCCGACTCGCCCGACGGGCAGTGGAGTTCGGTGCCCCCGTTCCCCTCCGGGGCGGGCGGGCTGGTCTCGACGGCGGACGACTGGCTGGCCTTCGCGCGCATGCTGCTCGCGGAGGGCGCGGTGGACGGCCGGCGGGTCCTTTCCGCCGCCGCGGTCCGGCGCATGACCACCGACCGGCTGACGGCCGGACAGCGCGAGGCCGGGCGTCTGTTCCTTCTCGGCCAGGGCTGGGGCTACGGCGCTCAGGTCGACGTGGACCGGAGCGAGCCGTGGAACGTGCCGGGCCGCTACGGCTGGGTCGGCGGCAGCGGCACCTCCGCCCACCTGGTGCCCGCCGACGGGACGACGGCGATCCTGCTCACCCAGGTGGCCATGACGGGCCCGGACCCGACGCCGCTGATGCGGGCCTTCTGGCGGTGCGCGGCCGGCGTCTGACGACCGGACCTGCCGGACGCGTACGTCGGGGTCAGGACGTCTCCACGTCCTGACCCCGACGCGGTCCGCCCTCCCTTGACGAATGGTCTGGACCAGAGGATTGTCATGCCTGCGCCACCTCACCCCACACAGGAGGCAAGCCGCATGATCCGCCGCCGATTCAGCCTGTTCGCCGCCGCACTCGCGGCCGTCGTCCTCACTCCCCTGACAGCCGCCGGCTCGTCCGCCGCCCCCGCCGCCGACACCTGCGCCGTGAAGTCGAAGCCCACCGGCAAGGTCCTCCAGGGCTACTGGGAGAACTGGGACGGCGCCGCCAACGGCGTCCACCCGCCCTTCGGCTGGACCCCGGTCACCGACTCCCGCATCGCCGCGCACGGTTACAACGTGCTCAGCGCGGCCTTCCCGGTCATCCGCTCGGACGGAACGGCCCTGTGGGAGGACGGCATGGACACGGGCGTCAAGGTGGCGACGCCCGCGGAGATGTGCGCGGCCAAGGCGGCCGGGCAGACGATCCTGCTCTCCATCGGCGGCGCGACGGCCGGGATCGACCTCAACTCGACCGCCGTGGCCGACCGTTTCGTCGAGACGATCGTGCCGATCCTGAAGAAGTACAACTTCGACGGCATCGACATCGACATCGAGACCGGTCTGACCGGCAGCGGCAGCATCAGCCAGTTGTCCGCCTCGCAGGCCAACCTGATCCGCATCATCGACGGGGTCCTGGCCCGCATGCCCTCGAACTTCGGCCTGACCATGGCCCCGGAGACCGCCTACGTCACCGGCGGCAGCGTGGTCTACGGCTCGATCTGGGGCGCGTACCTGCCCGTCATCAAGAAGTACGCCGACAACGGCCGCCTGTGGTGGCTGAACATGCAGTACTACAACGGCAGCATGTACGGCTGCTCCGGCGACTCCTACGCCGCCGGCACCGTGCAGGGCTTCACCGCGCAGACCGACTGCCTGAACAAGGGCCTGGTCGTCCAGGGCACCACGATCCGCGTCCCCTACGACAAGCAGGCCCCGGGCCTGCCCGCCCAACCGGGCGCGGGCGGCGGGTACATGACCCCGTCCCAGGTCGCCCAGGCCTGGAACCACTACAACGGCGCCCTCAAGGGCCTGATGACCTGGTCCCTCAACTGGGACGGCTCGAAGAACTGGTCCTTCGGCGACAACGTGAGGTCCCTGCAGCGCCGCTGACGTGACAACGCCCACCCTCCGGCCGACCGAGTCGGACGGAGGGTGGGCGAAGGCCGGGGGTCCAGGGGGGCGGAGCCCCCTGCTGCCTCGACCGGACGAACGTCAGCAGCCGACCAGCCGAGCGGCGAGGTAGCCCTCGATCTGGTCCAGCGACACGCGCTCCTGCTTCATGGTGTCCCGCTCCCGGACGGTCACCGCGTTGTCGTCCAGCGTGTCGAAGTCGACGGTGACGCAGAACGGCGTACCGATCTCGTCCTGGCGACGGTAGCGGCGCCCGATCGCACCGGCGTCGTCGAACTCGATGTTCCAGTTCTGCCGCAGCGCCTGCGCGAGCCCCTTCGCCTTCGGCGACAGCTCCGGGTTGCGGGACAGCGGCAGCACCGCGACCTTCACCGGCGCCAGGCGCGGGTCGAGGCGCAGCACGGTGCGCTTCTCCATCTTGCCCTTGGCGTTGGGCGCCTCGTCCTCGACGAACGCGTCGAGCAGGAAGGCGAGCATCGCCCGGCCGACACCGGCCGCCGGCTCGATGACGTACGGCGTCCAGCGCTCGCCGGCCTCCTGGTCGAAGTAGGAGAGGTCCTGGCCGGAGGCCTTGGAGTGCGCGCCGAGGTCGTAGTCGGTGCGGTTGGCGACACCCTCGAGCTCGCCCCACTCGCTGCCGCCGAACTGGAAGCGGTACTCGATGTCGGCGGTGCGCTTGGAGTAGTGGGAGAGCTTCTCCTTGGGGTGCTCGTACCAGCGCATGTTCTCTTCACGCATGCCGAGGCCGGTGTACCAGTTCCAGCGCTGCTCCATCCAGTACTCCTGCCACTTCTCGTCCTCGCCCGGCTTGACGAAGAACTCCATCTCCATCTGCTCGAACTCGCGGGTGCGGAAGATGAAGTTGCCGGGCGTGATCTCGTTGCGGAAGGACTTGCCCATCTGGGCGATGCCGAACGGCGGCTTGCGGCGCGAGGTGGTCTGCACCTGGGCGAAGTTGGTGAAGATGCCCTGGGCGGTCTCGGGCCGCAGGTAGGCGACGGAGCCGCTGTCCTGGGTCGGGCCGAGGTGGGTGGAGAGCAGACCGGAGAACTGCTTGGGCTCGGTGAAGGTGCCCTTGTTGCCGCAGTTGGGGCAGTTGAGGTCGGCGAGGCCGTTCTCGGGGGCGTGGCCCTTCTTCTCCTCGTACGCCTCCTCCAGGTGGTCCGCGCGGAACCGCTTGTGGCAGGAGGTGCACTCGGTCAGCGGGTCCGTGAAGGTGGCGACGTGACCGGAGGCGACCCAGACCTCGGGGGCCAGGATCACGGAGGAGTCGAGACCGACGACGTCCTCGCGCGAGGTCACCATGTAGCGCCACCACTGGCGCTTGAGGTTCTCCTTGAGCTCGACACCCAGCGGACCGTAGTCCCAGGCGGCGCGCTGGCCGCCGTAGATCTCACTGCAGGGGAATACGAAGCCACGGCGCTTGCTCAGGCTGACGATGGTGTCGATCTTGTCGGCGGCCACGGTGCTCTCTTCATTACGACGACGGGCGACGAAGCGAGATGCTTCCAGAGAATTGCCTCAGGTTACCGGCGCGGGACGCCCCCCGGCCAAATCGGGGGCCGTTCGAGAGCTTGTTGACAACGGTTTCCAGATTTGTTGAAAATGAGTGTCATGAACGTACGACGACGCCGCATATCCGGCATAGCGGTCACCGCGGCCACCGCACTCGGTCTGGGCACCCTCTCGGCCTGCTCCGGCGACAGCGTGGCGGCGGGCAACACGGACAAGTTCGACGTCGTCGCGTCGTTCTACCCGATGGCCTTCCTCGCCGAGCAGATCGGCGGGGACCACGTCAACGTCACCAGCCTCACCGGTCCCGGCCAGGAGCCGCACGACCTCGAGGTCAGCACCAAGCAGCGGGCGCAGCTCGAGGAGTCCGACGCGGCGCTCTACCTAGCGGGCCTGCAGCCCGCCGTCGACGAGGCCGTCACCCAGTCCGGGATCGGGACGAAGATCGACGCCGCCTCCCTGACCTCCCTGGAGGAGCACGGCAACGAGGTCGGCGGCCACGCGGCCGAGCACGACCACGCGGCCGAGGAGGACGGCCACGACCACGGCGGGGAGACCGGCGGCAAGGACCCCCACATCTGGCTCGACCCGGTGAAGTACGCCGAGGTCGCCGAGGGTGTCGGCAAGGCCTTCGAGAAGGCCGACCCCGACCACGCCGCCGACTACGGGAAGAACACCGCGGCCCTGGTCAAGAGGCTCGGCGACCTGAACACGGCGTTCGAGACGGGGCTGAAGGACACGAAGACCAAGGTCTTCATCACCACGCACGCCGCCTTCGGCTACCTCGCCGAGCGCTACGGCCTCACCGAGGAGGCCATCAGCGGCCTCGACCCCGAGTCCGAGCCCAGCGCCGCCCGGATCAAGGACCTCGAGAAGATGGCCGCCGCCGACGGCGTCTCCACCGTCTTCTACGAGACGCTCGTCAGCGACAGGACCGCGAAGACCGTCGCCAAGGACGCGAACCTCAGGACCGACGTCCTCGACCCGCTCGAGGGCATCACCGGCCGGTCCCGGGGCGACGACTACTTCCAGGTCATGGAGGCCAATCTCAAGGCCCTCCAGACGGCCCTGGGTGCCAAGTGACCGACCGGACAGACCGGACCGACCGAACGGAGGACGGCATGACCGAGTCCGTCATCTCACTGCGCGGCGTCCGCGCCGACCTCGGCTCGCGCCCCGTCCTGCGCGGCATCGACCTCACCGTGCGCCGCGGCGAGGTCGTGGCCCTGCTCGGCGCCAACGGCTCGGGCAAGTCCACGGCCGTGCGCACGATCATCGGCCAGGTGGCGCCCGTCGCCGGCGAGATCGAGCTGTTCGGCACCCCGCGGCGCCGGTTCCGCGACTGGGCCCGCGTGGGCTACGTCCCGCAGCGCACCACGGCCGCGGGCGGCGTGCCCGCCACGGTGACCGAGGTCGTCTCCTCCGGCCGGCTCTCGCGCGCCCGCTTCGGCGTGCTGCGCAGGGCCGACCACGAGGCGGTGCGCCGGGCCCTCGACCTGGTCGGTATGGCGGACCGGGCCAAGGACTCCGTGAACGCCCTCTCCGGCGGCCAGCACCAGCGGGTGCTGATCGCCCGCGCGCTCGCCTCCGAACCCGAGCTGCTGATCATGGACGAGCCGATGGCGGGCGTCGACCTGGCCAGCCAGGAGGTCCTCGCCGCCACGCTGCGCGAGCAGGTCGCGGCCGGCACCACCGTCCTCCTCGTCCTGCACGAGCTGGGCCCGCTGGAGCCCCTGATCGACCGGGCCGTCGTCCTGCGCGACGGCTGCGTCCTGCACGACGGCCCGCCCCCGGAGGCCGTCGGTCAGCACGCGCTGCCCGGCCACGACCACGTACACCCGCACGCACCCGCGGGCGCCGAACCGATCCGCACGGGACTGCTGAGCTGATGGAACTCCTGAACTACGCCTTCATGCAGCGGGCGCTGCTGGCGGCCGTCCTGGTCGGCATCACCGCCCCCGCCGTCGGCATCTACCTCGTCCAGCGCCGCCAGGCCCTCATGGGCGACGGCATCGGCCACGTGGCCATGACCGGCGTCGGCCTCGGCTTCCTGCTCTCCTGGTCCCCGGTGTGGATGGCGACCCTGGTCTCCGTCCTCGGCGCCGTGCTCATGGAGCTGATCCGCTGGTACGGCCGCACCCGCGGCGACATCGCCCTCGCCATGCTCTTCTACGGCGGCATGGCCGGCGGCGTGATGTTCATCAACCTCGCGCCGACGGGCTCCAACGCCAACCTCACCTCGTACCTGTTCGGCTCGCTGTCGACGGTCTCCGAGTCCGACGTGACCGCGATCTGCGTCCTGGCCGCCTTCGTGGTCCTGGTCACGCTGGGGCTGCGCCGCCAGCTGTTCGCGGTCAGCCAGGACGAGGAGTTCGCCCGGGTCACCGGCCTGCCGGTGCGCGCGCTGAACCTGCTGACCGCGGTCACGGCCGCGGTCACGGTGACGGTCGCGATGCGCGTCGTCGGCCTGCTGCTGGTGTCCGCGCTGATGGTGGTCCCGGTGGCCGCCGCCCAGCAGCTCAGCCGCAGCTTCGCCGCGACCTTCGCGATCGCCGTCGCGATCGGCGTGACCGTGACCATCGGCGGCACGGTGACGTCCTACTACCAGGACGTGCCGCCCGGCGCGACCATCGTGCTCCTCACCATCGGAGCGTTCGTCGTGCTGACCGCGCTGGCCACCCCCCTGGCCCGGCGACGCGCGCGGGCGGCCGCCCTCGCCCGGTCCGCCGGGGACCCGGCAGAGTGCAGGATTCCGGCCTCCCGGGGGTCCGGCGACGAAGTCGGAGCCTGACCGCTGACAGCCCGGGCTGGCACAATGGCCCCGGCAGTGCAGACGTGAGGAGGCACCCCGTGACGACCGCTGGACCGCCCGTGAAGGGCCGCGCCACCCGGCAGCGGGCCGCCGTGGCGGCGGCCCTCCAGGAGGTCGAGGAGTTCCGCAGCGCGCAGGAGCTCCACGACATGCTCAAACACAAGGGCGACTCGGTGGGGCTCACCACGGTCTACCGCACCCTGCAGTCCCTCGCCGACGCCGGCGAGGTCGACGTCCTGCGCACCGCGGAGGGCGAGTCCGTCTACCGCCGCTGCTCCAGCGACGACCACCATCACCACCTGGTGTGCCGGGTCTGCGGCAAGGCGGTCGAGGTCGAGGGCCCCGCGGTGGAGAAGTGGGCGGAGGCCATCGCCGCCGAGCACGGCTACGTCAACGTGGCGCACACCGTGGAGATCTTCGGCACCTGCGCGGACTGCGCGAGTGCCTCCGGCGGCTGAGCCGCCGAGGGCCCGGGGCCGAGCCCCGGGCCCCCTCATCGGCCTGACGGCCTCGTCCTCAGACGCCGGACGGGCTGGAGCCTTCCGTCCGGCCCTCCATGGCCAGCAGTTCCTCGTTGGGGATCGCGCCGCCGAAGCGGCGGTCCCGGGAGGCGAACTCCAGGCACGCGCGCCACAGGTCACGCCGGTCGAAGTCCGGCCACAGCACGTCCTGGAAGACCATCTCGGCGTACGCGCTCTGCCAGATCAGGTAGTTGGACGTCCGCTGCTCCCCGCTCGGCCGCAGGAACACGTCCACGTCCGGCATGTCCGGGTAGTACAGGTACTTCGCGAGGGTCTTCTCGTTGACCTTGGACGGGTCGAGCTTCCCGGCCCGCACGTCCTCGGCGAGGGCCTGCGCCGCGTCGGCGATCTCCGCGCGGCCGCCGTAGTTCATGCAGAAGTACAGCGTGAGCCGGTCGTTGTCCTTGGTCTGCTCCTGGGCGACCTGGAGCTCCTTGGCCACCGACTTCCACAGCCTGGGCATCCGCCCCGCCCAGCGCACCCTCACCCCGAGCTCGTCGAGGGTGTCGCGGGACTTGCGGATGAAGTCGCGGTTGAAGTTCATCAGGAAGCGCACCTCCTCCGGCGAGCGCTTCCAGTTCTCGGTGGAGAAGGCGTACAGGGAGATGTTCCCGACGCCGATCTCGATCGCTCCCTGCAGGACGTCCATGACCTGCTCGGCACCGACCTTGTGCCCCTCGGTGCGCGGCAGCCCGCGCTCCTTGGCCCAGCGTCCGTTGCCGTCCATGACGATCGCCACATGCTCCGGCACCAGCTCGCCGAGCTTCGGCGGCCGCGCGCCGGACGGGTGCGGCTCCGGCGTCCTGTACTCCCGGCGCTGACGCCCCAGGAAACCGCGTACGGCCATGTGTCTCTCGTCTCCTCGTGCTCTGCCTGTGTCGTGCTCGGCCTGTGTCCAGGACCGTCTAGGACTTCTCGACGTACCGCAGGGAACGCAGGCCGCGCTCCAGGTGCCAGTGCAGGTACGCGGACACCAGCCCGCTTCCCTCCCGGACGTACCGCGCCTCGCAGGCGTCCGCGGTCCCCCAGTCTCCCGTGAGCAGCGCGCCGAGCAGTTCGAGGGCCTGTGGCGAGGGTACGACGCTGCCGGGCACCCGGCAGTCGGCGCAGACGGAACCGCCCGATCCGACCGAGAAGAACCGGTTGGGTCCCGGCATGCCGCACTTCGCGCAGTCCCCGAAGGTCGGCGCGTACCCGTTCACGGCGAGGGAACGCAGCAGGAACGCGTCCAGGACCAGGTTCGGCGCGTGCTCGCCCCGGGCGAGGGTGCGCAGCGCACCGACCAGCAGCAGGTACTGCTGCACGGCCGGCTCGCCCTCGTGGTCCGTGAACCGCTCGGCGGTCTCCAGCATGGCCGTCCCGGCGGTGTACCGGCCGTAGTCCGTGACGATCCCGCCGCCGTACGGCGCGATGGTCTCGCTCTGCGTGCACAGCGGCAGCCCGCGCCCGACCAGCTCGCTGCCCTTCGAGAAGAACTGCACGTCCACGTGCGAGAACGGCTCCAGCCGCGCCCCGAACTTCGACTTCGTGCGCCGCACCCCACGCGCCACGGCGCGTACGCGTCCGTGACCGCGCGTGAGCAAGGTGATGATCCGGTCCGCCTCACCCAGCTTCTGGGTGCGCAGCACGATGCCGTCGTCGCGGAACAGACTCATGGGGTCCATTCTCGCGCATGCCTCAAGGCACCTCGCCACGACTTCGTGCGTTGGTGTACGCGGTCGCCGCGCTGAGCCGCTCGGCCGGGGTGGCGTGGCGTACGTCACCCGGCTCGGCGTCCCACTCGCGGCCCCCGCCGAACGGCCGCAGCTGGACGTACGGGCCCTCGTGCCCCATGACGATGCCGACCCGTCCGGTGCGGGTGTCGACCGCGTAGGAACCGATCGCCGGCATCATCGCAGCACCGCCGCGAGCCGCCGCGCGGTCTCCACGGAACATCGCCCCAATTCGATGAGTGGACAAGGTGCCTCCCGTGCGAGACTCACCGGGTCGATCCCGAGTGACGGCAGGGAAATTCCGGCCTTCACGAGTGCCGCGCGCAATTCTTTCACCGTGTCCTCCGCTTCTTCGGCGCAGTGCGCCGAGTGTGTTGGCTCCACCGTGTTCCCCTCCTGTTTCCTGTTTCACTCTTCGCACCTCCAGCATGCCCTTCCGCACCTACACTCAGCAGGAGTCTGTGCACTACAAGTGCAGGTCAGCGCAGGGGGTTTGGTCATGGCCAATGGTTCACGGCAGGCGGCCTGGGAGTTCTTCGGCACGGAACTCAAGCGGCGTCGGGAGGACGCCGGGATCACCCAAGTGGAGCTGGGGTCACGCGTATTCGTGTCCGGCGGCTACATCGGCCAGTTCGAACAGGCGATTCGCAAACCACAGTTGGACGTGGCACAGCGGATCGACGGGGTACTGCAAACCGACGGTATTTTCGAGCGACTGTGCCGGAAGCTGATCGATGACCCGCGGTATGCGGATTACTTCGCGGGGGTGGTGGAGCTGGAGCGGATGGCCGTGGCCATCCTCGACTTCGAGCCGTCCGTCGTCCCGGGACTCCTTCAGACACCGGACTACGCGAGGGCGCTCACTTTGGCCACGCATCCCTTCGCGACCGACGAGTACGTCGAAGACCGGGTCACCGCCCGTATGGAGCGGTCACGGATTCTGGACGACGCTACAAGGCCGGTGTACTGGGTCGTCGTGCACGAAGCCGTGCTCCGCGTCACCGTCGGCGGCCCCAAGGTGACGGCACAGGCTCTGGAGAACCTGGCTACGCTGGCCGGCCAGCGGAAGGTGCTGCTCCAGGTGTTCCCGTTCTCGGCGGGAGCACCCGCCAACAACGGATCCCTGCGCCTCATGGAGTTCGAGGACGCGCCGCCCACCGCTTATACAGAGACGTCGTTTTCGGGAAGCCTCCTGGACGACCCGGCGGTGGTGAAGCGGGCACGCCGAGCCTACGATCTGCTCAGGGGCGCCGCGCTGTCGCCGGAGGCGTCCCTCGCCCTGGTCCAATCGGCGGCTGAGGACTTCAGACGATGCGTGAGTACGACCTGAGCGGCGCCCGCTGGCGCAGGAGCCCCTACAGCAACGGCGACGGCGGCAACTGCGTCGAGGTCGCATACGACTTCCCCGGCGCCGCCCGCTGGCGCAAGAGCAGCTACAGCAACGGCAGCGGCGGAGACTGCGTCGAGGTCGCCCACGGCGTCCCCGGGGTCGTGCCCGTGCGGGACAGCAAGGTGGGCGACGGGTCCGTGGTCCTCGTCGGGCCGGCCGCCTGGGGGGCGTTCGTCAGGGGTCTGCTGGGGTAAACCCCAAGGCGTTTCAGGTTGTTGCCCGGATGGGGCGGCGCACGCCGATCCGCGAGGCTCCTCACATGACGCAGCGCACGCGCACCATCCGCAACGCCGCCATCGTCGGCGTCTCCACCGCCCTCCTGGCCGTCACCGCCCCCGTGACCGCCTCCCTGGCCGCGAGCCCCTCCGCGGGCCTCGCCTGGACCGCCTGCGAGGGTTCCGGCATCGACCCCCGCCAGCAGTGCGCCACCCTCCAGGTGCCCATGGACTACGCCGACCCCGACAGCCCCCGCATCGACATCGCCGTCTCGCGCATCCCGAGCGAGCATCCCGGCGCACGGCGCGGCACCCTGCTGCTGATCCCCGGCGGACCGGGCGGCTCCAGCCTGAACGACCCCTCGGGGAAGGGGCAGAAACTGCCGCAGGACGTCCGGGACGCCTACGACCTCGTCGGCTTCGCCCCGCGCGGGCTCGCCCCGTCCACGCCCGTCGACTGCGGGCTGGACCACGGCGACCTCGCCACCTCCAGACTCCGTCCCTGGCCCGCCGCCGACGGCTCGGTGGACGGGAACATGGCCACCGCCCGCCGCATGGCCGACGCCTGCGCCGCGAACGGCGGCGAACTGATCGGGCACCTCACCACCGCCAACGAGGCCCGCGACATCGACCGCCTCCGCGCGGCGCTCGGCGAGCGCAGGCTGTCCGCGTGGGGGGTGTCGTACGGGACGTACGTCGGAGCCGTGTACGCGCAGCTGTTCCCGCACCGCACCGACCGCATCGTGCTGGACAGCAACGACAACCCCGACCCCGCCCGCGTCGCCCGCGCCTGGCTGGCCGGGCACGAGCAGGGCGTGGAGGACACCTTCCCGGACTTCGCCGCGTGGGCGTCCGAGCCGGACAACCCGGACCGCGTCGCGAGCAGGGCCGCCGACGTCCGGCCGCTGTTCCTGCGGCTGGCCGCCCGCCTCGACCGGGAACCGATCCCCTGGCCCGGCGCCAACCCGGAGGAACTCAACGGCAACGTGCTGCGCCAGACCATGCTGGACAGCCTCTACTCCCCCAGCCGCTACCCCACGCTCGCCAAGCTGATGCGGGCCGCCGAGCAGGGCACCGTGCCGCCCGCGCCGGCGGCGCCGCCCGAGGCCGTCCTGCAGAACGTCGCCGCCGTCGGCGCCGGAGTCCTCTGCAACGATGTCGCCTGGCCCACCTCGGCCGCCGTGTACCAGAAGGACGTCGCCGAGAGCCGCGCGAAGTACCCGCTCACCGCCGGCATGCCCCGCAACGCGATGCCGTGCGCCGCCTGGCCGTTCCCGCCGCGCGAGGCGCCCGTGCGGATCACCGGCCGGGGGCCGTCGAACATCCTGCTCGTGCAGAACGAGCGGGACGTCGCCACCCCGCTCGGCGGCGCCCGCAAGCTCCGGGAGGCGTTCGGCCGGCGTGCGGTCATGGTGACGGTGAACTCCACCGGGCACGACGCCTACCTCGCCAACGGCAACGCCTGCGGCGACCGCACGGTCTCCCGCTTCCTGGCGACCGGGCAGCGGCCGGGCACGGACACCTACTGCGCCTGACGGCCGCCCGGCGTGACCGGGCCGGTTCAGGCCCGGTCGACCATCCAGTTGCCGTCCTCCTCGGCGTCGACCCGCACCTCCAGCTCGCGCAGGCTCATGCTCGCCTCCCACAGCTCCTTGAAGCGCTTCATCCGGTCCCGTACGTGGTCCTGGCGGGCGATGAGCCGGGTCCGCACGTTCACGTCGCGCAGATCCTGCTCGATCTCGAAGGACACCTCCTCGTCGAAGACGATGAAGTCGTTGGTGGTGCCGCGCTGGAGGTGCGGCGGCAGTTCGGGCAGGACCGCCGCACGGACCTCGATGTGCCGCAGTTCCTGCTCCTCGCACAGCCGCAGCAGCCGGTCGTCGAGCTCGCGCGCGCTCTCCAGCAGGAACAGCCGGCGCACCGTCACGCCCTGCTCGTCGACGGCGTCCTGCTGGGCCTCCAGGTAGCGGCTGGCGGGCTCGCTGTTCCAGAACTCGCGGTCGACGGAGGTGCTGGTGGCGCAGATGGACTGCTCGGCGGCGCGGGTGAGGGCGAGCATCCAGTCGTGGTTCTCGCCGGGGCACTCCGCGGTCAGGTTGGTGAGGTCCGCCATGTAGCCGACGACCCGCGTCATCTCCAGGCGTACGAAGGTGTAGAGGATCGAGGGTCCGGGGGCGAGGACCTCGGCGAAGCTCTTGGCCAGTTCGGGCACGCCCTCGATGCGGGCCCGGTCGAGCGGAGGATAGGGCTGCTCGGTGCCGTGGCCCGCCTGGACGAGGTGGTTCTCGACGAGCTGTTTCACGTCCTCGGTGTGCCGGACCAGGCCGGTCCGCAGCTCGTCGTCGTACTGGTTCAGGCCGTCACGGACGGCGGCGGCGTGCTCGGCCAGCGCGCTCTCCACCCGGCGGGTGTGCTCCTCCACCAGCCGGGTGTGCTCCTCCACCAGCCGGGTGTGCTCCTCCACCCGCTGGTCGTGGCTGTCCCGTTCCGCCGTACGCACCTCGTCGGCCCGCCGGCCCAGGCCGTGGACGTACGGGACGAGCACCGCGGCGACGGCGCACAGCGCGGCGGTGGCGAACTGCCGCAGCGGGCCGCTGTCCGGGCTCAGCAGCGCGGTGACGCCCCAGGCCAGGGCGCCGAGGAGCAGGCCGACCAGCAGGCGGCGCGGCCATGGGGACTCGCTCGTCAGGCCGGGGAACGCCGGGCCGCTCGAACGGCCCGGCGGGACCTCCGTGTCGTCGGGCTGGGGTGACTGTGCCGTGCTCATCTCGCTTCTCCCCCCGTTGGGATACGCGTCGGATCGGGGCGGGGATGTGCGTGGGAGGTCGTGCCGTCCGCTCAGGACGCCGGCTCCACCTCCCGGTGGGCCGAGGGGATCGCGTGCAGCGTCAACTGGTCGCGGATGCGCTGCACCAGCGTCCTCCACTGACGGGTGAAGCCGGGCCGCTCCTCCAGGGGTTCCCACAGCGCGGCCAGCTCCTGGGGCACCCGGGCGCGCGGCATCCACAGGTGCAGCAGGTGGTTGACGGCGGGGCGCAGTGCCTCGACGACGGCGGAGCCGTGTTCCGGACCCGCGCCCAGGCGGATGCCGTCGAGCATCCGGACCAGGGTGGTGAGCAGCCAGTCGTGCAGGGCGAGGTCGTCGCACAGGGCGGCGAGGTCGCCGCCGGCGGTGTCCTCGGGCACCCGCAGCAGGACGGTGCGCAGTTCGTCCTCGGCGAGCGTGAAGCGTTCGATCGTCGGGCCCTCGCCCGGTGCGGCGGGCAGGGCCGCCCAGCGCAGCCGGGTGGGCCGGGAGCGCAGGGGCGGCCGGTGGTCGAGGAGGGGGTGGCGCAGCAGCCGGGTGAGCAGTCCGTCGGCGACCAGTCCCACGTCGAGGTCGCCGTGCCGTCCGCCGCCGAGCACGCCCTGTGCGACCGCCTCGCGGGGCAGCCTGCCGAGCGGCTCGACCACGCCGGGGCGCACCAGGTAGTGGCCCCAGGGCCGTCGCTGGTCGGGGCCGGCGGCGGGGACGTGGAAGTGGGCGGAGGTCTGCAGGAGCCGGCCCTCGGTGAGCGCGGCCCGCGCGACGACCGTGCCGACCGCGCGGATCCGGGCACCGTTGGCGCTGGGGAGGTGGCAGTCGACGCCGGTGAGGGTGTCGGGGGAACGCGCGTAGAGGTTGGGGCGCTCGGAGAGCAGGACGCGTTCGTCGGCGCGCAGGCCCAGGAGCTGGGCCGCCGCCCGGATGTCGAGGGCCTGCCGGGTGGGCAGCAGGCAGGTGCGGACCTCTCCGCACGCGAGTACGGAGGCGGGCGCGACCTTCCGCGGCGCCATGTCAGAGCCCCGCGTAGTAGACGTAGGAGAGACGGTCGGCCACCGAGTCGGGGACGGCGGCCCGCTCGGCGGCGGACCGCCGGGCGACCTGGTCCAGCGCCTGGGGGTCGACCTCGATCTGGTCCAGGATGACGCGGACGGCGTGCTCGACGGGCAGGAACCGGGTCGGCAGCACCGAGCAGGTGCGGTAGGCGGCGAACGGGTCGGCCCGGGGGTTGAGCCGCAGCAGCGAAGGCAGATCGTCCCAGTCGTCGGGGAAGCCGGTGGTGGTGTGCGGCTGGGGCACGAGGACGGCCTCGCCCTGGTTGCGCAGCAGGCCGAGGCGGGCGAGCTGCCACACCGCGGCGAGGAAGGGGCAGGACCAGGTGCGCTGCCCGTCGGGGTCGTCGCTCCAGAGCTCGACGTCCAGGAAGACGGAGTGGCGGCGGGCCGCGGTCTCCCGGGGCGGCTGCCAGGCGGCGGCGCGTTTCATCGCCTGCGGGGCGCGGGCGACGGGGCTGCGCTCCCCGTTGGCCAGCCAGCCGGTCTGCGCGGTGGGCGGCCGCATGCCGTAGCTGCCGGGCGGCGGCGACTCGACGATGCGGCCGGCCACCGCCTCGGCGACGGGCACCTTGCCGGTGACGGCGCAGCCGGACTCGCGGGCCAGGTAGTCGACGGTCAGCCCGGCCCGGTCGGCCTCCGCCAGGAGCATGGGGACGACCTCGGCGGGGGTGGAGAAGCGCGTGAAGTAGTCGTCGATGAGGAAGCAGGTGCTGATCCGGGCGCGTTTGCCGCCGGCGCGGGCGACGGCGGCGGCGCGGGCGGCCTCCACCCAGGGGCGGACCTGGGTGAAGTGGTCCCGCAGCCGCTCGGGGCCGGCCTCGAAGTCCTCCATGTAGAGGTGGCCCAGCTCCAGGGAGAGATGGGCCAGCGGAACCGACTCGGTGCGCGGCTCGGCGGCGGTCTCGCGGAACCCGGTCTCCGTCACGGCCGCCCCCAGTACGTGTCGTCCGTCAGGCGCCGGGCGATCTCCTCCAGCGCCTCCAGCGTCTCCTTGTTGGCGATCTGGGTGGAGAGCACGTCCTCCTCGGTGATCAGCTGCTCGCGCCACTGGAGTATGGGTTCCAGCGGCACGATGCCGAGGACGACGCTGTCGCCGATGCGGTGCTCGGCGGCGAGCCGGCGCAGCGCCTCGTCGCAGGCCTGCATCCAGGCGGCCTGGGCGGGCGAGCCCTGGGACCACAGCGGCGACTCGGGGTCGGGTACGGCGGCTCGCACGAAGCGGGTGGCGGCGCGCAGTGCCTCCTCGTCGTGGCCGCGTTCGACGCCGCCGCGGATGATGCCGTGCTCGGCGTGGACCAGTCCGGAGGCGGCGATCACGTGCTGGCGGGTCCAGCGGTGGAAGACCAGCCAGCGGAAGGGGACGAACTGCATCCGGGGGTGGGCGGTCGCCGCGAGGACCATGTCGACGGCGTAGCTGCGGCCGGCGCTGAGGTCCACGACGATCAGGTCGAACTCGCCGTTGAGGCGCAGCAGCAGGTCGACGCAGCGTTCGAGGGCGTCCTCGCCGGTGGCGAACTCGCCGCCGCCCGCGTCGCCGGGGAACAGGACCAGCCGTCCGGACTGGTTGGGGCGGGAGCGCAGCAGGGGGTGCTCGGTCTGCCGCCAGACGTCGATCCTGGCGGGTTCGGCGGTCTCGCCCTCCAGGTAGGAGTGGAGTCCGCGTTCCTCGGTGCCGCGCATGGCGCCGGGCACGTCGAAGACGGCGGCGGCCGTGGGCGAGCCGAAGTCGAAGTCCACGTAGGCCACGTGGTCCCCGGTGAGGGCGCGCTGGTAGGCCAGGTTGGCGCTGGTCACCGAGCGGCCGGTGCCCCCCTTGTCGGAGGCGGCGAAGACGAGCACGCTCACACCTCCTGTGCGGCGGCGCCCCTGGCCTGGGCCAGGGTGTCGAGTTCCTGGAGGACGGGGAGGGCGAGTGCGAAGGCGGTGGCGGGCCGTTCGTCGACGAGGCTGCGGGCGTGGTCGAGACGGCTCTCGATGCTGCGCATCGCCCGGGCTCTGCTTCCGTCGGCGGCGGCGGACGCCTCCAGCTGTTCCTTGCCGAACAGGTGGGTGGCCTCGCTGAGCAGTTCCCGGGCCAGTTCGGCGAGTTCGGGGCTGCGGATGGGCTGCTGTTCGTACAGGTTGCGGGCGGCGACGAGGCATTCGGTGACGCGCTCGGTGATGCTCCAGGACATGCGCAGTTCGGCGTCGTGCGCGTCGGGGTAGACGGCCCGGACGTTGTCCCAGAGTCCGGCGCCGTCGTCGTCCTCTATCCGCCGGTTCCACAGGTGTTCGAAGGTCTGCTCGGCGAGGCGGAGCAGCCGGTCCTGGGCGCCGATGTTCCGGGAGAGTTCGGCGAGCTGGATGATCCGCTTGAGGAGCTGTGCGGAGAAGTCGGTCATCCGCCACAGCAGGAGGCTGCCGGAGCGCTCGGATCCGGCGAGTGGCATGGTGACCCCGGGGTTGTGCAGTCGGATGGTGGGGTCGTCGCGGGTCATCCGGCTGGAGACGCGGCCGCGGTCGGCGAGGCGTTCCATGATGGCGACGGTGCGGGTGAGGTCGTCGTCGGTGGCCTTCCGGCGGACCAGGTCGTGCACGAGGATGGCGGCGACGGTGAGGGAGAAGTACTCGGACTCCAGCCTCAGGCCGGTGGTCTGCCAGGGCAGGTCCTCCAGCGGCCAGCGTTCGGTGCCGAAGCGGGCGATGGCGGACCAGTACTGCTGGCTGAGTTCCCAGCGCAGGCGCAGCGCCTCGGCGAGCTTCTGCTGGTCGGCGTCGAGCAGACCGAGGGTGAGGGTGCGCTCGGAGAACAGGTCCTGGATGCCGTCGAGGGCGACGACGGTGAAGTACACGTAGGGCAGCCGGTCGGCGATGCCGTCGGGCTGGCCGGGCACCTGCTCGTCCAGGTCGGTGACCTTGGGCGCGTCCTGGACGATGCCCCAGGCCCAGCCGCACTCGAAGAGCTGGCTCTCGTCCCGGATGCCCTCGTCGAACTGGATGCCGCGGGTGAGGCTCTCGATGATGGTGGCGCGCAGGGGCCGTAATCTCCGGGAGAACTGCTGGAGGGCGATCCGGTCGGACTGCTTGCCCTGGCCGATGACCTGGATCAGCCTGCGGCCCTGTTCGGACTCGGCGTCGAAGACGTTGACGGTGAAGGAGCGCAGCAGGCTGATCATGGCGGAGGTCAGCCGGGCGTTCGTGGCCTCGCGCAGCTCGGCGATCGCCCTGAGGACCTCGGGGCGGGTGGTGGTGGTCTCGTAGACCTTGAGGTACCCGAGGGTGGCGAGGGAGAGCGTGACGGACATGGAGTAGGAGTCCACCACGCCCAGCTGGCTCTGTTCGTGGGTGATCTGCCCCTGGGGGTCGGCCGGTTTGAAGTAGTGCCCGCCGGCGAAGGTGGGGCTGTCGTCCGGTCCGGTGTGGGTGCGCATGAACTGGGCGAGCGCGGTGATCAGATTGGCGGGGATCTCCAGCCGGGTGCCGACCCGCTCCAGGGCGCGCAGCACGTCCCGTTCGGTCGTGTCGGGCTGGTCGAGGCGGAAGGCGGGCACCTCGGTCGCCGGATACAGCAGGCAGAGCAGCCGCTCGGCGTCCGCGACGCTGCTCAGCCCGTCGGTGGGCCCCTGGACCAGCTTGCCGTCGTCGAACGAATGGCGGGCCATGGCCTGCCAGATGTCCAGCAGGTGCTGGCGTGGCTTGATCTGCATCCCCGTACCCCTCGTACAGATCTCGTTGCCCTGTGTGCGGACCGCGTGCTCGGAGATGGTCCCCGTTCTCAGGGGGCGGCAATCTCCGCGTTCCGCTGCCCCAGGGCGAGGAGAATTCCCTCGTGTCCCGGCCGCACCACGTGGTGCAGGTCGTGGATCTCCAGTTCCTTGCAGAAGGGGCTCAGGCTCTCCCGGGCCCGCTCCTCGTTCACCCGGTAGGCCGGGTACTGGTGTTCTCCCACCTGGTAGCCGACCGACTCCTTCATGAAGGCGGCGGCGAAGGGGGCTCCCTCGTTCAGCGCGTTCATGAAGCACCGCACGCCCCGCTGGAACTCCTCGGGGCACTCGGACATGGAGTCGGCGACGAAGAACATCGTGCCGAGGTCCCAGCGGCGCTGCCCGTCGAGGTCGAAGAGGTTGCCGCGCTCCACCCGGACGATGTCGCTGAAGCGGGTCCTCGGCTCCAGGTCGCGGTAGGCGGGGGCCTGCCGGAGCTCCTCCCAGAAGGCGTCCCAGGCCGTGTCGTATCCCTGGGCGGAGGTCTGCCTCTTCAGGTACTCGACGTTCGGGCCGGCGTACTCGAGGAGGAGGATCTTCTCGCACCAGGGCAGCATGGACAGGGCGGGGTAGAGGTTCGCACCGGCACCGACGTCGACACCCCGGACGGAATCCGGTACGGCCCCGGCGAAGCAGCGGCTGAAGTGGTCGCGCATCAGGCGCACGATCAGCCGGTCGACTTCGAGCGGGGTCCGGTAGTTGTTGTCGACATACACCTCGGGATCGAATTTCGACCAAGGCGCGTCGGCATTACGGTCCATAGTCACCCTGCCGCGTTCCGTTCGCTTGTGGACAGGGCCGTGCGCCCGCGCGCGGTCCTGTGGACGCCGACCGGTAGAGAGGCGTCTCCTTGTTCGCAAGATAGGACGCCACGGCGCATCCGGACAGCCGGGAACCCGCCAGTCCTCACTCCCGGGCGCACGTCAGGCGCACCGTTGCACACCCTAACTCTCCCTTGCACAGCGGGAGTTGGGCGCTCACTCTAGCCAGAAGGAGCACCGGCCGCCAGCGGGACCCCTCATTCCATCGAGTGTGGCTCCGGCGTCCGTCGAGTTGACGTCCGCACATCCTGACTGGGGGTGGCATGACCGCCGAACCACTGGAACGCGCCCTGGACCGCCACGAGCACCTCACGCAGCGGAGGCCGTTCCCGGACGCCCTGCCGCCGGTCCTGCGGACGGCGCGCGAGTCCGACCTGCCCGAACTGCGACGACTCGACGAGGAGGTCTTCCAGGAGGTCGCCTATCCGGGTTTCCTGCTGCGCCAGCTCTTCGACATGTACGCGGAGCACTTCCTGGTCCTCGACGGCGGCGGGGGCCGGCTGCGCGGTTATGTGCTGGCCGCGACGACGACCCCGGCGCTCGGCAGGGACAGCTGGATCCTGGGGCTGTGCGTGACCCGGGACCGCCGCCGGCACGGACTCGGCCGGGAACTGATGACGGAGATACTGGCCCGGCTGCGCCGGGACGGCATAGAGCGGGTCCGCCTCACCGTGGAACCCGCCAACCACGCCGCCATCCTGCTCTACCGCTCCCTCGGCTTCGCCCCCGAGGAGCCCGAGGCCGGGCTGCGCCGCGACTACTTCGGGCCCGGCATGGACCGGCACGTGCTGCGCCTGGACCTCACCGGGGACCGCTGAGCGGCGTCAGGAAGGGGTGCCCGCCGACTCCAGCAGCCGGGTCACGTCGTCGGAGCAGATGGTCAGCGCCGCGCCGACCGTCGCCAGGGCGTCGCGCTCGGCGGGTGTGTAGGGGCCGTCGGCCAGGGCGATGCGGGCACCCTGGAGGAGGATCGACTCACGGCCGACGGCGGCGAGGTGCGGGGCCAGCGGGTCCAGCGCCTCGTGCAGCTCTATGGCCAGGCCCGGCACGCAGGGCTCGTCGCGCACCCGCCCGGTGTCGGCCTCGAGCGCCTCGACCAGCGCGGCGAGCTGCTCCTCGGTGCAGTCCTCGAAGCCGGCCGCGCGCACCGCGGCGACCGCCGTCTCCAGGGACGTGCGGGAGCAGGTGCCGCCCGCGGCGAGCACCGCGAGGGCGACGGTGTGGACGGCGTCGCGGAGCATCGCGGAGAAGCGGGTGGTGGTCGGGTGGTCGAGGACGTCGGTGCCGTAGTGGCGGCGGCAGGCCGCGCACTCCACGGTCGGCGCCGACTCGCCGCGCGGCAGCACGGGCACCCCGAGCAGCGTGAAGCGGCGGCGGCCGGTGAGGCGCTGGTAGTTGCGGTCGCCCCCGCAGCCGGGGCAGAAGAACTCGCCGTCGCCGACGGGCGTCCATGCGGTGCGGGTGCCCAGGATGCGCGGCAGCCGGGCAGCTCGGTCGTCTCGTCCCCGTCCAGGCAGCACGTCGCACCTCCGTAACCGCGCGGCAGCATCGCCGCGCTGGCGTGATGTTAGCCACATCACCGACGTGGAGTCAGCACCCGGGACGAGACCTTTCCGTGACCTCGGTGTGGAGATGGCCGGTATACGACGGGGCCCCGCCCGCCGTGATCCGGCGTGCGGGGCCTCCTGTCACCGATTCGGCTGGTCAGCGAGCCGCCCGGTTGACGGCGGAGACGACCGCCTTCAGCGAGGCGCGCGTGGTGTTCGCGTCGATTCCGATGCCCCACAGGACCTTGTCGCCGATGGCGCACTCGATGTACGAGGCGGCCTGCGCGGAGGCGCCCTCGCTCATCGTGTGCTCCTGGTAGTCCAGCAGGCGGACGTCGATGCCGACGCCCTGCAGGGCGTGGAAGAACGCCGAGATCGGGCCGTTGCCGGAGCCGACCAGGGTGGTCTCCTCGCCGTCGACCGTGGCCTCGACGGTGAGCGTGTCGATGCCGTCGCGGTCGGTCGTGGTCTGGCCGTTCCTGACCTGGATGCGGCCCCAGGGGTTCTCCGGGTTGGGCAGGTACTCGTCCTGGAAGACGTCCCAGATCGCCGTCGGCGTGATCTCGCCGCCCTCGGCGTCCGTCTTCGCCTGGATGATCTTCGAGAACTCGATCTGCATCCGGCGCGGCAGTTCCAGCTTGTGGTCGTTCTTCAGGACGTAGGCGATGCCGCCCTTGCCCGACTGCGAGTTGACGCGGATGACCGCCTCGTAGGAGCGGCCGACGTCCTTGGGGTCGATGGGCAGGTACGGGACGGCCCACTCGATGTCGTCGACGGTGACGCCCTTGGCCCGCGCGTCGGCCTCCATGGCGTCGAAGCCCTTCTTGATGGCGTCCTGGTGGGAGCCGGAGAAGGACGTGTAGACCAGGTCGCCCACGTACGGGTGGCGCGGGTGGACCTCCATCTGGTTGCAGTACTCCCACGTGCGACGGATCTCGTCGATGTCGGAGAAGTCGATCTGCGGGTCGACGCCCTGGGAGAACAGGTTCATGCCCAGGGTGACCAGGTCGACGTTGCCGGTGCGCTCGCCCTGGCCGAACAGGCAGCCCTCGACGCGGTCGGCGCCGGCCATGACCGCCAGCTCGGCCGCGGCGACCGCCGTGCCGCGGTCGTTGTGCGGGTGGACGGACAGGCACACGTACTCGCGGCGGGACAGGTTGCGGCCCATCCACTCGAAGCGGTCCGCGTGCGTGGACGGCGTCGAACGCTCCACCGTGGCGGGCAGGTTGAGGATGATCTCGCGGCCCGGACCGGGCTGGTAGGTGTCCATCACCGCCTCGCAGACCTCCAGGGCGAAGTCCAGCTCGGTGTCGGTGAAGATCTCCGGGCTGTACTGGTAGCCGAACTCGGTCTCGGGGCCCAGCAGCTTCTCGGCGTACTCCATGACCAGGCGGGTGCCGTCGACCGCGATCTGCTTGATGTCGTCCTTGGAGCCGCGGAAGACGACGCGGCGGAAGACGGGGGCGGTGGCGTTGTACAGGTGGACGGTGGCGCGCTTGGCGCCCTTCAGGGACTCCACCGTGCGCTCGATCAGGTCCTCGCGGGCCTGGGTCAGCACGGAGATGGTGACGTCGTCCGGGATGGCGTCCGGGTCCTCGATGATCGACCGTACGAAGTCGTAGTCGGTCTGGCCGGAGGCGGGGAAGCCGACCTCGATCTCCTTGTAGCCCATCTTGACCAGCAGGTCGAACATCGCGCGCTTGCGGGCGGGCGACATGGGGTCGATCAGGGCCTGGTTGCCGTCGCGCAGGTCGGTGGAGAGCCAGCGGGGGGCCTGGGTGATGCGCCGGTCGGGCCAGGTGCGGTCGGGGATGTCGACCTGCTCGTAGCCGCGGTACTTGGTGGTCGGCATGGAACTGGGCTGCTGGCGGTTGGCCATGATCGCGTGGGCTCCTCGTGATGTCCGCGGTGTCCGCGTGTCCGGAAGGACGGCCGACGCGCAACACCAAGCACCGCGGGGAGGGAGTCGGCCTCTTACAGGCCCTCGCCGCGGCAGCTAAGGAGAAGCAGCCCGAAACGCATGATGCCCAGCACCTTAGCCGAGCCACGCCGGTCACGCGGGTCCGTATCAGTATGCGGGATCACGGAGGGAACCAGGACAAAAAGTGCCGTATACCACTTCCGGCTGCTCACCGGGCCCGCTTGGCGTCGCATTTCACCGATCATGGTTGCTTGTAGTGACAGGGAAGTCACGCAGTGCGATGGTTCCGGGCATGACGACCAACGGGGGCTTCGAGCCCGTCTTCTGCACCATCGTGCCGCCCCACGTCCTCGACAAGCTCGCCCGGAACGAGGACCCCGTGCTCGCCGGGCCCGCGCGCCGCACCATCCAGCGCGACGCCGCCGAGCGCACCCGCCGCGGTCTGACCACCGTCGTCGGCGCCCCCACCGTGACCCCGCGCGCCGGCGCCGAGGCGGGCAGGCCCCACCGCACGGTCTTCGACGCCCGGCACGGCACCGACCTGCCCGGCCGCAAGGTGCGCGGCGAGGGCGACGAGCCCGGCCAGGACGCCACCGTCAACCGCGCCTACGCGGGGCTCGGCGCCACCTTCGAGCTGTTCCTCAGGGCGTACCGGCGCGACTCCATCGACGGTGCCGGACTGCCGCTGGACGCGACCGTGCACTACGACCGCGAGTACAACAACGCCTTCTGGAACGGCGAGCAGATGGTCTTCGGCGACGGGGACGGGGAGATCTTCCTCGACTTCACCATCCCCGTGGACGTGATCGGCCACGAGCTGGCCCACGGCGTCACGCAGCACACCGCCAACCTGACGTACTACGGCCAGCCCGGCGCGCTGAACGAGTCGGTGTCGGACGTCTTCGGCTCCCTCATCAAGCAGTACTCGCTCGGCCAGACCGCCGCCGAGGCCGACTGGCTGATCGGCGCCGGGCTGCTCGCCCCGCGCGTGACCGGGGAGGCGCTGCGCTCGATGAAGGCGCCGGGCACGGCGTACGACGACGACGTCCTCGGCAAGGACCCGCAGCCCGCCACGATGGACGACTACGTGCGCACCGGCCGCGACAACGGCGGCGTGCACATCAACTCCGGCATCCCCAACCACGCCTTCTACCTCGTCGCCACGGAGCTGGGCGGCAACGCCTGGGAGCGGGCCGGACAGGTCTGGTACGACGTGCTGACCGGGGGCGAGCTGCAGGAGGACGCGTCGTTCACGGACTTCGCGACGCTGACGGTGAAGGCCGCCCGGGAGCGCTACGGCGACGCGGACGAACTGGAGGCGGTGCGCAAGGGCTGGGAACAGGTCGGGGTGCGCACGCTGTAGTTCCGTACTAGACACGGTCCCATGCGGATTCAGGTGAGGCGCACAGGAGGCTTCGCGGGCGTCGAACGCCACGCGGAGATCGAGACCGCGGGACGCCCCGACGCGGAGGAGTGGCACGCCCTGGCCGAGCGGGCGGTCGCCGACGGGCGGGCCACGCCGCCCGTCGGGGTGCCGGACGGGTTCAGCTACCAGATCACCGTGGACGGGAAGACGGTGTACGCGGCCGATCCCCGGCTGACGGACGAGCAGCGCCGGCTGATCTCGCGGGTGCTGAAGGAGGGCGCGTAACGCGCGTGGCGCGCAAGGGCGTTGACTTCCGTTACCGGGGGTACGGATGATCCGCGCATGGCGACTGACGCGATGCCGCGCTTCCCGGACGGCTTCCTGTGGGGCGTGTCCACGTCCGCGCACCAGATCGAGGGGGCGGCCGATCTGCGGGGGCCGTCCGTGTGGGACGCCTTCACGGCCGAGCCCGGCCGGATCAAGGACGGCTCGACGGCGGCGGTGGCCTGCGACCACTACCACCGCTACCGCGAGGACGTGGCCCTGCTCGCCGGCCTGGGCGTGGACGCGTACCGGTTCTCGGTCTCCTGGCCCCGGGTGGACTCCCCCGGCGGCCTCGACTTCTACGACCGCCTGGTCGACGAGCTGTGCGCGGCGGGCGTCCGCCCGCTGCCGACCCTCTTCCACTGGGACCTCCCGGCGGAACTGGACTGGCTCGAACGGGACACGGCGTACCGGTTCGCGGAGTACGTGTCGGCCGTCGCGCGGCGGCTCGGCGACCGGGTCGGCAGCTGGCTCACCCTCAACGAACCCGCCGAGCACACCCTCCTCGGCCACGCCCTGGGCACGCACGCCCCCGGCCGGGAACTGCTGTTCGACGCGCTCCCGGTGGCGCACCACCAGCTCCTCGCGCACGGGCTCGCGGTGCGGGCCCTGCGCGCGGTCGGCGCGGGCGACGTCGGGATCGCCAACTCGCACGGACCGACCTGGCCCGCCTCGGACGAGCCGGCCGACCGGGAGGCCGCGGACTTCTACGACGTCCTGCTGAACCGCCTGTTCGCCGACCCCCTGCTGCTGGGCCGGTACCCGGAGGGCGTCGGCGAGCTGATGCCGGGCTCCGCCGGACGGATCGACGCCGACCTGGAGGTGATCGCCGAGCCGCTGGACCGGTACGGCGTGAACTACTACGCCCCGGCGCGGGTGGGCGCCCCGCAGGGCACGGAGAGCGAGTGGGGCGGGGTGCGGCTGCCGTCCGGGCTGCCGTTCTCGGTGCGCGCGATCGAGGACCGGCCGCTGACGGACTTCGGCTGGCCCGTGGTCCCCGAGGGGCTCACCGAGCTGCTCACCGGTCTGCGCGACCGGTACGGCGACCGGCTGCCGCCGGTCGTCATCACGGAGAACGGCTGCTCCTACGAGGGCCTCGACGACCACGACCGCGTCTCCTACCTCGACGGTCACGTCCGCGCCCTGCACCGGGCGCTGGAGGCGGGCGTGGACGTGCGCGGCTACTTCGTGTGGTCGCTGCTGGACAACTTCGAGTGGGCGGAGGGCTACGCCCGCCGGTTCGGGCTGGTGCACGTCGACTTCGCCACCCAGGCGCGGACGCCCAAGACGTCGTACCGCTGGTTCCGGGACCTGATCCGCGCCCAGCGGTGACCGCCCGCGGGCATACCCCCGGGCCGGTGGGATAAAAGACCTGGGTGCTGTCGGCGGGGAGTCGTACGCTGGAGACAGCAGACTCACCCGTCACGCGGCGCACGCCGCAGAGGAGGACGTGCAGGCCTCGAGCGCCGGCCCATGACTCAGACACCCTCAGCTCACACCCCCGCGCAGGGGCAGGCGAGAGCACAGTTCACCGTCCCCGCCCAGCACCCCATGGTGACCGTACTGGGATCCGGCGACGCCCTTCTGCGCGTGATCGAGACGGCCTTCCCGGCGGCCGACATCCACGTCCGGGGAAACGAGATCAGCGCGGTCGGCGACGCCCATGAGGTCGCCCTGGTCCAGCGCGTGTTCGACGAGATGATGCTGGTGCTGCGCACGGGGCAGCCGATGACGGAGGACGCAGTGGAACGCTCGATCGCCATGCTCAGGGCGAGCGAGAACGGGGAGAGCGACGGCCAGGAGACCCCGGCCGAGGTGCTCACGCAGAACATCCTGTCCTCGCGCGGCCGCACGATCCGCCCCAAGACGCTGAACCAGAAGCGGTACGTCGACGCGATCGACAAGCACACCATCGTCTTCGGCATCGGCCCGGCTGGCACCGGCAAGACCTACCTGGCGATGGCCAAGGCGGTGCAGGCCCTGCAGTCCAAGCAGGTCAACCGCATCATCCTGACCCGTCCGGCGGTCGAGGCCGGCGAGCGGCTGGGCTTCCTGCCGGGCACGCTCTACGAGAAGATCGACCCCTACCTGCGCCCGCTGTACGACGCGCTGCACGACATGCTCGACCCGGACTCGATCCCGCGGCTGATGGCGGCCGGGACGATCGAGGTCGCGCCGCTGGCGTACATGCGCGGCCGGACCCTCAACGACGCCTTCATCATCCTGGACGAGGCCCAGAACACGAGCCCCGAACAGATGAAGATGTTCCTGACCCGGCTCGGCTTCGACTCGAAGATCGTGATCACCGGTGACGTGACGCAGGTCGACCTGCCCGGCGGGACCAAGTCGGGTCTGCGGCAGGTGCAGGAGATCCTGGAGGGCGTCGAGGACGTCCACTTCTCCCGGCTGACGTCCCAGGACGTCGTCCGGCACAAGCTGGTGGGCCGTATCGTCGACGCCTACGAGCAGTACGACAGCAGGAACGGCACCGAGAACGGCGCCCACAAGGGCGGCCACGCCCCGGGGCGCGGTGCCAAGGCCAAGGGGAAGTAGACCAGCACGACCATGTCGATCGACGTCAACAACGAGTCAGGAACCGAGGTCGACGAGCAGGCGATCCTCGACATCGCCCGCTACGCGCTCGCACGGATGCGCATCCACCCGCTCTCCGAGCTCTCGGTGATCGTCGTGGACGCCGACGCCATGGAGCAGCTCCACATCCAGTGGATGGACCTGCCAGGTCCGACGGACGTCATGTCCTTCCCGATGGACGAGCTGCGTCCGCCGTCGAAGGACGACGACGAGCCCCCGCAGGGCCTGCTCGGCGACATCGTGCTCTGCCCCGAGGTCGCCGAGAAGCAGGGCAAGGAGGCACCGACACAGCACTCCATGGACGAGGAGCTCCAGCTGCTCACCGTCCACGGGGTGCTGCACCTGCTCGGCTACGACCACGAGGAGCCCGACGAGAAGGCCGAGATGTTCGGCCTGCAGGCCGCCATCGTGGACGGCTGGCGTGCGGAGAAGGGCCTGACCGGCCCGTCCCCGGCCCCGACCGTCTCATGAGCCTCCCGCTCGTCGCCGGCGCCGTCGCCCTGGTCGTCGTCGCCTGGCTCGCCGCGTGCGCGGAGGCGGGCCTGGCGCGGGTGTCCAGCTTCCGCGCCGAGGAAGCGGTGCGCTCCGGGCGGCGCGGCAGCGCCAGGCTGGCCAAGGTCGCCGCCGACCCGACGCGCTACCTCAACGTCGCCCTGCTGGTCCGCGTGGCCTGCGAGATGGCCGCCGCCGCGCTGGTCACCTACGCCTGCCTGAAGGAGTTCGACGGCACCGGCGAGGCGCTGGTGATCGCCATCGCGGTGATGGTGCTGGTGTCGTACGTGGCCGTCGGGGTGTCCCCGCGCACCATCGGCCGCCAGCACCCGCTGAACACGGCGACCGCGGCGGCGTACGTCCTGGTGCCGCTGGGCCGGGTCATGGGCCCGATCCCGTCGCTGCTCATCCTGCTGGGCAACGCGCTCACCCCCGGCAAGGGCTTCCGCCGCGGCCCCTTCGCCTCCGAGGCGGAGCTGCGGGCGCTGGTCGACCTCGCCGAGAAGGAGTCGCTGATCGAGGCCGAGGAGCGCCGCATGGTGCATTCGGTGTTCGAGCTGGGCGACACGCTCGTGCGGGAGGTCATGGTGCCGCGCACCGACCTGGTCGTCATCGAGCGGTACAAGACCATCCGCCAGGCCCTCACCCTCGCCCTGCGCTCCGGTTTCTCCCGGATACCGGTCACCGGTGACGGCGAGGACGACATCGTCGGGATCGTGTACCTGAAGGACCTCGTGCGCAAGACGCACATCAGCCGGGACGCGGAGGGCGACCTGGTGTCCACGGCGATGCGCCCGGCGTTCTTCGTGCCCGACACCAAGAACGCCGGTGACCTGCTGCGCGAGATGCAGAAGGAGCACAACCACGTCGCCGTCGTCATCGACGAGTACGGCGGCACGGCCGGCATCGTCACCATCGAGGACGTCCTCGAGGAGATCGTCGGCGAGATCACCGACGAGTACGACCGTGAGCTGCCGCCCGTCGAGGAGCTGGGCGAGGACCGCTTCCGGGTCACCTCCCGCCTGGACATCGGGGACCTGGGCGAGCTGTACGGGCTGGAGGAGTTCGACGACGAGGACGTGGAGACCGTCGGCGGCCTGCTGGCGAAGGCGCTCGGCCGGGTGCCGATCGCCGGGGCCACGTCGATCGTCGAGCTGCCCGACGGCCGCGAGCTGCGGCTGACGGCGGAGGCCGCCGCGGGCCGCCGGAACAAGATCGTGACGGTGCTGGCGGAGCCGGTGGCCCCGGAGAAGTCCGGTGCCGGAGAGGTGGCGGAGTGACTCCCGGGGAACTGCGCGCGCTCTGCCTGTCCTTCAACGCGGCCGTGGAGGACTTCCCCTTCAATCCGGAGACCTCGGTC
This sequence comes from Streptomyces sp. NPDC048185, assembly GCF_043202495.1. Taxonomy (NCBI): domain Bacteria; kingdom Bacillati; phylum Actinomycetota; class Actinomycetes; order Kitasatosporales; family Streptomycetaceae; genus Streptomyces; species Streptomyces sp. NPDC048185. The sequence continues at coordinate 766,055 of NZ_JBIDAN010000001.1, forward strand.
TTCAAGGTGCTGGGGAAGATGTTCGCCCTGACCGCGCTCGACGCGCTCCCCCTCACGGTCAACCTCAAGTGCGACCCGGAGGACGCGATCCGGCTGCGCTCCGAGCACGCGGGCCTGATCGTGCCCGGCTGGCACATGAACAAGCGGCACTGGAACACGGTGACCGCCGACGGCGAGCTCCCGGACCGCGTCGTCCGGGAGCTGGTCGAGGACTCGTACGACCTGGTCGTCGCCGGTCTACCGCGCGCCGAGCGGCTCCGCCTCGACCGTCCCTGAGCGGCGGGGGCGCAGTCCGGCCGCGATCAGGGCGGCCGCCGCGAGAACGATCGCCGCGTCCAGGACCAGCACCGTGTGCACACCGGAGCGCAGGTCCGCGGAGGTGGTGGCCAGCACGCCCAGCAGCGGGATGCCGACGGTGATGCCGACCTGCTGCGTGGAGGTGACCAGGCCGGTCGCCAGACCCTGCTCCTCGTCGGGGACGCCGGAGGTCACGGTGAGGCCGTAGGAGATGATCGCACCCAGGTGGCACATGCTGGCCAGGGAGACGGCGGCCGTGGCCAGGAACACCGACCAGCCGCCCTCCCCCAGTGCCAGCAGGGGCAGTCCCAGGGCGCCCTGCCCGGCGAGCGCGCCGACCAGGGTGCGGCGGGCGCCGAAGCGGCCGATGACGCGGGGCGCGTACGTTCCGGCCACCACCGACAGCACGCCCTGCACGCCGAAGACCAGGCCGGTCTCGAAGGCGGTCAGGTGCAGGACCTCCTGGAGGTACAGGGTGAGCACGAAGATCACCGTGGACATCATCGAGAAGGTCACCAGTCCGCCCAGGTTGCCCCAGGCCACCGTGCGGCGGCGCAGCATCGGCAGGGAGACCAGCGGGGCCGCGGAGCGGGACTCGACGGCCGCGAAGGCGGCCAGGAGCAGCAGGCCCGCGACGAGGGTGACGAGGACGTCGGCGCGGCCGAAGCCGTGCTCGGCGGCCGTCGACAGGGCGTAGATCAGGGCGAGCAGGCCGCCGGTGACGGTGACCGCGCCGGGCACGTCCAGGCGGGGGCGGTCGGGGGTGCGCGACTCGGGGAGCAGGCCCGGCGCGAGCGGCAGCACGACCAGGGCGAACAGCGCCAGCAGGCCCATGGTGGAGCGCCAGCTCAGCAGGTCGGTCAGGACTCCGCCGGCCACCATGCCGACGGTGAAGCCGAGCGAGAGCAGGGTGCCGGAGATGCCGAGGGCGCGGTCGCGGGCCGGGCCCTCCGGGAAGGTCGTCGTCAGCAGGGACATGCCGGTCGGCACGATGGCCGCCGCGCCGAGGCCCTGCAGGGCGCGTCCGGCGAGGAAGGAGGCCGGGTCCCAGGCGAAGGTCGCCAGCAGCGAGGCGGCGCCGAAGAGCGCGAGGCCGGCGAGGAACAGCCGGCGGCGGCCGTAGAGGTCGCCCATGCGGCCGAAGAGCAGCAGGAAGCCGCCGGACGGCAGCGCGAACGCCGTGACCGCCCACTGGAGGGCCGACTGGTCCATGCCGAGGTCCGCGCCGAGGACGGGCAGCGCGACGTTCAGGACGGAGAAGTCGAGCGCGACCATGAACTGGGCGGCGCAGAGCACGAACAGGACGAGCCGGTCGCGGGCCGAGAGCCGGGGAGCGGCCGTCGTGCCGGCGGGCACCGGCGGGGTGGAGGTGGAGGTGTCGATCGCCATGGACAAGAGCCTGCGGGCGCCGGAATGATCGTGGGGAGCGGGCGGTTGTCCTGGTGGTGGCACCACCAGCCGGAATCAGGGGGGAATCGGCACGTGACGGGAACCGGGCTCAAGACCCATCGGCGGAGCGAACTGCGGGAGTTCCTGATGAGCCGCCGCGCGCGGGTGACACCGGCCGAGGCCGGGCTGCCGGACGGCGGGGGGCGTCGCCGCACGCCGGGGCTGCGCCGTGAGGAGGTCGCCGTGCTCGCCGGGGTGGGCGCCTCCTGGTACCAGTGGCTGGAGCAGGGCAGGGACATCTCCGTCTCCCCGCAGGTGCTGGACGCGGTCGGCCGCGTGCTGCGGCTGAGCAACGCCGAACGCCGGCACCTGTACCTGCTGGCCGGGCTCAACCCGCCCGCGCCCGAGGTGGAGCCCGCCAAGCGGGACATGTGCGAGGGGCTGCGGCGGCTGATCGACACGTGGATGCCGTATCCGGCCCACATCATGGACCGGTACTACAACTGCGTGATGTACAACGACGCGGCGGCGATCGTGCTGGGCATGCGCCCCGACGCCACGCAGAACTGCCTGGTCGACTTCTTCACGGACCCGCTGTACCGCGCCCGTTCGCAGAGCTGGGAACGCAACGCCCGTACGGTCGTCGCCCAGTTCCGCGCGGCGTGCTCGGCCAGCCCCGACGACGAGGGGTTCCAGGCGGTCCTGGCCCAGGTGCGGGACGAGAGCGATGATTTCGTCCGCATGTGGGAGGAGCGGGACATCGAGGACGCCGGGCAGATCCGCAAGGAGCTGGAGCATCCGCTGGTCGGTCTGCTGTGCGTGGAGTCGACGGCGCTGAAGGTGCCCGCACGGCCCGACCTGACGATCGTCCTGCACACTCCGCTGGACGAGGCGAACACCGCCGCGAAGCTGGAGTGGCTGGCGTCGCCCCAGGGGCGGCGCGGGGCGATGTACCCGGTGGCGGGATGACCGGCCCGGTGCCTCCGTATGCTCTGACCATGACCGACACCACCGACCTCGACCCCGAGGACCGCAAGATCGTCACCCTGGCCCGCTCCGCTCGCGCCCGCAACGGCGTCCCCGAGGGCGCGGCCGTGCGCGACGAGACCGGCCGTACGTACGTCGCCGGGACCGTCGCCCTGGAGTCCCTGGAGCTCAGCGCCCTGCGGACGGCGGTGGCGATGGCGGTGGCGTCCGGCGCGACGTCGCTGGAGGCGGCGGCCGTGGTGACCGAGGCGCAGTCGGCGTCGGCCGAGGACCTGGCGGCGGTGCGTGACCTCGGCGGGGCGGGGACACCGGTGCTGGTGGCCGCGCCGGACGGGACGGTGCGGGGGACGGTCAGCGCGGGCTGACGCTCCAGGTCTCTCGAACTGCCGGTCGGCCGGAGGTCTCGTGGGGAGACCTCCAGCCGACCGGGCGAGACTAGAGCGAAACGCCGTCGGTGCCGCACTGCTCGAAACAACGGCACATCCCCAGGCCTTCCGGACGGTCCGCGGCACAACGCAACCGTCCCACCACCGAGGGATCGAACTTCAGCTGCACTCCGTCCGACATTTTCGAGATGGAGAGGGCGATCCCACCCGAGTACCGCATGGCTGCGGTGGACTCCACGAGGACCATGTTCTCGGCTGAGTACGTCCCGCCGAACACGAACGGAATCCGCGGGATCAATCTGTGTCCGGCGGGGAGAGCCCCGTGCAGCGACTGCCATTCATGAGCCACCGGATACCCGGTCAGGTACGCGTAGTCGTCCAGCACCCGGTGCGCCCAGTCGGCCAAGGAGTCCCCGACGGGTGTCAGGGCGGCCGTTTCGGGATTGAACGCGTAGACGCCCTTCCCGTCGGTGCCGAACTGGCCGCCGAAGACGTCCTCGGCGAAGAAGGACAACTCGGGCCGGAGCGCTCCGTAGCAGTCCAGCCAGCGCCGCCCTTCGTTCCAGTCGCCGAAGGAACGCGTTCCCCGCACCTCCACAGCCGACGGAAAGACGTGCAGGGCGGATTCGAAGGCGTAGAAACCATTGCGCCGCGTCAACAGCTGGTGCAGCTCCGCACCGACGGATCCCAGTGAGGACCAGTCCTCCGGGGCGGGCTGCTCGTCCGAGAGCGCAGGGCCTGAGAGCTTCAGCAAACGGTCCACTGTCAGCGCCCCAGAATGTAGCCGAGGCTGACGATCGTGACCATCACCCGGCCACCGTCCGGTATGTCCACCAACTGATTCTTCATCGAAGATCCGGCACCTCTGTTGTCTCCTGCCCCGATGTGCTTCACGTGAGCTCCCCTGCCCTCCTTGAACATGGCGGGAGGGAACTCGTCGCGGTCCTGCCCAGGACTTGTCGCAATACCACGCAGGTTATCTGCCCGCCGAGCTTCGGCACCCGGTCGGTCCAGGGTGACCATCATGCCCTCGCCGCCCTCTTCGGCAGCGTGGATGGCACTGTCCGGGTGCTGGATCGCGTCGATCTCCCACACCGCCGGGCGCGGACTCGGGCAGTCGCACGCCGCGCCGGAGGCGTCGTAGCCCCCGGTGCAGTTGTGAACCAGGACCGGCTGATTCCCGGCGAGCACGAAGTACGTGTGGGTGTTCCCGACCGTCAGGTTGTGGACCGTCGCCCCCGTACTGGTCCAACGTTCCACCGCGGCGACCTGGACGTACGCGCCCGCGCTGGTCTGGAGCCACTGGCCCGGGCGGAGGTCGGTGGCGTCGAGCCACTTGTCCAGTTCCGGGACCCAGAAGGGGTGGCCGTCGGTCGCCGTGACGTCGGCGGTCTTCGTGCCCGCCTTGCCGTCGGTGTCGATCGTGACCTTGACCAGGTGCTTCAGGCCCTCGCCCTTGATTTCGGCGGTGACCGTCTCGATCCGGCGCTCACCGGTCTTCGGGTCGGTGGCGACGACCTTGTCGCCGGCCTTCACCTGCTCGATCGGCTTCGTGGTGCCGTCGGCCATCAGGACGCGGGTGCCCGGCACGAAGCTGTTGCTGACCGGGCACGATCCGCCGCCGTCGGCCTTGCCCGAGCCGCCGCTTCCGCTGCTGCCGCCCTTGCTGCGGGAGGAGCCGCCGGAGTTGCCGCCGGGCTTGGACGCCGCCTTCTTGCCGCCGCCCGATGCCTTACTGACGGACGACACCTTCGGGGCCGCCTTGGCCTGGGCCCGCTTCTGTACCGCGTTGCCGGTCTTCTTGGCCTGGGCCGCCGCCCTGTCGGCGGTTCTCTTCGCCTGTTCCGCCGCCTTCTTCTTGGCGCGTTGCGCGGCTTCCTTCTTCGCCTTCGCGATCGCCGCCTTCTTGGCCTTCAGCGCCGCCGCCTCGGCCATCTTCGCGGCCCTGAGCACGGCCTCGGCCGCCTTCTTGGCCTTGCGGAAGGCCTGGATGGCGTCGATGGTGCGGTCGATGGCCTTGAGGACGCCGGGGATCTTGCCGGCCTTGAACCACGGGATCGCCCCGAGGACCATGCCGGCGCAGGACCACATGTCACCGCCGAAGCAGGCCATGGCGTCGCTGAGGCCGATGAAGTCACTCAGCGTGCTCCAGGCCGCGCCGAGGATCACCGAGGTCAGGGACTTGCCCATGGTGGCCTGCGCCTGCGAGACCTCCGCCGCCGACAGGCCCGCTCCCGCGAGGGCCGCAGCCTTCTCGGAGGCGCTCAGAGAGATGGCCAGACCCGTCGGGTCGGACATCGTCACCGGGTTGTTGTGGGCGTAGGAGTAGCCGTTGGACTGAAGCAGGTCGTTCAGGTCCAGTACCGGGTCCGCGGACAGGAAGCGCCCGACGACCGGGTCGTAGAGCCGGGCGCCCAGCGGCTGGTAGCCGGAGGAGTCGTCGCGGGTGGCACCGAGGAACCCGGAGTGGGTCTGAAGGTCGTTACCGATCGCGCCGGTGCCCCGCTGGTTGCCGAACGGGTCCTGCTTGCGGATACGGACCGCCATGTCGCCGTAGAGGGCGACCTCGGCGTAGGTGCTGCCCTGGTGGTCGCCGGCGAGCGCGACCAGAGCCTCGCTGCCGTTGCCGTTGGCGTAGCGCATGACCGCGCCGCCGGGCACCGAGTAGGTGCGCTGGGTGTGGACCAGGGCGCCGCCCGGCCGGACGGTGACCTCGGCCTCGCCCAGGTAGAGGGTGGCCTGCTTGTCCTTGATCCGCAGCAGCTGCGAGCCGTCGGGCCCGTAGATGTAGCGGGTGTCGTTCTGCGCGGACCACTGCTGCTCGGCCTTGCCGGCGGCGCAGGCGGCGAGCACGACCGGGGTCGAGTCCGCCGAGTTCGCGTCCTTGACCGCGACGCACAGGCCTGACGCGACATGCGTCAGCTGGCCGGAGGCGTTGCGCTTGAGTTCCTGGGCGGCCGAGCCGTTGCACTTCTGGAGCTGGACGGCGGAGCCGGCGGTGTTGCCGGCGGGCTGCAGGCACCAGTCGTCGTGGACGACCAGGGTGCCCCGGTCCGGGTCGGTCTGGGCCGCTCCGGGGGTCGGGGCGAAGCGCCAGTTCTGGGCCGTGGTGGCGTTGCACGCGTACAGCTGGATGGGCTGCGCGGCCGCAGCCGTGCCGCTCCTGAGGTCGAGGCACTTGTCGGCCAGACCCACGTACGGGGTCTCACCGCCGGTGCCCTGACCCTTGATGCGGTCGATCTTGCCGTCGTAGGTCCAGGTCAGGTCCTGCTTGTCGCCGTTCTCCAGGGAGGTGACCGACTTGGTCTCGCCGGTCAGCTCGTACAGGCGCTCCGCCTCGGCCTTGACCTGCGCGCCCTGCGGCGTGGTGTAGGACTTCGACACCTTGGTCAGCGTGTGCGGCTGGGTGCCGTCGGCCTTGCCGTAGGAGTAGGTGGTCGTGGCGTCCTTGGCGGTGGCGCCGGTGAGGTCCTTCTCGGTCAGCTTGGTGCGGTTGCCGACCAGGTCGTACTCGTACTCCTGCCAGTAGCCGGAGCCGTCCTTGCCCGCGGCCACGTCGAGCGTGCCGTCGGTCTTCTTCGGGCCGGCGCAGGCGGTCTGGTCCTTGGCGGTCCAGGCCGTCTTCAGCTGGCCGAGCGGGTCGTAGGCGAAGCACTGGCGCTCGGCGATGCCGTCGGAGTGCTCGCGGATCGAGGTGACGTTGCCGGACGGGTCGTAGGTGTAGGAGCGGTTGGAGACGAGGTTGCCGGCGACGACGCTCTGGTCACCGGTCTGCTCGCGGTAGACCGACTGGTCCTTCAGTTCGCCGGTGGACTCGTCGTACGAGCTCTGCGTCCACACCCGGTACGGCTGGGCGCCCAGCGTCGAGCGCAGTACCTGGCCGTAGGAGTCGTAGACGGTCTCGGCGCCGTACCAGTCCTTGCCGGAGACCGAGAGGGGCTTGCCGTACTTGTTGTAGCGGACGACGAGCTTCTCGGCGCCGAGGCGGCCGACGGCCGGCAGCGTGGATTCCTTGAGGGCGCCGGTGTCGTCGTAGGTGTAGCCGTAGGTGTAGGAGGTCTTCAGGCCCCAGGTGTCGGCCAGCGACTGCGGCAGGGTCAGCGTCGTGGAGGTCGGGTCGTAGTCCTTGGTGTAGCCGTCGACGCGCTGGGTGTAGGCCTCGCCATCGGTGTAGCGGGTGGCGGTGGCCGGCATGCCCTTGCCGCCCGGGGCCGAGTCGTAGCCCAGGTCGGAGAGCAGCTTGCCGGTGGAGTTGTCCAGGCGCTGCTGGGTCGGGCGGGACAGGATGTCGTAGCCGTTCCAGACGGTGACGCCGCGGGCGTTGGTGGTGGTCAGCGTCCGGTCGCGGTGGTCGTAGGTGGTGCGGGTGGTGCCCGTGTCCGGGTCGGTGGCGCTGGTCTGCCGGCCGCGGTTGTCGTAGGTCCACGTGTAGGGGTGCGTGGGGTCGGCGGAGTTGGTCGCCTTCACCAGCTGGCCGCGGTTGTCGTACGCGTACCGCATCGACGTGAAGCCGCTGGGCGCCGAGTTGAAGGTGTCCACGCGGGAGGTGCGGCCGAGCGCGTCGGTGTAGACGCGGTAGGAGGAGGTCCCGGCCGGGTTGATCACCTTGGACCAGTCCTGGCCGTACTCGTAGCGGGTCGCCTTGGCCGGCACCGGTTGCGAGGTGGCCTCCCCGGTCTCCGGGTCCATGACCTTGAGGACCGGCGTCTCCTCCACCACGCGGCCGAGGCCGTCGTAGGTGTAGCGGGTGATGTTGGGGACGGCGGTGTCGGCGAGCGGGGTGAACAGCTCGCCGGTCTTGGCCTCGTGGGTGAGGTAGGCGTTGTTGGTCTGCCAGATCTCGCCGGAGCTGTTGTAGAGCGTGTCGGTGATCAGGTGACCGCCGCCGTCCGCCTCCTCCTGCGTCTGCCGTTCGCGGCCGAGGCCGTCGTAGAGGGTGACGGAGGTCTCCACGCGGTCGTTGTGACCGCGGGTGTAGCTGGTGACGAACGGGGGCTTGCGGTCCGGGTTCTCCGGGTCGTACTTGGGGACGGTGTAGACGACCTTGAGGTCCGGCACGGACGAGCCGGACGGGGTGCGGCCCGGGCCCCACGCCTCCAGGAGGCGGCCCAGCGGGTCGTACTTGGCCTCGCTGGTGTGGCCGTTGGCGTCGGTGGTCTTCAGGGTCGTGGAGCGGCCGGGCTCCAGCACCGTCTTCTGGGTGTGGCCGGCGGCGTTGGTCTCGGTGACCTCGAAGACCTGCCCGGTGGCCGGGGCGTACGTGATCGTGCCGGACTTGCCGTCCGGGTCGGTCTGCTTGACGACCCGGCCGACGGCGTCGAACTGGCTGGTGCCGTTGGTCTGAAAGCCGGTGCCTGCGCCGTTGAGGGACCAGGTCTGGGTGGCCAGGCCGCGGGTCGTGCCGGCCAGCGCGGTGCCGTAGTCCGTGGCGTCGTAGGCGGTACGGGTGGCTCCGCTCAGCGTGGACAGGTCGGCGAAGTCGGCGTTCGCGCAGGTGGTGGGGGAGACCAGGACCTGCTTGGTCAGGCCGATGAGGTTCTTGCCGGGGTGGTGGAGGTAGTCGCTGCGGGTGCAGGACTCGTCGCCCGTCTTGCCCGTGTCGCCCAGGGACTCGACCTGGGTGGGCAGGCCGTACGTCGACTCGTACTCCGTCTTCGTCTCGACGACCCGCTGGGTGCGGTCGTCATCGCCGGTGCCGGAGGACTTGGTGTACGCGATCTCCCTGGGCTCCGTGACGCGCCAGGCGCGCAGCGGGCTCAGGCCGTCGTCGCGGTCGCGCCGAGCCAGTTCGGTGGCGGCGGGGACGGTGACGCTGCGCGAGAGCCAGTCGGTGTCGGCGTCGGAGGCGTTGGTGTAGGTCAGCTCCTCGGCGATGCGCCCGGCGAAGGGCTCGCGGTCCTTGGCTATCTCGGCGCCGGTGATGTCCTTGACCGGGACGGTGTCGCCCATGCCGCGGAAGTAGCGAGTGACTGCCTTGGACTTCTTGCTGCCGATGGACGGTTCGTCGGCGCCGGTGATCACCGTGGTCTGTTCGAACCCGGCGAACTGGGAGTACGTGCGGGTGGACTTCTTGGTGAACTCCGACTCGGCCAGCTTCCAGCCGGCGTTCTTGTACGCGTAGGCCGTGCGGGTGCCGAAGGAGCCGTCGACGTTGGGCAGTTCCTCGATGGAGTCGACGACGTACTTGTGGAACCAGTCGATCTCCTCGGCCTCGGGATCGGGGCTCCAGAACTGCGGGTAGCACAGGCGGGTGTTGGACTTCAGCGCGGCGGTGTCCGACTTGCCGGGCAGCCCGGTGCCGGTGGCGCAGTCGCCCGCGGTCGGCTTGTAGGTGACGACGGTCTCGCCGCCGTACTCGTTGATGACGCGCGCGATGCGCAGGCGGGAGAAGCCGGGGCGGGGGTCGTTCGGGCGCATGACCCGGTTGGGCATGTCGTCCGCGTTGGACTCGAAGCGCACCGCGTTGAGTTCGACGCTGGCGTCGGAGGATCCGTTGCGGCCGAAGCCGGTGCGCTGGATCGACTCCAGCCACAGGGCGGTGTTCGGGCCGGTCTTCAGGACCGGGAAGCTCTGCTCGAGCGCGTACCGGTCGACGACCTGGCGGGCGTCGGTGTCGGTGCGCCGCTGGGCGGAGGTCTGGATCTCCTTCAGGAGCATGCGGCTCCAGAAGGAGGGGCCGGCGTTCCAGCAGGGCTTGCCAAAGGAGCACCGCAGGTCGCCCGGAGTGTCGTACCAGATGCGGTACTTGCCCGGGTCCTTGTCGGTGAAGTTCTCCTCGGAGCAGGTGAGCGAGCCCTCGGTGAAGCAGCGTTCGTCGACCGTGAAGTCGACGCGGGCCGGCGCGGGCTTCGAGAAGATGCTGTCCTTGCGCTGGCCGTAGTCGATGCGGGTCAGGTATCCGCCGCGGTCGTAGACGACGGGGGCCTTGAAGTTGAAGTTGCGGGCGTAGTAGTTCTGCTCGCTCTTCCACCACAGGGACATCGCGTTGCCGTGGACGTCCTCGACGTAGTCGAGGCTCCAGCGCCAGGCCTGCTCGCATCCGGAGCCCGCCCAGTCACCGGCCTTGTAGCAGTCCTCGCCCGGGTGGTTGCCGTAGACCGGCACGGTCAGCACCGAGTCGGTGACCGGCTGGCCCTCGGTGTGGCCCGGCAGCGTGTTCAGCCCGAAGTGGTAGCGGGTGCCGTCGCGGGTGGTGACGACCCAGTACTCGCCGTTCCTGGCGCCGTTCTTGGTGTCGGGGTCCTCGATCCGCTCGATCCTGGAGCCGTCACCGTTGGCGGTGAACCACTTGCCCTGGTCCTTGTCCCACACCAGCTCGGTGGTCGTGCCGCCGAGCGAGAGGGTGGCGTTGTCGGAACCCCAGCACAGGTCCGCCGTGCGGTGGGTGGCGTTGTTCGACCCGGCCTTCTTGGAGTCCTCGCGGCAGTTCGCGTAGGTGCGGGTGATGGAGCCCGGGTTGTAGTCCCAGCCGTCGCCGATCCAGGAGGCCTGGTTGTTGGTGGCGGAGGTGCGTCCGTCCACGGACTGCGAGGAGTAGCCCAGCGAGATCTTCGGCATCAGTCCGCCCGCGGTCTCCGGGACCTGGACGTCGTAGCCGTAGGTGAAGGCGCCGGAGGAGGCTCCCGCCGACCAGGAACCCGAGGACAGCAGCGGTGTGGCGGTGAAGTCGCCGGCGGCCGAGGCACCGGTGTCCATGGCGCCGATCACCTGCGGGCCGGAGGCGTCGACCGCCTGGAGGGCGCCGGTGCGGGCGGAGGCCGTGCGGGCCAAAGCGCCGGACGGCTTCGGGGCGGCCCCGGCTCCGGACTCCGGGACCGGGCGGGCGGCCGCGTCGCCGCCGAGCAGGTCGGCGACCGGCACGGAACCGGTGAGGATCTTGTGGGTGGTGGCATTCGCGGGTGCCTTGGCCTTGGTGGGCGCCTCCTTAGCCGGCACCACCTCGACCGTGCTGGACAGCCGCTCGGCCTTGCCGTCGGCCTTGCCCGACATGGTCTGGGTGCCGCCCCCGGCGGCGCAGTCGCCGCTGTCGGGGGCGGTCAGGACGCATTCGGGCAGCAGGACCAGGCCGAACCGGTCGGCGGCCTGCGGGCCGTAGAGGTCGGCGAAGGAGGTGGTGTCGACGGCGAGCGCCACCTGCGCGGCCGGGTCGGCCGTGGCCGGCGGGGTGACCTGCATGATCAGGCCGGAGACACCGGCTTCCTGGGACGCGGCGGGCGCGGCCAGGTCGACCTTCCACTCGCCGGCGACGGCAGCGGGGTCGGTGCCCTCGGGCACGCCGACGGCGACGGGCAGGCCTCCCGAGACCGGGACCGTGGTGCCGGCCTCGGCGTCCGGGCCGAGGGTGGCGGTGCCGCTGCCGTCGGCCCAGGGGGTCACGGCCTTCGGCGCGTACGGGTCGACGGGCACCACGGGGGCGGTCGTGAGGTTCTTCTCCGCCTCCTCGTCCCCTTCGAGGAAGGTGTTCTTCGGCAGGTCGGGGAGGTCGACCGATCCCTGGCGGCTCATGCCGGGACCCGGCACCGCCCACGCCTCGGCGTTGAGGGTCGTGACCATCAACGACGAGGACAACAGAAGGACGGTCGCCGCTCGGCCGTGCCGACGACGCCGTCGTTGTGACTCCGTCAGGGCCGGGCGTCTACGCCCCAGCCAGGACAGCGGACTCTGAGCACGCATGCGCGTCGACTCCCACCCAGGCAAACGAATGTGCCCGCACCCTCTGTCAGGAGCGCCACAGCCTTCAAGATCGACAAATCGACAATTGCCCCAACTCCTGTGATAGCCGACACGCCTGATGTCGCATCAGAACGTGACTTCTCGCGACCGTTCAGATCTATGGCGAAAAACCCTGCTCATCGCCGCACAACAGGTGATCAAAAGCCGTACATGCGACACCGTCGTCTCCACGGCGCGCGGTCACGGAACGAGCATCACAAATTCATAAATTCTTCATACGTGGACGGCACGTGCGGAACGTGTGATCGTGTGCGCGCCCATGCCCCGCGGCCCGCCGTTCGGGGCTGTCCGTGCTGCCCCCATCCGCCTGGTCCACACGGGAGTGACCACCGCCGTGTCCGCGCCGCCCCGTTTCCTCAGCCCCCTCGTGCGCACGCGCACCAGACTGGCCCTCACTCTCGGCCTCGTCCTGGCCGCCCTGACCGCAACCCTGTTGCCCTGGTGGCTGCCCGACGACTCGCCGGGCCCTCAGGCGAACCGGCCGGCCAAGGCCGAGCCTGCGGCCATCGGTCCCCGCGACGAGGCCGCCGCCGCGTCCGAGGCCCGTCGCACCCGCAGGCAGGTGCTCGTCGACACGGCGACCACACCCACCTCGCAGACCTGGGCGCTGCCCGACGGCCGGATGCGCACCGAGATGACCGCGCTGCCCAGGCGAGCCAAGAACGCCGAGGGGGCGTGGGCACCGATCGACAACCGGCTGCGACGTACCGGGAAGGCCGGCGACACCCTCGGCGTCCGTCCGGTCAACCCCGCGATGCCGGTGCGCTTCTCCAGCGGCACCTCCGGCAAGGACCGCGCCGACCGCTCCTACGCGCGGCTGCCGCTGGTCGACGGCTCGGCCGAGCGGGAGACCGTGCTGGCAGAGCTGGACATCGACGGCCACACCGTCGCCTACACCTGGCCGGGCGAGCTGCCCGAGCCGGTGCTGGACGGCCCCCGGGCCCTGTACCCGGAGGTGCTGAAGGGCGTCGACCTGCTCCTGGTGGCCCGGGAGGAGGGCGGGTTCGCCCAGCTGCTCATCGTGAAGAACCGCGAGGCCGCGCGCAGCAAGGCGCTGGCGGAGGTCTCCTACGGACTGCGCTCCCGGACGGCTGTGTTCCAGTACGCCGGGGACGGCGGCCGCGTCATGGTGCTCGACGACTCCGGCAAGGAGATCGGCTCCGTTCCTACGCCGTTCGCCTGGGACTCCAGCGGGCGCGACCCCGAACTCCCCGCGGGCGAACGCCGTACGTCGGTCGCCACGCCGGCCGACGTGCTGAAGCTGTCCGGGCTGAGCGGCATCGAGCCCGGTGCGCGCCAGACGCAGCTGCCGGTGCGGCTGGCAGGCGACCGGACGGGCTCGGCCCGGATGGACCTCGGCCTGGGCGACTCGGACCTGCTCTCGGGCGCGGACACCCGCTTCCCGGTGTTCGTGGACCCGACCCTCAACGGGCCCTGGCAGGCGTGGACGGTGGCGTACAAGCCGTACCCGAACAGCAACTTCTGGAACGGGACCAACTTCAGCTCCGGCACCTCGGACGCCCGGGTCGGCCACGAGAACGAGACGAACGGCACCGCCCGCTCCTTCTGGCGCATGAAGTTCAGCAGCAGCCTGAAGGGAGCGACGGTATCCGACGCGAAGTTCAAGGTGCTCAACAACCACTCCTGGTCCTGCGTCGAGCGCCAGTACCAGTTCTACCTGACCGGGGCGATCTCCTCCGGTACCACGTGGAACAAGCAGCCCAGCTGGGCCACGCTGCTCGACAAGCATTCCTTCGCCCACGGCTACTCCAGCGACTGCAAGGACGAGTACGAGTCCTTCGACGTGGACGCCGCCGCCCAGAAGGGCGCCGACAACGGCTGGTCGAACATCACCTTCGGCATGCGGGCCACCACCGAGTCCGACACCCAGACCTGGCGCAAGTTCCGGGCCACCTCGGCGACGCTGACCGTCGACTACAACCGCAAGCCGAGCGAGCCCACCGGCGGCAAGTCGTCCCCGGGCGGCAACTGCTCCCCCGGGCCGGGCGGGGGCGTGACCATCGGCAAGACCAACGTCACCCTGTCCGCGAACGCCAAGGACGCGGACGGCAACCTCGAAGCGCTCGAGTTCCGCTTCTGGAAGACCGGCGGCACGGTGAAGACCTACAGCGTGAAGCCGGACTCCAGCGGCACCGCACGCCAGGTCATCCCCGCCACCCTGCCCCTCGACGACAAGACGACCTACTCGTGGGACGTGCGGGCCGTCGACTCCTCGAACGCGGTCTCCACGTACTTCCCGCCCGGCACCGAACCCTGCCGGCTGACCGTCGACGGCAGCGCTCCCCCGCAGCCCGAGGTCGAGAGCCCGGTCTTCCTGGAGGCCACGTCCAACGGCAACACCTGGTCCACGGTCAAGTTCGGCTCGACGGGCTCGGTGACCTTCACGTCCCCGGGCGCCGCGAAGTTCCAGTACGCGGTCGAGGGCCTGGACTGGGTCTACGTCACGGCGGACGCCTCCGGCAAGGCCACCGTCCCCGCGCTGAAGCCGCCGCACGCCGGCCCGAACTGGCTCAACGTGTACGCCTACGACGCGCACGGCAACCGCAGTGTCCGGGCCGACTACGCCTTCTACGTGCCGCCTCGGGACACGGCCGACGCGCCCGGTGACACCGGCGGTGACGGGATTCCCGACCTGCTGATGGTGGACGCCAACGGCAACCTGTTCAACTGCGTGGGCAACGAGGGCGGCGAGCTGTACGGCTGCCTGGGAGCCGCCTACACCAAGGACGAGAAGTCCGGCGAGACGAAGCTGCACCCCGCCGGCCACTGGTACGACGCGGCGACCGGCAAGGCATCGCTGATCACCCACTACGCGGACGCCTATCCCGGCGACGGCGCCACCGACCTGTTCGCCGTCACCCCCGACGGCAGGTTCTGGCTCTACCCGGGTGACGGCTACGGCAGCTTCGACGTGAGCGAGCGGCTGAGCATCCGGCTTCCGGCGGGCGTCCCGGCCCCGTCGACCTGGACGCAGATCAAGGCGGTCGGCGACATCACCGGCGACCGGCACCCCGATCTGGTCCTGCGGGCCGGCGCGGAGTTCTGGACGCTGTCCGGCTACACCGGTGCCTCCTTCCAGACGGCCACGCTGATGAACGACGACGCCTGGGCGCGCCGGGAGATCGTCAACGTCGCCGACATCAACGGCGACAAGACCCCGGACCTGCTCTGGCGCAACCTGGACAACGGCAACATGTACGTCCGGCACGGCAGGCCCGGCCCGGTCAGCGGCAGCGTCGACCTGGTCTCGCTCAAGCTGGCCACCGGCTCCCTGAACGGCGACGTGTCCTACGGCACGTCCTGGACGGACAGCAACGTACCGACGGCCATCGGCATCCCCGACGTCAGCGGCGACGGCATCCCCGACATCTGGGCACGCCTGCGTTCCGACGGCCAGACGCGGATCTACCACCCGTCCCGGACCAACACGGGCGCACCCGTGAAGATCGTCCTGTCCGTGGACTGGAACGCGGTCAAGGCCTTCGGCTGACACCGCCGGCACCTCACCCGCCGAGCCCCGGCCCTCTCTCCCCTCGGGAGGCGGTCGGGGCTCGGCCGTCCCTCCGGGTCGCCGGCCGGACAGGCACGGACGGCCGTGGTACGGCGGGGCTCCGGGGATCAGGGACAATGGGCGCCATGAGCGTGCGTACCCAGTCATCCGAAAAGCCGGCCGAGGCTGTCCACCGGGCCGGCTTCGCCTGCTTCGTGGGCCGCCCCAACGCGGGCAAGTCCACCCTCACGAACGCTCTGGTCGGGCAGAAGGTGGCGATCACCTCGAACCGTCCGCAGACCACGCGGCACACCGTGCGTGGCATCGTGCACCGCCCGGAGGCCCAGCTGATCCTGGTGGACACCCCGGGGCTGCACAAGCCGCGCACGCTGCTGGGCGAGCGGCTGAACGACGTCGTGCGCACGACGTGGGCCGAGGTGGACGTGATCGGCTTCTGCCTGCCGGCGAACGAGAAGCTCGGGCCGGGCGACCGCTTCATCGCCAAGGAACTGGCGGGGATCAAGAAGACGCCGAAGGTCGCGATCGTCACGAAGACGGACCTGGTCGACGGCAAGACGCTGGCCGAGCAGCTCATCGCGATCGACCGGCTCGGCGAGGAGCTGGGCATCACCTGGGCGGAGATCGTCCCGGTGTCGGCCACCGCGAACCAGCAGGTCGACCTCCTCGGTGACCTGCTGGTCCCGCTGCTGCCGGAGGGCCCCGCCCTCTACCCGGAGGGCGACCTCACCGACGAGCCCGAGCAGGTCATGGTGGCCGAGCTGATCCGCGAGGCCGCGCTGGAGGGCGTGCGCGACGAGCTGCCGCACTCCATCGCGGTGGTCGTGGAGGAGATGCTCCCGCGCGAGGACCGCCCCGCCGACAAGCCGCTCCTCGACATCCACGCCAACGTCTTCATCGAGCGCCCCAGCCAGAAGGGCATCATCATCGGCCCCAAGGGCAAGCGCCTGAAGGACGTCGGCATCAAGTCCCGCAAGCAGATCGAGGCCCTGCTGGGGACCCCCGTCTTCTTGGACCTGCACGTGAAGGTCGCCAAGGACTGGCAGCGCGACCCCAAGCAGCTGCGGCGGCTCGGGTTCTGAGGGGCCCCGGCAGGACCCCCGTCCGCCACGCGGCGGTAGCCGCACGTCGACACAGCCTGGACCTGCACGTGAAGGTCGCCAAGGACTGGCAGCGCGACCCCAAGCAGCTGCGGCGGCTCGGGTTCTGAGGGGCCCCGGCAGGACCCCCGCCCGCCACGCGGCGGTAGCCGCACGTCGACACAGCCTGGACCTGCACGTGAAGGTCGCCAAGGACTGGCAGCGCGACCCCAAGCAGCTGCGACGGCTCGGGTTCTGATCAGGTCGGGCGGCGGAAGCCGATGGTGGGGACCGCGCGCCGCAGGGGCCAGGGCCTGACCGGTTCGTCCGGGACCAGGTCCGCCAGGAACGCGTACCGGCTCAGGGCCGTCGGGTCCTGCCCCTCCACCGACTGGACCTTGCGCCACCAGGTCGCGATCTCCGACCAGCCCGGCGCCGACAGGGAGCCGCCGAACTCCTGGACGGAGAGGGCGGCGGTCAGGCCCGCGAAGGCGAGGCGGTCGGCGAGCGGCCAGCCGGCCAGGGTGCCGGTGACGAACCCGGCGACGAAGACGTCCCCCGCGCCGGTCGGGTCCAGGGCCTCCACGGCGATGGCCGGGACCTCGGCGCTCTCCCCCGTCCTCCGGTCCACCGCGTAGGCGCCCTCCGCGCCGAGGGTGACCACCGCGAGCGGCACGTGCTCGGTCAGGGCGTGCGCGGCGGCGCGGGGACTGGTGGCGCCCGTGTAGCGCATGGCCTCCTCCGCGTTCGGCAGGAACGCCTCGCAGTGCGCGAGGTCGGCCAGCCCGGCCAGGTCCCACGCGCCGGTGTCGTCCCAGCCGACGTCGGCGAAGATGCGGGTGCCCTGCGCGGCGGCCTGCGCGATCCACGGGGCTCTGACGCCGGGCGTGAGGGAGGCGACGGCGGCCCGCGCACGGGGCGGGCAGGCGGGGGACGGCTCCTCCGGCGGCGGCTCGTGGCCGTGGGAGACCATCGTGCGCTCCCCCTCGTACGCCATGGAGACCGTGACCGGCGAGTGCCAGCCGGGCACGGTGCGCGAGGGCGTCAGGTCGATGCCCTCGCCCTGGGCGAGCGCGTCCCAGCAGTAGTCGCCGTAGTGGTCGTCGCCGAAGGCCGCCGCCAGCGAGGTGCGCAGGCCGAGACGGGCCAGCGCGGTCGCCATGTTGGCCACGCCGCCCGGGCTCGACCCCATCCCGCGCGCCCAGGACTCGGTCCCGCGCACCGGGGCGGAGTCGAGCCCGGTGAAGATGACGTCGAGGAAGACGGTGCCAGTGAGATACACGTCCCAGGGCGGGTCCTGCGCGGTGCGCAGGGCGGCCAGGGGGTCGGCCTGCGGGTGCCGGAGCGCCCCCTCGTCCGTCGGGTGGCGGTGTGTTCTCTCGTCGGCGGACACGGCGGTCATGACGGTCCCGTCGGACGCCGCGGACACGGTGGACGCTGTCACGGTGCGCTCCCTGGCATGGTGCGGATCAGGCCAGTGTGCACCACGGCGCCGACAACCCGGTGGCGTGCACGCCGGTGGGTGTCAGGCCGTCGCGGGCCCGGGGTGCGCGGTCCGGGCCGCGCCGGGGGTCGCCTCCGGTGCCGTGGCGGCCGGTGTCTTCGCCGCCCGGGTGCGGACCCGGTCGTTGCGGCCGCCGCCCCGCACCAGCAGCACGCTGACCGCGGCCAGGAAGCCGACGACGGTGAGTCCGACCAGGCCGCCCTTGGTGGAACCGGTCGTGTCCTCGATGATCCCGAAGGCCGTGGGGGCGACGAACCCGCCGAGGTTGCCGATGGAGTTGATCAGCGCGATGCCGGGGGCGGCGGCCCGGGCGTCGAGATAGCTCTGGGGGATGGTCCAGAAGACCGGGGAGGCCGGTTTGAAGCCCATCGCGGCCACGCACAGCGCGCCCAGACCGGCCCAGGGCGAGACGAACACGGCCAGCAGGGTGCCGCAGCCGCCGAGGACGAGCAGCGTGACCAGGACGGGCCGGCGCTTGCCGATGCGGTCCGAGATCCGCCCGCTGACGTAGAGGGCGCCGATCGCGCACAGCCACGGCACGGACGTCAGCAGCCCCACCTGGAAGTCGCTCAGCCCGCCGATGTCGTCCACGATCGACGGCAGCCAGAAGGTCACCGCGTACAGGGCGACGTTGATGGCGAAGTAGATCCACAGGAAGAGCAGCATCTGCGGATCGGCGAGGAGCTTCCAGCGGGAGATCTTCGCCGCCTTCTCGCCGCGCCGCGCGTCCCGCTCGTCCTGCTCGGCGTCGATGACCGCGATCAGGCCGGTCTTCTCCTCGTCGGTCAGCCAGGTCGCCTGCTCGACCCCGGAGTCCAGGAAGCGGTAGACGACGAAGCCCAGGACGACGGAGAAGACGCCCTCCACGAAGAACATCCACTGCCAGCCGGAGTGCCCCCAGATGCCGTGCATCTCCAGCAGCGCGCCGGAGACGGGGCCGACGACGACGGTCGCCGTGCCGGAGCCCATCAGGAAGACCGAGGTGGCGCGGCCCCGGTGGGAGTCGGGCAGCCAGCGGCTGAAGTAGTAGATGACGGCCGGGAAGAAGCCGGCCTCGGCGACGCCGAGCAGGAAGCGCAGGGCGTAGAACATCTCCACGCTGTCGACGAAGGCCATCGCGGTGGCGACGACACCCCAGCTGATCATGATGCGGGTGAGCCACACCTTGGGCCCGAACCGCTCCATGAGGATGTTGGAGGGGACCTCGAAGATGGCGTACGCGATGAAGAAGATGCCGGCGCCGAGTCCGAACGCGGCGGCCGACAGCCCCACGTCGGCCCTCAGTTCGTCCTGGGCGAAGCCCAGGTTGACGCGGTCCATGTAGTTCGCCACGAACATGACGAAGAAGAGGGGGACCACGCGGCGGAAGATCTTGCGGACGGCGGACTGTACGGCGGGGGGATGCACCTCGGGGAGTACTGCGGACACGAGCGGCTCCGGTCGTGGCAGGGAAGGGGGAGAAAGCGGGTCTCACCAGCGCGGCACGGACGGGGTGACCCACTGCGGGTCGGCGACCCGCATCGCCGCCGCGTCGTCGCGGTCGCGGAGCGTGCCGTCGTCGTCGAGCCAGCGGCGGTGGAGGAACTCCAGCCGGTCACGGTCGAGTTCGACGCCGAGGCCGGGGGCGTCGGAGACGGTGACCTTGCCGCCGTCGAAGGTGAGCCGCTCGGTGAGCACGTCCTCGGACTGCCAGGGGTAGTGGGAGTCGCAGGCGTGGTGGAGGTTCGGGACGGTGGCCGCCACGTGGGTCATGGCGGCGAGGCTGATGCCCAGGTGGGTGTTGGAGTGCATCGAGACGCCGACGCCGAAGGTGCGGCAGACGGCCGCGAGTTGCTGGGTGTTGCGCAGCCCGCCCCAGTAGTGGTGGTCGGAGAGCACGACCTGGACGGCGCCCTTGGTGAACGCCTCCCGGATCTCGGCGAACGTCGTCACGCACATGTTGGTCGCGAGCGGCACCCCGGTCTTCGCGGCGACCTCGGCCATGGCCGGCGTGCCGAGCGCGGGGTCCTCCAGGTACTCCAGGACGTCCCCGAGCTCCGCGGCGACCTTCAGGGAGGTCTCCACGGACCAGGCACCGTTGGGGTCGAGGCGGAGGGGGTGGCCGGGGAAGGCCTCGGCGAGCGCCTTGATCGCGGCGATCTCCTCCTCGGGCGGGAAGACGCCGCCCTTGAGCTTGAAGGACGTGAAGCCGTACCGCTCGGTGAAGGTGCGGGCCTGTGCGACGACGCCCGCCGGGTCGAGGGCGGCGCCCCAGTCGTCCTTCTCGCACGCCACGCCCTCGGGGTGGCCGGCCCACTTGTAGAACAGGTAGGCGCTGTACTCGACGGCGTCGCGGACCTTGCCGCCCAGCAGCGCGTGCACGGGCAGGCCGAGCGCCTTGCCGAGGGCGTCGAGGCAGGCGACCTCGAAGCCGGAGACGACGGAGAGGCGCAGCTTGTCGGCGGTCTGGACGCCGCGCAGGCCGCCGACGTCGACCTGGCCGGAGACCCGGGAGGAGTCGACGGCGACCTCGTCGGCCGTGGTGAACAGGCCGTTGAGGTCGCTCACCCGGCGTCCCAGCAGCTTGTCGGCGAACGGGCGGGCCAGTTCGAGGTACTTGGCGTCGCCGTAGGTCTCGCCGACGCCGGTGATCCCGTCGGCGGTCTCCACCTCGACGATCAGGCGGGGGGTGTACGGCTGGTGGACGCCCTGGGTGTTGAGCAGGGGCGGATCGGCGACGAGGATCGGCGTCAGGCGGACGTCGGTGATGGTGAGGTTCACAGGGCGGCTCCTACGAGGGCGAGTCCGGCGGTGAGCAGGGTCTTGAGTTCGGCCAGGTCGGCGGCCGACGGGTCGGTGAGCGGGGCGCGCACGGGGCCGACGGGGCAGCCGCGCAGCCGGGCCGCGGCCTTCACGAGGGACACGGCGTAGCCGGGGACGCGGTCGCGCAGTTCGACGAGGGGGACGTAGAAGTCGCGCAGCAGCTTGTCGACGGTGCCGCTGTCGCCGTCGCGCAGGGCGGCGAGGAAGGCGTTCGCGATCTCGGGGGCGAAGGCGTGCACGGCGGAGGAGTAGGCGGGGACGCCGACGGCGGCGTAGGCGCGGGCCTGCACCTCGGCGGTGGCGGCGCCGTTGAAGAACAGGAAGTCCTCGGGGGCGGCGAGCACCATGCGCTGGAGGCGGTCGAGGTCGCCGTGGCCGTCCTTGAGGCCGACGACGCCGGGGATGCGGGCGATGCGCCGGACCGACTCGGCGGTGTAGGTGACCTGGCCGCGCTGGTAGGCGATCAGCGGGAGCCGGGTGCCGGCGGCGATCCGCTCGAGCTGGGCGACGAGGCCCTCCTGCGGGGCGGCGGTGAGGTAGTGCGGCATGACGAGGAGGGCGTCGGCGCCGGCGTCCTCGGCGATGCGGGCGAACCGGAGGGCCTGCGCCCAGCCGTATCCGGCGCCGGCGACCACGGGCACCCGGCCGGCCGTCTCCTCGACGGCGATGGTGACGGCCCGGCGGTACTCGTCCTCGTCGAGGGAGAAGAACTCGCCGGTGCCGCAGGCGGGGAAGACCGCGCCGGGTCCGGCGGCGACGCGCTCGGCGACGTAGGCCCGGTAGCCGTCGGGGTCGAACGACCCGTCGTCGCGGAAGCTCGTCAGGGGAAAGGACAGCACCCTGTCCGCCATGCCCTCCCGCAACCGCCGGACCACGGCCGTTCCGGGGCCGGTGCCGGTTGCGGAACCCACGCTCGTCATCGCTGTCTCCGTATGTAGATGCCGTCCACGTATGAAGATGGAGACTAGAGAGGCGCACGTCAGGCGTCAATGGGTCGGCGGCGCCCGTTTACGATCGGCACATGTCGGAGACAGCAGGCGCGGCGGGCGGCGTCCGTGAGGTGAAGTCGGCGGCGCGCACCGTGGAGCTGCTGGAGGTGCTGGCCGCGCGCGGGGACCGCCCGGCCCGGCTCCAGGAGCTGGCGGACGAACTGGGCGTGCCGCGCAGCTCGATGTACGCGCTGCTCCAGACCCTGATCTCGCGCGGCTGGGTGCGCACCGACGTCACCGGCTCGCTGTACGGCATCGGCATCCACGCCCTGCTCACCGGCACCAGCTACCTCGACTCCGACCCCCGGGTGCGGGTGGTGCGGCCGTATCTCGACGAGGCGTCCGAGGCCCTGGGCGAGACGATCCACCTGGGGCGGCTCGACGGGCACGACGTGGCCTATCTGGCGACCCGGGAGTCGCACGAGTACCTGCGCACCATCAGCAGGGTGGGGCGCCGGCTGCCCGCCCACGTGGGCGCCCTCGGCAAGGCGCTGCTGGCGGAGCGGCCGGACACGGACCTGCCCGAGGGCCCGTACGAGGTGCTGACCCCGAACACCCACGCCGACCGGGCGTCCCTGGCGGCCGACCTCGCGGAGATCCGCGAGCGCGGGTACTCCGTCGACCGCGAGGAGGGCGTGGCGGGGATCGTCGGCTTCGGCTTCGCGCTGCGCTACGAGGTCCCGGCCCTGGACGCGATCAGCTGCTCGGTGCCGGTGGCCCGCCTGACGCCGGATCACGAGGCGCGGATCGTCGCGGTGATGCGGGAGATCCGGGCCAAGGTGGAGGCGACGATTCCGGCCGGAGGCGGCTCGGTCCACTGGCGGTGACGCGCCCTCCTACCCGGGTGCCGGAACCCCAAACGCCAGTGTGGTTCGGATCACACCCCCTCGCCTGTTTTCCGCCTCCCCGCGCTTGATACAAATTGCGCGCGCGTTCCTGTCCGTCGACGGTCGTCGCCCCTCCCCCTCCCGCCTTCCTTTCGCATGCCCTGGGAACGCCCGTGTTCGCCCCCCGCACCACTCCCTGGCCCCTCGTCGCCCTTTTCACGGCCGGGTACCTGCCTCCCTACCTGCTCCCCACCACCGTCGGCAGACTGGACACCGGCCTGCCGCTGACCGCCACCCAGGCGGGCGCCGTCGGCAGCGCGCTGCTGCTGAGCTCGGCGACCGCGGGCTTCCTGCTCGCCTCCCGGGTGCAGCGGATCGGCGCCCGGACGCTGGCCCGCCTCGGGCTCGTCCTGGCCGTCGTCGGCTACGGCTCCGCCGCGCTCACCACCGCCGTCCCGGCCGTCGTCGCCGGCGCGGTCCTCGGCGGCTTCGGGTCGGGCACCGCCACCACGGTCGCCGCCACCCGGATCGCCGCCGAGCGCGACCCCCACCGGGCCTCCACGCTGGGCCTGCTGACCGTGTCCGCGCTGGCCGGCGCGGTGTATCTGACGGTGCCGCACCTCGGCCGGGCGCACGGCCTGCCGCTGGCCGCGATCGCGCTGACCGCCCTCGCGGTGTGGCCGCTGACCGCCCGGCTGCCGGGCGGGACGGCCACCTCGCCGGCCGCGCACGACACGGACCCCATCACTCCGCTCCCCCGCCGCCGCTCGGGGCTGGTCCTCGCCGCCACCGTGCTGTGCTGGTCCCTCGCGCAGAACTCCCTGTGGGGCGTCAGCGGCCGGATCGGGCTCACGCAGGCGGGCCTGGGCGACGCCGCGCTCGGGGTCGTCTTCGCCGTCGCCCTGGGCGCGGGGCTGGTCGGCGTGCTGGTGGCCGGCGCACTCGGCCCGCGGCTGGGCCGGGCGATGCCCATCGGGGCGGGCACGGTGCTGATCGCGGGCTGCATCGCGGTGAGCGCGTCCGCGACCACGCCCGGGACCTTCGCGACCGGGGAGATCGCCTGGAACACCCTGTACCCGGTCGTCCTGTCGTACCTGATCGGCCTCGCCGCCTCGCTCGACCCGCGCGGCCGGTGGGCGGTGCTCGTCGGATCGGCGTCCTCGCTGGGCACGGCGGCCGGGCCGCTGACCGGCAGTGTGCTCTCGGCGCAGGCCGGCTACGGGGGCATGGGCCTGGTCCTCGGCGCCGGTCTGCTCCTGGCCGCCGTGCCGATGACGGCCGTCGCCCTGCACACCGGCGGGCGCCCGCTGGTGCCCGGCGCGATCCGCCGCCGCGGCGGCACCCCGGCCGCCCTGGTCGCCGCCGCCACCGGTACGCCCAGTGGTGCCGTGCCCGAGGTCGGCGCCCTGGAACAGCCGGTCGTGGAGATCGACGTCGACGCGCAGGCCGTGCCGGTGCAGCGCGCCTACGACACGGCGGGACCCCGGGCGGCAGCGGCCACACCGGGGTCCGGGACGGGCTGAGTCCGGGGCCGGGGACGGCCTACGCCGTGGGGAACTCGTACGCCTCCACCTCGGCCAGGCAGCGCGCCCGCAGCTCCTCGTCGTCCTCCAGGAAGGAGGCGAGGAAGGAGTTGCGGGCCAGCTCCCGCAGCCGCTCGTCGGTGAGGCCGAGCGCGGCGCGCACGGCGTCGACGTTGTCGCCCGCGTAGCCGCCGAAGTAGGCGGGGTCGTCGGAGTTCACCGTGCACATCAGCCCGGCTTCGAGCATGGCGGGCAGCGGGTGGTCGGCGAGGGTGTCGACCGTGCGGAGCCGCACGTTGGACAGCGGGCACAGGGTCAGCGGAACGCGGTCGCGCACCAGCCGCTCGACCAGCGCCGGGTCCTCCATCGAGCGCAGACCGTGGTCGATCCGCTCGACGCCCAGCACATCCAGGGCCTCGGTGACGTACGCCGGCGGCCCCTCCTCGCCCGCGTGCGCGACGCGGCGCAGCCCGAGGGCGGCGGCGGCCTCGTACACCTCGCGGAACTTCACCGGCGGGTGGCCGACCTCGGCGGAGTCCAGGCCGACGCCGGTGATGCGGTCCAGGTACGGCTTCGCCGCGTCGAGGGTCGCGAGGGCCGACTCGGCGGCCTCGTCGCGCAGGAAGCACATGATCAGCCGGGTGGAGACGCCGTGGTTCTCCCGGCTGCGGCCCAGCGCCCGCCACAGGCCCTCCACGACCGTGCCCATCTCCACGCCCCGGGCGAGGTGCGCCTGCGGGTCGAAGAAGATCTCAGCGTGCCGTACGCCCTGCGCGGCGGCGCGGGCCAGGTAGGCGTCGGCCAGGTCCTCGAAGTCCCGCTCGGTGCGCAGGACGGCCATGAGCTCGTAGTACAGATTCAGGAAGGACTGCAGGTCCTCGAACCGGTACGCCTCGCGCAGGGCGTCCGTGTCCGCGTAGGGCAGGGCGACACCGTTGCGGGCGGCCAGCTCGAAGGCCAGCTCCGGCTCCAGGGTGCCTTCGATATGGAGGTGCAGTTCCGCTATGGGCAGGGGCATCAGAGCATCGTACGGCGACTTCACCGACGTTTCGGAACCGGGACTCTCAGCAGGTCGTGGGCCACGGTCAGCTCGCCGTCGTAGCCGGCGGCCCGTGCCTGCCGCCGGAACTCCTCCGGGTCCGGGTAGCGCTGGCTGAAGTGGGTGAGGACCAGGTGCCGCACGCCCGCGTCCCGGGCGACCCGGGCGGCCTGCCCGGCGGTGAGGTGGCCGTGGTCGGCGGCGAGTTCCCCGTCCTCGTCCAGGAACGTCGACTCGATGACCAGCAGGTCGCAGCCCTGCGCCAGCTCGTGCACCCCCGGGCAGAGCCGGGTGTCCATGACGAACGCGAACCGCTGGCCGCGGCGGACCTCGCTGACCTCGTCCAGCGACACCCCGTCCAGCACGCCCTCGCGCTGGATGCGGCCCACGTCGGGGCCCTTGATGCCGTGCGCGGCCAGACGGTCGGGCAGCATGCGCAGGCCGTCCGGCTCGGTGAGCCGGTAGCCGTACGACTCGACGGGGTGGGAGAGCCTGCGGGCGTCCAGGGTGTACGCCGGGGTGAGGGCCAGCGGCCCGTCCGCGTCGACCGGCGCCTCGGTGATGCCGACCGTCTCGCGGTAGGCGGTGGCGTACCGCAGGCGGTCGAAGAAGCGCTGCCCGGAGCGCGGGTAGTGCGCGGTGATCTCGTGCGGGACCCGGTCCAGGTTGATGCGCTGGACGACGCCGGCGAGACCGAGGCTGTGGTCGCCGTGGAAGTGCGTGACGCAGATCCGGTTCAGGTCGTGGGCGGCGACCCCGGCGCGCAGCATCTGGCGCTGCGTGCCCTCGCCGGGGTCGAACAGGATGCCCTCGCCGTCCCAGCGCAGCAGGTAGCCGTTGTGGTTGCGGTGTCGGGTCGGGACCTGGCTGGCGGTGCCGAGGACGACGAGTTCACGTACGGACATCGTGGTGCGGCCGGGTTATCCGGGGGGCCATTCGAGGCCGCGGCCGCCGAGGACGTGGCCGTGCGCGTGCCAGACGGTCTGGCCGGCGCCGGTGCCGGTGTTGAAGACGATGCGGTAGCTCTCCAGCTTCTCGTCGTCGGCGACGGCCTGGGTCTCGCGCAGCACGTCCGCGGCGAGCTCCGGGGCGCCGGCGGCGAGGGCGGCGGCGTCGCGGTAGTGCGCCTTGGGGATCACCAGGACGTGGGTCGGCGCCTGGGGGTTGATGTCGCGGAAGGCGACGGTGGTGTCCGTCTCGCGGACGATCGTCGCCGGGATCTGACCCGCGACGATCTTGCAGAACAGGCAGTCGTCCTGGGGTTCGCCAGCCACTTGGCTCTCCTCACGCCGGTGATCTTCTAGGGGGCATGGTATCCGCGCAACCGGGGGCGGTCGTGCCGCCATTGCTGCGGGCAGTCGTGCCGCTGGGGCGGTACGGATGGGCGCGGCGGCACCCGGCAAGCGCCGGCGGGCGCACCCACCCGGGGCCCACCAGGTGCACGGCGCCCGTGTCGCCCCGGGGTGGGGAGCGCGGCCCGGCGGCACGGGGTGCCGCCTGCGCCCACCCGTGCCGCCCCAAGCGGCACGACTGCCCGCAGCTTCGGCGGCAGGCGCCGCAGGTTCACGACAGCCCGCTGCTTCGGCGGCAGGCGCCGCAGGTCAAGGCAGGGGCGGCGGTGTCTTCGCCGGGGATTCTTCCAGTGCCGCCAGCGCGAGCCTGATCGCCTCGTCCAGTTGCGGGTCGCGGCCCGCCGCGTGGTCCTGCGGGCGCTGCGGGACCTCGACGTCCGGGTCGACGCCGTGGTTCTCCACCCCCCACCCGTAGCCCTCCAGCCAGAACGCGTACTTCGGCTGCGTGATCAGCGTTCCGTCGACCAGCCGGTAGCGGCTGTCGATGCCGACGACCCCGCCCCAGGTGCGGGTGCCGACGACCGGCCCGATGCCCAGTGCCCTGATCGCGGCGTTGACGATGTCGCCGTCGGAGCCGGAGAACTCGTTGGCGACGGCGACGACCGGGCCGCGGGGCGCGTCCTGCGGATAGCTGGTCGGCCGCATGCCGCGCGGCAGGTCCCAGCCGACGATGCGCCGGGCCAGCTTCTCCACGACGAGCTGGGAGGTGTGCCCGCCGCGGTTCTCGCGGACGTCGACGACCAGGCCCTCGCGGGCCACCTCCACGCGCAGGTCGCGGTGGAGCTGGGCCCAGCCGGAACCGACCATGTCGGGCACGTGCAGGTAGCCGAGCCGGCCGCCGGACCTCTCGTGGACGTGGGCGCGGCGGTCGGCGACCCAGGCGTGGTAGCGCAGGGGCTCCTCGTCGGCGAGGGGGACGACCACGGCGTGCCGCAGCTCGCCGCCGCCGGCCGGGGAGACGGTCAGCTCGACCGGCTTGCCGGCCGTGCCGACGAGCAGCGGGCCGGGCCCGGTGACCGGGTCGACGGGCTGCCCGGCGACCGCGACGATCGCGTCACCGGCGCGCACCGCGACGCCGGGCGCGGCGAGCGGGGAGCGGGCGTGCGGGTCGGAGGTCTCCGAGGGCAGGACGCGGTCGATGCGCCAGGTGCCGTCCTCGTGGCGGGAGAGGTCGGCGCCGAGCAGGCCCTGCGGGGCGCCGCCGCCGTGGCCGCCGCGCGGGGTGACGTAGGCGTGCGAGGTGCCGAGCTCGCCGTGCACCTCCCACAGGAGGTCGACCAGGTCGTCGTGGGTGGCGAGGCGGTCCAGGACGGGGCGGTAGCGGTCGAGGACGCCGTCCCAGTCGACGCCGTTCATGTCGGGCCGCCAGAAGTTGTCCCGCATGATGCGGCCGGTCTCGTCGAACATCTGGCGCCACTCGGCGGCGGGGTCGACGGTCTGCCGGACCCGGCCCAGGTCGACGGTGATGTTGGTGTCGCTGTCCTCGTCGCCGGAGGCCCGCCGGTCGCTGGGGACGACCTTGAGGCGTCCGTCGGTCCACAGCAGCACCCGCTTGCCGTCGCCGCTGACCTCGAAGTGGTCGGCGTCGCCCGCGAGGTGCTCGACGCGCTGCTGGGCGAGGTCGTAGCGCTCCAGCTCGGTGTGCGGGTCGGGGTCGTCCGGGTTGGCGCGGGAGGCGCCGAGGACGCCGATGACGGGGTGGCGCAGCCACAGGACGCCGTCCTTCGCGGCGCGCAGCCGGGAGTAGCGGGCGGCCTCCACCGGGAAGGGCACGATGCGGTCGGCGAGGCCCTCGATGTCGATCCGGGTGGTCGGGGTGCCCTCGCTGTCGGGGGTCTCCTCGCGGTCCGGGGTCTCGAAGGGGCGGCCGTGGCGCTGCGGGCCGAAGGGCGACGGGGTGGTCGCGGCCAGCGTGATCAGGTACGGGCGGGCGCCCTCGACGAAGGCCAGGTCGAAGACGTGCTCGTCGTAGACCGGGTCGAAGGAGCGGGTGGAGAGGAAGGCGAGGTGCTTGCCGTCCAGGGTGAAGGCGGGCGAGTAGTCCCGGAAGCGCAGCGGGGTCGCCTCGCTCACCGACAGGTCGGTGGTGTTGGCGAGTTTGAGCTGCCGCAGCGGTTCGGGGCCGGGGTGGGACCAGGCGAGCCAGGCGGAGTCGGGCGAGAAGACGAGTCCGGAGGCGTCGCCGTCCTCGCTGCGGTCCACCTCGCGGACCTCGCCGGTCTCGCGCTCGACGAGCAGGACGCGCCCGTCGTGCGAGGCGACGGCGGCCCGGCTGCCGTCGGGGGCCATGGCCAGGCCCAGGACCCGGCCGAGCTGTCCGGCGGCGAGGCGGCGCGGGGTGGCGCCGGGCGCGAGGCCGGTGGACGGCGCGAACTCCAGGGCGTCGTCGCCCTCGGCGTCCGTCACCCACACCACCCACTCCTCGCCGTCGGCGCGGAAGGTGCGCGGCAGCCGGGTGCGCACACCCGGCGTCGCCGCGAGGGCGCGGGCCGGACCGGAGCGGTGGGTGACCCAGTGGACCCCGCCGCGCACGGCCACGGCGCTGCCGCGGGCGGTGTGGTCGGGGGACGCGGAGCCGAACCAGCGGGCGGCGTCGACCGGGTACGCCTGGAGGTCGGCGCGCGAACCGCCGAGCCGGATGTCGAGCCGGCGGGGCTCGGCGCCGTCCAGGTCGTCCAGCGTCCACAGTTCCCCGGCGGACGAGTAGACGACGCGGGTGCCGTCGGTCGCGGCGTGCCGGGCGTAGAAGCCTCCCCCGCTCTCGGCATCGCCCGAGCGGGAGGTGCCCCCGAGGGGCGTGTGGCGGCGCAGGTCGGAGCCGTCGGCGAGGGAGGAGTAGAGCGCGCCGGTGCCCTCGTGGTCGGAGAGGAAGGCGATCCGCTCGCCGACCCAGAACGGGTACTCGATGTTGCCGTCGAGGTCGCCGTGCAGCGGGACGAACTCGCCGTCGTCCTCGGCGTCGATCCACAGCTTGCCCGCCGTGCCGCCACGGTACCGCTTCCACCAGGCGGCCTCGCGGCCCATGGGCGCGGACAGCAGCACGGTGTGCGGGCCGTACGCGACGTCGCCGACGGGTCCGTACGGCAGGGTGGCGGCGGGTCCGCCGTCGAGCGGGACGGCACGGGCCCAGCTGCGGCGCAGACTGGCCTGGCCGTAGGTGCTGAGCGCGAGGACCTGTCCGTCCGGGGTCCAGCCGCGCACCTGGGTCCGCGGGCTGCCCCAGTGCGTGAGGCGTTTCGCCGGGCCGCCGTCGACGGGTGCGATGTGCACCTCGGGGGCGCCGTCGCGGGTCGAGGTCCAGGCGACGGTGGTGCCGTCGGGCGAGATGCGCGGGTGGTTCACCGGCATGTTGTCGGCGCTGACCCGCCAGGCCCGGCCGCCGTCGAGCGGGGCGAGCCACACGTCGTCCTCGGCGGTGAAGGCGACCAACTCGCCGTGCGGGTGCGGAAAGCGGAGGTAGGCAGGCGCTGCGGGCTGAGTCACCCTCACAGCCTATGCAGGGGCGGGGGTCGATCGACAGGGGTTTGGATCACTTCTCGCCGGGCGCGTGGGAGGGCGACGGGCGCGCTACTTGCCCTCGACGGGCCGGCAGTGCGGATCGTCCGGGCACCAGACGGTCCGGGTGACGGTGACCGTGGGGCCCGGCCGGTCCTGGCCGGGCCGGTTCGCGGGCGGGGTGGTCCTGGCGTCGCAGTTCCCCAGCCCCTTGACGTGGAACCACTCCTTGCCGCCCACCTCGGCGGTCAGATCGCCGCGCACACAGGCGCCGTTGACGACCCGGGTCACCTTGCCGTGGACGGTGATGTCCTCGCCGTCGTCCGTCCTGCCCTCGCAGTCGACGGAGGCGACGGTGTCCTCGCCCGCCGAGGCGGTGGCGCCGTCGCCCTCGAAGGAGGCGGTGCAGTTGAGCCACCGCACGCCCGCGTCGCGCCTGTCCAGTTCGTGCGTCACGGTCCGGTCGGTCGTGTACGCCACCGACGCGGAGCCGAGTCCGCCCGGGTCGCAGGCGACGAGTCCACCGACGGCGACCACCGCGCCGACGGCCACCGGCACCATGCGCCGGGCGCCCCGCGTGGCCGGACCGCTGCTGACGCTCGGCATGCGCCAAATCCGCCTCAATGCCCCCATGGAGGGCATCGTGCCACCGGTGCGGGGACGGCGGTAGGGCGCATACGGCCACTCCTCACTACCGTTTCCGCACATGGGCAACGACCGCAGGCAGCGCAGGCTCGTCGTGGACGACCGGACGGCGTACCTCTGGAGCCACCGGCAGAAGAAGGGCCGCGGCGGCGTCTGGCGCGACGCCCTCACGCTGTACCGCGACGGCGTCCGCGTCCGGTTCGTCTTCCTCGCGGGCGGACCGGGCTCGGGCCGGTACACCACCGAGGGGCATCCCTGGTTCGAGGGCTGCGCGGGCGACGGCCGCGGCAACCTGCTCAACCTGCGCGAACCCGGTGTCGTACGGGCCTTCGTGGACGAGGCCGGGCGGCGCGGTCTGCTGCCCGGCGCCGGAGGGCGCCCGGTGGAGCTGGACGGCTGGGAGCTCTTCCCGGCGGTGGCGTCGGCGCTCGACGAGCAGGCCGCCTGACGGGCCGTCAGGACCAGCGGCCGGTACGGGCCAGGAGGACGGCGGTGGCGGCGGTGCCCGCGGTGGAGGTGCGCAGGACGCTGCGGCCCAGACGGTACGGCTTGGCGCCCGCCTGCGCGAACAGCTCCAACTCCTCCGGGGACACGCCCCCTTCGGGGCCGACGACCAGCACGATGTCGCCCGAGGTGGGGAGTTCGGCGGCGGCCAGCGGCTCGTCGCCGCTCTCGTGGAGCACGGCGGCGAAGGCCGCGTCGGCCAGAAGTGAGGCAACCTGCTTGCTCGTCGCCGCGTCCGCGACGTCGGGGAAGCGGACCCGGCGGGACTGCTTGCCGGCCTCCCGGGCCGTCGCCCGCCACTTGCCGAGCGCCTTGAGACCGCGGTCGCCCTTCCACTGGGTGATGCAGCGGGACGCCGCCCACGGCACGATCCCGTCGACCCCGACCTCGGTCATCGTCTCGACGGCCAGCTCTCCGCGGTCGCCCTTGGGCAGCGCCTGGACGACGGTGATCCTGGGCTGCCCCGGCGGCTCCTCGTGGACGCTGTCCAGGCCGGTCACGACCAGGCGGTCCTTGCCCTCGGCGGCCTTCACCACACCCTCGGCCCACCGTCCGCGCCCGTCGGTGAGGACGACGTCCTCGCCGGGCCGCAGCCGCTTCACGGAGACGGCGTGCCGTCCCTCGGGACCGTCGAGGACGTGCTCACCGCCGGGCAGGTCCCCAGGGCCGAGCGAGTCGACCACGAACACCGGAGCCGTCATCGGCCCGTACCTCCCGTCACGTACTGCGACAACGCCGTCCCCGCGGACGCGATCTCGGCGGCCAGCACCTCCACCAGCTGTCCCGCGGGCAGCTCCCGGGCCAGCCGGTGGCCCTGCCCCGCCCACAGCGCCATGCCCTGCGCGTCACCCGCCTTCGCCGCGGCCTTGCGCAGCGGCGAGGTGAGGTGATGCACCTCCGGGTAGGCGGCGGGGGCGTACGGGCCGTGCTCGCGCAGGAAGCGGTTGACCAGGCCGCGGGCGGGCCGGCCGGAGAAGGCGCGGGTCAGTTCGGTGCGGACGAACAGCGGGTTGGTCAGCGCCTGCTTGTGCAGGGCGTGCGCACCGGACTCGGGGGTGGCGAGGAACGCGGTGCCCAGCTGGGCCGCGCTCGCGCCGGCCGCCAGCACCGCGGCGATCTGGGCGCCGCGCATGATGCCGCCGGCGGCGACGACGGGCAGGCTCACCGCCTCCCGGACCTGGGCGACCAGCGACAGCAGCCCGATGCCGGCGCCGCCGGTCTCCGGGTTGTCGCGGTGGGTGCCCTGGTGCCCGCCGGCCTCGACGCCCTGCGCGATCACCGCGTCGGCGCCGGACTGCTCGACGGCCCGGGCCTCGTCCGCGGTGGTCGCCGTGACCAGGGTGAACGTGCCGACGCGGTGGAGCGAGTCGACGACCTCGCGGCTCGGCACGCCGAAGTGGAACGACACGACGGGCACCGGGTTGTCCAGCAGCACCGCGAGCTTGGTGTCGTAGCCGTCGTCCCGGCCGCAGTCGGGATCGCCGAGCTCGGTCTCGTACCAGGCGGCCTCGCCGGCCAGCTGGTGGGCGTAGACGCCGACGGCCGAGGGGTCGGCCGTCTCCGGCTGCGGCATGAAGAGGTTGACGCCGAACGGGCGGGAGGTCAGCCCCCGCACCTGCTTGATCTCCTGGTACATCCCGTCCGCGGTCTTGTACCCGGCGGCCAGGAATCCCAGCCCTCCCGCCTCGCCGACCGCGGCGGCCAGCTGCGGCACGGAGACGCCGCCCGCCATGGGCGCCTGCACGATCGGGTAGGGGAAAAGATCGGTCAGTGCGGAGGACATGAGCGCATGTTGTCACGTCCTCCGCACAAGTCCGAATCCGGGCTTCCGTCTGCACAGGCCAGGAGCACTGGCGCCACGAAGCCCGTGCCGACGGCCCGTGCCGACGCTCACCGAAACGTCGGTCAGCGCCCGTTGAAGGCGTCCTTCAGGCGGGAGAACAGCCCCTGCTGACCCGGCTGACTGTGTCCACCCGGGGGACGACCCCCGGCCCCCCGGCAGAGGACCACTCGACCCCGCCCAACTAGTCAGCGCCCGTTGAAGGCGTCCTTCAGGCGGGAGAAGAGCCCCTGCTGACCCGGCTGGAACTGGCCCTGGGGCCGTTCCTCGCCGCGGAGCTTGGCCAGCTCGCGCAGGACGCGTTCCTGCTCGGGGTCGAGCTTGGTCGGGGTCGTGACCTCGACGTGGACGATGAGGTCGCCCCGGCCGCCGCCGCGCAGATGCGTGACGCCGCGCCCGTGCAGCGGGATCGACTGACCCGACTGGGTGCCCGGGCGGATGTCGACCTCCTCCATGCCGTCCAGGGTCTCCAGCGGCACCTTCGTGCCGAGGGCCGCCGCCGTCATCGGGATGGTGACCGTGCAGTGCAGGTCGTCACCGCGGCGCTGGAAGGTCGAGTGCGGCAGCTCGTGGATCTCGACGTACAGGTCGCCGGCGGGGCCGCCGCCGGGGCCGACCTCGCCCTCGCCCGCGAGCTGGATCCGCGTGCCGTTGTCCACACCGGCCGGGATCTTCACGGTCAGCGTGCGCCGGGAGCGGACCCGGCCGTCGCCCGCGCACTCGGGGCACGGGGTCGGGACGACGGTGCCGAAGCCCTGGCACTGGGGGCAGGGCCGGGAGGTCATGACCTGGCCCAGGAAGGACCGGGTGACCTGCGACACCTCACCGCGGCCACGGCACATGTCGCACGTCTGGGCCGTGGTGCCGGGGGCCGCGCCCTCGCCGTTGCAGGTGTTGCAGACGACCGCCGTGTCGACCTGGATGTCCTTGGTCGTGCCGAAGGCCGCCTCGTCCAGCTCGACCTCGATGCGGATCATCGCGTCCTGGCCCCGGCGGGTGCGCGAGCGCGGACCGCGCTGCGACGCCGTGCCGAAGAACGCGTCCATGATGTCCGAGAAGTTCCCGAAGCCACCCGCGCCGAAGCCGCCCGCGCCACCGCCGCCGGCCTGGGACAGCGGGTCGCCGCCGAGGTCGTAGACCTGCTTCTTCTGCGGGTCCGACAGCACCTCGTAGGCGGCGTTGATCTCCTTGAACCGCTCCTGGGTCTTCGGATCGGGGTTGACGTCCGGGTGCAGCTCGCGGGCGAGCCTCCGGAACGCCTTCTTGATCTCGTCCTGGGACGCGTCGCGGCGTACGCCGAGTACGGCGTAGTAGTCCGTGGCCACCTACGACTCCGCCAGGATCTGTCCGACGTACCGTGCCACTGCGCGTACCGCTCCCATCGTTCCCGGGTAGTCCATGCGGGTCGGTCCGACCACGCCGAGCTTGGCAACCGCCTCGCCGCCCGAACCGTAGCCCACCGACACGACGGACGTGGAGTTGAGTCCTTCGTGGGCGTTCTCATGACCGATACGGACGGTCACGCCCGGATCCTTCGCCTCGCCGAGCAGCTTGAGGAGCACGACCTGCTCCTCGAGGGCCTCCAGGACGGGCCGGATCATGAGGGGGAAGTCGTGCCCGAAGCGGGTGAGATTGGCGGTGCCGCCGATCATCAGCCGCTCCTCGTTCTCCTCGACCAGTGTCTCCAGCAGGGTGGAGAGCACGGTGGAGACCGTACCGCGGTCCTCGGCCTCGAACGCCTCCGGCAGATCCTCGACCAGGCTCGGGACGTCCGAGAACCGGCGGCCGGCGACCCGGCTGTTGAGCCGCGCGCGCAGATCCGCGAGGGACGACTCCCCGAAGGGCGCCGGGCAGTCGACCATGCGCTGCTCGACCCGCCCGGTGTCCGTGATCAGCACGAGCATCAGGCGCGCGGGCGCCAGGGAGAGCAACTCCACGTGCCGCACGGTCGAGCGGGTCAGCGAGGGGTACTGCACGACGGCGACCTGCCGGGTCAGCTGCGCGAGCAGCCGCACCGTGCGGGCCACCACGTCGTCGAGGTCGACGGCGCCCTCCAGGAAGTTCTGGATGGCGCGCCGCTCGGGCGCGGTCATCGGCTTGACGCCGGCCAGCTTGTCGACGAAGAGCCGGTAGCCCTTGTCGGTCGGGATCCGCCCCGCGCTGGTGTGCGGCTGGGCGATGAAGCCCTCGTCCTCCAGGGCCGCCATGTCGTTGCGCACGGTGGCCGGCGAGACGCCGAGGTTGTGCCGCTCGGTGAGGGCCTTGGAGCCGACGGGCTCCTCGGTGCCGACGTAGTCCTGGACGATCGCGCGCAGCACCTTCAGCCTGCGTTCACTGAGCATCGCGCACACCTCCAGAAGCCGTCCGCCCGGTGTTCTCCCTGGCACTCACCGTGTACGAGTGCCAGACTTCCCCGGCCCAGTGTACGGCCGTGGGGTACGCCCCCGGCAAGGCCGGGGCGCCGCCGTCGTGCCGGGGGACCGTCCCGGCGCTAGCGTCGCCGTTGTGACGGTGACTTGGGAAGACCTGGGGTGGGAGCGGCTGGCGGCCGGGGTGGGGCGGTGCCGCCTGCCGGTGTGGGACTGCACGGCGGGGCTGGTCGTCGGCGGGGACGCGGCACTGTTGGTCGACGCCGGGTCGAGCCTCGCCGAGGGCGCGCGGTTGCGCGTGGCGGCCCAGGAGCTCGCGGGACAGCGTGTGACACATCTCGCTCTGACCCACCCGCACTTCGACCACGTCCTCGGCGCTCCGGCGTTCGCGGGCGCGGAGGTGTTCGGGGCGGTGGGCACGGCCGCGCTCCTGACGGACGGCCGGGAGGCGCTGCGGGCGGACGCGGTGGCCGAGGGCCTGGACGCCCGGCTCGCGGAGGAGGCCGTGGACGCCCTCGTCGCGGTGCGCCACGAGGTGTGCGGCGAGTGGACGCTCGACCTGGGCGGCGGCCTTCAGGTGCTGCTGGCCAACGTGGGCCCCGGCCACACCGGTCACGACCTCGCGGTCCTGGTACCGGGCGACCCGGAGACCGTGTTCTGCGGCGACCTGGTCGAGGAGTCCGGCGAGCCCCAGGCTGGCCCCGACGCCGTGCCGTCGCACTGGCCGGCCGCGCTGGACCGGCTGCTCGACCTGGGCGGCGAGGACGCGCGGTACGTTCCCGGTCACGGCGCGGTGGTGGACGCGGCGTTCGTGCGGGCCCAACGAGACGCGCTGGCCGCCCGCTTCGGCGTGTCGCGCTGATCACGGTCGGCGCGTTCCTCGTATCGTCGGCAGAATGCGCCAGTACTCCGCCGACCTGACCCCGCCGTGGAAGAAGCCGCAGCCGGTGCCCGAGGTGCCGGCCGACCCCGGTCTGGTGGTCGAGGAGCCCGGCACCGGCTTCTGCGGCGCGGTGATCCGCTGCGAGGCGGGCACGGTGACGCTGGAGGACCGCTTCGGCAAGCACCGGGTGTTCCCGATGGAGCCGCGCGGCTTCCTGCTGGAGGGGCGGGTGGTGACCCTGGTCAGGCCCGCCGCGGGCCCGGTACGGCCCACCCGCACCGCATCGGGCTCGGTGGCCGTCCCCGGCGCCCGCGCGCGGGTGGCGCGGGCCGGGCGCATCTACGTCGAGGGGCGGCACGACGCCGAACTGGTCGAGAAGGTCTGGGGCGACGACCTGCGCGTCGAGGGCGTCGTCGTCGAGTACCTGGAGGGGGTCGACGACCTCCCGTCCGTCGTCGCCGACTTCGCGCCGGGCGCGGACGCGCGGCTGGGTGTCCTGGTGGACCACCTCGTGCCGGGGTCGAAGGAGTGGCGGATCGCGGAGGCGGTGACGAGCGAGCACGCGCTGGTCGTGGGGCACCCGTACATCGACATCTGGGAGGCGGTGAAGCCGTCCTCCCTGGGCATCGCCTCCTGGCCGCGGGTGCCGCGCGGCCAGGACTGGAAGACGGGGGTGTGCCGCGCGCTGGGCTGGCCGGAGAACACGGGTGCCGCCTGGCAGCACATCCTGGGCCGGGTGCGGTCCTACAAGGACCTCCAGCCGGAACTGCTGGGCCGCGTGGAAGAACTGATCGACTTCGTGACGGCCTGAGAACCGTAAGCGCCGGACGGGCTGATCTCAGCCCCTCCGGCGCTTGAGGAGCGGGGGTCCGGGGGCGGCGCCCCCGGGTCGGGACGGGAAGGGGCGGCGGGGGCGAGAGGGAACCAGGGTCAGTCCACCAGGTCCCGCACCACCGCGTCCGCAAGCAGCCGTCCGCGCAAGGTGAGAACCGCGCGGCCGTCGTCGTACGGGGCCCGGTCCAGCAGCCCCTCGGACAGGGCCCGCCGGGACGCCTCCAGGCCCGCCGGGCGCAGCAGGGACAGCGGTACGCCCTCCCGCAGCCGCAGCTCCAGCAGGATCCGCTCGACGCGCCGGTCCTCGTCCGACAGCAGTTCCCGGCCCGCGCCGGGCGAGCGGCCCCCGGCGAGGGCGGCCGCGTACGCCCCCGGGTGCTTCACATTCCACCACCGCACCCCGCCCACGTGCGAGTGCGCCCCCGGGCCGGCCCCCCACCAGTCGGCCCCCCGCCAGTACAGCTCGTTGTGCAGGCACCGCCCCGCGTCGGAGGTCGCCCAGTTCGACACCTCGTACCAGTCGAAGCCGGCCGCGGACAGCGTCTCCTCGGCGATCAGGTACCGGTCGGCGTGCACGTCGTCGTCGGTCATCGGGACCTCGCCGCGCCGGATGCGCCGGGCGAGCTGCGTGCCCTCCTCGACGATCAGCGCGTACGCCGAGACGTGGTCGGGTCCGGCGCCGAGCGCCGCGTCCAGCGAGGCCCGCCAGTCGTCGTCGGACTCGCCCGGGGTGCCGTAGATCAGGTCGAGGTTGACGTGGTCGAAGCCGGCCGCGCGGGCCTCGGCGACGCACGCCTCGGGGCGGCCGGGGGTGTGGGTGCGGTCGAGGATCTGCAGGACGTGCTGCTTCGCGCTCTGCATGCCGAAGGAGATCCGGTTGAAGCCTCCCTCGCGCAGGGTGGCGAGGTAGGCCGGGTCGACCGACTCCGGATTGGCCTCGGTCGTCACCTCCGCGTCCGGTGCCAGGCCGAACTCGTCGCGGATCGCGCCCAGCATCCGCACCAGGTCACCGGCGGCCAGCAGGGTGGGCGTGCCGCCGCCGACGAAGACCGTGCGGACCTCGCGGGGGTCGTCGCCGAGCACCTTGCGGGCCAGGCGGACCTCGTCGACGAGGGTCTCGGCGTAGTTGTCGCGGGAGGCGAGGACGCCGCCGGTGCCGCGCAGCTCGGTCGCGGTGTAGGTGTTGAAGTCGCAGTAGCCGCAGCGGGTCGCGCAGTACGGGACGTGCAGGTAGAAGCCGAGGGGGCGGTCGGCGGCCCCGGCGAGCGCGGACGCGGGCAGGGCACCGTCGGCGGGGACGGGCTCGCCGTCGGGGAGTGCGGAGGGCATGCGTTCCATTGTCCCGTACCGCCGCGGTTACTCCGCCTGGAGCACCAGCAGTGCCAGGTCGTCCTCCGGGGGACGGGCGCCGAACTCGTGCACCAGCCGCCGGATGCGCTCGGCGACCAGCCCGGCGTCCAGCCCCGCGCACCCGGCGAGCGCCGCCGCGAGGCCGTCGCCGTCGTCGAACTGGCGGGAGCCGCTGCGCCGCTCGGTGACGCCGTCCGTGACGCACAGCAGGGTCTCGCCGGAGCGCAGCTCGAAGGTCTCGCTGGTGTACGTCGCGTCCTCCAGGACGCCGAGGAGGGTTCCCGGCTCGGCGACCGTACGGACGGAGCCGTCGGGCGAGAGCAGCAGCGGCAGCGGGTGGCCGGCGGAGGCGAGGGTGCAGCGGACGACGCCGTCGCCGACCGGGACGAGTTCGCCGTACAGGAGGGACAGGAAGCGGGTCTGCGGTCCGTCGCCCGGGGCAACCGGACGGCCGCCGGCGGCGATGAGGGCGCGGGCGGCGGCGTCCGCGGCCTCGGTGGCGTCGTCGAGGAGCAGCTGGTTGAGGCGGTCGAGGACGTCGGGGACGCCGTACCCCTCGCGGGCCAGCAGCCGCAGCCAGGGCCGGGCGAGCCCGATGACGACGGCGGCCTCGGGGCCCTTGCCCTGGACGTCGCCGACGGTGAAGCACCAGCGGCCGTCGCCGGCCGGGAAGAGGTCGTAGAAGTCGCCGCTGGGTCCGCCCTTGTCGCACGGTTCGTAGACGAGGGCGCTGCGCACTCCCGGGATCTCGGCGACGGCGCCGGGGAGCAGGCCGCGCTGGAGGACGGCGCTGATGGTGGCCTGGCGGGCGTACTGGCGGGCGGCGCCGATGGCGAGCGCCACCCGGCGGCTGAGGTCCTCGACCAGGCCGCTGATCTCGTCGGGGAAGCGGGCGGTGCCGGCCCGCCCGATGACCAGGGTGCCCAGCGGCCGGCCGCCGGCGACCAGGCGGTAGGCGAGCGCGGCGCCGTGCGCGGCGTGCGGGCCGAGGGCGTCGCCCGGCCAGGGATGGGCGACGGGTCCGGACCGCCACGGGTCGCGGGCGCGGGGAGGGTCCTTCTCCAGGGCGAGCCACAGGTCGTCGACGCGGCTCTCGCTGCTGTGCCAGACGCGGGCCAGCCGCGCTCCGACGGCCGCTCCGCCGTCGTCGCCCCAGGCTCCCCGGCCCAGGGACTCGTCGTCGAGCCACACGGCGCACCAGTCGGCGAGGCGGGGCACGATCAGCTGTCCGGTGAGGGAGGCGACCAGGTCCTCGTCCAGCTGTCCGGCCAGCAGGTCGGAGGCCTCGGCGAGGAAGGACAGGGCGCCGCGGCCCAGCCACTCCCGGTCGTGGACGCCGCGCCGTCCGGGCCCGGCCGTGCCGTCCCCCCAGTCCGGCCAGCGCGGCCTCTCCGGCCCGTCCGCGCCGTCGGCCGCGCACACGGTGCCCGCGGGGTCGCCGGGGCTCGCCGGGGGCTCCGCGCCGGCGGCTGATCGCGCACCGCGTCGCGGGCCCCGCTCTCCGGCGTGCGCCTCGCCCCGTTCGGCGGCCTCGCCGCTCGCCGCGGTCAGCCGGGCCCACACCGTCTTGGTGCCCGGCCGGTAGGTGATGCCCCAGGCCTCCGAGAGCGCGGCGACGAGACCGAGGCCGCGCCCGTACTCGGGGGTCTCGTCCGGTGTCTCCCGGTCGCCGCCCCTCGGCGTACGGGCGGGGTGGTGGTCGGTGACCTCGACGACGAGCGCGCCCGTCTCCTCCAGCCGGCAGACCACCTCGACGTCGGTCCCGGCGTGCACGACGGCGTTGGTGACCAGCTCGCTGACGACCACCAGCGCGTCGGCGACGAGGTGGCCGGTCAGGTGCTGCGCCCCGGGCAGGCCGGGCGCGGCCCAGTCGGCGAGCGCGGCCCGCACCGTCGCACGGGCGGCGCCCGGCGCGAGGGAACTGCCGAGCAGGGTCACGTGCGCCCGCGCGCACTCCCGGGCGGACACCTCGCCGGCGGGCGCGGACGCCCCGCCGGCACAGGAGACGGTCTCCCGTTGCGTCGGAATGGCCCCCATGGACGGCTCCCTGGGCAGTTCGTGCGAATACTTCGCAGTCGTTGCCGACAGAGTGACAGACCGGACCCGCTCGGACGCGTGGAGTTACCGAAGTGAGCCGCCATGGGTGATAACCGTGCTACGCGAATGCCCGAACACGGCCGGAAGACGGACAGGTTCGAACATCCGGCCGTGAGCACCGTGCCGT
Organism: Streptomyces sp. NPDC048185; assembly: GCF_043202495.1. Taxonomy (NCBI): domain Bacteria; kingdom Bacillati; phylum Actinomycetota; class Actinomycetes; order Kitasatosporales; family Streptomycetaceae; genus Streptomyces; species Streptomyces sp. NPDC048185. The sequence goes on from NZ_JBIDAN010000001.1 coordinate 806,635, forward strand.
CCGGGCACTACGCCTCGCGCGAGCCCTCGTACATCTCCTCGATCAGGTGCTTGTACTCGCGCTCCACCACCGGCCGCTTCAGTTTCAGGCTCGGGGTGATCTCGCCGTGCTCCACGTCGAGGTCGCGGGGCAGCAGGCGGAACTTCTTGATGGTCTGCCAGCGCTGGAGACCCTCGTTGAGCTGCTTGACGTAGCCGTCGACCATCTCGACCGTCCCCGGTGCCGCGACGATGTCCGCGTACGGCTTGCCCTCCAGGCCGTTCTCCTTCGCCCACTCCGTGATCGCGGCCTCGTCGAGGGCGATGAGGGCCGTGCAGAAGTTCCGGTCGGCGCCGTGCACCAGGATGTTGGAGACGTACGGGCACACCGCCTTGAACTGTCCCTCGACCTCGGCGGGCGCGATGTACTTGCCGCCGGACGTCTTGATCAGGTCCTTCTTGCGGTCGGTGATGCGCAGGTAGCCGTCGGGCGAGAGCTCGCCGATGTCGCCGGTGTGGAACCAGCCGTCGGACTCCAGCACCTCGGCGGTCTTCTCGGGCAGCTTGTGGTAGCCCTCCATGATGCCGGGGCCGCGCAGCAGGACCTCGCCGTCGTCGGCGATGCGCACCTCGGTGCCGGGCAGCGGCTTGCCGACCGTGCCGGTGCGGTAGGCCTCGCCGGGGTTCACGAAGGAGGCGGCGGAGGACTCGGTGAGGCCGTAGCCCTCCAGGATGTGGATGCCGGCACCGGCGAAGAAGTAGCCGATCTCGGGCGCGAGGGCGGCCGAGCCGGAGACGCAGGCCCGCAGCCGGCCGCCGAAGGCCTCGCGGATCTTGGCGTAGACGAGCCGGTCGGCGACGGCGTGCTTGGTGCGCAGGCCGGTGGGGGCGCTCGCGGTGCCGGTGCGCTTGAAGTTGTCCTGGGTGACCTTGGCGTACTCCCGGGCGATGCCGGCGGCCCACTGGAAGATCTTGTACTTCGCCCCGCCGCCCGCGCGGGCCTTGGCGGCGACGCCGTTGTAGACCTTCTCGAAGATGCGCGGGACGGCCGCCATGTAGGTCGGCTGGACGACCGGCAGGTTTTCGATGATCTTGTCGACGCGGCCGTCGACGGCGGTGACGTGACCGGCCTCGATCTGGCCGGAGGTGAGGACCTTGCCGAAGACGTGCGCGAGCGGCAGCCACAGGTACTGCACGTCGTCCTTGGTGACCAGGCCGGTCGCGGCGATCGCCTTCGCCATGTACGACCAGTTGTCGTGCGGGAGGCGGACGCCCTTGGGCCGGCCGGTGGTGCCGGAGGTGTAGATGAGGGTGGCGAGCTGGTCCTTGGTGAGCGCGCCGACCCGCTCCTTGATGAGCTGCGGGTCCTTCTCCAGACGGGCCGCGCCCCGGCGCTCCAGTTCCTCGAGGGTGAGGACCCAGTCCTCGCCGGTGTCCGCGCCGGCCGGGTCGATCACCACCACGTGGGTGAGGTCGGGCAGCTCGGCCCGTTTCTCCCTGGCCTTGGCGAGCTGGGCGGCGTCCTCCGCGACCAGCACCCGGCTCTCCGAGTCGGACAGGATGTACGCCGACTCCTCCGCGTTGGTCTGCGGGTAGACGGTGGTCGTCGCGGCGCCGGCGCACATGATGCCGAGGTCGGCGAGGATCCACTCCAGCCGCGTGGAGGAGGCCAGCGCCACGCGCTGCTCGGGCTGCACGCCGAGCTCGATCAGTCCGGCCGCGATCGCGTAGACCCGCTCGGCGGCCTGTGTCCAGGTGAGCGACTTCCAGTCGTCCGGGCCCTCGCCGGAGGCCGGTGGGACCGGGTAGCGGTAGGCCTCGGCGTCCGGCGTGGCCGCCACACGCTCCAGGAAGAGTCCCGCCACGGAGGGCGGACGGTTCTCGATCAGTGTCTGTGTGTCGCTCACGACATCCTCCGGGCCCGCGACGGTGCGGCTGGCTCAGGTGCGGCTGGATTCACTCTCGGGCGGTGTTCGGGGTGCTCGCACGACCGTTTCCGGCCGTTGTTTAACTCGCGAGTAACTATGGGGCAGGCATCAGAGTAAAGGGCGACCGGCCCCCGCGTAAGACTCCGCGCCCTGTCACTTCACACAAAGGCCCGCCCGTGACATGCGAAGGGGCCCGCCGCACTTTCGCACGGCGAGCCCCTTCGTGTCTGTTTTGCCCGTTGTCACGGGAAGTGGCGCGGTTACTTCTTGGGCTTGGCCGACCCCGCGCTGTCATCGCTGGAGAGGACGGCGATGAAGGCTTCCTGCGGAACCTCCACGGAACCCACCATCTTCATCCGCTTCTTTCCTTCCTTCTGCTTCTCCAGCAGCTTCCGCTTGCGGGAGATGTCACCGCCGTAGCACTTGGCGAGGACGTCCTTGCGGATGGCGCGGATGGTCTCGCGGGCGATGACCCGGGAGCCGATGGCGGCCTGGATGGGCACCTCGAAGGCCTGCCGCGGGATCAGCTCGCGCAGCTTGGCGACGAGCCGCACGCCGTACGCGTACGCCGCGTCCTTGTGCGTGATCGCCGAGAAGGCGTCCACCTTGTCGCCGTGCAGCAGGATGTCGACCTTGACCAGGCTGGAGGTCTGCTCGCCGGTGGGCTCGTAGTCCAGCGACGCGTACCCGCGGGTCTTGGACTTCAGCTGGTCGAAGAAGTCGAAGACGATCTCCGCGAGCGGGAGGGTGTAGCGGATCTCGACGCGGTCCTCGGAGAGGTAGTCCATGCCGAGCAGGGTGCCGCGCCGCGTCTGGCACAGCTCCATGATCGCCCCGATGAACTCGGTCGGCGCGAGGATCGTGGCGCGCACGACCGGCTCGTACACCTCGTTGATCTTGCCCTCGGGGAACTCGCTCGGGTTGGTGACGGTGTGCTCGGTGCCGTCCTCCATGACCACGCGGTAGACCACGTTGGGGGCGGTGGCGATCAGGTCGAGCCCGAACTCGCGCTCCAGCCGCTCGCGGATCACGTCGAGGTGGAGCAGGCCGAGGAAGCCGACGCGGAAGCCGAAACCGAGGGCGGCGGAGGTCTCCGGCTCGTAGACGAGGGCGGCGTCGTTGAGCTGGAGCTTGTCGAGGGCCTCGCGCAGCAGGGGGTAGTCCGAGCCGTCCAGCGGATACAGGCCGGAGAAGACCATCGGCCGCGGGTCCTTGTAACCGCCGAGCGCCTCCTCGGCGCCCTTGTGCTGGGTGGTGACGGTGTCGCCGACCTTGGACTGGCGGACGTCCTTCACGCCGGTGATCAGGTACCCCACCTCGCCGACGCCGAGACCGTCGGCGGAGAGCATCTCCGGCGAGTTGGTGCCGATCTCCAGCAGCTCGTGCGTGGCGCCGGTGGACATCATCCGGATGCGCTCGCGCTTGTTGAGCTGGCCGTCGATGACACGGACGTACGTCACGACGCCGCGGTAGGAGTCGTAGACCGAGTCGAAGATCATCGCACGGGCGGGGGCGTCCTTGACGCCGACCGGGGCGGGGATCTCGGCGACGACCTTGTCCAGCAGCGCGTCGACGCCGAGACCGGTCTTCGCGGAGACCTTGAGCACGTCGTCGGGGTCGCAGCCGACCAGGTTGGCGAGCTCCTCGGCGAACTTCTCGGGCTGCGCGGCCGGCAGGTCGATCTTGTTCAGCACGGGGATGATCGTGAGGTCGTTCTCCATCGCCAGGTACAGGTTGGCGAGGGTCTGCGCCTCGATGCCCTGGGCGGCGTCGACGAGGAGGATCGTGCCTTCGCACGCGGCGAGCGACCGCGAGACCTCGTAGGTGAAGTCGACGTGCCCGGGGGTGTCGATCATGTTGAGGATGTGCGTGTCGCTCTTGTCGTGGGTGGGGGCCCACGGCAACCGCACCGCCTGGGACTTGATCGTGATGCCGCGCTCGCGCTCGATGTCCATGCGGTCGAGGTACTGGGCGCGCATCTGCCGCTGCTCGACCACACCGGTCAGCTGGAGCATCCGGTCGGCGAGCGTGGACTTGCCGTGGTCGATGTGCGCGATGATGCAGAAATTGCGGATCAGAGCCGGGTCGGTACGGCTCGGCTCGGGCACATGGCTAGGGATCGCGGGCACGCAGGGTCCTGATTCTTGAGGCGTCCGCAGTGTCTGCGGTCTCGGGTCGGATCGTTACGTAGCCTCCATGGTCCCACGGGCGGGGACCATGGAGGGGTTTGGGAGGGGTTGGGGACGGGTTTGGGCCAGTCATCGGGCCGCTGGTAGTGTGGGGGGCTGTGTCTCATGCCCTCTCAGCGCGAGGCACACCTCAAGAAATCACCGGCCCGGGACCCGTGCGGCCCCGTGCCTGAACCTGAAAAGGCTCATTCGTGGCGAACATCAAGTCCCAGATCAAGCGGAACAAGACCAACGAGAAGGCCCGGCTGCGCAACAAGGCCGTCAAGTCCTCTCTGAAGACCGCGATCCGCAAGGCTCGTGAGGCCGCTGCCGCGGGCGACGTCGAGAAGGCCACCGAGTACCAGCGCGTCGCCGCGCGTCAGCTCGACAAGGCCGTCTCCAAGGGCGTCATCCACAAGAACCAGGCCGCCAACAAGAAGTCGGCGCTGGCGCAGAAGGTCGGCGCCCTCCAGGGCTGAACCTCACATCTGGTCTGATCGCCGGACGGACCCAGAGCGGGCCCTCTCTCATCCGCTCCCGGCCGGCACCCCGGACCCGTGCGCGGCCTGCGTTCGCCACGCGGGCATGGGTCCCCGAGCTTGATCCGAAGGCCCCGGTGCCCGTCCTCCCCAGGACGGACACCGGGGCCTTCGGCATCGTCTAGGACCAGAAGTCGTTCATCGCGTCGATGTCCGCGATGCACTCGTCCAGGTCCGTCAACTTGTCGCCGACGATCCGGAAGACGATGCCTCCGTCCGCGTCCAGGTGCTTGCCCTGCCGGTCGGCCGTGAGGTGGTGCAGGGTCACCGCGTGCCCCCGGCCGTCGACCAGGACCTGCCGCAGCTCGACCCTGAACGTCCCGCCGGTCTCCTCACCGAGCCGCCGGTACATGTCGATGACCTCGTCCTGGCCCTTGTAGTCACCGGCCAGTACGCCGGTCCCCGGCACGTGGTGCGTGACGTCCGCCGCCAGCATCGTGCGCAGGGACTCCATGTCCCCCTGGACGAAGGCTTCGTAGCCCTTGCGGACCAGCCGTGCGTTCGCGTGTTCAGCCATCACGCTCGCCACCTCTCCATACCTGGGCGTTCCATGGCTGACGCATCTCATTGTCCTCTTCGGAGATCGCCGGAGCGACTCGATCAGCACCCGTGCGTCCGGGGCTACGACCGTCCCCTCGACCGCGCCGCCCGCGCGATGGTCACCACGGCCTTCTCCAGCGCGTACTCCGGGTCGTCGCTGCCGCCCTTTACCCCGGCGTCCGCCTCGGCCACCGCGCGCAGGGCCACGGAGACGCCGTCCGGCGTCCAGCCGCGCATCTGCTGCCGGACGCGGTCGATCTTCCACGGCGGCATCCCCAGCTCGCGGGCGAGGTCGGCGGGGCGTCCGCCGCGCGCGGACGACAGCTTGCCGATGGCCCGCACACCCTGGGCGAGCGCACTGGTGATCAGCACCGGCGCCACTCCGGTCGCCAGCGACCAGCGCAGCGCCTCCAGTGCCTCCGCCGCCCGTCCCTCGACCGCCCGGTCGGCGACCGTGAAGCTGGAGGCCTCGGCGCGTCCGGTGTAGTACCGCCCGACGACCGCCTCGTCGATCGTCCCCTCGACGTCCGCGGCCAGCTGGGACACCGCCGACGCCAGCTCCCGCAGGTCGCTGCCGATGGCGTCGACCAGCGCCTGGCACGCCTCGGGGGTGGCCGACCGCCCGGCGGTACGGAACTCCGCCCGCACGAACGCCAGCCGGTCCGCGGGCTTGGTCATCTTGGCGCACGCCACCTCGCGCGCCCCCGCCTTGCGCGCGGCGTCCAGCAGGCCCTTGCCCTTGGCGCCGCCCGCGTGCAGCAGGACGAGGGTGATCTCCTCGGCGGGTGCGCCCAGGTACGCCTTGACGTCCTTGACCGTGTCGGCGGACAGGTCCTGCGCGTTGCGCACGACCACGACCTTGCGCTCGGCGAAGAGCGAGGGGCTGGTGAGCTCGGCAAGTGTGCCGGGCTGCAGCAGGTCGGGAGTGAGGTCGCGGACGTCCGTGTCGGCGTCGGCGGCCTTCGCGGCGGCCACCACCTCCTGCACGGCACGGTCGAGCAGGAGGTCCTCCTGGCCCACGGCGAGGGTCACCGGGGCGAGAGGGTCGTCGTTCGCAGTCTTCCTGGCCATCGCGACAAGCATCGCACGCACCACCGACAGCGAGCCCCCGTCCCGTGCTCCGCCGCGGTCCCGGCGGCTACGGCTCCTCGCGCCAGCCGTCCCACTCGCGCGCGAACTCGTCGAGCGCACCGGGGTCCAGCCGTTCGCCCTCGTCCCGCAGGACGACCAGCCACTGGGCGTCCTCGGCGTCGTCCTCGCCGGCCAGGGCGTCCCGCACGAGCTGCGGCTCCTCGGCGAGCCCGAACCTCTCCCCCAGTTCCCGGGCCACCTCTTCCGCGGCGTCACGGTCGGGCAGCACCAGGACATGTCTCACGTCACTCACACGCCCCATTGTCGGACACGGCACGACGAGCGGACCGCCAGGTGGGGCCCGGCCCGGGAACGGTACGCCGGACCGCCCGCCTCCCTGCCCCGTGCCCGGCCCGCCCCCGCATTCGAGCCCGGCACGCACCCTCGTTCGTGCCCGGCCCGCGACCTCTAGTGGCTGGGCAGGGCCGGCACCCGGTCGAGGTGGATGCCGAAGAAGTCCCGGTACGCAGCCAGGACCTCTTCGTCCGTCTCCAGTTCGCGTGCCTCCCGTCCCCCGTCGGCGGCCGTCGTCGTCAGCCTGCGCCCGCTGAGCGTGATCCGTCCGCCGTCCTCCGTGAGCCGTGAGCACACCGGCGCCTTCAGGAAGTGCGACCGGGGCGAGGTGCTGTGCCACCACGCGCCGGACACGAAGTCGCCGAGCACCCTCGGACGCGGCTCCACCCGGTACACGGGCTTCCCGTCGCACAGCACGTCCACGTCCAGGTCGGCCCCCGAGCCGCCGCCACGCGCCCCGGCCGCGTCCGGACCGGCTCCGGCGATCCGGAACGTCCCGCCGGGGTCCTTCTGCTCGCCCCGCTCCCCGTACTCCAGCGGACCGTGGCTGTGCGCCCCGAACCCGACGTCCGCCAGCCAGTCGCCCCCGTCCACCGTCCGCACGAGCAGCGCCAGATGGTCGTACGGAATCCCGAGCACGCCTCCGTCCCCGTACACCCGGGCCGCGAGCAGCGTGACCCCGTACCCGAGCGAACCGAGCAACGCGCCGAACAGACCGTTGAGCTCGTAACAGAAACCGCCGCGCCGGGCGCCCACGACCTTGTCCAGCAGCCGCTCCTGCTCCAGCACGATCTCCTCGCCCAGGTGGACGGACAGGTTCTCGAAAGGCACCGTCCGCAGATGGCGCAGCTGCAGGTCGCGCAGGGCGTCGACGGTGGGCCGTGCCGGGTGCTCGGCTCCCAGCCGCTGGAGGTAGGCGTCGATCTGTGGTTTGTCCATGCCCTCAGTCTCCCGCCACCCGCAGCGCCTCACCGGTGCCGGTGACCGCCAGCGCTCCGTCCCGGTCCGTGCGCAGTACCGCCGCGCCGCCGGCCCGCAGTGCCGCGACCGTGGCGGGCGCCGGGTGCCCGTACGTGTTGTCCTCGCCGCAGCTGATCAGCGCCAGGCGCGGTGCCACCCGCCGCAGCAGGTCCGGGTCCTGGTGGGCGGAGCCGTGGTGGGCCACCTTGAGCACGTCGACACCCGCCAGCTCCGCTGCCGCCGGCGACCGCGCCAGCTCCCGCTGGGCCGGGGGTTCGAGGTCGCCGAGCAGCAGCAGGCGCAGCCCGGCCGTCCGCACCAGCAGGGTGACGCTGGCGTCGTTGGGGCCGTCCGTGCTCGCCGGTGGGCCCGGTGCCGGGGCCGTCGGCGCGCCCGGCGCCGCGCCCCGCCCCGGCGTCGGCGGCGGTGGCGGTGGCGGTGGCGGTGGCGGTGGCCAGACCACCTTCCAGGACAGCGGACCGGTCCTCCGCTCTTCACCGGCGGCGGCCTGCCGCACGGGGATCCGTCGTGCCGCCGCCTCTCTGCGGACGAATTCGGCCTGGTCCGCGGGTTCCTCGAGCCCCGTCGTCTCGATCGCGCCCACCGGACGTCCCCGCAGCACCCCGGGCAGTCCGGCCACGTGGTCGGCGTGGAAGTGGGTCAGTACCACCAGCGGGACCCTGGTGATGCCGAGCGAGCGCAGACAGCGGTCGACGAGCGCCGGATCGGGTCCGGCGTCCACGACCACTCCCGTGCCCGGGCCGGCCGCGAGCACCATGGCGTCCCCCTGCCCCACGTCGCACATCACCATCCGCCAGCCCGGCGGCGGCCACCCCGTGATCACCCGTGGCAGCGGCCCCGGTTGCACCACCGCCAGCACCAGCAGCAGTACGCAGACACCGCACCACCACGGATGCCTCAGCAACCGCCGGCCGGCGAGCAGCACGCCCACCGTGGCGACGGCGAGCAGCGCCGCCCCCGTCCAGCCGCCCGGCCAGTCCACCCCCGCTCCGGGCAGCGCGGCCCCGGCCCGGGCGATCCTCGCGATCCACTCGGCCGGCCAACCCGCGCACCAGGCACACCCCTTGGCCACCGGCATCGACAACGGGGCCGTCGCCAGGGCCGCGAAACCCAGCACCGTGGCCGGCGCCACCGCGAACTCCACGAGCAGGTTGCACGGCACCGCCACCAGGCTCACCCGGGCCGACAGCACGGCGACCACCGGTGCGCACAGGGCCTGCGCGGCCCCCGCCGCCGCCAGCGCCTCGGCGAGCCGGGGAGGGACCCGGCGTCGGCGCAGCGCCGCGCTCCACCGGGGCGCGAGCGTGAGCAGGGCGCCGGTGGCCAGCACGGAGAGCAGGAAGCCGTAACTCCGGGCCAGCCACGGGTCGTACAGCACCAGCAGCAGGACGGCCGTCGCCAGCGCCGGGATCAGGGACCTGCGGCGTCCGGTCGCGAGGGCGAGCAGGGCGACGGAGCCGCAGGCGGCGGCCCGCAGCACGCTCGGGTCGGGCCGGCACACGATGACGAAGCCGAGCGCCAGCACCCCGCCCAGCAGGGCGGTGGCGCGCAGGGAGATGCCGAGGCGGGGCGCCAGGCCCCGGCGCTCGCTGTGCTGGGCGAGCCCCGGCGGTCCGAGCAGCAGGGCGAGCAGAATGGTGAAGTTGGCGCCGGACACCGCCAGTGTGTGCGCGAGGTCGGTCTCCTTGAACGCCTCGTCCAGGTCGGGGGTGACGCGGGAGGTGTCCCCGACGACCAGGCCGGGCAGCAGCGCCCGCGCGTCCGCCGGCAGCCCGTCGGTCGCCTCCCGCAGTCCGGCGCGCAGCCGCCCGGCCAGCCGCTGCGGCCCGGACGGCCCGGCCACCACGTCCGGTGCCTCCCGGCCGCGCACCCGCAGCACGGCGGCGACCCGGTCGCCGCTCACCCGGGGAGGCGCCGTCCGCGCGACGACGCGCAACCGCGTGGTCGGCAGCAGGGCGAGCCAGGGTCCGGCAGCCGGCCCCGCACCGGAGACACGGTCACCGCCCCCGGCACCTGCACCGCCTCCGCCTCGGCCTCCGGCACCAGCACCAGCACCAGCACCAGCACCAGCACCAGCACCACGGTCACCGCTCCCGGCAGCGCCCTCAGCGGCGTCGACCATCACCAGCACCGGCGCACGCGTCGACACCGTCCTTCCGTCGGCCTGCTCGACCCGGCGTACGTCGGCCTCGATCACCACGGCCGGCGGCGTCATGCGGTCCCCGCGAACGCGGGGCCGGGTGAGCCGGGGGTCCGCGGTGATCTCCACCTCGGCGGTCACGGTCGCGTACTGCCGGGCCAGTGCGGGCACGGGGCCCCGGCGCAGGTCCGCTCCGTGCAGCGCCGCCGAGGCGGCGGACGCGGCCACGCAAAGGAACACGGCGGCGACCGACACCGGCGCCCACCCGCGAGCGGCGCGCCCCCGCGTCCCCAGCAGCAGGGCGCCGGCCGTCGCCAGGCAACCGAGCACCACGCCGAGGGACCACTCCGGCGCCGCGTCCAGCGTCAGTGCCGCCGTTGCCCAGGCAGCCGCCGCGGGCGGCACGAGCCGCAGGTCCGTGGGCCCTTCCTGCCGGGGACGAGCGGCACCGAGCCGATGCCCGGACGCGGCGTGCACCGCAGCGCGGGCGGCGGCGGGCGCCCCCGTCGACGTGCTCATGGCCGGACGAGGTCGCGCAGATCGGCGAAGCGGCGCTCGCCGATGCCGTTGACCTCCCGCAACTCGTCCACCGACCGGAAACCGCCGTGCTGCGTGCGGTAGTCGACGATGTGCTGGGCGAGGACCGGGCCGACGCCCGGCAGTGTCTCGAGCTGGTCCACGGTCGCCGTGCTGAGGGAGACCGGGGCCGCCGGGGCCGCGCCCGCCACCGGGCCGGCCGGGCCACCCGGCACCGGGCCGCCCGCGCCTGTCGCCGCGCCGGGAGGCACGGGCGCGCCGACGATCACCTGTTCGCCGTCCACCAGGAAGCGCGCCCGGTTCAGTCCGTCGGTCTTCGTACCCGGCCGCACGCCTCCGGCCGCCCGCAGGGCGTCCTCGACCCGGGACCCGGCCGGCAGGCGGTGGATCCCCGGCTCTCGGACCTTGCCGCCGACGTCCACGACGATCTCGGCCCCGGCCGAGGGCGTCGCCGTGGACCGGCGCGGACCGTTCGCCGTGCCTTCGCCGGCCGGGGCACCGCCCTGCCCCTGCGTGCCGTGAGCCGCGACGGCCCGCACCACGTCCGGGGCCGCCACCGTCTCGGTGCGGCCGGCCCAGAAGTGCTGCACGGCGAGGACCGCGGCGACGACGAGCAGTGCCGCGAGCGCGGCCACGCTGCGCCGCTCCATCGCGCACCGGTTCTGCAGCCACACCGGCATCCGCTCGCGCAGCGCGGGCCCGACCCGCTCCCGCCACGTCGGCGCGGCGGTGTCGGCCGGTTCGCCGCACCCCGCCGGCGCAGCGAACCCGACGGACCCGGCGCCGGCCCTGACCCCCGGGGGCCGGTCCGCAGCGTCGGCGGCCGGACCGCCGGGCGGCCCCGTCCCCGACTCCCGCCACTTCCCGGCGGGTTCGGCGCGCTCGGCACGTTCGGCACCTACGGCTCGTCCCGCTCGTCCGGCGAAGAGTGCCTCCGCGCGCCGGCGGACTTCCTCCTGCGGCGCGTGACGGTGCCGTGCCCGGCCGCGAGGGTGCGGGCGGCGCCGGTCCGGGCGGGTGCGGCCGTCGGACGCCGGTCCACGGCCCGGTCCGCTGCTCGGGGCTGCTGTGCGGGTGCGTGATCGAAGAGCCATGCGCCGAGCATCGGACACGTCGTCCGACCCGAGATGATCATGGTCGAGATCCGTGGACCGTCATCGGGTTGTGGATATCTCCCCCACCCACACGGGTGACGGAGGACGGCGCGGCGACGGCGGTTCGACCCGCCCGGCCGCTACCGCGACGAGACCACGACTCCCAGCAACCCGGGCCCGGTGTGCGCCCCGATCACCGCGCCGACCTCGCTCACATGCAGGTCGGCCAGCCCCGGCACCCTCTCCCGCAGGCGGTCCGCCAGCGCCGACGCCCGGTCGGGGGCGGCGAGATGGTGGACGGCGATGTCGACCGGAGCGCTGCCCGCACGCTCGGCGACGATCTCCTCCAGGCGGGCGATCGCCTTCGACGCCGTCCGCACCTTCTCCAGCGGTTCGATCCGGCCGCCGCTCAGCTGGAGCAGCGGCTTCACCGCGAGCGCGGAACCGAACAGCGCCTGTGCCGCCCCGATCCGGCCGCCGCGGCGCAGATAGTCGAGGGTGTCGACGTAGAAAAAGGCGGCCGTGCCCGCGGCGCGCTTCTCCGCCGCCGTGACGGCTTCGTCCACCGTGCCGCCCGTCTCCGCCGTCCCGGCCGCGGCGAGCGCGCAGAACCCGAGGGCCATCGCGATCATTCCGGTGTCCACGACCCGCACCGGGACCGGCGCCTCGCGCGCGGCGACGACCGCGGCGTCGTAGGTGCCCGAGAGCTCGGCGGACAGGTGGAGGGAAACGATGCCGTCGGCACCCGACTCGGCGATCTTCCGGTAGGTCTCGGCGAAGAGCTCGGGGCCGGGGCGTGAGGTGGTGACCGGGCGTCGCTTCTGCAGGGCCTGTGCCAGCGAACGGGTCGAGATCTCGGTGCCCTCCTCCAGGGCCCGGTCTCCCAGGACCACCGTCAGGGGTACCGCGGTGATGCGGTGCCGCTCCATCGTCGTGGCCGGGAGGTAGGCCGTTGAATCCGTGACGATCGCGACATGGCGGGACATGAGCTGGAGGTTACCTGGCGTAGTGCCCATACGGCAGACCGGCCCCGACGACCGGGCGACACCGGGCGCCGTCGAGCGGGGTCGGGGCCCCGGTCAGGCCGTGTTCTCCGGGCGGGCCTGCTTCTGCCAGGGGTGCACGGGCCGGGGTCCGGGCGGGGTGATGGCGGGCCGGGCCGACTCCTGGGAGGCCTCGTCCTGCCGCGGCGGCTCGGGCCAACTCTGCCGGGCGGCCGGGGCGTCGTCGGCCGGAGCCTGGGGCCAGGACGGCGGCGCGGCGGACGGCTCGGTCTCCGTCCAGTGCCGCAGGGCACCGGCCTCCACGTCGATCTGGGCGCTGAGCGAGTCGAGGTCGTCGTCCGCGAAGCGGCGGGCGCGGTCGCGGGCCGCCCAGCGCAGGGACTCCGCGGACCGCGTGATGCGCTCGGTGCGCTCGCGCAGCGCGGGCAGGCGCTCGGCGAGCGTGGCCCGGTCCGGCTCGGTCTCCAGCCGCCTGAGCTCGCCGTCCAGTTCGAAGCCGTGCGCGCTGAGCCGCTCGAAGAGGGCGAGGGACTCCTTGAGGGACTCGTCCTCGGCCACGCCCGCGTGGAGCGCGTCCTGCGTGGCCCGCATCGACGTGCGCAGCGTCAGCCGCAGCTGCGCGAGCTCCGCCGCCGGCCCGGCCTGGACGAGGGACTTCGCCCGCAGTGTGTGGTCCTCGACCCTCCGGCGGGCCTGGGTGATGCCGCGGTCCACGCTGCGCTTGGCGGCGCCGACCGCCTTCACGGTGGCGTAGACGCCCAGCACGACGGCGAGCAGGAAGAGCAGGGCGATGACGGTGATCACTGCTTCCACGAAGCTCCTCCTCGAACGGTCCGGCCGCCCACCGGGGGCCACGGCGCCGGCCGCGCCGCTCTTCCACGGTAAACGCAGCGGGCAGGCCCAGGGTTCCGACAGAACCCCGAACCTGCCCGTAGGGGACCACCCCGAGCCGTCAGCCGGTCACGCCGGGACGATGTTCACCAGCTTCGGTGCCCGCACGACGACCTTGCGGATCCCGGCCCCGTCCAGCGCGGCCACGACCTTCTCGTCGGCCAGCGCCACCTTCTCCAGCTCCTCGTCGGAGATGGACGGGGCGACCTCCAGCCGCGCCTTGACCTTGCCCTTGATCTGCACGACGCAGGTCACGGTCTCGTCCACGACGTACGCCGGGTCGGCGACCGGGAAGTCCCGGTGGACGACCGAGCCGGTGTGGCCCAGCCTGCGCCACAGCTCCTCGGCGATGTGCGGGGCCAGCGGCGCCACCATCAGCACCAGCGGCTCGGCGACCGAGCGCGCGATGGGGCCGCCCGCCTTCGTCAGGTGGTTGTTCAGCTCGGTGACCTTGGCGATGGCGGTGTTGAACCGCATGCCCTCCAGGTCCTGGCGCACCCCGTCGATCGCCTTGTGCAGCGCCCGCAGCGTGTCCTCGTCGGGCTCGGCGTCCACGACGGTGACCTCGCCGCTGTCCTCGTCGACGACGTTGCGCCACAGCCGCTGCAGCAGCCGGAACTGGCCGACGACCGCGCGGGTGTCCCACGGCCGGGAGACGTCCAGCGGGCCCATCGCCATCTCGTACAGGCGCAGCGTGTCGGCGCCGTACTCGGCGCAGATCTCGTCCGGGGTGACCGCGTTCTTCAGGGACTTGCCCATCTTGCCCAGCAGCCGGGAGACCTTCTCGCCCTGGTACCAGTAGGCGCCGTCGCGCTCCTCCACCTCGGCGGCCGGCACGGCGATGCCGCGGCTGTCGCGGTAGACGTAGGCCTGGATCATGCCCTGGTTGAACAGCTTGTGGAACGGCTCGGCCGACGACACGTGCCCCAGGTCGAACAGGACCTTGGACCAGAAGCGCGCGTACAGCAGGTGCAGCACGGCGTGCTCGGCGCCGCCGACGTACAGGTCGACGCCGCCGTGCGGCAGGCCCTCGCGCGGACCCATCCAGTACTGCTCGATCTCGGGGTCGACCAGCCGCTCGCCGTTGTGCGGGTCCAGGTAGCGCAGCTCGTACCAGCAGGAACCGGCCCAGTTGGGCATGGTGTTGGTCTCGCGGCGGTACTTCTTCGGGCCGTCGCCCAGGTCCAGGGTGACGTTGACCCAGTCCTCGTTGCGCGACAGCGGCGTCTCGGGCCGGGTGTCGGCGTCGTCCGGGTCGAAGGTGCGCGGGGAGTAGTCCTCGACCTCGGGCAGCTCCAGCGGCAGCATCGACTCGGGCAGGGCGTGGGCGATGCCGTTCTCGTCGTAGACGATCGGGAAGGGCTCGCCCCAGTAGCGCTGGCGGCTGAACAGCCAGTCGCGCAGGCGGAAGTTGACGGTGCCCTCGCCGGTGCCGGTGCGCTCCAGCCACTCGGTGATGCGGGCCTTGGCGTCGACGACGCCCAGGCCGTCCAGGGAGACCGCGTCGTTCGTGGAGTTGATGATCTTCGCGTCGTACGAGGCGAAGGCGTCCTCCCACGTCGAGGTGTCGGTGCCGCGGCCGTCGGTCGGCTCGACGATGCAGCGGATCGGCAGCTCGAAGGCGCGGGCGAACTCGAAGTCGCGCTGGTCACCGGCCGGCACGGCCATGATCGCGCCGGTGCCGTAGCCCATCAGGACGTAGTCGGCGATGAAGACCGGGACCTGCTCGCCGTTGACCGGGTTGGTCGCGTACGCGCCGATGAAGACGCCCGTCTTGTCCTTGGCCTCGGCCTGGCGCTCGACGTCCGACTTCGAGGCGGCCTGCGCGCGGTAGGCGGCGACGGCCTCGGCGGGGGTCGCGTGACCGCCGGTCCACACCTGGTGGGTGCCCTCGGGCCAGGCGTCCGGGGTGAACTTCTCGACCAGCGGGTGCTCGGGCGCCAGCACCATGTAGGTCGCGCCGAACAGGGTGTCGGGGCGGGTGGTGAAGACGGTGATGCGCTCGCCGTCGACGGGGAAGTCCACGCGGGCGCCCTCGGAGCGGCCGATCCAGTTGCGCTGCTGCAGCTTGATGGCCTCGGGCCAGTCCAGCGCGTCCAGGTCCTCCAGCAGCCGGTCGGCGTAGGCGGTGATGCGCATGTTCCACTGGCGCAGCTTGGACTTGAAGACGGGGAAGTTGCCGCGCTCGGAACGGCCGTCGGCGGTGACCTCCTCGTTGGCCAGCACGGTGCCCAGGCCGGGGCACCAGTTGACGGGCGCGTCGGAGGCGTAGGCCAGGCGGTACTCGCCCAGGACGTCGGCGCGCTCGGCCTCGCTCAGCGTGCTCCAGGTGCGCCCGCCGGGCACCGCCCGCTCACCGGAGTCGAACTGCGCGACCAGCTCGCTGATCGGACGGGCCTTCTTCGCCTCGTCGTCGTACCAGGAGTTGAAGATCTGCAGGAAGATCCACTGGGTCCACTTGTAGTACTCGGGGTCGATCGTGGCGAACGACCGGCGCTTGTCGTGGCCCAGGCCCAGCCGGCGCAGCTGGGACTTCATGTTCTCCATGTTGGCCTCGGTCGACACCCGCGGGTGGGTGCCGGTCTGCACGGCGTACTGCTCGGCGGGCAGGCCGAAGGCGTCGAAGCCCAGCGTGTGCAGGACGTTGTGGCCGGTCATCCGCTGGAAGCGGGCGAAGACGTCGGTGGCGATGTAGCCCAGGGGGTGGCCGACGTGCAGGCCCGCACCGGAGGGGTACGGGAACATGTCCATGATGAACTTCTTGGGCCTGGCGACCAGCTCCGGGTCGCCCGCCAGGTCACCCTTGGGGTTCGGCGCGGCGTACGTCCCCTCGGCGTCCCAGAAGTCCTGCCAGCGTGCCTCGATCTCGGCGGCCATGGCAGCCGTGTAGCGGTGCGGCGCGGCGTCCGCCGTCACGGGGGCGGTCGCCGCGGGGTTCGTCTCGCTCATGATCCTCAAAGCTCCATCGATCGTCTCTGCCAGCGGCTGCGACATTCATGACCAGCGGCTGCGATTGCCGGGAAATGAAAAATCCCCTCGCACAGGAGGGGACGCCGCGCCGATTCCGGCCACCGGGCTACGACCGGGGTCGGGACTGATCAGCGCGGCTCGCTAAGCAGAAGGCGTACGGCACGCATGGCGTCAGGGTACCGCAGTCGCCGATCTGGCCGCGACGGGCTTCCCGGCGGCCCGGAATGCCGCCCGGATCCGCGCGAAACCTGAACCAAGGTCAAAGGTTACTTCGCGTAACGACCACTAAGGGGCATCACAACGAGCGCATTGTCATTTGATAACAACGCAATAACTCAAACCTCATACTCGTGAGTACGGCGCGACCTAGAGTGCGGCTGCGGGACCGCCTTCCCGAACCGCTTCGGAGTTGCCCCCATGAACCCTCCCCTGCACGACCCCCGTGGTGACAGTCCGTCCCCGTCCCCCGCCGCCGTGACGCGCGGAGGTGTGCCGCGGTGACGAACGACAGCACGGCGGACGACACCTTCGCCCAGTTCCTGAACTTCGGCGCCGGCGTCCTCTCCCTCGTCCTCCTGAGCTGCTCGGTGATCTGGGGTCTGGTCGCCCAGGACCGGATCGTCCTCGACGCCCGCCGGCGCATCCTGGCCCAGGCGGTGCACCGGAGCACCGCCGTCGCCTCCGTCGTGTTCCTCCTGATCCACATCGTGGTCAAGCTGGTGCTGGACCACACCACGTGGGTCGCCGCGGTGATCCCGTTCGGGCTCCTGGCGACGGAGGACGAGGAGTTCGGCGGCAGGGCTGTCCTGATCGGCCTCGGCACCCTGGCCAGCATGCTCATGATCTTCGTGGGCGTCACCGGTGCCCTCCGCAACCGCTTCGCCTCACCCGCCCCGGTGGCCGCCCGCTGGCGGGCCATGCACATGCTGGCCTACCCGGCCTGGTGCGCCGCACTGCTGCACGGGCTCTACGCGGGTCGCGCGGCGAAGCCGCTCTTCACGGTCCTGTACGGACTCTCGCTGCTGGGCGTCATGGCGGCCCTGGCGCTGCGCGCGGCCCCCCGCCCGGTCAAGCGCCGGGTCGCCGACAGGATCGCCGGGTTCCTCGGGACGGAGGGCCGGGCGGTCCGGGAGGAGGCGGCGGAGCTCCGGACCCGGGCGACGGCCGGCGCCGCACGGCCGGGCCGCGAGAGCCGCGAGGCCCCCGCACCGCGCGGGGCGTACCCGACCGCACCGCTGTACGAGCCCGCGGAACGCCTCGCTCCCCCGGCCCAGGAGCCGCCGAGCGGCTTCGCCGCGGCCTACCGTGCCGTCTCCGGCTCCTCCCGGGCGCGGCAGCGGCCCCTGACCGCCGACCGGACCGTGCAGGCCGAGCTGCCGCCGGACCTGCGGCCCACCGAGGCGATGCCCCTCGTCGACAGCGGCGCCGGCACCTCGGGCAGCTGGCCGGTACCGTCGCCGCCCCCGGTCGGCGAGGCACCTCCGTCCGCCTACGACCCGTTCCAGGACACCGGACACACCATCCCGGCCTACGGCAATCCGGGCACGCCCCGGCACGCCGGGAGTGACGTGTACGACACCGGTGAGACAAACGACCCCTACGGCACGTACTACCCGCACGACACGTACAACAGCGGTCCCGCCACTGAACCGACCCCCGGTGCGTCCCCCAGGTCCCGCGACTTCGACGCACCGGGTTCCGGCGAACCCTGGAACACGCCTTCCGGAGGCTCTTGGTGAACGAGGCCCTGCCCGACGTCCCCGAAGTCCGCGTGGTCGGGCTTCCCCAGCTCACGTCGGGCTTCGACCTTGTCGAAAGACTGGATCTGCCCATGCACCTCAAGGTGCACGGGCCACTCGAACCCCTGGGCGGCGAGCAGCTCGCCCAGCTCGCCGAACGCATCAACCTCAGGGGCCGCGGCGGCGCGGGCTTCCCCTTCCACAAGAAGCTGCGCTCGGTCGCCGAAGCGGCGATCAAGCGCGGCGTGCGGCCGGTCGTCGTCGTCAACGGCAGCGAGGACGAACCGGCCTGCCGCAAGGACACGGTGCTGATCAACCGTGCCCCGCACCTGATCCTGGACGGCGCGCTGCTGTGCGCCGAGGCCATGGGCGCCCGCACCCTCGTCATCGGGGTGACCCGGGAGTCCACGCAGCGCTCCATGGAGGCCGCCCTCGCCGAACGCGGCCTGAGCAACGGGCGCCGTTCCGCCCTGCGCGCCCGGGTGCAGCGCAATCCGGTGCGGATGGTCACCGGTGCCGCGGCCTCGCTGATCCGCTCCATCGACGGCGGCCCGGCGATCCCGCCCGGCCGCAAGGTCAGCGCGTCGAGGAGCGGCGTCGGCGGCGCCCCGACGCTGTTGTCCAACGCCGAGACCTTCGCCCAGCTGGCGATCGCCGCCCGCATCGGCCCCGAGCGCTACGGCAACACCGGCCTGTACGACGAGCCGGGCACCGTCATGCTCACGGTCTCCGGCGCGGTGGCCCGCCCGATGGTGATCGAGGTGCCCACCGGCGTGCCCCTGCGCTACGTCCTCCAGCTGGCCGGCGCCCCGCCGGTGCCGCAGGGCGTGCTGACCGGCGGCTACCACGGCAAGTGGATCGACGCGGCGACCGTCGACGAGGCGGTCGTCTCCCGCAACTCGCTCCAGCAGGTGGGCGGCTCGCTCGGCGCGGGCGCGATCCTGCCGATCGGTCAGAACACCTGCCCGCTGGGCGAGTCGCTGCGGGTGGCGCAATGGCTGGCACAGGAGAGCGCCGGCCAGTGCGGCCCCTGCTACCTGGGTCTGCCGGCCGCGGCGCGCGGCATGGAGGACATCCTGAACGGCGGCGGACCGGCCGCCCTGGAGGCGCTCAAGCAGGTCGCCAGGAACGTCAAGCGGCGCGGCGCCTGCTCGCACCCCGACGGTTCGGCGATGTTCCTGGAGTCGACCGTCAAGGCCTTCACGGACGACCTCGCCGCCCACGTCCTCGGCAACGGCTGTGGGCGGCCCGTGGAGGGCGTCCTGCCGCTCTTCGAGGGCGGCGCGTCCCCGACGGGCGTCCCGGGCGGCGGGGAGGAGAACGGCCCCAGCCGCCAGAAGATCTACGTCGACTGGACGCTGTGCCGGGGCCACGGCCTGTGCGCGGACATCCTCCCCGAGGTCTTCGAGCTCGGCGCCGACGGCTTCCCGACGGTGGCACAGGCGGACGTGCCGCGCTTCGCGGAGGACAAGGCGGTGCGCGCGGTGCGCCGCTGCCCGGCGCTCGCCCTGCGCATCGAGGAGGACACCCGTGCGCAGGCTCCCGCCTCGCGCGCCAATCTGCCGGTGCTCTCCCAGGGCCGGGGCCGCCGGGCGCTCGGACGCTGAGCGGAGGCCGGACACGAACAAACCCCCCGGATCGGTGATCCGGGGGGTTTCCCTGTGGAGCTAAGGAGAATTGAACTCCTGACCTCCTGCATGCCATGCAGGCGCTCTACCAACTGAGCTATAGCCCCTTGTTCCTGCGTTCCGCCCGGTTTCCCCGGCGGCGACGCCAACATTACACGGTCCACCGGGCCAAACACCAAATCGTTTCCAGTTTGCCCGTTTTGCCCTGTTGTGACGGCCGTTACGCCGTCACGAACGAGTAGAACCGCTTGAGCGTGCAGTGCTCCTCCAGGAGCCGGCCGTAGATCGGCTCGCCCTCGAGTTCGCGGTACGTCTCGATCGGGTCGCCCTTTATGATCAGCGCCCGCGCGCACTCCTCGCACCAGTACTGGTAGTCCGGGTTGACCGGCTCCATGTCCCGGACGATCGGGGTGCCGCTGCCGCACCAGTCGCACTTCCGCCTGTGTGCACCCATCGGTCAGCTCCAGCTGTGGCCGCAGGCCGTGCACACGTAGGAGATGCCGCCGTTGTCACCGAGGACCTGGGCAACGTGCGCGGAACCGCAGGAAGGGCAGCTGAGACGGGTGGCCACGTTCCGTGTCACCGCTCCACCGAGGAGGTGACCGACCTCCTCGAGGATGCTCGCAGGCATCGCCACTCCCTCCCGTCGGGCCGCGGTCCCCTTCCGGCCGTTTGATTCTGCCACGACCGGGCCAACACGGTCAGCGACGCCTCGGTACCGGTCCGGACACGGAGCCCTCGCCGCGCCTCACGGGGGTATACGCCCCCGGGGGCGCTGCTGCTCAACCGCGGGCGCAACGAAAAATCCCGCCCCCCGAGGGGGACGGGATTCGTCCGTGGGCTGTGGAGCTAAGGAGAATTGAACTCCTGACCTCCTGCATGCCATGCAGGCGCTCTACCAACTGAGCTATAGCCCCTTGCTGCCACTCGGCGATGCCGTGTGGGTTTCGCCCCGCTCGGCGGGGCGAACAAGAAGAACTTTAGCCTGCGACCTGCCGGAAAGTGAAATCCGGGTTCCCGGCCCGCCGCCCGCCGCTCAGTCGTCGTCGCCGAGCACCGGTTCCGGCAGCGTGCCGGCGTTGTGTTCCAGCAGCCGCCAGCCGCGGGCGCCCTCGCCCAGGACGGACCAGCAGCAGTTGGTCAGGCCGCCGAGACTCTCCCAGCTGCGCGGCTCCAGTCCGAGGAGGCGTCCGATGGTGGTGCGGATGGTGCCGCCGTGGCTGACCACGACGAGGGTGCCGTCCTCGGGGAGCTTCTCGGCGTGCCGGAGCACCACCGGGGCGGCCCGGTCGGCCACCTCGGTCTCGAGCTCACCGCCGCCGCGGCGGACGGGCTCCCCGCGCTTCCACGCCGCGTACTCCTCGCCGTACCGGGCGATGATCTCCTCGTGCGTCAGGCCCTGCCAGACGCCCGCGTAGGTCTCCCGCAGGCCCTCCTCGAGGGTCACCTCGAGGCCGGTGAGCGCGGCGAGCTCGGCGGCCGTGTTCGCGGCGCGGCTGAGGTCGGAGGCGACGATCGCGTCGGGTCCCAGGCCGACCAGCAGCCGGGCGGCGCGGCGGGCCTGGGCGACGCCGGTCCCGGTGAGCTCGACGTCCGTGGAGCCCTGGAAGCGGCGCTCCACGTTCCACGAGGTCTGGCCGTGCCGCCACAGGATGACGCGCCTGCCGCGGCCCGCCTTCCCGGCCGTCGCCTCACCGGTGGCGCTCATCGCCAGTCCCCGTCGGTCTCCGTCGCCTCCTCGGCGGCCTGGAGCCGGGCGTGCTCCTCCGCCTTGCCGCGGGTCTCCTTGGCGTCGGCGGGCAGCTCCAGCTCGGGGCAGTCCTTCCACAGGCGCTCCAGCGCGTAGAAGACGCGCTCCTCGCTGTGCTGGACGTGGACGACGATGTCGACGTAGTCGAGCAGGACCCAGCGGGCCTCGCGGTCGCCCTCGCGGCGGACCGGCTTGGCGCCGAGTTCCTTGTTCAGCCGCTCCTCGATCTCGTCGACGATCGACTTGACCTGGCGGTCGTTGGGGGCGGAGGCCAGCAGAAAGGCATCCGTGATCGACAGCACGTCGCTGACGTCGTAGGCGATGACATCGTGCGCGAGCTTGTCGGCTGCCGCCTGCGCGGCGGCGTTGATGAGTTCGATGGAGCGGTCGGTCGCGGTCACTGCGTGGCTTTCGGTCGGCGGTCGGTTGACCTCAAGGGTCTCACGACCGCCGACGGTGCCCCACGGGACGACGCCGGTGTCCGGCCTACGCCGCCGGCTCGTAGTCCTGGCCGAGGACCACCGAGACGTCGGCGTTCGCCGCGACCTTGCCCTGGGTGACGGACCCGTCGGGCAGGCCCAGGGTCTTGGCGACCTGGACGGCGTTCTCCTTGTCGGCGGCCTCCGCGTACAGGACCTGCGACGTGGCCTCGGTGCCGGAGGCGGTGCCGCCCTCCACGAAGGTGAAGCCGCCGTTGAGGAGGGAGACGCGGGCCTTGCCGGTGCGGTCCTCCACGCCGGTGGCGTTGCGGACGGCGACGCTGACGGCCGCGTCCTCGTCGGGGCTCTTGGCGGTGCCGCCCAGGATGTCCTTGACGACACTGTCGCCGGTCTCGGCGCTGAGCCGGCCGTCGCTCCCGACGGGCAGCAGCGTGGTGCCGAAGTCGCCGCCCTTCGCGCGTTCGGAGAGCCCGGCGAGGAACGAGCCCAGGTCGCTCTCGGTGAGCGGCGGGTCGAGGACCAGGCCCAGCGTCTGGACCGTGGTCGTCGCGGCCTGCGGATCGGAGGACATCTTGCGCAGCACGCCGTGCAGGACCTGGCCGAACCGCTGGAGCTGGGCGTCGGCGGACTCCCCGGTGCCGCGGTGGGTGGCGTAGGCGACGGCCGCCTTGCCGCTGAGGGTCTGCTTGGGTCCCTTGTGCACGAGGGGCGCCGTGCCCTTGTCCTTGGCGGCCGGGTCGGGCACATCGGTGTCGGTGTCGATCTCGATGTTGCCGACCAGGTCCACCAGGATCTGCAGGAACGGGGTGTCCAGCCGCCAGCTGCCCTCGATGTCGGTGCCGAGGGCCGAGTCGAGCGCGGTCCGGGTGGCGTCGGGGCCGTCGTCGCCGACGGACTTGGCGAGCGTGGTGGTGGTTCCGTCGTCGCCGGTCAGGGCCAGCGAGTTGGGCAGCAGTACGGCGGTGCCCCGCTCGGTGGTGGTGTTGTCGACGAGCAGCGCCGTGGAGGTGCCGCCGCCCGCGGTGTCGTGCAGGTGGACGGCGATCACGTCGCGTTTCTGGGCGCCCGCGGCCGTCGTGCCGCCCGTCTCGGAGTCCGACGAGGACAGGCCGGGCAGCTTCCCGGCGTACCAGAGGTAGCCGACGCCGCCGACGGCGACGAGGGCCAGGACGACGACCAGGGCGACGACGCGCGTGCGGGCGCGGCGCCGGGCCTCCTCACGGCGCTCGGTGCGGTTCTCGGTGAACTTGAGCCAGTCGATGACGTCCTCGGAGTCGTCGGTCGGCTCCTCGACGAAGGCGAACTGCTCGGTCCTGTACTCCCGCTCCGGTTCGCCGGGGGCCTCCGGGTCCGGCGCCTCGGGCGGACCGGCCTGCTGCGGAATGTAGGCGGTCTGCTCGGTGACGAGCGGCTGCCGGCCGCTCGCCGCGGCCCGGCCGTACGGGTCGTACGAGGGCTGTCCGGCGTGGCCGTGGCCGCCGTACGGGCCGTGTCCGGCGTCGGGGACGGGCGGCTGCTGCCCGGTGTCCTGGCCGCCCTGGGCGGGGTAGGGGTCGTACGGCGTGGCGGTCTGCGGGGCGCCGGCGGCGTACGGGTCGTAGCCGTAGCCCTGCCCGTACTGGTCCTGCTGCTGCGCGTACTGCTGCTGCCCGTACTGCTGCTGTGCGTAGGGGTCGTACGTCTGCTGCTGCCCGGGCCCGCCCGGGTCCTGGGCCTGGCGGTGCACCGGCCGGCCGTACTCGTCGTAACCGACGAGCTCGTACGGGTCGGCCTGGCCGTTGCCGTAGCCCGCGTCGTATGGGTCGTTCACCGGTGCCCCTCTCGGCTCAGTCGCCGCGGTACAGCTGGCGCTTGTCGATGTAGCGCACGACTCCGTCGGGCACCAGGTACCAGACGGGGTCGCCCTTGGCGACTCTCGCACGGCAGTCGGTGGAGGAGATGGCGAGGGCGGGGACCTCGACCAGCGAGACACCGCCCTTGGGAAGCCCGGCGTCCGTCAGTGTGTGGCCGGGCCGGGTGACGCCGATGAAGTGCGCGAGGGAGAACAGCTCGTCGCTGTCGCGCCAGGTGAGGATCTGGGCGAGGGCGTCGGCGCCGGTGATGAAGAACAGGTCCGTGTCCGGGTTGAGCGCGCGCAGGTCCCGCAGGGTGTCCACGGTGTAGGTGGGGCCGCCGCGGTCGATGTCGATGCGGCTGACCGAGAACTGCGGGTTCTCGACGGTGGCGACGACCGTCATCAGGTAGCGGTCCTCGGCCGCGGAGACCACGCGGTGGCTCTTCTGCCAGGGCTGCCCGGTGGGGACGAAGACGACCTCGTCGAGGTGGAACTGCGCGGCGACCTCGCTGGCCGCGACCAGGTGCCCGTGGTGGATCGGGTCGAAGGTGCCGCCCATGACGCCGAGGCGGCGCTTGCCCGATCGCGCCGCGCCGTTGCCCGGGGCGGGCAACGAGCGGTCCTGTGTGCCCCTCGCCGCGTCGTGCGCCGGACCGGTAGGCATGTCCTGCTCTCCCATGCGTGCAGACCCTACCGGCCCGGTCCAGGCCCCCCGCTCCCCCCTCGCGCTCAGCGGTCGCGGTTGAAGCGCGTGGTGATCCACAGCAGGAGCAGCAGGATGAACAGCGCGGCGCCGCCGGTGAGGTAGGGGCTGAGGCTCTCGTGGTTGCCGCCGTGCTCCTCGCCCTCGGCAGCGAGAGTGACCAACTGGGCAGCAGTGCTGTGGAAGCTCATCTTCGGCAGGACCTATCCGGTGTGGGCGGGATAAAGACGTCGCGGCTCATCGTATGCGGGCCCGCCGCGGACGATCACGCCGACTCCGCCGTTGGGGACGGCCGCGGCCCTGGGCGGCCGTGGCCGGGGAACCTTCCGCCCGCCTCAGTCGTCCTTCCGCTTGTACCCCCGCAGCAGGAACCACGCGGTCAGCACACAGCCCAGCACCATCACGATCAGGACGACCCGGAGCAGATTGCCCGCCCCTTGCTGCTCGGCCGCGGTCGCCGCCTCGGCGAGCCAGGCGGTGTGGGGGGTGTGGTCCATGACGGTGACTCCTTCGCTGTACTGCCCGTCCACGGTATCTCCGCCTAGGCTGGGCTCGGCTCCGGGGGCGCAAAGGGCCGCACAAGGGTTCGCAAAGGGCCTTCCCACGCACAGGCCCACAGACGCACATGGGGGAAGACATGTCCGACGGCCACCAGCACAACGGGCACGAGAGGGTGCCGGGCAGGCAGCGCAGGCGCTTCCCGGGGATCTCCTCGCGTGCGTACGAGCATCCGGCCGACCGCAGTGCCCTGGTGGCGTTGCGCAAGCTGAGCGGCTTCGACACGGTGTTCAAGGCCCTGAGCGGCCTGCTGCCCGAGCGGAGCCTGCGCCTGCTGTTCCTGTCCGACTCGGTGCGCGTCTCGGACCGGCAGTTCGCCCATCTGCACGACATGCTGCGCGACGCCTGCTACATCCTGGACCTGGAGAAGGTCCCGCCGATGTACGTCAACCAGGACCCGGTCCCGAACGCGATGTGCATCGGCCTGGACGAGCCGATCATCGTCGTCACCACGGGGCTCGTGGAACTGCTGGACGAGGAGGAGATGCGGGCGGTCGTCGGGCACGAGGTCGGCCACGCGCTGTCCGGCCACTCGGTGTACCGGACCGTCCTGCTCTTCCTGACGTCCCTCGCCGTCCGCGTCGCCTGGATCCCGCTGGGCAACGTGGCGATCATGGCGGTCGTGACCGCGCTGCGCGAGTGGTTCCGCAAGTCGGAGCTGTCCGCCGACCGCGCGGGGCTGCTGGTCGGCCAGGACCTCCAGGCGTCGATGCGGGGCCTGATGAAGATCGCGGGCGGGAACCACCTGCACGAGATGAACGTGGACGCGTTCCTGGAGCAGGCCGACGAGTACGAGGCCGGGGGCGACCTGCGCGACTCCGTGCTGAAGATCCTGAACGTGCTGCCCCGCACGCACCCGTTCAGCACGGTGCGGGCCGCCGAGCTGAAGAAGTGGGAGGCGTCCCGGGACTTCCAGCGGATCATGGACGGCCACTACCCGCGCCGCGAGGAGGACAAGGACGCCTCGGTCCGGGACTCCTTCCGCGAGTCGGCGGCCGGCTACGCCACCCATGTGCGCGATTCCAAGGACCCGCTGATGAAGCTGGTGAGCGACATCGCGGGCGGCGCCGGCGACCTGGGCGACCGGATGCGGCGGGGCTTCGGCGGCTTCACGAAGGGCGCGAACGGCGCGCACGGCGCTGACGGCTCCGCGGGGCCGGGCGGCCCGGGGGCGCCGGACGACCGTCCGCCGCGCGACGGCGCCTGAGCCCGCCGCTCAGACCGCCGGCTGGGCGCCCGTCGCCAGGGTGCCGCACAGGGCCGCGGCGCCGCCGGTGCGGTACGGGTCGGTGCCGGCGGGGCCGCCGGCCCTGGCGGCCTGGCCCGCGAGCAGCGGGCGCAGGTGGTTCGCCGAGTCCTCGGCGCACGACAGCGGCCCCGCCTGCACGGAGGAGGCCACCAGCTGGGTCTGGTGCAGGCGCAGGTCGTCCCGGTCGAAGCGGAAGTGCAGCTCGCGCCGGACGGTGAACAGCGAGGCCTCGGCCCGCGCGTCCCCGGCGGGCCGCAGCGCGTAGACGAGGGTGTGGTCGGCGGTGACCTCGAGGGTGGAGGCGTCGCTCTCCGCCACCGTCAGACTGCCCCGCGCCTTGATCTCGTCGCCCGCCAGCTCGGCCCGGGAGGGGTCGAAGCGCACCAGCCACCCGGTGGGCGCGTGCCGGCCGTCGGCCGCGGGGTGGGCGAAGCTCTCGTCGAACTGGCCGAGCTGGTCGGGGTCGAGCAGCACCCGCACCGAGCGGACGTCGTCGCCGCCGAGCACCGCCGGGTCGAGTGCCGAGCGGACGATGTAGTTCTTGGCGGTGGTCAGCGCGTTCAGCACCTGGTCGTCCGAGAAGTGCGCGGTGCGCCGGGCGCCCGGCAGCGGCACGCCCTCGGCCCCCGCCGCGAAGTGGGCGGCCGGGCTGTGCGCGTACAGGTACGCGGGATCGCCCGCGCCGGGGACCTTGCCCCGGGGGGCGAGCGGGACGACGGTCATCCGTACCTGCTCGGTCGGCTGCCGTGCGGCGGGACTCTGGTAGGGGTGCCGTACGCCCATGTAGATCGCGGTGCCGAAGGCGACGGTGATCAGCACGAAGAGGATCAGCACCTGCCGGGACAGGCCGCGGCGCAGCGGCGGGCGGCGGCGCACGGCGGGGGCGTGGTCGGCGATGCGCTCCCGGGCGGAGAACTCCTGGAGGCGGGCAGCGCGGACGAACGACTCGTCGAAGACGACGGATCGGTACTCGTCCTCTCCGCCTCCGGGGGCGCCCTCGGGCGTCCCTCCGGGCGGGTCGCCAGGCCCTGCCATACCTTCAGGGTAGGTCTGCGGAGAGTCGCGTAAACGCGGTGGCGCAGGTCAAGTTGGGACAGGTTCGGGCCGCCGGACCGGCAGGTCAGGGGCTGCGCGGGATCACCGGGACCGGGGGCCCGGAGTAGTCGGCGGAGACCGAGGGGGTCACCCTGCCGCCCCGCTCGGGTCCCGTCGAGGCGGGCGGCGGCACCTGCTCCGGGCTGCTGCCCGAGGATGCGCCGCGGTAGACGGCCGCGAAGGCCAGCGCGACCATGCCGACGCCCATGACCAGGGCGAGCATCCAGGCGACGGGACGGTGCCAGCGGACCTGCTTGCCGGAGGCCGGCGGTGCGCCGTACGGCCGGTCGAGGAGGTCGCGGTCGTCGTCCGGGTCGTCGAGGTCGGGATCATGGCCGAAATCGCCGTACCCGTCGTCGTAGCGCTCGGCCCGGGAACGGCCGCGGCGGGCCGCCTCGGCCTCGGTGGCCGCGGCTCTGGCCTCCGCGGCTGCCAGGAGGCGCTCGACGGCGGTCGGCTCGTGCACCGCGGCCGCCTGTACGAAGGCCTCGTCGAAGACCACGGAGGCGAACTCTTCGTCCGACACCCCGCGGTCGTGTTCGTCGTCGGGCTCCCAGCCGTCAGGGAACGGCCTACCCCCCACGTCCTCCGGCACGGATCCAGAGTAGACCTGGGGGGTCGATTTGGGCAGACGGTGGGGAAATTCATCCGGTGGGTGAGATGCCCCGTTCGGATCAACGGCGCCCGGTGCGGCGCATGCCACTCACATATGCCCCAGGCGTACGCTCAGCGCCGCACGTGCCCGTCGCCGGTGACGATGTACTTGGTGCTGGTCAGCTCCGGCAGGCCCATCGGGCCCCGGGCGTGCAGCTTCTGCGTGGAGATGCCGATCTCCGCGCCGAAGCCGAACTGGCCGCCGTCGGTGAACCGGGTGGAGGTGTTCACGGCGACGGTGGTGGAGTCGACCAGCTGGGTGAAGCGGCGGGCGGCCTGCTGCGAGGTCGTCACGATGGCCTCGGTGTGGCCGGAGGTCCACAGCCGGATGTGCTCGACGGCCTTGTCGAGGGAGTCGACGACCGCCGCGGCGATGTCGTAGGAGAGGTACTCGGTCTCCCAGTCCTCCGGCGTGGCCTCCACCACGGTCGCCTCGGTGTCCTTGGCGTGCGCCATCACCCGCTCGTCGGCGTGCACGGTGACGCCGGCCTCGGC
Source organism: Streptomyces sp. NPDC048185 (assembly GCF_043202495.1). NCBI lineage: Bacteria > Bacillati > Actinomycetota > Actinomycetes > Kitasatosporales > Streptomycetaceae > Streptomyces > Streptomyces sp. NPDC048185. Next base: position 834,975 of record NZ_JBIDAN010000001.1, read on the forward strand.
GAGGGCGTCCAACGCGCGGGGCAGGAACTCGGCGGCGATGTCCTGGTGGACGAGGAGGGTCTCGGCCGCGTTGCAGACGCTGACGCGCTGCGCCTTGGAGTTGATCAGGATGTCGACGGCCATGTCGAGGTCGGCCTGCGCGTCGACGTAGACGTGGCAGTTTCCGGTGCCGGTCTCGATGACCGGGACGGTGGACTCCTGGACGACCGTGTTGATCAGCGAGGCGCCGCCGCGCGGGATGAGCACGTCGACCAGGCCGCGGGCCCGCATCAGCTCGCGCACGCTGTCCCGGCTCTCGCCGGGCACCAGCTGCACGGCGTCGGCCGGCAGCCCGGCCCCGCCGACGGCGTCGCGGACGACGCGGACGAGGGCGGTGTTCGACCGGTAGGCGGAGGACGAGCCGCGCAGCAGGACGGCGTTGCCGGACTTCAGGCACAGGGCGGCGGCGTCGACGGTGACGTTGGGCCGGCCCTCGTAGATGATGCCGACCACGCCGAGCGGTACGCGGACCTGGCGCAGGTCGATGCCGTTGGGGAGGGTGGAGCCGCGCACGACCTCGCCGACCGGGTCGGGCAGCGCGACGACGTCCCGCACGTCGGAGGCGATGGCGCGGACCCGCTCCGGGGTCAGCGTGAGCCGGTCGATGAGGGCCTCGCTGGTCCCGGCGGCGCGGGCCTTGGCCACGTCCTCGGCGTTGGCCTCCACGATCTCGCTCGTACGGACCTCCAGCGCGTCCGCGACGGCGAGCAGCGCGTCGTCCTTCGCGGCCCGCGGCAGCGGCGCGAGGTCGGCCGCGGCGGCCTTGGCCCGGTAGGCGGCCCGGGTGACCGGGGACATCGAGTCGTACGGCGAGAGCGTGGTCATGGGGGAAGCGTAGTAGGCCGGACGGGGCCCTTCACCGGCCGTCCCACACCGCGAGACATGCGACGGACGGGGTCAAAACGGGTGAACGCCGACCGGGGTCGCCGGCGCGGGACCGTACCCCGCGGCGATGCGCTGGTGGTAGGTCGACCGGTCGATGACCTCGAGCCCGACGATCTCCCAGGGCGGCAGCCCCGCGGTCTGCCGGTGCTCGCCCCACAGGCGCAGGGCGACGGCCGCGGCGTCGTGCAGGTCGCGGGCCTCCTCCCAGTACCGGATCTCGGCGTGGTCGTCGGCGTACCGGCTGGTCAGCAGGAAGGGGTGGTCGTGGGCGAGCTGCTCCAGGGCGCGGCGCACCTCCGGGAGCGGGGCGCGGGCGCCGGAGACGCTGAGGGTGACGTGCCACAGGCGCGGGGTGTGGGCCGGTTCCTCGCCCCGGTACCGGTCGCCGGCCGCGACGCTCGTGAGGGCGCGTTCCTCGCCGGCCGGGCGGGCGCCGCCGCCACGGGCGCCGGTGGCGCCGCGCGGTCCGGTACCGCCCCGGGAGCCGGTACCACCGCGGGACGCCGGCGTGCCAGGGCGCACTCCGCTCACGACGGCCTCCTTCACGCACACGGCTGGGCCCGGTGGTCGGCCGGGCTTGTCCTGAGGAAAGTTGAGCAGGCCCCAAGAGATCCTGTGCCGGTTTTACGGAACGTCCACCACCGATTCGGGGACGTATCGGCCCATTACGGGTGCAGGATCACCAGATCGTCCCTGTGTACGACCTCGCGTTCGTACGCCGGTCCGAGCTCGCGCGCCAGTTCCCGGGTGGAGCGGCCGATCAGCCGGGGGATCTCCTTGGCGTCGAAGCCGACGAGCCCCCGGGCCACCGCGTGCCCCTCGCCGTTCCGCAGCTCCACCGGGTCGCCCGCGGCGAACTCGCCCTCGACGCCGGCGATGCCGGCCGGCAGCAGCGACTTGCGGCCCTGCACGACCGCGCGCACCGCTCCGTCGTCGAGCACGAGCGCGCCGCGCGGGGCGGAGGCGTGCTGGAGCCACAGCAGCCGGTCGGTGGAGCGCTTGCCGGTGGCGTGGAAATAGGTGCCGGTGTCCCCGCCGGCCAGGGCGTCGGCGGCGTGGACCGCGCTGGTCAGCACCACGGGGATGCCGGCGGCGGCGGCGATCCGGGCCGCCTCGACCTTGGTGACCATGCCGCCGGTGCCGACCCCGGCCTTGCCGGCGCTGCCGATCTCGACGTCGGCGAGGTCGGCCGGGCCCCGCACCTCCGCTATCCGCGAGGTGCCCGGTCTGCTCGGGTCGCCGTCGTAGACGCCGTCGACGTCGGACAGCAGCACCAGCAGGTCGGCGCGGACCAGGTGGGCGACGAGGGCGGCGAGCCGGTCGTTGTCGCCGAAGCGGATCTCGTCGGTGGCGACGGTGTCGTTCTCGTTGACGATCGGGAAGGCACCCATCGCGAGGAGCTTGTCGAGGGTGCGGGAGGCGTTGCGGTGCTGGGAGCGGCGGCTCATGTCGTCGGTCGTCAGGAGCACCTGGCCGACGCGGACGCCGTAGCGGGCGAAGGAGGCGGTGTAGCGGGCCACCAGCAGGCCCTGTCCGACGCTGGCGGCGGCCTGCTGCCGGGCCAGGTCCCTCGGGCGGCGGCGCAGGCCCAACGGGGCGAGGCCGGCTGCGATGGCACCGGAGGAGACGAGGACGACCTCCTTGTCGGCGCCCCGCACCTTGGCGAGGACGTCGACGAGCGCGTCGACGCGGTCGGCGTCCAGGCCGCCCGCCGCTGTGGTCAGCGAGGAGGAACCGACCTTGACGACGATCCTGCGGGCCTCGCCCACGGCTTGCCTTGCCCCTGCCACTGTGCCGTCCGCCCTCTCGCGTCCGCGGCGCCGGTTCGGACGCCCGCCAGGCAATCTACGCGAAGCGGATCGCCCGCCGCGCCCCGGTCCAGGCTCCGGACAGCCCCCCGCGACACCCGGCCGGGACGGCACACCGCGCGCCGCGAACGGGAGGCCGGCACACCCCGCACGCGCGCGACCGGACGAACCCCCGGCGCGGGAAGCCGCCGCCGCCCGGAGGCGCCCCGCACGCTCAGCCGTGCCGGTGGCGCCAGCCCTGCCAGGCGGACTCGATCATGTCGTCCAGGTCGTGACGGGCGGTCCAGCCCAGCTCCTCCCGGGCACGGTCGGCCGAGGCCACGACGCGGGCCGGGTCGCCGGGCCTGCGCTCCGTCACCAGGGGGGCGACGTCCTCCCGGCCGGCGACCTTGAGGATGCGGTCCACCATCTCCTGGACCGAACTGCCCTCGCCGCGCCCGATGTTGAGGGTGAGCGCCGTGCCCTGCGGGGCGTCCGTCAGGCGCCGGGCGGCCGCGAGGTGCGCGGAGGCGATGTCCTGGACGTGGATGTAGTCCCGGACGCAGGTGCCGTCGGGCGTGGCGTAGTCGTCACCGAAGACGCGCGGGGCCTCGCCCGCCTCCAGGCGCTCGAAGACCATGGGGATCAGGTTGTAGACGCCGGTGTCGGCCAGCTCGGGACCGGCCGCGCCGGCCACGTTGAAGTAGCGCAGGCTGGCGGTGCGGATGCCGTGGGCCCGGGCGGTGGCGTTGATCAGCCACTCGCCGACCAGCTTGCTCTCGCCGTAGGGGCTCATCGGCAGACAGGGCGTGTCCTCGGTGACGAGGTCCACGTCCGGCATGCCGTACACCGCGGCCGACGAGGAGAAGACGAGACGGTCGGCGCCGCAGGACGTCATGGCCTCCAGCAGCGTCTGCAGACCCGTGACGTTCTCGCGGTAGTAGTGGAGCGGCTGCTCGACCGACTCCCCCACCTGCTTCTTGGCCGCGATGTGCACCACACCGGTCACGGCGTGGTCGCGCATCGTGCTCTCCAGGAGGGGAGCGTCCAGCACGCTGCCGACCACCAGCGGCACTCCGGTGGGTACCCGCTCGGCGGAACCGGTGGACAGGTCGTCGTACACGACCACGCTCTCGCCGCCTTCGACCAGCGCACGCACCACATGCGCACCGATGTATCCGGCTCCGCCCGTGACCAGCCAGCTCATCCTCATGCCTCCCTGATTTCCGTCTCGAGATGCAGACTCGTCCGTGCGCAACGGAAAATCGAGTCGGGCACAAAGGACAGTAGCGAGGAAAGGGTGCATACAAACCGAACGTGAGGAAGTTCAAACCTGACACCGACCGGCCGGACCACCCCGCCGCCGCCCCGCATTCCGTGCGGTGCGCGGCCCACGTCGGCAGACCACCGTGCCCACGGAAACTTCATGTGAATCCTTTACGCTGATGCGGCGGCGCGCTCGGGCCACCGACGCCCGGAGCGCGCTCCGGCCCCAGCCCGCGCTCCCGTGGTCCAGTCTCCGGAACAGGTTGTAAGGATGCCCAAGCTCTCTCTCGTCGTTCCCGTGTACAAGGTGCGGGGGTATCTCCCCGAGTGCCTCGACTCCGTGCTGGGGCAGGACTACACGGACTTCGAGATCGTCGCGGTCGACGACTGCTCGCCGGACGGATCGGGCGCCATCCTCGACGAATACGCGCAACGCGACGACCGCATTCATGTGATTCATCTCACGGAGAATGTCGGCCTGGGACGCGCGCGCAACGCGGGACTGGAAAAGGCGCGGGGCGAATACGTGCTCTTCCTGGACAGCGACGACACGCTGTCCGACGGAGCCCTCAAGGCCATTGCGGACCGTCTCGAGGCCACCGGGAATCCCGAGATCCTGGTCTACGACTACGCCCGCACCTACTGGGACGGCAGCGTCCGCCGCAACGCGCGGGCGGACCTGCTGGCGCAGGACGGCCCCGGCAGCTTCTCCCTCGCCGACCGCCCCCACCTGCTCGACCTGCTGCAGATCGTCTGGAACAAGGCGTACCGCCGCGACTTCGTCACCCGGTCCGGCTTCACCTTCCCGCCCGGGTACTACGAGGACGCCCCCTGGACGTTCTCCTCGATGATCACCGCCGAGCGGATCGCCGTACTGGACCGGGTCTGCGTCTTCTACCGGCAGCGCCGCGAGGGCGGCAACATCCTCAAGACGGTCAGCCGCAAGCACTTCGACGTCTTCGAGCAGTACCGGCGCGTCTTCGACTTCCTCGACGCGCACCCGGAACTCGACCGGTGGCGCGGGCCGTTGTTCCGCAAGATGGTCGACCACTACCTGACCATCCTGGAGCGTCCGGGCCGGCTGCCGCGTGACGCCCGTGCGGAGTTCTTCCACCAGGCCGCCGCCGACTACCGCGCGCGCCTGCCCCGGGGCTTCGAGCCGCCGGCCGGCCGTCGCCGTCACAAGTACATGCTGCTGCAGCGCGACACGTATCCGGTCATGGCGAGCGCGCTGACCGCGCTGCGGGTGCGCCAGAGCGTCCGCGGCCGCACGCGCCGCACGCTCACCCGGTCCAAGCGCGGCGCGATGGACGTCTTCCACCGGTCGCAGCTGCGACTGCCGCTCGACGAGAACCTCGCGGTCTTCTCCGCCTACTGGAGCCGCAGCGTCTCCTGCAACCCCGCGGCCATCGACGCCGAACTGGGCCGTCTGGCCCCGCACATCCGCCGGGTGTGGGCCGTGCGGCCGGACGCGGTGAAGCAGGTGCCCGAGGGCGTGGAGTACGTACGGGTGGGCTCACGGGCCTACTGGGCCGCCGTGGCGCGCGCCAAGTACCTCGTCAACAACGTGAACTTCGGCGACTCGGTGGTGAAGCGGGAGGGCCAGATCCATGTGCAGACCCACCACGGCACCCCGCTCAAGACCATGGGCCTGGACCAGCAGAAGTACCCGGCGTCCACCAAGATGGACTTCGCCAAGCTCCTGAAGCGCTGCGACCGCTGGGACTTCAGCATCAGCTCCAACCGTTTCTCGACCAGCGTGTGGGAGCGGGTCTACCCCAGCGCGTACACCACGCTGGAGACCGGCTACCCGCGCAACGACATCCTGCTCACCGCCGGTGCCGACGACGTGCGCGCGGCCCGCGAGGAGCTGGGGCTGCGCGAGGGCACCACGGCGTTCCTCTACGCGCCCACGCACCGCGAGTACCAGAGCGGGTTCGTGCCCCGCCTGGACCTGGAGCGGCTGGCCGAACGGCTGGGGCCGGACGTCACTCTGCTGGTGCGGGGCCACTACTTCTACGGCGGGTCCTCCCGGCTCGCCGAGCTGCAGTCCGCCGGACGGATCGTCGACGTGTCGGCGCACCCGTCGGTGGAGCGGCTGTACCTCGCCTCCGACGGCCTGATCACCGACTACTCGTCGGCCATGTTCGACTACGCCAACCTGGACCGTCCCATAGTCGTCTTCGCCGACGACTGGGACACCTACTCCGTGGTCCGCGGTACCTACTTCGACGTGCTGCGGCAGCCTCCGGGTGCCGTCGCCACGACGCAGGAGGAACTGACCGACCTGCTCTGCTCCGAGGGCTGGCGCGACGCCCGGGCCACCGAGGCCCGGTCCCGTTTCCGGCAACGATTCTGTGACTTCGACGACGGGCACGCAGCCGAACGCGTAGTCCGGCACGTCTTCCTCGGTGAGCCGCTCGCAGACCTGCCGCCGATCGTGCCGTTGGACGAGCGGGTGCCTGCTCCGTCACCCGGCCCGGACGTCGCCGCGTCCGACCCGATATCCGTTCTTTAACCAGAGGTAGCTGCTGCTGTGTCCCAGCGCCACGACAGAACGCCCGACATCAGTGTCGTCGTCATCGTCTACAACGACGCGGACCGTCTTCCGACCGCGGTGCAGTCGGTCCTCGACCAAACCCTGCAGAACGTCGAGGTCATCGTCGCCGACGACCACTCCACCGACGGCTCCTTCGAGGTCGCGCAGCGGCTGGCGGCCGCCTCCGACCGGGTGCGGGCCATCCAGCTGGCCGAGAACAGCGGCGGCTGCGGCGAGCCCCGCAACCAGGGCATCGCCATCGCGCGCGGCCGTTATGTGATGTTCCTCGACAGTGACGACACTCTCGAGGTGAACGCCTGCCGCAACATGCTGGACGCCGCCGAGCGCACCGGCGCGGACCTCGTGTCCGGCCTGTGCCTGCGCGTCCACACCGACAGCCGGACGGGCAAGACGGCCAAGTGGTACCAGTGGCTGTACCGGCAGACCCGCACCTTCGACTCGATCGCGGAGATCCCGGACCTCCTGGTCTTCGACACGCTGTCCACGAACAAGTGCTACCGGCGCGAGTTCCTCGTCGAGAGCGGCCTGACCTTCCCCCGTGGCATCCACTACGAGGACCTGCTCTTCTCCGCCCAGGCGTACCTGGCCGCGTCGCGGATCACCCTGATCCCGAACACGGTCTACCACTGGAACGTCGTCGAGAAGACCGAAGAGAAGTCGATCAGCAACCGCCGGCACGAGATCAACAACTTCGCCGACCGGCTGGAGATCCACCGCAGGATCGACCGCATCCTCGCCGAGCAGGGCCACGACGAGCTGAAGCTGCACAAGGACACGAAGTTCCTCAAGCACGACCTGATCCTCTACCTCCGGGACCTGCCCTTCCTGGACGACGACTACCGGCACCACTTCGCCGAGATGGCCAACGGCTACATCAAGGACTTCCCCGAGGAGGCCTACGCGGAGCTGTCCCCGATCCACCGGCTCTGTGCCTACCTGCTGCTGCAGGAGGACTGGGAACACCTCATGCCGGCCATCGACACGCTCATCAACAAGAACAAGGTCTCCAGCCCGCTGCTGGAGCGCGACGGCCGCGTCTACTGGTGCGCGGAGCACCTGGACGACCCGATGGGCCGCGCCGTGCTCGACGTGACCGACCTCGGTTACCACGCCAGGCCGGTGCAGCGTCTCAGCCTGCGCAACGCGGTGACCCGGTACGCGGAGCAGCCCGCCGGGGTGACCCTCGCGGGTGCCCTGGTCAACCCGCTCGGCGTGATCCCTCCCGGTGCCCGTCTGGAGGCGGAGCTGGAGTTCCGCGCCCGCCGCAAGAGCCTGCAGTCGTTCAGCTTCCCGGTGGGGACGCTGCGCCACGACGGCGACTCCGTCACCTGGCAGGCCACGGTGCCGCTGGCGAGCAAGCTGCGCCCCGTGGGCATCGTCGACGACGTGTGGGACGTGCGCATGCACCTCACGGTCGACGGCGAGCGCACCACGAGCCGGCTCACCGTCGGCCGCACCGACCTGGAGGGCGCGGGCGAGATCCGCATCCGGCCCCGGCTGGGCCGCATGATGGCCGACCGCATCCGGCCGCACGCCTCGGCCAACGGCCACCTCGCCTTCCGGCTGGCCCAGCACGGGCGGCTCGCGCAGCGCACGTCGACGCTCGTGCAGCGCAACATGCAGAGCCCGCCCGCCCAGGTGGCGAAGAAGGTGGTGCGCAAGGTCGCCTCGGTGCGCAAGGACCTCAACTCGGGCCCGCGCAAGATCGAGACCTTCGAGCGCATGATCCGCGTGCTGCCCGTGCGCAAGGGCACCGTCGTCTTCGAGAGCCACCTCGGCAAGCAGTACAGCGACAGCCCCCGCGCCATCTACGAGGAGCTGCGCCGCCGCGGTGTGCCGATCAAGCCCATCTGGTCGTACGCGGGCAGCCGCCCCACCGGTTTCCCGCAGGACGCGGAGCTGGTGCGCCGCTGGTCGTGGCCGTACCTCAGGGCGCTGGCGCAGGCCGAGTTCTGGATCGACAACCAGGGTTTCCCGCTGAAGCTCAGCAAGCGGCCGGAGACGACGTACATCCAGACGTGGCACGGCTCCGCGCTCAAGCGCATGGGCTTCGACGAGCCGCAGTACCGGATCATGCCCGAGCACGAGCAGCAGGCCTACCAGCGGGCGATCGACCGCTTCGACCACTTCGTGGTGCGCGGCAAGCACGACGAGAAGACGCTGGCCCGGGCCTACCGGATCCCCGAGGAGAAGCTGCTGCGCACGGGCTACCCGCGCAACGACGCCCTGGTGCGGGCTCGTGAGTCGGCGACCGTCGACCCGGCCGCGGAGGAGCTCGCCGAGCGGCTGGGCATCCGGCGCGACCTGCCGGTCGTCCTCTACGCGCCGACGTTCCGGGCGCAGGGCGGCAAGGTCCGCAAGTTCGAGTTCCCGTTCGACGTCGAGGAGTTCGCGGACCGCTTCGGTGACCGGTTCACCCTGCTCATCCGCACCCACTACCTCAACAACGTCACGCTGCCGCCGTCGGTCGCCGGCCGGGTGATCAACGTCAGCGAGGAACCCGACATCACCCCGGTCATGCTGCTGTCGGACGTGCTGATCACGGACTACTCGTCGGTGATGTTCGACTACGCCCTCCTCCAGCGGCCCATGGTGTTCTTCACCTACGACTGGGAGGAGTACGTGGAGAACAGCCGCGGCACCTACTTCGACCTGTCCGAGCAGGCTCCCGGGCCGCTGGCGGGCACGGCGGAGGAACTCTTCGACGTGCTGTCCGACCTGGACGCCCTCGCGTCAGGCTGCGAGGGACGGATCAAGGAATTCATGACGCAGTACGGTGAGTACGACCGGGGCGACGCCGCCGCCCGGATCGTCGACCGCTTCTTCGGTCCCGAGGGAGAAGCCCGATGACCAAGCGCGACATCATCTTCGTGGCCAACGAGGTCAACGAACTCGGCGGCGTGGCCCGCTGGCAGGCGCTGATGGCCCGGCTGCTCGCCGAGCGCGGGCACCGCGTGACCATCGTGGGCATCGCCCCGCCCGAGGTGCCGATGGACCTCGGGGACAACCCTCCCTTCGACACGGTGACGCTCTACGAGGAGCGCCCGCCGGGCCGCTGGCAGGCCCGCAACCTCCGTGACCGGGCCAACCTCGCGGCCCGGCGCCGGGAGGCCGCCCGTGAGGCGGGCATGCGGGAGGCGACCGAGCGGCTGTCGCGCCTCTTCCGGGCCGCCCGCCCGGGCGCCATGATCGTCGTGACCCAGGTGTGGGCCATGGAGTGGGTGGCCGTCGCCGACACCGCCGGTCACCCGGTGATCGGCATGAGCCACGAGTCCTTCGAGTACTCCAAGGGCTCTTCCCGCTTCGGTCGCGTCCAGAAGTACTACAAGGACGTGGACCGGCTGCTCCTGCTGACCCAGGAGGACGCCGACCTGTGGGTGGGCCGCGGCCTGAACAACGTGGGCTTCATGCCGAACCCGCTGCCGATGATGCCCGACACGCCTTCCCGGCGCACCGAGAAGGTGGTCGCGAGCATCGGCCGCCTCGGTCACCAGAAGGGCATCGACATGCTGCTCGACACCTGGGCCGAGGCGGCGCCCAAGCACCCCGGGTGGCGGCTGCGCATCTACGGTTCCGGGCCCGACGAGCAGGCCCTGAAGCGGCAGTGCACGGAGCTCGGCCTGGACGGCTCGGTGGAGTGGGCCGGCCAGACCGACGACGTCGTGGCCGCGCTGCACGGGGCCTCCGTGTTCGTCCAGTCCTCCCGCGGCGAGGGCTTCCCGCTGGCCCTGCTCGAGGCGATGGCCTGCGCGGTGCCCTGTGCCGCCTTCGACTGCGCCCCCGGTGTCCGCCAGATCGTCCAGGACGGGGAGGACGGGCTCCTCGCCCGGCCCGGCAACACCACGGAGCTGGCGCGGCAGCTGGGCCGGCTGATGGAGGACGCCGAGCTGCGGGACACGATGGGCGAGAAGGCGCGGGCCAACGTGCAGCGCTACTCGCCGTCGGCCATCACCGATCAGTGGGAGGAGCTGTTCGCGTTCCTGGAGCGCTGAGCAGCCGCCCGTACGGCCGTACGACACAGGAGGCGAGGACCGGGCCGGTCCTCGCCTCCTGTGTCGTGTGCGCGCTTTGCCGGACGCGCGGGTCGGACGGGCGCGTCCGTCAGAACGGCTCGAAGCCGTCGAACTCGCGCTGCGCCTCGTCGCGTTCGGCGTCCCGGTCCCGGCGCCGCTGGGCGGCGGGGCGGGGTGCCTCGAAGCGGTGGTCCTCGCCGCGGCGGCCGAGCATCTCGGCGCCCGCCGTCATCGACGGCTCCCAGTCGAACACGACCGCGTTGTCCTCGGGGCCGATGGCCACGCCGTCGCCGCGGCGGGCACCCGCCTTGACCAACCGCTCCTCGACACCGAGGCGGTTGAGCCGGTCGGAGAGGTAGCCGACGGCCTCGTCGTTGTTGAAGTCGGTCTGGCGCACCCAGCGTTCGGGCTTCTCGCCGCGCACCCGGAACAGTCCGTCCTCCTCGCGGGTGACGGTGAAGCCCGCGTCGTCCACGGCCTTGGGCCGGATGACGATGCGCGTGGCCTCCTCCTTCGGCCGGGCGGCACGCGCCCTCGCCACCAGCTCGGCCAGCGCGAAGGACAGCTCCCGCAGCCCGATGTGGGCCACCGCCGACACCTCGAAGACCCGGTAGCCGCGCGCCTCGAGGTCCGGCCGGACCATCTCGGCGAGGTCCTTGCCGTCGGGCACGTCGATCTTGTTGAGGACGACGATGCGGGGCCGGTTGTCGAGGCCGCCGTACTCGCGCAGCTCCGCCTCGATGATGTCCAGGTCGGAGACCGGGTCTCGGTCGGACTCCAGCGTCGCCGTGTCCAGGACGTGCACCAGCACGCTGCACCGCTCCACGTGCCGCAGGAACTCCAGGCCGAGGCCCTTGCCCTGGCTGGCGCCGGGGATGAGTCCGGGGACGTCCGCGATGGTGTAGACGGTCTCGCCGGCCGTCACCACGCCCAGGTTCGGCACGAGCGTCGTGAAGGGGTAGTCGGCGATCTTCGGCTTGGCCGCGCTGAGCACGGAGATCAGCGAGGACTTGCCGGCGCTCGGGTAGCCGACCAGCGCCACGTCGGCGACGGTCTTCAGCTCCAGGTGGATGTCCTGGAGGTCGCCGGGCTCGCCGAGCAGCGCGAAGCCGGGGGCCTTGCGGCGGGCGGAGGCCAGCGCCGCGTTGCCGAGGCCGCCGCGACCGCCCTGGGCCGCGACGTAGGACGTGCCGTGGCCGACCAGGTCGGCGAGGACGTTGCCCGCCCGGTCGAGGACCACCGTGCCGTCGGGCACGGGCAGGACGAGGTCCTGGCCGTCCTTGCCGGAGCGGTTGCCGCCTTCGCCGGGCTTGCCGTTGGTGGCCTTGCGGTGCGGGGAGTGGTGGTAGTCGAGGAGCGTGGTCACCGACTGGTCCACGGTGAGGATCACGTCGCCGCCACGGCCGCCGTTGCCGCCGTCCGGTCCGCCGAGCGGCTTGAACTTCTCACGGTGGACGGAGGCACAGCCGTGGCCTCCGTTACCCGCGGCGACATGCAGCTCGACGCGGTCCACGAAGGTGGTCATGGAATGTGCCTCCAGTTACTACGGGGTTGTCTCTTGGGTAACACGCGAAAGGCGGACCCGCTTCCCGTCCGGGAAGTGAGGTCCGCCTCGCGCAAGTGTCCGATCAGGCGACCGGAACGATGTTCACGACCTTGCGGCCACGGTGGGTGCCGAACTGCACCGCACCGGCCTGCAGCGCGAACAGCGTGTCGTCGCCGCCACGGCCGACGCCCGCACCCGGGTGGAAGTGGGTGCCGCGCTGGCGGACCAGGATCTCGCCCGCGTTGACGGCCTGACCACCGAAGCGCTTCACGCCGAGGCGCTGAGCGTTGGAGTCACGACCGTTACGGGTGGACGATGCGCCCTTCTTGTGTGCCATCTCTCCTCAGTCCCTTACTTCGCAGCCGCGGGGATCTCAGTGACCTTGATCGCCGTGTACTGCTGGCGGTGGCCCTGACGACGGCGGTAGCCGGTCTTGTTCTTGTAGCGCAGAATGTCGATCTTCTGGCCCTTGTGGTGGTCCACGACCTCGGCCTGGACCTTGATGCCGGCCAGCACCCACGGGTCGCTGGTCACAGCGTCGCCGTCGACCACGAGCAGGGTCGAGAGCTCGACCGTGTCGCCGACCTTGGCGGTGGAAATCTTGTCAACCTCAACGATGTCGCCGACAGCAACCTTGTGCTGGCGGCCACCGCTGCGCACGATGGCGTACACGCGGATCTCACTCTCTCGCTCGGGAACGGCACCCCCGCAGTCCAGCCGCCCGGCGGCACGCCGGAGCCGGCCTCTCCCGGTCGTGGCCGGTCACGGCCGCATCCGGAAGGAAGAGGTTTACGGGGATGTGACGCGTCAGTCGACACGCCGACGGTCAAGATTACGGGGACACGCGACAGGGGTCAAACCGGGCCCCCGGCCACCGGCGCGGGGCCGCCGGACGGCCGGCCCGCGAGGCCCGTGGACGCCGTGACAGGCCCCCGCACAGGCGTGTGGCCCCGCCCGGAGGGGCAGGGCCACACGTGGTGCAACAGGGACCGGGATCAGCCCTCGTCGGTGGCGGCCGTGACCGAGGACGGCGCCGCCTGCTCGGCCGCCGCGGTCTTCTTCGACGCCGTCTTCTTGGTCGTGGCCTTCTTGGCGGTCGTCGTCTTGGCCGCCTTCTTGGCCGTGGCCTTCTTCGCGGTCGTCGTCTTCTTGGCCGCGGTCTTCTTGGTGGCGGCCTTCTTCGCCGTCGCCTTCTTGGCCGTCTTGCGGGCCGCCGCCTTCTTGGCCGGCGCGGACTCGTCGCCGGACGCGTCCACGGCCTGCGCCTCGGCCGCCTCGGGCTCCGCCTGCGTCTCCGCCTCCGCCGGGGCCGACGGGACGACCACGACGGCCGCCTCCTCGGACGCGGTCGAGGTGGTGGGCTTGCGCACCGCCCGACGGCGCGGACGGGCCGGCGCGGCGCTCTCGGCGGCCGGCGCGGCCTCCTCGGCCGCCGGTGCCTCGGCCGGTGCCTGCGGCGCCGGCTCGGGCTGCGCGGTCTCGGGGACCGTCAGCACGGCGGCCTCGGCACCCGCGGGCGAGCCGGCCGGTGCGGACACCTTCCGGGTGGCCCGACGGCGCGTACGGCCCTTGGGCGCCGCCTCGTCGGCGGCCGGAGCCTCCTCCGGGGCGGCCGGGGCCGTGGCGCCGGACACCGCGTCCTCGACGGCCGCGGGCTCGGCCAGCACCTCGGCGGCCGGCTCGTGCACGACCGGGCGCTCGATCTCCTCCGCGACCGTGACGTCCTGCGCGGTCGGCGCCGGCGCCTCGGCCTGCGCGGCTTCGCCCTTCGGCGCCTTCGGGGCACCCGCCGGGGCGGACGCCCGCCGGCTCGCCCGACGCCGGCCACGACCGCGCGTGGCGGCGGCCTCGGCCTCGGCGGCGCTGCTGTACAGCTCCTCGTCCGGGGTGAACTCGGGCGCCGGCAGCGATACCGGCTCGGCCACCTCGGCGGCGACCTCGGACTCGGACTCGGTGTCCGCCTCCTGCTCCGCCGTCGGCGCCGTCTCGATGCCGGCCACGGCCTCGTGGTCGTGCTCACCGGCACCCGCACGCGCCCGCTTGCGGCGCTTGCCTCCGCCGCCGGCGGCGGAGGACGGCTGGTCGAGGTGGACGATGACGCCACGGCCGTTGCAGTGGACGCAGGTCTCCGAGAACGACTCCAGCAGGCCCTGGCCGACCCGCTTGCGGGTCATCTGCACCAGGCCCAGCGAGGTCACCTCGGCGACCTGGTGCTTGGTCCGGTCCCGGCCCAGGCACTCCAGCAGGCGCCGCAGCACCAGGTCCCGGTTGGACTCCAGCACCATGTCGATGAAGTCGATGACGATGATGCCGCCGAGGTCGCGCAGCCTCAGCTGGCGCACGATCTCCTCGGCCGCCTCCAGGTTGTTCCTGGTGACCGTCTCCTCGAGGTTGCCGCCCTGACCGGTGAACTTGCCGGTGTTGACGTCGACGACGACCATCGCCTCGGTCCGGTCGATCACCAGCGAACCGCCGCTGGGCAGCCAGACCTTGCGGTCCAGCGCCTTGGCGAGCTGCTCGTCGATCCGGTAGGTGGCGAAGACGTCGACCTCGGAGGTCCACCTGGACAGCCGGTCGGCGAGGTCCGGGGCCACGTGGGACACGTAACCGTGGATGGTCTGCCAGGCGTCGTCGCCGCTGACGACGACCTTGGAGAAGTCCTCGTTGAAGATGTCCCGCACGACCCGGACGGTCATGTCCGGCTCGCCGTACAGCAGCGTCGGCGCGTTGCCGTTCTTGGCCTTCTTCTGGATCTCCTCCCACTGCGCCTGGAGCCGCTCGACGTCGCGGCGCAGCTCGTCCTCGCTGGCGCCCTCGGCCGCGGTGCGCACGATGACGCCCGCGTCCTCGGGGACGATCCGCTTGAGGATGGTCTTCAGCCGGGACCGCTCGGTGTCGGGCAGCTTGCGGCTGATGCCGGTCATCGAGCCCTCGGGCACGTAGACCAGGTAGCGGCCGGGGAGGGAGACCTGGCTGGTCAGGCGGGCGCCCTTGTGGCCGATCGGGTCCTTGGTGACCTGCACGAGGACGGACTGGCCGGACTTGAGGGCGGACTCGATGCGGCGGGGGCCGTGGCCCATGCCCAGCGCCTCGAAGTTGACCTCACCGGCGTACAGGACGGCGTTGCGGCCCTTGCCGATGTCGATGAAGGCGGCCTCCATCGACGGCAGCACGTTCTGCACCTTGCCGAGGTAGACGTTGCCGACGTACGAGGTGGCCTGCTCCTTGTTGACGTAGTGCTCGACGAGCACCCCGTCCTCGAGGACGCCGATCTGCGTGCGCTCGCCGTGCTGGCGGACGACCATGACGCGCTCGACGGCCTCGCGGCGGGCCAGGAACTCGGCCTCGGTGATGATCGGCACGCGCCGGCGGCCCTGCTCGCGGCCCTCGCGGCGGCGCTGCTTCTTGGCCTCCAGGCGGGTGGAGCCCTTGATGGACTGCACCTCGTCGGACGGCTCGCTCTTCTCCCGCGCGGGGCGCGGCTCGCGGACCTTGACGACGGTGCGCTCGGGGTCGTCGGAGGACGTGTCGGCCTCGCCGGAGGCGTCCCCGGCGCGGCGGCGACGGCGACGGCGGCGACGGCTGCTGCTGGAGCCGGCGTTCTCGCCGGTGGCGTCCTCGCCCTCCTCGGCGTCCTCCTCCGCCTGCTCGGCGGTGTCCTCGGCGTCCTGGGCGGCCTGCTCGGCGGCGGTGTGCTCGCCGTCCTCGTCCGTGGACTCGTCGGAGCCCTCGGCCAGGTCGCCCCGGCGACGGCGGCGGCCGCCCCGGCGACGACGGCGACGCGAGCCGTACTCCTCGGAGCCCTCGGCGTCGTCACCGTGGTCGTCGCCCGCCTCGTCGCCCTCGGTCTCGGCGTCGGCGTCCGGCTCCTCGGCGGCGGCCCGGGCGGGCGTGCGGTCCTCGGTGGTCTCCTCCGGGCCCGCGGTACGGCGCCGGCGGCGGCGACGCGACCCGGCGGTCTCCTCCGGGAACTCCTCGGCCTCGGTCTCCCGGGCCGTCTGCTCGGGCTCGGCCTCGGCGGCCTCGGCGGCGGCCTCCGCCGCGGCCCGCTCGGGCGTCTGGAACCTGGGCTCCGCGAACACGGGCGCCTGGAACACGGCGACGGCCGGACGCGCCGGACGCTTCGGGGCGTCCGCCTCGTCGGACCCGGCGGCGCTCCGCGCGGGCTCGGCGAAGCCACCGGCGGCCTTGCGGGCGGACCGGCGACGCGCACGGCGCGGAGCGGCCTCCTCGACGGGCGCGGCGGGCTCGGCGCTCCGGGCGGCTTCGGGGGCGGCGGTGTCCGGGGCGGCGGCCTGCGCGGGCTCGCCCGAGTCCTCGGCCGCGGTCTCGGCCGGCTCGGCGGCCGCGGGCTCACCGGCGGGGGCGGACACACGCCGCGTGGCACGCCGGCGCGTACGCCGCGGGGCGGCGTCCTCGGCGGCCTCTTCCACGGGGGCGGCGGCGGCCGGAGCGGTCTCGGGGGCCGCAGCAGCCTCACCGGCCTCGGTCGCGGGCTCGGCCGGCTCGGCGGCCGCGGGCTCACCGGCGGGAGCGGACACACGCCGCGTGGCACGCCGGCGCGTACGCCGCGGAGCGGCGTCCTCGGCGCTCTCGGCGGCCTCCTCCACGGGGGCGGGCTCCGGGGTCGCGACGGGGGTCTCCGCCTCGGGGGCGGGCGCGTCGGCGGTGGGCGAGGTCACCGTGCGGGTGGCACGGCGACGGGTACGGCGGGGAGCGGCGTCCCCGGTGGTGTCGGTGGCGGCGGGCTCCGGCTCGGCCGGCGTCTCGGCGGCGGGCGCGACGGGAACGACGGTCTCGGCCGCCTCGGCCGCCTCGGCCGAGGCCGGGGACCCGGCGGGCGCGGAGGCACGGCGCACGGCACGGCGGCGCGGACGGCCGGCGGACCGCGGCTCCGCGACTGTTTCGGGCGTCTCGGCGGCTGCCTCTTCCGGCTCCTCGGCCGCGGCGGGCGTCTCGGCCGGCGTGACGGTCCCGGCCTCCGGGCCGGAGGCGCCGGACGGCGGTCCCGCCGGGCGGGACGCGGCCCTGCGCCGACGACGCGGCGGCAGGGTGTCGCTGGGGGTGTTCGGCTCGGAGTCCGTCGAGGACGTCGCGGACTCTGCGGATTCGGTCGGTTCGAGCATGCGGGGGTTTCTCCCGTCAGGCTCCCGGGCGCCGCACCCGGTCCGGGATCGACCGTGTCGACCGCCGGTGACGTCCGCGGCTCGCGCGATGCGCGTCGCCGCCGTCCGGGGCGCGGGCGCCGCTCGGGAGCTCTCCGTGTCTTGTCTCGCCGGTTCCGTACCCCTTGTCGTGCACGGCCTGGCGAAAGTCTTGTGGTCGGTGCGCTGCCCGACCCAGGTGGCTCCCGAGTTCGAGGGCGGCGCTACGACGCTCGTCCTTGTGCGGGACCTTCCTTACGCCGACGCCTTCGCGGCGGCAGCAGCGGCGGCCGGTTGCGGCTCGGGCGTTGCTGCCTCGCGGTCGGGCGCGAGCGGGTCGGTCACCGCGCCGGTCTCTTCATCGAACAGCCCCTGCGCCAGCCTGGTCACCGCTGCGGGGACCGGCGGCGCCAGGTCGGCCACGGCGCGGAGACCGGACAGGACGTCGTCGGGTCGTACGGCAGGCGTCACGTGCCGAACAACCAGCCGCAGTATCGCACAGGGCCGGTCGGTCGGCCTATCAGCCGGCGTATCACGGGTGGTGGTCGCGTTCTCGAGGGTCACGACGGCGGAGCGTGCGTCGAAGGTACGGACGCCGTTCTTGGTCCGGCGCTGGACCTCGACGGTCCCGGCCGAGGTGAAGGCCGCCACGGCGCGCTCGGCGTCGGCGGACTCCACGCCGTCCAGCCGCAGCTCCCACACGGAAGCCGTCAGCCGGTCGGCGAGCCCGGAGGTACGGGCCTCGACCGCCTCGACGACGTCGAGCCCGGCGGGCAGCGACTCGTCGAGGAGCAGCCTCAACTGCTCCGGGTCACGCGCCTCGGTGAGCGCGATCTCCAGGTATTCCGCTTCACTGCCCGTGCCGGTGGGTGCGGCATTGGCGTACGACACCTTCGGGTGCGGGGTGAACCCCGCCGAGTACGCCATGGGCACCTCGGCGCGGCGCAGCGCACGCTCGAAGGCGCGCTGGAAGTCACGGTGGCTGGTGAACCGGAGGCGGCCGCGCTTGGTGTAACGCAGTCGGATGCGCTGCACCGCGGGTACGGGCGGCGGGCCTTCGGGCTGTCGCTTGCCCAGTGTCGTTCAGTCCTTCGTGAGAGCGGTCGTACTGCTACCAAGAGTACGTGCCCCGGCCGCGGATGGTTCCCGCCGGGCCACCGGCGGCTCCTTCACCGGCTCCCCGAACAGCGCCCGCCGCACGTCGGCACGGGCCCGCCGCACCGAGCCGCGGACATCGGCCAGCGCCTGCCGCACGGCCCGGCCCACGGCGCGCGAGGCCTCGGCGGCGGGCCGCCAGACCGCGTCCCGCACGACGTGCCCCGCCGGGGTCAGGAGGGTCCGGTACACCCAGCGCGCCGGATCGCCGACGAGCAGGCGGAAGACGGTGCCGAGGAAACGGCCGACGGCGAGCGAGACGTGGCCCGCGATCCGCCAGGCGTGCCCGAGGGCCGCCCCGACCTCCCGCGCGACGACGGCGAGGCCCCGGCCGACGGGCGCCAGCACCCACCGCCAGAGGGCGAGCGCGGGCAGCACCAGCAGGATCCGGGCGGTCCAGTACAGCGCGGCACCGACTCCGGTGACGACCATGCGCAGACACCAGGCGATCCCCCTGCCGCACCAGGCGATCGCGCGCCCGACGGGCGTCAGGACCCACCGGTACAGCCAGGTCGCGGGCACGACGACGAGACACCGCCCGAGCCAGGCACCGGCCGCGTACAGACCCCGGCCCACCGCGGCGAGCACGGCACCCCCGCCCCTGACCGACCACAGGAGAGCGCGCCCGACAGGCGTCAGGACCCACGCGTACAGCCAGGTCACGGGCACGACGACGAGACACCGCCCGAGCCAGGCACCGGCCGCGTACAGACCCCGGCCCACCGCGGCGAGCACGGCACCCCCGCCCCTGACCGACCACAGGAGAGCGCGCCCGACAGGCGTCAGGACCCACCGGTACAGCCAGGTCGCCGGAACGACGAGGAGGACGTTGCCGAGCCAGGCGATGGCGCGGGCCGCCGGCACGACGACGTATCGCCACATCCCGACGGCCGGCCACACCAGCAGGGCCCGTCCGAGGGGCCGCAGCACGGTGTCCCGCAGGAAGCGCCCGCCGACGACGAGCGCGTCCCACACCAGGCGGACCGGTACGACCAGGACCAGGACGACGATCCGGACCGGGATCCGGATCGCGACGGTGAGACACCCTTCGGCGCCGGGCGTACGGGGCTGCTGCTGCGGATCCCCGTCGGGGGACCGTTTCTCGAGGTCCATACCTCCATGGACGCCGAAGGGGCGGGGTCGGATCCCGGTCAGGTCAGGTCACTGCGCGCCCAGGTCCAGCTGCTGCCGCCGTCCGCGCTGTCCCACACCTTGACCGGCTTGCCGAAGCCCGGACCCGTGCTCGTCAGCGTCCACAGCCCGGTGCGGTTCCCACCACCGTCCGCCCGCACGCCGTAGTCGTACAGCACACCGACGTCCGTGCGGCCGTCACCGTCGAAGTCACCGGACACCGGCTTCGAACTGGCCCAGTTCCAACTGCCGCCGACCGCGCTGTCCCAGGCCAGCACCGGCTTGGCGAAGCCCGAACCCGTGCTCCTGAACGTCCACAGCCCGGTGCGGTTCCCGCCACCGTCCGCCCGCGCCCCGTAGTCGTACAGCACACCGACGTCCGTACGGCCGTCACCGTCGAAGTCACCGGACACCGGCTTCGAACTGGCCCAGTTCCAACTGCCGCCGTCCGCGCTGTCCCACGCCTTGACCGGCTTGGCGAAGCCCGAGCCCGTGCTCGTCAGCGTCCACAGGGCCGTGCGGTTGCCGGTGCCGTCCGGCCGCGCGCCGCTGTCGTACAGCACACCGACGTCGGTGCGGCCGTCGCCGTCGAAGTCCCCGGACACCGGCTTCGAACTGGCCCACGTCCAACTGCCGCCGTCCGCGCTGTCCCAGGCCAGCACCGGCTTGGCGAAGCCGGAGCCCGTGCTCCTGAACGTCAGCAGGCCCGTGCGGTTCCCGCCGCCGTCCGCCCGCGCGCCGTAGTCGTACAGCACACCGACGTCGTCACGGCCGTCACCGTCGAAGTCACCGCTGACCACCTCGGAACGGCTCCACGTCCAGCTCCCGCCGTCCGCGCTGTCCCACACCTTGACCGGCTTGCCGAAGCCCGAGCCCGTGCTGGTGAACGTCCACAGCGCCGTGCGGTTGCCGGTGCCGTCCGGCCGCGCGCCGCTGTCGTACAGCACACCGACGTCGGTGCGGCCGTCACCGTCGAAGTCGCCGGAGAACGCCTTGGAGCGGCTCGCGTTCCAGCTCCCGAAGTCGGCGCTGTCCCACTTCCGTTGCGGTGCGCCGAAGCCCGAGCCCGTGCTGGTGAACGACCACAGCGACGCGTTGAACCCGCCGGTGGCGTTGGCGCCGTTGTCGTACAGGACACCGACATCGCTGCGGCCGTCACGGCCGAAGTCGGAGGCGGGGGTCGGCACCGCGTGGGCGGTGATCCAGTCGCGCACGTCGTCGACCCGGGCACCGACCGCGCTGCCGGCGACTCCCTCCGGGGTGTCGACGCCGAAACAGCCCACCTGGTTCGAACGGCTGCTGACGGCGACGAGCTCCGGCCGGCCGTCGACGGTACGGACGACGGGGCCGCCGGCGTCGCCCTGGCAGACCGCGGCGCCGCCGCTCCCGCTCATGACGAGGTCGCCCCCGTCGACGGAGGCGACGGAGAAGGTCCCGGTGTGCGCGCCGAGGGGCGCCCACTCCTGCGCCGTGCGGCCGTGACCGGCCACGGTGAGGTCCTGGCCGACGGCGGGCGCGGCGTCGGCGACGCCGACGGGCGTCACGCCGGTCACGGGCTGCGCGAGGCGGGCCAGTACGAGGTCGCGGTCGCCGTGCGGAACGAGTTCCACCACGTCCCGGGTCTGTCCGCCGCCCAGGGTCGCGACGGTCTTCAGCCGGGGCGGCCCGGCCGGGACCGTGAGCCCGGCGGCCGGGTCGTCGGCGAAGCAGCTGGCGGCCGTGAGCATCCACTCGGGAGAGATCAGGGAGCCCGAGCAGCCTCGCTGGTAGTCACCCACCAGCAGCCGGGCGGTGAAGCCGTAGCCGGTTCCCTGGGCGGGTGCGCCGACGACCGCATGGGTCGGGGCGGCGGCCAGGGCGAGCAGCGGGGCCGCGCCGAGCAGCGCCGCGGTCCGGACCGCGGCGGCGCGCAGAGCGGCGCCGCGTCTCGGACGGGGGGAAGGGGCAGTCTTGCCAGGTGACGTCATCGCTGTCGCAGTCCTAGGGTTCGATCCGGCCGTCATGACTCGGGGCCGCGGTCCGCCGAACCGTCTCCGGTGATCGAAGGACCGCGCCCCTGGTCATCCAAGACCGCGCCTGGTGATCTCGCCACAGGTCCAAACAGCGCAAACTGACTGTACGTCACACATCTCTCGTGACGTCCGTCACCTCGCTCGACCCAGGGCCGACGGGCCCTACTTGACCGTCAGCGGCAGCAGCTTCTTGCCGGTCGGGCCGATCTGGATCTCCGTGTCCATCGCGGGGCACACACCGCAGTCGAAGCACGGGGTCCAGCGGCAGTCCTCGACCTCGGTCTCGTCGAGGGCGTCCTGCCAGTCCTCCCACAGCCAGTCCTTGTCGAGGCCCGAGTCGAGGTGGTCCCAGGGCAGGACCTCCTCGTAGGAGCGCTCGCGCGTGGTGTACCAGTCGACGTCCACGCCGAAGGGCGCGAGGGCCTTGTCGGCGCACGCCATCCAGCGGTCGTAGGAGAAGTGCTCGCGCCAGCCGTCGAAGCGGCCGCCGTCGTCGTAGACGGCGCGGATGATCGCGCCGGTGCGCCGGTCGCCGCGGGACAGGAGGCCCTCGACGATGCCGGGCTTGCCGTCGTGGTAGCGGAAGCCGATGGAGCGGCCGTACTTCTTGTCGCCGCGGATCTTGTCGCGCAGCTTGGCCAGGCGCTCGTCCGTCTGCTCGGCCGACAGCTGCGGCGCCCACTGGAAGGGGGTGTGGGGCTTGGGGACGAAGCCGCCGATCGAGACCGTGCAGCGGATGTCGTTGGAGCCGGAGACCTCGCGGCCCTTGGCGATCACGCGGGTGGCCATGTCGGCGATCTGGAGGACGTCGTCGTCGGTCTCGGTCGGCAGGCCGCACATGAAGTACAGCTTCACCTGACGCCAGCCGTTGCCGTAGGCGGTGGCGACGGTCCGGATCAGGTCCTCCTCCGAGACCATCTTGTTGATGACCTTGCGCATGCGCTCGGAGCCGCCCTCGGGGGCGAAGGTGAGGCCGGAGCGGCGGCCGTTCCTCGTCAGTTCGTTGGCCAGGTCGACGTTGAAGGCGTCCACGCGGGTCGACGGGAGGGACAGGCCGATCTTGTCCTCCTCGTACCGGTCCGCGAGGCCCTTGGCGACGTCACCGATCTCCGAGTGGTCCGCGGAGGACAGCGACAGCAGGCCGACCTCCTCGAAACCGGTGGCCTTCAGGCCCTTCTCGACCATGTCGCCGATGCCGGTGATGGAGCGCTCGCGCACCGGGCGGGTGATCATGCCGGCCTGGCAGAAGCGGCAGCCCCGGGTGCAGCCGCGGAAGATCTCCACGGACATGCGCTCGTGGACGGTCTCGGCGAGCGGGACGAGGGGCTGCTTGGGGTAGGGCCACTCGTCGAGGTCCATGACCGTGTGCTTGGAGACGCGCCACGGCACGCCCGAGCGGTTCGGCACGACGCGGGCGATACGGCCATCGGGCAGGTACTCGACGTCGTAGAAGCCGGGGACGTACACCCCGCCCGTCTTCGCGAGGCGCAGCAGGAGCTCCTCGCGGCCGCCGGGGCGGCCCTCGGCCTTCCAGGCGCGGACGATCGCGGTGATCTCCAGGACGGCCTGCTCGCCGTCGCCGATCACGGCGCAGTCGATGAAGTCGGCGATCGGCTCGGGGTTGAACGCGGCGTGTCCGCCGGCCAGCACGACCGGGTCGTCGATGCCGCGGTCCTTGGCCTCCAGCGGGATGCCGGCCAGGTCGAGGGCGGCGAGCATGTTCGTGTAGCCGAGCTCGGTGGAGAAGGAGAGGCCGAACACGTCGAAGGCCTTGACCGGGCGGTGGCTGTCGACGGTGAACTGCGGGACGGCGTGCTCCCGCATCAGCTCCTCCAGGTCCGGCCACACGCTGTAGGTGCGCTCGGCGAGGACGCCCTGCTGCTCGTTCAGTACCTCGTACAGGATCATGACGCCCTGGTTGGGCAGGCCGACCTCGTACGCGTCCGGGTACATCAGGGCCCAGCGGACGTCACAGCTGTCCCAGGGCTTGACCGTGGAGTTCAGCTCTCCGCCGACGTACTGGATCGGCTTCTGCACGTGCGGGAGCAGAGCTTCGAGCTGCGGAAACACAGACTCGGCGGCTTCGGCAGGCATCTCACGGAACCTTCGTGTGCTGGCTGGGGTGACCATTCAGCGTAACCCGGCCGGACGGGTCCCCCGTACGCTCAGAGGGACGCCTTGGCGTGGATCTTCCTCCAGCGTCCGGCCAGCCGCTCCTCCCCGGCCGTCGCCCGGTGCTCCTCCCTGCCGTACAGCAGTCCGTAGGGGAACGTGTCCTCCCCGGCCGCGTGGGCCACGGCGGACAGCTCCGGCAGGGCGCGGCGGGCCATGACGCTGTCCTGGTGGTCGCCGAGCAGCTGGGTGAGCGACTTCATGGCCTTGGTCACGGAGCGGGCGGGCCCGCCGAGCGCCGGAGCCGCGGCCTCGGCCGCGTACCGGGCGCGCTTGGCCTTCTTGCGGGCCTCGTGCAGGGCCGTGTCGCGTTCCGGTCCGGGCGGCAGCGCCAGGGCGCCGGTGACGCGGCGGGACACCTTCGCCACGTCCTTGCGCACGGCCCCGGTGAGCACCTTGCGCGGTTTGCGGGCGGCGTCCGGGCACAGGGGCGGTTCGGCGAGGAGGGCGTCGACCGCGTCGAGCAGCGCGAGGTGGCGGGCGGAGTCCAGCACGGCGACGAGGCGGCCGTGGTCCCGGTGGTGCCGGGCGTCGGCCCAGGCGGCGAGCCGTCGGTGCGCCGGGCCGGTGGGGACGGTGTCCGGCAGTCCGTCCAGGGCTCCGGTCAGCCGTTCGGCGAGGACTTCCTGGTCGCGTTCGGCGCCCAGTTCACGGGCCAGCCACTTGAGTTCCGTCGCGACGGGGTCGGTGACGGCGCGGTCCAGGATCTCGGGGAAGCTGCGGAAGGTGGCGCGCATCCGGCGGGTGGCCACGCGCATCCGGTGGACCGAGTCGGGGACGTCCCGGCGGACGGCGGGGTCCTGGGCGACGATGGCGTCGCGCTGGGTGCGCAGGTAGGCGAGGACGTGGTCGCCGGCGGCCACGGGCTGGGCGCGGCCGGCGGTCCGGGGGCGGGTCCCGCCGGTCTCCGCCAGGGCCCTGGCCAGCTTCGACGGTGATGCCGAGGGCCTCACGCCCGCCGCGCGGAGCCGTTCCTCGACCCGGTCCAGGAGCGCGGGGCCGCCGTCCTCGGCCAGTTCCACCTCGATCTCGGTCCAGTGGGCGGTCGCGCCCGTCCGGCCGAGCCGCTCGGCGGTCACGGTGTCGGTGCTCGCCTCGGCCAGCACCTCGCCGCCGGCACCGGTCAGGCGCCGTGCGTCCCGGGTGGTGCGCAGTCGGACGACGGGCAGCAGGGCGCTGCCGCGGACGCGTGAACGGACCAGCGCGCGGAGGACCTCGGGGACGTCCTCGCCGAGGGGCGCCTGGATCTCGTCGCGGACGCCGGGGGCGACGGGCAGCTTGAGGTGCCAGCCGGCGTCGTCGCCGCCGGTGCGGCGGCGCAGGGTGATGCCGTCGGCGGCGAGGCGTTCGTCGGCGGTGTCGTAGTAGGTGGCGTCGAGGTGGGTGACGCCCGCGTCGGCCACGCCGGCGACGCCGGGCAGGCCGGTGAGGTCGGGAAGGCCGTCGTGGTCGGCCTCGTACTTCCGCTCGGTCTCCCGCCGTGTCTTCGTCATGTACGTCGTGTAGCCGCCGTCGCGGGGCCGGAAACGGCGCGTTCCGGTCCCGCGGCGGCGGGGCTCACGCCGACATGGGCCGCTGGACGGTGATCGACTGCAGGAGCCCGACCGCTATCCAGACGGCGAACATCGACGAGCCGCCGTACGAGACGAAGGGCAGGGGCAGGCCGGTGACCGGCATGATGCCCAGGGTCATGCCGATGTTCTCGAAGGCCTGGAAGGCGAACCAGGCGACGATTCCGGCGGCGACGACCGTGCCGTACAGGTCGGTCGTGTCCCGGGCGATGCGGCAGGCGCGCCAGAGCACCACGCCGAGCAGCAGGACGATGAGGCCCGCGCCGAGGAAGCCGAGTTCCTCGCCGGCCACGGTGAAGACGAAGTCGGTCTGCTGTTCGGGCACGAAGCGGCCCGTGGTCTGCGAGCCGTGGAAGAGGCCGGAGCCGGTGAGGCCGCCGGAGCCGATGGCGATGCGTGCCTGGTTGGTGTTGTAGCCGACGCCGGCGGGGTCGAGCTCGGGGTTGGCGAAGGCCGCGAACCGGGCGATCTGGTAGTCGTCCAGGACGCCGAGCTGCCACACGGCGAGCGCGCCGAGCGTGCCGGTGCCGAGCAGTCCGAAGACCCACCGGTTGGAGGCGCCGGAGGCGAGGAGGACGCCCAGCACGATGATGACCATGACCATGACCGACCCGAGGTCGGGCATGAGCATCACGATCAGCATGGGCACGGTGGCCAGGCCGAGGGCCTGGAGCACGGTCCGGTGGTCGGGGTAGGGCCGGTCTCCCGCGTCCACCCGGGCGGCCAGCAGCATCGCCATGCCCAGGATGATCGTGATCTTCACGAACTCGGAGGGCTGGAGGGAGAAGCCGCCGGGGAGCTTGATCCAGGAGTGGGCGCCGTTGATGGTCGAGCCGAGCGGCGTGAGCACCAGCAGGATCAGGAAGACGGAGGCGCCGTACAGGAGCGGCACGACCGTGCGCAGGGCGCGGTGGCCGAGCCAGACGGTGGCGACCATCAGGGCGAGCCCGATGCCGGTGTTCAGCAGGTGCCGGGTCAGGAAGTAGTACGGGTCGCCCTGGTTGAGCTCGGTGCGGTTGCGGGTGGCGGAGTAGACGAGCAGCGAGCCCAGCAGGGACAGGGCGACGCCCGCCAGCAGTATCGGCCAGTCGAGCCGGCGGGCGAGGGAGTCGCGGGCGAACAGGCGCGTCCAGCCGGCCCGCTCGGGTCCGTATCCGGAGACCTGGAAGCTGTTGGCTCCGGTCATGCGCGTGTCCTCCGCTTCCGCCTGCGGGTCTGCCGGTTCCCGGTGTCGGGCGGGTTCACGGTCGCCTGCTGGTCCTGGTCCTGCTGTCCGGCGGGGGCGTCGCCGCCCTCCTCCGTGGCCTTCTCGGTGGGCTGGAGGTCCTTCACCGGGTCCTTGGAGACCTTCGGGGAGGTGATGGTGCCGTCCGTCCTGATCTTCGGCAGGCTGTTGGCCGGCTGGGGCAGCAGCGCCTTCTTGCTGTCGATCTTCCCGTCGTCCGAGACGCCGTACAGGGCGTCGTAGATGTTGCGGACGGCGGGACCCGAGGCGCCGGAGCCGGTGCCGCCCTGGGAGATCGTCATGACGATCGCGTAGTCCTTGGTGTACGTGGCGAACCACGAGGTGGTCTGCTTGCCGTAGACCTCGGCGGTACCCGTCTTGGCGTGCATCGGGATCTCGTCCTGCGGCCAGCCGCCGAACCGCCAGGCGGCGGTACCGCGGGTGGCGACGCCGGCGAGGGCGTCGTCCATCTTGGCCAGCGTGGTCTCGCTTATCGGCAGCTTGCCGTGCGACTGGGGCCGGATCTCGTCGACCTGCTTGCCGTCGGGGCTGACGACCGCCTTGCCGATGGTCGGGTTCCACAGGGTGCCGCCGTTGGAGATGGCCGCGTAGATGGTGGCCATCTGGATGGGGGTCACGAGGGTGTCGCCCTGGCCGATGGAGTAGTTGATCGAGTCACCGGCGCGCATCTTGTTGCCCTCGAGGCAGTTCTCGTACGAGATCCGCTCGACGTAGGAGCCGTCCTTCTTGCCCGTCTTGCACCAGGCGTCCTTGTTGGCCTTCCAGTAGTCCTGCTTCCACTGGCGGTCGGGGACGCGGCCGGTGACCTCGTTCGGCAGGTCGATGCCGGTCTCCTTGCCGAGGCCGAACTGGTGCGCCGCCTTGTAGAAGTAGTCGTTGGGGTTCTTCGGGTTCATCCCGCCGTCCTTCTTCCACTGCTCGTGCGCGAGCCGGTAGTAGACGGTGTCGCAGGAGAGCTCGAGGGCGCGGCCGATGCTGATCGAGCCGTTGTCGGCCGACTCGAAGTTCTTGAAGACCTGTCCCCCGACGGAGTAGGAGCTGGAGCAGGGGTAGCTGCCGTCGAAGTCGTACCCGGCCTCCACCGCGGCGGCCGAGGAGACCACCTTGAAGATCGAGCCGGGGGCCGCCTGGCCCTGGGTGGCCCGGTTGAGGAGGGGGTAGTTGGAGTCCTTGCCGGTGAGCTTCTTGTAGTCCTTGGCGGAGATGCCGCCGACCCAGGCGTTCGGGTCGTACGTCGGGTTGGAGGCCATGGCGACGACGCGGCCGGTCTTGGCCTCCATCACCACGACGGCACCGGCGTCGGCCTCGTAGGTGCGGCCGGTGTTGCGGTCCATCTCCTTGCGGGCGGTCTTCATGGCCTCGTTCAGCTCGTACTCGGCGACGCGCTGGACGCGGGAGTCGATGCTGGTGACGAGGTTGGAGCCGGGCACGCCCGAGTCGGACTCGGCCTCGCCGATGACACGGCCGAGGTTGTCGACCTCGTAGCGGGTCACGCCGGCCTTGCCGCGCAGCGCCTTGTCGTACTGGCGCTCCAGTCCGGAGCGGCCGACCTGGTCCGAGCGCAGGAAGGGCGAGTCGGTGTCCTGGGCCTTCTGGATCTCCTCGTCGGTGACCGGGGAGAGGTACCCGAGGACCTGGGCGGTGTTGGACTTGCCGGGGGCCGCGTAGCGGCGGACGGCCATGGGTTCGGCGGTGATGCCGGGGAAGTCCTCGGCGCGCTCGCGGATCTGCAGGGCCTGCTTGGGGGTGGCCTCGTCGGTGACGGGGATCGGCTGGTAGGGCGAGCCGTTCCAGCAGGGCTGGGGCGTCTTGGCGTCGCACAGCCGGACCTTGTCCATGACCTCCTGGGGCTGCATGCCCAGGACGCCGGCGAGCTTGGTGAGGACGGCCTTGCCGTCGTCCCTCATCTTCAGCAGGTCGGTGCGGGAGGCGGAGACGACGAGCCGGGTCTCGTTGTCGGCGAGCGCCACGCCGCGCGCGTCCAGGATCGAGCCGCGGGTGGCGGGCTGGACGACCTGCTGGACGTGGTTGCCGGAGGCTTCCTTGGCGTACTCGTCGCCCTGGCGGATCTGCAGGTACCAGAGCCGGCCGCCGAGCGTGCCGAGGAGGGAGAGGACCAGGATCTGGATGACGACGAGCCGGGTCTGAACGCGGGTGTTCCGGCCCGTCTCCGGAATGTTAGTCATGGGCGCGGCCCGCTCCGTTGAGGGTGGTGGTGGGCGACGGGTGGGAGTGGGTCACTGCCTCCCCCTCGCGAAGTGCGTGCTCTGCGTGGTGTGCTGCCGCGTCGTCACAGCCGCTTGACCCCCTTGATGCGTCCGGCCCGGGCCACCCGGGCCCGCGCCGCCTTCACCCGCAGTCCTCCGCGCTGCTGCCCGATGCGCAGTCCGGTGCCCGAGGAGAGCCAGCCGGAGGAGATGTCCGTGGCCTGGGCGGTGGAGCCGGCCTCGGCGAGCGGGTCGTTCTCGGCACGGCGGGCGAGCGCCATGATGCCGGGCACCACGAAGGGCGCCAGCAGCAGGTCGTACAGGGCGGCCGTGAACAGCAGGCCGGGCAGTCCCACGTGGCGGGCGGCGGTGTCGCCGACGAGGGCGCCGACGCCGGCGTAGAGCAGGGTGGTGCCGACGGCGGCGGCGACGACCACGACCATCGGGCCGGTGGCCGACCGGAGCCGGCCGTTGTCCGGTTTGGCGAGGCCGGCCAGGTATCCGATGACGCAGAGCACCAGCGCGTAGCGGCCGGCGGCGTGGTCGGCGGGCGGGGCGAGGTCGGCGAGGAGTCCGGCGCCGAAGCCTACGAGGGCGCCGCCGACGTGCCCGTAGACCAGGGCCAGGCCGAGGACGGTGAGCAGTACCAGGTCGGGGACGGCGCCGGGCAGGTGGAGGCGGGCGAGGACGCAGACCTGGATGACCAGGGCGACGACGACCAGGGAGACGGACAGCAGGATCCGGTTGACGCGCATGGGACGAAAGCTCCTACTGCTCGGTCTGTTCGGGCTGCTCGGGCTGCGCCTGGCCGTCGGGCGCCTCGGCGGACGGGGTCACGGTCACCGTCACGGTGGGCGTGGGCTTCGGCTGGGGCTTGTCCGGGAGCACCGTGTCGCGCGGGTCCTTCGCCGGGGCCTGGACGACGACGCCGACGATGTCGAGCTTGGTGAAGGAGGCGAACGGCGTGACGTAGAGGGTGCGGGTCAGGTCGCCGCCGGAGGGGTCGACGCGGCTGACGGTGCCGACCGGGACGCCGGGCACGAAGGGCTTGTCGGCCTGGGAGCCGAAGGTGACGAGGCGGTCGCCCTTCTTCACGTCGGCCTTGCCGTTGAGGAGTTCGACGCGCAGCGGACGGTCGCCCTGCCCGGAGGCGAAGCCGAGTTCGTCACCGGCCTCCATGCGGGTGCCGACGGTGAAGTCGGGGTCGTTGGCGAGCAGCACGGTGGCCGTGTTGGGGCCGACGGTGGTGACGCGCCCGACCAGGCCGTCGCCGTTGAGGACGGTCATGTCCCGCTCGATGCCGTCGTTGGCGCCGGCGTCGATCGTGATGGTCCAGGAGAAGCCCTGGGCCGCTCCTATGGCGATGACCTGGGCGCCCTTGATGCCGTACTGGCCGGCGCCGGCCAGGCCCAGCATCTTGTCGAGCTGCTTGAGGCGGCTGCGGCCGCGTTCGTCGCTGCCGAGCTTCGCCTTGAGGGCCGCGTTCTGCGTCTCCAGTTCGGCGAGCCGGTCGTGCCGGTCACCCGAGTCGCGGATCGCGGAGACCGCGTTGCCGACCGGGTCGACCGCGGACGACACCCCGTTCTCGATCGGACCGAAGACGGTGGCCGCGGCCTGCCGGGCGCCGTCGACCGGTGAATCCTCCCCGCCGCGGATGTCCACCGTGATCAGCGCGAACGCGACGGCGATCAGCAGCACCAGGAGCAGCCGGCTCTCTTTCGTGTCCCTCACGTGCGGCGGCCGTGCCTTCCTCGTCGGAATTCGGGAATTACGTTGCGGTGTTCAGGAATTCGAGGGATCCAAGGCGGACGCCCGTCTCGTCCGGTCCGGGCACTGTGGGCGTCTCGTGTCCCTTTGTCTTACGTCTCTATATCAACGATCCGCCGTACGAGAGGAGAACGTCTCGTACGGCGGAACCGAAGTGTGACGTCATCGGCGGGGCTGGGCGTCCAGCACCTGCTGGAGCGCCTCGAACTCCTCGACGCACTTCCCGGAGCCGAGCGCCACGCTGTCCAGCGGGTCCTCGGCGATGTGGATCGGCATGCCGGTCTCCCGGCGCAGCCGCTCGTCGAGACCGCGCAGCAGCGCGCCGCCGCCGGTCAGCACGATGCCCCGGTCCATGATGTCGCCGGACAGCTCCGGCGGACACTTGTCGAGGGTCGTCTTGACCGCGTCGACGATCGCGTTGACGGGCTCCTCGATCGCCTTGCGCACTTCGGCGGCCGAGATGACGACGGTCTTGGGCAGTCCGGACACGAGGTCCCGGCCGCGGATTTCGGTGTGCTCGTCGGAGTCGAGGTCGTACGCGGAGCCGATCGTGATCTTGATCTGTTCGGCCGTGCGCTCACCCAGCAGAAGGCTGTACTCCTTCTTCACGTGCTGGATGATCGCGTTGTCCAGCTCGTCACCCGCGACGCGGATGGACTGGGCGGTGACGATGCCGCCGAGCGAGATGACCGCGACCTCCGTGGTACCGCCGCCGATGTCGACCACCATGTTGCCCGTGGCCTCGTGGACCGGCAGGCCGGAACCGATGGCCGCGGCCATGGGCTCCTCGATGATGTGCACCTGACGGGCGCCGGCCTGGGACGACGCCTCGATGACGGCGCGGCGCTCGACGCCGGTGATGCCCGAGGGCACACAGACGACGACCCGCGGACGAGCCAGATAACGCCGCTTGTGGATCTTCAGGATGAAGTAGCGGAGCATCCGCTCGGTGATCTCGAAGTCGGCGATCACGCCGTCCTTCAGCGGACGCACGGCAACGATGTTGCCGGGCGTGCGTCCGATCATCTTCTTCGCTTCGGCGCCGACCGCGAGGATGCCACCGGTGTTGGTGTTGATCGCGACGACGGACGGCTCGTTGAGTACGATCCCGCGACCCCTGACGTACACCAGCGTGTTGGCGGTCCCGAGGTCGACAGCCATGTCACGGCCGATGAACGACATTGAGTTCCCCATCAGGATTCGACTGGCCTTCCCGGGAGCTTTTGAGGGCTTTTCAGGTCGGCGAGGTGGGTGCAGTGACGCGTGGAGGCTTCCATCGTAGACGCGCTTTCGCGAACACTGCGCGAGGGTCTTCGCCATTGTCAGCAGATGGCGCATCGCCTCGCTTGTGGAGACGGGCCAACGGTGGGATCCGTTCCCCCGATCAGGCGCGCATATGCCACAGGGCGGTCGCTTTTACGCGACCGCCCCGGTCGGCCCGCGGCCATTCGGCTGACGTTCCGTCAGAAAAAAGATCGTCCGGCGTGTCCCGGGGACGGCTCAGACCCGGCCCGGGAAGAAGATCTTCAGCTCGCGCTCGGCCGACTCCTCGGAGTCGGAGGCGTGGATCAGGTTCTCCCGGACGATGACACCGAAGTCCCCGCGGATGGAGCCGGGGGCCGCGGCGATCGGGTCGGTCGGGCCGGCCAGGGCGCGCACGCCCTCGATGACCCGCTCGCCCTCGACGACCATGGCCACGACCGGACCGGAGGACATGAAGGCGACCAGCGGCTCGTAGAACGGCTTGCCCTTGTGCTCGCCGTAGTGCTGCTCCAGCGTCTCGGTGTCCAGGGTGCGCAGCTCCAGCGCGGTGATCTGCCAGCCGGCCTTGCGCTCGATACGGCTGATGATCTCGCCGGTCAGGCCACGACGGACGGCGTCGGGCTTGAGGAGGACGAGGGTGCGCTGGGTCACGAGGGCTCCTTGGAATGTACGAGTGTGCGGTTGAACGAGGTGAGGACTGAGGTTACCGGGCGTGTCGCGGCGGCCGTCACGCAGCGTCAGGCGCGGAGGCGTCGGCCTGCGCCGCGAACCTCGCCTTCGCCTCGTCGATCTTCCGCCCGTAGTGCACCGACGCCCACCACAGCGCCGCGAAGACCGCACCCATGAAGAACATCGTCGGCACGACGAAGCCGGAGGCGATCAGGGCGATCTGCAGGGCCCAGCCGAAGGCGACACCGCCCGGCCGGGTCACCACGCCGCACAGCACCACGCACAGGAACATCGCGACACCGCTGACCGTCCACACGGTGCCCATGGTCAGGTCGGGATCCTTCATCGCGACCAGCCCGGCGAAGCCGATCAGGAAGAACTCGCCGATCAGGGTCGATGCACAGAGGGTACGCACGCTTTCTCAGCCCTTCCCCAGCAGCAGCCGGGCCTCGCCGACGGTGATGACTGAACCGGTGACGAGCACACCGCCGCCGGCGAACTCGCCCTCCTCCTCGGCCAGCGTGATCGCGGCCTCCAGGGCGTCCGGCAGCCGCGGCTCGACCTGGACGCGGTCCTCGCCGAACACCTCGACGGCGATCGCGGCCAGCTCGTCGGCGTCCATCGCGCGGTGGCTGGAGTTCTGGGTGACGACGACCTCGGCGAAGACCGGCTCGAACGCCTCCAGCAGCCCGCGCACGTTCTTGTCGCCGCTGGCACCGACCACGCCGATGAGCCGGCTGAACTGGAAGGCCTCCCCCACCGCCTCCGCGGTGACCCGGGCGCCCGCCGGATTGTGCGCGGCGTCCAGCACCACGGTGGGCGAGCGCCGTACGACCTCCATCCGCCCCGGTGAGGCGACGGCGGCGAACGCCTTGCGCACCGTGTCGATGTCCAGCGGCTCGGGACGCTGCGCGCCGACGCCGAAGAACGCCTCGACGGCGGCCAGCGCCACCGCGGCGTTGTGCGCCTGGTGGGCGCCGTGCAGCGGCAGGTAGACCTCGGTGTACTCACCGCCCAGTCCGCGCAGGGTCACCATCTGCCCGCCGACGGCGACCTCGCGGGCGACGACGCCGAACTCCAGCCCTTCGCGCGCCACCGTGGCGTTCACGTCCACGGCCTTCTTCAGCAGCACCTGCGCCGCGTCCACGGGCTGCTGGGCCAGGACCACGGTGGCGTCCTGCTTGACGATGCCGGCCTTCTCGGTCGCGATCTCCCCGGGCGTCTCACCGAGCCGGTCGGTGTGGTCCAGGTCGATGGGGGTGACCACGGCGACGTCCCCGTCGATGACGTTGGTGGCGTCCCAGGAGCCGCCCATCCCCACCTCGACGACGGCCACGTCGACGGGGGCGTCGGCGAAGGCGGCGTACGCCATGCCGGTCAGCACCTCGAAGAAGGACAGCCGGTACTCCTGCTGGGCGTCCACCATCTCGACGTACGGCTTGATGTCCTGGTACGTCTCGATGAACCGCTCGGCGGAGACCGGCGCCCCGTCCAGGCTGATCCGCTCGGTGATCGACTGCACGTGCGGCGAGGTGTACCGCCCGGTGCGCAGCTCGAAGGCGCCGAGCAGGGCCTCGATCATGCGGGCGGTGGAGGTCTTGCCGTTGGTGCCGGTGATGTGGATGGACGGGTACGAGCGCTGCGGCTCGCCCAGCACGTCCATCAGCGCGGCGATCCGGGCGACGGACGGCTCCAGCTTGGTCTCGCCCCAACGGGTCGCGAGCTCCGCCTCGACACCGCGCAGCGCCGCGTCCACCTCGGGATCCTCGGGCCGCCCTGGAACGTCCGCCTGCGGGGGACCTCCCTGGGTGCGCAGGGTGCGGCTGCCTGCCTCGATGACGGCGAGATCGGGGTCGCGGGTGGTCTCCGCGCCGATGATCTCGTCGAAGGAGTCCAGGGGGTCGGGCTGGTCGTTCTCGCCGGGGATGTCGCTCACGGACACCAGTCTACGGAGGTCTCCGACGGTGGGGCGGCTGAGGTCGTACAGCGCGTGCGGATCCGTCGCGGCCGGTCGCGCAGTTCCCCGCGCCTCTGGGGTACGTGAAGGCTCCCGGTGCCTGCAAGGGCACCGGGAGCCTTCATTCCGTCTTGGCGCCTACGCCGGCGGCAGCTTCTCCAGCTGAGTCTGGATACGGGCGATGTCCTCGTCCGCCTTCGCCAGCCGCCCGCGGATCTTGTCCACGACGTGGTCCGGCGCCTTCGCGAGGAACGCCTCGTTGCCGAGCTTGGCGTTGGCCTGCGCCTTCTCCTTCTCCGCAGCCGCGAGGTCCTTCGCCAGCCGCTTGCGCTCCGCCGCGAAGTCGATGACCCCGGACAGGTCCAGCGCGACCTCGGCCCCCGCGACCGGCAGCGTCGCCGTCGCCGTGAAGGACTCCCCCTCCGGCTGGAGCCGCAGCAGCTGCCGGATCGCCGCCTCGTGCGGCGCGAGCGCCGTACCCTCCACCGTCAGCCGGGCCGGAACCCGCTGTCCCGGCTGCAGGCCCTGGTCGGCACGGAAGCGCCGCACCTCGGTGATGACGGACTGGACCGTCTCGATCTCCCGCTCGGCGTCCGCGTCCCGGAAGCCGCTGTCGGCCGGCCACGCGGCGACGACGACGGACTCGCCGCCCGTGAGCGTGGTCCACAGCGTCTCGGTGACGAAGGGGACGACGGGGTGCAGCAGCCGCAACGTGACGTCCAGGACCTCGCCGAGAACGCGCTGGGAGACCCCGGCGGCCTCGCCGCCCGCCTGGAAGGTGGTCTTGGACAGCTCGACGTACCAGTCGAAGACCTCGTCCCACGCGAAGTGGAACAGCGCGTCCGACAGCTTCGCGAACTGGAAGTCGTCGTAGTACGCGTCCACCTCGGCGACGACCGAGTTCAGCCGCGACAGGATCCACCGGTCGGTGGCGGACATCGCCGACGGGTCCGGCAGCGGGCCGTCCACCGTCGCGCCGTTCATCAGCGCGAAGCGCGTCGCGTTCCAGATCTTGTTGGCGAAGTTCCGCGAGCCCTGGACCCAGTCCTCGCCGATCGGGACGTCCACGCCCGGGTTGGCACCGCGCGCCAGCGTGAAGCGCAGGGCGTCGGAGCCGTACTTGTCCATCCAGTCCAGCGGGTTGACCGCGTTGCCGAAGGACTTCGACATCTTCTTGCCGAACTGGTCGCGGACCATGCCGTGCAGGGCGATGGTGTGGAACGGCGGGGTGCCGTCCATCGCGTAGAGGCCGAACATCATCATCCGGGCGACCCAGAAGAAGAGGATGTCGTAGCCGGTGACCAGGACCGAGTTCGGGTAGAACTTCGCGAGCGACTCGGTCTGTTCGGGCCAGCCCAGCGTGGAGAAGGGCCACAGGCCGGAGGAGAACCAGGTGTCGAGGACGTCGGTGTCCTGGTGCCAGCCCTCGCCCGTCGGCGCCTCGTCGTCCGGTCCGACGCAGACGACCTCGCCGTTCGGCCCGTACCAGACGGGGATGCGGTGGCCCCACCACAACTGCCGCGAGATGCACCAGTCGTGGAGGTTGTCGACCCAGTCGAAGTACCGCTTCTCCATCTCCTGCGGATGGATCTTGACCTTGCCCTCGCGGACGGCGTCACCGGCGGCCTTGGCCAGCGGGCCGACCTTGACCCACCACTGCATGGACAGGCGCGGCTCGATGGTGGTCTTGCAGCGCGAGCAGTGGCCGACGGAGTGGACGTAGGGCCGCTTCTCGGCGACGATCCGGCCCTCGGCGCGCAGCGCGGCGACGATGGCGGAGCGCGCCTCGAGACGGTCCAGGCCCTGGAAGGGGCCGTGGGCGGTGATGACGGCGTGCTCGTCCATCACGGCGATGGACGGCAGGTCGTGCCGCTGGCCGATCTCGAAGTCGTTCGGGTCGTGGGCGGGCGTCACCTTGACGGCGCCCGTGCCGAACTCGGGGTCGACGTGCTCGTCCGCGACGACCGGGATGGAACGGTCGGTCAGCGGCAGCTTGATGAGCTTGCCGACGAGGTGCTTGTAGCGCTCGTCCTCGGGGTGGACGGCGACGGCGGTGTCACCGAGCATCGTCTCGGCACGGGTGGTGGCGACGACGATGGTGTCGTCCCCGTCCCCGTACTTCATGGAGACGAGCTCGCCGTCGTCGTCCTGGTACTCGACCTCGATGTCGGAGATCGCGGTCAGGCAGCGCGGGCACCAGTTGATGATGCGCTCGGCGCGGTAGATCAGCTCGTCGTCGTAGAGCCGCTTGAAGATGGTCTGGACGGCCTGCGAGAGGCCCTCGTCCATGGTGAAGCGCTCACGCGACCAGGCGACGCCGTCGCCGAGGCGGCGCATCTGGCCGGAGATCTGCCCGCCGGACTCGCCCTTCCACTTCCAGACCCGCTCGACGAAGGCCTCCCGGCCCAGGTCGTGGCGGGACTTGCCCTCCTTGGCGAGTTCGCGCTCGACGACGTTCTGCGTGGCGATGCCGGCGTGGTCCATGCCGGGCTGCCACAGCGTCTCGAAGCCCTGCATGCGCTTGCGGCGCGTCAGGGCGTCGATGAGCGTGTGCTCGAAGGCGTGCCCGAGGTGCAGGCTGCCCGTGACGTTCGGCGGCGGGATGACGACGGTGAACGGCGGCTTGTCGCTCTCGGCGTCCGCCTCGAAGTAGCCCCGCTCTACCCAGCGCTCGTACAGCGGCCCCTCTACGTCGGCCGGCGCATAGGTCGTCGGCAGTTCGGTGTCGGGCGCTGGTGGCTGCTGCTGAGCGTTCTCGGTCACCCGCTCAGTTTAAGGGCGTCACGGGCCTGTCCCGAAACGTCTTTCCTTCGTAACGGTGCGAGCCCCCGGTGACCTGCGCACGCCAGGTCTGCGTCAGGATGTCAGCATCACGTAAGCATCTGGAGGGGAACCCCGCAATGAGTCACAACCAGCCGGGCCCGTACGGCGGGCAGCCCCAGCAGCCCGGACCGTACGGCCAGCCGGGACCGTACGGCCAGCAGCAGCCGCAGGCCCCCCAGCCCGGCTACGGCTACCCCCAGCAGACGCCCCCCGCCCAGCCGGGTTACGGCTACCCGCAGCAGGCGCCCGGCCCGCAGCAGGGCTACGGCTACCCGCAGCAGCCCGCGCAGGGCGGCGTGCCGCCGCAGGCACCCTACGGCCAGCAGCCCTACGGCATGCCCCAGCCCCCGGCGCCGGCCGGCGGCAAGAAGAAGACGGGCCTGATCATCGGCGCGGTCGCGGTCGTGGCGGCGATCGGCGTGGGCGCGTACTTCGTGTTCGGTGGCAGCAGCGGTGGCGGCGCCGGCGACATCGCCGACGACGGCCCCCACAAGCTGACGACTCCCGCCACGGTGCTCGGTGAGTACAAGAAGGCCGAGAGCGACTCCAACACCATGACGGACAGCGACATGAAGGACGCTGAGAAGTGGGGCGTGAAGGGCGCGACGGACGTCAGCGCCTCCTGGGAGTCGAAGAACGAGGACAACCCGCTGGCGAGCAAGCAGCTCATGTTCGGGGGTGTCTACGGCACGATCGACGACCCCGAGAAGACCGTCGACGCGATGCTCGCCCACATGAAGTCCGAGAGCCAGAAGGACGAGGACGGCGAGAAGGTCACCATGGTCGGTGAGCCGAAGGAGTACAAGCCCTCCGCTCTGGAGGGCGCTGTCCTCAAGTGCCAGGAGGCCAAGGTCGACAACTCCGACGGCGGTGAGTACGAGCCGAAGTCGATGAACATGACGTACTGCGCCTGGGGTGACCACAGCACGCTCGGCTTCGTCATGCCGATGAACCTGATGGACATCGCCTCCGGCAAGAGCTCCGACCCGGAGGCGGCGGCCGAGATCGCCGCCAAGCTCCGCAAGGAGATCCGCGTCAAGGCCTGACGCGGCGCGTAACGCATACGGAAGGGGCCCGGTCGGTCGACCGGGCCCCTTCCGTATGCGTGTCGGCGACGGCTACGCCGTCTTCTGCTCGCCCGGGCCGCGGCCCCGCGAATCGCGGGGGATGAGCGTCGGGTTGACGTTGGAGAGGACCACGTCGGCCGTGATGACGACGCGGGCGACGTCCTTGCGGGACGGCACCTCGTACATCACGCCCTGGAGGACCTCCTCCATGATGGCGCGCAGGCCGCGGGCGCCGGTCTGGCGGAGGATGGCCTGGTCGGCGATGGCCTCCAGGGCCTCGCGCTCGAAGTCCAGCTCCACGCCGTCGAGTTCGAACAGGCGCTGGTACTGCTTCACCAGCGCGTTGCGCGGCTCGACCAGGATCTGCAGCAGGGCCTCGCGGTCGAGGTTGTGGACCGAGGTGATGACGGGGAGGCGGCCGATGAACTCGGGGATCATCCCGAACTTCACCAGGTCCTCCGGCATGACCTGCTCGAACTGGTCCTTGGACTCGATCTCCCGCTTGGAGCGGATCTGGGCGCCGAATCCGATGCCCTTGGCGCCGGCCCGGCCCTCGATGATCTTCTCCAGGCCCGCGAAGGCACCGCCCACGATGAACAGCACGTTCGTCGTGTCGATCTGGATGAACTCCTGGTGCGGGTGCTTGCGGCCGCCCTGGGGCGGGACGGAGGCGGTGGTGCCCTCCAGGATCTTCAGCAGGGCCTGCTGGACGCCCTCGCCGCTGACGTCGCGCGTGATCGACGGGTTCTCGCTCTTCCGGGCGACCTTGTCGATCTCGTCGATGTAGATGATGCCGGTCTCGGCCTTCTTGACGTCGTAGTCGGCGGCCTGGATCAGCTTCAGCAGGATGTTCTCGACGTCCTCGCCGACGTACCCCGCCTCGGTGAGCGCCGTGGCGTCGGCGATCGCGAACGGGACGTTCAGCATGCGGGCGAGGGTCTGGGCGAGGAGGGTCTTGCCGGAGCCCGTGGGGCCCAGCAGCAGGATGTTGGACTTCGCCAGCTCGATGGCGTCCTCGCGACCCTGGGCGCCGCCGTTCTCGCCGGCCTGGACGCGCTTGTAGTGGTTGTACACCGCGACGGAGAGGGCCTTCTTGGCCGCCTCCTGGCCCACCACGTAGCCCTCGAGGAACTCGTAGATCTCACGGGGCTTGGGGAGCTCCTCCCAGCGCACCTCGCTGGTCTCGGCGAGCTCTTCCTCGATGATCTCGTTGCAGAGATCGATGCACTCGTCGCAGATGTAGACACCGGGCCCTGCGATGAGCTTCTTGACCTGCTTCTGGCTCTTCCCGCAGAACGAGCACTTGAGCAGATCGCCGCCGTCACCGATGCGTGCCACGGTGTGCTTCCCCTTCGCCTGGGAGACTCCAGGTCGTCGACGCGACGTCGACGGCCGGCTGACTCCTGGTGCTGCCTTATGTCCGACGGTACCTTGCCGGGCCCCCCGTCCGGGCCCCCCTTGGCACGGTTCGCTTTGACGTGAACCGCGCCAAACCGTGCCAAGGGGCGGCAGACGTTACAGCCTCCCGCCTAGCGCAGGGAGGAGTTGTCCATCTTCCGGGTGGTGATGATCTGGTCGATCAGGCCGTAGCTCAGCGCGTCCTCGGCCGTGAGGATCTTGTCGCGCTCGATGTCCTCGCGGATCTTCTCGACCGGCGTGGTGGAGTGCTTGGCCAGCATCTCCTCCAGCTGCGAGCGCATGCGCAGGATCTCGTTGGCGGCGATCTCCAGGTCGGAGACCTGACCGCGGCCCGTCTCGCTGTACGGCTGGTGGATCAGGACGCGGGCGTTCGGCAGCGCCATGCGCTTGCCCGGCGTGCCGGCGGCCAGCAGGACGGCCGCGGCGGAGGCCGCCTGGCCCATGCAGACCGTCTGGATGTCCGGCTTCACGTACTGCATCGTGTCGTAGATCGCGGTGAGCGCCGTGAAGGAGCCGCCGGGGCTGTTGATGTAGACCGAGATGTCGCGGTCCGGGTCCATCGACTCCAGGCACAGCAGCTGGGCCATGACGTCATTGGCGGACGCGTCGTCGATCTGCACGCCGAGGAAGATCACGCGCTCCTCGAAGAGCTTCGCGTACGGGTCGTACTCGCGCACGCCCTGCGAGGTGCGCTCGACGAAGCGCGGGATGACGTAGCGGGACTCGGCGGACGGGCCGGTGTACTCGGCGCGTGAGCGGTCGTACAGGCCGCTGCCGGGGAAGTCGTTCACAGTGTCTCCTGGGAAGAGGCTGAGGCGGTCGGCTCGGGGCGGGAGGGGCTCAGGCGCCCGTGCCGCCGCCGCCCGGCATGCCGGCGGCCGTGGTGATCACGTCGTCGACGAGGCCGTACTCCTTGGCCTCGAAGGCGTCGAACCAGCGGTCGCGGTCCGAGTCGCGGGTGATCTGCTCGATCGTCTGGCCGGTGTGCTGGGCCGTGAGCTCGGCCATGCGCTTCTTGGTGTGCAGCAGCCGCTCGGCGTGGATCTTGATGTCCGAGGCCGAACCGGCCAGGCCGGCGGAGGGCTGGTGGATCAGGATCTCGGCGTTCGGCAGGGCGAAGCGCTTGCCGGGCGTGCCCGCGCTGAGCAGGAACTGTCCCATCGAGGCCGCGAGGCCCATCGCGATCGTCACCACGTCGTTCTTGATGTACTGCATGGTGTCGTAGATCGCCATGCCGGCCGTGATCGAACCGCCCGGGCTGTTGATGTACAGGAAGATGTCCTTGTCCGGGTCGGCGGCAAGGAGCAGCAGCTGCGCGGTGATCTTGTTGGCAATGTCGTCGTCCACGGGCTGGCCGAGGAAGATGATCCGCTCGCCGAGCAGCCGGTTGTAGACCTGGTCGCCGAGGCCACCACCGATGGAGGGCTCGCCGGCGGCTGAGGGCATCAGATTCGTCACGTATCCACCTGCTCGTCTTACGACGGCGCCGGGCCGTCTCACGTTTCCCTGCGGGGCTGGAGCCGCTTTCGGGGACTCCCCTGCCCTCGTATTCATGGACCCTAACGCGGGGGGGCTGCGGCGCCATCCCGGTTCTGCGGGTGTTCGCCGGGGGCGTAGCGCCGTGAGGGTGCCGGTGCGTCGCCGGGTGCGGCTTCTTCACGGCCGCTCGCGCAGTTCCCCGCGCCCCTGGCGGGCCGTCCCGCCGCATGCGGAACGGGCCCCGGCACGAAATCGTCCGGGGCCCGTTCTGCGTCCGTCTGGGGAGACGCGAGGGGATCAGCCCTCGGTCTTCTCCTCGGCCTTCTCGGCGTCCGACTCGGCGGTCTCGGCGGCGGCCTCGGCGGCCTCCGTCTCCTCCTCCTCGTCGTCCAGGTCGACGACCTCGCCGTTGGTGTCCTTGACCGTGGCCTTCTCGACCACGGCGGCCAGGGCCTTGCCGCGGGCGACCTCGCCGACGAGGAGCGGGACCTGGCCCTGCTCGACCACGGCCTGGGCGAACTGGTCGGGGGACATGCCGGAGGAGGCCGCACGCCGCATGAGGTGCTCGGTGAGCTCCTCCTGGCTGACGTTGAGCTTCTCCTGCTTGACCAGCTCGTCGAGGACGAACTGGGTCTTGATGCCCTTGACCGCGGCCTCGCGGGTCTCGGTGTCGAACTCCTCGGCGGTCTTGCCCTGGAGCTCCAGGTACTTGTCGAGGGTGAGGCCCATCTGGCCGAGCTGGTGGTGCTCGAGGTTGTGCTTGCGGGTGTTGATCTCGTCCTCGAGGAGCTTCTCGGGGACCGGGACCTCGACCAGCTCGAGCAGCTTGTCCAGCACGCGCTCCTGGGCCTGGGTGGCCTGGTCGTACTGCTTCATGTTGGCCAGGCGCTTGCGGCTGTCGGCCTTGAGCTCGTCCAGCGTGTCGAACTCCGACGCGAGCTGCGCGAAGTCGTCGTCCAGCTCGGGCAGCTCCCGCTTGGCGACCTGGGTGACCTTGACGGTGACCTCGGCCTCCTTGCCGGCCGCCGAGCCGCCCTTGAGCTCGGAGGTGAAGGTGGCCTCGGCCCCGGCCTCCAGGCCCTTCACGGCGTCGTCGATGCCGTCCAGCAGCTCGCCGGAGCCGATGGTGTAGGAGACGCCGTCGGCGACGCCGTCCTCGAGGACCTCGCCGTCGACCTTGGCCTGCAGGTCGATGGTGACGACGTCGCCGTCCTCGGCGGCGCGCTCCACCGGGGAGGTGGAGGCGAAGCGCTCGCGCAGCTGCTCGACCGACTTCTCGACGTCCTCGTCGCTGACCTCGACGGCGTCGACCTCGACCTCAATGCCGGAGTAGTCCGGGATCTCGACGGTCGGGCGGACGTCGACCTCGGCGGTGAAGTTCAGCGTCTCGCCGTCCTTCAGCTCCGTGATGTCGACCTCGGGCTGGCCGAGCGGGTTCAGCTCGGCCTCGTTGACCGCGTCGGTGTAGAACTTCGGAAGCGCGTCGTTGACCGCCTCCTCCAGGACCGCACCGCGGCCGAACCGCTGGTCGATGACCCGGGCCGGGATCTTGCCCTTGCGGAAGCCCTTCACCGTGACCTGCTGGTTGATCTTCTTGTACGCCGCGTCGAGGCTGTCCTTGAGCTCCTCGAAGGGCACCTCGACAGTGAGCCGAACCCGAGTCGGGTTCAGGGTCTCCACGGCGCTCTTCACGGTTCGGTCTCCTTGTGGCTGACTTCTTGGGTTCTGCCGGCGCGGAGGGCGTCCGGCGGATTTCGCCGCCCGGAGACTGCAGACTCTGAGACACACGGGCGTGCAGCTTGCATAGTAACGGCAGCGACTACACGTCCCAAAAGGCGATCACTCACGATCGCCACCGGTGACCCGCGGGTGATGCGCCCACGGCCCGCCGATGATCACGAGTGACCGGCGGGTGGGTGGTCGGGGTGGCGGGATTTGAACCCACGGCCTTCCGCTCCCAAAGCGGACGCGCTACCAAGCTGCGCCACACCCCGTCTGGTGCGACACGTAGGGTACATGCCCCCGGGTGCCCGGGTCCGCCGTCTTTTCCCGTGCGTTTCCCGCGGGGCGCGGACGCCGCTGCCGGAGGGAAGGGGTGTGCGGGGAGGGGGCACGACCCGCTACGATGCCTCCAGTACCGCGGTCGCCGACCTGCGGTGCGCACTGTGCGGGCGTAGCTCAATGGTAGAGCCCC
Source organism: Streptomyces sp. NPDC048185 (assembly GCF_043202495.1). Taxonomy (NCBI): domain Bacteria; kingdom Bacillati; phylum Actinomycetota; class Actinomycetes; order Kitasatosporales; family Streptomycetaceae; genus Streptomyces; species Streptomyces sp. NPDC048185. Next base: position 878,347 of record NZ_JBIDAN010000001.1, read on the forward strand.
AGTCTTCCAAACTGGCTACGCGGGTTCGATTCCCGTCGCCCGCTCCGAGAGGCCTCCGGCCCGGTCCCCCACAGGGACCGGGCCGGAGGCCTTTGTGCGCGCGGGGGCGCACCGGGAGTGCGGCGGGGCGCGCCCTAGAACTGGATGGAGTTGATCGTGTCCGCTATCGAGTCCAGGAACCGCTGGATGTCGTCGGCCATGCCGGTCGAGGCCAGGAAGAAGCCGAAGAGGACCGCGACGATCGCCGGGCCCGCCTTGATGGAGCCCCCTCGCAGCAACACCACCAGGATGATCGCCAACAGCAGCACCACTGACAGTGAAATGGCCACAACTGATCACACCCTAGGTCGGTTGGCTCTCCCGGCCCGGGGATGCGACCCCGCGCACCCCCGCCAGAACCATCGTGCCACCAACCGGGCCCCGTCATGCGGCAGGTGACACATCGTCCGGCCGGCGTACGGCCCGGCGCGCTCCCCCGCGCACGCCGGAACACCTTGCGGGCGCGCTCCGCACAGGAATTCGAGGCGACACTCGCACGAGGAATTAGAACCGTTTCGTTTCGATGCCCGCACAACACGTTCGCAGGTATGTCGAATTGTCTTCACCGGCACATCGAGGGCTCCGCGCGCGGACACCGGATGAGATCGGACGCGGCGCTTCCAGCGGAGTCCCCGGCGGGTCCGTGCCCGCTTTGATGCCGAAGAGTCCTGACATTACGGACGTGTTGGGCGTCCCGTGACCTCAGGGGACGCCGGGGACTGTGGGGCCTGTCACGCAATTCGGAGGGTCAACTCTCCCGGAATTGCGGGTAGTCGCGAAAAGGCTCGTGGGGCCGAATGCGGGGCGGGCGCGGAAGGTTTTACGAGATCACTCGGACAACGCTAGGGTGCCTCAGATGTTCAACGCTGCCTCGTCCCCAACAAACGCAGCGAGGTCGACGACGGGTACGGCCCCGTCCGGCGCGCGACGCGACGCGTTCTTCGACAACGCCAAGTACCTGGCGATCGTGCTGGTGGCCATGGGCCACTCCTGGGACCCGCTCAACGACGACAGCCGGGTCCTGGAGACGCTGTACACGGTGGTCTACGTCTTCCACATGCCGGCGTTCGTCGTCATCTCCGGGTACTTCTCCCGCAGTTTCGACATGCGTCCCGACCGGGTCAGACGGCTGATCACCGGCGTCGCCGTGCCGTACGTCGTCTTCGAGACCGCCTACGCGCTCTTCCAGCGCTTCGCCGGGCACGATCCGCAGCACGTGATCAGCCTGCTGGACCCCTGGTACCTCACATGGTTCCTGTGCGCGCTGTTCGTCTGGCGTCTGACCACCCCGCTGTGGAAGACGCTCCGCCACCCGCTGCCCGTCGCCCTCGGCATCGCCATGCTGGCCTCGATGGCGCCGGAGGTCGGTGACGACCTGGACATGCAGCGGCTGCTGCAGTTCCTGCCGTGCTTCGTGCTGGGCCTGTGCCTGAGGCCCGAGCACTTCCGTCTGGTGCGGTGCCGTTCGGTGCGGATCGCGTCGGTGCCGGTGTTCGCGGCCGCGCTGCTGGCCGGCTGGTGGGTGTCGCCGCACATGGACCTCGGCTGGGTCTACCGCAACGCGTCCGCGCAGGAGATGGGCGCCCCGTGGTGGACCGGGCCGGTCATGGTGCTCGCGCTCTTCGGCTGCTCGGTGCTGCTGACGGCCTGCTTCTTCTCCTGGGTGCCGGGCAGGCGCACCTGGTTCACCGCGCTGGGCACGGGCACGCTGTACGGCTATCTGCTGCACGGCTTCCTGATCAAGACCGGCTACTACACCGGCCTGTTCGACCGGCCCGCGCTGCACCGGCCGCTCGGTGAGATCGCCGTGACGGTCCTGGCGGCGGCCGCCGTCACGCTGCTGTGCACCGCCCCCGTACGGCGCGTCTTCCGGTGCGTGATGGAACCGGGGATGACGTGGGCGTTCAGGCCGGAGGCCGTCGTGCCCCCGCCCGCGCGCGGGGAACGCCGGAAGGCCGAGGAGCAGCGCGAGAAAGTACCGGCCTAACCGCCCAGGCCGAGGAGTGCGCGCATCCCGGCGTACTTCTCGGTCAGCCGGGTGCGGGTCGCCCCGTCGAGGACCGACAGCCGCGCCGGGTCCGCGTTGTGCGCCAGGTCCGCCTCCTTGACCAGCAGCGCGCCGGGCGTGGCGAGGATGCGCGCGGCGTACGTCTCGGCGGACTCCCCCGTGCGTCTGGTGAGCGCGAGGACGATGTCCTTCGTCCGCGCGCTCAGCGCGGTCTCGTGCAGCCTGCGCTCCGACAGGGCGTCGTCCTCGACCGCGTCGTGCAGCCAGGCCGCGGCGATCTGCTCGTCGTCCCCGCCGCGTCGCCGGACGCCCTCGGCGACGGCCAGCAGGTGCTCGGCGTACGGCCGTCCGGCCTTGTCGGTCTGCCCCGCGTGGGCGGCACGGGCGAGGGCCTCGACCTCGGCCAGGGAGAGCGGGCCTGCGGGCCCGGGGACGGGCGACGGGGTGGGAGTCACGGGGGCCAGTGTGTCAGTCCGCCGCCGTCGCCGACTGGGCCGTCGGGCCCTCCCGGCAGATCAGCAGGAGCGCCCGGTCGTCGTTGACGTCCTTGGCGACCGCCTCGATCAGGTGCCAGGCGGCACCGTGGAAACCGCCGGCGACATAGCGGTCGGCCTCGCCGGTGAGGCGGTCGATGCCCTCGGCGATGTCGCGGTCGGAGGTCTCCACCAGACCGTCCGTGAACAGCATCAACACGTCTCCGGGACGCAGCGAGCCCTTCACCGGGTCGAACTGGGCACCGTCGTACACGCCCAGCAGCGGCCCCTCGGCGGACTTCTCCTCCCAGCGGCCGGTGCCCGCGCTGAGCTGGAGGCCCGGCGGGTGGCCGGCGGAGTACAGCTCGTAGTCGCCGGAGTCGAGGTCGAGGACGAGGTGGATGGAGGTGGCGAAGCCCTCGTCCCAGTCCTGGCGGAGCAGGTAGCCGTTGGCGGCCGGCAGGAAGGCGTGCGGGGGGAGGCTGCCGAGCAGTCCGCCGAAGGCGCCCGACAGCAGCAGGGCGCGGGAGCCCGCGTCCATGCCCTTGCCGGACACGTCGGTGAGGACGACCTCCAGGGTCCGGCCGCCGTTGGTGCGGGCCGCGACCACGAAGTCGCCGGAGAAGGACTGGCCGCCGGCCGGGCGCAGTGCCATCTCCCGGTGCCAGCCCGGCGGCAGCTGGGGCAGCTTGCTCTGGACGCGGATGCGTTCGCGCAGGTCGAAGAGCATGGTGCCGCCGCGCCGCCAGGGCACACCGACCCGGCTGCGGAACTGGGCGATCAGCAGCCCGAAGAAGCCGCAGGCCGCGACGACGAGGACCACACCGGGGGTGACCCGGGAGGGGCCCTCGGTGTAGGGGCCCAGCTGCACCGATTCCACGATCAGGGCGGTGGCCGCCGCCGCGTACAGACCGAGCAGGCTCGCCGGGCGCAGCAGCAGGCCGCCCGCGACGATGGGCAGCACCAGCGCGGCCGGTGCGCACCACACGGAGTTCACCATCGTGGTGGCCGCGATCACGGGGATCATCAGCAGGAGTCCGGCGAGCGCGACCCAGTCCGAGCCGTCGCCGCGGAAGTAGTCGACGGCGGACCGGCGCACGCCGACGCGGGCCCGGTGCCACTGCTTGTTCCACCGTGCCGTGAACGTCTCGGCTTCCGCGCGCCGCTGTCGTCCTGCTGCCATTAGTTCGGGACCCTATCCATCGGACCGGTCGCTTGGCACGGGAGGTCCCGCTTGTCCCCCGTCCGAGGCCGGACTTCACAGTGAACTTCACGAACGGCCGTCGCGCCGCAACCTGGCGGAAATTCCCTCGCCCGTCCTCGCGGCCCCCTGGTAGGCATGGGTCCATGGGCAATGACGGCACCGGCCGGGCCGGCGACAGCGGTGGGTTCGACGCGACGAGCGGGCTGCGCGTTCTGCGACCGCACGAGTGGGACACCTGGTACGGAACGCTGCTCCGTGCCTTCGGCGGCGTCCCGGAACCGGCCGAGGAACTGGCACTGTACCGGGAGCTGACGCAGTGCGACCGCTCCATCGGCGTCTGGGACGGCGACGAGTGCGTCGGGACGGCGGGCGCGTTCGCGTTCCGGATGACCGTGCCCGGCGGTGCCCCGGTGCCCGCCGCCGGGGTCACCATGGTGGGCGTCGCCGCCACGCACCGGCGCCGGGGTGTGCTGACGTCGATGATGCGGCGGCAGCTGGACGACGTACGGTCCTGGGGCGAGCCGCTGGCCGTGCTGACGGCCTCGGAACCGGCGATCTACGGCCGGTTCGGCTACGGCGCCGCGACCTTCCAGGTGAACGCCGAGATCGAGACGGACCGGGTCCGCCTGTCGGTGCCGGACGGGACGGATGACGTACGGCTGCGGTACGCCGAGCCGGCGGACGTCCTCGACGTGTGCGAGGCGGTGTACGCACGGCTGGTGCCCGGGCGGCCGGGGATGCTCGAGCGGCGGCCCGGGTGGGAGCGGCTGGGGCTGCTGGACCCGGAGAGCTCCCGGGACGGCGCGTCGCCGCTGCAGTGCGTGGTGGCCCGGCGCGACGGGGAGGTCACGGGGTACGCGCGGTTCCGGGTGCGGGCGGACTGGGGGCCCGGGGGGCCCGACGGCACGGTGGTCCTGCAGGACCTGGCCGGACTGGACGCCGCGACCCGGACGGCGCTGTGGCGCTTCCTGTTCGGCATCGACCTGACGACGAAGCTGGCCATGCGCGGGCGGCCGGTCGACGAGGCGTGGCAGTACCAGGTGTCCGACATCCGGCGGTGCCGGCCGCAGTTGCGGGACGGGCTGTACGTGCGGCTGGTGGATGTGGGGGCCGCGCTGGCGGCTCGTACGTACCAGGCCCCGGTGGACGTCGTGTTCGAGGTCGAGGACGCCTTCTGCCCCTGGAACGAGGGGCGTTGGCGGCTGACGGGGGACGCGAAGGGGGCGTCCTGCGAGCGTACGTCCGACGCGGCGGATGTCGCCCTGTCCGTGCGGGAGCTGGGGGCGGCCTACCTCGGGGGCGTGTCCCTGGGCTCGCTGGGCGCGGCCGGGCGGGTGCGGGAGCTGCGGTCCGGTGCGCTGGCGGAGGCGTCGGTGGGGTTCGCCTCGGACGTGGCGCCGTGGCTGCCGCACGGGTTCTGACGGCGACGGCTGCCGCGGGTAGCGGTCAGTTCTTCTGGCAGGTCGGGCACCAGAAGAGGTTGCGGGCGGCGAGGCCGGCGGTGCGGACGGCGTCGCCGCACAGGTGGCAGGGGCCGCCGGTCCGGCGGTAGACGTAGACCTCGCCGCCGTGGTCGTCGACGCGGGGCGGGCGGCCCATGGCCTCCGGGGTGTGCTCGGGGCGGACGGTGTCGATGCGGTTGGTGCGAACGCCCTCGCGCATGAGCTCGACGAGGTCGTGCCAGATCGCGTCCCACTCGGCCGGGGTGATGTCCCTGCCGGGGCGGTACGGGTCGATGCCGTGCCGGAAGAGGACCTCGGCGCGGTAGACGTTGCCGACGCCGGCGACGACCTTCTGGTCCATGAGCAGGGCGGCGATGCTGGTGCGGCTGCGGGAGATCCGGGCGTAGGCGGTGCGGGGGTCGTTGCCGTCGCCCGGGGGGCGGAGCGGGTCCGGGCCGAGGCGGTCGTGCACGGCCTGCTTCTCGGGGTCCGTGATCAGGGCGCAGGTGGTGGGGCCGCGGAGGTCGACGTACGCGGTGTCGTTGACGAGGCGGAGGCGGACGGTGTCCGTGGGCGGGGGCGCGGGGGTCCCGCCGAAGGTGACCTTGCCGAAGAGGCCGAGATGGATGTGGACCCAGTCGGTCCCGGCGGCGCCGAAGCCGAGGAAGAGGTGCTTGCCGTGGGCCTCGGTGCGGGTGAGTTCCGTGCCGGTGAGGAGGGCTGCGGCGTCGGAGAACTTGCCCTGGGGGCTGGTGACGTGCACTGCCGTGCCGGCGAAGGCGGTGGCGTAGTCCTGGGCCAGCCTGTGGATCGTGTGCCCCTCTGGCACGGGGGGTCCTTCCGGAGTGCCCGCGTCCTCCCCCGTGCTCGCGCGGCGGGGGAAGGGCGGTCGGGTGGTGGCGTTACTGCTGCGGGTGGTGCGGGGGGATGGGCGGGAGGTCGCCCGTCGTCTCGTAGGACGACAGCATGTCGATGCGGCGGATGTGGCGCTCGTCGCCGGAGAACGGGGTCGCGAGGAAGGTCTCGACGAACTTCGTCGCCTCCTCCTGCGAGTGCATGCGGGCGCCGACGGCCACGACGTTGGCGTTGTTGTGCTGGCGGCCGAGGGACGCCGTCTCCTCGCTCCAGGCCAGCGCCGCACGGACGCCCTTGACCTTGTTCGCCGCGATCTGCTCGCCGTTGCCCGAGCCGCCGATCACGATGCCGAGGGCGTCGGGGTCCGCGGCCGTCCGCTCGGCCGCACGGAGGCAGAAGGGCGGGTAGTCGTCCTGGGCGTCGTAGATGTGCGGGCCGCAGTCGACGGGCTCGTGGCCCGCCGCTTCGAGCCACTCGACGAGGTGGTTCTTGAGTTCGTAGCCCGCATGGTCGGAGCCGAGATACACGCGCATGCGTCGAGTGTGACACGCGGGCCACGGGGAAGCAGCGCCGGGTGTCGACTGCGCAAAGAGGGAGGGGAAACCATGAAAGCTCAGGGGAAGCTCAGATAACGATCCGGAATCAAAGGTTCCCGAATTCGTTGGCCTCCGTTTCACTGGTCCGGCTCGTACACCGCTCGTACGGGTAAATGCTCGACCGGCGCAAAGGAAAAACACCCCATGACTTCGCAGCCGACCCTGACCAAGGCCGGGAACGGCCCCGGAGAGCCCGGAGACCCCGGGACCGGGCTCCAGGCCGGACTCAAGAACCGCCACCTTTCGATGATCGCCATTGGCGGTGTCATCGGGGCCGGGCTGTTCGTGGGATCCAGTTCCGGTATCGCCACGGCCGGACCCGGCATTCTCCTGTCGTACGCCCTCGTGGGCACCCTCGTGGTGTTCGTGATGCGGATGCTCGGCGAGATGTCCGCCGCCAATCCGACGTCCGGCTCCTTCTCCGCCCACGCCGACCGGGCGCTCGGGCCCTGGGCCGGCTTCTCCATCGGCTGGCTCTACTGGTTCTTCTGGGTCGTCGTGCTGGCCGTGGAGGCGACCGCCGGGGCCAAGATCCTCGAAGGATGGATACCGGCCGTGCCCCAGTGGGGCTGGGCCCTCATCGTGATGGTGGTGCTGACCGCCACCAACCTTGCCTCCGTCGGTTCCTACGGCGAGTTCGAGTTCTGGTTCGCCGGCATCAAGGTCGTGGCGATCGCCGCGTTCATCGTCGTCGGCGGGCTGGCCGTCTTCGGCGTGCTGCCGGGGGTCGACAGCGACCAGGCGGGACTGTCCAATCTGACCGAGCACGGCGGGTTCCTGCCGAACGGGCCCGGAGCCATCCTCACCGGCGTGCTGCTGGTCGTCTTCTCCTTCATGGGCAGCGAGATCCCCACCCTGGCCGCCGGTGAGTCCGAGGACCCGCAGCGGGCCGTGACCAAGGCGACCAACAGCATCATCTGGCGCATCGCCGTCTTCTACCTCGGGTCGATCTTCGTCGTCGTGACCCTGCTGCCGTGGGACTCCCAGTCGATCGTCGACCTCGGCTCCTACGTAGCCGCCCTGGACTCCCTCGGGATCCCGAACGCCGGCGAGGTCATGAACTTCATCGTGCTGACGTCCGTGCTGTCCTGCCTCAACTCCGGGCTGTACACGGCGTCCCGCATGGCCTTCTCGCTCGGTCAGCGCGGTGACGCGCCGAAGGCGTTCGCCCGCACCACCCGGCGCGGGGTGCCGCAGACGGCGATCCTCTCCTCCGTCGTCTTCGGCTTCGTCGCGGTCTTCTTCAACTACAAGTTCCCCGACACGGTGTTCCTCTTCCTGCTCAACTCGTCGGGCGCCGTGGCGCTCTTCGTCTGGCTGGTCATCTGCTTCTCGCAGCTGCGGCTGCGGAAGATCATCCAGGCCGAGGCGCCGGAGAAGCTGGTCGTGCGGATGTGGCTGTACCCGTACCTGACCTGGGTGACCGCCGGGGTCATCGTCTTCGTGCTGGGCTACATGCTGACCGACACCGAGCACGACGGGCGCACGACGGTGCTGCTGACGCTGCTCGTCGCGGCGATCGTGCTCGTCATCGCCGTCGTGAAGCAGCGGATCGTCGCCCGCAGGAGCTGACGTCGGCGAACCCGTCGCCGTACGGGTGGGAGAACAACGAAGAGGCTCGCCGGGTCGCGGTACGACCCGGCGAGCCTCTTCGCGCGTCGGCTGCTACGGCGTCACCGCTTGCCGGCCAGCTTCCAGGCGGCCGGCAGCACGCCCATGGCCAAGGCGGCCTTGAGGGCGTCGCCGATCAGGAACGGCGTGAGGCCGGCCGCGACGGCGGCGCCGAAAGACATGTCGGCGGCCAGGGCGAGGTACGGGACGCCCACGGCGTAGATGATCGCCTCGCCCAGCACCATCGTGCCGGCCGTGCGCAGCATCGAACGGTCGGCGCCGCGGCGGGCGAGGGCGCCCACGACGGTGGCGGCGAGCAGCATGCCGAAGACGTAGCCGAGGGACGGGGCGCCGGTGCCGGAGCCGCCCTCCGCGAACCACGGCACGCCCGCCATGCCCACCAGCGCGTACAGCGCGAGGGACAGCAGGCCGCGGCCGGCGCCGAGGGAGGTGCCGACGAGGAGCGCCGCGAAGGTCTGGCCGGTCACCGGCACCGGGGAGCCGGGGACGGGCACCGCGATCTGGGCGGCGATGCCGGTGAGCACGGCACCGCCCGCCACGAGCGCGACGTCCCGGACTCGGGAGGAAGGGATGAGGTCGGCGAGGACCTGCCCGGTGCGGGCGGGGACGGCAGCGGTGCTCATGGGGACTCCGCGGTGGTGTGGACATGTCGGGACACCGCGACGCTATCCCAGCGGGCCGGAGCCGATCACGAGCAGCGCTCGACAAAGGCTGGATCGGCAGCTTGGTGGGCTCCCGACAAAGAGCACCGGGCACACGCGTTCCGAGGTGATACCGGTCACTGAGGTGGGGAGGCGGGCGTCACCCGTGGCGGCGGGTGCCGGCTGTGGGATCCCGCCAAAGCACGCGGGGCCGCGGGAGGCCGGGGAGCCACCGCGGGACCGGTACGCCGGCGAGCTACTGGACTGTCACGTTCCGTATCGTGGCCGTCCGCATGATGGGCAGCCGCTGTCGCAGGGTGGCGGCACCGCCCAGACTGTGGGCGTTTTTACCCCCGTCCCCCACGCATTGGACGAGCCGCCAGATGCCCGACAGCACCACGACCGAGGCGCCGCCGCTCTCGGACGACGCCTCCCTCTCGCACGGCCTCAAGCAGCGCCACCTGTCGATGATCGCCCTCGGCGGGGTGATCGGCGCGGGGCTGTTCGTCGGCTCCGGTGCCGGCATCGCCGCCGCCGGGCCGTCGATCGTCGTCGCCTACACCCTCTCCGGTCTCCTCGTGATGCTGGTGATGCGGATGCTGGGCGAGATGTCCGCCGCGTATCCCTCGTCGGGCTCCTTCTCCGCCCACGCCGAGCGGGCGATCGGGCCCTGGGCCGGCTTCACCGCGGGCTGGTCGTTCTGGGTGCTGCTGTGCACGGCCGTCGGCCTGGAGGGCATCGGTGCGGCGCAGATCGTGCACGGCTGGCTGCCGGGCACGCCCGAGTGGGCGTGGGTGGCGCTGTTCATGGTGGTGTTCTGCGGGACGAACCTGGCCGCCGTGAAGAACTTCGGCGAGTTCGAGTTCTGGTTCGCCACCCTCAAGGTCGGCGCGATCTCGCTGTTCCTGGTGCTCGGCGTCCTGGCGATCGCCGGCGTCCTGCCCGGCACCGACTCCCCCGGGACCTCCCACCTGGACGACTTCCTGCCGAACGGCGGCAACGGCCTGATCATCGGCCTGCTCGCCTCGGTGTTCGCCTACGGCGGCCTGGAGACGGTCACCATCGCCGCGGCCGAGTCGGAGAACCCGGTCAAGGGCGTGGCGAGCGCCGTGCGCACGGCGATGTGGCGGATCGCGCTGTTCTACATCGGCTCGATGGCCGTGATCGTCACCCTGGTGCCCTGGGACTCCGAGGAGGTCGTGGCGAAGGGCCCGTACGTCGCCGCCCTCGACGAGCTGGGCATCCCGGGCGCCGGCCAGCTGATGAACGTCGTCGTGCTGGTCGCGCTGCTGAGCGCGATGAACGCCAACATCTACGGTGCCTCGCGCATCGGCTACTCGCTGGTCGAGCGCGGCCAGGGCCCCAAGGTGCTGGGCCGGGTCTCGGGCGGGGTGCCGCGGATCGCGGTCCTCGTCTCCTCGCTCTTCGGCTTCGGCTGCGTGCTGCTCAGCTACTGGCGGCCGGACGACGTCTTCTCCTGGCTGCTGAACATGATCGGCGCGGTCATCCTGGTCGTCTGGATCTTCATCGCCGTCTCCCAGCTGCGGCTGCGGCGCCGTCTGGAGCGGGAGGCGCCGGAGAAGCTGGTGGTGCGCATGTGGGCGTTCCCGTGGCTGACCTGGGTGGCGCTGGCGGGCATGGCCACGGTGTTCGTGCTGATGGCCCGCGAGCCGGACACGCGGGTGCAGCTGTACTCGACGGGCGGGATGACGCTGGTCCTGGCCGCGGTCGGCTACGCCTGGCAGCGGCGGCGGGCGCGCGCCCAGACCCTGTCGTCCTAGTCACCCTCGCGGCCCCGCCGAGCCGAAGCCCGGCGGGGCCGCGAGGAGCCTGCCCCCGAACCGACCGGCAGCGTCACCGGACGGTTCGGGGGCTCATGGCGTACGGCGGCAGCCGTTACCCGACGGAGTAGCCGAAGTAGTCGCCGTTGGCCGGGAGTCCGCCCTGGCCCGGCTGGTACGTGGTGGCGGGCAGGCTCGTACCGCCCGGCACGGCGTTCGGGAAGGGCAGGACGTGCAGGGCTCCGGTGGCGGCGGGCCCGTAGGGCATACCGGCGTAGAGGTTCCGCGGCGTGAAGAGGATGCTCGTGCCCAGCTTCTCGCCCTCACCCGGGGAGCCGGGGATGCCGTCGCCGTCGCCGGCCTCGATCCACAGGTCGTTGGCGCCTGCTGAGTCCATCAGCGAGAAGGTGTGGATGGCACCGGCGTCGGTGAAGCCCGCGAGGTCCTCGCCGGGGGAGCCCACGGCGATCTTCAGGGTGGCGGCCGAGCCGACCTTACGGGGAGCGGTGTTGACCGCGCTGAGGGCGGCGCCCACGGAGTCGCCGGCCTCGATGGTGCCGGAGCGGTCGTCGGTCGCGGAGCCCTGGTTGAGCGCGTGCAGGTAGTCCCAGGTGCCGTTGGCACCGAAGTGCACGAGGACGACGTTGCCCGCGCCGGCCGCCTGCGCGGCGCCGGTCTCGGGGGCGAGGGCCTCGCCGGGCGCGCCGATGGCGAGGATCGAGTCGGTCGCCGTGGCCGCACCGGACGGGCGGTAGGCGACCAGCGCGAGGGCCTGACCGAACTTGTCGCCGGCTTCGGCGGCGCCGCTGATCTTCTCGTTGTCCTGGTCCAGGCCCGCGACCACGGTGGGCCGTCCGGCGGCGTCCAGCTTGTGGCTGAGCACGGCCAGGTTGCCGGCGTTCGCGTCACCGCCGATGGCGTCACCGGGGGCGCCGATGGCGATGAAGTTGGAGTCGCCCGCGACGGACGTGCCGAAGGCGTCGTTGGCCTCGGCCGCGCCGGGGACGTCCGCCGTGTCCTGGTTGATGGCGATGTTGGTGTCGCCGTGCACGTAGAAGGCGGCGCCCGCCTTGGCGAGCGAGCCGAGCGCCTCGCCCGGCGTGCCGATCAGGACCCACGGCTCGCCTGCGGCGGTGGTGCCCGCGGCGAGGGAGGCGCCCATGCGGTCGCCGGTCTCCGGGGCGGAGCCCTTGATGGAGCCGTTGCCGGAGCCCTGCTCGAAGTGGCGGGTGGCCGGGCCGCTGCCGAGGCCGTTCTTGCCTCCGAACAGGATGTCGACGAAGCCGGCGTCGACCGCGGTGCCGACGTTCTCCTCGGACGCGGAGACGACGAGGTCGGTGTAACCGTCCTCGTTGTAGTCGACGGTCGCGAGGTGGTTGCCGAAGTGGTCACCGGCCTCGGTGCCGCCGGGCACCCAGTCGAGGTCCTGGGTGATCTCGGCGGTGCCCTTGCCGCCGCCGTGGACGACGCGGACGAGACCCGCGGTGGTGTCGCCGCCGACCGTGGCCATCGGGTCGCCGATGGCGATGTCCTCGACGGCGTCGCCGTTGAAGTCGACGATGCGGGTCGCGCCGACCGCCGCGTCGATCCAGGAGGCGAGGTCGTCGACGCGCGCGATGACGCCCGCGGTGGAGGTCTGGGTCTCGTCGGTGCCGAGGCAGCCGCCCTGGAAGGACTGGCTGTTGAGGCCGACGAGCTTGCCCCCGGAGACGACCGGGCCGCCGGTGTCGCCCATGCAGGCGGCCGCGCCGCCCTTGCCGGTGACACCCGCGGAGGTGGCCGCGGTGGAGTCGACGGTGTAGGTGCCGGTGTGCAGCTGGAGCGGCGCCCACTCGGTCTTCGTACGGCCGTAGCCGGCGAAGGTCAGCTCCGCACCGGCCGCGGGCGCGGTGGTGGCGAGCTGGGCGGGGGCCACGTCGGTGACGGGCCGGTTGAGGCGGGCCAGGACCACGTCGCGGTCCGTGCGCGGCACGATCTCGACGACGCGGCGCTCGGCGCCCTGCGTGCCGGAGAGGTCGGAGCGGCCGATGACGGCGGTGGTCGCCTTGGCGGGGACGCCGGCCGGGACGGCGAGCGAGGCGGCCGGGTTCTCGGCGAAGCAGCTGGCCGCGGTGAGCAGCCATTCGGCGTCGACGAGGACGGCGGAGCAGCCGCGGTCGTGGTCGCCGATGGTGATCTGTGCGGTGTAGGCATGGGTGGTGTCCGAGCCGGCGACCGGCGTGCCGCCGGTGATGGCGACGGCGGGTGCCGCGCTCAGCGCGAGCGACCCGGCGGCCACGACCGCGCCGAGCGCGGCCAGACGGGGACGTCTGATGGAAGACATACGAGTGGTTTCCTCATTCCCGGGGCGACCCGGGCTAGTTGTTGACGCGGATCTCGACCAGGACGTGCTCGCGGCCGTCGACGGACTCGCCGACGCCCTTCCACGTGTCAGCGGGTATGTCGTACGCGACCTGGTCGCCCTCGGCAGTCATCTCGAGGTGGGTGTTGGTGGAGTCGTCCGTCTTCACCCCGTGCACCGCGGGCAGTTCGAGGGTCAGGAAGCCCTCGTCGGCGGTGACCTCGAAGCAGACGTCCTCGTGGTCGCGCGCGAGGAACCGCAGGAGGTTGCCCTCGCCGGCGCAGTCGGCGAGCACGATGTGGCCGTCGCCGCGCTTGAGGACGACGTTCTGCTCGGCCAGGATCCTTTCGGCGTTCGGGTAGTTGTAGTCCTCGAAGGCGTAGCCGGGCGTGCCGTCGGCGACGACGTCGGTGGCGGACACGGTGGCGGCACCCGCGCCGCCCTGGGCCAGTACGGCCCATGCCAGGGCGCCGGCGGTGGCCGCGGCACCCAGAATGCGCACAAATGCGCTGCGTGGCTTCATCACAGTCCTCAAACTCGACAGCCCTCAGGTTCAAGCCCCTCATCGAAGCGGGCACTTGGCGAGCGCGTCCAATACCTGAAACGGACGGAAACCGAATATCCGGTGGGTATGGATCGTGATCCGCATCACACCAGAGAAGGGTTGTAGCGATCTCCATAACGACTTCGCAATAGCTCGTCATGCGGCCCGCCGAGAGGTGCCGGGAAGAAGAGGAAAAGGGCGCGAAGGAGAACCTCGCGCCCTTTCCGCCCTGCGTCGTCGGACCACTCAGCTCGTCTTGTGGAGCTCCTGCGTGACCGGCCCGTCCGGATCGGACTGGAAATACAGCGTGTCCTGATCGTCTACATAGAGCTGGATTCCGGCGGTCCTGCCGAGCCCGCCGTCCTCGACCCCCAGGTACACGAAATCACTCGACGTTCCCGGAGCCTCGTAATTCCAGCTGCCACGGAAATCGACCGGCTCCGCACCCTCGCTCGTCGTGACGTCGGTGGCCGAGAACGTGCCCGTCGCCGAGAGCTCGATCCGCCCGCCGTCCGCGGAGCGGTACACACCGGGCAGCTTCTCCGGGTCGATCGCCCCCGAGCACCCCGAGACGAGCACCGCCGAAGCGGCGAGTACGGCGAAGAGCCGCCGTTCGCTCGCCCTCTTGCGTGTCACGGGCCCAGCGTAACGTCGAACTCGATCACCTGGGTCTTGGGCGACATCGGCCCCTCGTCACCGACGACCTTGTCCACGAACGCGCCCACGGTGTCGCTCCACCATTCGGTGTACCCGATGACCGGGGGGTGCGTCGCCGACTCGATGTCCGACTCGTTGTACGCGGTGTAGCGCCAGGTGACCGACCCGTCCGCGTTCTCCCGGATGGGCGTCATACGGACCTGGTGCGAGCCCAGGAACGTGTACGCGAGGTTGCCGGTGAGCCCGCCCGTGGTGAGGGTCCCGTAGTCCGTGAGGTACTTGCCCACCCCTTCGGGGCCGCTGAGCGCGTAGTCGTACAGGTAGGTGTGCCCCAACTCGTACTTCCCGGTCCGCTGCCACTCCCTGAGGAAGTAGTCGAGCGTCCCCTTCGTGTGCGCGTGCTCGCGGTAGATGCGGGTGAACTCGTCGTTCGGACCGAAGCACTGCGTTCCGGGACCGCTGCCGGTGAGCCAGCTCCATCCCAGCTCCCACGGGTTGGTGTTGTTGCGGTGCTCGATGGGGTCCCCGAACGGTGTCAGGCAGCTCTCGGCGCCCTCGGGAAGCCCGGTCTCGCCGTCGATCGGCACCTTCGAGTTGTTGATCGAGTCCTGGATCGCCTGCTTGATCGCGGCCTTGACCACCTCGACCCACGCCTCGGTCGCGGCCACGGCCGCCTCGGCGTAGGACTTGCCCGCCGCGAGCTCGGCCTGCCGGGCACGCGTGGCGGAGGCCTGCGCGTCCGCGGCGTAGGACGCCGCCGTCTCGGCGGAGCGCACGGCACGGTTCGCCGCGTCCCGCGCCACGCTGCTCGCCTTGCGGGCCGCCGCGGCCGCGTTCGCCGCGGTCTGCGCCGACTTGGCGGCGGCGTCCGCGGAGGCTTCCGCGGCCTCCGCGTTCTGCCGGGCCTCCTCGGCGGAGGCCTTGGCGTCCTTGGCCCAGCCCTCGGCCTTGTTGGACCACTCGGTCGCCTTGTCGGCGGCCTGGCGTGCGAGCGCCGCGGCCTCGGAGGCGCGTGCCGCGTCCTCCAGAGCGTCCTGGGCGACCTTGGCCGCCCGCGCGATCGCCGCACGGATGGCGCTGACGTGCGTGGCGTAGTCGTGGTCGATCCGCGCGAACTCGTGCTGCGTCGTGCCGATGAACTGGCGCAGCATGTGCGTGTCGCCTTCGAGGGCGACCTTCGCCGCGGCCTGGACGTACGGGCCGCCGTTCGCCAGGAGCGTGGTGGCCGCGACCTTGTCGTCCTCGTGGACGGCCGCGGCGCGCGTCACGTGCAGGAAGGTGTGCAGCGCCTCGGCGGAGCCGTCCGTCAGGGCGGCCTCGGCGGCACGCCGTACGGCGGTGCCGGTGGACGGGTCCGCGAGGAGCGTGGTGATCTCGACCTCGTTGTCGTCCCTGGCCGCCTCGACCGCGCCCTTCTCCAGGAAGGTCTTGATGGCGGCGGCGTCCTCGGTCTCCAGCGCCGCCGCGGCCGCCTCGGCCACGTTCTGCGTGGAGATCGCGGCGGTGGATGCGACGAACTCCGCGTTGTCCTGCTGCAGGGCGATGAGCCGGTCGGCCTCGATCCAGCGCAGGACGTCCTCGTCCACTCCGGCCAGCGCGTACGCGGCGGCCTCCCGGGTCCACGTCCCCGGCCCGTCGAGCAGCCGGACGGCGGCCTGCCGCCCCTTGCTCACGGCCTCCCCGGTCCGGCCGTCCGCGAGCGCCGCCTCCATGGCGGTGATCAGCGCGACGAGTTCCTCGGACAGCCGCGCCTCCTGCGTGCGCTCCCGGTTGGCGCGCTCCAGGCGGTCGGTCTCCTCGCTCCGCTGCTGCCGGGCGACCTCGATCGCTTCCTCGGTCTCCTCGTTCAGCCGGGCGATCTCCGCCTCTCGGGCCTCCTGCTCGACCTCACGCGCCTCGGTGACGGCGTCGTACGCCTTGGTCGCGGCGTCCACGGCGGCGTCCGCGGCGGCGGTGGAGCGGTTGGCGTAGTCCACGGCCTTGCCGGCGTTGCGGGCCGCTTCCTCGGCGGCGGCGGCAGCCTTCTCCGCGTGGTCGGCCGCGCTGTCGGCGGCGGCGGACGCGGTGCGCGCGGCGGCGGCCGACCTGCGGGACAGGGTCGAGGCCCGGCTCGCGGCCGCCGTGGCCCGGCCGGCGGCGGCCTCCGCGACGGAGGCCTGGCGCTGCGCCTCGGCGGCCTCGGACCGCGCGGCACCGGCGGACACGGCCGCGTCGGCGGACGCGCGCGCGGCGGCGGCCGAGTTGACCGCGGCTCCCGCGGCGGCGTTGCCCGCGGCCTCGGCCGCGTCGGAGGCGAGGGCCGCGAGCGTGGCCTTCGCGGCCACGGAGCGCACCCAGTCGACCATGGCCCGCGCCGCCTGCGCCGCCTGGTTGGCGGCATCCGCCATGTTGGCGTTCTTGGAGGCGCTGATCGCGGCGTGGTAGGCACGCGACGCGGCGCGGCCCGCGGCTGCGGCGGCTGCCGAGGCGGCGTTCGCGGCGGCCACGGAACGCCGGGCCGCGGCCTGCGCGGTACGCGAGGCGGACACCGCGGTCGACGCGGCGGCCGCGGCACCCTGGGCGGCCCGTGCCGCCTTGTTCGCGGCCTTGGCCGAGCGCTGCACGTCCTGCTCCGCGGCCTGCGCCTCGGCCTTCGCCTCCAGCGCGGCCGTCTTGGCCTTGTCGGCGGCCTCGACCGCCTGCTCGGACAGCTGGACCGCTTCGTCGGTCTTGCGCTCGGCGAGCCGGCCCTCCGACTCCACGATCTTGACCAGCTGCTGGATCTCCGCCGTCTCCTCGTCCCGCGCCCGGGCGATGTACTGCCCCGTCGTCAGGAACCACTGGATCGCCCGCGGGGATCCGTCGTCGAGCGCCCGCTCCGCGTACTCCCGCACCTGGGGCGAGGCGGTCACGAGGATGGAGGTCACCTGGACGCGCCGGTCCTCGTGGAGGGCGTCGTACTGGCCGGTGCTGAGGAAGGCCCGCAGCGCGAAGTCCGTGCCGGCCGCGAGCGCCTCGGAGGACTCGCGCTGCACGGCCTTGCCGCCGTGCGCGTTGACCGTGGTCACGCCCACTTGGAGGTCTTCGGTCACGGCGGCCGCGAAACCGCCCTCCAGATAGGCGGCGACCGCCGCGTCCCCGCCGGACAGCGCCTGGCCGATGCCGGCACGCGTGGCCTTGCCCGCGGTGACCAGGGCCTCGGTGAGCGTGAACCGGTTGTCCTCGGCCGTGGCCGCGGGCAGCCTCTCACCGAGGAAGGTGGCCACGTCGTCCGCACTGCCCACGAGCGCCGCCGCCGCGGCCGTGCGCACCGCGCGGCCACCGGTCCGGTATGCCTGCACGACCTTTCCGCGGTCGGTGGCGGGCAGCCCCGTACCGGTTTCGGCCGCCGCCGTGCCCGCCGCGTACGCGGGACGGGTTCCGAATGCCCCCAAAGGCAGGGCGGTACCTGCCGCAATTCCGCCGAAAATGGCCAGAGACTGACGTCTGCTGAATATTCGTCGTGATGGTGACACCACGACTCCCTTCTCGATTACGAGGGGAAATCTGCCGCCCCCCTGAATGCAAGTTCCTTATCGAAGCCGGGGGTCGGCGGGCTCGTCCATCGCAGAAACCGGGCAGATATCGGGTAACCGTCAGGTATTAGTTGTGATGTGCACCACAACCGGAAAGGGTTGTAGTGATCTCGGTGAAGAACTCGTGGACCGATTCGGAGGCAGGCCCCTCCGGTGCCGGTGTCCCGCTCGGCCCGGGCGACCCCCCGGCGGCACGCCCGGGCGGCCCCCGGCGGCACGCCCGGCCGGCCCTCGGACGCCCCCGGACCCCCTCTTGCTGCTAGCGTGCACTTGCAAGCTGTTTGCAATAACAGGCCGGAGGGGATCCGCCATGCCCGTCTACACGCTTCCTGAACTGCCGTACGACTACTCCGCGCTGGCCCCCGTGATCAGCCCCGAGATCATCGAGCTGCACCACGACAAGCACCACGCGGCCTACGTGAAGGGCGCCAACGACACCCTGGAGCAGCTCGCCGAGGCGCGGGACAAGGAGTCGTGGGGGTCGGTCAACGGGCTGGAGAAGAACCTGGCCTTCCACCTGTCCGGCCACATCCTGCACTCCATCTACTGGCACAACATGACCGGTGACGGCGGCGGCGAGCCGCTGGAGAAGGACGGCACGGGCGAGCTCGCGGACGCGATCGCCGAGTCGTTCGGCTCCTTCGCGGGCTTCAAGGCGCAGCTCACCAAGGCCGCCGCGACCACGCAGGGCTCCGGCTGGGGCGTGCTGGCGTACGAGCCGCTGAGCGGGCGCCTGATCGTCGAGCAGGTCTACGACCACCAGGGCAACGTGGGCCAGGGTTCCACCCCGATCCTGGTCTTCGACGCCTGGGAGCACGCCTTCTACCTGCAGTACAAGAACCAGAAGGTCGACTTCATCGACGCCATGTGGGCCGTCGTCAACTGGCAGGACGTGGCCAAGCGGTACGAGGCGGCCAGGTCCCGGACGAACACGCTGCTGCTGGCGCCGTGAGCGCCTGAGCACCGACGTCCTGCCTCGTGATCGTCTTCTCACCCTTCACGGCGGCAGGCGGAATGAGGGAAGCCCCCGCGAGGACGTGACTCGCGGGGGCTTCCTGTGTCCCTGTGCCCGCCGGACGTGGGTCAGGGCTTGCGGCCGACTCCGCCGTGCTGGCCGACGGGCCGCGGGGCCGTGCCGTCGGGGGACGGGTCCGGGCGCCACAGCGGGACGGACACCACGCCGGGGTCGACCAGGTCGAGGCCCTCGAAGTAGGCCTCGATCTGCTCGACGGGCCGCAGGAAGTACGGGACGGCGCCGGTCTCGTTGTAGCCGTCCTGGGCCGCCTCGTAGTCCGGGTCGGTGCCCCGCGACCCGTCGTTGACGCAGAGGTGGCTGCCGGAGGGCAGGCCGGCCATCAGGCGGCGGACCAGGTCGCGGGCCCGGTCGTGGTCGGCGACGTGGCCGAGGATGCCGCTGAGGATCAGGGCGGTGGGGCGGGTCAGGTCCAGGGTCCGGCCGGCGGCCTCCAGGACGCGGTCCGGCTCGAAGAGGCTGAGGTCCTCGTAGGAGGTGACGCCCTCGGGGGTGGAGGTGAGCAGGGCGCGGGCATGGGCGAGGACCAGCGGGTCGTTGTCGACGTAGACGATCCGTGCCTCGGGGGCGTGGCGCTGGGCGACCTCGTGGGTGTTGTCGACCGTCGGCAGTCCGGTGCCGACGTCCAGGAACTGCCGGACGCCCGCCTCCCGCACCAGGTACCGGATGCTGCGGCCGAGGAAGGCGCGGCTGCTGCGGGCGATGGTCACGATGCCGGGGAAGACGGCGGTGTAGGCGTCGCCGGCCGCCTCGTCCACCGGGTAGTTGTCCTTGCCGCCCAGCCAGTAGTTCCAGATCCGGGCCGAGTGCGGCACAGAGGTGTCGATCTCCGTCATGGGGTGGGACTCGCCTCCAGTGGTGGGGGGTCTCCATGGTCCCCCGCGGGAGGAGTCCGCGGGCCGGATCGCCGCCTTTGCGCGCGGCGGATCAGGTGCCCGGGGCCGGCCTGGGCACCTGCCGGCGCCGCACCCGCGCCGGATGCGAGCGGGTGCGGTCCTGGTCCGGCCGGAGGCCCGGTCTCGGTCTGCCGGAGTCCTTCCGCACTACAGGTTGCTGAAGTCCGGGCCCTTGGTGCGGGTGCGCTTGATCTCGTAGAAGCCGGGGACGGAGGCGACCGCGAGGGTGCCGTCCCAGAGCTTGGCGGCTTCCTCGCCCTTGGGAGCCGGGGTGACGACCGGGCCGAAGAAGGCGAGCTGCTCGCCGTCGGCGCCGGGGACGGCGATGACCGGGGTGCCGACCTCCTGGCCGACCTTGTCGATGCCCTCCTTGTGGGAGGCGCGCAGCTGGGGCTCGTAGGGGGTGTCGTCCCAGTGGTCCATGAGGGACTCGGGCAGGCCCACGTCCTTCAGTGCGGCGGCGATCGTCTCCTTGCCCAGGCCCTCGCCCTGGTTGTGGATGCGGGTGCCGAGCGCGGTGTACAGGTCGCCGAGGACCTCGGAGCCGTGCTCCTCCTGGGCCGCGATGACGATCCGCACCGGGCCCCAGGCCTTGTTCTCCAGCATGTCGCGGTAGTCCTCGGGCAGCGTGTCGAGCTTGTCCTCGTTGAGGACGGCGAGACTCATCAGGTGCCAGCGGACCTTGATGTCCCGCACCTTCTCGACCTCGAGGACCCAGCGGGAGGTCATCCAGGCCCAGGGGCACAGCGGGTCGAACCAGAAGTCGACGGGAGTCTTGTCCGACATGTCTCTCCTCGTGGGGCGTGCGCGGCCGAGCGTTCTTCCCGGGCAACGCAAGAGCTGACCTCGGCCATTCCCGGCTGCCGCGTGTCAGGGGCACATGGCAGGATCAGTGCTGTCCGCATACTGAACACCACCCGAGGGAGTGCCGCCCGTGCCCGGTGAGAATCTGTCCCGCGACGAGGCCCGGGAGCGGGCCGCCCTGCTGTCCGTCGACGGCTACGAGGTGTCCCTCGACGTGCGCTCGGCCCTCGGCGACGCGCAGGGCGAGGGGCCGCGCACCTTCCGTTCGGTCACCACGATCCGCTTCCGCTGCAACGAGCCCGGCGCGAGCAGCTTCGCCGACCTGATCGCACCGAGCGTGACCGCCGTGTCCCTGAACGGGCGGGACCTCGACCCGAGCGAGGTCTTCGACGGGGCCCGGATCGTCCTGGAGGACCTGGCCGCCGACAACGAGCTGGTCGTCGACGCCCAGTGCGCGTACTCCCGCACCGGCGAGGGCCTGCACCGCTTCGTCGACCCCGAGGACGGCGAGGTGTACCTGTACACCCAGTACGAGCCGGCCGACTCGCGCCGGGTCATGGCCTGCTTCGAGCAGCCCGACCTCAAGGCCCCGTTCCGCTTCGAGGTGCGGGCCCCCGAGGCGTGGACGGTGTGGAGCAACGGCGCCGGTGAGCGCGCCGACGGCGTGTGGCGGTTCGCGGAGACGAAGCCGATCTCGACGTACATCACGTGCGTGGTCGCGGGGCCGTACCACTACGTCACGGACTCCTACGAGCGCGTGTTCGAGGACGGCACGCGGCTGGAGATCCCGCTCGGCGCGATGTGCCGCAAGGGTCTCGCGCCGCACTTCGACGCCGACGACGTCTTCCTCGTCACCAAGCAGGGCCTGGACTTCTTCCACGACCACTTCGACTACCCGTACCCCTTCGGGAAGTACGACCAGGCGTTCGTGCCCGAGTACAACCTCGGCGCGATGGAGAACCCGGGGATGGTGACCTTCCGGGAGGAGTACATCTTCCGCGGGAAGGTGACGCGGGCGTCGTACGAGGGCCGCGCCAACACGATCCTGCACGAGATGGCGCACATGTGGTTCGGCGACCTGGTCACCATGGAGTGGTGGGACGACCTGTGGCTGAAGGAGTCCTTCGCGGACTTCATGGGCGCGTTCGCCAACGTCGGCGCCACCCGGTTCAAGGACGCCTGGATCACGTTCGCCAACCGCCGCAAGGCGTGGGCGTACCGCGCGGACCAGCTGCCCTCGACGCATCCGATCACGGCCGACATCCGTGACCTGGAGGACGCCAAGCTCAACTTCGACGGCATCACGTACGCCAAGGGCGCGAGTGTGCTCAAGCAGCTGGTGGCGTACGTCGGGCAGGACGCCTTCATGGAGGGCGCGCGGCGCTACTTCAAGCGGCACGCGTACGGCAACACCCGGCTCGGCGACCTGCTGTCGGTCCTGGAGGAGACCAGCGGGCGGGACATGGCGGCCTGGGCGCGGTCCTGGCTGCAGACGGCCGGCGTCAACGCGCTGACCCCGCAGGTGCTGCTGAGCGCCGAGGGCCGCGTCGACGAGCTGGCCGTCGTGCAGGAGGCCGCCGAGTCGCACCCCGAACTGCGCCCGCACCGGGTGGCGGTGGGCCTGTACCGGCGTACCGGTGAGGGCGCCCTCGAGCGGTACGCGCGCGCCGAGGTGGACGTCGACGGGCCGCGCACGGTGGTGGCGGAGCTGGCCGGGGCCGAGGCGCCCGAGCTGGTCCTCGTCAACGACGACGACCTGACGTACTGCAAGACCCGCTTCGACGAGACCTCGCTGGCGACGCTGCGCGAGCACCTGGGGGCCCTGACCGACCCGCTGGCCCGTGCCCTGTGCTGGTCGGCGCTGTGGAACATGACGCGGGACGCGCTGCTGCCGGCGCGGGACTTCGCCGGGCTCGTGCTGCGGTTCGCGGGGCGCGAGTCCGACATCGGCGTGCTCCAGATGCTGCACGCCTGGGCCGCCTCGGCGCTGGTGCACTACGTGGCCCCCGACGGGCGCGAGGACTGCGGGCGGCTGCTGGGCGAGGGCGCGCTGCGGGAACTGCGCGACGCGGCGCCGGGCAGCGAGCAGCAGCTGGCGTGGGCGCGGTTCTTCGCGACGGTCGCCTCCGACGAGGCGGAACTGCGGCTGCTGCGCGGTCTGCTGGAGGGCACGGAGAAGATCGACGGGCTGGACGTGGACCAGGAGCTGCGCTGGGTGTTCCTGGAGCCGCTCACCGCGCACGGCGAGGCCGACGAGGGCGTGCTGGCGGCCGAGCTGGCCCGGGACGACACGGCCTCCGGCAAGCGGCACCAGGTGCGCTGCCTGGCCGCCCGTCCGTCGGCGGCGGTGAAGGCGCAGGCCTGGGCGCAGGTCGTGGAGTCGGACGCGCTGTCGAACGCCCTGGTGGAGGCGACCATCGCGGGCTTCGCGCAGGCCTCGCAGCGCGAGCTGATCGCGCCGTACGCGGAGAAGTACTTCGCGTCGATCGAGCGGGTGTGGAGCGAGCGGTCGATCCAGATCGGCATGGACGTGGTCCGGGGCCTGTTCCCGTCCCTGCGCGACTCGCAGGAGACGCTCGACGCCACGGACGCCTGGCTGTCCGCCCACGAGAAGGCCGCGCCCGCGCTGCGCCGGCTGGTGCTGGAGGCCCGCGACGACCTGGCCCGGGCGCTGCGGGGACAGGCGTGCGACGCGGCTGCCGCCGGCGGTCGGTGAGGGGAAGCTCCCGCAGGTCGTCCGCTGTCCGCGGGTGCTCTGCGGCTGGTCTGGCGGTTCCCCGCGCCCCTTCGGGGCGCACCCGCCGGCCCGGCGTCGGGGAGCACCTAGCTCTGGCCAATGATTGGGCGCTCCGTCATCGTTACGGAATCCGGTCAATGGCAGCCGTAACCCCTGGTCCGCACGGTCGCGGACCAGGGCTTTTCGGCATCCGAACACCCGTCCTTGAGGACGGGCCTGTCCGGATTCGGCGATGGGCGTGTAACAGCGGTTAAAGGGCGGATCGGGCGCGGGAAGTCCCCGGTCATGACGCACAACACCCCGCTCTCCCCCCGCCCCCTCCACCAGCCGGCCGACGGCCGGCGCCGTCCGATGACGGTCGCCCAGTTGCGGGCGCACGGTGTCCCGGCCGCCGAGGTCGACGAGCAGTGCCGTCCCGGCGGGCCCTGGCAGCGGCTGCTGCCGAACGTCGTCCTGCTCCATCCGGGCGCGCCCACCAGCGACGAGCGGCTGCACGCCGTGCTGCTGTACGCGGCCCGGGAGCGTCCCGCCGGTCTCCCCTCCGTGCCGGTCCAGCCCGGCACGGAGGGGACGCCGGACCCCGGCTACGCGGAGGCCGTGATCACGGGCCTGGCCGCGCTGACCCTGCACGGCTTCTCCGGCGCTCCCCCGCTGCCGTCCCTGGACGCCTTCGACGTCCTGGTGCCGAGGATGCGCCGGCTGCGCTCGACGGGCTGCGCGCGGATCGTGCGCACGGCCGCGCTGCCCGCCGCCGTGCAGGTCACCGGGGTGCCGGTGGCGCCGGTGGCGCGCGCCCTGGCCGACGCGGTGGCGGGACTGCAGGACGCCGGCGTCGTCCGCCGGCTGCTCACGGAGGCGGTGCGCGGGGGGCACTGCGAACCCGCGGCGGTGGTACGGGAGCTGAACCGGGCACGGCTGCTGGGCCGGCCGCACGTGGTGGACGCCGTGGACTCGCTGGTGGCCGAGGGACGGGCGATCGCGGAGCAGCGCCTGTACCGGATGGTGCGCGAGCACGGGCTGCCGGACCCGGTGTGGAACGTCGACCTGCGACTGCCCGGCGGCCCCCACCTCGGCGGCCTGGACGCCTACTGGCCGGAGCAGGCGGTGGCCCTGGAGCTGGACACCCGCGCCCACCGCCAGGACGACGACGCGCTGTGGTCGGAATACGCCCGCAAGCGCGAGCACTTGGAACGTCTGGGCATCACGGTCGTGCACGTCACGCCGCGCAAGCTGCGGGAGTCGCCGGCACACCAGGCGGCCGTGGTCCGAACGGCGTTGACGACGGCCGAGGACAGGGAACCCGCCGCCTGCGTCGTGGTGCTGCCCCGGTAGTGACGGACCGGGGCCGTACCAGGAGGGGAGAGGAGGGACCGGCGGGCGCGACTGCCCGCCGGTCCCTCCTCGTGTCGGCGGGTGTCCGCGGGATTGTCACACGCCGTCCCTTACGTCCCCGATGGCGTATGGCGGAAGTACGCCATGGCTCCCTGACGTCACGGACAACTCTCCCCAAACAGCGATCCCTTGCGTAAAGCTGAGCGGTCGTCCGGGATCGCATTCCGGACTGCTTCGGCCAGAGCCGATCGACCCCGGTCGTACACGCTCGTTCCTTCACCACCAAGGGATGCAGATGACCCACACCTCCCAGCGCGAACCGATACCGGGCGCGAGACGCGCGGCCCGCATGGCCGCGGCCGCCGGTCTCGTCGCCGCGCTCTCCGCGGCCGGGCCGATGCCCCTGGCCCTCGCGGCCGACGGTCCGGGCACCGGGACCGCCGCGCCGGCCGACGCCTCCGTCAAGTCCGCGCACGACAAGCTCGGTTCGGACGACGCGGACCGGCTCGCCGAGGCGAAGGCCGACGGTACGAAGACCGTCACGATGATGGTCGCCACCGCGCCCGGCCAGACCGAGCAGGTCGCCGCGGAGCTGGACGCCGTCGGCGGCGGCGCCGTGGGCCGCACCGACGACAAGCTCGGCTACGTCCGGGCCACCGTCCCCACCGCCGAGGCGGACGCGGCCATCGCGGCGGCCGCGAAGCTCTCCTCCGTGCACGGCATCGACCTGCGCGACGAGATCCCGCTGGACGACCCGACGCCGAGCGCGGACACGGCCCGGGGCGCCGCCACCAAGGGCCGCGCCCACCCGGCGCCGAACCGGAACACGCCCGCCGAGAACCCGTACAACCCGTCCTTCGAGACGGGCGCCGTCGACTTCGTGAAGAAGAACCCGAAGGCGGACGGCCGCGGCGTCACCATCGGCATCCTCGACTCGGGCGTGGACCTCGCCCACCCGGCGCTGCAGAAGACCACCACCGGCGAGCGCAAGATCGTCGACTGGGTCACCGCGACCGACCCGGTCGTCGACGGGGACGCCACCTGGCGGCGCATGGACACCGCGGCCTCCGGCCCCGCCTTCACCTACGGCGGCCAGAGCTGGACGGCGCCCGCGGGCTCCTACCGGGTCAACGTCTTCCGCGAGTCCGTCACCGCCGGCGGCGACGCCAAGGGCGACGCCAACCGGGACGGCGACACCACCGACTCCTGGGGCGTCCTGTACGACGCGCAGGCCGGCACGGTCCGCGTCGACCTGAACAACAACCACGACTTCACCGACGACACCCCGATGAAGCCGTACAAGGACGGTTTCCAGGTCGGTTACTTCGGCACCGACGACCCGAAGACGGACGTGGCCGAGCGCCAGCCGTTCGTGGTCGAGATCCGCAAGGACGTCGTCTACAACGGCGCGGGCGCCAAGGCCGACTTCGTCAACATCGGCGTCATCGAGTCCGAGCACGGCACCCACGTGGCCGGCCTCACCGCCGCCAACGGGCTGTTCGGCGGGAAGATGAACGGCGCGGCACCGGGCGCGAAGATCGTCTCCTCGCGGGCCTGCTCCTGGTCCGGCGGCTGCACCAACGTCGCGCTCACCGAGGGCATGATCGACCTCGTCGCCAAGCGCGGCGTCGACATCGTGAACATGTCGATCGGCGGCCTCCCGGCGCTGAACGACGGCAACAACGCACGCGCCGAGCTCTACACGCGCCTCATCGACACCTACGGCGTCCAGCTCGTGATCTCCGCGGGCAACGAGGGCCCCGGCGCCAACACCATCGGCGACCCGGGCCTCGCCGACAAGGTCATCTCGGTCGGCGCGTCCATCTCCCGCGAGACCTGGGCCGCCAACTACGGCTCCGCGGTGCGGACGAAGTACGCGATGATGCCGTTCTCCTCCCGCGGCCCGCGCGAGGACGGCGGGTTCACCCCGACGCTCACCGCGCCCGGCGCCGCGATCAACAGCATCCAGACCTGGATGCCCGGCGCCCCCGTCCCGGAGGCGGGCTACCAGCTGCCCGCCGGGTACGGCATGCTCCAGGGCACCTCGATGGCCTCCCCGCAGGCCGCCGGCGCGGCCGCGCTGCTGCTGTCCGCCGCCAAGCGCGAGGGCATCGACCTCACCCCGGCGAAGCTGCGCACCGCGCTGACCTCAACCGCCGACCACATCAAGGGCGTGCAGGCGTACGAGGAGGGCGCGGGCCTGGTCAACGTGCCCGACGCCTGGCGCGCCATCGAGCGCGGCGCGACCGCGCACGACTACACGGTGAAGGCGCCGGTCGACACCGCGATCGACCAGTTCCTCAAGACCCCGGGCTACGGCACCGGCCTGTACGACCGCGAGGGCGGCCTGAAGGCGGGCCAGAAGAAGACGTACGAGATCACGCTGACCCGTACGTCCGGCGCCGACAAGGCGATCCGGCACGAGCTGCACTTCGAGAACAACGCCGGGCGCACCTTCCGGATCGTCGGCTCCGACGAGGTGAAGCTGCCGCTCGACGAGCCGGTGACCGTCAAGGTCGAGGCGCGGCCGGACTCCGCTGGTCTCAAGAGCGCGATCCTGGAGGTCGACGACCCGCGCACCGAGGGCGTCGACAAGCAGGTCCTCACCACGGTCGTGGTCTCCACGCCGCTGAAGTACTCCTTCTCCGCGAAGAACTCGGTGCAGCGCAACAGCACCCAGTCGTACTTCGTGACCGTCCCCGAGGGCGCGAAGACGCTCGAGGTGGCGATCGGCGGACTGAAGGACAAGAGCCAGACCCGGTTCATCGCCATCCACCCCTACGGCGTCGCGGTCGACGACACCTCCACGCCGAAGTGCTACAACAACTACCTCGACGGCAACGGCTGCCGACCGGACGTGCGCGCGTACGCCGACCCGCAGCCCGGCGTCTGGGAGATCGAGGTCGAGTCGCGGCGCACCTCGCCGCTGCTGGACAACCCGTACACGCTGGACGTCGACGTCCTCGGTGCCGTCTTCGACCCGGCGGTCGTGACCGTGCCCGAGGCCCGGGTGGGCACCCCGGCCACCGTCACCTGGACGGTGACGAACCAGTACGCCGCCCTCGAGGGCAAGCTGGTCGGCGGCCCGCTCGGCTCGGCCGAGACGTCCCGCCCGACGATCGCGCAGGGTGAGACGCGGACGACCACGGTCGAGGTGCCCGAGGGCGCCGCGTCGCTCGACGTCGCCATCGGGGGCGTCTCCGACGCGGCCTCCGACCTGGACCTGACGGTCTACGACGAGGACGGCGACGTCGCCGGCCAGTCCGCCGACGGCGACTCGGAGGAGTCGGTGTCGATCCCGGCCCCGGCCGCCGGTACGTACACCGTGGAGGTCGCGGGCTACTCGGTGCCGTCCGGCACCACCGAGTACGACTACCGGGACGTGTACTTCGCCGCGTCCCTCGGCTCGGTCACCGTGGACGACTCGGCGCCGGTGGAGCTCGGCACGGGCGAGTCGGCGACGGTCTCGGGCAGCGCGACCGCGCTGGCCGCCGCTCCGGAGGGCCGTGAGTTCTTCGGCCAGGTCCAGCTGGTGAACGCGCGCGGCACGGTCGCGGGCCTCGGCAGCGTACGGATCGGCAAGGTCGTGCCGTAGTCCGGTACGGCACACGGCAGTCCCCGAGGGGGCGGGCGCTCCGCGGAGCGCCCGCCCCCTTCGCCGTCCGTCGTCCGTCGTCCGTTCCCTCAGTCGCAGGTGAGGGTGCGGGACTCGGGCAGGGAGGCGGTCACCTGGGCCCGGGCGGTGGCGATGTCCGCCGCGCCGGTGATCACGGCGTCCGGGGCGGGCCGGTCACCCGGGACGCCGATCAGCACCTGGTCGCCGGGGGCGAGCCGGGCGGTGGTGTCGTCCAGCACGAAGGTGCTCCGTCCGGTGCCCTCCGGCGGTGTGTACGTGCGGGTCACCCGGAGCGTGATCCGGTGCCGCGCGGCCCCCGGCACGGGCTCGGCGGCGGTCACCGTGCCCTCGGCGACCAGACGGGCACAGGCGAGGTAGCGGGGGGTGCCGAATCCGGCACCGGTCTTCGCCCCGGGAGCCGGGCCGCCCCGCTCGGCGCCCGACGCGGCGCTGTCGGCCGCCGCGTCGTCGGTGCTGCCGCCCGGGCCCTGCACCACCAGCCATCCGAGGCCGACGACCACCGCACCGGCGCAGGCCGCGGCGAGCGTGCCCAGCGCGAGGCGCAGCGGACGGCGCCGGGGGCGCGGACGGGCCACGGGTGCCGGCCGGACGGCCTCCGGTGCCGGGGGCGGCTCGCCCAGGGCCTGCCCGAGGAACGCCAACTGCTCCCGCAGCAGCGCCACGTCGGCCGTCGCCGAGCGGTGCGCCTCCTGGACGTCCGCGTCGGAGCCCGGCGGCAGCGGCTCGCCCGTGATCGCCGCCATCAGCGCGTCGGGCCCACCGGGGTGCTGTTCGGCGGCCATCTCACACCACCTCGTCCTCGTGCAGGCGGGCCCGCAGTGCCCGTACCGCCGTGTGCAGCCGGCTCTTGACCGTGCCCTCCGGGACGCCGAGCTCGTCGGCGATGGCGCGCACGGGCAGGTCGGCGTAGAAGCGCAGGACCACGACCTGCCGCTGCGTGTCGGGGAGCCCGTCCAGGCCCTGGGCGACGGCGAGGGACAGGACGCTGGTGTCCTCCCCCGACGGCTGGTCGGACTGCCGCAGCGCCGCCAGGCGCTCGCCGAGCCGGTCCTGCCGGCGCCGGGCCCGGTGCCAGTCCATGGCCAGGTTGGAGGCGACGACCGCCGCCCACGCGGACACGTCCCGCGGTGCCTCGTGTCCGCGCGCCGCCCGTTCCAGCAGCCGCAGGCGGACCTGCTGCACCCCGTCCCGCAGGTCCGCCTGCGGCACGCCGCCGAGCGCGAGCACCGCCCGCACCCGGCGTTCCTGGGCCGCGTCCAGGGGGTCGTCCCGTACAGCGTCCCCATGACCGCGGCGGCCTCTTCCGCGCAGCACAGCCACCCCTCCCCTCGCGGCGTTTCCCCTAGGACGCGCGGCCACGGCGGAACGTTCGGCTCCGGACGAAGATCTTTTCTTCACACCGTCTTCACTGTCACGATGTGCCCATGACGCACATCACCAAGGGCGCCAACGCCCCTGTTCCCACCGCTCCGTTGCGGGTCGCCGTGGGCCGGAACCGGGTGCCGGGGGTGCCCGCCGTGGAGGCCGCCGCCCTGCTGCTCGACGCGACCGGCGCGGTGCGCGGCGACGCGGACATCGTCTTCCACGGCCAGCCCGCGCATCCGTCCGGCACGGTGCGGCACGTGGGCACCGGGGAGGGCGGCGGGCAGCTCGCCGAGTGGCTGGAGCTGGACCTGCCGCGGATCGAACCGGCCGTCCAGCGGGTGTTGATCGCCGGGTCCTGCGACGACGGGGTGTTCGGGCAGGTCCCCGGCCTGTACGCGCAGGTGGTGGCGCCCGACGGCACGGTGCTGGCGCACTACGACGTGACGGACGCGTCCAGCGAGACGGCCTTCGTGCTCGGGGAGCTCTACCGGCGCGACGGCGCGTGGAGGTTCCGCGCGGTGGGCCAGGGCTACGACTCGGGACTGGCGGGGCTGGCGACGGACTTCGGGGTGGTGGTCGCGGAGCCCGCGGCGGCCCCGGCGGCCCAGGCGGTTCCCCCGGTGGCGCCGGCCGCCGCCGCGCCGGTCTCCGGGCCCGTGCCGCTGACGGGCGTGGGCAAGTCGGGGGTGGCGCCGGCGGGGGGCGCCGCGCCCGGTCTGCCCGCGCCCTCGACGACGCCCTCGGTGCCCGCACCCTCCGCGCCCGCGCCCTCCGCGCCCTCCGCGCCCTCCGCGCCCGCACCCTCCGCGCCCGCACCCTTCGCGCCGACACCCTCCGTGCCCGCGCCCTCCGCGCCCGCCCCCTTCGTGCCCGCGGCCGGGGCGGAGCCCGTTCCCTCCGGCGTCACCGTCCTGGGCGGCGACACCCCGTCCTGGCAGGGCGAGCCCTTCGAGTTCGAGCCGCTCACCTTCACCGGCGAGAAGTCCCGGACGATCACCGTGGACCTGCCGTTCCCGGTGGACTCCGGACCGGTGATCCTGGAGGCGAAGGTGCAGCAGTACCACTTCCTCCACGTCGAGATCCCCGGCCGCGAGGACGACGTCTTCTGCAACGACCTGCCCGACCACTACGGCCGTGCCCTGCTCGTGCCGCCGCGCAAGGGCGGCCCGCTGAAGCTGAAGGTGCGCCACTCCGGGCAGTGGGAGCTCACCGTCCTGCCCCTGTCGGCGGCCCGCCGGCTCGGCGCCGGCACCATCGAGGGCAGCGGTCGCGAGGTCTTCCTCCACACGGGCCCCCCGGCCGAGGTGAAGGTGCGGGCGACGGACCGCAACAGCGGCTGGTTCCAGCTCAACCAGCACACGGGTGAGACCTTCTACGACCTCAGGCGCCCCTCCGAGGAGCTCGTCCACGCCTGGAACGGCCGCCGGGTCAAGGAGACCGTCAAGCTCCCCGAGGGCCCGCTGCTGCTCGTGATCGACAAGAGCCGGCACCAGTGGGAGCTCACCGTCGAGCCGGAGAAGACCCCCAGCCGGTCCGGGCGGCGTGCGTCCGGCGTGTACGAGGGCACGGGTGACAAGAAGATCACGCTGGTCGGTCCCCGTCCGGGCCGGCCGTCGCTGGTGCGGTACGAGTTCAAGGACGCCGAGTACAGCTACGGCGTCGAGGCGCGTTCGGTCGACGAGTTCGGCGACGAGACCGACTGGCTGAACACCCACGCCCATGGCGTCCGGGGCACCTCGCTGGTCTTCGGCGGGGGAGCCGCCGAGCGGACCGTGCGGGTCAAGCACTCCGGGCCGTGGAGCTTCGAGCTGCTGCCCGAGGAGCAGGCGCCGCTGATCACCGGCGCGGTCGAGGGCAGGGGCACCACCGTGCTGCGCTACCAGGGACCGCCGACGCTGATGACCGTCCGGCGGGTCTCCAGGAAGAAGGACGGCGTGCTGGTGGCGCGCGCCTGGAACCACCCGTACGGGAAGTCGGTGATCATCGCCGACGTCAGCAACCGGCACCGGCCCGCCCTCGGCCCCCTCTGGGTCGACCCGGGCGGCACCTGCTTCGTCCTCGTCCTCTGCCCCGAGTCCACGAAGTGGCGGCTGGAGCCGACGGCCCTGACCGAGGCCCCCCTGCTGGACCGGCGGACCCAGGGCACCGCCTATGGAGTCGTACGTCACACCGGGCCCGCCACCGAGGTGACGTACGTGTCCACGGACGGTCTCCAGCACCTGTACCAGCTGGACGAAAACCTCTTCCCGCGGCGGAAGGTCACCGCAACTTCCGGCCCGTATCACATCTCGGAAGGGATATACCACGTACGTGCGATCGGCGACTGGGTGATCGAAAAGCGGAGCTGAGAGGGTTGCCCGTCCGCCCCTCGGGCAAACGATTGGACACACCGACCGGGATTCCGCACATGATGGAAGGGCCCCGCCCGCCCGGCCGGGTGCACGCACGTCACCAGAAGGAGTCACCGTGAGGGTCGGAATCGTCGGAGCCACCGGTCAGGTCGGCACGGTCATGCGCAGGATCCTCACGGAGCGCGACTTCCCGGTCACCGAGCTGCGCCTGTTCGCCTCGGCCCGTTCGGCCGGCAAGGAGCTGGACGGTGTGACGGTGGAGGACGCGGCCACCGCCGACTACTCCGGGCTGGACATCGTGCTGTTCTCCGCGGGCGGCGCCACCTCCAAGGCGCTGGCCGAGAAGGTCGCCGCCCAGGGCCCGGTCGTGATCGACAACTCCTCCGCCTGGCGCCGCGACCCCGAGGTCCCCCTCGTGGTCTCCGAGGTGAACCCGCACGCGATCGCCGACCGCCCCAAGGGCATCATCGCCAACCCGAACTGCACCACGATGGCCGCGATGCCCGTGCTGCGTCCGCTGCACGCCGAGGCGGGCCTCGAGGCGCTGGTCGTCGCCACCTACCAGGCGGTGTCCGGTTCCGGCCTGGCCGGCGTGGACGAGCTGTTCGAGCAGGTCAAGAAGGTCGGCGAGGACGCCCCGAAGCTCACCCACGACGGATCGGCGGCCGAGTTCCCGAAGCCGGAGAAGTACGTGGCGCCGATCGCGTACAACGTGCTGCCGCTGGCCGGCTCGATCGTCGACGACGGTCTGCACGAGACGGACGAGGAGCAGAAGCTCCGCAACGAGTCCCGCAAGATCCTGGAGATCCCGGAGCTGAAGGTCTCCGGCACCTGCGTGCGCGTGCCCGTCTTCAGCGGCCACTCCCTCCAGATCAACGCCCGCTTCGCCCGCCCGATCAGCGTCGAGCGCGCCAAGGAGCTGCTGGCCGGTGCCCCCGGCGTGGCGCTGACCGAGGTGCCGACCCCGCTCCAGGCCGCCGGCCAGGACCCGTCGTACGTGGGCCGCATCCGCCAGGACGAGACCGTCGAGAACGGCCTCGCCCTGTTCGTCTCCAACGACAACCTGCGCAAGGGCGCCGCCCTGAACGCGGTGCAGATCGCGGAGCTGGTCGCGGCGGAGCTGAAGGGCTAGCCCCGCCCGACCTCGTAGAGGAAGCAGCCGTACTCGACGGCCCGGACGTGGACGAACGCCACGGCCGGGTCGTCGAACGCTTCCCGGAGGGCGGGTCCGAAGGCGCCGGGCTCCTCGACCAGCCGCCCGCCCAGGATGTTCCCCTCGGCGGAGTAGCGGCGCAGGGTGCGGTGCGAGTCGGTGAAGGGGAGGCCGTCCGTCTCCGGTCCCGCGCACTCCTCGGCGTGGACGAAGACCGGCCCCTGCTCGTCGTACGGGCCCGGGTCGGCGCCCGTCGCCGCCGCCCAGCGGCGCAGCGGGGCGTAGGACACCAGAGTGATCGTCTCGCCGGGGCGGCTGTGGCGCAGGCAGCAGCGCAGGGGCGTGTGGCCCTCGTGGTCGGTCACGGGGACGGGGACGCGGCCCGCGTCGTCGGCGGCGCGTAGTTCCTTCAGGACGTCCGGTGCGATGGGACGCGCGGTGTGGCTGCTCATGGCACCAGGCTCGCGCGCGGGCGGCCCGCCGACCGGCGGGAAACGGACATCGCGTTCCGTGCGGGTCACGTGGAAGGATGGCGCAACCCACACATAACGAGGAGATGACCGCGTGCCTGGCACAAACCTGACTCGCGAAGAGGCGCAGCAGCGGGCGAAGCTGCTGACCGTTGACTCGTACGAGATCGATCTCGATCTCACCGGCGCGCAGGAGGGCGGCACCTACCGGTCCGTGACCACGGTGCGCTTCGACGTCGCGGAGACCGGCGCCGAGTCCTTCATCGACCTGGTCGCGCCGGCCGTCCACGAGGTGACCCTCAACGGCGACGCGCTCGACCCGGACGAGGTGTTCCAGGACTCCCGCATCGCCCTGCCGGGCCTGCTGGAGGGCCGCAACGTCCTCCGCGTGGTCGCCGACTGCGCGTACACCAACACCGGCGAGGGCCTCCACCGGTTCGTCGACCCGGTGGACGACCAGGCGTACCTCTACACGCAGTTCGAGGTGCCGGACGCGCGCCGCGTCTTCGCGAGCTTCGAGCAGCCGGACCTGAAGGCGACGTTCCAGTTCACCGTGAAGGCGCCCGAGGGCTGGTCGGTCATCTCCAACTCGCCCACGCCCGAGCCGAAGGACGACGTCTGGGAGTTCGAGCCGACCCCGCGCATCTCGTCGTACGTCACGGCGCTGATCGTCGGCCCGTACCACTCGGTGCACAGCGTGTACGAGAAGGACGGCCAGTCCGTGCCGCTCGGCATCTACTGCCGGCCCTCGCTGGCCGAGCACCTCGACGCGGACGCCATCTTCGAGGTGACCCGGCAGGGCTTCGACTGGTTCCAGGAGAAGTTCGACTACCAGTATCCGTTCAAGAAGTACGACCAGCTCTTCGTGCCCGAGTTCAACGCGGGCGCGATGGAGAACGCGGGCGCGGTGACCATCCGCGACCAGTACGTGTTCCGTTCGAAGGTGACGGACGCCGCGTACGAGGTGCGGGCCGCGACGATCCTGCACGAGCTGGCGCACATGTGGTTCGGCGACCTGGTCACCATGGAGTGGTGGAACGACCTGTGGCTGAACGAGTCGTTCGCCACCTACGCCGAGGCCGCCTGCCAGGCCGCCGCGCCGGGCTCGAAGTGGCCGCACTCGTGGACGACGTTCGCGAACCAGATGAAGACCTGGGCGTACCGGCAGGACCAGCTGCCGTCCACGCACCCGATCATGGCGGACATCAGCGACCTGGACGACGTGCTCGTCAACTTCGACGGCATCACGTACGCCAAGGGCGCGAGCGTGCTCAAGCAGCTCGTCGCGTACGTCGGTGAAGAGGCGTTCTTCAAGGGCGTGCAGGCGTACTTCAAGCGGCACGCGTTCGGCAACACCCGCCTGTCCGACCTGCTGGGCGCGCTGGAGGAGACCTCCGGCCGCGACCTGAAGACCTGGTCGAAGGCGTGGCTGGAGACGGCCGGCATCAACGTGCTGCGCCCGGAGATCGAGACGGACGCCGAGGGTGTCGTCACCTCCTTCGCGATCCGCCAGGAGGCCCCGGCGCTGCCGGCCGGAGCGAAGGGCGAGCCGACCCTGCGCCCGCACCGCATCGCGATCGGCGCCTACGACCTCGACGCGAGCGGCAAGCTGGTGCGGGGCGACCGGGTCGAGCTGGACGTGGACGGCGAGCTGACGGCCGTGCCGCAGCTCGTCGGCAAGCGCCGCCCGGCGGTGGTGCTGCTCAACGACGACGACCTGTCGTACGCCAAGGTCCGCCTGGACGAGCAGTCCCTCGCGGTGGTCACCGAGCACCTCGGCGACTTCACCGAGTCGCTGCCGCGCGCCCTGTGCTGGGCGTCGGCGTGGGACATGACCCGGGACGCGGAACTCGCCACCCGCGACTACCTGTCGCTGGTGCTGTCGGGCATCGGCAAGGAGTCCGACATCGGCGTCGTGCAGTCGCTGCACCGCCAGGTGAAGCTGGCCATCGACCAGTACGCCGCCCCCACCGCCCGCGAGACGCTGCTCACCCGCTGGACCGAGGCCACGCTGGCCCACCTGCGGGCCGCCGAGGCGGGCAGCGACCACCAGCTGGCCTGGGCGCGGGCGTTCGCGGCGACGGCCAGGACGCCGGAGCAGCTGGACCTGCTCGACGCGCTGCTCGACGGCAGGCAGACGATCGAGGGCCTGGCCGTCGACACCGAGCTGCGCTGGGCGTTCGTGCAGCGGCTCGCGGCCGTGGGCCGGTTCGGAGGGTCGGAGATCGCGGCCGAGTACGAGCGGGACAGGACCGCCGCCGGTGAGCGCCACGCCGCC
The DNA here is from genome assembly GCF_043202495.1 of Streptomyces sp. NPDC048185. Taxonomy (NCBI): domain Bacteria; kingdom Bacillati; phylum Actinomycetota; class Actinomycetes; order Kitasatosporales; family Streptomycetaceae; genus Streptomyces; species Streptomyces sp. NPDC048185. The sequence continues at coordinate 914,170 of NZ_JBIDAN010000001.1, forward strand.
ACCGCGCGGGCCGCCCGCCCGACCGAGGCGGCCAAGGCGGAGGCCTGGGAGTCGGTCGTGGAGTCCGACAAGCTGCCGAACGCCGTGCAGGAGGCGGTCATCGCCGGCTTCGTCCAGACCGACCAGCGCGAGCTGCTGGCGCCGTACACGGAGCGGTACTTCGAGGCGCTGAAGGGCGTCTGGGAGTCCCGTTCGCACGAGATGGCCCAGCAGATCGCGATCGGCCTGTACCCGGCGGTGCAGGTGACCCAGGAGACCCTGGACCGCACGGACGCCTGGCTGGCCTCCGCGGGGCCCAACGCGGCCCTGCGCCGGCTGGTCTCGGAGTCCCGCTCGGGCGTGGAACGCGCCCTGAAGGCCCAGGCGGCGGACGCCGCCGCGGCCGAGTAGGCAGGACATGCACAGGGGGCGTCCGGTGCCGCACCGGGCGCCCCGGCGTGTTCAGACCCGCGCGTCCGCCGCCGTGCGCAGGGCCCCGAGGACGGTGCCGACGGCCGCGCCCTCCCCCGCGCCCCTGCGCACCGCCGCCACCACGTGCCGGACCGGGCGGTCCGCGCGCAGGTCGCGCATCACCACCCCGTCCCGCGGTCCGGCCGCCATCCGCGGCACCAGGGCCACGCCCATGCCCGCCTCGACCATCGCGAGGATCGCCGTCCAGCCCGCCGCCGTGTGGGCCTGGTACGGACGGAAGCCGGCCGTCTCGCAGGCCGTCCGGGTGATGTCGGACCAGGGCCCGCTGCCGCCGAAGATCCACGGCTCGGCGGCGAGGTCGGCCAGCCGCAGCCCGGCCGCGGTCGCGAGCGGGTGGTCGCGGGGCAGGGCGACGTCCAGCGGGTCGGCGAGCAGCGGCACGCTGGTGAAGCGGGGGTCGCCGGCGGTGGGCGCCTGGGCCGCCAGGGACAGGGCGAGGTCGACGTCCTGGGCGGCCAGCAGCTCGTACGCCTCCTGCGCCTCCGCCTCCCGCACCCGCACCGTGATGCCGGGGTGCGTCGCCCGCAGCGCGGTGACGGCCGGTACGACGAGGGCGGGCACGGCGGTGGAGAAGGCACCGACCCGCACCTCCCCGGCATCCCCGTGCAGAAAGGCCGTCAGGTCGGCGTCGGCACGCTCCAGTTGCTCGAACACCGCCTCGGCGTGCCCGAGCACGAGCCGGGCCGCGTCCGTCAGCCGGACCCGCCTGCCGTGCGCCCGGAGCAGCTCCACGCCGAGCTGCCGGGAGAGGTTGGTCAGCTGCTGGGACACGGCCGACGGCGTCATGTGCAGCGCCTCGGCCGTCGCGGTCACCGTGCCCCTCTCCCGCAGCGTCCGCAGGATCTGCAGCTTGCGGAGGTCCCATTCGGCCATGGCGGCAACCTACCGGCGCGCCCCCGCGCCGAGGACGACGCCTCCCAGGATCAGCGCCATGCACCCGGCCTGCGCCCAGCCGGTCGGTTCGGCCAGCAGCACCCAGGACAGCAGGGCGACGCACACCGGCTGGAGGTAGTAGACGACGCCCGCGCGGGAGGGGCCGATGAGGGAGATCGCCTTGTTCCAGGCGAAGAAGGCCACGGCCGACGAGGCGACGCCGACGTAGAGGAGGGGCAGGACGGTGCCGGCCGTCGGGGTGAAACCGCCCTGGACGGCGAGGCTGACGCCCTGCGCGGGCAGCAGCATGAGCGTGCCGAACAGGAAGGTGGTGAAGAGGAACGCGGTGCCGTCGAGACCGGCGGGCCGGCGGCGCAGCAGCGCGCTGTACGACCCGAAGCAGCAGGCGGCGGCGATCATCCACAGGTCGCCGGCCGAGAAGGACGCCCCGCCGCCGACGAGCCGCAGCACGCCCGCGCACGCGACGAGCAGTCCGGCGATGCGGCGGGCGCCGAGCCGGACGCCGCCGGCCCGCTCGTGGACCGCCATCAGCACGGGGGACGCGGCCATGATCATGCCCATGTTGGCTGCGGGGGTGGTGACGCCGGCCTGGTTGACGAGCGTGTTGTAGACGGTGACGCCGAGCAGCGAGGCGAGGACCGTGAAGCCGAGGTGGCGGCGGATCAGCTCGCGCTGCCGCCAGGCCCGCCGGGCGCCGAAGGGGGCGACGACGGCGAGGGCCACCACCCAGCGCCAGAAGGCGTGCTGGACGGGCGGGACGCTGTCGCCGAGGGCGCGGGAGGTGACGAAGCTGCCGGACCAGACGAGGGTCGCGAGGACGGCGAGCGCGAGGCCGAGGGCGGCGGGAGTCGTCGTCCTCGGCCGGCCGGAGGTGGTGTCGGCAGCGGTTTCGGCGGGGTGGGCGATAGGGCGGCGGTCGGCGACGGCCACGAAGGTCCTTTCCGGGTCGGGAGCCTGGTGCCGCTACCGTCGCAGGGCCGGACCCGTCAGGTCCATCGAATCTTCTCGACCGTTCCTTGAAGGAGAACTGAAAGGTCTGACCTGTTCGGCCCGCCCGGCCTGCGTGCTCTGCCGGTCCGGCTGAGCCTGCCGGGTCTGCGGGGTCTGTCGGGTCCGCCTGCCCGACGTGAGCTGGCCCGCGACGGTCGCGCCGAACGCCAGTGCCATGCCCACCGTCTGCAGCAGCGTCAGGGCCTGTCCCAGCACCGCCCAGCCGACCACGGCGGCGGTCAGCGGGGAGAGCGGGCCGAGGAAGGTGACCTGGGTGGCGGAGAGCCGGCCGATGCCGCGGAACCACAGCCAGTACGCCACCGCCGTGTTCGCCAGCGCGAGGTAGAGGTAGCCGCCGACCGCCGGGCCGTCCAGTGCGGGCGGCGCCCCCTCGACCAGGAGGGCGAGCGGCGCGATGAGCAGGCCGCCCGCGGTCAGCTGCCAGCCGGTGAGGGCGAGCGGGCCGACGCCGTCGGGGCGCCCCCACCGCTTGGTGAGGACGGTGCCGGTGGACATCGACGCGGTGGAGGCGAGGGCCGCCAGCACGCCGAGCGGGTCCAGGGCCCCCGCCGCCTTCAGCACGACCAGGCTGACGCCGGACGCGGCGACGAGGCCGGTGAGCACCGCCCGGGCCGTCGGCCGTTGGCCCAGCATCAGCGCCGAGAGCCCGACGACGAAGAGCGGGCCGACCGAGCCGACGGCGGCGGCCATGCCACCCGGCAGACGGTAGGCGGACAGGAACAGCAGCGGGAAGAAGGCCCCGATGTTCAGCGCGCCCAGCACCGCCGCCTTCACCCACCAGACGCCGCGCGGCAGCACCCGGGCCAGGGCGAGCAGCAGCAGACCGGCGGGCAGGGCGCGCATCAGCCCCGTGAACAGGGGGCGGTCGGGCGGCAGGAACTCGGTGGTGACGGCGTAGGTGGTGCCCCAGGAGACGGGGGCGAGGGCGGTGAGCGCGATGAGGGCGGGGCGACCGGTGGCCATGGAGGCACCCTTCGTAGCGACGAAGTAGCTCAGTTGAATGTAGCTTAGCGCTAAGCAAGTTTCCGTCAAGCCACTTTCTTGCGGGCGACCGGACGGCCGCCGATACTCGTGCCATGACTGAGAGCCCCCGGACCCGGCCCCCACGGCACGAGGACCCCGTCGACGCGATCATCGACCAGTGGGCCGCGGTGCGGCCGGACCTGGACACGGCCGCCATGGAGGTGTTCGGCCGCGTCTTCCGGCTCTCGCGCGCGATGGGCGACCGGATGGAGAAGGCGTACACGCCCTACGGGATCTCCCGGGGCGAGTTCGACGTGCTGGCCACGCTGCGCCGCTCCGGTGAGCCCTACGCCCTCTCCCCCCGGCAGCTGTCGGCCACGCTGATGCTCACCACCGGCGGCATGACCGGCCGCCTCGACAAGCTCGAGCGGGCCGGGCTGCTGCGCCGCTCCCCCGACCCGCACGACCGCCGGGGCCTGCGGGTCACGCTCACCGAGAAGGGGCTGGAGCTGATCGACGAGGCGGTCGGCGCCGGTCTCGCCGTCCAGAGCGAGGCGCTGTCCGCTCTCGGTGCCGACCGCGCCGGCCTCCTGGCCGACCTGCTGCGCGAACTCCTCGCCGGCACCGAGAAGTAGCGGGCGGAACCCCGCCGGAAACGCCGCGAGGGCGCCGGTCCCGCGTACGTACGGCTGATGCGCGTGCGTACGGCGGGGCCGGCGCCCTCCGTCGAGCGGTGGTGGGCCGTCAGGCCTTGGCGTTGGCCCTCGTCTTGACGTTGCGGCTGGTCACGCGGTGCTTCTCCTGGGACCTGTCCAGGACCATGACCAGACCCGCGATGACCACGAACAGGCCGAGCGGGAGCAGGACGTAGAGGCCCAGCGTCTCGATGACGCTCAGGCCCGTGCCGGGGTCGTCGCCGTCGTCGCGGGTCAGCGCGAGCGCGGGGGACGACATGAGCAGCATCATCAGCGTCGTACCGGCTGCCAGGGCGCCGGCGCGCAGGGCGTTCTTCTTGTCCACGGTGCAAAGTTAGCGAACGGCCGAACGGGGCGCGCGCCCGGGGTGCCGTACGGGGCCCCCGGCGTCCCGTTCAGCGCGCGGAGCGGGCCCGCATCACCTCGATCAGGGCGTGCAGGCGCGGCGATGCCGCCAGTTCCTCCAGGGTCACCGGCCGGCCCTCGGCGTCGGCGACGGGCAGCCGCCAGTTGGGGTACTGGTCCCAGGTGCCGGGGAGGTTCTGCGGGCGGCGGTCGCCGACGGTGTCGGGCAGCCAGAGGCCGACCATGCGGGCCGGGGTGCGCAGCAGGAAGCGGTGGACGGCCTGGATCTCGGCCTCCTCCGAGGAGGTGTCGGTGCCGCCGCCGGCGCCGGGCAGCAGATCGAGGCGGGCGAGCAGGCCGAGCCACTCCGCGGTGTCCGCCGCCGCCTCGGCCCGCTCCTGCTCCAGCGGGCGGGTGAGCAGGCCGAGGCGGTCGCGGAGTTCGACGTGGTCGCCGGTGAGCCGGGCGGCGGTGGACGGCAGGTCGTGGGTGGTGGCGGTGGCCAGGCAGTCGGCCCGCCACTGTTCGGGGGGCAGGGGCCGGCCGTCGCCCGCCCAGTCCCGCTCGAACCAGAGCACCGACGTGCCGAGCACGCCGTGTTCGCGCAGGGTCTCGCGCACGCCCGGTTCCACGGTGCCGAGGTCCTCGCCGATGACGACGGCACCGGCCCGCGTGGCCTCCAGGACGAGGACGGCGAGCATGGCCTCGGCGTCGTAGCGGACGTAGGTGCCCTCGGTGGGCGGGTGGCCCTCGGGGACCCACCAGAGCCGGAACAGCCCCATGACGTGGTCGATGCGCAGGGCACCCGCGTACCGGAACAGGCCGCGCAGCAGGCGCCGGAAGGGCGCGTACCCGGAGTCGGCGAGGCGGTCGGGGCGCCACGGCGGCAGGCCCCAGTCCTGGCCGCGGGCGTTGAAGGCGTCGGGCGGTGCGCCGACCGACATGCCGGCGGCGAAGTGGTCCTGCTGGGCCCAGGCGTCGGCGCCCTGCGGGTGCACGCCCACCGCGAGGTCGTGCACGATGCCGATGGGCATGCCGGCCGCGCGGGCGGCGTCCTGGGCGGCGGTGAGCTGGGTGTCGGTGAGCCAGGCGAGACGGGAGTGGAAGTCGACGCGGTCCCTCAGCTCGCCGCGGGCGCGGGCGGTCTCGGCCGAGCGGGGGTCCCGCAGCCCCTCGGGCCAGCGGCGCCAGTCGGAGCCGTGCACCTCGGCGAGCGCGCACCAGGTGGCGTGGTCCTCCAGGGCCGTGCCCTGTTCGGCGAGGTAGTCGCGGTAGGCGGCGCGGCGGCCGGGTCCGAGGGGGACCTCGCGGAGCAGTTCGAGGGCGTCGCGCTTGAGCTCCCACACGGCGTCCCGGTCGATGAGGGCGCCCTTCTCCAGGACGGCGTCCCGCAGCCGCCCGGCCCGCTCCTGGAGGACGCGCACGCGGTCGGGACCGGGGACGTACGCGAACTCGGGCACGGCCTCGACCCGCAGGTGGACGGGGTCCGGGAAGCGCCGGGAGGAGGGCCGGTAGGGCGAGGGGTCGGTGGGGGCGCCGGGCACGGCCGCGTGCAGCGGGTTGACCTGGACGAATCCGGCGCCGAGGGCGCGTCCGGCCCAGGCCGCCAGTTCCCCGAGGTCACCGAGGTCGCCCATGCCCCAGGAGCGGCGGGACAGGAGGGAGTAGAGCTGGACGAGGAGCCCGTAGGAGCGTCCGGCCGGGGCGGGCAGCCGGTCGGGGGCGACGATCAGGTGGGCCCGGGCGGTACGGCCGTCGGGAGCGGTGGCGGTCAGCCGGTGGTACCCGGCGGGCAGCTGCCCGGCGTCGGCGCGGATCTCGCCCTGCTCGGTCTCGACACGCAGGGCGGTGCCCTCGGGCAGCGCGGTGAGCGCGGCGGGGGTGCCTCCGCCGGTGCGGGCGACCACGGTGGGCGGCAGCAGGCGCTCGCGCAGTTCCTCCTCGCGGGCGGCGAGGGCGGCGCGCACCGCTCCGGGGCCGCCGGTGTCGACGCCTAGGGCGGACAGGGCGAGGGTGACAGCGGTGACCGAGGCCGCGACGGTGCGGTCCGGGGACGGGCTGTAGGAGGTGGCGACGCCGTGCAGGGCGGCGAGCCGGGACAGGTCCTCGCTGGGCGGCTCGGCCGGCCGGGCAGCTGCCATCTACGGCCTCTGCGACCGGGTGGATTCCGGTACGGCGAAGGAGGGGCCGCCGTGCTCCGGCACATCGGCCGTGAGCTCGGGGGAGGACTCGCTGGTCAGCGGTACGGCGTCGGCGAACGGCGACTCGCTGGTGAGGGGCTCGGCGTCGGGCAGCGGCGGCTCGCTGGTGAGCGGGGTCTCGGCGCAGCTGCCGGTGGCGCCGAAGACGCAGTAGTGCGGGGTGCCGGAGTCGGCGGAGGGCTCCGCCCAGGGTGTGGACGGCTCCGCCACGGGTTTGGAAGGGGCCGGGAGCAGCAGGGGCGCCAATGCAGCCACGGAGATCTCCTTTGTGTCGAGCACGCTTCTGACGGGTTACGGCAGCCCTACCCAGTCGGCGCGCGGACAGACACCCCGGGCCGGACAACGTGTCCCTGGTCACATTCTGCCCCGGCTATAAGGTCAGGAACCGGGCGAATTCACTCTGCGCCCGTCACGCGTTCGAGCTTGAGCCGGATCGCGGCCCGATTGCCACCCCTCTCGCTATTCACTCAGTACATGTATCTGGTGAATACTGATCTCCATGAGCACCCGTCACCTCCTGCTGGGCCTGCTCGCCTCGGGCCCGAGCCATGGCTACGACCTGAAGCGGCGCCACGACGAACGCTTGCCGCAAGCCCGTCCGCTGGCCTACGGGCAGGTCTACACGACGCTGCAGCGCCTGGTCCGGGACGGCCTCGCGGAGGTCGACGGCACCGCGTCGGACGGCGGACCGGAACGGACGGCGTACCGGGTGACGGACGAGGGCGCGCGGGAACTGACGCGCTGGGCGGCGGAGATCGCGCCGCCGGCCCCCTTCGTCACGAACGAGATCTTCGTCAAGCTTCTCGTCTCGATCCTCACCGGCGCCGACGCGGACGCCTACCTGCTGGCCCAGCGCGCCGCCCACATGCGGCGGATGCGGGAGCTCACGGCGGTCAAGACCGCTCCGGGCGCGGACCTGACGACCGTGCTCTCGGCCGACTACGCCCTCAACCACCTCGATGCCGACCTCCGTTGGATGACCACGACGGCGGCCCGGCTCACCACCCTGACCGCGGAGGTTCGCGCGACATGACGTACGGGGAGACGGGGCCGCTGCTGGCGGCCACCGGTCTGGTCAAGGCACACGGCAGGACGCGGGCCCTGCGCGGCGCCGGTGTCGAACTGCGGGCCGGTGAGATCCTCGCCGTCACCGGGGCCAGCGGCAGCGGGAAGTCGACGCTGCTGCACTGCCTGGCCGGAATCGTCCGGCCGGACGCCGGCTCGGTCACGTACGACGGGCAGCGGCTGGAGCGGCTGCCGGAGAAGCGGCTGAGCGAGCTGCGGCGCACCGACTTCGGCGTGGTCTTCCAGTTCGGTCAGCTGATCCCCGAGCTGACGGCCCTGGACAACGTGGCACTGCCCCTGATGCTGGCGGGCACCGGACGCGCCGAGGCGCGGGCGCGGGCCGGCGAGTGGCTGGAGCGGTTCGGGGCGGCCGGGCAGGGGGAGCTGCGGCCGGGCGAGCTGAGTGGCGGCCAGGCCCAGCGTGCGGCACTGGCGCGCGCGCTGGTCACCGGGCCGAGGGTGGTCTTCGCGGACGAGCCGACCGGGGCGCTGGACTCACTGGCGAGCGAGCAGCTGATGGCGGCACTGACGCACGCGGCCCGGGCAGCGGGCACGGCCGTGCTGCTCGTCACGCACGACGCGCAGGTGGCGGCGTACGCCGACCGCGAGGTCCAGGTGCGGGACGGTGCCGTGGCGGCGCTGGGGGTGACGGCGTGAGCGCGGTCGGTTCCCCGCTGTTCTCCGATGTCCGGCTGGCCCGGCAGCTGCTGCGCGGCTCCGACCGCCGGGAGTGGTGGCGGATCACGCTCACGGGGGCGGGGGCGGCACTCGCGACAGGCTTCGCGCTCGCGGCCGTCGCCCTGGCGTCCGTCGACGGCGTCCACACCGTGTCCGCCCTCCACGGCCTGCTGAGCGACCCCGGCACCCGTTCCGGGGTGATCGCCGGCCTGCTGCTGTTGCTGGTGCCCGTGCTGGCCTTCCTCGGGCAGTGCACCCGGATCGGCGCCGTCCACCGCGACCGGCGCCTGGCCGGGCTGCGGCTGGCCGGGGCGACGCCGTGGCAGGTGCGGCGGATCGCGGCCCTGGAGACCGGGCTGGCCTGTCTGGTGGGCTCGGCGGTCGCGACCACCGGCTCGGTGCTCGCGCTGCTGCGGCTGTGGAGCGGGCCGAACGCGGTGACCTGGGCGGGTGTCGCGCTGGTCGCCGTCGGCGTGCCGGTGCTCGGCGCGGCGGCGGGCGCGCTGGCGCTGCGCCGGGTGGTGGCGTCGCCGCTGGGCCGGGTCCGCCGGGTGCGGCCGGTCACGGGGCGGGGACCGGGGCTGCTGTTCCTGGCCGCTCTGGCTCTGCTGGCCGCCGTGGCGCCGTTCGCCATGGACACCGGCCGCCGCGGCTCCGGCAACCGGCTGCACTGGGAGACGCCGCTGACGGTGTTCTGCCTCGTCCTCGCGCTCGGCGCGGGTGCCGTGTGGCTGGCGGGGGCGGCGTCTCGGCGCATCGGGCGGCTGATCGCCGGGCGGGCCCGGAGCGCGGCGCCGCTGATCGCCGCGGAGCGGCTGCGCGACGACCCGTGGGCGCCGGCCCGCACGCACGCGGCCCTCCTGGTGGTGACGGTCGCCGCGACGGCCTTCCTGTGCATCCGGCACGCGTTCCTCACCGAGCTGCGGTCCGACAGGCCGTGGGCGGCCGACACGGCGTACTACACCACCGGCCTGGACCTGACCGGCGCCGCGCTCCTCGTCGCCCTCGCGATCGCCCTGTCCGGCCTCGCCGTGGGCACCGCGGAGTCCGTGGCCACCCGGCGCCGGACGCTGGCCGCCCAGGCGGCCGCCGGCGTCCCGCGCGCGGTCCTCGGCCGTGCCCTCCTCCTGGAGACCGCCCTCCCCCTCGCACCCGCCCTGCTGCTGGCCTGCGCCGGGGGCATGGCGGTCGGCACCTGGTACGCGGCGCTGACCGGAGCCGGCTCGGTGCCGTGGACGGCCCTGCTGGCCGCCCCCGCGGTGTACGCGGCGTGCCTGCTCGCCGCGGCGACGGCCCTGCCCCTGCTGGGCCGCTCGGTGAGTCCCGGAGAGCTGCGGTACGCGTGACGCCCTGACGGCCGGGGGCGCGGGAGACTTTCCGCCGAGTGGCCGAACGGTCGCCCGCGCCCCCGGCCGTCAGGCCGAGATGCCGTCGATGCGGGCCAGCGCGTCGTCCGCTCCGTACGGCTGGAGGTACGGGAGCCAGCGCGGGTCGCGGTGGCCCGTGCCGATGATGCGCCAGGCCAGACCGGTGGGCGGGGCCGGCTTGTGGCGCAGGCGCCAGCCGATCTCGCCGAGGTGCCGGTCGGCCTTGACGTGGTTGCAGCGGCGGCAGGACGCCACCACGTTGTCCCAGACGTGCTGCCCCCCGCGGCTGCGGGGGACGACGTGGTCGACGCTGGTGGCGACCCCGCCGCAGTACATGCACCGGCCTCCGTCGCGCGCGAAGAGCGCCCGCCTGGTGAGAGGAACGGGCCCCCGGTAGGGGACCCGCACGAATCGCTTGAGCCGGACCACGCTGGGTGCGGGAACGGTGACGGTCGCGCTGTGCAGGAAGGCGCCGGACTCCTCGAGGCACACGGCCTTGTTCTCGAGGACGAGGACGAGCGCGCGGCGGAGCGGTACGACGCCGAGTGGCTCGTACGACGCGTTGAGAACCAGGACATGCGGCACGGATGCCTCCTTGTACGCCGGCGGCGCGTGGCTCGCGCCGGGACGATCCGTAGTCAGTCTCCCCTCATGCCTGGTGGACGCGCCACCATGTCCCGGTAACGGGCTGGGAGTGTTTTCGACCACACCCGATGCATCCCCCGGAGCCTGACCAGTTCAAGCGCGGGTGAGCACGGTCTCTCCTCGGCACTTCGCGCCGATCCCCACATCGTGCCCCGTTAGTGTGGTTGTCCTGCCCGTCCGGTGACCTTCCCGTGACCTTGGACCAGACCCTTGGACCGCTGTCGCCCGGCCGTCCGCGCCGCGGGACGGGCCGCCGCACCTGGAGGTATCCGCCGTGTCCCTGTCCGCCGCCGTTCCGTCGGCCGCCGGTCCGTCCCCGTCACCGTCGCCGTCGCCCTCCACGACGGCCCCGGGGGTGCCCACGCTCCAGGACGCCCAGGAACACGCCACGAACGCGGCGAGCTGGGTGGAGCAGAACTGGTCGACGTGGCTCGCGATCGGGCTGCGCGTGCTGCTGATCCTGGTGATCGCGACGGTGCTGCGGGCGGTGGTCCGGCGGGGGATCACCAAGCTGATAGACCGCATGAACCGCACCGCCGGTGCCGTCGACGGCACCGCGCTGGGCGGGCTGCTGGTGAACGCCGAGCGCCGCCGGCAGCGGTCGCAGGCCATCGGCTCGGTGCTGCGTTCGGTGGCCAGCTTCCTCATCCTGGGCACCGCGGCCCTGATGGTCCTCGGCACCTTCCAGATCAACCTGGCCCCGCTGCTGGCCTCGGCCGGTGTCGCGGGCGTCGCGATCGGCTTCGGTGCCCGCAACCTGGTCACCGACTTCCTCTCCGGCGTCTTCATGATCCTGGAGGACCAGTACGGCGTCGGCGACACCATCGACGCGGGCGTGGCGTCCGGCGAGGTCATCGAGGTCGGGCTGCGCGTGACCAAGCTGCGCGGCGCCGACGGCGAGATCTGGTACGTCCGCAACGGCGAGGTCAAGCGCATCGGCAACCTGTCCCAGGGCTGGTCGACGGCCGGCGTGGACGTGACCGTCCGCTCCGGCGAGGACCTGGACAAGGTGAAGGAGACCATCGACGGCGTCGCCGAGCGGATGAGCAAGGAGGAGCCCTGGAACGAGATGCTCTGGGGCCCGATCGAGGTGCTCGGCCTGGACAGCGTCCTGCTGGACTCCATGGTCGTGCGCGTCTCGGCCAAGACCATGCCGGGCAAGTCGCTCACCGTCGAGCGCGAGCTGCGCTGGCGCGTCAAGCGGGCCTTCGACGCGGCCGACATCCCGATCGTGGGCGGCGCCACGGTCCCGGTGGACGGCACCGCGGTGGCCCCCGACCCGGCGGCGGGCGTCGCGGCGCCGTCGGCGTACGCGAGCACCGTGTCACCGCAGTCGATGGCCGCCTCCCCGATCACCCCGCCGAGCACCACCAAGTAGCCGGCCCCGCCCCTTCTCCGGCCCCCGGAGGTGACGACCGCGTCGCCCCGGGGGCTTCGTGCGCGGGCGGTCCGGCCGAGCGCGGCGTCTTGACGGCTCCCTGGGGCGGGCCTACGTTCCTCGTTCGACAGGAAAGTTTCCTTACAGTTCGGGAGGGCTCATGGCGGGTACCGCCGGCACGCCGGGCACCCCGCGCGTCCTGCGCGCCATGAACGACCGGGCCGCCCTGGACCTCCTGCTGGAGCACGGACCGCTGTCCCGCACCCGGATCGGCACGCTCACCGGCCTGTCCAAGCCGACCGCCTCCCAGCTGCTGGCCCGCCTGGAGGCCGCGGGGCTGGTGCTGGCCGGCGGCACCACGGAGGGCCGCCCGGGTCCCGGGGCCCGGCTCTACGAGGTCGACCCGGCCGCCGGGTACGCCGCCGGACTCGACGTCACCCGGGCCCGCGTCCTCGCCGCCGTCGCCGACATCACCGGCCGCACCGTCGGCCGGTACGAGCTGCCCACCCCGCACCGGCGCCCCGGCGTCTCCGTCGCCCGGCAGGTCACCGACGCGCTCGACGGCGCGGTGAGGGCCGCCGGGCTCGTCCGGGGCGACGTCCGCCGCGTGGTCATCGGCACGCCGGGCGCCTTCGACCCGAACACCGGGCGGCTGCGCTACGCCGCCCATCTGCCCGGCTGGCACTCCCCCGGCCTGCTGGAGGAGCTCGCCGCCGCCCTGCCGATGCCGGTCGAGTACGAGAACGACGTGAACCTCGTCGCCCTAGCCGAGCAGCGCCTGGGCGCGGCCCGGGGCCACGAGGACTTCGTCCTGCTGTGGAACCAGGAGGGGCTCGGCGCCGCCCTGGTCCTCGGCGGCCGGCTGCACCGCGGCTGGACCGGCGGTGCCGGCGAGGTCGGCTTCCTGCCGGTGCCGGGCGCGCCGCTGGTGCGCCAGGTCGCCCGGACCAACAGCGGCGGCTTCCAGGAGCTCGCCGGTTCCCAGGCGGTGCCGCCGCTCGCCCGCGAACTCGGCGTCACCCCCGTACCCGCCGGTCCGCCCCCGGAGGCCGCCGCCGCCCTCCTCGCCCGCGCGGCCGGCGCCGGGGACGAGCCGCACCGCCGGCTGCTGCGGGCGTACGCGACCCGCCTGGCGACCGGTCTGGCCTCCCTCGTCTCCGTCCTCGACCCCGAACTGGTCGTCCTCAGCGGCACGACGCTCAGTGCGGGCGGCGAGGTGCTGTGCGGCCTCGTCCGGGACGAGCTGGCGGAACTGGCCGCGTCCCGGCCGCGGCTCGTCCTCGGCTCCGTCACCGCACACCCCGTCCTGCGCGGCGCGCTGGAGAGCGCGCTCGCGACCACCCGCGACGAGGTCTTCGACACCTCGCGCTGACACCCGCACCGCCCCCCGGACCCCGTCCCACGGGCCGGAGTCCTTCGCCGACTGGAGCAAAGGGTTGATGACCGAATGAAACTCACCGTGGTCGGCGGCGGTTCGACCTACACGCCCGAACTCGTCGACGGCTTCGCCCGGTTGCGGGAGACCCTGCCGGTCGAGGAGCTGGTCCTGGCCGACCCGGCCGCGGACCGGCTCGACCTGGTCGGCGGACTGGCGCGCCGCATCCTCGCCCGGCAGGGCCACGGCGGCCGCGTCGTGACCACCTCGGACCTGGACGCGGCCGTCGACGGCGCCGACGCGGTCCTGCTCCAGCTGCGCGTCGGCGGCCAGGCGGCCCGCGAGCGGGACGAGACGTGGCCGCTGGAGTGCGGCTGCGTCGGCCAGGAGACCACCGGCGCGGGGGGCCTGGCCAAGGCGCTGCGCACGGTGCCGGTGGTGCTGGACATCGCCGAGCGGGTGCGCCGGACCAACCCGGACGCCTGGATCATCGACTTCACCAACCCGGTCGGCATCGTCACCCGCGCCCTGCTCCGGGCCGGGCACCGGGCGGTCGGCCTGTGCAACGTGGCGATCGGACTCCAGCGCAAGTTCGCCGCGCTGCTGGGCACGGCGCCCGCCGACGTCCACCTGGACCACGTGGGCCTCAACCACCTCACCTGGGAGACCGGCGTCCGCCTCGGCGGCCCGCGGGGCGAGGACGTCCTGCCCCGGCTGCTGGCCGAGCACGGCGACGCCGTCGCCGCCGACCTCCGCCTGCCCCGGCCGCTCCTGGACCGCCTGGGCGTCGTCCCGTCCTACTATCTGCGCTACTACTACGCGCACGACGAGGTCGTCGAGGAGTCGCGCCACAAGCCGTCCCGGGCCGCCGAGGTCGCGGCGATGGAGCGGCGGCTGCTGGAGATGTACGCCGATCCCGCCCTGGACGAGAAACCGGCGCTGCTGGCCAAGCGCGGCGGCGCCTACTACTCGGAGGCGGCGGTGGACCTGGCGGCGGCGCTGCTCGGCGGCACCGGCTCCCCGTACCAGGTGGTGAACACCCTCAACGGGGGCACGCTGCCCTTCCTGCCGGACGACGCGGTGATCGAGGTGCAGGCCGCGGTGGGCCGCGACGGCGCGGCACCGCTGGCCGTCCCGGCCGTGGACCCGCTGTACGCGGGCCTGATGGCGAACGTGACGGCCTACGAGGACCTGGCCCTGGAGGCGGCCCTGCGCGGCGGCCGTGAGCGGGTGTTCCGGGCCCTGCTCGCCCACCCCCTCGTCGGGCAGTACGCCTACGCCGAGCAGCTCACCGACCGGCTGGTCGCGCACAACCGGGAGCACCTGGCGTGGGCCTGAGCGCGAGCGTGCTCGCCGTGGACGCGGGCAACAGCAAGACGGACGTGGCGGTCGTGGCGGCGGACGGTCAGGTGCTCGGCACGGCACGCGGCGGCGGCTTCCGTCCGCCCGCCGTGGGCACCGGGCCGGCGGTGGACGCCCTCGCCGAGGCGGTGACGCGGGCGTTCGCCGCGGCCGGGATCACCGGCGTCGACCACGTCTCGGCGTGCCTGGCCAACGCCGATCTGCCCGTCGAGGAGGAGGAACTGTCCGCCGCGCTGCACGCGCGCGCGTGGGGCACGACCGTGGAGGTGCGCAACGACACCTTCGCGATCCTGCGGGCCGGTGTCACCGAGCCGCGCGGGGTCGCCGTCGTGTGCGGCGCCGGCGTCAACTGCGTGGGCATGCTCCCCGACGGCCGCACCGCCCGCTTCCCGGCCCTGGGCCGGATCTCCGGCGACTGGGGCGGCGGCTGGGCGCTGGCCGAGGAGGCGCTGTGGCACGCGGCGCGCGCGGAGGACGGGCGGGGCGAGCCCACCGCGCTGTCCCGGACCCTCCCGGCGCACTTCGGGCTCCGCTCGACGTACGCCCTCGTCGAGGCCCTGCACCTGCGGCACATCGCGCCGGAACGGCGACACGAGCTGGCCCCCGTCCTGTTCACCACCGCGGCCGACGGCGACCCCGTGGCCCGGTCGCTCGTCGACCGGCAGGCGGACGAGGTGGTGGCGATGGCCACCGTCGCGCTGACCCGGCTCGGCCTGCTGGACGAACCGGTGCCCGTCCTGCTGGGCGGCAGCGTCCTGGCCGCCCGTCACCCCCTGCTCGACGACCGCGTGCGCGCGTTGCTGGCGGCCCGGGCGCCCAAGGCCGTGCCGCGGGTGGTGACCGCGCCCCCGGTGCTGGGCGCGGCGCTGCTGGGGCTGGACCGGACGGGAGCGGCCCCGGGGGCGCAGGAACGGCTGCGGGCGCACTACGGCGCCTGAGGGCACCTGGGAGCACCCCTGAACCGCGCGCCTGTGGACGCCCGGCGGCGCCGAGGCACCGCGGGGAACCGAACGGGGTCCGAACGCGTATTCATGGGCAGGGGCTGAGGGCGGTTCCGCCGGTCGACCGACGCCGTGACAAGGGTGCGAAAACCCGCGATCCGATCAAGATCGGGTGAAGGCCGGTGCGAATCCCGGTGCGGGGCGCGATACTTGCGGCGACGGATGACCATGGGGGAGGTCAGAGTGACTCGACCGCCGACGAGCAGCGCGGCGCCGCCGCCGGGCGCGGGCGTGCCCCCGCTGCCCGCGGTACCGCCGCGGCCCCTGCCCCAGCAGCGTGCGGGCGGCGCCGCCCCGCCCGGGTCCCCGCCGCCGGCGCCCCGCCGCACCGCGTTCGCCGAGGGCGTGGACCGCCTGCGCGCCGCCGCCACCACCGAACCCGGCCGGCTGCGCATCATCGGCGCCCTGCTCGCCGTGCTCGTCCTCGCCTTCGGCGCCGTCACCGCCTGGCAGACGAACGAGCGGTCCGCGGCCGCCGACGACGTGCTGAACCGCAGCCAGCCGCTCAGCTCCGCCGCCGCCGGCATCTACCGCTCCCTCGCCGACGCCAACACCGCGGCGTCCAGCGGGTTCCTGGCCGGCGGCCAGGAGACGAAGGCCTCCCGCGACCGGTACGAGAAGGGCGTCCGCACGGCCGCCGAGGGGCTCGTGGAGGCCGCCGCCAACTCCGGCGCCGACTCCCCCGCCGCCACGACCATCACCCGGCTGAACCGCCTGCTGCCCGAGTACAAGGGCCTGATCGAGCGGGCCCGCACCTACAACCGGCAGGGCTTCCCCGTCGGCGGCGCCTACCTGCGCTACGCCAACGAGAAGATGCAGAAGGAGATGCTCCCGGCGGCGGAGGACCTCTACACCCGGGAGAACCAGCGGCTGAGCGGCGACTACGCCGACGCCGAGCCGTACCCCTGGGCGGCGATCGCCCTCGGCGTCCTCGCGCTCGCGGCCCTGGGCTGGGCGCAGCACCGCGACTACCGGCGCACCAACCGGGTCCTCAACCACGGCCTGGTCGCCGCCACGACCGCCGCGACGGTCGTCCTGCTCTGGCTGGTCGTCGGCCACAGCGTCGCCCGGTCCGACCTGAACGACTCCTACCACCACGGCGTGCGCTCCCTGAACGCGCTGCACGAGGCCCGCATCGCCTCCCTCAAGGCGCGCGGCGACGAGAACCTCACGCTGGTGGCGCGCGGCGCGGAGACGACGAAGGTCGGCGACGAGACCTACGACGCCTACGACTTCGACTTCGAGAAGAACATGGCCGTCCTCGGCAAGGGCCTGGCGGAGGCACGGCGGCTCGCCGACGACGCGGCGGGCGCCCGGCCGGTCGCCGCGGCGGACGACAACATGACGGAGTGGAAGAAGCGCCACGCGTCGGCCCGTGAGCAGGACGAGAACGGCAACTACCAGCAGGCCCTTGACCTGGTGATCGGCGGCAAGGGCGCCACGGTCGAGTGCTTCGACGGCGTCGACGCCTCACTGGCCGACGCCCTCGACCACGAGAAGGACGAGTTCGAACGGGCGGCGGGCGACGGCCTGGACGCGATGGGCCTGCTGCCCGAGGGCTCCGCCGCCCTCGCCGTCCTGGGCGCGGCCGGCGCGCTGCTGGGCATCGGCCGCAGGCTGTCGGAGTACCGGTGAGGCGGGGCCAGGGCCCGGTGAGCGGGTGGGAAGGAGTGGCGGTGAGAGGCGGCGTGAGAATGGGTGCGCGACGACTGCGGACCGCCCTGAAGGGCTGGGGCGGGGTGGGTGCGATGGCGTTCGCCTGCGCCCTGGCGCTGCTCTTCGCCCTGCTCCTGCCGGTGGTCCGCTCGCACGGTGAGGGCACCGCCGGCACCGGCGGCCGGGGCGCCGCCCAGGGCCGCCAGGCACGCGCCGCCGAGGAGTGCACGGACCCGGAGAAGCAGACCCTGTCCCCGGACGACGCGGACGGCCCCACCATCGAGGCGATCCGCAGCCGCGAGGGCGCCAAGCGCAAGCTGATCGTCGGCGTCGACCAGAACAGCTACCGCTGGGGCTACCGCGACCCGAACAGGGGCGGCGACGCCGAGCTGGAGGGCTTCGACATCGACCTGGTGCACCGCATCGCCCAGGACATCCTCGGCGACCCGGACGCGGTGCAGTTCAAGGCGATACCCACCGACCAGCGGATCCCGGCGATCCAGGACGGCCGCGTCGACATGGTGGTCCGCACCATGACCATCAACTGCGACCGGCTGGCCGACGTCGCCTTCTCCGCCCCCTACTTCAGGACCGGCCAGCAGCTACTCGCCCCCAAGTCCTCGGACATCACCGGGTACGACGACACGCTCGCCGGCAAGAAGATCTGCACGGCGGCGGGTTCGACCGCGCTGAGCACGCTGAAGAAGGACCAGGCGGAGGGCAGGGCGGCGGCCGGTGCCGACCTCGGCACCACCGTCCCCAACCAGCTCGACTGCCTGGTGCGGCTCCAGCTCGGCGAGGTCGACGCGGTGGTCACCGACGGCGCGCTCGCCGCGAGCCAGGCCGCCCAGGACCCCACGGTCGAACTGAAGGGCGACCCCTTCACCACCGAGTACTACGGCGTGGCGATGAAGAAGGACGCCGACGATCTGGTACGCCGGGTCAACCGGACCCTCGTGGAGTGGCGCGCCGACAAGGCCAGGGGCTGGCAGCACTCGTACGGGCAGTGGCTGTCGGAGACCATGGGCGACGACTCCCGCACGTCGGAACCGCCGGCCCCCGAGTACCGGGGCGGGAGCTGACCGGCCGCCGCGCCACGGCAGCAGAGCACGCACGAGTCCGCAACAGCGAAAGGTGATCGATGGGCGACACGGGACCCACCGGGCCGGTGATGGACCGGGACGAGGTGGACCGTGCGCTGGCGCGGCTCGGCGCGGAGCACGAGGCGATCGAGACCTCGCTGCTGGCCCTGCAGGACCACGCGGGCCGCAGACTCCTGGAGGGCGCCGAGCTCACGGGAGTGACCCAGGAGCGCTGGACCGCCGCGGAGGCGTCGATCACCCTGCTGTGGTCCTACTTCGACGCGTACGCGGGCGCGCTGCGCACCGCCCGGGAGATCCGCTCCCGGCGCCGCTGGTCCAGCCGCGAGGACCTGGCGGAACTGACGGAGCTGCTGCGGGGCGAGGCGGTCACCGTGGCCGGCAGCTCCGCCGCCGCGAACGCGCCCACCCCGTCCGGCGGTCCGGGCCGGCTCGCCGAGCGGTACTCGCTGGTCACGCTGGTGGACCGGATGAACCAGCTCTACGCGTCCTCCCTCGACCTGGTGGTCGCCGCCGACGCGGTGTGGTCGGCGCTGCCCGCGCGCATCGATTTACTCGCCGCCGAGCTCCAGCGCACCCGCCGGCTCGCGCACTCGGTGGGGGTGCGTCCCGGCGAGCACCCGGCCGGTGACGACCTGGAACGGATCACCCGCACCCTGACGAGGCTGCGAGAACGGGTGGTGTCCGACCCGCTGGCCTTCTGGGTGCCCACCGAGGGCAGTTCGGCGCCGGGCGGCGGCCGGCCGGACACCACGGTCTACGACCGGGAGGCGCGCGCCCTGGAGGACGTGCGCCGCGAGATCGACGCGGTGCTGGCCGTCCGCCAGGACGCCGAACAGCGGATCGTGCGGCTGCGGGACGTGCTCTCCCGCGCGGACCGCACGCTCGCCGAGGCCCGCACCGCGCGCGGCGAGGTGCTGGCGAAGATCGCCGCGACGGAGGTGCCGGTGGTCAGCGGGCCGCCGACCGTGCTCCAGGAGCAGCTGGCGACGGCCGCCGAGTACCGCAGGCACGCCCAGTGGCACCGCCTGTCCCCCCTCCTGGAGGCCCTGGAGGAGAAGGCCGAAGACGAACTGCTGCGGGCCCGCGAGTCGTTGACGGCGGTCACCGCGCCGCTCGCGGTCCGCGCCGAGCTGCGCGGCCGGCTGGACGCGTACAAGGCGAAGGTCGCCCGGCTGGGCTTCGCGGAGGACCCCGAGCTGGCCGAGAAGTACGAGAAGGCGCGCCGCATGCTGTGGAGCGCGCCCTGCGACCTGCGCGTCGCCGAGCAGGCCGTCCTGCGCTACCAGCACGCGGCGGCCGAACTGCTGGGCTCCGCGCCGCGCGTGCCCGGGCAGGGCGGGCCGGTGGACGGGCCGGGGCCCGGCGCATGAGCGACAACGGGGAGGCGACGGCATGAGCCAGGAGCAGCGGACCTGTCAGCGTCCCGGCTGCGGCGGGTCCTACGAGGACATGGGCGGCGGCGAACTGTACTGCGACACCTGCGGACTCGCGCCGGTCGTCGCGTCCAACGGCACGGTGGGCACGACGCCGACCGGGGTCACCGGCGGCGGGCGGGGCTCGCGCGGCTCGGCGGGCACCGGGAGCGCGCGCTCCAGCGGCCGCAGCGCGCGGACGTCGTCGCAGTCGTCGAAGTCCCGGCGCTCGGTGTCGGGGCGGCTCTCGCAGTCCGTGTCGGGCCGGTCCACGGGCCGTTCGGTGTCGGTGCGCAGCTCGGGCACACCGGCCGGTTCGTCCGCCCGGGGGCGGCTCGGCGCAGGCCTGGTGGAGGTCCCGGCGATCCCGCGGCCCGACCCGCGCGCGATGGTGCTGGACCACGCCGAGGTGCCCGAGCGCAAGCGCTTCTGCTCGCGCGCGGACTGCGGGGCGCCGGTCGGGCGGGCGCGCGGGGACCGGCCCGGCCGTACGGAGGGCTTCTGCACCAAGTGCGGCCACCCGTACTCCTTCGTGCCCAAGCTGAGGTCCGGGGACGTCGTGCACGGCCAGTACGAGGTGGTGGGCTGCCTCGCGCACGGCGGGCTCGGCTGGATCTACCTCGCCGTCGACCGGGCCGTCTCCGACCGCTGGGTGGTCCTCAAGGGCCTGCTGGACACCGGTGACCAGGACGCGATGGCGGCGGCGATCTCCGAGCGGCGCTTCCTCGCCGAGATCGAGCACGCCAACATCGTGCGGATCTACAACTTCGTCGAGCACCTCGACCAGCGCACCGGTTCCCTCGACGGCTACATCGTCATGGAGTACGTGGGCGGCAAGTCCCTCAAGGAGATCGCCAACGCCCGCCGCACGCCCGAGGGGCGCCGCGACCCGCTGCCGGTGGAGCAGGCGTGCGCGTACGGCATCGAGGCGCTGGAGGCGCTCGGCCACCTGCACAGCCGCAACCTGCTGTACTGCGACTTCAAGGTCGACAACGCCATCCAGACCGAGGACCAGCTCAAGCTGATCGACATGGGCGCGGTGCGCCGCATGGACGACGACGAGTCGGCGATCTACGGCACGGTGGGCTACCAGGCGCCGGAGGTCGCCGACGTCGGCCCCTCGGTCGCCTCCGACCTGTACACCGTCGGCCGTACCCTCGCGGTGCTGACGTTCGACTTCCAGGGCTACACCACCGTCTACGCCGACTCCCTGCCGGACCCCGACACCATCGAGGTGTTCCGGCAGTACGAGTCGTTCTACCGGCTCCTGGTGCGCGCCACCGATCCCGACCCGGCCCGCCGGTTCGCCTCCGCGCAGGAGATGGCGGAGCAGCTGACGGGCGTGCTGCGCGAGGTGGTCTCGCTCCAGACCGGCCGCGCCCGGCCCGCGCTGTCCACGCTGTTCGGGCCCGAGGTGCGCGTCACGGACACGGAGTTGTTCCCCCGGCTGGACGGCGAGGTGTCGCCGCTGGGAGCCCGGGTGACCGGCTCGCGCAGACGCGGTGCCGGCGCCTCGTCCGCGCCGCCGGCGGGTGGCGGGGGCGGCGGTCCCGCGCTGCCCGGCGGCGGACCGGCCGTCGGGGCGCCCGGCGGGACGGTCGCGGGCGCCGCACCGCACGCCGGGACGGGCGTCGCCGCCGCCCTGCCCCCCGGAGCGGGCGCGAGCGCCGCGCTGCCGGGTGCCGTGAGCGCCGTCGGCAGCGTAGAGGCCGACGCCTCCGGTCTGGTCGAGCCCGTCGACGCCCCCGCCGCGGCCCTCGCCCTGCCCGTCCCGCGGGTCGACCCCGGGGACCCCAACGCCGGTTTCCTGGCGGGCCTGGTGGCCTCCGCGCCGGGTGAGCTGCTGACCGCGCTCGGCGCCGCGCCGGCGCCGTCGGCCGAGACCCGGCTGCGGGAGATACGGGCCCGGCTGGAGCAGGGCGACGCGCCCGGCGCGCTGGAGGCCCTGGGCGCCCTGGAGGACGAGCGGCCCGACGACTGGCGGGTGGTCTGGTACCGGGGGCTGGCCTCGCTGGTGACCGGCGACCGCGAGGGCGCCGCGCTCGCCTTCGACGCCGTCTACGACGCCTTCCCGGGCGAGATCGCGCCCAAGCTGGCGCTCGGCCTGTGCGCGGAGGTGCTGGGTCAGCTCGACAACGCAGCGGAGTACTACCGCCTGGTGTGGTCGGCCGACCCGAGCCATGTCAGCGCCGCGTTCGGCCTGGCCCGGGTCCAGTTGGCGGGCGGCGACCGGTCCGGTGCCGTACGGACGCTGGAGTCGGTGCCGGAGTCGTCCGTCCACTGCACGGCCGCGCGCGTGGCGGCCGTCCGGGCACGGCTGCGCCGGCGCACGGCGGCCCCGGGCGACGCGGTGTTCCTGGACGACCTGGCCGCGGCCGCGCGGCAGGTCGAGGCGCTGGACGTGTACGGTCTGGACCCTGCGCGCCGCGAGCAGTTGTCGGTCGAGGTCCTCGGCTGTGCCCTGGACTGGGTACTCTCCGGGGGCCGGGGTTCCGTTCCCCACGCCGCCGGGGAACGGGCAGTGCTCGGCAGCGGTCTGGACGAACGCGGTCTGCGTTTCGGCCTGGAGCGTTCGTACCGCACGCTGGCCCGGCTGGCGCGGGGCGGCGAGGAGAGGATCGACCTGGTGGAACGTGCCAATCGTTACCGCCCCCGGACGTGGGTGTAGTTGATGTCGCAGATGCCCCAGCAGGCCGCTGTGTCGAAGTGCCCGAGCTGCGAGGAACCGCTCGAGTCGGGCGACCGTTTCTGCGGCGCGTGCGGATACGACCTGTCCGCCGTGCCCGCGCGGCCCGAGGAGAGCCCGACGATCGCCGTGAACGGCGCGGTGCCCGCCCCTTCGTCGCCGCCCGACGGCGACGGCCGGGGCGCGCACGCGCCGGCCGGCGTGCCGGACCCGGACGCGGCGGATTCCCCGCTGCCCCCGCCCCGGCCGGCCGCGCCACCACCCGCCGCCGCACCGCCGCCACCGGCCGCGCCGGCCGCGGCGGGAGGGCCGGAGGCCGAACCGGCTGCCTCCGGTGTGCGGTTCGACCGTCCGGGCGAGCCCGACGAGTACCCGCTGCAGGCACCCGACCCGCGGTCGGCCCCCGCCGTCGTGCCGTCCCCCGGGCCCGCCCCCGCACCGGTCGCCCCGGCCGCTGCCGGCAGGGTGTGCGTGGCCTGCAGCGCGGGACGCGTCGACGACGACGGCTACTGCGAGAACTGCGGGCACGCCCAGCCCCGCGAACGCGACCACATGGAGCAGGAGTCGGGCCCCGTCGCCGCGGTCAGCGACCGCGGCCTGCGTCACCACCGCAACGAGGACGCCTTCTGCGTCGGCCACACCGCGCTGCCCGACGGGACACCCGCGACCGTGGCGATCGTGTGCGACGGCGTCTCCTCCGCGACCCGCCCGGACGACGCCTCCCTCGCCGCGTCCCGCGCGGCCGGCGAGTCGCTGCTCGCGGTCCTGCCGCGCGGCACGCACCCGCAACAGGCCATGCACGACGCGATCGTCGCGGCCTCGCACGCCGTCAACGCGCTGGCCGACGAGCCCGCCACGGCCCGCGAGCAGGCACCCCACCAGAACGCCCCGGCCTGCACCCTCGTCGGCGCCGTGGTCACCTCGGGCCTGCTGGTCGTCGGCTGGGTCGGCGACAGCCGCGTCTACTGGGTGCCGGTCGACCGCAGCACTCCTCCGGCCCGGCTCACCGAGGACGACTCCTGGGCCGCGCAGATGGTCGCCGCGGGCCTGATGAACGAGGCCGAGGCGTACGCCGACGAGCGCGCCCACGCGATCACCGGCTGGCTCGGCGCCGACGCCTACGAACTGGAGCCGCACACCGCGTCGTTCAAGCCGGACCGCCCGGGCGTCGTCGTGGTCTGCACGGACGGCCTGTGGAACTACGCCGAGTCGGCCGAGGAGATGGCCCGCGCCGTGCCCCTCGACGCCGCCGCGCGCCCGCTGCACAGCGCCCGGGTCCTGGTCGGCCACGCCCTGGACGGCGGTGGCCACGACAACGTAACAGTGGCCGTCGTGCCGTTCCCCGCCCCGCCCGCGGGGGCAGGATCCGGCTGAGGCCGCGCGGCCGGGCCACGCACGCCCGGCCCGGCAGGCGGCGGGGCGGCCTCGCGGACCGCAGGGGGCGGTCCGCGCCACCAGCCATCACCCCACCACCGTGGGGGACGTAGAGGGGGATGCGATCCGGCATGGCCAATTTCTCGAAGCCGAACGTGCCGCAGTTCTCGGTGGACGTCTACCAGAACGAGTATCTGCCCGAGGGCGGGCGCGAGGTCAACGCGATCGTCACGGTCACCGCGACCGGCGGCGGCACCGTGGGCAGCGCGGTGGCCGCGCCCCATCTGTACGCGCCGGGCCGGGGGCCGACCGCCGCCGTGGCGCTGATGGTCGACTGCTCGGGCTCGATGGACTACCCGCCGGCCAAGATGCGCAACGCCCGGGACGCGACGGCCGCCGCGATCGACACCCTGCGCGACGGCGTGCACTTCACCGTGGTCGGCGGCACGCACGTGGCCTCGGAGGTCTATCCCGGCAACGGCCGCCTCGCGGTCGCCGACGCCACCACCCGGGAGCAGGCCAAGCAGGCGCTGCGCAGGCTGAGCGCGGGCGGCGGCACGGCCATCGGCACCTGGCTGCGGCTGGCCGACCGGCTGTTGTCCACGGCCGACGTCGCCATCCGGCACGGCATCCTGCTCACCGACGGCCGTAACGAGCACGAGTCGCCCGAGGACCTGAAGGCGGCGCTCGACGCCTGCGCCGGGCGGTTCACCTGTGACGCCCGTGGCGTGGGCATCGACTGGGAAGTGAAAGAAGTCACAGGGATCGCCTCCGCCCTTCTCGGCACCGCCGACATCGTCGCCGACCCGGCGGGCCTCGCCGCCGACTTCACGCGGATGATGGAGACGGCCATGGGCAAGGAGGTCGCCGACGTGGCCCTGCGCCTGTGGACCCCCGTCGGCACCACGGTGAGGTTCGTCAAGCAGGTCGCCCCCACCGTCGAGGAGCTCACCGACCGCCGCACCGAGGCCGGGCCGCGTGCCGGGGACTACCCCATCGGGTCCTGGGGCGACGAGTCCCGCGACTACCACGTCTGCGTGGAGGTGCCGGCCGCGGACATCGGCCGGGAGATGCTGGCGGCCCGCGTCTCCCTGGTCGTCCCCGAGCCCGGGGGAACGGTGCGGAACCTCGGCGCCCAGGGACTCGTCCGCGCCGTGTGGACGGACGACGTAGCCGCGTCCACGTCGATCAACCCCCAGGTCGCCCACTACACCGGGCAGGCCGAACTGGCACAAGTCATCCAGCAGGGACTGGATCTGCGCAAAGCGGGAGACATCGACGGAGCAACGGCCAAACTGGGCCGCGCCGTCCAGCTGGCCGGAGCCTCCGGAAACGCGGATACGGCGAAACTGCTTGCGAAGGTGGTGGACGTGGTCGACGCGGTGGCAGGTACTGTGCGACTGAAGGCGAAGGTCGAGGAGGCCGACGAGATGACTCTCGAGACCCGGTCGACGAAGACGGTTCGCGTGAAGAAGTGACGCAGTGAACGCAGTACCGCAGGACTACACAGCGACAAGCTCCGCAAGAGGGGGAAGCTCCGACATGCCGACCTGCCCGAACGGACACCAGTCGGGTTCCGACGACTGGTGCGAGGTCTGCGGTCACCGCATGGCCGGTGCCGTGCCGCCCCCTCCCCCGCCACCGCCCCCGGGCGGGGGCTACGGCTTCCCGCCGCCCGCCGGTCCCGGTGGTCAGGGCGGTTCGGGTGGTCCGGGTGGTCCGGGTGGTCCGGGCGGCCCCGCCGCGGAACCGCAGCTGTGCCCGCAGTGCCGCACGCCCCGCGAGGGCGGTGCGCCGTTCTGCGAGGAGTGCCGGTGGAACTTCCTCACCAACACCGCCACCTCGTACACCCCGGCGGCCCCGCGCCCGCCGGCGCCCGGCCCGGGGCCCCGGTTCCCGCAGCCGCCGGGCGGACCGTCCTACGGCGGCGGTGACGCGTACGACTACCAGGGCTCCCGCCCGTCCCAGATGAACCGGCCCGCCGAGCCCATCCCGCCGGGCCCGCCCTTCGGCGGCGACCCGTCGGGCCCGGGCGGCCAGGCAGGCCCCGGCGTGCCCGGCCCGCACGGCCCGGGCGGCCCCGGCATGCCCAGTGGTCCCGGCCAGGGCGGCCAGGCAGGTCCCGGTGGTCCCGGTGGTCCCGGTCCGCACGGACCGGGTGGTCCGAACGGCCCCGGCCCGCACGGTCCCGGCGGCCCGAACGGCCCCGCCGGCTACCCCGGTCCCGGTGGCCAGGGTGGCCCGTCCGGTTACGGCTACCCCGGTCCCGCGGGCCAGGGCGGTCCTGCCGGTCCGCCGGCCCCGCCCGGTTTCGGTGCCGACCCGTCGCGCCCGGTCCCGCCGCCGCCCGGCCCCGTCCCGCCCCCGCCCGGGCCTGGTGGCCCGGCAGGCCCCGGACGTCCTGGTGGCCCCGGCGGTCCCGGCGGCCCTCCGCAGGCGTTCCAGCAGTCCGCGCCGCCGGCCCCGCCCGGCTACCCGCAGGAGACCGGCCGCCCGCAGCAGGGCGGTGGTCCGTCCTTCGGCGGCGGTGACGACGACTGGGTGCTCTCCCCGCCGTCCGGCCCCGGTGGTCCCGGTGGCCCGGGAGGCCCTGCCGGTCCCGGCCCGCACGGCCCGGGCGGCCCCGGCGGTCCTGGTGGCCCCGGCGGCCCCGGCGGCCCCGGCGGCGGCTACGGCTACCCGCAGCCCGGTGCCACCCAGGCCCCTCCCGGCCACGGTTTCCCGCCGGGTCCCCAGCAGCCGGCGACCTGGACGGCGACCATCGGTCCGGACCGCGAGTACTTCATGGCGATGATGCAGCGCTCCGGCCCCGAGGCCGCCGGCCTGAACCTGCCCGCGTACTCGCCGGAGCAGCAGCGCACGCTCACCGGCAACCAGATCACGATCGGCCGCCGCCGGCACTCCACCGGCGACACCCCGGACATCGATCTCGCGGTGCCGCCGGAGGACCCGGGCGTCTCGCACCAGCACGCGATGCTGGTGCAGCAGCCGGACGGCGGCTGGGCGGTCGTCGACCAGAACTCGACGAACGGCACGACGGTCAACGGCGGCGAGGAGCCGATCCAGCCCTTCGTGCCGGTGCCGCTCCAGGACGGCGACCGGGTGCACGTCGGCGCCTGGACGACGATCACGGTCCGCCGCGGCTGAGGCAGGCCCGGGCCGTCAGGCGAAGGACCAGGCGTACGGACCCTCGGGGTCGTCCAGCCAGGCCCAGGCCCGCTCGCCGCGGACGGTGATGCCGTAGCGCTCGCGCCGTGGGGCGTCCTCGCGCTCCCACAGCGCGTACGCCTCCTGCGGGTCGAGGCTCCCCCGGGTCAGGGCCAGCAGGAACCGGAACAGGTCGTCGTCGCGGGCCCGGCGCGGCACCCCGCCGAGGCCCGGCCGCTCCGGCTCGGTCCGCCCGGTGCCGCGCAGCGGCACGAAGTAGGCCGGCGTGTGCAGGAAGTGCCCCTCGGCGTGCCCGGCGTCGCGGACGGTCAGCGCGACCAGACCGGTGGCGAGCGGCGCCAGGATGCGTCCGCCGGGCCGGCACTGGGCGAGCCAGGCCCGCGGGACCGTCGGCAGCGCGCAGGTGGCGATGACCCGGTCGAAGGGGGCGCGTTCGGGCACCCCGCGCGCCCCGTCACCGGTGACGACGGCCGGGTGGTAGCCCGCGGCGGTCAGGTGACGGCGGGCCGACTCGGTGATGTCGGGGTCCAGGTCGACGGTGGTGACCAGGTCGTCGTCGCCGAGCCGGTGGGCCAGCAGGGCGGCGTTGTAGCCGGTGCCGGCGCCGATCTCCAGGACCCGGTCGCCGTCCGTCACGTCCAGCTCCACCAGCATCATCGCCATCAGCGACGGCTGGCTGCTGGAGGAGAGCAGCTCGCCGTCGCGCAGCCGGGTGGCGAGCGGGACGTCTGCGTACGCGCCGCGCACCCAGCGCTCGCGGGCCGCGGGGTCGGGGTGCTCGCCCCACCTGCGCTCGTAGCCGCCCCGGACGCCGACGAAGTAGGAGGGTACGAAGAGGTGGCGCGGCACCGCCTCGAAGGCCTCCCGCCAGACCGGGTCGGCCGCCCAGGCGCCGCTCAGCTCGATCTCGCGCACCAGCTCCGCCCGCGCGGAGGCGGCGAGGCCTGCCAGGTCCCGGTGCCCGCCCATGCCTCCACAGTAGGGCCCGGCGGCCGCCGTGGGTGCTCCGCGGGCGGGAGGTCCTAAGTCCCGAGGCCTATGCCGCCCCGTCTGAGACCATGGACGGCGTGAATGAGATTCGGCGCGGCACGCTTCAGGAGCAGACCTTCTACGAGCAGGTCGGCGGGGAGGAGACCTTCCGCCGGCTCGTCCACCGTTTCTACGAGGGGGTCGCCCAGGATCCGGTCCTGCGGCCGATGTACCCCGAGGAGGACCTGGGCCCGGCGGAGGAGCGTTTCACGCTCTTCCTGATGCAGTACTGGGGCGGCCCGACGACGTACAGCGACCGGCGCGGCCATCCCCGCCTGCGGATGCGGCACGCCCCCTTCACCGTGGACCGCGCGGCGCACGACGCGTGGCTGAAGCACATGCGGGTGGCCCTCGACGAGCTCGGTCTGCCCGAGGAGCACGAGCAGACGCTGTGGAAGTACCTGACGTACGCGGCGGCCTCGATGGTGAACACCCAGGGCTGACGCACCAGGGGGTTGATGCACCGGGGTTCGGTGCACCGGGTTCGGTGCGCCAGGGAGCTGATGCACCGGGAGCACTGATCCCGGTGTTCGATGATGAGCGGATTCCGGTCCCGCATCGCCGGAATCCAGTCACGATCCGGTCAAGTCCACCCCTCGAACGGTTACCCCTGCCGTATCCCCTCTGACAGCATCGCCGAGAGGTCTGGACAACGGGGCCGGGGGCGGCCGGTGGGGAGCGGGGGACTGATGCGGTTCGTGCTGCTGCGCGCGCGGGCGCACCGCCTGCTGCTCGCCGCCGCACTGCTCACCGTCCTGCTGACCACGGCGGTGCTGGCGACGCTGGCCGCCTACTCGGGCGCCATCGGCGACGCCTCCCTGCGGCACGCCCTCGCCGATCCGCGCGACGCCGCCGACACCGCGCTGATCGTCAAGGCGGACGTGCCCGAGGGCGGGCGCGCGGACGCCGACGCCACCGTGCGCGAGGGCGCCCGGGACACCTTCGGCGGGCTGCCGGTCACCGTCCGCACCCTGGTGCGGTCGGGCCCGTACGCCCTGCCGGGCACCCCGCGGCCGCGCGGAGAGCGGTCCGGCGACAACCCGGACCTGACGTACTTCGCGGCGCTCGACCCGTCGCAGGTCCGGATCACCGGGGGACGGATGCCGCGGGAGGGCGGCCCGGTGACCGAGGCCGCGCTGCCGGCGGCCGCCGCCGAGCGCCTCGGCGTGCGGACCGGCACCCGCCTCACCCTCACCGACCGGTTCGACGGCCCGGCGGTGCGGATCGAGGTCACCGGCCTGTACCGGCCGGCCGACGCCGCGTCCCCGTACTGGGACCTGGACGACCTGGGCGGGCGCGGGGTCCAGCAGGGCGGCTTCACCACGTACGGGCCGCTGCTCGCCGCCCCCGGTGCGCTGACCGGCGGCCGGGTGAGCGCCGGACCGTCCGGGTGGCTGGCGACGGCGGACTTCTCCACGGTGACCGCCGACCGCACGGACGCACTGCGCGCATCGGCCCGGGACGGGATGGCGTGGCTGCGCGGCCGGCCCGTCCTCAGCGGTACGACGGCCGCGACCACGTCCCTGCCCGAGGTGCTGGACCGGCTCGACCGTTCCCTGCTGGTGTCCCGCTCGACGCTCCTCGTCGTGGCGCTCCAGCTGGCCCTGCTGGCGGGCTGCGCGCTGCTGCTGGTGGCCCGGCTGCTGAGCGCCGAACGCGCGGGCGAACTGCGGTTCCTGCGGGCGCGGGGTGCCTCCCGGGCGCGGCTCGGATCGCTCGCCGCGCTGGAGGCACTGCTGCTGGCCGTGCCGGCGTTGGTCTGCGCGCCGCTGCTCGCCGGTCCGCTGACGCGGCTGCTGGCCGGGCAGGGTGCGCTGGCCCGGATCGGGCTGCGGCTCGAGGTGCCCGTCGCCGGCGAGGCCGGGGTGTGGCTGGTCGCCGCAGTGGCCGCCCTGGGGTGCGCGCTGGCGGTGACCCTGCCCGCGCTGACCGCCTCCCTGGCCTCCGGCGGCCGGAGCCGGCCGCTGCCCGCGCCGCTGCGGGCGGGTGCGGACGTCGGCCTGCTGGTGCTGGCCGGTGCGGCCTACTGGCAGCTGTCCCGGCAGACCTCGGGCGCGGTGACCGGCGACGACAGCGGCTCCCTGGGCATCGACCCGTTGCTGGTCGCGGCGCCCGCGCTGGCGCTGCTGGCCGGCACCGTGCTGACGCTGCGCCTGCTGCCCCCGGTGGCGCGGCTCGCCGAGCGCCGCGCGGCCGGCGGGCGCGGGCTGGCGTCGGCGCTGGCGGGCTGGCAGCTCAGCCGCCGCCCGATGCGCGGGGCCGGCCCGGTGCTGCTGCTCGTCCTGGCCACGGCGCTGGGCATGCTGGCCGTCGGCCAGGGCGCCTCCTGGGACCGTTCGCAGGACGACCAGGCGGACTTCCGCGCCGGCGCTCCGGTGCGGGTACTCGGTACCGGCACTGCGGGCCTGGGCCGCACGGAGACGTACGCGGCGGTCCCGGGCGTCCGGGAGGCGGTCCCCGCCGCCCGCACGACGCTGCAGATGTCGGGCGACCGGACGGCCACGGTGCTGGCGATGGACACGGCGGGCGCCGTGGACACGATGCTGCTGCGTCCCGACCTGTCCCCCGTGCCCGCGCGGTCACTGCTGGCCCCTCTCGGGCCCGAGGGCGAGGCGGCGGGCGCGAGGGTGCCGGAGGGCACCGCGCGACTGGGCCTGACGGCGGCCCTGGGTCTGGCGGGCGCCGGCGGGGACACGGGCACCACGGCGAACGTGACCGTCACCGTGCAGGACGCTCACGGCGTGCCGTACCGGCTGCCGGCCGGCGTGCTGGACGCCGACGGCCGCCGTCACACCCTTCGGCTCGCCGTCTCGTCCGGCCCGCTGACCGTGACCGGCCTGGAGCTGGTCATGGCCCAGCCGAGCGGCCGCGCGCAGCAGCACCGCTTCGCCCTGGAGGCGCTGACCGCCACGGCGGCCGACGGCACCGTGCGGCAGCTGGCCCTGCCCCGCTCGTGGACGGCCTCCGCACGCGGCGCCGGCCAGGTCTCGCCCCCGGACGCGCCCACCAGCCCGACCCGGCCCCGGCTGCGGGCATCCGGGCCGCCGGTGATCGAGTACGGCACCGGGTACGTCCCGGCCGACATGCCCTGGGAGTCGGCGTCGCTGACTGTCCGGCTGGACGCCGAGCAGCCCGCGCCACCACAGCCCACGGCCGTGGCGACCGACCGCTTCCTGGACTCCGCGGGGGCCCGCGCCGGGCAGCCGGTGGACATCGCGCTGGACGGCCGGACCGTCACCGTGCGGATCGTGCACGCGGTCCGCGCCCTGCCGACCGCCGCCGCGACGGGCGCCCCCGAGCGGGACGGCGGTGCCCTGCTGGTCGACCTGCGGTCGGTGAACCGGGTGCTGCAGGCCCGGTACGGCGAGAGCCTCACGCCCACCGAGTGGTGGCTGCGGACGGCGCCGGGTGAGGCGGCCGGGGTGGCCGCCGCCCTGCGCGCCTCCCCGGACGTCGATCCGGCCCAGGTCGTGGCGCGGGACGAGCTGGCCGGGCAGTTGCGCGACGACCCGTTCGGCGCGGGCCCCGGAACGGCGTTCACCGCGGCGGCCGGGGTGGCGGCGGCGCTGGCGGCCGTCGGGTTCGCGGTGAGCGCGACGGGGTCGCTTCGGGAGCGGGGCGCCGAGTTCGCGGTGCTGCGCGCCCTGGGCGCCCCGCGCCGCCGGCTGGCCCGCGCGGTCGCCGTCGAGCAGGGCGTGCTGGTGGTGCTGGCG
Organism: Streptomyces sp. NPDC048185; assembly: GCF_043202495.1. Lineage (NCBI taxonomy): Bacteria > Bacillati > Actinomycetota > Actinomycetes > Kitasatosporales > Streptomycetaceae > Streptomyces > Streptomyces sp. NPDC048185. The sequence goes on from NZ_JBIDAN010000001.1 coordinate 945,762, forward strand.
CTGTTGGTGGGCACGGCGCTGGGTGCCGTGCTGGCCCGGGCGGTGATCCCCCTGATCGTGCTGACCCCGGAGGCCGCCCGTCCGGTGCCGGCCGTGCTCGTCGACCTGCCCGTGGGCCGCGTCGCCGTCCTCCTGGCCGCCGTGGCGGTCACCCCCCTGCTGGTGACGGCGGTCCTCGCCCTGCGCCGGGCGGACCCGGCGTCGGCCCTCAGGGAACAGGGAGGCGAGACCCGGTGACGACACCGCGCACGCTGGGGTCGGCCGATGTGCAGCCGCCCCACCGCCCTCGCCCGGTACAGGTGAACGCACGGCGCCCGTCACGGGGGCACGGTCCGCTCGTCGTGGGACGAGGAGGTGGGCGGACGTGAACCCCGTCGCCGCCCCGTGGGTGCGGACCCGGCTGCGCACCGCCCCCGGTGCCGCCTGCGCGCTGGCGCTGCTCGTCGCGCTCACCGCGTGCCTGGCCGCCGCCTTCCCGAGGGCGCTGGACCGGTACGCGGACGCGAGCCTGCACCACGACCTCCGGCAGGCCCGCCCCGACCGGACCGGCGTGGTGCTGACCACCGCGCGGCCCGATGCCGGCGCCGACCTGGAGCAGTGGCAGCGGGACATGCGTCCCGGCGCGCTGCGCGAGCGCTACGACAGCGCCCTCGGCATCGTGGCCGGCCGGCTCCCCGTCGACCGGGCGCAGTCGGCGTACGGGGTGCGCACCACCGAGAGCATCGAGGTCGCGGAGCCCTGGCTGCCCCGGCCCAGCGGGGTGGCCCCGCAGGTCCACCTCGCCGCCCAGGACGGTCTCGGCGACCACGCCCGGCTGCGCACCGGCCGGCTGCCGCGGTCCGGCGCCCCCGTCACCGCGGCCACCGGGCAGGTCGAGGCCGCCGTCACCGCCGAGACGGCCGAGGCCCTGCACATCGAGCCCGGTGCGGTCATCCACGTGCCCCGCGTGGGAGGCGCCCCTCTCGCCGTCCGCGTCACCGGAGTCCTCGCCCCGCGCGACCCCGACGGCGCCTACTGGGCCACCCGGCCCGGGCTGCGCACCCCCTCGCTGGAGAAGGTGCCGGGGCCGCCCGGCGCGGACACCGACACGTACTGGGTCGGCACCCTGCTGCTCGCCCCCGACGCGGGCCCCGTCCTGCTGACCACGACGGGGTCCCCCGAGCGCTACTGGCAGTTCGCGCCGGCCACCGGCGCGCTGCACGCCCACCGACTGGACCGGCTGACCTCGTCCGTCGCCGCGCTGGAGTCCGGGCCGGGGCTGCGTGAGCTGCGGTCGGCCGTCGCCCCGGACGTGGACGTGAGCACCGACCTGGACGAGGTGTTCACCGCCTTCGACCGGCTGCGCTCGGGCATCGGCCCGCTGGTCACGGTCGCCGCGGTCGGCACCGGCACGGTCGCCGGCGTGGTCCTGCTGATGGCGGCCGGCCTCGCCGCCGACCGGCGCCGCGCGGAACTCGCCCTGCTGCGTGCCCGGGGCGCGTCGCTGCGGGGACTGGTGGGGCGGCTGCTGGCCGAGACGTCGGTGGCGGCGGTGCCCGCGGGCGCCCTCGGCCTCGCCGCCGCGCTGCTCGCCCTCCCCGGCCCCCGTGCCGTCCCGGCCGTCGCGGCCGCCGTCGCGGTCACCGTCGTCGGCTGTGCCGCGCTGCCCCTGCGGGCCGCCGTCGCCCACCGCACCGTCCGGGTCCACGACGGCCGGCACGACGTGGCGTCGGTCCGCCCGTCCCGGCGCCGTACGGTCGCCGAAGCCACGGCCGTCGTCCTGGCCGTGGCCGCGGTCGAGACGCTGCGCCGACGCGGCGCGGCGAGCTCGGCCGACGACCTGGTGTCGCTCGCGCCGGTGCTGGTCGGGGTGATCGCCGCACTGGTCCTGGTGCGCGTCTATCCCCTGCCGCTGCGCCGGCTGGCCCGCCGTGCCGGGCGGCTGCGCGGCGCGGTGGGGCACCTGGCGCTGGCCCGCGCGGGCCGGACGTCCGTCCCGGCGGTGCTGCCCCTCCTCGCGCTGCTGACCGCGCTCACCACGGCGGCCTTCGGCGGCTCGGTCCTGACCGGCGTGGCGGACACCCGGGACCGGGCCGCCCTGCTCACCACCGGCGCCGACGCCCGGGTGGAGGGGACCGGCCCGCTGCCGTCCGCCCTGACCGAGCGGGTCCGCCGCACCCCGGGGGTGGCCGGGCTGGCCGAGGTCAGCATCGCCTACGAGGCCAGGACCAGCAACGGCCGCCAGACGCTGCCGGTGGCGGGCGTCGACCCCGCCGCCTACGCGGAGCTGGCGGCGCGTACGGATCTGGGGGCCTTCGACGCGGACGACCTGAAGCAGCCGGGCGGCCAGGAGGAGCCCCTGCGGGCACTGGCCTCGCCCACGGCCGCCGAGCGGTTCGGCACCGAGCCGTTCCGGGTCCGCATGGAGGACGGCACCGCCGTCGTCCTGCGGATCGCCCTCGTACGCGACCTCACCCCGGCCGTCTCCGGCGACGAGTTCGTGGTCGTGGACCGGGCCGGGCTGTCCGCGGAGGCGGCCCGTCCGGCGGCGCTGCTGCTGACCGGCGACCGGATCGACGGGGGCGCGCTGCGCCGGGCGACCGGTGACGCCGGCTCCGTGCTCCTGCGGGCGCAGGAGCGGGCCCGGTACGTCGACTCACCCCTGCAGTCCGGTGCCGAACGCGTCTACACGGCGGCCGTGGCGGCCGGCGCCGGTTACGCCGTGCTCGCCCTGCTGCTGTCCCTGCTGCGCGCCGCGCCCGAGCGGGCAGCGCTGCTCGCCCGCCTGCGCACCATGGGCCTCACCCGGTCCCAGGGCCGGCGCCTGCTCGTCCTGGAGTCCCTCCCCCAGGCCGCCCTGGCGGCGGCGGGCGGGGCGCTGACCGGCTGGGCGGCCGTCCGGCTGCTCTCCCCCGGCGTCGACGTGACGACGATCGCGCTGGCGACGGCGTCGTCCCCGGAGGCCCGGGCCGCGCTGCGCACGGACCCGTGGTCGCTGGCGGTGCCGACGGTCGCGGTGCTGGTGGTCGCGGTGGGGGCCGCGGCGGTGCAGGCCTGGTGGTCGGGCCGACGCGGGTCGGTCACGGAGCTGCGGGCGGGTGACTCCGGATGAACGGCCCCGGCCGGGCCCGGCACTCGCGGCCCCCGCGCCACCGCACCCCCTTGCGTCGAACCAGCCACAGCAGTTGCTGTTGCAGCAGCCACCACAGGAACCGCCCGAGTCGGCCCATGCACCACACGCAGTCTGGCGGGCCCCGCCACAGGCCCCGCAAGAATCACCTGCACCATCCGTGTCGCCCGGACCGGAGAGACCCAGGGCAGCTGCCGCCGAGGAGGCCCCGATGACGACGAATCCCACCCTCGCCGACCTGGCCGACCGTGCCACCGCCTCCCGTGACCGCCCCGCCTACGGCCACGACGCCCTCATCACCTGCGACCGCCTGGTCCGCATCTTCACCGCGGACGGCGTCGAGGTACAGGCCCTGCAGGGCCTCGACCTGCTGGTCGGGGAGGGTGAGCTGATGGCCCTGGTCGGTGCCTCCGGCAGCGGCAAGTCGACGCTGATGAACATCCTCGCCGGGCTGGACACCCCGACCGCCGGCGCGGCCCGCGTCGCCGGCCGGGACCTGCTCACGATGACCGCGAAGGACCGCCTCTCCTACCGCCGTGAGGTGGTCGGCTTCGTGTGGCAGCAGACGGCGCGCAATCTCCTGCCCTACCTGACGGCGGCCCAGAACGTCGCCCTGCCCCTACAGCTCGCGGGCACCCGCGGCCGGGGCCGCGCGGCCCGGCGGGCCCGCTCCGAACGCGCCCTGGAACTGCTGGAGCTGCTGGAGGTCGCCGACTGCCGGGACCGCCGTCCGCACCAGATGTCGGGCGGCCAGCAGCAGCGCGTCGCCATCGCCGTGGCCCTGGCCAACGACCCCGCGGTCCTGCTCGCCGACGAGCCCACCGGCGAGCTGGACTCCCACACGGCGGAACAGATCTTCGCCGCCTTCCGCACCGCGAACGAACGGCTCGGCACCACCATCGTCATCGTCACCCACGACCAGGCGGTGGCCGGCGAGGTCCGCCGCACGGTCGCCATCCGCGACGGCCGCACCTCCACGGAGGTCCTGCGGCGCAGCGAGGTGGACGCGGCGACCGGCCACGAGACGGTGGTGGCCAGGGAATACGCCATGCTCGACCGGGCCGGCCGCCTCCAGCTGCCGGCCGAGTACACACGGGCCCTCGGCATGCGCGACCGCGTCGCCCTGGAACTGGAGCCCGACCACATCGCCGTATGGCCGGACGACAGCGGACGCCCCTGACCCCGCGCGCGGCTCAGCGCACGCTGAGGCCCAGCGCGCCGGTGCCCGCCCGGCGCAGGGCGACGGAACCGTACGGGGTGCGCAGCCGCAGCCACGCGCCCGAGGAGACCAGCGCGGGCCCGTCCCCGGCCGGGTCCGCGGGCCGCAGGAAGCCCAGCGACTGGGCCGCGTGCACGGCCCGCACCGGGAGTCCGGTGTCGGCGACCGTCCGGGACCATATCTCCCGGCCGATCCGGTCGAACTCGGCCCGGGTGCGCTTCTCGGGGGCCAGTTCCCCGATCCGTGACTTGAACTCGGCGACGGCCGCGGAGACGAGGGCGCGCAGCGCGTCCGGGGACGGCAGGCCCGGCTCGGGCCGCCAGCCGCCGCGCGGGGGCAGCACGCCGGCCCACGGCGGCCCGGTGACCGCGCCGGGCACGGCAGCGGTGGCCGCCGGTTCGTCCACCGATTCGAGGAGCTCACCGGCGGACACGGTGACGTCGAGCCCGTTCTCGTACGGCTTGGCCAGCCGTACCGCCCGCACGGCCAGCACCTCGAAGGAGGGCGGCCGGCCGAAGACGGCGAGCGCCGTGCCGTGCGCCTGGAGGCGTACGGCGGCGCCGCGGTCGTAGTGGAGCAGGCGGGAGAGGAAGGCCGCGAGGTCGGCGGCCTCCCCCTCGTCCGCGAGGTGGAGGACCGTCATGCGGCGACGGCCTCCTCCTCGTCGTCGGCCTTCTCGCTCTCGTCGTCCGTGTACTCCTGGAGGAACTCCCGTTCCTCCGCGGTGATCCGGCGGGGCCGCTGCGCCTGGAAGTCGAACGGCACGATCACCGTGGACGCGCGGACGTAGATCTGGTCGCCGTCCTTCACCTCGTAGGTGAGTGTGAAGGACGCCGCCCTGATCTCGGTGACCCACAGCTCGATGTCCACGGGCGCGTGCCGGTGGACGAGCTGCCGCTTGTAGTCGATCTCGTGGCGCGCCACCACCGACCCCTGCTGGAAGTCCTTGTCCGGGCGGAACAGGAAGTCGATACGGGCCTCCTCCAGGTAGCGGAGGAAGACCACGTTGTTGACGTGGCCGTACGCGTCCATGTCCGCCCAGCGCAGCGGGCAGCGGTAGATGTGCCGCAAGATCGATCAGCCCCGGGTCAGCTTCTTGTAGGTGGCACGGTGCGGACGCGCCGCGTCCGGGCCGAGCCGCTCGATCTTGTTCTTCTCGTACGACTCGAAGTTGCCCTCGAACCAGAACCACTTGGACTCACCCTCGTAGGCGAGGATGTGCGTGGCCACGCGGTCGAGGAACCACCGGTCGTGGGAGACGACCACGGCGCAGCCCGGGAACTCCAGCAGCGCGTTCTCCAGGCTGCTGAGGGTCTCGACGTCGAGGTCGTTGGTCGGCTCGTCGAGGAGCAGCAGGTTGCCGCCCTGCTTGAGGGTGAGCGCGAGGTTGAGGCGGTTGCGCTCACCGCCGGAGAGCACCCCGGCCGGCTTCTGCTGGTCCGGTCCCTTGAACCCGAAGGCGGAGACGTAGGCGCGGCTCGGCATCTCGACCTGGCCGACGTTGATGTAGTCCAGCTCGTCGGAGACGACGGCCCACAGCGTCTTCTTCGGGTCGATGTTCTCGCGACTCTGGTCGACGTACGAGATCTTGACGGTCTCGCCGACCTTGATGGAACCGGAGTCCGGCTCCTCGAAGCCCTGGATCATCTTGAACAGGGTGGTCTTGCCGGCGCCGTTGGGGCCGATGACACCGACGATGCCGTTGCGCGGCAGGGTGAAGCTGAGGTCGTCGATGAGGACCTTCTCGCCGAAGGCCTTGGAGAGGTTGTTCACCTCGACGACGATGCTGCCCAGACGCGGGCCCGGCGGGATCTGGATCTCCTCGAAGTCCAGCTTCCGCATCTTGTCGGCCTCGGCGGCCATCTCCTCGTAGCGGGCGAGGCGCGCCTTGGACTTGGCCTGCCGGCCCTTGGCGTTGGAGCGCACCCACTCCAGCTCGTCCTTGAGGCGCTTCTGCCGCTTGGCGTCCTTCTGGCCCTCGACCTTGAGGCGGGCGGCCTTGGTCTCCAGGTACTTGGAGTAGTTGCCCTCGTAGCCGTGCAGGCGGCCGCGGTCGACCTCGCAGATCCAGCCGGCGACGTTGTCCAGGAAGTACCGGTCGTGGGTCACGGCCACGACGGTGCCCTCGTACTTGGCGAGGTGCTGCTCCAGCCAGTTCACCGACTCGGCGTCGAGGTGGTTCGTCGGCTCGTCGAGGAGGAGCAGGTCGGGCGCCTCCAGCAGCAGCTTGCAGAGCGCGACGCGGCGCTTCTCACCACCGGAGAGGTTGGCCACGGGCCAGTCCCCGGGCGGGCAGCCGAGCGCGTCCATGGCCTGCTCGAGCTGGGCGTCGAGGTCCCACGCGTTGGCGTGGTCCAGCTCCTCCTGGAGCTTGCCCATCTCCTCCAGCAGCGCGTCCGAGTAGTCGGTCGCCATCTGCTCGGCGATCTCGTTGAACCGGTCGAGCTTGCCCTTGACCTCGGCGACACCCTCCTGGACGTTCTCCAGGACGGTCTTCTCCTCGTTCAGCGGGGGCTCCTGCAGCAGGATGCCCACCGTGTAGCCGGGCGACAGGAACGCGTCACCGTTCGACGGCTGCTCGAGACCGGCCATGATCTTCAGAACGGTCGACTTACCGGCACCGTTCGGGCCGACGACACCGATCTTCGCCCCGGGCAGGAAGTTCAGGGTGACGTCGTCGAGGATCACCTTGTCGCCGTGCGCTTTGCGCGCCTTGCGCATGGTGTAAATGAACTCAGCCAAGAGAAACCGTCCGGCAGCTTAATCAGGCAGTGGGCAGATACACCCCATCTTGCCGTACCGCCACCCCTGGGCGGAAACGCGTTCCCTCCCGCTGCCCTGACCTGGCCTTTCGTGGCCCGACGGCGGAGACAGGGTGACGTCGGCTCCTCGGCCATGGCGCGGCGTGGCTTCGCGAGTCGGGCGCTCCGGCGGACCCGCAGGACCGGATACGGCTGGCCGGAGTCACCGACGAGGCCCGCTGGACGGACCCGCACCGGCCCGGCCACCGCTACTGACGGCGCCACGCGGATCCGTCGGCCAGGCGGGCGGGCGGCGGGCCCGGGTCCGTCGGCCGGGCGGGCGGCAGGCGGCGGGGCGGGGCGGGCGGCAGGCGGCGGGGCGGGCGGCGGCGGGCGGGCGGGCGGCGGTGCTCACCCCGTGCCGCCCCGCGCGGTCAGCTCTCCCCGCCCTCGTTCCTCCTGCGGACGAACAGCAGGACCGCGCCGCCGATCACGACCAGGCCGATGGCGGTGCCGCCGATCAGGGGCGTCGCGTCGGAGCTGCCGGTCCGGGCGAGGTCGGTGTCGGGGACGGGGTCGACCACCGCGGCGGGGGCCGGCCGGCCGAGGGTGTGGGTGGTCTTCTCGACCGGGCTGCTCTGGGTGCGGCAGTCGAGGACGCCGGTGAAGCGCTGCTCGAAGCCGGCGGGGCCGCGGACGGCGAAGTCGTAGGCCCGGTCCTCCGGCAGCGGGACCGTGACCGTCCGGGTCTCGCCCGCCGCGATGACGTACTCGCTGTCCAGCAGCTCGAAGGTGAACGCCTCGTCGCCCTTGTTGACCGCGGTGATGTCCAGGCCGCCCTTGGCGCAGTTCTTCGCCCCGAACAGCGCGGGTATCGCACCCTGGCCCGCCCAGGTGGCGCTCGCCGTCGCCGCCACCGTCGATTCGCTGGACCCGGCCAGGATCTGCGTCTGGCTGCGGCTCTCGGAGGCGAAGGCGCGGCCGACCGGCACGGTGGTCGAGGCCTGGACGGTCAGCGCGACGGTGTCCGCGGCGGTGTCCTTCGGCACGTCGACGAAGATCCGGGTGCCGTCGGTCACCTGCGTGACGGGCTTGCCTTTCTCGTCGACGAACCGCGCCCCGGCCGTGGTGGTGTCCGCCGGTGTCGTGAGCGTCGCGCTGACGGCGTTCGTGTGCACCGTGACCGGGCCGAGCCGCTCGCCCGCGTGCCCGGAGACCGCGGGCGGGTCCAGCGTGAGCGACGCCGCCGGCTCGGTCAGGTCCCGGGCGTGCTTCTCCAGGTAGTCCGCGAGCCGCTCGGCCTGCGGGTCGGCGGCCTCGACGTCCACGTCGTCCGAGTAGCGCCAGATGGCCACCTGCGTGCCGGCCGCCGCGTCCTGCTCGGAGAGCCCGCCGCGCACCCCGGCCTTCTTCGCCAGCGCGGCGAGGTTGTTGACCTGGGGGTAGGAGTTCTGCAGGATCCAGCGGATCCGGCCGGCGTTCTTGTTGGTGCCCAGCGAGGTCCCGCTCCACGGCGTCTCGTGGTACTTGGCGTCCTTCTGCGTCGGGTTCTGGATGTCGACGCAGTAGGTCTGCAGCATGCCGCCGCCGTCGACGGACATCTCGAACAGACCGGCCGACACCTCCTGGTCACCGGCGGCCCCGTGTATGACGGCGGTGCCGTACGTCTTCAGGCTGCCTATGGTGGCCGCCGCCCCGCCCTGGCCCTGCGCCTTCCCCTGGGCCGCCGCCGGGGCGGCACCCGCGGTCACGCCGGCTGCGGCGAGCGCGGAGACCAGCACCGTGGCGGCGAGTCGCGCCGCCGTTCCCCGGCCGGGCAGGGACAGGACAGAGAGCGAAGAAAACACCAAATTCCCCTTCGAGCAGGACCCGTTGGCGTGGGGGCACGGTCCCACCAGCAGAATCAGCAGCCCCGTAGGACATGTTCGGCATCCTAAGGACCTGGCGCGCCGCGCCCCTCGATGATGTTGGTCCGAACAGTGATCCGACTCGGAATCGTTATGGCCGACACCCTTGCGAGCAGGGCTTATCGACAAATCCACCCGTGTTGATCTACGCGCTTTCGCCGATAAGCCGCACTTCGGTCACCTCCGCGGGGCCGCCGGTGTCACGGCACCGCGACGGGCTCCGCCCGCTGTTCGGCACCGGCGGGCGCCGAATCCTCCGGGGACGTCTCCCAGTTGGGCTCCGGCCGCGGCGGGGAGGCGACCGTCTCGGCCCTGTTGGTGCGCCGGAACGCCGCCGTCCCCCGTGAGAGGTCGTGCCCGATCGCCACCGCGTCGATGTCCGCCGAGGTCCAGTTCTGCCCCTCGCGCACGTCGGTGCGCACCTTCAACCGGCCGTGCACGACGACGGGTTCACCCACGGCCAGCGACGCCGACGCGTTGACGGCGAGCTGCCGGTTGGCCCACACCGTGAAGAAGTTGGTGTGGCCGTCCGTCCACGCGTTCTTCTCGCGGTCCCAGTAGCGCGCGGTGACCGCCAGCCGGAACCGCGCCGACGGCCCGCTCGCCAGGTCCCGGAACACCGGCTGCGTCGCCACGTTGCCCACGGCACAGATCATGGTCTCGTTCATCGCGAGTCCCTCCCTCCACGCGTACGGGCCCGGCCCGTACGGCTGCTGCGTCTGCCTGCCGGCGACCGCTTCCGCCGCGATCGCCGTGAGGCCAGACTGCCTCCGCCCGGTCCGGGTCCGCAGAGCGCTGTGGACCGTCCCCCGCCTGTGGAGAACCCCGCCACCCGAAGGGGTGAGGGCTCCCGGCAGGCCCCCTTCGCTACCTCATCCGGGCCCCCACCACCACGCCGGCCCCCACCCCGGTGCCCATGCCGGTCCCCGCGACGCGCCCGTACTGCTCCCGCACCTCCCGGTACCGCAGCAGCTCCGCCGCCAGCGGATCCAGCACCCGGGCCCGGCCGCACCCGGCGGCCGCCTCCCGCAACCGGCGTTCCGCTTCGTGGCCGTAGCGCCGCGCCGGTCCGCGTGCCGCCATGCGGCAGCTCCACTCGATGACGGGGCCACCGACGATGCCGGACACCATCAGCAGCACCGGCACGCCCAGGTTCGGCGACATGAAGCCGATGATCTGACCGAGCAGCCACAGGCCGCCCACCACCTGGAGCAGGGTCATGGCCGCCTGGGCCAGCACGGCCACCGGCCACCACCCGGGCCGCGGCGGGCGCCCCGTCGGCAGTCCCTGCCTCACCGCCAGCTCGTCGAGCGCCTCGGGCAGTCCCTGGGCGCCGCGGACGGCCGCCTCGCGCATCGCCTGCGCCCAGGGCGCCGGCAGCCCGGCCGACGCCCGGTCGGACACCGTACGCACCGCCTGCTCGACGCGCTGCCGGGCCGTGGCCTCCTCGTCCGCCTGGGCGCGCAGCGGCAGCCGTCCCGTGGAGGGTTCGCGCCGCTCCTGGTACCAGCGCCACAGCCGCAGCCAGGGCGTGCCGCAGGCCCGGTTGGCGTTGCGCAGCCAGGCGCGCTCGGCCGCGTCGCCCGCCGCGGTGGCGCCCACCGCGTCGGCGAGCCGGTCCGCGAACTCCTCCCGGGCCTCCTCGCTGAGCCCGGTGCGCCGCCCGGTGACGTACAGGGGCCGCAGCCGCCCGGCGGCGGCGTCCACGTCGGCCGCGATGCGGCGTGCCGGAGCCTGCCGCTCGGCGACGAACTGGCCGAGCGTCTCGCGCAGTTCGCCCATGCCCTCCCCGGTGAGCGCGGACACCGCGAGCACGGTCGCGCCGGGTTCGCCGTACTCCCCCAGCGCGATGCCGTCCTCGTCGAGCAGGCGCCGCAGGTCGTCGAGGACCTGTTCGGCGGCCTCCCCGGGCAGCCGGTCGACCTGGTTGAGGACGACGAAGGTGACCTCCGCATGACCTGCCATGGGCCGCAGGTAGCGCTCGTGGAGCACGGCGTCGGCGTACTTCTCCGGGTCGACGACCCAGACGACGGCGTCGACGAGACCCAGGATGCGGTCCACCTGCTCGCGGTGCTGCACGGCCGCGGAGTCGTGGTCGGGCAGGTCGATCAGGACCAGCCCGCGCAGCGGCGAATCGGCGTCCGGGTGCTGGAGCGGCCGGCGGCGCAGCCGTCCGGGGATGCCGAGCCGGTCCAGCAGGCTGGCCGCCCCGTCGCTCCAACTGCACGCGATGGGAGCGGCGGTGGTGGGCCGGCGGACGCCCGTCTCGGAGATCGTCACCCCGGCCAGCGTGTTGAACAGCTGCGACTTGCCGCTGCCGGTCGCGCCCGCGATGGCGACGACCGTGTGCTGCCCGGAGAGCCTGCGCCGCGCGGCGGCCTCGTCGAGGACCCGTCCCGCCTCGGCCAGCGTCCCGCCGTCGAGCCGGGTGCGGGAGAGCCCCACCAGTTCGCGCAGCGCGTCCAGCCGCGACCTGAGGTGACCGTCGTAGGCCAGGGGCATCAGGGAGGAGGAACTCGCCGGCCTGCCCGGCGCGGCGCTGTACTGCTCCCCGCCGGCCGGCTCGTCCGCCCGCCGCGCGATGAGCCCGTCGCCCCAGGCCTCCTCCTCACCCCGGGCCCCGGCTCCGTCCGACACACCGCCCGGCGCGCCGCCCACCCGCTCCTTGCCGTCCGTGGGCTCCTCACTGTCCGCGCGCTCCGTACGGTCAGCCCGCCCCTGTCCGTCCGTACGCGCCTGTCCGTCCGTACGCTCCTTGCGGTCCGCCCGCCCCTCCCCCTCCGTACGCTCGTTGCGGTCCGCCCGCCCCTCCCCGTCCCTAGGCTCCTTGCGGTCAGCCCGTGCCTGTCCGTCCGTGCGCTCCTTGCCGTCCGTACGCCGAGGGGCGGCGTCGTCGGCCACGCGCGCGTGGGAACGGGACTCGCGGGTGCGCTCACCGTCATCACGCGCCGCCCGCTCGCTCCCTCCACTCCGCGCGTCCTCGCTGCCGCCGCTCCGTCCGCGCTCGCCCTCGCCTCCACCGCCGGCCGGACGCCCGCCCTCGGCACGCCCCGCACGCTCGCGCACACCGCCGGCCGCGCGTTCGCCCTCATCACCCCCCGCACGCTCACGCTCGTCGTCGCGGGCGCGCTCGCCCCGTCCCGCGTTCTCAGCGGCACGGTCCTCCCCGGCGCGCCGCTCACCGGCGCTCTTCTCGCGGACGCGCTCCTCGACATCCCGTTTCCTGCCGAGGCCGCTACGGTCCTCCCGGCCGCTCAGGGGGTCCGCTTCCTCCGTGTGGTCGGTGTGCTCGGTGGGGTCCTGGTCAGTGACGGCGGTCACCGGTCACCTCTCCTTCTGCAGTACGGACAGCGCGGCGATGAGTTCGGCCTGCGGCTCGGGGTGGACCTCCAGCGCGTCGAGCGGAGCCAGCCGGCGCTCGCGCTCCGTGTGCATGACGCGGTCCATGTGGTCGTTGAGCAGCCGTCTGCCCCGGTCGCGCAGCCGCAGCGCGCCATGGGCGCCGACGCGTTCGGCGAGCCCCTCCCCGGCGCTGCGCGCCCGCCTGCCGCCCAGCAGCGCGGTGGCGACGAGCGCGGCGACCATGTCCGGGTCCGGTGCCTGGCTGCGGTCGAGCCGGCGGACCTCCTCGTCGGCGTACTCCTCCAGCTCGCGCCGCCACCGCCGTACCGACATCCCGATCCGGTGCTCGGCGCTCTCCGGCGACCACGGGCGGTTCGTGAGTTCGGGGGCGCCCGCCGCGGGCTCGCGCCGCCACGCTTCGTCGACGTGTTCGTCGGCGGCGGTGACGGCGCACAGCAGCAGCGCGCCGAGGCTCTCCACCAGCGAGTCGAGGAGTTCACCGGGAGAGCAGTCGAGCGGGAAGGCCCGCCACCGCTTCAGGGCGTCCCCGGCGAGCACGGCCCCCGCCTGCAGCCGCCTCCGCACGCGCGCGTGCTCGGCGTCGTACGCCCCGTCGACGGCCGCGGTGAGCCGCAGCGCGGCCGCGTACTGCGCGGCGGTGGCGCTGGCCAGTTCGGGCATCCGGGCCTTGAGGGAGTCGAGGACCCCGTAGGCCGTACGGGCCATGGCGTCGTGCCGGGCCGTGAGGTCCTGGGCACGGTGGACGAGCCAGGACCGCAGCGGCGCCACGGCACTGGCCGGCAGCAACCCGCCGCCCCAGGCCGACTCGGGCAGTTCGGGAACGGTGAAGCGGGGAACGTGACCGAGCCCCGCCTTGGTGAGCAGCGCCGCGTACTGCCGTGACACCTCGGCGACCACCTGGTGGGGCACCCGGTCCAGCACGGTGACCAGCGTGACGTCGTACTCCTTGGCGGCGCGCAGGAGTTGCCAGGGCACGGCGTCGGCGTACCGGGCGGCGGTGGTGACCATCACCCAGATGTCGGCGGCACAGATCAGTTCGGCGGCCAGGAAGCGGTTGTCGGAGACGAGGGAGTCGATGTCGGGTGCGTCCAGGAGGGCGAGGCCGGGCGGCAGGGTGTCCGCGGTCTCGACGCGCAGCACGCGGGTGGGGTTCTCGCCGGGCAGGAGCAGATCGTCGTCCGGGGCATGGTGGGGCACCCACACGCGCGTGAGGTCGGGCAGCACGCGCATGCCGCTGAACCAGTGGTGGTCCTCCGGGTGGCACACCAGCACCGGCGTCCGGGTCGTGGGCCGCAGGACGCCCGCCTCGCTGACCCGCCGGCCCACCAGCGAGTTCACCAGCGTGGACTTCCCGGCGCCGGTGGAGCCGCCCACGACGGCGAGCAGCGGCGCTTCGGGATCTCTCAGCCGGGGCACGAGGTAGTCGTCGAGCTGGGCGAGCAGTTCGTCGCGGTTGGCACGCGCGCGTGGAGCCCCGGCGAGGGGCAGCGGGAAGCGTGCGGCCGCGACACGGTCGCGCAGGGCGGAAAGTGCGTCGAGCAGCTGAGGCCGTACGTCCAAGGTCACCACATGGGAAGAATGCCCAATTTTAGGGGAATTCTGAAGCATATGAGCATGTCTGCGCGCCGACCGGACACTACGGACGGAAGGGACTACTGGGACGCGAGCACAGTCGAGGCATAACGAGTGCACAACACCCGGTGCGCGAGACGCCAAAAGCGATGCACGATTCGTACCTGCCTGCGATTATCGGTTCCGCTTCACCGAACCTCCACATCGAGCCACGGAGGCGAAGCGTCAGGGACACGGAACCGGGAGCCCTATCCTTGTCCCCGGCAACGTCGTGGACCGACCCGAACCGGTCACCACGGCCGAGGCCACCACACCAGGCCCCCGTAGCTCAGTGGATAGAGCAGGCGCCTTCTAAGCGCTTGGCCGCAGGTTCGAGTCCTGCCGGGGGCGCCCATCTCTGCCCTCCCGTCGGGGAGGGCTTTTTTGCTGGTCAGGCCGGATACCAGCCACCACGACGAAGCCCCGGACGCCCTTCTGACGATCAAGCGCGGGCGGGGCTGTCCGGCTGTCACCGGGTTTTCGCGGGTGGCCGGGGGAAATCGTGCGCCCCGAGCAACCTCCTTGGGTCACCGTGCGCCACTGCGCGGAGCAGTGCGCCTTCCACAGAGGACATGCGCCCGGCAATCCTGCAATGGTCCGCACGACGGTCGAGACCGGGGGTGGGAGACGTGGCTCGTACGCAGTCCAGGTGTGGAGCACTCACAGAGAAGGGCACTCGGTGCCGGCGGCTGGCGATGGTCGGTGCGTCGCGATGCCACCTGCACCGTGGAGAGTGGTCGTCGTACACCATCGAGAAACGCAAGGAAGCCGAACGCAAGGCGAAGACACGCAAGCGTCGCAAGTGACTCAGCCGATGTGAGGTGACATCCAAGGCTGACATCAACGACAGCGCTGTCAGACCGAACTCCTCAAGCGGTGCTCACCTCGGTACGACGCGTCGGAGCCAGTCGGTGAGCGCGGTGAAGTCGATGTCCGTGAGGCCCTTGACCGGGTCGACGCGATGAAGCAGTGACGGCCCGGAACGACTGGCATCGACCCACAGACGATCCATGGCACTGATCTCGTCGTCGACCCAGATGAACGGTCGCCCATCGGCCCACTCGACGAGGTGCTGGGTTTTCCAGTGCAGGCCACGCGGGTCCTCGTCGGCGTGAGAGGCCGACCACTCCACCAGGGGCAGCCTGGGCAGTCCGAGGCGTGGGGAGACGACCTCGTTCGCCTCCTCCATCCAGGTCGTGGCCCACACGAGTTGGCATCCCAGGGCTGTGAGGCGAGATCCGAGCCCAGGGTCGAGTCGCGTCAGCAGCGGGTTTCCCGAGGCGTCCGTGACAGCGTCCTGAGGGCGACCGGACGACGACCCGAACGGGATCAGTGGTCCGTCAACGTCGAGGAAAAGGAGGGGACGCTCCGTCGCGCTTGTCACAACGGCACGATAGCCCGGTGCAGTAGGAGGACGGCTCCTCCATCGCTGGGCCGTCTCGGGGCCGCCCGGGGTCGCTCGACAGTGGCCGATGACGACCGACGACGACCACCAGGCGCACGGTTGTGCCACGCATGACCACATCCGCCGGCACAGTGCAGCCTCCGCCTGCGGGTGTCGGCAATGCTGAAAGGGGCGACGAGCGGGCGGAAGGACTTGGTGAGTTCGTGGGCCGGAATCGTGCCCATTCCGAAGCGCCACTTCGTGAGCGTCACCGCCGGCGCCCGAGTGGGGCGGATGCCGGAGCGTGCGATGCTCTCCGGTACGTCCTCCTGGCGGGCGGGTGCCTGCCCGCCGAACAGCACCAGTGCGTGCAGGACCTTGCGTTGGTCGTCCTCCGGGAGGCTTCCCATGGTCGCCGCTTCTCCTCGCCGCGCGCACTCCCGCCCCGCGCCGTCCTCTCGCGAACACACCGGGCCGCGCCACGAGAGGCGCCCTATTCGTACACGTCTTCACAGGATCGCCCACAAATGAGTGGTTACGGTCGATCACTGATGATGTTGGCCATCATGGACTGGTTCGCTGTCGTTCCATTCGTCGCGGAGCCGTCCATGCGCACCACCTTCATCAGCACTCAGGACTCACCGAGCCCGCAGGGTCACGGGTCCGCCTCTCCGGTACCGGAAGACGCAGAGGAACGGGACCTCGTCTTCGAGGGCTTCCGGTACACGTGCCGGATCGTCCATCAGGACGCCCCCCGGACGGAGCCCCTGGTACTGCTCGGCGGCTCGTCGCAGAACAGGTACTCCTGGCAGGGACACGAGAAGTGGCTGTCGCCGCTGTGCACGATGGTCACCGTGGACCTTCCCGGTTACGGCACCTCGGACTTCGTACCCGCCCGTTACGGCATCGACTTCCTCGCCGGCGCGGTCGCGCACATGCTGGAGACCCTCGGCATGCCGCGCGTGAACCTGTTCGGGGGCTGCTTCGGTGAGGTCGTCGGTCTCCGCTTCGCGCAGCTCCATCCCGAGTACGTCCGTCGCATCGTCTTCTGCGGCGCGGCGAGGCGACTTCCCGAGATCTACACCGATGCCGTACCGCGTCTGTCGCGGACGCTCGAAGCCGGCGACATCGACGAGGCCGCCGCCGGGCTGGTGCGGCTGTTCATGTCGAATCCGGAGGCCGGACGGGTCCGCAAGCACGCGGCCGTGGCGCGCCTCCTCCAGCAGCAGTTCGTGAACCAGACGCCGGACGAGATCGAGAAGGCGGTCGAGCACAACACGAGGCTGGTGTCGCACGGCTGTTACCGGCCCCTGCCGGTCCCCGCCGTGCCGACCCTGGTGTTCACGGGGGAGTACGACACCCTGTGCACCCCCGAGATGGGGCGTGAACTCGCCGCGACGATGCCTTCGGCGCTCTTCACGACCGTCAAGGAGGCGGACCACCTGGTCACGGTCGAACGCCGACAGGAGTCCGCGGAGCTGATCGGCCGGTTCATCACCGACTGCGTCGTCGACGACCTGCCGTACTGCAACGCGGTGGAGGCGCTGAGCACCGGCCCCGCTCCCGCGCCGGGGCCCCGCTGAGAGGGCCGGACACATCGATGGCCGGGACCCGGCGTGGGGTCCCGGCCATTCTCCGCTGCGCGAATAGACCTAAGCGACACATGTCTGAGCGGCGGATGCCGACGTGAACAGGGGCGCCTCGATCGGCCCTTCGGACGTCAGGACTCCGTCTTCCTGCCCTCGATGACGACGACGCTGGTGCAGTCGACCTGCCCTCCGCCGGCGCAGGTCTGCGACTGCACGCAGTGGATGCCGTCGCCGTCCTTGACGCACTTGTCGACACCCTCGTCGGCGGACGCCGGTACGGCACCGAAACCCATCAGGGCGAAGCCGCCCAGGATTCCGGCCGCCATCGTCGCTGCGATCTTCTTCGAAGTGAGCATCTACCTGTTTTCCTTATGCGATCGACCCTCCGCCCCTGCGGCGGCAGAGTCGCGGAACGACTGAATCGGCCCACAAGCCGAGAAGCCTCGGGGCTCGAACGACTGGGTTCGAGCCCCGAGACAGATCACTTGGTCAGTGATCCTCAGCCAAAGTCCTGGGAGCAGGTCACGGCCGTGTTGCCCGCCGACGGGTTGCCGACACCCAGGAGGTTGAGGGCAACGTTGGTGTCCTGCAGGCCGATCAGGGCCTGCTGGTTGTTGACCTCGCCCGTGCAGTTCTGGGTCTGCTTGCTCTCGAGGGACGGGCCCTCACCGGCGTGGCTGACACCGGCGCCGAGGAAACCGGCGCTGCCGAGCATGGCCAGGACGACCGCGGCCTTCTGGTACTTACGCATTACCTCTCCGTTCCTGTTTCAGTCGTGTACGCCCCGTGTTGGGTCGCTCACCGACAGTCATGACTATAGGCGACGACTGGTGGACTGTCGTAGCTGAAACACCCATATGCGTAAGTTTCTTGGGACAAGGCAGGTCATGGGCAGACAAGGCGAGGCGTGAGCCTCGGGGAGCTCCACAGATGGCCGAACCCGGCCGTCACCCCCGCCTCTCACGGCCGCGTGTCCGAGCGGACGGCGCCACACCCCGCGCCCGCCCCGGTCGCGGTCGGGTGCCGGCGAAGAAGGCCGGAAACACACCGATGGCCGGGACCCGGTGTGGGGTCCCGGCCATTCTCCGCTGTGCGAAGAGACCCGAGCGGCACACGTCTGAGCCGGGTCGGCTCTTCGGACGTCAGAACTCCGTCTTCCTGCCCTCGATGACGGCCACGCTGGTGCAGTCGACCTGGGTCCCGCCGGCGCAGGTCTGCGACTGCACACAGTGGATGCCGTCACCGTCCTTGGCGCACTTGTCGACACCCGCGTCGGCGGATGCCGATACGGCACCGAAACCCACCAGCGCGAAGCCGCCCAGGATTCCGGCCGCCATCGTCGCCGCGATCTTCTTCGAAGTGAGCATCTACCTGTTTTCCTTATACGGTCGACCCTCCGCCCCCCCCGGGGCGGCAGAGTCGCGGAACGACTGAAAAAGGCCCGCAAGACGAGAAGTCCCGGGGCTCGAACAACTGGGTTCGAGCCCCGAGACTCACTCAGATCACCTGATCAGTGATCCTCAGCCAAAGGCCTGGGAGCAGGTCACGGCGGTGTTGCCGGCCGCCGGGTTGCCGACCGCGAGGAGCAGGTTGGCGGCAACGTTGGTGTCCTGCAGGCCGACGAGGGCCTGCTGGTTGTTGACCTCGCCCGTGCAGTTCTGGCTCTGCTTGCTGTCGATCGAGGGGTGGTCGCCACCGGCGTAGCTGACACCCGTGCCGAGGAAACCGGCGCTGCCGAGCATGGCCAGGACGACCGCGGCCTTCTGGTACTTACGCATTACCTCTCCGTTTCTCCTGTCGACACAGTCCGTGCTGGACTGGTCACTGACAGTGTTCAACATAGGGGACATTCGCGGCTTTTGACAGTCGAACCGCCCCAACGCGTGACTTTTTTGTAAAGGTGCACTTCACAGGCCTTGCGGGACTGCCGGTCGGGCGAACGCCCAGACGTGTCGGTCTGCCACGACGGGGGCCGGCCGGGCCGTCCGTCCGGCGCCCCGGTCCCCGTCGGCTCACGCGTACCGGTAGATCCGGCTGACGTCCTCCAGCTCGCCCGGCGTCACGTCCCACGGCGGCAGCTTCTCGTGGCGGGCCACGACGCGGCCGTGCTGCGTGTCGCCGGAGCCCGGGGGTGTCGCGGGGAGGTAGCGGGCCTTGCCGTGCCGGCGCTGCCAGCGGTGCCACTGCAGGTCGACGAAGGCGTGGTGCAGCCAGAAGACGGGGTCGTTGACGGAGGCGCCGCCGAGCATGTCGCCGCCGATCCAGCGGTGCACCCGGTTGTGGTTGCGCCAGGAGGCGCTGCCACGGCCCGTGCCCCAGCCCTCCAGCTTGTTGCGGAAGCCCTTCGTGACCGTCGAGTCCCAGGGCGCCACGTCGTAGGCGGGGTCCTTCAGCGCCCACTCGAGGTCGCTCTTGCCGGGCAGGGCGATCGGGGCTCCCCGGCGGCCGAGGTCCCGGGTGAGGTACTCCCCGTCGGTCACGCCCACCTTGATGGTCCAGTGGCCTTCCCCGTGGGCGAACGGGCCGGTCATCACCCTGCTGTCGGAGCTCCGCCCGTTGCCGCCCATCAGGTCCGCCGTCCAGGGCGCGGACGTGGTCGTGCGGTCGCGGGTCCAGTCCCAGTACGGGAGGGTGACCGAGGAGTCCACGCGGCGCAGGGCGTCCTCCATGTCGAGCAGGAGCCGCCGGTGCCAGGGGAGGAAGGAGGGGGTCATGTGCGCGGCGCGCAGTCCGCGTTCGCCGTCGGAGGCGAAGTACGTGATGTGCGTCCGCACGAACTCGTCGTACTCGCCGCGTCGTTTGACCTCCAGCAGGGCGTTGACGAACCGTCGCTTCTCGGCGCGGGTGAGCGTGGCGGCGTCCTTACGCACGTACGCCATGCCGGCCCCCCGCGTGATCGTGCGCCCGTCCCGCGCCCGTCGGTGCCGAGGCCGGGGCGTCGCGGAGCTGCCGGCCGGGGCCGAGCGCGTCGACGGCGGCGCGGGCGGCCTCCAGCGGTGTGGGGTACGAGCAGTAGTGGTCGAGCATGCTCAGCCAGGTGCCGTCGGCGCGGCGCATCAGGTGCAGGGGGCGGCCGTCGACGGTGACGTGCCACTGACCGTCCCCGGCGGTGCCGGAGGCGGAGCTCGGGACACCCTTGATGTGGCGTCCGCGGTGGGTCACGTCGAATCCGGTGGCGCGGCGGTCGCTCCCGGACAGCTGCCGGGGGCGCGCGGAGCGGAAGGCGGTGAGCGCCGGGGCCAGGGCGGCGGCGAGTGCGCCGGCCCGCAGACCGCGTGCCAGGTCCCGCCGCGTTCTGCCCGTCCGCCGGGGTCGCGCGGGGCCCGGCGCTTCGTTCCGGTCCTCGGCACGCTCCGGTGCCCCGCCCATGTCGGTCGTCATGGTCCACTCCCTCGTCCGTGGGGTTGTCGGTAGCGGTAACCGACCGACGCGGCAGGCGGTCACCCGCCGTACGGCTCAGGGCGTGAATCCGGCGGGCGTTGTCACCGGGCGAGCACTCGGGGCACCCGCCACGGACCGGGCCGACGACGTCCGTACGGCAGGGACACCACCGACGGTGGCAGACGAAAGCCGGCCCCCACACGTACCGGGGGCCGGCTTCGGGGCGGCTCGGTGTCAGGCGTGCAGCCCGAGGTCGCCGCGCACCGGCTTGGCCTCGTTCACTGCGGCCGCCGCGTCCTTCGTCGTGTGCAGCAGCGGGCCTTCCTTGCCGGTCTCGAGCAGGGGCGCCGAGTCCTGCTCCATCACCTCGAAGGGAAGCGCGGTGCGCAGGCCCGTGTCGAGGCCGGTGGACGCCAGCTCGGTCTCACCGGCGAACGCGGGGCCGGCGACGCCGGCGGCGATCAGGGATCCGGCAAGGACGGCGGCAGCCTTCAGGGACTTCATCATGTTCCTTTCTTCGGCAACGCGGGTCACCGGAGGGGAAGTGTGTGTCGCCGTGCCTAACGACCCCGGGCCGGAGCGGAAACCGTGGAGCAGAAGATTGACAAGTCCTCATATGAAAGTCTTTCGCGGACTTCGAGGCTCTTTCGGTGGCTAGGCCGGCATCAGCAGCGACGTCAGCGGCGCGACTCCGGGGAGCGTGACTCCCGGGAGCGCGAGCCCGGGGAGGATGGGCGCCCGGACGAGGCCGGCCGGTGCGGGCAGGGTCGTCGCCTGGGTGGTCCCGGTGCCGAGCAGTGCGGCGACCAGTTTCTCCGCGCGGCCCAGCAGGTCGCCGATCAGGGAGGGCGCCTGAGTGGCGTTCGTGTCCGCGTCGGTCTCCGTCGCCGCCTCGGTCCCGGTGGCCGCGTCGGCGTCCGTGGCCGTGTCCGTGCTCGTCGTGGTGCCGGACAGGAGGAGTTCGAGGAGGTTGTCGACGGCCTCCCGCAGGGTGGTCAGGTCCTCGTCGGTGAGGTCGTCGCCGACGACGGTCACCACCGTGTCGTTCGTCGACGTGGCCGACGAGGACGGCTCGGCCGGGGCGGTGGTCGCGGTCGTGGCCGCCGGGTCGTCGGCGGCCGCCTTCGCCAGTGCGTCCTTCGCCGCGTCGCCCAGCTTGCGGACCTCCGCCGAGGACAGCCTGGCACCGTCCGCCTCCAGTGCGGCCTTCAGCAGGTCGACCACCGGGGTGAGTCCGTGCTCGTCGGCGTCGACGGCCTCGACCTGCTCGAGCAGTGCGGCGGAGGACGTCGCGCGGTGACGCTCGGGGGCCGTGTCGGCCGCCGAGGCCGCCGGGCCGGCGACGCCGGTGACACCGGTGAGAAGGGCGGCACACAGGACGCCGGGGGCGACGAGCCGGACGGGCAGAGCGCGCATGGAGGTTCCTTTCTCAGGCTTCGGATCTTGCAACCCACCGTGAAAGCGCCCGGACACCTCCGCAACCGGGGATGCGCCATTCGGTGCCACACGCCTGCCACCCCGTCGCGTCCCCGGCCGGGCGGGAGGGCAGGCCCGTCCGTTCCCGCAACAGGGCTTCACGATTCCAACACACTTGCCGCTTTCGCTGAATTTCAGGGAGTTTGTCCGTTTGGTGACTAGAGTTGCGACCTCCTGAGCATCCTCATGGGCGGCCGCATCGCACTCGTCACCGCCGACTGCCACCGCCACCCTGTTCCGAAAGGCACCGACGGTCATGCGTCAATCCCTGGGTCAGATGCTTCGCCATGCGGCTGTGGGCGTCTTCTCCCTCGCCGTGATGTGGGCACCCTGCGGCCTCGCGGCCGCCGCGCCGGCGGCGCCCTCCCCGGAGGCCGACAGCCTCGCCTTCTCCGAGCGCTACCGCGCACTCCAGCACGGCGGCATCGTGCGCGCCGCCAACACCTCCGCCACCTGCCGGGCCCAGGCGTCCTCGTGCCGGGACGTACAGGGGGGCGCGCAGGGGGTGAACGGCGCGTTCGACATGTCGTACGTCGACGTCGACGACGACCCGAACACCTACAACTCCTCCCGGGCGGAGGTCCGCCTGCCCGCCGGTTCGCGGGTGACGTACGCGCGCCTGTACTGGGGCGGCAACCTGCGCGTGGGTGAGCAGAAGCCGTCCGAGGACAACGGCCGGGTGCTGATCGCCGAACCGGGCGGCGCGTACAAGGAGCTCCTCGCGGACACCCTCGTCGGGCACCGCGTGACCGACACGGTGGACGCCTTCCAGGCCTCGGCGGACGTGACGGGGCTGGTGCGGGACAGCGGACCGGGTCTGTACACCGTGGCGCAGATCAACGTGGCCGCCGGCCGGTCGACGGCCGGTGCCTGGGGTGGCTGGACCCTGGTCGTGGCGTACGAGAACGCGAAGGAACCGCTGCGGCACCTCGCGCTCTGGGACGGCTTCGTGCCGCTGTGGGCCCAGGCGGCGGAGCTGCGGCTGCGGGACTCGCGCTTCCCCGCGAACGCCGGAGGCAGCGTGGGCCTGGTGGCCTACGACGGCGACCGCGGCAGCGAAGGCGACGCGCTCACCGTGACCAGCGGGTCCGGCACCGTCGCGCTCAGCGGCCCCGGCAACCCCGCCGACGACGTCCTGAACTCCACCATCACGGGGCCCGCGGGGCACGCCCCCGCCCGTACGCCCGCCTACGCGAACAACCTCGGCTACGACTCCGACGTGTTCGATCTCGCGGGAGGTCTGCCGAACGCCGGTGACGAGGCGACCGTCCGCCTCGCCTCCCCACGGGACGGGGCGTGGGCCGGCGCGCTCTTCGCCGCGGTCGACGCCCGGCAGTGAACGCTCCGCCTCCCGTCCCGAGCACCTGCGTCAGCGAGGAACCCGTGTCCGTGGCCCCGTCACCCCGTGGCCGTCCGCCCCGGGTCCTGCACCTCACCCAACCCGTGGAGGGCGGGGTCGCGCGTGTCGTGACGGACCTCGTCCGGGCCCAGCTGGCGGACGGGCTGGAGGTCACGGCGGTCTGCCCCGACAGCGCGCTCACCGCCCGGCTGCGGGCGGACGGGGCGGACGTCCGGCCCTGGCAGGCGACGCGGTCACCGGGGCCCTCGCTCCTGCGCGAGGTACGGCGTCTCGCGCGCCTGATCGACGACGTACGCCCCGACCTGGTGCACGCGCACAGCGCGAAGGCGGGGCTCGCCGGCCGGCTCGCGGTGCGCGGACGGATCCCGACGGTCTTCCAGCCGCACGCCTGGTCGTTCGAGGCGGTCGGCGGGAGCACCGCGGCCCTCGCGCTCCGCTGGGAGCGGTGGGGGGCACGCTGGGCCACGCGGATGCTGTGCGTGAGCGAGGCGGAGCGCGCGACCGGCGTCCGGGCCGGGATCACCGGCAGGTGGGCGGTCGTGCCCAACGGCATCGATCCCGAGCGCTACCGCCCCGCCGCGGCCGGCACCGTGCGGGCCGGGCTCGCACCGCTCGCGGGCGTCGGCCCCGCGGCTCCCCTCGTGGTCTGTGTGGGGCGGCTGTGCCCGCAGAAGGGGCAGGACGTCCTGCTGCGGGCGTGGGACACCGTCGTGCGGCGGGTGCCCGACGCCCGGCTCGTCCTGGTCGGCGACGGACCGGACCGCGACCGGCTGCGGCAGGAAGCCCCCGGGTCCGTGCTGTTCACCGGTGCCGTCGCCGACACCTCCGTCTGGTACCAGGCCGCCGATCTCGCCGTCCTGCCGTCCCGCTGGGAGGGCATGGCACTGGCCCCGCTGGAGGCGATGGCCTGCGGCGTGCCGGTGCTGGTCACGGACGTCGACGGCGCCCGCGAGAGCCTGCCGCCCGCCCTCACCGCCCGGTGCGTGATCCCGCCGGAGAACCCGGAGGAGCTGGCCGCGGCCATCACCGGACTGCTGCTCGACGCGCCGCTGCGCGAGTCGCTCGGCGTCCGGGGCCGCCGGCACGTGCTGTCCCTCCACGACGTACGACACACCACCGAGGCCGTCGCGGACGTCTACCGCGACCTTCTCGGCCCATGGCCCGCCTCACCCGGTGCGCGCCCGTTCGCAGCGATCGAGCGCGCCACCTCCCACGGCGTCGAGCGGGGCCGACCGCTCGGCACGGGCCGGGACTCCGAGGCGGACCCGACAACACAGGACGTCGAGTCCACCGAGCACAGGGAGTCCATCCACTCGTGACTGCCGAACGTACCGTGTCCTCCCCCGGTGTAACGCCACGGGAGCACGGCTTCTCACCCGTCTCCGTCATGCCGCCGCTCGGCGCCTCGGCCGGTCCGCGGATCTCCGCCCCGCGGTCCCCGGCGCCCGACGCCTCGCCGGTCCCGCTGCTCCTCGCGGACCTCGGCGCCGCCGTGCTGGGCGCGCTGGCGCTCGCCGGCACCCAGCGCCAGACGCTGCTGGCCACCCTGCTGGTCGTCGTGTCCCTCCTGCTGCGCGCCCGCGACACCCGGCCGCCGGTGCCGGGGCTGCTGGAGGAACTGCCCGCCGTGTGCGGCCGCACCGCCGTCGCCTGGCTGGTGCCCACGGCGCTCTGGGCGGCGTACCGGCCGGAGGACGCCCTGTCCGCCGGCACGGTGCTGACGGGCGTCGTCCTGCAGGCCGGGGCGTGCTGCGCACTGCGCGCGGCCGTGCACGGGCGGCGGCGCGCGGCACTGCTGCGCCATCCGCGCGCCGCGCTCGTGGTGGGCCCGCCGGCGACCGCACACCGTGTGGCCGCCGCTCTGCTGCGCCACCCGCGGTGCGGTGTGCGGCCCGTGGGCGTGGTCGCCGATCAGCCGGAGGGCGTCGAGGGGATCCCGGTGCTGCGGACCGGCGAGGAGGTCGAACGGGCGGTCATCCAGAACGGGGTGCGCGCGGTGCTGGCCGTGCATCCCTCGGTCCGCGCTGAACAGGCGCCGCTGCTGCGCACGCTGGCCGAGTCGGGCTGCGTGATCTGGGAGCTCGACGCCGACTCCCCCACGTACACCACGGGGGAACGGCTGGCCGGGTTCGCCTGCCGGCGGCTGGACCTGTCCCCGGCGCGGCACGGCGGCGCGGGCAAGCGGATGCTCGACATCGTCGTGTCGGGCACGCTGCTGCTGCTGGTCAGCCCGCTGCTGCTGGCGTGTGCCGCGGTCCTGCGCCTCGGTGAGGGCCCGGGCGTGGTGTTCCGGCAGGAGCGGATCGGCAGGGACGGGAAGCCGTTCACGCTGCTGAAGTTCCGCACGCACCGCCCGGTGAACGAGCACGAGTCGGCGACGCGGTGGAGCGTGGCCAACGAGAACGAGATGAGCCGCTTCTGCCGCATGTTGCGGCGCACCTCGCTCGACGAGCTCCTCCAGCTGTGGAACGTGCTGCGCGGCGACATGAGCCTGGTCGGGCCGCGCCCCGAACGCGCCTACTTCGTCGCTCAGTTCAGCGGAGCGCACCCCGGTTACGCGGCCCGGCACCGCATGCGGACCGGCATCACCGGCCTCGCCCAGGTCCACGGGCTGCGCGGCGACACCTCGATCGAGGACCGCTGCCGGTTCGACAACGCCTACATCGACGACTGGTCGCTGTGGCGGGACATCTGCATCCTGCTGCGCACCGCGGCCACGCTGGTCCGTCCGACGGGGAGCTGACCGACGTGAGCCACCCTCTCGCACCGCTTCCGCGCCGGGCCGCCGTGCTCGGACCGGTCCTGCCCCTGGCGGCGGTGCTCGCCCTGCCGGCGCTGTCGCCCGCCGGGCACGGCGCGGGGCCCGCCGACGTGTGCTCCGGGCTGGTGGTGGGGTACTGCGTGGTCCGTCTGCTGCGGGAGGGACGGCGCCCGCTGTCACCCGCCGCGGCCCTGGTGCTCGGCCTGCCGGTGGTGGGGATCGCGCTCGCCGCGCTGGGGGCGTCCTCGCCCGCGGCCGGGCTGGCCGGCATGGCCCGCTATCTGCAGATCTTCGTGCTGGTCCCGGCGGCGGTGCTGTTGCTGCTCCGGGACCGCCGCGACTTCCGGGTGCTGGCCTGGACGTTCGTGGGCCTCGCCCTGTGCGAGGGCGCCGTCGGAGTCCACCAGTACGTCACCCGGACCGGCGCCTCCTACCAGGGCGAGGACATCCGGGCGGTCGGCACGTTCGGCGCCCAGGACGTGATGGGCATGGCGTCCGTGGTCGCCCTCGGCCTGGTCTGCGCCGCCGGGATCGCGCTGGGCCGGGCACCGGTGTGGCAGCGGGCGGCCGCCACGGGCTGCGCGCTCGTGCTGCTCGCCCCGCTCGCGGTGTCCTTCAGCCGGGGCGCCTGGATCGCGACCGTCCTGACGTGCGCCGTGCAACTGGCGCTGGCCGGGCTGCGCCGCGCGCTGAAGGTGGCCGCCGCCCTGGCCGCCGCGGGCGTGGTCCTGGTGGGCGGGTTCGGCGTCGGCACCGCGCAGCTGCAGGAGCGGATCGACAGCATCGCGCAGGTCACCGACGCCCCCGACCAGTCCGTCGTCGACCGGTACACCCTGTGGTCGTCGGCCACCGGGATGTGGCGCGACCACCCGCTGACCGGCGTGGGCCTGAAGAACTTCCCCGAGTACCGCGACGGGCACGCCACGCTGGCCCTGTCGTCGGGCAGCGACATCGAGGGCGCCGGAGCCGAGTACCACAAGCAGGCGCTGCTGTCGCCGCACAACATGTACCTGCTGGTCCTGAGCGAGCAGGGGCTGGTCGGACTGCTCACCCTCGCCGGAGGCTGGCTGGCCCTGCTGCTGTGCGGGGTGCGCCGGCTGCTGCGCGTCCGCCGCGGGGGGCCGGGACTCGACTGCGCGCTGGTGGCCTGCGGGCTGCTGGTCTGGGTGCTGACCGACTTCCTGTACGGCGACATCGGCGGCCCCTCGACCGTGGTGACCGCGATGGCCCTGGGGCTCGCCGCCTGGTGGGCGCTGGCCGGCGGCGAGCGGCGGGACGCCCTGTCACCCGGTGGGGTCCGCGAGCGCGTCGAGGAGGCGGTGGCCCGATGACCGTCATGCCTTCACAGATTCCCGGGTCCGAGACCGACGAGGCGGCGCCCGTGCCCGCGGCGCGGGCGGCCACGTCGGTGCAGGCCGGCGCCGACCAGGCGTCGGCCTCCCGGAAGTTCCTCGCCCGGGCGACGCTCGTCACGGCGTCGTTGTCCATCGCCGGCTCCCTGCTCGGCCTGGTGCGCGACCAGTCACTGGCCCGGCTGTTCGGGGCCGGGAGCGACACGGACGCCTTCCTCGTCGCGTGGACCGTGCCGGAGCTGTCCGCCACGCTGCTGATCGAGGACGGGCTGGCGCTGGTGCTGATCCCGGCGTTCAGCCTGGCGCTGGCCCGCCGCGCCCGTGGCGCCGCGGGGGACCCGGTCCGGGCCCTGGTCGCCGCCACCCTGCCCCGGCTGTGCCTGGCCCTCGCCGCGGTGGCCGCGCTGGTCGCCGGTGCGGCCCCCTTGCTGGTCCGGGCCCTGGCGCCCGGACTGCCCGACCCCCGCCTCGCCGTCGACTGCACCCGGCTCACGGCGATCAGCCTGCTGGCCTTCGGGCTCGCCGGGTACTGCAGCGCCGCGCTGCGGGCGCACCGCCGCTTCTTCGCGCCCGCGGCGATCTACGTCGCCTACAACACCGGCATCGTCGCGGCGATGTTCCTTTTCGGCGCCCGGTGGGGCGTGCGCTCCGCGGCGGCGGGTGTCGCGGCGGGCGGCTGCCTGATGGTGGCGGTGCAACTGCCCTCCCTGTGGCGGCAGCTGACGTCACGCGTACCGGCGTCGCACGGGTCCGGGGCGGGCGAGGAGGCCGAGGAGCGGCCGATGCGGTTCGCCCTGGTCGCCGCCGTGCTGCTCTTCGCCCTGTGCCGCCAGTCGCAGGTCCTCGTCGAGCGCTTCCTCGCCTCCTCCCTGCCCGCCGGGGCCATCTCGCACCTGAACTACGCGCAGAAGGTGGCCCAGATCCCCATGACGCTGTCCCTGATGGTGATCACGGTCACCTTCCCCGTGGTGGCGCGGGCGCTCGCGGACGGCGACACCGAACGGGCCCGCAGCCGGGTGGAGCGGGACCTGGTGCTCACCTCCTGCGTGGTGCTGATGGGCATGTGCGCGGTGATCGCCTGTGCTCCGCAGATGGTCGAACTGCTCTTCCAGCGGGGCGCCTTCACCGCGGGTGACACCGTGGCGACGGCGGACGTCATGCGGGTGTACGCCCTCGGGCTGCTGGGCCAGACGCTGGTGGGCGCCCTGATCCGCTCGTACTTCTCGGCGGGCCGGCCCAGCTGGTACCCCGTCGGCGTGATGGCCGCGGGCATCGGCGTGACGTCCCTGATCGGCGCCGTCACGGTGGGCCACTGGGGGGTGGCGGGGATCGCCGCCGCCAACGCCTTCGGCATCACCGTCACGGCCGGCCTGCTGCTCGCCGGGCTGCGAACGGGCCGGAGCGGCCCGCACGGTGTCACGGTCCGGGTCCGGCAGGTCCTGGCCCAGCTGAGCGGGCCGGTGCTCGCGGCGGCCGCCGCGACCGTCACCGGGGCGTTCGCCGCGAGCCGGTCCGACTCCCCGCTGGGGGGCCTCGCGGCCGGCTGCCTGACCGTGGTCGCCGTTTTCGTCCCGCTCGCCTGGGCCTCGGGGGTCCGGGGTTCCACATCCGCCGTGCGTTCCGTACGCACCGTCACACGAAAGCTCACCCATGGCCGCATCCGTTGACTCCGTCCCGTCCGCCAGACCCGCCGCCCCGCGTCCCGGCCCGCTCCCCTGGGTCGCCATGTACCACTCGGTGGGCGACTGCTCGGACGATCCGTACCGCATCACCGTCACGCCCGAGCGGCTCGGCAGGCAGCTGGCGTGGCTGCGCCGCCGGGGGCTGCGGGGCGTGTCCGTGGCCGACCTGCTCGCCGCCCGCGCCCGCGGCGCGGGGCAGGGCCTGGTCGGGCTCACCTTCGACGACGGATACGCCGACTTCGTCACCACCGCCCTGCCGCTGCTGCGCCGGTGGAACTGCGGCGCCACCCTCTTCGTGCTGCCCGGACGGCTCGGCGGCGACAACGCCTGGGACCCGCTGGGCCCCCGCAAGCCGCTGCTCAGCGCCGACGGCATCCGGCAGGCCGCCGCGCAGGGGGTGGAGATCGGCTCGCACGGGCTGACCCACGTCGACCTCACCCGGGCGGACGACCTGGAGCTGAAGACCGAGGTCGTCGAGAGCCGCGAGCGGCTGGCGGAGCTGACCGGTGTCCGGCCCGACGGCTTCTGCTACCCGTACGGCACGATCGACGCCCGCGCCGTCGAGGCGGTGCGCGACGCCGGATACACCTACGCCTGCGCCATCGACCCCGGCCCGCTGACCGGTCCGCACGCCCTGCCCCGCGTCCACGTCGGCCAGAACGACACGGCGTGGCGGCTGTACCTCAAGCACCGGCTGCACCGGTTGCGCCGGCGCCCCGTGGAAGGCCTGTGAGATGAGGGCCCTGCACATCATCACCGGCCTCGGCGTCGGCGGGGCCGAGCAGCAACTGCGCCTGCTGCTCCGTCATCTGCCCGTCGAGTGCGACGTCGTCACGCTCACCAACCCCGGCCCGGTCGCCGAGGGTCTCACCGCCGACGGGGTCCGCGTCGTGCATCTGGGCATGTCCGGCAACCGGGACCTGACCGCGCTCCCCCGGCTGGTCCGGCTGATCCGCGCCGGCGGTTACGACCTGGTCCACACCCACCTGTACCGGGCCTGCGTGTACGGCCGCCTCGCCGCGCGCCTCGCCGGGGTCCGCGCCGTCGTCGCCACCGAGCACTCGCTGGGCGACTCCCAGATGGAGGGCCGCAGGCTCACCGCCGGGGTGCGCGGGCTGTACCTCGCCAGTGAGCGGCTCGGCTCGAAGACGGTCGCCGTCTCCTCGGCGGTGGCCCACCGGCTGAAGCACTGGGGCGTGCCCGCTCCCCGCATCGAGGTCGTCCCCAACGGCATCGAGCTGGACCGCTTCCGCTTCGACCCGGAACGGCGGGCACGCTGCCGCCGGCGTCTCGGCCTTCCCCAGGACGCGTTCGTCGTCGGCGGCGTCGGCCGGCTCGCCCGGGGGAAGCGGTTCGACGTCCTCGTCCAGGCGCTCGCCCGGCTGCCGGAGGACCACTGGCTGCTGCTGGTGGGCGGGGGCCCCGACGAGCACCTCCTGCGCCGCACGGCACACGAGGCCGGCGTGTCCGGGCGGGTCCTGTTCACCGGCGAGCGCCCCTACCTCCCCGACGGCTCCGCGGGCCCCGACCTGCCCTCGCTCACCTCCGCGATGGACCTGTTCGCGTCCCCGTCGCCGGACGAGGCCTTCGGCCTGGCGGCCGTGGAGGCGCTGGCCTCGGGCCTGCCCGTGCTCTACGCCTCCTGCCCGGCGATCGAGGACCTGCCGCCGTCGGCCACCGCCGGCGCCCGGCGCGTGCGGGGCGGTCCCGGCGCGTACGCCCGCGCGATCGCCGAGGTCAGCGCGGCGGGCGCCGGGCCCCGCACCGTCCCGGACGTCGCGCACCGCTACAGCATCACCCGCAGCACAGCCCGCCTCGTCGACGTCTACGCGGCAGCGGTCTCCCGTTCGCCGTCGGCCCTCTCACCCCTCGGAGCAAGCCCGTCATGACCGACACTCCGACCCGCCGGAGCTTCCCGTCCGCGGCGCGTGTCAAGAAGCTGCCGTCCTGGTCCGTCCTCGCGGCGGGCGCCCTCGCCGGCACCCTGCTCGGCGGCGCCTACGGCCTCTTCACACCGGCCACCTATACGGCCACCAGCTATGTCGTCGCCGTGCCGACGTCGAAGTCCACCCCGGAGGCCGCCCGCGGTTTCGCGCAGGCGTACGGCCGCGTGGCCACCCAGCTCGCGGTGCTGGGGGACGCCCAGGTGTGGGCGGGTGTACCGGTGCGCACGCTGCAGGACAAGGTGCGCACCGCGACCTCGCCCGACGCGCCCATGGTCGCCGTCTCGGCCACGTCCACGCGGCCCGCCCTGGCCGTCGACATGGCCAACGCGGTCTCCCGGGCGCTGACCCAGCACGCGGACCACTCCAAGGGCAGCACCCAGGTGCGGCTCGTGCAGTTCTCCCGCGCGGTGAAGCCGAGCAGCCCGACGTCGGCGTCGACGACGGTGACCACCCTGGTGGGCGCGAGCGCGGGCGGGCTGCTGGGCGGGCTGGCGCTGCTGGCACGGCCGCGGCGCAACCGCCGGGAGGACGACGGCTCCGCCCCCGTCCCGTCGGTGCCCGGCCCGGCCCCGGCCGCCGACGTGCACGGGCAGCGGTGACGGCGGTGCGGTGCCCGGCGGTGGCGGCGGACCCGGGCACGGGCCGGCCGCCACCGGCCGGGGCGGGCGCGCTAGTCGCCCGACCACCACTCGAAGCGGAGGCAGAGCTTGCCCCCGAGCCAGTACTCCACCCAACTGCCCAGGTCCAGCGGCGAGCACCCCTGCGGGGGCCGCGGCGCGGTGGGCGCGGTCGGCGTGGGGTCGGGCGCGCTGGGCTCGGGCACGGACGGAGCGGTGGGCGTCGTCCCGTCGGCGAGGCGCGAGACGACGGACCGGTAGACGCGGGAGGCGTCCGGGTTGGCCGCGCACTGCCAGACACCGTGCGGGCAGTAGTCGGTCAGCGTGTTGTACAGCGGCTTGTGCTCGGCGATCCACTCCAGCATGCGCCGCATGTACTCGGGGTTGTCGCCGTTCCGGAAGAGCCCCCACTCCGGGTAGGAAATGGGTTTGCGGTGGGCCTTCGCGAAGTCCACGTGCGCCTGGAGTCCGTAGGGCTCCTTCACCTGCTCGTCGAAGGACATGCCGGACGGCTGGTCGTAGGAGTCCATGCCGATGACGTCGACCGTGTCGTCGCCCGGGTAGCACTCGGTCCAGGGCAGGGCGTCCCGGCCGCGGCTCGGTGTGAAGTCGAACCGGAACTTCTGGCCCGGCACCGAGCGCATGGTGGTGACGATCCTGTTCCAGTACTTCTTCCAGGCCTCGGGATCCGGCCCGCACCGGTGGGTGTAGGTGACGCCGTTCATCTCCCAGCCGAGCACCAGGACCGTGTCCGGCACCTTCAGCCGGACCAGCCGCTCGGCCAGGGCACGGAAGTGGTGGTCGAACTCCCCGGCCGCGCCCCGCCGCAGCAGCTGCCGGACCTCGCCGTCGGAGACGCCCTCCTCGTTGCGCTCCTGCATGGGCACGTTGAGGACGAGCATCCGGTCGTCCTCCGCGTTGCGCCAGTGCGCCCACGACTCGAGGAAGCGGATGTCCCCCTCGATGTCCTGCCAGCGGTTGCCGGGCAGGTAGGTGTGGCCGACGCGGAGCTCGGCGCCGCCGAGCCAGTGGCTGAGCTGCTTCATGCGGGCCACACCGCGGGCGTCGGAGGCGAGGAAGGCGCCGAACGCCGGCACCTCCGGTCGCCGTGCCGGGGTGACCGCCGAGGGCGTCGCCGACGGTTCGGCAGCGGCCGGGAGCAGGCCGGCGGGCACCGTCGGGGCGGGCGGCGGGACGGGTGGATCAGTGCCGCGCACCACCCCCACCCCGGCCGCGGGACCGGACGCCAGGACGGCCGACGCGGCCACCGCCACCGCGCCCACGGCCAGCCTGCCGAACCGGATCCGCTTGTGCTGTGGAGCCATGCCTGCCCCTCTCCTCGCTCTCGTCCGACCTCTGCGGCTGTTCTCGCTATTGACGAACAGTCATATGAATTCAGGCACAGGACATTCCGGGGCGCCACTGCCCTTGGGGCTTTCGAGTGCCGAACTCCCCCGTGCGGGTGAAAGGCCCGGACATCACCAGAAGAAAGCGAGACTTCATGTCGTTGCTCGACACCCGGGTCCCCGCGGTGCTGCTACGGATCGACCCGAATCCCTTTCACCACGGAACGCTGGGCGCCGTGCGTTCCCTCGGCAGGGCGGGAGTGGAGGTGCACGTCGTCGCCGACTCGGCCGGAAGCCCCGTCAACAAGTCGCGTTACGTACGGCGCATGCACCCGCCGCCGCTTCCGGGAGCGTCCGCGGACGACATCCTCGCCGTGCTGCGCCGGGTCGCCGGTGAAGTGCCGTCACCCGCCGTCCTGATCCCGATGGACGACGCGAGCGCGATCGCCGTGGCCCGCCTGCGCGACGCCCTCGCCCCCTCCTACCTGCTGCCCGCGATGCCGGGCACGCTGGCCGAACGCGTCGCCGACAAGGGCGAACTGGCCGCCGTGTGCGCCGCCGCGGGCGTGCCGCACCCGCTGACGCTGGTGCCGGACGGCCCGGCGCGGGCCGCCGACGACGTGCGGCGGCTCGGCGTGCCCGTGGTGGCGAAGTGGAGCCGTCCCTGGCTGCTGCCGGCCGGCAGCGGGCTGCGCAGCACGCAGCTGGTGCGGTCCCCGGAGCAGGCACGGGAGCTGTACCTGCGCACCGCGGAGGCGGGCAGCCCGCTGCTGCTCCAGGCCTATCTGCCGCCGGGGCCCGACCGGGACTGGTTCGTCCACGGCTACGCCGACGGCTCGGGTGCCGTGCGCGCGGGCGGACCGGGCCGCAAGCAGCTGGCGTGGCCGCGCGGAGCGGGCCTGACCGCGGTGGGCCGCTGGACGCCCAACCCCGAGGTGCGGACGCTGGCCGAGCGGCTCACCGGTGAGCTGGGCTACCGGGGCATCTTCGACCTCGACTTCCGCCGCTGCGGCACGACGGGCCGCTACCACCTGCTCGACTTCAATCCGCGCCCCGGCGCCCAGTTCCGGCTCTTCGCCGACAGCGCGGGCCTGGACGTCGTACGGGCCCAGCACCTCGACCTGACGGGACGTCCGCTGCCCCAGGGTTCCCCCCTGGCCGGACGGGCGTTCGTGGTGGAGAACTACGCCCCGCTGACCGCCCTGCGACCGGCCCCGGACGGTCGCGAACTGGCCTGGTACGCCCGGGACGACCCCGCACCCGGGCGGGCCATGTGGTCCCTGTGGGGCCGTCATGTCGCGGGCCGGCTGCGAGAGCGGCTGCGTCCGTCGGCGCCGGCCCGGACTTCACCGGCAGCACCTCCGATCCCCAGGGCGGCCTCGTCCTCCCTGACCGACAACGAGAAAGCGAGCAAGTGATGATGTACGACCTTCTGGTGGTGGGCGCGGGTCCGTACGGTCTGTCGATCGCGTCCCACGCCGCGGCCGCCGGGCTGAACCTGCGCGTGCTCGGCCGGCCCATGGCGTCCTGGCGGGACCACATGCCCGGGGGCATGTACCTGAAGTCGGAGCCCTGGGCGTCCAACCTGTCCGACCCGCACGGACGCTGGCGCCTGGACGCGTACTGCGCCGAGAAGGGGCTGACGGCACGTCACGCGCAGCCCATCCCGGTGGAGGAGTTCGCGTCGTACGGCCTGTGGTTCGCCCGTCACGCCGTGCCGGAGGTGGACGAGCGCATGGTGGCGCGGGTGTCGTCCGGCCCCGGTGGCTTCACCGTGGTCACCGAGGACGGGGAGATGCTGCACGCGCGGACGGTGGCGATGGCGGTGGGCGTGATGCCGTTCATCGAGGTGCCGCCGGCGCTGCGCGGGCTGCACCCGTCGCTGGTGACGCACAGCAGCCAGCACAGCGACCTCGCGCCGTTCCGCGGCAAGGACGTGACGGTGATCGGCGGTGGTCAGGCGGCGCTGGAGACCGCGGCGCTGCTCGCCGAACAGGGCACCCGGGTGCGGGTGCTGGCACGGGCGGAGCAGGTGCGCTGGAACGACGTGCCGCCGCCCTGGGAGCGCCCCTGGACGCAGACGGTGCGGTCGCCGCACAGCGGGCTCGGTCCCGGCTGGCGGAACTGGTTCTACTCCGAGCGCCCGGGCGTCTTCAGGCGGCTGCCGGTGGCGACCCGGACCCGGATCGCGGCGACGGCCCTCGGGCCCGCGGGCGCGTGGTGGGTGCGGGACCGGGTGGAGCGCGCGGTGGAGCTGATGCCGGGCCACGAGGTCTCGGCGGCCCTCGCGGTGCCGGGCGGCGTGCGGCTGGACACGGTGACCCGCGACGGCGTCGTGCGCACCCTGGAGACCGAGCACGTCATCGCCGCCACGGGGTTCAAGCCGCGCTGCGACCGGATGGGCATGCTCGCCGCCGACCTGTGCGGCACGCTGGCGGTGCTGCCCGACGGTTCCCCGGCGACCGGCCGGGAGTTCGAGTCGTCGCACCCGGGCCTGTTCCTGGCGGGCCTGGTGACGGCCTCCGGTTTCGGTCCCGCCATGCGTTTCGTCCACGGTGCGACGTTCACGGCGAGGACCCTGGTGCAGGGGGTGCGGCGCCGGCTCAGGACGACCCCGGCCCGCGCGACGGTCCCCGTCCCCGGAGTGGCCGGCCGCAGCGCGTCGCCGTCGCCGGTGAGTCACTGACGGCGGGTACCGCCCGGCGGCGGACCGGGGGCGTTCGCCGCCGGGCGGGGTTCACGACGGCCCCGGCACGGCGGAACGCCCCCGGTCCGCCCGGCCACCTGATGGGGTGACCCGGGTCGGTCCGGGGGCGTTCGCCGGGGAGGACAGCGGGTGCCGGACGGTTCGCGTCCGGCACCCGGGAGCCGCTAGCGGCGGGCGGCGACGCGACCGCGGCGGTACAGCATCGCTCCGCCACCGAGCAGCGCGGCACCGGCGACCGAGGCCGTCAGCATGCCGGCGCTGCCGGTCTCGGCCAGGTGGGGCGTGTCGCCGGGCTCCTCGACGCCGACCGAGGGCGGCGCGTCGACGGTGCGCACGGGAGGAGCGGTGGGCGTGCTCGTCGGGGGCGTCTCGGGCGCCGGAGGCGTCACTTCCTCGGTGCCGTAGCCCGGCTCGGAGCCGTACGAGGCGTTCTCGCACGAGTTGCCGTACGTGTCGTTGAGGAGCGCCAGCACGTCGACGGTGTTGCCGCACACGTTCAGCGGCACGTGGAGGGGCGCCTGGATGTTGTTCCCGGACGCGATCCCGTAGGAGTCCTCGGTGTGTCCCACGGCCCGCGCGCCGTCACCGGAGCGGCTGTCGGAGGAGGTGGCCTTCGAGCCCCCGTGGGAGACGTTGCCGCACGTGTTGTCGTGCGCGTCGTTGAACGCCGCGAGCGCGTCGACGGTGTTGCCGCACACGTTCACCGGGACGTGGATCGGCGCCTGGACGTTGTTCCCGGACGCGATCCCGGACGCCTCCTCGGTGCTGCCCACCGCCCGGGCGCCGGCGGCGGAGCCGGACCGGCCCGCGTGCGAGACGTTGCCGCAGGCGTTGCCGTACGCGTCGTTGAACGCCGCGAGCACACCGACGGTGTTGCCGCACACGTTCACCGGCACGTCGATGGGCGCCTGAACGTTGTTCCCGGACAGCAGACCGGAAGCCTCGTCGGTGGCTCCCACCGCGATGCTGTCAGCGAGTGCCGGGGTGCCGGACAGGGACAGAATGCCCGTGGCGGCGGCCGCCGCGAACACTCCCCTGCTCAGGGTCTGTCGCAATGTGGTGATCTTCCTGCTTGAAGTACTGCGCGAATTCCTGCGGGAAAGGCCCGTGTACCGCGGATGGAGCAGGCGACGACCTCGGCGCCCATTGCCTTCTCGGCACTGCGCGTTCCTTTCTCGGCGTCGCATGCCTACTGCTTCATAAACCCGGCGCGTGAGAATCGGTTGCGCAGGTTCACCCGGTTGGACCGCGCAGTATTCAAAAATTTCCGGAAAGAAAACGGGGCGGCGCGCGGCCGCTCAGGACACCACGTCCTTACGGGCGAATCCCCTGAATGCCAGCGCGAACAGGACGAGCGCGTACGTCACGGAGACCGCGGTGCCCTGGATCATGCCGGACCACTCGGGGTGCGGCTGGACGGCGTCCGCCCAGGCGAACTGCCAGTGCGCGGGCAGGAAGTCACGCCAGTGGCCGAGGGCGGTCACGGCGTCCAGGACGTTGCCGACAATGGTCAGGCCCACCGCGCCGCCGACCGCGCCGAGCGGGGCGTCGGTGCGGGTGGACAGCCAGAACGCCAGCCCGGCGGTGACCAGTTGGGAGACGAAGATGTACGCCACGACCACCACGAGGCGCAGCGCGGCCGTCCCCGGGGCGAGCGAGCCGCCCGTCGGGATCGCCAGCGGACCCCAGCCGTAGGCGACCGTGCCCACGGCGAGCGCGACCAGCGGCAGCAGCACCATCGCGGCGAGGCTGAGCCCCAGTCCGACGGCGAGCTTGGACGCCAGCAGCCGGGCGCGCGGGACCGGCGCGGCGAGCAGGTAGCGCAGGGAGGACCAGCTCGCCTCGGAGGCCACGGTGTCCCCGCAGAACAGGGCGACCGGGACGACCAGCAGGAAGCCCGCCGAGACGAAGAGGCTGACCGCGGCGAAGTTGGCGCCGGAGGCGGTGGCCGTGTCCATCAGGGTGATGCGGTCCCCGGGGCCGTCCGGCTCGCCGCCGATCGCGAAGGCCACGGCCAGGACGAACGGCAGGGCGGCGAGGACGGCGCCCATGACCAGGGTGCGGCGCCGCTTCAGCTGGCGCAGCAGCTCCACCCGCAGGGGCAGGGTGCGGCCCGGCCGGTAGTCGTCCGCGGACCCGGCCGGCTCGGCGGGCCGCCGGGTCCGCTCGGTGAGCGCGCTCATGCGGAACCTCCGATCAGGGTGAGGAAGGCGTCCTCCAGGCGGCGGTGCGGGCCGACCGAGGCCACCGGCACCTCCAGCCGGACCAGTTCGGCCACGAGGCGGGGCGCCGTGCCGTCGGTGCCGAGGCGGACCAGGAGCCCGTCGTCGGTGTGCACCACGGAGGCCACTCCCGGGAGCGCGGCGATCTTCTCCACGACCGGTTCCTCCACGGGGAGGTCGGTGCCGACGAGGAGGGTGTCGCCGGAGCCGGTGATCTCGGCGACGGGGCCGGCCTGGACCAGGCGTCCGCGGTCCATCACCACCAGGTGGGTGCAGGACTGCTCGACCTCGGCGAGCAGGTGGCTGGAGACGATGACGGTGCGCCCGGCGGCCGCGTACCGGATCATCACCTCGCGCATCTCGCGGATCTGGGGCGGGTCGAGGCCGTTGGTCGGCTCGTCCAGGATGAGCAGGTCGGGCAGGCCCAGCATGGCCTGGGCGATGGCCAGGCGCTGGCGCATGCCCTGCGAGTAGGTGCGCACCGCGCGGGCCAGCGCGTCGCCGAGGCCGGCGATCTCCAGGGCCTCGTCCAGGTGGGCGTTCTCGGGCGGGCGGCCGGTGGCCCGCCAGTACAGCTCCAGGTTCTCCCGGCCGGACAGGTGCGGCAGGAAGCCGGCGCCCTCGACGAAGGCGCCGACCCGGGACAGCACGGGGGCGCCGGGCCGTACGGCCTGGCCGAAGAGGCGGATCTCGCCCTCGTCCGGCGTGATCAGGCCCATCAGCATGCGCAGGGTGGTCGTCTTGCCGGCGCCGTTGGGGCCGAGCAGGCCGAGGACCTGGCCCTGCTCGACGCGGAAGGACAGCTCCCGCACCGCGTACCGGTCGGCCGCACCGGCGTAGCGCTTGGTGAGGCCGGTGATCCGGAGCGGGACCTCGGCGAGCGCGGGGTCCGGGGCGGGCGTGGCGGTGCGGCGGCGGCCGGTCAGCAGCAGGGCCAGGGCGACGGCGAGACCGGCGAGCGGCAGCCACCACACCCAGGCGGGCAGCGGGGCCGCGGCCGTGGTGACGCCGGGCGCCGTCGGCACCTCCAGGCCGCCCGCGAGGGAGACGGTGTACGTCGCCGGGGCGGCCGGGGAGGCGTAGCCGAGGTCGGTGGAGGCGAGGACGAGGCGCAGCCGGTGGCCCTTCTCCACCTCGTGGTCGATCGCCGGGAGGGTGAGGGTGACGTCCTTGCCCGCCTTCGCGCCCTCGACGCGGACGGGCGTGACGAGCTGGGCGGGGAGCACCGGGGCGGTGCCGCCGGGGCCGACGTCGTAGACCTTGGCGAAGAGGACGGCGTCGTCGGAGGTGGAGCGGACGTGGACGGTCGCCGTCGGGGAGCCGGTGATGCGCAGGTCCTCGGTCAGCGGGGCCGACTGGAAGGCGGCGTACTGGCCGGGGAAGTCCAGGGAGACGCCCAGGCCGAGGGAGGACAGCCGGCCGAGCCCGGCCGCGCCGCCGATGCCGGGCAGCGCGGAGACGGCCGGCGGGTTGGCGCCGGGCGGGTTGGCGAAGTGCTGCTCGCGTCCGCTCAGGGGCACGGAGGCGGGACCGCCGGCCAGGCCGGGGTACCGGTCCGCGCTCGCGCCCCGCAACTGGGCCTGTCCGTCGGTGGAGTCGACGCCGCCGGTGCGGGTGACCCGGAAGGCGGGGCCGGTGGCGGTGCCCGCGTCGTCCTTCAGGTAGCGGTCGAACCAGGCGTGCACGCGCGCCTGGACGCGGTCGGTCTCCAGGTCGCCGCCGTCGTGCCCGCCCGCGATCCAGTCGACGTCGACGGGCGCGCCGTTCGCGCGGATCGCCCGGGCCGCGGCGTCGGCCTGGTCGAGGGGGAACAGGGAGTCGGTCTGGCCCTGGGTCAGCAGGGTGGGGACGTCGATGCGGTCGCCCACGGCCTGCGGGCTGCGTCCGCTCAGCAGCTTCACGGCCTCCGGGTCCGGCACCCCGGACTCGGCGACCCGCTGGTACATCCGGCACAGCGCGTCCTCGAAACGCTCGCAGCCGCCGCCGGTGTTGACGAAGACGCCCGCCCACAGCTTCTTGAAGACGCCGTCGGGGAACAGCGCGTCCGCGAGGTTCCAGTAGGTGATGGAGGGGGCGACGGCGTCCACGCGGTCGTCGTGGCCGGCGGCGAGCAGCGCGACCGCACCGCCGTAGGAGGCGCCGGCCAGGCCCACCCGCGGGTCGCCGGCCCTGTCGAGCCGCACCTGCGGCTGCCGGGCCAGCCAGTCGATGAGCCGGGAGACGTCGGCGACCTCGCCGTCCGGGTCGTTGAGGCCGATCTTCCCCGTGGACCTGCCGAAGCCGCGTGCCGACCAGGTCAGCACCGCGTACCCGTCCCGGGCGAGGCTCTCCGCCTGCTGCCGCAGGTCGGCCTTGCTGCCGCCGAAGCCGTGCGCGAGCAGGACGGCGGGGCGGCGGCCGCCGGAACCGGCCGTGAAGTAGGAGGTGTCGAGCCGCACCCCGTCGCCCACGGACATCATCGTGTCGGTGCGTCGTACCGGGGGCGGGTCGTCGGAGGCGACCGCCGTCCACGTCCCCGCGCCGGCGAGCACGACGACGGCGGCCGCGGCGGAGAGCGTCCGCCGCGGCCGCCGCAGCAGCCCCCGCATGCGGGGCAGTCGAAGATCCATGCGTCCCACGGTACGGTCCGGCACCGGCATGGGCGGCCCTCCGGGGAGTGAACCGCCGCCCCTCCCACGGGCGTACGGGTCCCCGCCGCCTACCGCGGACGCGGTACGCGCACGCGGCCCGGCTCACGCCCCGGCGGGCTCCCGGACCTCGTCGCGGGCGTCCTCCGGGAGGGTCACCAGCCAGCGGGTGTCGCGGCGCGGGCGCAGGTACAGGGCCCAGTACAGGGTGGCGACGGCGGTGATGCCGCCGGTCCACAGCAGGTAACTCGTCTCCTGCTGGGTCAGGATGTAGGCGAGGACCACGATCAGCAGGACGGGCACGGCGGGCCACAGGGGCATGCGCCACGCCTGCGTGTGCCGGTGGTCGCCGCGCCGGCACAGCAGGGCGGCGATCGCGACCAGCAGGTACATGCCGGTCACCGAGACGCCGGTGACGCCGTACAGGGTGTCGAGGTTGACGAAGCAGAGCAGCGCGCCGGGCACGCCGACCGCGAGGGTGGAGACCCAGGGGGAGCCGAACCGGCCGAGCTTGGCGAAGAGGCTGTTCACCGGCTGGGGCCACGCCTTGTCGCGGGCGGAGGCGAACAGCACGCGCGAGTTCTGGATGACCATCACGATGCCGGCGTTGATGATGGCGAGGGCCACGCAGAGGCTGACGAAGGTGCCGACGGCCGAGTCGGACCAGGCGGTGACCATGGAGCCGATGTCGCCGCCGGTCAGTTCGGCGAGGTCCGAGGCGCCCAGGGTGATGGCGACGACCGGCACCAGGATGATCACGGTGGAGATGGCGAGGGTGGCGAGCACCGTGCGGGCGACGTTGCGGCGCGGGTTCTCCAGCTCCTCGGAGAGGTAGACGGCGGTGGAGAAGCCCTGGGTGATGAACAGGGCGATGGCGAGCCCGGAGACGACCAGCATGGCGGTCACGGCGTCCGCGTGGCCGTCGGCGCCGGCCACCTCCATCGAGGCGAGGCTGCCGAGGCCGCGCTCGCCGTGGGTGAAGCCCAGCACCGCGACGACGGCCGCGGCGATGACCTCCAGGACCAGGAAGACGCCGGTGATCCAGGCGTTGGCCCGCAGGTCGAGCAGACCGGCCAGGGTGGCGAGCACCATGACGCCCGCGCCCGCGGCCGACGGGTCGAGGTGCACGATCGGTTCGAGGTAGTCGGCGGTGCCCATCGCGATCACCGGCGGGACGATCATGACGACCAGCAGGGACAGCACGAAGACCAGCCAGCCCGCCAGCCGTCCGGCCATGGTCGACACCATGGCGTACTCGCCGCCGGCGCTGGGGATCATGGTGCCCAGCTCCGAGTAGCAGAACGCCACGGCGATGCAGAGGAGGGAGCCGATGGCGATCGTCAGGGCGGTGGCGGTGCCGAGCGAGCCGAACAGGTCGGGCACGACCACGAACAGCGTGGAGGCGGGGGTCACGCACGAGAGCGTCAGGAGAGTGCCGCCGACGACCCCGATGGAACGCTTGAGCGTCCGGGACTCCGGGTGGTCCGGCCGGTCCGGGGGCGCTGCGGTGGCGGTCTGGGCGGGGCGGAGCGTGTCGGTCATGGAGCGGTTCCGATCGACTCGTGCTGTGCGGTTCGGGCGGGAGCGCTATCGCCTCCGGCGGCTTGGTCGTACGTGGTTCTCGTCCGCTCCCGGCGCACGATAGAACCCCGACGGAAACAGCACGTCAATGGCTGTTTGCCTACGGAATTCGTTGACCGATGTCGATGGAACGACGGGAAAGCGCATCACAGGCCGTCTGCTGGGGCCCGTTGAGGCGTACGGGAACCGCAGCCGGACCGGTGAAAAAACGTGCGGCCTTCCGGTATCCGGACGCTGTCGGAGGTGCCCGGTAGAGTCCCCGGCACAGGTGAATCACAGGATCACGGCAACGGGTGGGGACTTATGAAGCTGAGGTACACGGCGGTCTGGGTGGGGCTGACGGCGGCGACGATCGTGGCGACGTCCGCGTGCGGTGCGGAGGGCGCGAAGAACGCCGCCGAGACCGCGGACAAGGCGGCGACGAAGGCCGTGGACCAGGCGGACGCCGTCATGGCGGCCCTCACCCGGGCCACCGACCGCACCGAGGAGCTGGGCTCGGCGGAGGTCAGGACGACGACCGACCTGGGCACGGGCGAGCCCATCGCGATGGACGGCACGTACTCCTGGGGCGACGGTTACGCGCTCGACGTCGAGATGGACGCCGAGGCCGCCCAGATGCAGGAGCTCACGGACTCCCCGACGGTGCGCACGCTGTTCGTGGACGGCGCGTACTACTACGACATCGACCCGCAGCCCGCCGGCCCGCTCGCGGGCAAGGAGTGGATGAAGATCGACGGGTCGGCCGTGTTCGGCGAGTCGGGCGCCGCCGCCTTCAGCGGGGGCGGCGGGGGCGGCAGCCCGGCGGACTCGATGAAGGGTCTCAAGTACGCGAGCGACGTCGACGACCTCGGCAAGGAGAACGTCAACGGCAAGCCCACGACGCACTACCGGGCCGTGCTCGACCAGGACGACCTGGGCAAGTTCGAGGAGGCCCTCGGCGGCGAGGACAGCCTGCTCGGCTCCGGTGCGGGCAGCGGCTCCGTCACCATGGACATCTGGGTGGGCGACAAGGACCTGCCGGTGCGCCTGAAGCAGGAGTTCGGCGCCATGACGGTGACCATGGACTTCGACAAGTTCGGCGCCACCAAGGACATCGTGGCCCCGCCCGCCGACCAGACCGGCGACCTGACCGACGAGGTGAAGGCGCAGCAGCAGGGCTGACCCGGGCACGGCGGTGCCCCGTCCCGCACGGGTGGGACGGGGCACCGCGTGTTTCTCCGGGGCTTCGCCTCAGTGGTTGCGGGGGAAGCCCAGGTCCACGCCCGCCGGGGCGTCGGCCGGGTCCGGCCAGCGGGTGGTGACGACCTTGCCGCGGGTGTAGAAGTGCGTGCCGTCGTTGCCGTAGATGTGGTGGTCGCCGAAGAGGGAGTCCTTCCAGCCGCCGAAGGAGTGGTAGCCCACGGGGACCGGGATCGGGACGTTCACGCCGACCATGCCGGCCTCGACCTCCAGCTGGAAGCGGCGGGCCGCGCCGCCGTCCCGGGTGAAGATCGCGGTGCCGTTGCCGAACGGCGAGGCGTTGATGAGGGCCAGGCCCTCCTCGTAGGTGTCGGCGCGCAGCACGCACAGCACCGGGCCGAAGATCTCGTCCTGGTACGCCTTGGCCGTGGTCGGCACCCGGTCCAGCAGGGAGATGCCGATCCAGTGGCCGTCCTCGTGGCCGTCGACGGTGTAGCCGGTGCCGTCGAGGACGACCT
The DNA here is from genome assembly GCF_043202495.1 of Streptomyces sp. NPDC048185. Taxonomy (NCBI): domain Bacteria; kingdom Bacillati; phylum Actinomycetota; class Actinomycetes; order Kitasatosporales; family Streptomycetaceae; genus Streptomyces; species Streptomyces sp. NPDC048185. The sequence goes on from NZ_JBIDAN010000001.1 coordinate 989,440, forward strand.
CGCAGCCCTCGGCCGCCGCGCCCGCGACGTAGGACGCCACCTTGTCGCGGTGCGCCTTGGTGATCAGCGGGCCCATCTCGGACGCCGGGTCGTTGCCCGGACCGATCTTGATCTTCTCGGCGCGCTCGCGGATCTTCTCCACCAGCTCGTCGCCGACGGCGCCGACCGCGACGACCGCGGAGATCGCCATGCAGCGCTCGCCCGCCGAGCCGTAGGCCGCGCTCACCGCGGCGTCGGCCGCCGCGTCGAGGTCCGCGTCCGGCAGCACCAGCATGTGGTTCTTGGCGCCGCCCAGCGCCTGGACGCGCTTGCCGTTGGCGGAGGCGGTGGTGTGGATGTAGCGGGCGATCGGCGTGGAGCCGACGAAGGAGACGGCCTTGACGTCCGGGTGCTCCAGCAGGCGGTCCACGGCCACCTTGTCGCCGTGCACGACGTTGAAGACGCCGTCCGGCAGGCCGGCCTCGGAGAGCAGCTCGGCGATCTTCACGGCGGCCGACGGGTCCTTCTCGCTCGGCTTGAGCACGAAGGTGTTGCCGCAGGCGATGGCGATGGGGAACATCCACATCGGCACCATGGCGGGGAAGTTGAACGGCGTGATGCCCGCGACGACGCCGAGCGGCTGCCGGATGGAGGACACGTCGACACGGGTGGCGACCTGCGTCGACAGCTCGCCCTTGAGCTGCACGGTGATGCCGCACGCCAGGTCGACGATCTCCAGGCCGCGCGCGACCTCGCCGAGCGCGTCGGAGTGCACCTTGCCGTGCTCGGCGGTGATCAGGTCGGCGATCTCGTCGCGGTGGGCGTCCAGCAGCGCCCGGAACCTGAAGAGGATCGAGGTCCGCTGCGCCAGCGAGGACTGCCCCCAGGTCAGGTACGCCTCCTGGGCGGCGGCGACGGCGGCGTCCACCTCGTCCACCGAGGCGAAGGCCACCTTGGTGGTGACCTCACCGGTCGCCGGGTCGGTCACCGGCCCGTACGTGCCCGAGGCGCCTTCGGCGGTCTTGCCGCCGATCCAGTGGTTGACGATGTTCGTCATGACCGAGAACTCCTTCACATCGGCGGCGACGGGTCGTAGCGTGCCGTTCGTCCAGCTCACGGGCCGCGCCGGCGACGGTCGGGTCGCGGTCACGGCCATGGGTCCATCTCAGCAGCCGGGCGCCCGGACGCGCGCCCGACACTGTGTATGCGGTTTGGGTGTCCGAGTGGACACGTGGGGCAGTACGGCGGAACCTCCGGCGCGGGGCCGGGGCGGGCGGGGAGTCGTCGCGCGCCCTTCGCTCCTGCCAGGGCGAAGCGGCCTTCCCGCGCCGGAGGCGTCTCCCCCCGGTTTCTAGCCCCGCGCACCGAGCCTGTCAATGTTTTGTCCGGACATTCGGACGACATACTCCGGGTGGCGGGTCGCCCGCTCGTTCCCGGGGCCCCCGCGCGCCTGGGTCAACCCTCCGCGCACGAACCCCGGGGAACGCCTTTGCGGCACTCGTGTCACAAACACCTCCTCCGTGTCACGGGTGTCACGAGCACGCGGGCCTTCGGTCACACCCGGGAACGGGGCCTGACCACCCGCCCCCGGGCGTCGTTCACCCGGCACAGGCTTGGTGATCGCCAGCGCAGCACCCGGCTCCCCCCGGCAGCCGTCCCCGGCCGCCGCCGCGGTGCGCGCGGGGAGGTGCGTGACGTGACCGACCGAAGGCTCTGGTCCTACAAGGACATCGCGGCCCACATCCGGGTCCAGCCGGACACCGTGCGGTCGTACCGCAAGCACGGTCTGCTGCCCCCGCCCGACCACGTGGAGGGCGGGAAGCCCTACTGGTACGCGGACACGGTCCGGGCCTGGGTGGCGTCCCGGCCGCGCAACCGGGGGCGGTAGGGCGGAAAACCGTTCTGTGCCCCACGGCCTCGTGGGGCACAGTGCCGCCCATGGACTTCTCCGTGAAACCGGTCCTGACCGGTGACAGAACCGTACTGCGGCCGTTCACCGAGGCCGACGCCGAGCACATGTGGGAGATCGTCAACGACCCCGAGGTCGTCCGCTTCACGTTCCCGCCGGACAGCGCCCTCACCCCGGAGCGGCTCCGCGACTGGTACGGCTCGCGCGGCGCGCGGCCCGACCGCCTCGACCTCGCCGTCACCGACCCCGCCGACGGCGAACTCCTCGGCGAGGTCGTGCTGTACGAGTGGGACCCGGTGAACCGTTCCTGCACCTTCCGCACGCTGATCGGGCCGCGGGGGCGCGGCCGGGGCGTCGGCACCGAGGCGACCCGGCTGATCGTGGGGCACGGCTTCGAGCAGGCCGGGTTGCACCGGGTCCAGCTCGAGGTCTACGGCAACAACCACCGGGCGCTGCGCGTCTACGAGAAGGCCGGCTTCGTGGTGGAGGGCGTGCGCCGGGAGGCGGCGTGGCGTGACGGGGAGTGGGTGGACGAGGTGGTCATGGCCGTCCTGGACCGGGAGTGGGCCGTCCACGGCGGGCGCCCCGAGGAGGCGGACGTCACGGCTCGATGACCGTCACTCCCGCGCCGGGTGCCGTCCCCATCGCCGCCAGGGCGGCCGGTACGGCGTCCAGCCCGATGGTGGAGGTCACCAGCCGGTCGGGGCGGAGCACGCCGGTGCGGACCAGCTCCAGCATCGGCGGGTAGGTGTGCGCGGCCATGCCGTGGCTGCCGAGCAGTTCGAGTTCGAGGGCGACGGCGCGGGCCATCGGGACCGGGGTGGTGCCGGTCGGCGAGGGCAGCAGGCCGACCTGGACGTGGCGGCCGCGGCGGCGCAGGCCGTTCACGGACGCGGCGCAGGTGACGGGCGAGCCGAGGGCGTCGAGGGAGAGGTGGGCGCCGCCGCCGGTCAGGTCGCGGACGGCCGCCGCCGTGTCCTCGTGCCGGCCGGCGTCCACGCACGCGGCCGCGCCGAACGCCCGCGCCAGCTCCAGCGCCCGGGGCGACACGTCGACGGCGACGACGCGTGCGCCGGAGGCGGCGGCGATCATCACCGCCGACAGGCCCACCCCGCCGCAGCCGTGCACCGCGACCCACTCCCCCGCCGCGACCCGGCCCTGCTGGACCACGGCCCGGAACGCGGTGGCGAACCGGCAACCGAGGGAGGCGGCGGTCGCGTACGACATGTCCTCGGGGACGGCGACGAGGTTGACGTCGGCGTGGTCGAGCGCCACGTACCGCGCGAAGGAGCCCCAGTGGGTGAAGCCCGGCTGGGTCTGCGCTTCGCACACCTGCTGGTCGCCGGCCGCGCACGCGGCGCAGCTTCCGCAGGCGCAGACGAAGGGCACGGTGACCCGGTCGCCGGGCCGCCACCCGGTCACCCGGTCGCCGGCCGCCTCGACGACACCGGCGAGTTCGTGACCCGGCACGTGCGGCAGCGTGATGTCCGGGTCGTGGCCCTGCCAGCCGTGCCAGTCGCTGCGGCACAGTCCGGTCGCCTCGACGCGGACCACCACGCCGTGCGGTGCGGGCGCCGGATCGGGCACCTCACGCACCTCGGCGGGCTCCCCGAACCTCTCGAACACCACCGCGCGCATCCGCTGTCCTCACTTCCGTGTACGGCAATCCCTCCACCGTGCGGGAGGCTGAGCGGCATTCATACCCCCTAGGGGTACAGTGGGAGGTGCGTGGTCCGGCGCTGGACCACGGTACCCGCGGGTACCCGCGACATCACGGGTACCCGACCCCCGCACGCACGGCCCGACGAGGAGTACGACATGACCGCCCAGACCGACACCCAGGGTTCCGTCACCACCGTCTACAAGGTGAGCGGCATGAGCTGCGGACACTGCGAGGGCGCCGTCTCCGGCGAGATCTCCGAGATCCCCGGCGTCGCCTCGGTGCAGGCCGTCGCCGCGACCGGTGAGGTCACCGTCGTCTCCGAGGCCCCGCTCGACGACGAGGCGGTGCGCGCCGCCGTGGACGAGGCCGGCTTCGAACTCGCCGGCAAGGCCTGAGCCCACCTCCCCTCGCCCAGCAGCATCCACCGCCCCGCCGACCGGGCCGTCCCCACCGGCTCACGGGCCGGCCGCGCCCGGCCCGGTCGGCCTCCTGGAGCCCGGACATGACCACCACCGCGGACACCCCCACGGCCACCGAGCCGGACCTCGCCGAGGTCGAGCTGCTCATCGGCGGGATGACCTGCGCCTCCTGCGCGGCCCGCGTCGAGAAGAAGCTCAACCGCATGGACGGCGTGAGCGCCACGGTGAACTACGCGACGGAGAAGGCCCGCATCACCTACCCGGTGACCATCCCCGTGGCCGACCTCGTCGCCACCGTCGTCAGGACCGGCTACACCGCCGAGGAACCCGCGCCGCCCCCGGAGCCGGCCGACGGGACGCAAGCGCGGCAGGAGGACGACGACCCCGAGCTGTCGGCGCTGCGCCGCCGCCTCGTCGTGTCGGCCGTCCTCGCCGCCCCCGTCGTCCTGCTCGCCATGGTCCCGGCGCTCCAGTTCGACAACTGGCAGTGGCTCTCGCTCACCCTGGCCGCACCCGTCGTCGTCTGGGGCGGGCTCCCCTTCCACCGCGCCACCTGGACCAACGTCCGGCACGGCGCGGCCACCATGGACACGCTGGTCTCGCTCGGCACGCTGGCCGCGTTCGGCTGGTCGCTGTGGGCGCTGTTCCTCGGGGACGCGGGCATGCCGGGCATGCGGCACGGCTTCGACCTCACGGTCTCCCGCGCCGACGGCGCCTCCGCCATCTACCTGGAGGCCGCCGCCGGGGTCACCGCCTTCCTGCTCCTCGGCCGCTGGCTGGAGGCCCGCTCCAAGCGCCGGGCCGGCGCCGCGCTGCGGGCCCTGATGGAGCTGGGCGCCAAGGACGTGGCGGTGCTGCGCGAGGGCCGGGAAGTGCGCGTGCCCGTGTCCCGGCTGGCCGTCGGCGACCGGTTCGTCGTCCGGCCCGGCGAGAAGATCGCCACCGACGGCACCGTGACCGAGGGCACGAGCGCCGTGGACGCCTCCCTGCTGACCGGCGAGTCGGTGCCGGTGGACGTGGCCGTCGGCGACACCGTCACCGGCGCCACGGTCAACGCCGGGGGCCGGCTGGTGGTGGAGGCGACGCGGGTCGGGGCGGACACGCAGCTCGCGCGGATGGCGAAGCTGGTGGAGGACGCGCAGAGCGGCAAGGCCGAGGTGCAGCGGCTCGCCGACCGGATCTCCGGCGTCTTCGTGCCCGTCGTCCTGCTGATCGCGGCCGCCACCTTCGGGGGATGGCTGGGTGCCACCGGTGACACGGTCGCCGCGTTCACCGCCGCCGTCGCCGTCCTGATCATCGCCTGCCCGTGCGCGCTCGGCCTCGCCACGCCGACCGCGCTGCTGGTCGGCACCGGGCGCGGTGCGCAGCTCGGGATCCTGATCAAGGGCCCGGAGGTGCTGGAGTCCACGCGCCGCGTCGACACGGTGGTCCTGGACAAGACCGGCACCGTCACCACCGGCCGCATGACCCTGCACGAGGTGTACGCCGCCGAGGGCACCGACGAGAAGCAGCTGCTGCGGCTGGCGGGCGCCGTCGAGCACGCCTCCGAGCACCCCGTGGCCCGCGCGGTCGCGGCCGGCGCCGAGGAGCGGGCCGGTGCGCTGCCGGAGGTGGCGGACTTCGAGAACGTCCCGGGGCGCGGCGTGCGCGGGCGCGTGGAGGGCCGTGAGGTGGCCGTGGGGCGCCTCTACGACGACCTCCCGGACGAGGTGGCCCGCGCCAGGGACGAGGCCGAGAGAGGCGGACGTACGGCCGTCGTGGTCGGCTGGGACGGGGTGGCACGGGGTGTCGTCGCCGTCGCGGACGCCGTGAAGGAGACGAGTGCCGAGGCGGTCGCCGAGCTGCGTCGGCTGGGCCTCGCGCCCGTGCTGCTGACCGGCGACAACCGGCGGGTCGCCGAGTCGGTCGCCCGGTCCGTCGGGATCGACGAGGTGATCGCGGAGGTGCTGCCCGAGGACAAGGTCGCGGCGGTCCGGCGGCTGCAGGCGGAGGGCCGCACGGTCGCCATGGTCGGGGACGGCGTCAACGACGCGGCCGCGCTCGCCACGGCCGATCTGGGGCTGGCGATGGGCACGGGGACGGACGCGGCGATCGAGGCGGGCGACCTGACGCTGGTGCGCGGGGACCTGCGGGTGGCGGCGGACGCGATCCGGCTGTCCCGGCGGACCCTCGCGACGATCAAGGGCAATCTCGTGTGGGCCTTCGGCTACAACGTGGCCGCGCTGCCGCTGGCCGCCGCGGGGCTGCTGAACCCGATGATCGCGGGCGCGGCGATGGCGTTCTCCTCGGTGTTCGTCGTCACCAACAGTCTCCGGCTGCGCACGTTTCGCTGACGACGGGTCCGGACTGTGGCGAAGTGCCTCTGGAGTCCGGCACGTACCTCACATAAGCTCTTCACAAGGCTCGCGCATATTCCTTACGCTGGTCTCGTTCGGCGTATCGAGGCTCTTGCGTAGTTAACGGACATATGCAAGAGACGCAGATCACAGTGACGCGAACGTAACCATCGAAGGGGTTCGAGGGTCTAAGTTGGCGATGTCAGGCAGCGTCTTGGGGGGCGCCACCTGGCATCTGGGGATGTCTTGGGGGACTTTCCCAGAGATGCGTTGCCGGGACACGTACACCGGGAAGCTTTGAGCGGCCCTCCCGGGCGTGCGCTGTCCCGGCAGACCGCAGGATGTCCGCAGCACGTTTCACAGCGATTCAGGCGCTGTCCTCACAGACGCCCGGCCGGATCCCGTGGGGGGAATCCGCACCGGGACATGGGAAGGCGCCCTGGTCGTCGGCCCGTGGGGGGACCGGCGCCAGGGCGCCTTCTTTTTTTCTACGGTTGCGCAACCGCCCGAAGGGGCGCGGGGAACCGCAAGCGCCCGAAGGGGCGCGGGGCGGTGCCGACATGCGGCTCCGCCGCGCGGGCGCGACCAGCCACAGCCGGCCCGCAGTCGCCCACACCCCTCAGCGACGGCCTCTCAGTAGGCGCAGGGCACCCCCACCGGCAGGTGTCAGCGCTCCTCGACGGGCACGAAGTCGCGCTCGACGACGCCCGTGTAGATCTGTCGCGGACGGCCGATGCGGGAACCCGGCTCCTTGATCATTTCGTGCCACTGGGCGATCCAGCCCGGCAGGCGGCCGAGGGCGAACAGGACCGTGAACATCTCGGTCGGGAAGCCCATGGCCCGGTAGATCAGGCCGGTGTAGAAGTCGACGTTCGGGTAGAGGCTGCGCGAGACGAAGTAGTCGTCGGAGAGCGCGTGCTCCTCCAGCTTCAGGGCGATGTCCAGCAGCTCGTCGGACTTGCCGAGGGCGGAGAGCACGTCGTGCGCGGCGGCCTTGATGATCTTGGCGCGCGGGTCGAAGTTCTTGTAGACCCGGTGGCCGAAGCCCATCAGGCGGACGCCGTCCTCCTTGTTCTTCACCTTGCGGATGAAGGAGTCGACGTCGCCGCCCGCGTCGCGGATGCCCTCCAGCATCTCCAGCACCGACTGGTTGGCGCCGCCGTGCAGCGGGCCCCACAGGGCGTTGATGCCGGCCGAGATGGAGGCGAACATGTTCGCCTGCGAGGAGCCGACCAGGCGGACGGTGGAGGTCGAACAGTTCTGCTCGTGGTCCGCGTGCAGGATCAGCAGCTTGTCCAGGGCGGCGACGACCGTCGGGTCGAGCTCGTACTCCTGCGCCGGGACGGAGAAGGTCATGCGCAGGAAGTTCTCGACGTAGCCGAGGTCGTTGCGCGGGTAGACGAACGGGTGGCCGATCGACTTCTTGTACGCGTACGCCGCGATCGTCGGGAGCTTGGCGAGCAGCCGGATCGTCGAGAGGTTGCGCTGACGCTCGTCGAACGGGTTGTGGCTGTCCTGGTAGAACGTGGACAGCGCCGAGACGACCGACGACAGCATGGCCATCGGGTGGGCGTCGCGCGGGAAGCCCTTGTAGAAGTTCTTGACGTCCTCGTGCAGCAGGGTGTGCTGCGTGATCTCGTCCTTGAACGCGGACAGCTGGTCGACGGTGGGCAGCTCGCCGTTGATCAGCAGGTAGGCGACCTCCACGAAGGAGGAGCGCTCCGCGAGCTGCTCGATCGGGTAGCCGCGGTACCGGAGGATGCCCGCCTCGCCGTCCAGGTACGTAATGGCGGATTTGTAGGCGGCGGTGTTGCCGTAGCCGCTGTCCAGTGTCACCAGACCGGTCTGGGCGCGGAGCTTCCCGATGTCGAAGCCCTTGTCACCGACGGTGCTGTCGATCACCGGGTAGGTGTACTCGCCGTCGCCGTACCGCAGTACTACCGAGTTGTTGGTGTGCTCGCTCACGTCTTCCCTCACCGACGTAGTGCCTCATCTTCGAGGTGCCCTGACTGTCTCTACCATCCCCCACTTGGCTCAGGAGAGTGCACTCGGGGTCGACCATCGGGCCTATCGGCGGCACTGAGTGCCGCCAACTTGCCCATCCTGCCCCCTCTCCCGTGGTTCCGGAAGTGCTCTGTGACCTTTGCGACTCGTTTGATCGATCATTTTTTTCCTGGCAGGGTGGCGCCGGGGCGTGGAGCTTGCGGGTCAGGAGCCCGCGAGCCGGAAGTCGAGCGCCGTACAGCGCCGCCCGGCGGAGACCGTGCGCACCGCCTGCCCGATCGCCTTGCGCGAGCCGACGAGCACGACCAGCTTCTTGGCCCGGGTGACCGCCGTGTACAGCAGGTTCCGCTGGAGCATCATCCAGGCGCCGGTGGTCACGGGGATCACCACCGCCGGGTACTCGCTGCCCTGGGAGCGGTGGATGGTCACCGCGTAGGCGTGGGCCAGTTCGTCCAGTTCGTCGAATTCGTACGGGACCTCCTCGTCCTCGTCCGTCAGGACGGTGAGGCGCTGGTCCACCGGGTCGAGCGAGGTGACCACGCCGACGGTGCCGTTGAAGACACCGTTCTCGCCCTTCTCGTAATTGTTGCGGATCTGGGTGACCTTGTCGCCGACGCGGAACACCCGGCCGCCGAAGCGCTTCTCGGGGAGGTCGGGGCGGCCCGGGGTGACGGCCTGCTGGAGCAGTCCGTTCAGCGTGCCGGCGCCGGCGGGCCCGCGGTGCATGGGGGCGAGGACCTGGACGTCGCGGCGCGGATCGAGCCCGAACCTGGCCGGGATCCGCCGGGCCGCCACGTCCACCGTGAGCCGGCCCGCCTCCTCCGTGTCGTCCTCGACGAAGAGGAAGAAGTCCTTCATGCCGTCGGTGACGGGGTGCTGCCCGGCGTTGATCCGGTGCGCGTTGGTCACCACACCGGACTGCTGGGCCTGCCGGAAGACACGGGTGAGGCGGACGGCGGGGACGGGGCTGCCGGGCGCCAGCAGGTCCCTCAGCACCTCCCCCGCACCCACGCTGGGCAGCTGGTCGACGTCCCCGACGAAGAGCAGGTGCGCCCCGGGCGGCACGGCCTTCACCAGCTTGTTGGCGAGCAGCAGGTCCAGCATGGACGCCTCGTCGACCACGACCAGGTCGGCGTCGAGGGGCCGGTCTCGGTCGTAGGCGGCGTCACCGCCCGGCTTGAGCTCCAGCAGGCGGTGCACGGTCGACGCCTCGGCGCCGGTCAGCTCGGCGAGGCGCTTCGCGGCGCGGCCGGTCGGGGCGGCGAGGACGACCCTGGCCTTCTTGGCGCGGGCCAGCTCGACGATCGACCGGACCGTGAAGGACTTGCCGCAGCCGGGTCCGCCGGTGAGGACGGCGACCTTCTCGGTCAGCGCCAGCTTGACGGCGGCCTCCTGCTCGGGGGCGAGGTCGGCGCCCGTGCGCTGCCGGAGCCAGCCGAGCGCCTTGTCCCAGGCCACGTCCCGGAAGGCGGGCATCCGGTCCTCGTCGGTGCGCAGGAGGCGCCGAAGCTGTCCGGCGAGGGCCAGCTCGGCGCGGTGGAAGGGCACGAGGTAGACCGCGGTGACGGGCTCGCCGCCCTCCGGGTCGGGGACCTTCTCCCGTACGACGCCGGGGTCCTCCCCGTCCTCCTCCGGCTCGGCGGCGAGCTCGGCGAGGCACTCGATGACCAGGCCGGTGTCCACCTGGAGCAGCTTGACCGCGTCGGCGATCAGCTTCTCCTCGGGGAGATAGCAGTGCCCCTGGTCGGTGGCCTGCGACAGCGCGTACTGCAGTCCCGCCTTCACCCGGTCGGGGCTGTCGTGCGGGATACCGACGGACTGGGCGATCTTGTCGGCGGTGAGGAAGCCGATGCCCCACACGTCGGCGGCGAGGCGGTAGGGCTGGTTCTTCACGACGGAGATGGAGGCGTCGCCGTACTTCTTGTAGATGCGGACGGCGATCGACGTCGACACCTCGACGGTCTGGAGGAAGAGCATGACCTCCTTGATCGCCTTCTGCTCCTCCCAGGCGTCGGCGATCTTCTTCGTCCGCTTGGGGCCGAGGCCGGGCACCTCGATGAGCCGCTTGGGCTCCTCCTCGATGACGGTGAGGGTGTCGATGCCGAAGTGCTGCGTGATGCGGTCGGCGAAGACCGGCCCGATGCCCTTGACGAGCCCGGAGCCGAGATAGCGCCGGATGCCCTGGACGGTGGCGGGCAGGACGGTCGTGTAGTTCTCGACGTGGAACTGCTTGCCGTACTGGGGGTGCGACCCCCAGCGGCCCTCCATCCGCAGCGACTCCCCCACCTGCGCACCGAGCAGCGCACCGACGACGGTCAGCAGATCACCGGCACCTCTGCCGGTGTCGACGCGGGCGACGGTGTACCCGTTCTCCTCGTTGGCGTACGTGATGCGTTCCAGGACGCCTTCGAGAGTGGCGAGCCGCCGTTCACCGGGCGCGGCGGAGGGCTGGTTGGACATGGGGCGACGGTACCGGTGGGGTGTGACAGCGCCTGCGGCGCGTTACGGCATCGCCGTCGTCTTGAGGGCCCGGACGAAGACCCTGAAGGCCTCGGCCGGGACGACGAGCGTCCCGTGCGCGGGGGCCTTGCTGTCGCGGACGGCGACCTCGTGGGCGCGGGTCGCGATCTCGACGCAGTTGTTTCCGTCGTCGGGGCCCGAGTAAGAGGACTTCCGCCAGTTGTCCATGGAGTGCCTCACAGCTCCTTCGCCAGCCTGCTGATGAAATCACGCGACCGTCCGGGGTCGAGTGCCACGGCTTCCACCTTACGGAAGCGCGTTCGAAAAGCGCTGAGCTGTGCTTCGGAGTCGATGAAGGCGGAGCCATGGGGCACGTCACGCACCACCGTGTCCAGCCTGGGAACAGGGCCGCCCACGTAGGTCATGGAGCTGGCTGCCCTGGCGAAGCCGTCCAGATCAAAGGGAATGACACGCACGGTGACATCGTCCGCTTCCGAGAGCTCCAGAAGCTTGCCGAGTTGAGCCCGGGAGGCAACGCGGTCGCTGACCCTGAAACGCAGGGCGGCTTCGTGAATCACGAGCTCGTACGGGAGCCTGATCTGCTGACGCCTCAGTCGATGACGGACACGCAGGTCAAGCTCCTCGGAGGTCAGTTCGGGGACTCGGGCGGAAAACACTGCCCGGGCGTACTCCTCCGTCTGCAGCAGGCCCGGCACGTACAGGATCGCCACCTCTCGCAGAAACGTCGCGTGGTGATCCAGTTCGGCGAGGTCCAGGAACGAAGTGGGCAGGAGCCCTCGGTACTCCTCCCACCAACCGCGTGTCCGGTCGGTGGCCATGGTGACGAGCGCGGCAACGAAGGTCTCGTCGGTGCAGGCGTAGTGAGAAGCCAGGCGTCGGAGCCGCTCCTCACTCACCCCCGACAGCCCCGCCTCGATCTGGCTGATCTGGACGTTGCTCACGCCGAGCATGGCTGCGGCCTGCCGAGCGGTGAGTCCTGCCGCCTCGCGGAGCCGGCGAAGTTCCACCGCCAGGCGCAGCTGCCGCGCCGTGGGTTCGCGTCTCGTGGGCATCGACCGCTCCTTGTCCCAACACGCCGGACGGCGCGACTCGTTCGGGGGTCAGATTACGGGATCGGCTTGCCGCGCCGAAACTTTAAGGTCTACCGTCAGTGACGCGACGCACACCGTGCGGCACCGGGTCACCGGAAGCGCACCGCTCCGTCCTGCCATGACGGCCGCGGCAATGACACCTGGCCCGTCCTGAACCCCTCACCCACACACCGGAGTTCCGCATGCCCGAAAACGAACCGTGGGAGTACTCCCTCCACATCCCCAACGACCTCCGTGCCGTCACCGTCAGCCGCCGCACCCTCCGCCTGATCCTCACCATGCACGGGCTGATCCGCCTCGTCGACGTCGCCGAACTCCTCGCCACGGAGCTGGTCTCCAACGCCGTACGGCACACTAAGGGGCCCGCCGCACTCCGCGTGCGCTGGTCGCCTCCGGGGACGTTGCGGATCGGGGCGTGGGACGGGGACCCCGAACCGCCCCTGCCGCCCCGGCCGTTCGAGGCGGAGGCCCAGGCGGAGGACGGGCGGGGGCTGGCGTTGGTGCGAGCCTGTGCCGACGTGTGGGGATGGCAGCCGCTGGCCCGGCAGGGCGGCCGGGGAAAATACGTGTGGTGCGAGCTCACCGCTGCGTGAAGGCCGGCGCTGTCGGTGCCCGTCAGTAGGGTCGGCTCACTTGATCAGCGAAGGAGCGCCGACCATGAAGTCCCCGGCCGAACTGGACGACGTCCGATGGCAGTCCCTGTCCCACGCCTACGGCTCGGCCGAGGACGTCCCCGAGCTGATCAGGGCGCTGTACCAGGGTGACGAGGAGACCGTGGACGAGGCGATCCACGAGCTCTACGGGAACATCCATCATCAGGGCACGGTGTACTCGGCGTCGGCACCCGCCGTGCCCTTCCTCGCGCACGCCGCCCGGCAGCTCCCCGGCAGGCGCACCGACCTGCTGATGCTGCTCGCGACGCTCGCCGACCACGCCCCCTCGGACACCGAGTCGCCGCACTGGCCGCACAGTTCCGTCGCCGAGGTCTGCACGGAGCTGGCCCGGGTGCTCCCCGAGCTGCTGCCCTGCCTGACGGACACCGAGCGGTCGGTGCGCCGGGCCGCGCTCCGCGTGGTCGCGGCCGTGGCGGACGTCCTGCCCACCGAGCCGCGGGCCTCGATGGAGGAGCGGGTCGGCGAGCTGTACACCGGTGATCCGGTCCCGGCGGTGCGGGCGGACGCCCTGGTCGTGCTGAACAGGAGCGGGCGGGAGCCGCTGCCCTTCGACAGTCCGTGGCCCGAGGTCAGGCTGGCGGCGGCCACGCTCGCCGCCGAGCGGTCCGGCCCGCCGTACCCGCCGGAGGTGGTGGAGGTCATCGCCGAGGACGGGGCCGAACCGGACCCGGGGGACGACGGCTTCCCGTGGCCGGGCACCGACTCCCCGGACACCCACCTCACCGAGCTGCTGACCGACGACCCGGACGCCGCCCTCGCCGTGGCCGCCCACTGGATCGACGCGGGAGACCTCGGCTCGCGCGGGTCCTGGCTGGCCCAGGAGGTCGCCGGCATCTGGCGCGACCGGGAACCCGAGGTGCTGGATCTCCTGCTCGCCGCCCTGCCGCACCAGCGGGACACCCGCTCACTCGCCCATACGCTCGGCGTCATCGGCCGTTGGGTCGGCCACGTGCCCGAGCCCGGCGGGGAACTCCGGGACACGCTCCACGACTACGCCCGCAGCGGCGAGGAGACCGCCCGGCCGGCGCTTCTCGCCCTCGTCCGGTCGCGTGACCCGCGCGCCCTCGATGTGCTCTCGCGCCGTCCCGATCCCGAGGCGGTCCGAGCCGCGGCGGCGGACTTCCCGGAGGCGGGCGACGAGCTCACCGCCGTGATCCGCGAGCAATTGTCGGCGGGCGCCACGGGGAACGCGGCCAACGCCCTGATCGCCGCGCTGGCACACCTGGGTGCTTCCGCGCGGCAGGCCCGGCCCGAACTGGTGGACTGTCTACGGACCCGCCGCGCGCCCGTCGCGGCGGCCCGGCAGCTCGGCCTGGACGGCGTCCTGAACGGGGACGTCGCAGCCGCCCTGCGGGAGGCCGAGCAGAGCAGCGACGCCTCGCTGCGAGCCGCGGCGGCCGTCGCCCACTACCGGCTGACCGGTGACGCCGCCTCCGCCCTGCGCACCTTCGAGGACCTGCTCACGACGGCGCAGGGCCCGGTCCACTGGCATCTGGGCCGTCTCCAGCCCCTCGGCTGTGCCGCCGCGCCTCTGCTCCCCCTCGTCGAACCGATGCTGGCGGCCCGGTACGAGTGGACACGGGCGGCCGCCGCCGACGCGCACCACTGGATCACCGGCTCCCCGGAGCGCGCCGTCCCCGTCCTGACCGAGCTGGCCGGTCCCAGCCCGGTCGGCCTGCACGCCCTCAAGGCCCTCGCCGCCATCGGCCGGACGCCCGAGGAACTGCGCCCCGCCCTGCGGGCCTGCGCCTTCTCCCCGCGCCGCCTGCTCAGTGCCACACCCTTCTCGGAGGACCACGAGGACGAGGAACTCCGCGCGGTCGCCTGGCGCCTGCTCTCCCTCCACCAAGGCGACCCGACGCTCCGCTCCCCGGCGCGGTGATCGACTTGCCTCCGCAGCGGCCTGCCCCACAGGCTCGGCCCCGTGGACGGAAGGGGGCTGGTGGTCATGCGGGGAGGTTCGCTCGACGGGCGACTCGTGGCGGCCGTGCGGGCAGGGGACGAGTCCGCCGTGCGGGCGCTGCTCGGTGAGGGGGCCGATCCCGACACGGGGGGACCCGACGGGCTGCCCGTGCTGTGCGCGGCCGTCGGCGCGTACGACTCCGCCGTCGCCGACGCGCTGGTCGACGGCGGAGCCGACCCCGACCGGGTGCTGCCCGACGGGACGACGCCGCTGTGGCGGGCCGTCGACGGGGGCTCGCCGGCCGTCGCCGCCGCCGTACTCGGCCGCGAGCCCCGGCTGCGGTTGCCGGCCAAGACGCGCGAGCGGCTGCTCGACCTCGCCCGGAGCTGGCACGAGACGGGCGCCGCCGAGGAGTTGCGGCGCCGTACGGGTGCGTCGGGACCGGCCGAGACGGTCCGCGTTCCGGACGACGCGGACGCCTACCAACGGATCGACCAGGTGTCGCTCGGCGGTCTCGTCGTGCGGGACGGGCACGCCGGCATCCTCACCGCGCTGGAGTGGGCCTTCCGCGTCCTGACCCCCGTCGACGAGCTGATCGCCCGAGCCGCGCACCGGCCGGACGAGGACGATGCCACCTGGTGGCAGGTGACCCTGGTCCTTCTCCACCGCCGCAGTTTCGCGACCTGGTCGGCCGTGGTCGCCCACCGCCACCACCCCGACCTCGCGCACCGTCGCTTCGTGGCCGACTTCCTCCGGACGCGGGGCGTCGTCGTGCACGACTCCCCGTACGCGGACGCGGAGGGTGACTTCCTGTCCGCCTGGGCCGAGGAGGAGACCGACCCCGGGATGCTCGCCAAGGTGCTCGACGCCTTCGGCGAGTACGAGCACCCCGGCCTGGAGGCCGCCGGGCTGCGCCACGCCGGGCATCCCGACGTCCGGGTGCGGCAGCAGGTGCCCGCGCTCCTCCACCCGGGCGAGGGCACCCTGACTCCCCCGGGCCGGGCCGCGCTGCTCGCCCTCGTCCGTGACCCGGACGCCACCGTGCGGTTCCAGGCCTGCCGGGTCGCCGTGGGCGACGACCCTCTGCTCGGCCCGGCCGTAAGGGCGTTGCTGATGCTCGCCGAGGACCCGGACGCCGGACTGCGGGGCGAGGCCGCCGTGCTGCTGGCCTCCTGCCGGGACCGTACGCCCGCTGTCGCCGACGCCCTGTTCGCGCTGCTGGACGAGGACGACCAGATCACCCGCCTGGAAGCCGCCTACGGCCTCGCCCTGCGCGACGACCCGCGCACCGCCGACGCCGTCGAGCGGGTCGGGCCCCTGGGTGACGGGTTCGAGGAGGACCACCGGTGGTCCAGGCTCTGGCAGTGGAAGTGGGACAAGGAGCATCCGGCCTCCGGGTGACGCCGGCGGCGCGGCGGTGCCGTCAGAGGTGCGCGAGCAGGCCCGCCAGCGGGGCGGGGACGGCGTCGGGGGTGAGGGCCTCCACCAGGACACGGCCGTAGTGGATCTTGCGGCCCTTCTTGGTGCCGAGGAAGCGGCGCAGGCGCTGTTCCGGCGTACGGTCGCGCTGCGCGGGTTGCTGGAGGAAGGTCCGCAGGGGACGGAGATCGCCCTCCGCCTCGACCAGTGCCGTCACCCGGGGCACGCCCAGCGCGCGGATCAGCTCGTCCTCCAGGTCGGCCGCGCAGACGAAGAGGTCCTGCGGCGCCGCGTTCGCACGGTCCAGGGCGCGCTCGTAGTAGCCCCGTTCCCGTTCGTCGCACAGGCCCGTGAGGCGGAGGTCCAGGCCGGCCGGGCCGAGGAGCGCGGCGAAGCGGCCGACGTTCATCGCACCGCCCATGGGGAGGACGCAGATCCCCTCCGCGGCCAGGTCCCGGCCCCGGCGCCCGGTCAGCGCGTCGACCGCGGCCGCGTCGCTCAGGCCCTCCAGCAGGACGGCCGTCCGGACGTCCAGGCGCCCGGCCAGCTCGCGCGCGGGCTCGCCGGGGCCGCCGGCCGCCCACGCGGTGACCGCGTCCCGGAACGCCTCCATGTCCGCCATGGACCCGAGTCTGCGTCCTTCGTGGCCACCGCGGTAGCGGTTTTCGCCGCGCCTACGCGTCCGCGGCCGCGTGCACGCGCCGGCCCGCCACGAAGGTCTCCAGGACACGGGCGTCGGCGATCTCCTCGGGCGGCGCGGCGAACGGGTCGCGGTCGAGGACGACCAGGTCGGCCGCCTTGCCGACCGTGATGCTGCCGGTGATGTCGTCCAGGTGGTTGGCGTAGGCACTGCCCGCCGTGTACGCGGCGACGGCGGTGCCCAGGTCGAGGCGCTGCTCGGGGAGGAAGACCGGAGTGCCCTCGGGCGCCTCCGGGGCGATGCGGTTGACGGCGACGTGGACGGCCTGGAGCGGGTCGGGGCTGCTGACCGGCCAGTCGCTGCCCGCGGCCAGCGTCGCGCCGGCCCGCAGCAGATCGCCGAACGGGTACTGGCGCGTGCCGCGTTCGGCGCCCAGGAAGGGCAGGGTCAGTTCGTCCATCTGCGGTTCGTGGGCGGCCCACAGCATCTGGAGGTTGGCGGTGGCGCCCAGGGCGCGGAAGCGGGGGACGTCGGCGGGGTGCACGACCTGGAGGTGGGCCAGGTGGTGACGGGTGTCCCGCCACCCGTTGGCCTCGCGGGCCGCCTCTACGGCGTCGAGCGCCTCGCGCACCGCCCGGTCGCCGAGGGCGTGGAAGTGCACCTGGAAACCGGCCGCGTCGAGTTCCGTCACGTACTTCCTGAGGTCCGCCGGTGCGACGAAGCTGATGCCGCTGTTGTCCGAGGCGCAGCCGCAGCCCGTGAGGTACGGGTCGAGCATGGCCGCGGTGTGGTTCTCGGCGATGCCGTCCTGCATGACCTTCACGGTGGTGGCGCGGAAGCGGCCGCGGGTCAGCTCCTCGCGGCGGGCCACGAGTTCGGGGATCTGCTCCGCGCCCCGCTCGCGGTCCCACCACAGGGCGCCGACGACGCGGGCCGTGAGGAGGTCCCGGTCGAGGGCCGCCCGGTAGGCGGGGGCCGGGTCGGTCATGTTGGTGTAGGCGCCGACGATGGCGTCCTGCCAGGCGGTGACGCCGTGCGCGTGCAGGACGGCCTGGGCGCGCAGGAGTGCGGCGAGCTGTTCGTCCGGCGTGGGATCGGGGACCAGAGCGCCCACCAGATGGGCCGCGCCCTCCTGGAGCATGCCGGTGGGGTTCCCCGCGGCGTCGCGTTCGATCCGGCCGTCGGCGGGGTCGGGGGTGCGGGCGTCGATGCCCGCGCGCTCCAGCGCCCTGCTGTTGACCCAGGCGCCGTGGTGGTCGCGGTTGGGCAGGAACACGGGCCGGTCGGGGACGACGGCGTCGAGGAGCGCGGCGGTGGGCGTACCGCCGGGGAACGCCTCCATCGACCAGCCGCCGCCGGTGATCCACTCGGCGTCGGGGTGTTCGTCGGCGTACGCCCTGATCCGGCGCAGGTACTCGTCCGGGTCGGTGGTGTCGCCGAGGTGGCACAGGCCGAGTTCGAGGCCGGCGCCCTGGGGGTGGACGTGGGCGTCCTGGAAGCCGGGCAGCAGCAGCTTGCCCGCCAGGTCGACGACCTCGGTGCGCGGCCCGATCAGCTCGCGCACCTCGTCGTGGCCGACGGCCGCGATCCGCCCGCCGCGCACGGCCACGGAGGTGGCGCGGCTGCGGGCGGGGTCGACGGTGTGCACCGGTCCTCCGGTGAGTACGAGATCGGCGGGTCCGGCACCGGCGGAAGTGGTGGGCTGGGCGTGTGACATGGGGTGTGAACTCCGGGGATCGCAGGAGGGTGAGGGGCGGGGGGGGATCGGAGGGTGAGGGACAGACGGGGCATTGCGGGGGAGGTGAGGGGCAGGCGGGGGCGTCAGACCGTCTCGCGGTCCGTCGGCAGGGCGGCCAGGGATTCCGCGTCGGTGCCGCGGCCGGTGGTGAAGTACGGGGAGCGCCGCCCGTACTTGGCCACGGCGGCCATGACGAGTCCGGCCAGGACGATGCCGGCGGGCAGCGAGAACATGAACCAGCCGTTGTCCGGGCTGAGTTCGAAGTGGTCGCTCATGGTCAGGTACGAGTATCCGAGGTAGCCGCCGAGCCCCAGCAGGACCAGGCTGGACGCGGCGGGCACGCCGACGGCGAGCAGCGCCTCACGCGGTCCCTCGCGCAGCGCGGCCCGGAAGCGGACGGCGCAGGCCAGCGCGGTGAGGCCGTAGTACAGGGCGACGACCAGGCCGATGGCGCTGACGGCGGCCAGCAGCATGTCGCTCAGCTCGGGGATGGCGACGGCGAGCACGGCGGTCACCGCGGCGACGGCGACGAGGACGACCGTTCCGGCGGCGGGGGTGCCGTACCGGGGGTGGACCCGCGTCCACAGGGGTCCCATGGTGCGGTCGCGGCCCATGGCGAGCAGTCCGCGGGCCATGGGGATCAGCGACGCCTGGACGGAGGCGACGGCGGAGCACAGCAGCGCGATCACGGGCACCGTGGCCCAGGGCTCGGCGGCCAGCTTCTCCCCGAGGTAGGGCAGGGCCTGGGGACCGTTGTGGATCAGCTCGCCCAGGCTCATCTCCCGCTGGAAGGCGACCGAGGCGAAGAGGAACAGCCCCAGCATGGCGAAGAGGGCGATGAGGCCTCCCCGGGCTGAGTCGCCGGGGCTTCTGGTCTCCTCGGTGACGCTGAAGGCCGCGTCCCAGCCCCAGAAGAAGAACACCGCCAGGACCATGCCCTGGGCGAAGGCGGTGCCGTCGGGTATCGCGAACGGGTTGAACCAGGAGAGCGAGAAGGCGTGCTCGCCGGTGACCAGCGCCCAGCCGCAGAGGGTCAGCAGCACCGCGTACTCGAAGACCAGCAGGCCGAACTGGAAGCGGGTGGCGACGCGGGTGCCGGTCACGGTCAGGACGGCGAGGACGAGCAGGACCACCAGGCCGACCGCCGTACTGGTGCCCGTGGACGTCGGGTCCAGGGCGAATCCGGCGAGGCTGTGCGCACCGGCCCTGTTGGCGAGGATCAGCAGGACCGAGCCCATGACCGCGCTGGTGTAGGCGCAGAAGACGATCGAGCCGACCACGGTGACCCAGCCGGTCAGGAAGCCCAGCCAGGGGCTGAGGGACGTGCCGACCCACACGTAGCCGTTGCCGCAGTTCGGCTCGGAGCGGTTGAGGCGGGAGTAGGCGAGTGCGATGCCGAGCACCGGCAGGAACGCCAGCAGCAGGAGGGCGGGCGCCTGGAGGCCGACGACGGAGGCGACCGTACCCATGCCGATGGCGATGCTGGTGGTGGCGGCCGTGCTGGAGGCCGCGAGGGCGACACCGTCGACGACGCCGAGGGAGCGCTTCAGGGCGGCGGGGCGGGCAGGGGGTGCGGTGGTCGGGGGCGGCACGGATGGCATGGAGGGCTCCTCGGGAGGCGGGACGGGGAAGAGCCGCGCGGCAAGGTGATGGAACAACCGGCGCCGCATTGCGTCAATGCTGTTGACATAAGGCACGGGCGGTCGTTCACTGCGGAAGAGCCGGCCGGAGGGCGGCGGGCCGGCAAGCGAGGGAGCCCGCCATGACGTCCCGTGTTCCGCAGGAGCGCCGCCGGCGGCGGCCCACTCGCTCCGGGGTTCTGCTGTCGGAGGACCTGATCGTCGGGACCGCCCTGCGGCTGATCGGCCAGCACGGCCCCGACGCGCTCAGCGTGCGCCGGCTCGGCACCGCCCTGGGCTGTGATCCGAGCGCCCTGTACCGCTACTTCCACGACACCGACGATCTGGTGCTCGCCATCGCCGACCGGATCATCGGCGACGCCATGGCCGGGTTCGTGCCCGGGGACGACTGGGTGGCCTCGTTGCGGGAGATGGCCCTGCGGGTCCGCGCCGGGTACCTCGCCCACCCCCGCGCTGCGGCCATGGCGTCGTACCGGGTGACCCGCCGCCCCCACGAGATCCGGGCCGTCGACACGGGGATCGGCCTGCTGCTGTCCGCGGGCTTCGAGCCCGCCCCGGCGGCGCGGCTCTACCTGGCGTTCATCGACACCGTGCTCAGTCACGCGGCCACGGAGGCGGCCTTCCAGGCACTGCCCGGGCAGCAGCGTGAGGCCGACCGAACGGCCTGGCGGGCCGTGTACGCCGGCCTCGACCCTCGGTCGTACCCGGCGCTGACCGCGGCGGGCGACGGGCTGTCCGCGATGGCGGAGAGCTCCTTCGAGGAGGCGGTGGATCTGATGCTGGAGGCGCTGGCGGCGCGGGCACCGCAGGGGCGGCGGGGCGCCGCCGGGGGCATCGGCGGCTGAGCGCGCCGGCGTCCCCCATGCGCCCCCGTGACGGCTCCTCAGCGGTGCAGGACGGTCTCCCGCCGCATGCCGCTCAGCTTCTCGGGGTTGCGCACGGCGTAGAGCCCGGTGATGCGCCCCTCGTCGAAGCGCACCGCCATCACGGTGTCCAGCTCGCCGTCGAGCCGCACGACCAGGGCCGGGTAGCCGTTGACCTGGGCCGCGCCCATGGACACGGCATCGCCCTGCTTCATCAGCCCGCCGATCACGAGACGGGCCACCTTGTCGGCCCCCGTGATCGGCCGCAGGACGGCCTGCTTGATGCCGCCGCCGTCGCCCAGCAGGACGACGTCCGGCGCGAGGATGTCGAGCAGCTGCTGAAGGTCGCCCGTACGGACCGCCCGCTGGAACGCGTCGAGCGCGTCCCGGGTCTCCGTCGGCGAGACGACCCCGCGCGGCCGGCGTGCCGCGACGTGCGCGCGTGCCCGGTGCGCGGTCTGGCGGACGGCGGCCGGGCTCTTGTCGACGGCCTCGGCGATCTCGTCGTAGCCCAGGTCGAAGACCTCGCGGAGCACGAACACCGCCCGCTCGGTCGGCGTGAGCGTCTCCAGGACCAGCATCATCGCCATCGAGACGCTGTCGGCGAGCTCGACGTCCTCGGCCACGTCGGGCGTGGTGAGCAGCGGCTCGGGCAGCCAGGAGCCGACGTAGGACTCCTTGCGGCGGCCGAGCGTGCGCAGCCGGGTCAGCGCCTGCCGGGTGGTGATCCGCACCAGGTACGCGCGCGGGTCGCGCACCTCGGCGAGGTCGACCCCCGCCCACCGCAGCCAGGTCTCCTGGAGCACGTCCTCGGCGTCGGCGGCCGAGCCGAGCATCTCGTAGGCGACGGTGAAGAGCAGGTTGCGATGGGTGACGAAGGCGTCCGTGGCGACGTCCGGGCGCCGCCCGTCGAGCCGCTCGGTCCCCGCCTCGCCGCCCTGTTCCTCTCGGTCCTCGTCCTCGCTCATGACCAGCAGCTCCCGCTCGTTCGCCTGCGACGGTGTCATGCGCACAGGACGCCGGTCACCGCCGTCCTGTGACACCCGCACGCAGTGGCATACGTCACATGGTGGCCCTGTCACACGGTCCGGGGCGTCGGCATCTTGTGTTCGTTCCGTACGAGCACGAGATGAGGACGAGACCATGGACACCCGATTCAACCTGTTCGAGAACGAGCTCGCCGGCCGGTTCGCCAAGCGATTCGCCGGCGTCGCCCAACTGCTCCACCAGTCGCCGCTGCCGCAGTCGACGCAGGAACTGGTGTCACTGCGCGCCAGCCAGATCAACGGCTGCGGTCACTGCATCGACATGCACACCAAGGAGGCCGCGGCCGCCGGCGAGACGGCGGTCAGGCTCGCCCTGGTAGCCGCCTGGCGCGAGTCGACCGTGTTCACCGAGGCCGAGCAGGCCGCGCTGGCACTCACCGAGGAGGGCACCCGGCTCGCCGACGCCCACGAGGGGGTGTCCGACGAGACCTGGGCCCTGGCGCGCAAGCACTACGACGACGACCAGCTCGCCGCCCTGATCTGCCTGGTCGCCATGATCAACGCGGCCAACCGGCTCGCCGTGATCACCCACCAGAAGGGCGGCTCCTACGAGGCCGGCATGTTCGCCGCCGCGATGGACTGACCGCACCGCCGCGCCGGCCCGGCCCGGGATCCTCCGATCCCGGGCCGGGCCACCGCATGTCGGGCCAGAACCTCGACTCGGTCACGATTGGATTTCAGCCACCCTCCACCCCCTTGCCATCCGCCCGTGTAATCGATTCCAATCCTCCGTGTAATCGATTCCACGAGGAGGTGGAACGACGATGGCGAGCATCAAGGACGTCGCCGCCGAGGCGGGCGTGTCCGTCGCGACGGTCTCGCGCGTCCTCAACGGCCACCCGTCCGTCAGCCCGGACGCCCGCACGCGCGTCCTGGCCGCCGTCGAGGCGCTGGGCTACCGCCCGAACGCCGTCGCCCGGTCGCTGCGCACCGCGCAGACCCGCACCCTCGGCCTGGTCATCAGCGACGTGCTGAACCCGTACTTCACCGAACTGGCCCGCTCCGTCGAGGAAGAGGCCCGCGCGCTCGGCTACAGCGTCATCATCGGCAACGCCGACGAGCGGCCCGACCTCCAGGACCACCACGTCACGACGCTGCTGGACCGCCGTATCGACGGGCTGCTCGTCTCCCCCACCGACGGCGGCTCCCCCCGCATGCTGGACGCCGCGCGCGCCGGGACTCCCATGGTCTTCGTCGACCGCTGGATCCCCGGCGTGGACGTGCCCGTGGTGCGGTCGGACGGGCGCGCGGCGGTACGGGACCTGGTCGCGCACCTGCACGGGCTCGGACACCGGCGGCTCGCCATCATCGCCGGGCCCGCGGCCACCACGACCGGCCGCGAGCGCGTGGACGCCTTCCGCGAGGCGCTCGCCGCGTACGGACTCCCCCTGCCCGACGACTGCATCGGCCAGGGCGACTTCCAGGCCGACAGCGGACGCCGGGTCACCGAGGGCTTCCTCGACCTGCCCGAACCGCCCGACGCCGTCTTCGCCGCCGACAACCTGATGGCGCTCGGCGCACTGGACGCCGTACGCGCGCGGGGGATGCGCGTCCCCGACGACATCGCGCTCGCCGCGTTCGACGACATCCGCTGGTTCGTGCACACCGATCCGCCGGTCACCGCGATCGCCCAGCCCACGGGCGACCTCGGGCGGGCGGCCGTGCGCGCGCTGGTCGACCGCATCGAGGGAGGGACCGGCGAGTCCGTCACCCTGCCGGCGCGGCTCGTCGTACGCCGCTCGTGCGGCGAGCCCTCCACCCCGCCCGGCCCGTCCCCGTCCTCGCCCGGCCTTTCCCTGTCCCCGCAGGACCCGTCCCCCTCCCCCGTACGAAGGAGTACGCCGTGAGCAGCCGCGATCCCGACGAGTTGCTGCGCATCGAGGGCATCCGCAAGACCTTCCCCGGTGTCGTGGCGCTCGACAGCGTCGACTTCGACCTGCGCCGGGGCGAGGTGCACGTGCTCCTCGGCGAGAACGGCGCGGGCAAGAGCACGCTGATCAAGATGCTCTCCGGCGCCTACACGCCCGACTCCGGGCGGATCCTGGCCGGCGGCGAGGAGGTGCGCATCAACGGTGCGCAGGACTCCGAGCGGCTCGGGATCGCCACGATCTACCAGGAGTTCAACCTCGTCCCCGATCTGACCGTCGCCGAGAACATCTTCCTGGGGCGCCAGCCGCGCCGGCTCGGGATGATCGACCGGAAGAGGATGGACGCCGACGCCGAGGTGCTGCTGGAGCGGGTGGGGGTCGACGTCTCCCCGCGCGCGCGGGTGCGTGAACTCGGCATCGCACGGCTCCAGATGGTCGAGATCGCCAAGGCGCTCAGCCTGGACGCGCGCGTGCTCATCATGGACGAGCCGACCGCCGTGCTCACCTCCGAGGAGGTCGAGAAGCTGTTCGCCATCGTGCGGCGGCTGCGCGAGGACGGTGTCGGCATCGTCTTCATCACCCACCACCTGGAGGAGATCGCCGCCCTCGGCGACCGGGTCACCGTCATCCGGGACGGGCGCAGCGTCGGGCAGGTGCCCGCCTCCACGCCCGAGGACGAACTGGTGCGGCTCATGGTCGGGCGGTCGATCGAGCAGCAGTACCCGCGCGAGCGCGGCGCCGCCGGTGAGGCGTTGCTCAAGGTCGAGGGCCTGACCCGGGACGGCGTCTTCCACGACGTCGGCTTCGAGGTGCGGGCCGGCGAGGTCGTCGGCATCGCCGGCCTCGTCGGCGCCGGGCGCACCGAGGTGGTGCGTGCCGTGTTCGGCGCCGACCCGTACGACGCCGGGACCGTGCACGTCGCGGGCGCGCCGCTGCGCCGCCACGACGTGAACGCCGCGATGGCGGCCGGGATCGGGCTCGTCCCCGAGGACCGCAAGGGGCAGGGGCTCGTCCTCGACGCCTCCGTCGAGGAGAACCTCGGCCTGGTGACGCTGAGGTCCACCTCCCGGGCGGGACTCGTCGACCTCAAGGGACAGCACGAGGCGGCCGGGCGGATCGCCGGGCAGCTCGGCGTGCGGATGGCCGGGCTCGGCCAGCACGTGCGGACCCTGTCCGGCGGCAACCAGCAGAAGGTCGTCATCGGCAAGTGGCTGCTGGCGAACACCAAGGTGCTGATCCTCGACGAGCCGACCCGCGGCATCGACGTCGGCGCCAAGGTCGAGATCTACCAGCTCATCAACGAACTGACGGCCGCCGGTGCCGCCGTGCTCATGATCTCCAGCGATCTGCCGGAGGTGCTCGGCATGAGCGACCGGGTCGTGGTCATGGCACAGGGCCGGGTCGCGGGCGAACTCCCCGCCGAGCAGGCCACCCAGGACGCCGTGATGGCGCTCGCCGTCAGCACGCACACCAACGGAACGGAGGCCTCCCGTGGCCACTGACACGCTCAAGAGCAAGCCGGGCGCGCAGGGCGCCACGGGCGGCCTGCGCCGCCTGCTGCTCGACAACGGCGCGCTGACCGCGCTGATCGTCCTCGTCGTCGCGATGTCGGCGCTGTCCGGCGACTTCCTGACCGCCGACAACCTGCTCAACGTCGGCGTGCAGGCCGCCGTGACCGCGATCCTCGCCTTCGGCGTCACCTTCGTCATCGTCTCGGCGGGCATCGACCTGTCCGTCGGCTCGGTCGCCGCGCTGTCGGCCACCGTGCTGGCGTGGAGCGCCACCGAGGCCGGGATGCCGGTCGTGCTCGCGGTGGTGCTGGCCGTCGCGACGGGCATCGCCTGCGGCCTGGTGAACGGTTTCCTCATCTCGTACGGGAAGCTGCCGCCGTTCATCGCCACGCTCGCGATGCTGTCGGTGGGCCGCGGTCTGTCGCTGGTCATCTCGCAGGGCTCGCCGATCGCCTTCCCCGACTCGGTCTCCCACCTGGGCGACACGCTCGGCGGCTGGCTGCCCGTGCCGGTGCTCGTGATGATCGTGATGGGTCTGATCACGGCGTTCGTCCTCGGCCGGACCTACATCGGCCGGTCCATGTACGCCATCGGCGGCAACGAGGAGGCCGCGCGGCTGTCCGGCCTGCGCGTGAAGCGGCAGAAGCTGGCCATCTACGCCTTCTCCGGCCTGTTCGCCGCCGCGGCGGGCATCGTGCTCGCCTCCCGGCTGGCCTCCGCGCAGCCGCAGGCCGCGCAGGGCTACGAGCTGGACGCCATCGCCGCCGTCGTCATCGGCGGCGCGTCGCTCGCGGGCGGCACCGGCAAGGCGTCGGGCACGCTCATCGGCGCGCTGATCCTCGCGGTGCTGCGCAACGGCCTCAACCTGCTGTCCGTCTCCGCGTTCTGGCAGCAGGTCGTCATCGGTGTCGTCATCGCGCTGGCGGTGCTGCTGGACACGCTGCGCCGCAAGGCGGGCGCGACCACTCCGGCGGCCGGGGCGTCCGGTGACGGGGGCCGGGGCAAGCAGGCACTCACCTACGTGGTCGCGGCCGTCGTCGCCGTGGCGGTCGTCGGCGCGACCTCGCTGCTGCACAACGGCTCCTCGGCGGGCACGTCGCAGAAGATCGGCCTGTCGCTGTCGACGCTCAACAACCCGTTCTTCGTGCAGATCCGGGCGGGTGCGCAGGAGGAGGCGAAGAAGCTGGGCGTGGACCTGACGGTCACCGACGCGCAGAACGACGCCTCGCAGCAGGCCAACCAGCTGCAGAACTTCACCAGCGGCTCGCTCTCCTCCGTCATCGTCAACCCGGTGGACTCCGACGCCGCCGGTCCCGCGGTGCGCGGCGCGAACAAGGCCGACATCCCCGTCGTCGCCGTGGACCGCGGCGTCAACAAGGCGGACACGGCGGCGCTGGTCGCCTCCGACAACGTCGAGGGAGGCCGGCTGGGTGCCGAGGCGCTCGCCGAGAAGCTCGGCGGCAAGGGCACGATCGTCATCCTCCAGGGCCAGGCCGGCACCTCCGCCAGCCGGGAGCGCGGGGCGGGCTTCGCGGCCGGTCTCAAGGCCTACCCGGGCATCGAGGTCGTCGCCAGGCAGCCCGCGGACTTCGACCGCACCAAGGGCCTGGACGTGATGACGAACCTGCTCCAGGCGCACCCCGACGTCGACGCCGTCTTCGCGGAGAACGACGAGATGGCGCTCGGCGCGATCAAGGCGCTCGGCTCCAAGGCCGGCACGTCGGTCCAGGTCGTCGGCTTCGACGGCACGCCGGACGGGCTGAAGGCGGTCGAGGCGGGCACGCTGTACGCCTCCGTCGCTCAGCAGCCGAAGGAGCTGGGCAGGATCGCCGTACGGAACGCGCTGCGGGCGGCCGAGGGCAAGAAGGTGGAGAAGACGGTGAAGGTGCCGGTGAAGGTGGTCACCAAGGAGAACGTGGCCGGCTTCGAGGGCTGACACGGGCGCACGGAGTGTGCGCGGGCGGGCGGTCCCGGCGACCGTCCGCCCGCCTCGCTCGTTGTCATCGGTGGTCACTCGGACTCACTCGGACTCACACGGACTCACGCGCATCTCACTCGGACTCACGCGCATCTCACTCGGATCGGGGAGCGAACCATGTACGACTACGACCTGCTGGTCGTGGGGTCGGCCAACGCCGACCTGGTGATCGGTGTCGACCGGCGGCCGGGTGCCGGCGAGACGGTGCTCGGCTCCGACCTGGCGGTCCATCCGGGCGGCAAGGGCGCGAACCAGGCGGTGGCCGCCGCCCGGCTCGGCGCCCGCACGGCCCTGCTGGCCCGGGTCGGTGACGACTCCTACGGGCGGCTGCTGCTCGACTCGCAGCGCGCGGCCGGTGTCGACACGGTCGGCGTGCTGGTGGGCGGCGCCCCGACCGGCGTCGCGCTGATCACCGTCGACCCGTCGGGGGACAACAGCATCGTGGTCTCGCCGGGCGCCAACGGCCGCCTGACCCCGGGCGACGTCCGGGCCGCGTCCAGCCTCTTCCACGCCTCCCGGGTCGTGTCGACGCAGCTGGAGGTCCCGCTGGACACGGTGGTGGAGGTGGTCCGGAGCCTGGCGCCGGGCAGCCGCTTCGTGCTGAACCCGTCGCCGCCGCAGCCGCTTCCGCAGGAGGTCCTGGCGGCCTGCGACCCGCTGATCGTCAACGAGCACGAGGCGAGGGTGATCCTCGGCGACGCGTGCGTGAGCGAGCGCCCGGAGGACTGGGCCGGGCTCCTGCTGGCCAAGGGGCCGCGTTCGGTGGTCGTGACCCTGGGCGCCGACGGCGCGCTGGTCGCCTCCGCGGCGGAGGGCGTGCGTCGTGTCCCGTCCGTGAAGGTGGACGCCGTGGACACCACGGGCGCCGGTGACGCGTTCACGGCGGCGCTGGCCTGGCGGCTCGGCACCGGCGCGTCGCTCGCCGAGGCGGCGGCCTACGCGGCCCGGGTGGGCGCGGCCGCGGTCACGAAGGCGGGGGCGCAGGTGTCGTACCCGACGGCGGCGGAGGTCGAGGCGCTGTGAAGCGGGCCGGGATACTCAACCGCCACCTCGCCGGTGCCCTGGCCGAACTGGGCCACGGCGACGGCGTGCTGGTCTGCGACGTGGGCATGCCCATCCCCGACGGCCCGCGCGTCGTCGACCTGGCCTTCCGCGCGGGGGTGCCGTCCTTCGCCGAGGTGCTGGACGGCCTGCTGGCCGAGCTGGTGATCGAGGGCGCGACGGCGGCGACGGAGGTGCGGGACGCGAATCCGGAGGCAGCGGCGCTGCTGGACGCCCGCTGCCCCGACCTGTCCCTGGTCCCGCACGAACGCCTGAAGGCCCTCTCGGCGGGCACCCGCCTGGTGGTCCGCACCGGCGAGGCCCGCCCGTACGCGAACGTGCTGCTGCGGTGCGGGGTCTTCTTCTGACCTGGGCCGCGGACCCTTCGGGAGGGCCCGGTCATCGACCGGACCCTCCCGGATTCCCCTCCCCCTCAGTCCCCCCGCGATCCCCCCGGATCTCCCCCCGCAGGCGTCCTGATGCCCAGTACGACCGGCGGGGTGGGGGGAGGGTTGTACGCGTCGGCGAAGATTTTTTCCGGACGGCCCTCCGTGGCAGCCACCGACAGGAGTCCCGTGCCATGCCGCTGCAAGAACCCGCTCTCGATGCCGATTCCTGGCGAGCCGCACTGCTCGACCTCTTCGGCGGCGGCTGGACCTTCGCCCAGGTGGGACCGAGGCGCCACGAGGACTGGCGCCGGGGCGCTGCCACGGTCATGGCGCTCCGGAGCAGCGACCCGAGGAAGTGGCCCTCGCTGAACCACGCCCCCGAGGACGACGAGAACCGCAGCGGCATCGGATCGCCCTTCGTGCCGTGGGGCCCGGAACAGCTCGGGGAGTGTCTGCACGAGGTCGCACGGGAGTCGGCAGGCCAACTGCTGGTCGCGCTGCAGGGCGACTGGTACCAGGCCGCCGGCATCCCGGACTTCGAGCGACGCAGGGACAGCCTTTTCGGGTCTTCCCGCCGGGTCCTCTCGCGCTTCGGCCCGGAGGCCCGCTTCTACACCAACGCGTCGGCCGCCCAGGACGACCCCGCCGCCGATCTCCTGAATCCCGAGGCGATGTGGGACTGCCTCTCCGTCCACACCACCGACTGCGGCCTCATCGCCCTGTCGGACGCGGAGATCGGGGTGTTCTGGGCATTCTGGGAGGACTGATCCAGGTCGCTCGGCGCCGGCCGTGGGGTGACCCGGTCAGTCGAGATCCGTCGCTCCGTAGAGGGCGGCCGGGGCTCCGGACATCAGCGCCCAGTACCGGTCCCCGTAGGACCAGTGCCACCACTCCGTCGGGTAGTCGACCAGGCCGACGGTGCCGAGCGCCGTGCCCAGGACGGTGCGGAGGGTCCGGGCCTCCTCGCCGATGGTGTCCGCGTCCGTGTAGCAGGCGCCGGCGCTCTCCTCCGGTGTCGCGTTCATACGGGTGCCCAGGTCGAGTTCGCGGCCGTCGGCATCGGCGAGCGTCAGGTCGACGGCTGCTCCCGCGCTGTGCGGGGCGATCTCCGGCGGGGACACGTAGCGGCTGGCCGCCGAACGGATCGTCTCCGCGGACCAGTCCGGGTGACCGGCACGCAGTTCGTCGGCGTACGAGTCGAAGTAGTGCCGTTGGAGGCAGGCGGGCGGTAGCCCTCGACGAACAGCAGCCGCATGCCGCCGGGCAGCTGGTCCTGCGCCTCGACGAGCCGGCGGAGCACGCCCGCCCGCAGGTGGGCGAAGGCATCGGCGGAGTCCTGCCGCTTGCGTTCGTCGACCAGCAGGCGGCCGTCCCCGCGGACGTCCACGAGCTGTTCGCCGCACTCCCGCACAGGCACGGCCGCGACCTTCGGATCAGACATCAGTACGACTTCGGTCATGGCCTGATCATCCCGCGGGGTGTTCGGATCGTCCGGACGGCGCCCGGACGATCCGAACATCCTCCTCTACGCCGCGTGTTCGGCGAACCGAGCCGCCGTCTCCGCCAGGACCTCGCGGCCGTCCCTCGCCCACAGGGCGTCGTTGAAGAGCTCGACCTCGATGGGGCCCGTGTAGCCCGCCGCCTCCACGTAGGACTTCCACTCGCGCATGTCGACCGCGCCGTCGCCGATCTGGCCGCGGCCGTTGAGGACGCCCTCCGGGAGGGGGGTCGTCCAGTCGGCGAGCTGGAAGGTGTGGATGCGGCCTCCCGCGCCGGCCCGGGCGATCTGGGCGGGCGCCTGGTCGTCCCACCAGATGTGGTACGTGTCGACCGTGACGCCGACCTGGTGGGCGGGGAAGCGTTCGGCGAGGTCCAGGGCCTGGGTGAGGGTGGAGACCACGCAGCGGTCGGAGGCGAACATCGGGTGCAGCGGCTCGATGGCGAGGCGTACGCCGTGCCGTTCGGCGTAGGGGCCGAGCTCCGCCAGGGCGTCCGCGATGCGTTCGCGGGCTCCGCGCAGGTCCTTCGAGCCGGCCGGCAGGCCGCCCGAGACCAGGACCAGCGTGTCGGTGCCGAGGACGGCCGCCTCGTCGACCGCGCGGCGGTTGTCCGCCAGGGCCCGGGCGCGCTCGTCCGGGTCGGTCGCCGTCAGGAAGCCGCCCCGGCACAGGGTGGTGACGGACAGGCCCGCGTCGCGGACCAGCTTGGCCGCCGCCTCGACGCCGTACGCCTGCACCGGCTCGCGCCACAGGCCGACGTTGCCGATGCCCAGGTCGCGGCAGGCCGCGGTCAGTTCGGGCAGGGACAGCTGCTTGACCGTCATCTGGTTGATGCTGAAGCGGGACAGGTCCGGCTTGTCGTCGTCGCTCACTGGTTCACTCCGTACAGACCGAGCAGGGACCGCATGCGCTCCTCCGCCAGCTTCGGGTCCGGGAACAGGCCCAGTCCGTCGGCGAGTTCGTAGGCGCGGGCGAAGTGCGGCAGGGAGCGGGCCGACTGGAGGCCGCCCACCATCGTGAAGTGGCTCTGGTGACCCGCCAGCCAGGCCAGGAGGACCACGCCCGTCTTGTAGAAGCGGGTGGGGGCCTGGAAGAGGTGGCGGGACAGGGGGACCGTGGGGTCGAGGAGGGCGCGGAAACCCTC
This sequence comes from Streptomyces sp. NPDC048185, assembly GCF_043202495.1. NCBI lineage: Bacteria > Bacillati > Actinomycetota > Actinomycetes > Kitasatosporales > Streptomycetaceae > Streptomyces > Streptomyces sp. NPDC048185. The sequence continues at coordinate 1,020,675 of NZ_JBIDAN010000001.1, forward strand.
CGTGTTCCCGGTGTCCAGGACGCGGACCGCCTCGGCCGCCAGCGGGCCCAGCGGGTCGAAGATGCCGAGCAGGGCGTGGCTGAAGCCCTGGTCGTCACCGGCGATCAGCTCGGGGTAGTTGAAGTCGTCCCCCGTGTAGCAGCGCACGCCCTGCGGCAGGCGGCGGCGCAGGTCGACCTCGCGCTGGGCGTCGAGGAGGGAGACCTTGATGCCGTCGACCTTGTCGGGGTGGGCCGCGATGACCTCCAGGAAGACGTCCGTGGCCGTGTCCAGGTCGGACGAGCCCCAGTAGCCCTCGAGCGCCGGGTCGAACATCGGGCCCAGCCAGTGCAGGATCACCGGCTCGGCGGACTGGCGCAGCAGGTGGCCGTAGACCTCCAGGTAGTCCTCGGGTCCACGGGCCGTGGCGGCGAGGGCGCGGGAGGCCATGAGGATGGCCTGGGCGCCCGACTCCTCCACCACCGCGAGCTGTTCCTCGTAGGCCGCCCGGACCTCGGCGAGGGAGCCGGCGGTGAGCTGGTCCGTGCCGACGCCGCAGGCGATGCGGCCACCGCACGCCTTCGCCTCGGCGGCGGACCGGCGGATCAGCTCGGCCGCGCCGGCCCAGTCCAGGCCCATGCCGCGCTGGGCGGTGTCCATCGCCTCGGCGACGCCGAGCCCGTGGGACCACAGGTGGCGGCGGAAGGCCAGGGTGGCGTCCCAGTCGACGGCGGCGGGCCCGTCCGGCGTGGTGTCCGCGTACGGGTCGGCGACGACGTGCGCCGCGGAGAAGACCGTACGGGAGGTGAAAGCGCTTCCCGCGGATACGGCCAGTGGCTCGGAGCGGGGCTCGTAGGCACGCAGGGTGCCGTTCGCGTCGGGCAGGTGGAGGGTCACAGCGCGATCTCCGGTACGTCGAGACGGCGGCCCTCGGCCGAGGACTTCAGGCCCAGTTCGGCGAGCTGGACGCCGCGGGCGCCGGCCAGCAGGTCCCAGTGGTAGGGGGCGTCGGCGTAGACGTGGCGCAGGAACAGCTCCCACTGGGCCTTGAAGCCGTTGTCGAACTCGCCGTTGTCCGGGACCTCCTGCCACTGGTCGCGGAAGACCTCGGTGGCGGGGATGTCCGGGTTCCAGACCGGCTTCGGGGTGGCGGAGCGGTGCTGGACGCGGCAGTTGCGCAGGCCCGCGACCGCGGAGCCCTCGGTGCCGTCGACCTGGAACTCCACCAGTTCGTCGCGGTTGACGCGGACCGCCCAGGACGAGTTGATCTGCGCGATCACGCCGCCGTCGAGCTCGAAGACGCCGTACGCGGCGTCGTCGGCGGTGGCGTCGTAGGGCTTGCCGTTCTCGTCCCAGCGCTGCGGGACGTGGGTGGCGGTCAGGGCCTGGACGGACGTCACGCGGCCGAACAGCTCGTGGAGGACGTACTCCCAGTGCGGGAACATGTCGACGACGATGCCGCCGCCGTCCTCGGCGCGGTAGTTCCACGAGGGGCGCTGGGCGGACTGCCAGTCGCCCTCGAAGACCCAGTAGCCGAACTCGCCGCGCACGGACAGGATCCGGCCGAAGAAGCCGCCGTCGATGAGGCGCTTGAGCTTGAGCAGGCCGGGGAGGAACAGCTTGTCCTGGACGACGCCGTGCTTGATGCCGGCGCCGTTCGCCAGGCGCGCGAGCTCCAGGGCGCCGTCCAGGCCGGTGGCGGTCGGCTTCTCGGTGTAGATGTGCTTGCCCGCGGCGATCGCCTTCTTGATCGCCTCCTCGCGGGCCGAGGTGACCTGGGCGTCGAAGTAGATCTCGACGCTCTCGTCGGCGAGGACCTCGTCCACGTCCGTCGAGACGTGCTCCAGCCCGTGCCGCTCGGCCAGCTCCCTGAGCGCGTGCTCGCGGCGGCCGACCAGGACCGGCTCCGGCCACAGCACGGTGCCGCCCCCGAGGTCGAGGCCGCCCTGCTCGCGGATGGCCAGGATGGAGCGGACGAGGTGCTGCCGGTAGCCCATGCGTCCGGTCACACCGTTCATGGCGATACGCACCGTCTTGCGTGTCACGTCGTTCCCTTCGTACGCGGTCCGCGCGCCGCATACGCCGAAGCTCGGGACAGGCGTCACAGCAAGCGCTTTCTATTCGCTATGAAGCTAACCTGTGGACGGTGGTCCGGACAAGACCGTGGGCCCGGGCGAGTTGTTCGAGGGGGCGAACAACGACGGGCGGTGGCCGTAAGGTCGGCACGGAACCGGGCCGGACCCGGGCCCGTGTACGAAGGCGTACGACGAGAGCGCGACCGGAGGACGAGGACATGACGGTGACACTGGCGGACGTGGCGGCCCGCGCCCAGGTCTCCCCCGCGACGGTGTCGCGCGTGCTGAACGGGAACTATCCCGTGGCCGCCTCCACCCGGGAGCGCGTGCTCAAGGCGGTCGACGAGCTGGACTACGTGCTCAACGGCCCCGCGAGCGCCCTGGCGGCCGCGACGTCCGACCTGGTGGGGATCCTGGTCAACGACATCGCCGACCCCTTCTTCGGCGTGATGGCCGGTGCGATCCAGTCCGAGATCGGCGGGCCGGGCGGCAGAGCCGGCGGCGAGAGACTCGCCGTGGTCTGCAACACCGGCGGCGCCCCGGAGCGCGAGCTGACCTACCTCACGCTGCTGCAGCGGCAGCGCGCCGCGGCCGTCGTGCTGACCGGCGGGGCGATGGAGGACGCGGCGCACCAGGCGGCGGTGGCGACGAAGCTGCGGAAGCTGTCGGAGGCCGGGACGCGGGTGGTGCTGTGCGGGCGGCCGCCGGCGCCGGGGACCGGGGCCATCGCGCTGACCTTCGACAACCGCGGGGGCGGCCGGGAGCTGACCGAGCATCTGATCGGGCTCGGGCACCGGCGGCTCGGCTACATCGCGGGCCCCGAGGAGCGGACCACCACGCGGCACCGGCTGGAGGGACACCGGGCGGCGCTCGCCGCGCACGGCATCGAGGAGGACGCCCGCTGGACGGTCCACGGACGCTACGACCGGCGGTCCGGCTACGAGGCCACGCTGGAACTCCTGCGCAGGGACCCGTCCCTGACCGCGGTCGTCGCCGCGAACGACACCGTGGCGCTGGGCGCGTGCGCGGCGCTGCGGGACTCCGGGCTGCGGATCCCGGCGGACGTGTCGGTGGCCGGCTTCGACGACCTGCCGTTCAGCATCGACGCGGTGCCCGCGCTGACGACGGTCCGGCTGCCGCTGGCGGAGGCGGGGGCGCGGGCGGGGCGGATCGCGATGGGGCGCGAGGAGGCGCCGCCCGGGGAGATCGCCACGGTGCGGGGGGAGTTGATGGTGCGGGGGTCCTCCGGGGTTCCGCGGAAGTGACGGTGCCGTTTCCCGGGTGCTGCGCCGGCGTCCGTGCGGGCGTCGTCCGGGGACTGCCACCCCCGGGCCCCGCTTCGGCCCGGACGGCCTCGTCCTCAGACGCCGGACGGGCTGCTAGTCGCCGTTCCGCCCGCTGAGAGGCAACGTCCTCGAACTCCGGACAGGCTGGGCGCGACACCTCGTCGGAGGGGGAATCCGTGAGGCGATCGCGGGTAGGGTCCCCGGGCATGAAGCTGGCGTTCTCCACTCTCGGACTGCCCGGACTGCCGTTGCCCGACGTGCTGCGGCTCGCGACCGCCCACGGATACCACGGCGTCGAACTGCGCGCCCACCCCGAGGAGCCGGTCAACCCCGGCCTCTCCCCCGGTGAACGGGCCGACGCCGCCGCCGCGTTCAAGGCGGCCGGCGTCGAGGTGCTCGGCGTCGCGGGGTACGCGCGGGTCGCCGCGCCCGGTGACGACGACGCCGTCGTCGCCGAGATCCGCGACCTGCTCGACCTGGCCCGCGACCTGGGCGCCCCGTACGTGCGGGTCTTCCCCGGCGGCGGCACCGGCCAGAGCCCCGAGGAGGCCGACGCGACGGCCGCCCGGCGCTTGGGCACGGCCGCCGAGTACGCCACCGACGCGGGCGTGCGCATCCTGCTGGAGACCCACGACTCGCACCGCACCGGCGCCGACGCGATGCGCGTGCTCGGCCTGGTCGGCCACCGGCAGGTCGGTGCCCTGTGGGACGTCATGCACACCTGGCTGGGCGGCGAACAGCCCACGGAGACCTACGCGGCGCTGTCCCCGCACCTCGGCTACGTCCAGGTCAAGGACATCGCCTCCGTCGACGACACCACCCCGCTGCCGCTGGGCGCGGGAGTGCTGCCGCTGGCCGAGTGCGTGGAGGTGCTCTCCCGCGAGGGCTGGGACGGCTGGCTGTGCTGGGAGTACGAGAAGCGGTGGTACGAGGCGGCGGCCCCGCTGCCCGGACTGCTGGACGAGGGCCGCCGTCACCTGGAGCGGCTGCTCAACGAGTCGGCCTGACGACCGCCGCGCCGGGGCTGCGGGAACGGGCCGGTCGAGTGCTGCGCCTGGTTCCGCAGCGGCCGGTTGTCGCTGATCACGTACGTCTTCGGTGCGGGCTCCTGCGGCTGGGCCGCCTGCGGCCGGTGACCGTCGCCGGGCCGGGAGCCGTCGCGCCGCGCGCCCTGGGTACCGGCGGCCCGGTCCGGTGCCGGATCGGGCGTCCGCGCCGCGCCGGCCCCCTCCGGGGACGGGGACCGCAGGCGGTGCCGGGGTGTGGCGCGCCGGGGCGGGCGGGTCAGGGTGATCTGACGTACGAGCTGCTGGAAGCAGGTCAGGGACGCCAGGCTCGGCAGGGCCGCGGCGGCGACGTCGACGACGGTCCGGGGCGTCTGGGCGGCCACGCACAGGAGCATCGCGATGAGCGAGAACGCCAGGACGACGCACCAGGAGTGGACGGCCCGGCGCTGGTGCAGCGCGGCCCGCAGGACCGACAGGGACGCCGCGAGCCAGGGCCCGTAGACGAGCAGCGGCCACCACGACACGGCGCCCGTCTGCAGGCGGGTCAGGGCGACGACGCGCAGGGGGTCGTAGGCGACCATGCCCCCGAAGAGGCTGACCGCGGAGGCGATGACGGTGATGGCGGCGGCGATGACGTAGCTGACCGCCTGGAGTCCTCGCGGGCCGCGGCGCACCCGCACCTTGCGGTGGCTGCGGGCGGTCGCTCTCAGCGGGGGCAGCTCGGCCGTGATCTCCTGCAGGTTCTGCAGGGGGCTGCCCGGTGCCGGGGCCGCGGCGGGTGTCTCGTCCCGGGCGGAGGGGGGCTCGGGGAGCTGCTCCTCGAGGGCGTCCTGGAGCATGAAGGCCAGTTCCTCGGCCGGGTCCCAGGACATGTCCGGCAGGGGCATCGAGAGGTCGTCGTCGGGAGCCCGGTGACGGCCGTGGCCCGCCTCGGGGTGAGGAGCCGCGTAGGGGGAGAATTCCGGTCCGTAATACAGTTCTTCTTCGTGCACGGCCCGGTCACTCGGCCCGCGAGAAGACGGGCCGTTCCCGCATCGCGGCCCACCGTCCGGCGAGGTCTTCCTGGAGCTCGCCCATGACATTCAGGAAGTCCCGCAGAATCGGCTCGGTTTCCCTGAGTGCGACGGTTTTCCCGCCCTGGTCCCCCGCCGTGTTCTTCCGCTCGGAAGCCCAAGGGAGACACTTCCCCCCAGTTACCTTGGTCATGCCCTCACTAACGGCGGCCGGCTCATCCGGATGCGCGGCAAACGAGTGAAGGATTATCCAGACAAGTAGCCTGTCGGGGTGTCCGCCCGACCGTCCGCCCGGCTTTCGATCCTCCTGTCATTTCATTCTGCTGTCGTTTCGATCCGTCCGTCGTTCCGATCCGTCCGGCGTCCCCGGAACGTATTCACGCACGGTGGAGGGTGCGGCGTACGCGGGACGCGACCCGGCTCTCCAGCCGTGCCCGGCACCCGGGCCACTCCGCCGCCGTGACCGAGTAGACCGCGGAGTCGCGCAGCCGCCCCTCCTCGCCCGGCGCCCAGGAGCGGGACCAGTTGCGCAGGACGCCCTCGAAGCGGGCGCCGACCGACTCGATGGCCGCGCGGGAGCGGCTGTTGCGGGCGTCCGTCTTCAGGTCGACCCGCGAGACCTCCCAGACCTCGAAGGCGTGCCGGAACAGGAGCAGCTTGGCCTCGGCGTTGATACCGGTGCCCTGCGCGGAGCGCGCCAGCCACGTGAACCCGACCTCGACGGCGTCGAGCCGGTCCTCCGTCAGCCACGACCGGGGCTCCCAGTACGCGGTGGCGCCGACCGCCCGTCCCGTGGCGAGGGAGATCTGCGCGAAGGGCGCCAGCCGTCCCGTGGCCGCCCGGGCCGCCTGTGCGTCGAGGTACGCGCCGACCTCCTCGGCCCGGGGCACCCAGGTGTACGCGTAGGTGCCGCGCTCCTCCTCCGCCGCCAGGGCGAGATCAGCGGCGTGCTGCGGGCCCAGCGGCTCCAGCCGTACCGACGTGCCTTCGAGGACCGGTGCCTTCAGCGTGAACGTCACCGGCCGGATTCTTCCGCCCGGGCGCGCTGCCGTCGAACGGGTTTTCCCGGCGGCGTGGGCGGAGGGTCACCGAGGTCAGTGCCACCCCGCCCACCAGCAGGGCTCCCGCGCACCACCGCAGCGGGGTCACCGGCTCGCCCAGGAAGAGCGCCGCCGACGTCATCCCGAAGACGGGGACCAGGAGGGAGAACGGCGCGACCGTCGAGGCGGGGTGGCGGCGCAGCAGCCAGCCCCAGGCGCCGAAGCCGAAGACGGTGGAGATCCAGGCGACGAACAGCAGTGTGCCCGCGCCCTGCCAGTCCAGGCCGCGCAGGGCCGCCAGGTCCCGGGAGGGGCCCTCCGTCAGCAGGGACAGGGCGAGGAGCGGCAGGACGGGGACGGTGGAGACCCACACCATGAAGTTCAGTGCGTCGGGCGGGGATGCCTTGCGGGTCAGGACGTTGGACACGCCCCAGGCGGCCGCCGCGCCCACCACCATCGCGAAGGCGCCCAGCGGGCCGGAGGTCCCCTCGTCGACGGCCGCCACGCCGATGCCGGCGCAGGCCACCAGCATGCCCAGCACCCGGACGCCGGTGGGGCGTTCGCCCAGTACCGCCGCCGCGATCACGGCCGTGAACACCGCCTGGATCTGGAGCACCAGCGACGACAGGCCCGCCGGCATGCCCGCGTCCATGCCGACGAAGACCAGGCCGAACTTCGCCACGCCGAGCACCAGGCCCACCGCGACGATCCACTTCCAGGCCACCTTGGGGCGGCCGACGAAGAAGACGGCGGGCAGGGCCGCCGCCAGGAAGCGCAGGGCGGAGAAGAGCAGGGGCGGGAAGTGGTCGAGGCCGATCTCGATGACCGTGAAGTTGACGCCCCAGACGGCGGCGACGAGCACGCCGAGAGCGAGGTGGGAAGGTCGCATGCGTCGAGGATCGCCCCGCCGGACCGTGTAGCACCAGCGAAGATTGCTGCATGGTTGGATGAAGCATCGCTAACTCATGAAGCGTCGCCACCTCTTCACGCCCGGGAGCCGACATGCTCGACCTGCAGCGCCTGCGTGCCCTGCACGCCGTCTCCGTGCACGGCACCGTCGGGGCGGCCGCCGCCGCGCTCGGCTTCACTCCGTCCGCCGTCTCCCAGCAGATCGCCAAGCTGGAGCGGGAGACCAGGACCGTGCTCCTGGAGCGGAAGGGCCGCGGCGTGCGGCTCACCGACGAGGCCCGTCAACTGGCCGCCGCCGCACGCGAGCTGATGGCCATCGTGGAGCGCACGGAGACCGAACTGGAGGAGCGGCGCGGGGTACCCGCGGGGCGGCTGACCATCGCCGCGTTCCCGTCGGCGGCGCGCGGACTGCTGCCGCCGGTGCTGGCCGACCTGGCGGCGCGGCACCCCGCGCTCGACACCCGGCTCAGCGAGGCCGACCCGCACCTGTCCGTGGACCTGGTGGCAAAGGGCGCCGTCGACCTCGTCGTCGCCCACGACTGGGACATCGCGCCGCTGCCCGCCCCGGCCGGCGTGGAGCAGGCGCCGATCGGCGAGGACCTGTGCGACCTGCTCGTCCCCGAGGGGCACCCCTTCGCGGGGCGGGGGGCCGTACGGCGTCAGGAGCTGGGCGGGCAGCGCTGGATCTGCCAGCCGCCCGGCCGGGTCTGCCACGACTGGCTGGTGCGCACCCTGCGGACGGCCGGGCACGAGCCGGACATCGTGCACCAGGCCGACGAGAACCCGACGCTGGTCGCCCTGGTCGCCGCCGGGCTCGGCATCGCGGTGATCCCCCGGCTGGGGCGTGGCCCGCTGCCCGCCGGGGTGGTGGAGGTGCCGCTGGACCCGATGCCCGTGCGGCGGCTGTACGCGCTGTGGCGCACGGGGGCCGCGCGGCGTCCGGCGATCGCGGAGACCGTGCAGGCCCTGCGCGCGCACTGGCCGGCCGTCTCCGCGCACGCCGGCCCGTCCTCGGTCCGGCCGGCCCGCTGACCCCCCCCTCGGCGCCGGCTGGGGGAACCGGGGCCCGGAGCGGGAACCCGGTCCGGGTCCCGCTCGTCCAACACGCACGTTGCCGGAAGAGTCTCCACGGTGCGGTGTCGGCCTCGCCGCCGGCTGCGATCGCCGACCACCCTCTCCTCCGCACCGCGGCCGGCAGCACGCCGCCGTCGGCGCGCCCCCCTCCCTGCGCGCCGGCGGCGGCCCCCAGGGCGCGGCCCTCCCTCCCCCGGCCCGTGGGGCGACTCGTGTGCACTCCCTTGACTGGCAGAAACTTCCCGGATATTGGTGACTCCTTGGAAGTTTCCTTCAGCAGCTCTCCAGCGATTCCGCAGCGGATCACTCCGGAAGGAGCGCACGTGCAAGACAGCAGCACGGCCGGCCCGGGAAGCACCGCACGACCCTCCAGGCGTACCGTCCTCGCGGCCACCGCGGGCGTCACCGCGGTGCTCGCGGCAGGCGGCACCGCGTACGCCGGCCGGCGCCGGCCCGACGACGACAGGCTCCGCGCCGTCGTCTCCGGCATGACGCTCGAGGAGAAGGTCGGCCAGCTCTTCGTGATGCGGGTCTACGGCCATTCCGCCACCGCCCCCGACCAGGCCGACATCGACGCCAACCTCAAGGAGATCGGCGTCCGCACGGCCGCCGAACTCGTCGCGAAGTACCGGGTGGGCGGCATCATCTACTTCGCCTGGGCGCACAACACGCGCGATCCGCAGCAGATCGCCTCCCTGTCCAACGGCATCCAGAAGGCGTCCCTGTCGCTGCCGCGCGGGCTGCCGGTGCTCATCTCCACGGACCAGGAGCACGGGATAGTGGCCCGCGTGGGCGAACCGGCGACCCTCTTCCCCGGCGCGATGGCCGTCGGCGCGAACGGCTCGCGGTCCGACGCCCGTACCCTCGGACGGATCGCGGGCGCCGAGCTGCGCGCTATGGGCATCCGGCAGGACTACGCCCCCGACGCCGACGTGAACGTCAACCCGGCCAACCCGGTGATCGGCGTGCGCTCCTTCGGCGCCGACCCCGCGGCGGTGGCCGGGCTGGTGGCCGCCGAGGTGACGGGATATCAGAGCTCCGGTGTCGCGGCGTGCGCCAAGCACTTCCCCGGGCACGGGGACACGGCCACCGACAGCCACACCGGTCTGCCGGTCATCACGCACAGCCGTGAGCAGTGGGAGGAGCTGGACGCGCCGCCGTTCCGCGCGGCGATCGCGGCCGGCATCGACTCGATCATGACCGCCCACCTCGTGGTCCCGGCGCTCGACGGCTCCGGCGACCCGGCCACCCTCTCCCGCCCGATCCTCACCGGCATCCTGCGCGAGGAGCTCGGCTACGACGGGGTCGTGGTCACCGACTCCCTCGGCATGGAGGGCGTACGGACGAAGTACGGCGACGAACGGGTGCCGGTGCTGGCGCTGAAGGCGGGCGTCGACCAGCTCCTCAACCCGCCGGACCTGGACCTCGCGTGGAACGCGGTCCTCACGGCCGTGCGCGAGGGCGAGCTGACCGAGGCACGGCTCGACGAATCGATCCTGCGCGTGCTGCGGCTGAAGGCCAAGCTGGGCCTCTTCGAGGACGCCTACACCGGGAGCCGGGACGTCGACCGCACGGTCGGCACCCGGGGACACCTGGCCGCCGCCGACCGGATCGCCGAGCGGAGCACCACCCTGCTGGTCAACGAGCGGAACCTGCTGCCGCTCTCCCGCCGCCGGACGCCGAAGCTGCTCGTCGTCGGCGCCGACCCCGCCTCCCCGTCGGGCACGACGGGCCCGCCGACCACCACGCTCGCGGGCGCGCTGGGCGAACTCGGCTTCACGACCACCGCGCTGTCCACGGGCACCGCGCCGTCGGCCGCGGTCATCGACCGGGCGGTCGCCGCCGCCGGGGACGCGGACGCGGTGGTGGTCGCCACGTACAACGTCACCGCGGGCAGCAGCCAGCGCACGCTGGTCAACCGGCTGCTGGCGACCGGGAAGCCGGTGGTGGCGGTCGCCATCCGCAATCCGTACGACGTGGCCCAGCTCCCCGGCGTCCCCGCCGTCCTGGCCGCGTACTCGTGGACGGACGTCGAGGTGCGGGCGGCGGCCCGGGTCATCGCCGGGCGGGTGCGGCCGCGCGGGAAGCTGCCCGTGCCGGTGGTGCGGGCGGACGATCCGGCGACGGTCCTCTACCCGCTCGGGCACGGCCTGTCGTACCGGGCGTAGCACGGCGTACGCCACGCGCCGGGAGCGCGGACCGGCACCGTGCGCAAAGCACCCCGCGCGTCTGGCGTGCGCCCGCTGCGGCGGGTCACGCTGGACGGGGGACCCCGGGGGGACGGCGATGCGTGGGAGACGGTTCACGGGCGTGCTGTGCACGCTCCCGGCGCTGCTCGCCGGGCTGCTGGCGGGCTGTCAGAGCCCGTCGCCCGGCGGGACGGGGACCAGTGGGCGGCTCGGCGACGGCACACCGCCGGCCGCGGTCACCCGGCCGTCCGGGTACGGCGCGGTGTTCCTGGCGGTCGACGAGTGCAGCTCGTTCGGGACGGTCAGCTTCACCGAGGTGCCGTGCGCCGGGGAGCGGGCGGCGGCCCGGGTCGTGGCCCGGCACGACGGGAAGGCGTCGGGCGGGCCGCCCTGCCCGGCGACCACCGACTTCGTCCTGCACATCAGCGAGCAGCGGCCCTCCGCCGACGAGGACGGGGACGGGGCCGTGTCGCAGGGTTACGCCTGCATGCGGTCGCTCCAGCCCCCGCACCCCGGTGACCCGGGGGGCGGGGGCGGGCCGCGCACCATCGTCGGCGACTGCGTCCAGGACGCCGGGGGCGGGAAGGTCCGCGAGACCGCCTGCGACGGCGCGGGCGGGCGCAGACCCCGGTACAAGCTGGTCGGGGCGGTCGCCCGCCGGGCGCAGTGCCCGGCCGGGACCGCCCTGTTCGTCCGGCTCGGTGCCGGCGAACGCCCGGTCGGCTGCGCCCGGCCGCTGTGAGCGTCGGCGCCCACGGCGGCCGGACGCGGCTGCCGCTTCGCCGGGCGGGGTTACGGACGCAGCGCCGACTCGTGCCGCACGTCCCGCTTGTCCAGCTTGGCGTCGAACGCCGCGAGCGGCCTGGCCGCCGACGGGTTCTCCTGGACGGTGGCGGAGGCGACGCCGGCCCACTCGAGGATGCGGGCGGTGGCCAGGGCCTTCTGCTCGGGCACCAGGCCGGCGACGTTGGCGCCGTGGTTCATGCCGGGGGCGGTCATGACGTAGGAGTCACGCGCGCCGTGGCCGAGGCGGAACCGCTCGGCGCCCCACGGGTCGTTCTGCCCGTACACGAACAGCATGTGGCTGGCGTTGTGCCGCACCCAGGTGTCGACGTCCCGCATGGCCCACGGCTCGAACCTCATCGGGATGGACCGGGGCACGAAGTTGCGCGGCGGCTGGTAGCCGTAGCGGATGTACTTCTTCTCGATGTGCGGGAAGTGGATCGTCGGCGCGCCCAGCTGGGTGCCCGCCTGGTAGTAGTACGGCGTGTACGTCTCCAGGCCCTGGTCGGTGTAGGCGGAGAAGCCGGAGATGGTGTCCACCGAGTCCCAGATCGCCTCGTCGGTGGCGTTCCGCGCGTCGGCGGGGATGTCCGCGCAGTCGGCGAGGGTGCTGTACTGCCAGAAGCCCCACACGTAGTCCAGGACGACGGCCTCGTAGGCGCGGTCCAGGCTGCCGATGGTGTCGAAGGTGTAGCCGTTCTCGGCCGCGTACGCCGCGTACTTCTTCTCCAGCGGTGCCCGGCGCACCAGCGCCTCGCGCTGCACGCCGTTCAGGCGGTCGCGGCACTCCTTGGTGCCGACGGTCAGGAAGAAGCGGTCGTAGGCCGAGTCCTCCTTGTTCACCACGTCGTTGGGGGCGACGTAGGCGACGACGCCGTCCATGTCGCGCGGGTAGAAACGCTCGTAGTAGGTGGCGGTCATGCCCCCCTTGGAGCCGCCCGTGGAGAGCCAGTTCTCGGAGTAGAGCGGCTTGAGCGCCTGGAAGATGCGGTGCTGGTCGCTGGCCGCCTGCCAGATGTCCAGCTTCGACCAGTCGGCCGGCTGCGGCCGGGACGGGGTGAAGTAGCGGTACTCCATGGAGACCTGGTTGCCGTCCACGATCTGGGTCGGCTCGCGCCGGCTCGGGGACGTGGAGACGTTGTAGCCGCCGGTGTAGAAGACCGTCGGGCGGCTCACGTCCTTGTGCAGCACGGTGATCCGCTGCTGGAACGTGCCCTTGGACGGGTACCGGTGGTCGACCGGCTGTGTGTAGTTCAGGACGAAGAAGCGGTAGCCGGTGTACGGCTTCTCCTCGATCAGGCTCATGCCCGGTATGGACAGCAGCCGGTCCTTGATGTCGACGGCCTTCGGCTCGGCGGCGGTGGCCGCGCCCGCCGTGCTGACGGTGCCTATGAGCACCACGAGCGCCAGCAGCCATCTGAGCGCCTTGCGCATGCACCCTCCCTGTGAAACAGATGTGCGCCGGAAGCTATCGGAGCAACACACCCGTACACCAGGGGAGATGAGGAAATGGCCGGCGCGGTCCGGTCTCAGCAGAGGATCCAGCCGGAGCTGACGGCGCCCCGCTCCACCCCGCCCCGCACCCACACGCACCGCTGTCCGGCGTGCACGGTCACCGGCCCGGCCCGGTAGGTGTAGCGCCCCGCGTCGACGACCGGCCGGCCGCCGCGCGCCTGCACGCTGACGTTCATCCTCCGCTTCGGGCCGGTCCTCTGGGGGACGGTGACGGCGCACACGTAGCCGCCGCGCTTGTAGACGAGCACGGACCCGGTGGCGAACGGCAGCGTGCGGACCTTGCGGCCCGCGCACGGCGCCGCGGCCGCCCGCGCGTCGTGGGGAGCCGCCACCGCGAGGAGTCCCGCCGTGGTCAGCACGGCCGCGCCGGCCGCCAGCCGCCGGCGCAGTCCGGCACCACCCCTGCCCACCACGGCCCCTTCCGTACGGCGATCACTGACGTACGGATGTACGGACGCACGGTCCGGGTCGAATGGTTGCGCGAGTGCGCGGGGCCGTCAGCGGGACGCGCCGACCGGCTCCTCCGGTCCGGCCGCCCCGATGAAGGTCCGCCACAGCCGCGCGTACCGTCCGTCGAGCGCCAGCAGTTCGTCGTGCGTGCCGTCCTCGACGACCCGTCCGTGGTCCATGACGACGACCCGGTCCGCGCGGGCGGCCGTGGTGAGCCGGTGGGCCACCACGAGGGTCGTACGGCGGCCCGCCAGCCGGTCGGTGGCCTGGTTGACCTGCGCCTCCGTGGCCAGGTCCAGGGCCGCGGTGGCCTCGTCGAGGAGCAGGACGTCCGGGTCGACCAGTTCGGCGCGGGCCAGCGCGATCAGCTGGCGCTGCCCGGCGGAGAGGTTGCGTCCCCGCTCGGCGACCTCGTGGAGGTAGCCGCCCTCCAGGGTGGCGATCATCTCGTGGGCGCCGACCGCACGGGCCGCCGCCTCCACCTCGGCGTCGGTGGCCTCGGGACGCCCGTAAGCGATGGCGTCCCGGACGGTGCCGGGGAAGAGGTACGCCTCCTGCGGGACGACGCCGAGGCGGTGCCGGTAGGAGGTGAGGTCGAGGTCGCGCAGGTCCCGTCCGTCCGCGGTCACCCGCCCCGCCGTCGGGTCGTAGAACCGGGCGACCAGCTTGACCAGGGTCGACTTGCCCGCGCCGGTCTCGCCGACGAACGCGACGGTCTGTCCGGCGGGAATGCGCAGGTCGATGCCGGTGAGTGCCTCCTCCTCGTCGCCGTACCGGAAGCGCACGTCCTCGAAGGCGATCTCGCCCCGCAGGGACGGCACGTCCAGCGGCTCGTCGGCGGCCTCGGTGGAGGTGGGCTCGCGCAGCAGCTCCTGGATCCGGCCGAGGGAGACGGTCGCCTGCTGGTAGCCGTCGAAGACCTGGGAGAGCTGCTGGACGGGCGCGAAGAACAGGTCGATGTAGAGCAGGTAGGCCACCAGCGCGCCGGTGGTCAGCGTGGCGTCGTCGATCCGGGTGCCGCCGACGATCAGCACGGCGACGGCCGCCGCCGAGGACAGCAGCTGCACGAACGGGAAGTAGACCGAGATCAGCCACTGGCCGCGGATGCGGGCCTGCCGGTAGCTGTCGCTGCGCTCGGCGAACCGGCGGCCGCCGTCGCGCTCGCGCCGGAACGCCTGCACGATCCGCAGCCCGGCCACCGACTCCTGGAGGTCGGCGTTGACCACCGACACCCGCTCGCGGGCCAGCTCGTACGCCTTGACGCTGGCCCGGCGGAAGAAGAACGTGCCGATGATCAGCGGCGGCAGCGTGGCGAAGACGACCAGGGCGAGCTGGATGTCGATCACCAGCAGGGCGACCATGATGCCGAAGAAGGTGACGACCGAGACGAAGGCGGTGACCAGGCCCGTCTGGAGGAAGGTCGACAGCGCGTCGACGTCCGTGGTCATCCGGGTCATGATCCGGCCGGTCAGCTCGCGCTCGTAGTAGTCAAGGCCGAGCCGCTGGAGCTGGGCGAAGATCTTCAGGCGCAGCGCGTACAGGATCCGCTCGCCCGTGCGTCCGGTCATGCGGATCTCGCCGGTCTGCGCCGCCCACTGGGCGAGCACGGCGAGCAGGCCAAGCAGCGCGGCCGCCCAGACCGCGCCGAGGGCGAGCCGGGTGACGCCGTCGTCGATGCCGTGCCGGATCAGGACCGGCAGCAGCAGGCCCATGCCGGCGTCGACGGCGACCAGGGCGAGGCTGACGAGCAGGGGGCGCCCGAAGCCGTGCAGGAGGCGGCGCAGGCCGTACGACCGCTCCGGCAGCACGGCACGGGCCTCGTCGACGTCCGGGGCGTCGGTGGCCGGGGGCAGGGCGTCGACCTGGGCGAGCAGCTCGGGCGTGGCCGGGGTGCCGGCGAGGGCGGTGTCCTTGGGGGCCCGGTCGCCGGTCCACAGCCGCGGGGTGACGCCGCGCTCGGCGTCGAACTCGGCGTCCAGCTCGTCCCGGACGGAGGTGTCCTCCGGCTCCTCGGCGGGGCGGGCGTGGCCGGGCGAGACGCCGCCGAGCTCGTCCGGGTCGGTGAGCAGGCGGCGGTAGAGCGCCGAGCGTTCCTGGAGCTCCTCGTGGGTGCCGATGTCGGCGAGGCGGCCGTGGTCGAGGACGGCGATGCGGTCGGCGAGGCCGAGGGTGGAGCGGCGGTGGGCGATCAGCAGGGTCGTGCGGCCCCGCATGACCTGGGCGAGCGCCTCGTGGATCTCGTGCTCGACGCGGGCGTCCACGGCGGACGTCGCGTCGTCCAGGACCAGCAGCCGGGGGTCGGTGAGGATCGCGCGGGCGAGGGCGACGCGCTGGCGCTGTCCGCCGGAGAGGGTCAGGCCGTGCTCGCCGACGGTGGTGTCGTAGCCGTCGGGCAGCTCGGTGATGAACCGGTGGGCCTGCGCGGCGCGGGCGGCGGTCTCGATCTGCTCGTCGGTGGCGTCGGGACGGCCGTAGGCGATGTTGGCGCGCACGGTGTCGGAGAAGAGGAAGGAGTCCTCGGGCACGAGCCCGATCGCGGCCCGCAGCGAGTCCAGGGTCAGCTCGCGCACGTCGTGGCCGCCGACGAGGACGGCGCCGCGCGTGACGTCGTAGAAGCGCGGCAGCAGCAGGGAGACGGTGGACTTGCCGGAGCCGGAGGAGCCGACGACGGCGAGGGTCTCACCGGGCCGGATCTCGAAGGAGAGACCGTCGAGGACGGGCCGGCCGGGGTCGTAGCCGAACGACACGTCGTCGAACTCGACGGTGGCGGGAGCGTCGGCCGCGAGTTCCCTCGTGCCGTCGGTCAGGGACGGCTCGGTGTCGATCAGCTCCAGGACGCGTTCGGTGCCGGCGCGGGCCTGCTGCCCGACGGTGAGGACCATGGCGAGCATCCGGACCGGACCGACGAGCTGGGCCAGATAGGTGGAGAAGGCGACGAACGTGCCGAGGGTGATGTGCCCGCGCACCGCCAGCCAGCCGCCGAGGGCGAGCATGGCGACCTGTCCGAGCGCGGGGACGGCCTGGAGGGCGGGGGTGTAGGTGGCGTTCAGCTTGACCGTCCGCAGCCGCCCGGCGAACAGCCGGCGGCCGACCTCACGGAGCTTCCCGGTCTCCTGCTCCTCCTGCCCGAAGCCCTTGACCACGCGGACGCCGCTCACCGACCCGTCGACCACGCCCGCGACGGCGGCGGCCTGGGCCTGGGCGTACCAGGTGGCGGGGTGCAGGCGGGTGCGGCTGCGGCGGGCGATGAACCACAGGGCGGGCGCGACGGCGACGGCGACGAGCGTCAGCGGCAGCGACAGCCACGCCATGATCACCAGGGAGATCAGGAAGAGCAGGACGTTCCCGATGGTCATCGGGAGCATGAACAGCAGCCCCTGGATCAGCTGGAGGTCGCTCGTCGCCCGCCCGACCACCTGGCCGGTGGACAGCTCGTCCTGCCGCCGCCCGTCGAGCCCGGTGATCGTGTCGTACATGTCCGTGCGCAGGTCGTGCTGCACGTCGAGGGCGAGCCGGCCGCCGTAGTAGCGGCGCACGTAGGTGAGGCCGTAGACGGCGAGCGCGGCGCCGGTCAGGACACCGGCCCAGGTGGCCATGTCCCGGGTTCCGTCGCCGATGACGTCGTCGATGATCACCTTGGTGATCAGCGGGACGAGGGCCATGACGGCCATGCCGCCGAGGGAGGCCCCGAGGGCGAGGACGACGTCCTTGGGGTACCGCCAGGCGTACCCCGCCAGTCGTCGTGCCCATCCCCGTTGCGCGTCCACGCGGTGTCCTCCGGTCGGTCGTCCTGCTCACCTGATCTACCGCAAGGCACCAACGCGGGCGAGCGGGGATTTCATCCCGCCGCAACATTCGGGCGGCGCGATCAGAGGCGGTACGCCCCCGTCCCCGGGACGCCCTCCTCGGCCGCGAGCGGGGTGAGGGCGACGACGCCCCGGCCGCGGAGCGTGGTGTGCGGGCCCAGGGCGAAGGGGTTCGTCGCGCCCAGCCGGAGCGCGAGGTCCGGTGCCATGTAGGGGGTGGTGTCCTCCCACTCGGCGTCCTCGTCGTCCTCCTCGGCCCAGGCGGCGTGCAGCGCGAGCTCCTCGGGGAGCGGCTCGCCCAGCTCGGGGAGCGGTTCCTCGCCCCAGGTGGAGGCGTCGAGGCGGCGGACCACGGCCCCGTCCTCGGCCAGCGCCCAGCCCGAGCCGCCGCCGTGCTCGCCGAAGTGGTACGCCTGGGCGCGGCCGTAGCGGCTGCTCAGCGCGGTGAGGGCGTCGAGCACCCCGTCGGCGCGGTCCGGGTCGACGGGGTTGCACCAGGGCCCCAGCACCAGCGTCCAGCCGTCCACCTCGGGGGTGACGTAGACGCGGCGGTGGTCGGGCCAGTCCTCGCTGTCGTGGGTGACGACGCTGTACCCGAGCGCGAACGTGGCGAGCCGTTCACCGGACAGGCCCAGCACCTCGGCGATCCCGGCCCGGTCGCCGCCGGGGACCGCCAGCCACGAGGTGGAGCAGTTCTCCAGGGGCTCGGCCCGGTCGTCGAGCGCCTTGATCCGGATCAGCCGGGCGACGGCCGCCCGGTCCCGCTCGGACAGGGCCTCCTCGCCGCCGGCCGCGGCCAGCACCGCGAGGGCACGCGCCCGCAGCGCCCCGGGGCCCTCGCGCCGCACCCGCCGGAGCGGTTCCAGGACGGCGTCCCCCAGCATCGGCAGCACCCAGCGGGCGCGCTGGGCCACGCCCGGGTCGGGGTCGGCGACGAGCGGGACGAGCGCCTCGACCACCGGGCCGAGGTCGCCCCGGTACCCGGGGGTGCGGCCGTACGCCACCGAGCACGCGGACTGGATGCCGAAGGCGGCGGCCTCGCGGACGGCCGCCGAGGGGTGGGCCAGGGCCTCGGTGTAGCGCTCGACCGTGCCCAGACCGCTGAACGCCGCGCCCGCGCGCCGCCGCGGCTCCCCCTCGGGTGCCGTCTCCAGGGCGGCGAGCACGTCGTCGTAGGCCGCCGGGCCGATGGCGTGCAGGAGCAGCTTGATCTGGAACCAGTCCACCGGCGAGGACGCGTCGAGCATCTCGCGCAGCAGGGGCGGCACCGCCGCCGCTCCGAGCGCCGTCAGGGCCTCACGCGCGGCCTTCCGCCGCCCCGGGTCTCCCAGCTCCCTGACCAGCTCCACGTCGCCGCCTCCTGTCGCATCCGTGCACGGGCGACGATCACTATGCCCGCGGCGGACCTGACGCCCCGTCGGCGGGGGTCCGCCCGGGAGGCCGGGTGCTCGACACGCAATCGCCACCTTCCCTTCACGCCGCCGATCGCATGTCCATGTCACTGTCTGCGGTATCACCCAGTCGTCAACCCGCGTAGACCCCGCGTAGATCGGACACCCCACATGCTCGCGATACGCACATCCGCAGGCAGGCGCCGGAAAGCGGGGGCGCTCGCCGCGGCCGCCGTCCTCGCCGGTCTCGCCGCCCCGTCGCTGACCGCGACCCCCGCCACGGCCACCGCGAACGACTACGACGCGACGTACTACAAGAACGCGATCGGCAAGACGGGGACCGGCCTCAAGGCCTCCCTCCACACGATCGTCAGCAACCAGACGAAGATCTCGTACTCGGCCGTCTGGGACGCGCTGAAGGTCACCGACCAGGACCCGGCCAACAGCGACAACGTGGTCCTGCTCTACTCCGGCATCTCCCGCGGCAAGTCCCTGAACGGCGGGAACACCGGCGACTGGAACCGCGAGCACGTCTGGGCCAAGTCGCACGGCGACTTCGGCACCTCCACCGGGCCCGGCACCGACCTGCACCACCTGCGCCCCGAGGACGTCCAGGTCAACGGCGTCCGGGGCAACAAGGACTTCGACAACGGCGGCAGCGCCGTGAGCAACGGCGGCGGCAGCCTCACCGACTCCGACTCCTTCGAGCCCCGGGACGCGGTCAAGGGCGACGTGGCCCGCATGATCTTCTACATGGCGGTGCGCTACGAGGGCGGCGACGGCTGGGCCGACCTGGAGGTCAACAGCAGCGTCAACAACGGCAGCAACCCGTACATCGGCAAGCTGGCCGTACTGAAGGCGTGGAACGACGAGGACCCGCCGGACGCCTTCGAGGAGCACCGCAACCAGGTCATCTACGACACCTACCAGCACAACCGCAACCCGTTCGTCGACCACCCGGAGTGGGTGGAGGCGATCTGGTAGGCCGGGCACCGGTACCGGGCTCCACGGTGGCCCGTGCCGGAACCTGGGCAGACTTCCTCATGGCTGACGCGACACCGAGCGATCACACACGGGCGGGACGACTGCTGGCGGCACTCTGGACGCTGCGACTCCTCGCCACGTCGCAGGGATCGCCTCCCGAACCCGGGCAGTTCCTCGCGAAGAAGGTCCCGGCGCGGTTGCTGGACGAGGAGCTGTCCCGCCTGGCGTCCCATCTCGTACGGGCGAGAGGCCGGGGAGGTGAACGCTGGAAGGCCGCGGCGGCCGTCTACCGCGAGCTGCCGGACCTCCTGCCGCCGTCCCGCCTGCCCCAGGACACCATGAGCCCCGGGGAGCAGGCGGCCTTCTCCACGGGCTACGCCGAGCGACTCGCCCAAGACCGGAAGGAGTTCGGCGACCTGCTGAGGTGACGCGGTCGGCGGTTGCCTCACGCCGGGTAGGGGGCGGCCTCGCGGGCCGCGCGGAGCGCCCCCGCCCACCAGGCCAGCTGCTCCAGCAGGGTCTTCGCGTAGCCGGAGGCCTCGGGGTCGAGCGGCCGTCCGTCCTGCCAGGCGGTGAAGTAGTTCGGGAAGGCGAGACCGTCGCGGATGGTCACCGCGTGCAGTTCGGTCAGCACGTTCTCCAGGTGCAGCACCGCGTGCCGGCCGCCCGCCGCGCCGCCGTAGCTGACGAAGGCGACCGGCTTGGCCGTCCACTGGGTGAAGTGCCAGTCGATGGCGGCCTTCAGGGACGCCGGGTAGCTGTGGTTGTACTCGGGCGTGACCACGATGAACGCGTCCGAGCTGTCCAGGGCCGCCGTGAGGGCCGCCATGCCGGCCGGGCGGGGGTAGTCGTCACCGGCGTACTTCGGCGGCGCCGCGGGCAGGGCGAGCGGGATGTCGATGTCGGCCAGGTCGACGACCTCGACCTCGAACCCGCCGTGTTCGCGGGCCTGTTCGGCGACCCACGAGCCGACCACGGGACCGAACCGTCCCTCACGGACACTTCCGACGACGACCACGAGCCTGTGCTTGGTGTTCTCCATGCCCTCCACTGTCGATCCCCGGTGCGGGCGCAGCCAGACTGCGATCAGGCTGGCCCCGGCAGGGCCACCCTGAGCTCCGCCGGGGCGGCCGGCGGCGCCCTAAGCTCCAGGCATGGGGACACCGTTGGGGGACTTCCTCCGGACCAGGCGCGACAGCATCCAGCCCGAATCACTGGGGCTGCCCGATCACGGCCGTCGCAGGTCGCCGGGGCTGCGGCGTTCGGACGTCGCCACGCGGGCCGGGGTCAGCGTCGAGTACCTCACCCGCATCGAGCAGGGCCGGGACCGCAATCCCTCGGTCGCCGTGCTGAACGCGCTCGCCGACGCCCTCTCCCTCGACCCGGCCGAACGCGGCCACCTGCGCTACCTCGCGAAGATCACCGGCGGGGAGTGCACCGCCCACGCACGGGCCGAGCCGCCGCGCCGGGAGGTCCGCCCGTCCGTCCTGGACACCCTGCGCCTCCTCGAACCGGGCATCGCCGTGGTGACCAACCGGCTGGGCGACCTGCTCGCGTGGACCGACGCCTTCGCGGCCGTGGCGGACGGCTCGGGGCTCCTGGATGCGGAGCAACCGAACCTCACCCGCTACGTCTTCACCGACGCCCGCGCCAGGACGTTCTTCGCCTCGTGGGACGACGTCGCCGACGAGCAGGCCTTCGACCTGTGGCTCGGCCCGACGATCGAGAACGCGGAGTGGCTGATCGCGGAGCTCGCGCCCGTCGCAGGTCCCGACTTCACCGGGCGCCTGAACCGGCACGTGGTGCCGCCGCGCGGAGTACTGCGGCTCGACCACCCGTCCGGCTGCGGGCTCCGGCTGCGCCGCGAGTCGCTCGACCTGCCCGCGGACGCGCAGCAGTTGCTCGTCCTGCTGCCCGCGGACGAGGAGACGGCCCTTGCCGTCGAACGGCTGCGCGGCGCGCGTGGGCACGGCCGGCTGCGGGCCATCTCCTAGTACCGGCGTCCGTTCAGCCCAGGTGCGTCGGGGCGAACATGCGGAGCACGGCCGGGAGCACGACCACCGAGGGGCCGGGGGCGGCCAGGGCCTTCGCCAGGTCCGCCTCCAGGGTCTCCGGGGACGTCCGCACCCCCGGCACGCCGAAGGACTCGGCCAGGGCCACGTAGTCCGGGCGGGTCAGTTCCGTCGCCGTCGGCTGCCCGAAGGCGTCCGTCATGTACTCGCGCAGGATGCCGTAGCCGCCGTCGTCGACGATCAGCCACGTGACGTTCAGGCCGTACTGGCGGGCGGTGGCCAGTTCGGCGATGGAGTACAGGGCGCCGCCGTCCCCCGAGACCGCCAGCACCGGGCGGGTGGGGTCGGCGGCCGCCGCTCCCAGGGCCGCCGGGAAGCCGTAGCCGAGGCCGCCGGCGCCCTGGGCCGAGTGCATGGTGTTGGGGGACTTCGCGTCGAAGGCCGACCAGGCCCAGTAGGCCAGGATCGTCATGTCCCAGAAGGAGGGGGCGTCGGCCGGCAGGGCCCTGCGCACGGCCGCCAGGACGTCCTGCTCCAGGGTGAGTTCCTGGGAGGCGATGCGTGCGCCGACCTTGTCCAGCAGGGCCCGCACCCGCTCCGGGGCCGTCGGGTCGTGCCGCTCCGCCACCGTCTCCAGCAGGGCCTGGAGGGCGAGGCGGGCGTCGGCGTGGATGCCCAGGGCCGGGTGGTTGGACTCCAGCTTGCCGAGGTCGGCCTCGATCTGGATCACCCGGCCGCGCGGTGCGAACGTGTGGTAGTTCGAGGAGAGTTCGCCGAGGCCCGAGCCGACCACCAGCAGGACGTCCGCGTCCTCCAGGAAGTCGGTCGTGTGGCGGTCCTCCAGCCAGGACTGGAGGGAGAGGGGGTGCGTCCACGGGAACGCGCCCTTGCCGCCGAAGGTGGTCACGACCGGGGCCTGGAGCCGTTCCGCGAGCTGCCGCAGCTTGCCGGAGGCGTCCGCGCGGACCACTCCCCCGCCCGCGATGATCGCGGGGCGCTGCGCGCGGGTCAGCAGGTCGGCGGCGACCGCCGTCAGCTCGGGGCGCGGGGGCAGCTCCTCGGGGAAGGTGTCGCCGCCGGTGACCTGCGGGATCGACGTCCCGGCCAGCAGGACGTCCTGCGGGATCTCCACCCACACCGGGCCGTGCGGGACGGTCAGCGCCGACGTCCAGGCCTCGGCGATCGCCGACGGGATCTGGGACTGGCTGCGGACCGTGTGGACGGACTTCACCACGCCCCGGAAGGAGGCCGCCTGGTCCGGGAGTTCGTGCAGATAGCCGTGCCGGCCACCGCCCAGCCCGGCCGTCGGGACCTGGCTGCCGATCGCCAGGACGGGGGCCGAGGCCGCCCGCGCCTCCTGGAGCGCGGCCAGGGAGGTGAGGGCTCCCGGGCCGGTCGACAGCAGCAGCGGCGCGGCCTCGCCGGTGATCCGCCCGTAGGCGTCCGCCGCGAAACCGGCGTTGTTCTCCACCCGCAGGCCGATGTAGCGCAGGTCCGAGCGGCGCAGGGCGTCGAACATGCCGAGGGCGTGCTGGCCGGGCAGGCCGAAGACGGTCGTCGCGCCCAGCCCGGCCAGGGTCTCCACGACCAGGTCTCCGCCGTTGCGGCCGGGGGGAGGATTGAGGGCCGCCTCCGTCTGGTCGGCGGTCGGACGCAGCACCAGGTCGTGGTCGTGGGTCACTTCGCTGCCTTCTCCTGGGCGATCTGGCGGGACATGATCGTGGTCAGTTCGTACGCGGTGTGGGACGCGGCGACGGACGTGATCTCGGCGTGGTCGTAGGCCGGGGCCACCTCGACGACGTCCGCCGAGACCAGGTTGCAGGAGGCCAGGCCGCGCAGGATCTCCAGCAGCTCGCGGGAGGTCATGCCGCCGGCCTCGGGGGTGCCGGTGCCGGGCGCGTGGGCCGGGTCCAGGCAGTCGATGTCGATGGAGATGTACAGCGGGCGGTCGCCGATGCGCCGGCGCAGCTGGTCGGCGATCTCGTCGGCGCCGCGGCGGTAGACG
Organism: Streptomyces sp. NPDC048185; assembly: GCF_043202495.1. Taxonomy (NCBI): domain Bacteria; kingdom Bacillati; phylum Actinomycetota; class Actinomycetes; order Kitasatosporales; family Streptomycetaceae; genus Streptomyces; species Streptomyces sp. NPDC048185. The sequence goes on from NZ_JBIDAN010000001.1 coordinate 1,044,193, forward strand.
TCGGCGGAGGTGACGATGCCGAAGCCCATCTTCTCGTCGTCGGTCAGGTCCTTCTTGCCGTACAGCGGGCCGCGGGTGCCCACGTGGGAGAGCGCCTCCGTGTCGAGGATGCCCTCCTCGACCGCGCGCCGGAACGGCGTGCCGTGGGTGTACTCGGCGCCGAAGTAGGTGTCCCAGGTGTCCAGGTGGGCGTCGAAGTGCAGCAGGGCGACCGGGCCGTGCTTCTTGGCGACCGAGCGCAGCAGCGGCAGCGCGATGGTGTGGTCGCCGCCCAGCGTCATCAGGCGGGCGCCCGTGCCGAGCAGGTCGTCGGCGGCGGCCTCGATCGTCTCGACGGCCTCGTTGATGTTGAACGGGTTCACCGCTATGTCGCCGCCGTCGGCGACCTGGGCGAGGGCGAAGGGGGAGGCGTCCTGCGCCGGGTTGTAGGGGCGCAGCAGCCGGGACGCCTCGCGGATGGCGTTGCCGCCGAACCGGGCACCGGGCCGGTACGAGACGCCGGAGTCGAACGGCACGCCCACCACGGCGACGTCGGCGGTGCCGACCTCGTCCAGGCGGGGCAGCCGGGCGAAGGTCGCGGGCCCGGCGTACCGCGGGACGCGGGAGGAGTCGACGGGGCCGCGGGGCGTCTCGTTGCTGCTCATGAATTGCCTTCCTTCTTACGCTTCTTCGCGTATTTACTGCTCTGTACCGCTCGGTACGACTCTACTGGTGGGCCGGTACCGGTCCGGGGGCGGATTCGGGGGCTTCGGGGGTGCGGCCGGCGAGGCGGTCGCGCCAGGCGGCCAGGACGGCCGCGTCGGTGGGCCGGGTCGCCAGGGAGACGACGACGTAGACGGCCAGGGAGGCCAGCAGGCCGTAGTAGACGGGTTCGTTGGCGAGGATGCCGTAGCCGGCCATGAGGCCGACCACCGCGAGGCCGCCGACCGCGACGGCGGCGAGGGCGCCCTGTGCGGTGCCGCGCTTCCACAGCAGGCCGCCGAGGATGGGCACGAGGAGGCCGCCGACGAGGAGGTTGTAGGCGACGGTGAGCGCCTCGACGACGTCGTTCAGGGCGATGGCGGTGACGATGACGGCGACGCCCATGACGAGGATGAAGGCGCGGTTGCCCTTGACCTCGTCGTGTTCCTCGCCGTTCTTGCGCATCACGCCGCGCAGCCGGGACCAGATGTCGTTGTTGGCGACGGTGGCGCAGGCGATGAGGGCGCCGGAGGAGGTGGACATCACCGCGGCCAGGGCGGCGGCCAGCACCAGGCCGCGCACACCGACGGGCAGTTCGTCCTTGACGATGGTGGCGAAGGCGTCGTCGGGGCTGCCGAGCTTGGGGTAGAGGACCTTGGCGGCGGTGCCGATGACCGCGCCGGCGACGGCGTAGACGAGGCAGTAGGTGCCGGCGACGGTGCCGCCCCACTTGGCGGTGCGGTCGCTGCCCGCGGTGAAGACGCGCTGCCAGATGTCCTGCCCGATGAGCATGCCGAAGGTGTAGATCAGGACGTAGGTGAAGATCGTCTCGCCGCCGACGCCGAGCGGGTCGAAGTACGAGGTCGGCAGCTGGGCCTTCATCTCGGCGAAGCCGCCCGCCTTGACGACGGCGATGGGCAGCAGCAGGAGCAGCACGCCGATGGTCTTCACCACGAACTGCACCATGTCGGTGAGCGTGATGGACCACATGCCGCCGAGGGTGGAGTACGCGACGACGATCGTGCCGCCCAGGATGATCGCGAGGGTGCGGTTCACGTCGAAGAGGACGTCGAAGATCGTGGCGTAGGCGATGGTGGAGGTGACGGCCAGCATCAGCGTGTACGCCCACATGACGAGACCGGAGATGACGCCGGCCTTGCCGCCGTAGCGCAGGTCCAGCATCTCGGAGACCGTGTAGACCTTCAGGCGCGCGATGCGGGCGGAGAAGAACAGCGACAGGGCGAGCAGGCCGAGGCCGATGGTGACGACCATCCAGGCGCCGGAGAGGCCGTACTGATAGCCGAGGCCGACGCCGCCGATGGTGGACGCGCCGCCGAGGACGATCGCCGCCATGGTGCCCGAGTACATCGTGGGGCCCAGCCGGCGCCCGGCGACGAGGAAGTCGCTCTTGGACTTGGCGCGGCGCATGCCCCACCAGCCCATGGCGAGCATGCCGGCGAGATAGACGACGATCACTGTGTAGTCGACGGCCATGAGGGGCCTCCTTCGCGCACTCGTCGGTGGCGTGTCGTGCCGATGGGGGTTGTCCCGGACGGACTGTCCGGTCGGCGCCTCGCGGGGACATCCGCCCGTACCCGCGGCAGCCGGTCCGATCCCGGTGGGGATTCCGGTCCGGATCGACACTAGGTGGCCGAAAAGCAGCTGCGAAGTGTACGTTCCATCCATTCGGAGTCGACGGAGTGGAGGGAATGTCCATCGTGCAGGAGACGGTCGCTCCCCCCACGCCCGCCGTGCCCCTCGCGGCGCTGCTGTCCCGCGAGGACCTCGCCCTGCGCCAGATCACCGGGCCCCCGGCGGCGGAGGTGGCGGTCCACTGGGCGCACACCTCCGAGATGGCCGACCCCTACCCGTACCTGCTGGGCGGCGAGCTGCTGCTGACGGCGGGCGTGCACATCCCCTCCGGGGCGGGGACGGAGGGCTACTTCGACGCGTACGTCGCCCGGATCGTGGCGGCGGGCGGCGCCGCCCTCGGCTTCGGGGTCGCGCCGGTGCACGACACGGTGCCCCCAACGCTGGTCGCGGCCTGCGAGGCGTACGGGCTGCCGCTGGTGGAGGTGCCGCCGCAGACGACGTTCTCCGGCGTGGCCCGTGCCGTGTGGCAGCTGATGGCGCGGGCGCGGCTGGCCGAGCTGCGGCGGGTGTCCGAGGCCCAGCGGCAACTGGCCGCCGCGGCCTCCCGGCCGGATCCGGTGCCGTCGGTGCTGCGCCGGCTGGCCACGCGGCTCGACGGCCGGGCGGTGCTGTACGGGCCGGAGGGCGCCGAGATCGCCGCGGCGGGGCGGGAGCCGGCGGACGAGGTGCGCGGGGCCCTGGCGAAGCTGGCCCGGTTCGTCACCAGCCGGGCCTCCACGACCGCCACCGACACGGTCGCTGGTACCCGTCTCGCGGCCTACGCCCTGGGCACCGGCGAGGGTTTCGTGCTCGGGGTCGCGGCCCCGCAGCGGGAGTCCGGGGACCACACCATCGCCTCGGTCGCCGCGGTGCTGCTCTCCCTGCTCACCGGCGAGCACCAGAGCGGCACGGGCGCGGCCCGCTCGTCCGCGCTGGTGCGGCTGCTGCTGGGCGCGGCGCCCGCGGAGGTGGCGCCGCTGCTCGGCGGGGACAGGTGGCGGGTGGTGCACGGCAGGCCGGAGGGGCGGACGGCGCCGGACCCGGTGGCCGCCTCCGCGCTGGGCGCCGCCCTCGGCTCGTCCCTGGTGGACGTCGCGGGCGAGCGGGTCCGGGTGCTGGTGCCCGACGGGCGGGCGGTGGAGCGGGTGCCGGGCTGGACGCTCGGCGTCAGCGCGACGGCGGCCCCGCGGGACTGGCCGGCCGCCGACACCCAGGCCGCCCGCGCCCTGGCCCGCGCCCGCGCCACCCGCGCCCCGCTGCTCCGCCACGGCGACCGCCAGACGGCGCTGACCGACCTGGTCCCCCCGGCGGAAGCGGACGCCCACGCCCGCGCGCTCCTCGCGCCGCTGGAGCGGTCCCCGGCCCTGGTGGAGACACTGCGCACCTGGCTCTCCCTGCACGGCAGCTGGGACCGTACGGCGGTCGCCCTGGACGTGCACCGCAACACGGTCCGGCAGCGGATCGCCCGGTGCGCGGCCCTTCTGGACACGGACCTGGACGACCCGGACGTCCGGATGGAGCTGTGGTTCGCTCTGCGGACGCCATAGCACCGGCGCCGAGCCCGACCCGGAGCCGTCGCCCCGCTGCCCACGTCGTGGGCGACCGGCACGACTCCCGCCCGCTGTCGCTCGGCGTGCCCGCACTCGGCCTGGACGACATGCGTCTCCTCGACTGCGAGACCGGGGGGAGAGACCTCATCGCCGGCTACCACCGCGCGGGGCTGCTGGTGGCCGTCATCGCGCTCGGCGGCCGCGCGGTCGTCGCCCGGGCCGCCCGCTGTCGCACCGAGCTGATCAAGCAGCCCGCGCTCAGCGAATGCATGAGCGCGTCCCATGACTGTACGCGGCTGCCTCCACCCCAGTAAGGCGACGGAACGCCCCTCGCCGACCTCGCCGCCGCGAGGCGCGGCACAGCCCTACGGCCGTCGTCGCGGGATCTCCGCGTCCAGGTCCGCCCCCTCGGCGACCACGCGCACCATCAGGTCGGTCAGGTGCCCGGCCAGCTCTGCGTTGAGCCCACCCCGGCCGACACCGCCGCGGTACTGCGGGCCCGACACGGCCACCACCGCCTGCCTGCCGCGGATCCGCACGTCGGACACGATGACCGGGCGCATCGCGTTCGTCAGATAGGTGCGCCGGTCCGCCGCGAAGGCGATGATCTCCAGCCTCTCCCAGGTCCGGTCGGACCGGTCCCACCTGTGCCGGTTCAGCACGCGGTGCGCGGCCTGCAGGTGGTAGTGGTTGTCGCGCTTGCCGAGACACACGCCGACCGTGTTGAGGTTCGGCACCGTCGGCGCCACCACCACCTTGGCGCGGCTGCCCGGCTTGCGTGCGACCGCCACCACCTCCACCGCGCCCTCGACGATCTCCGGCACTTGCGAGGCGATCGCGCGCGCCGCCAGCTCGGGAGCGTCGATCGACAGCTCGTACGTCCGTCCCTCGGCCGCCATGACCAGGGCGGTCACGACGTCGCCCGGCCGCAGGTGCAGCGGCGCGACGTCCGCCGGCAGGTTCGCGGTGTCGGGCCGCCAGATGGTCGCCTCGCGCGGATGGCCGACGCCCGCGTCGTAGATCACGCAGTCGAACCGGTCCGGCCTGCCCGCCGACACATACGCGGTGACCAGCGTGCCCGGACGGGGCGGTGCGACCAGCTCCGGCCGCCGATGCGCCGGATCCGGGCGGATGGCCGCGCGGCCGGGTTCGAGGATCAGGGACGCGGCCTCGTCCGGCGTCACGTCCAGAGTGGCCGCGACCAGCCCGGTGGACGTCAGCGGGGCGGCGTCGCACCTGCGGCAGCGGGCCCGGTTCTTCTCCACCCGGACGGACGGCTTCTGCGGGTGACCGGGCCGACGCGCGGCACGGGGACAGGTCCACTCGCCCGACTCCTCGTCCTGCGAGCAGCCCAGCCGCGTCAGCACCGACGTGGCGGGCTCGGCGTTCGCCTCGGACAGCTTCCGGTACTGCCGCCGATCCCGGCGCGGCGGCACGACGTCGTCGGTCGGGGGCGGGCCGTCCTTGCGGTGCGGGATCACCTGCAGCCGGAGACGCTCCAGATCGACGCCCTGGTCGTCGCCCTTCTTGTTGAGCGGCTCGGGCTCCCGGCCGGTGGAGAGGAAGGGGAGCCTCCGCTGCCGTCCGCGCCGGATCCCCGCCACCCGGGCGAACGTGACGAACGCCGCCTTCGTACGGGCGGGCGGCGGCACCATCCGCAGCCGGTACGCATACCGGATCATCGACACCGTCTCCGGGACGAGATCCTCGGCGCTCCCCACCACCGCGTGCGGCATGTGCCCCGGGTCGTCGCCGCCCACCTGCGCCCATGGCGGCACCTCGGCCGGCCTTCCCGCGTCGGGCAACTTGCCGCTCTCCTCGTACACGCGCTCGAAGTCCACCGGCACCCGGTTGACCGTGACGTCCACCCACCGGTTCACGAACTCCGACAGCACGACGTAGTAGATGAGCGCGTCCGGCAACGACCCCGCCTCGAGCCGCATCGAGGAACGTCTGTCCGCCACCGACAGCCCCTGAGCACCCCACGCCTCCAGGAATGCGGCGATGTGATCGGCGGGACTTTCCGGCAGCTCGATCGTGACGGGCGCGGCGGACTCGATCGGTTCGGTGATGACCACTCGGCTCATTCGCGCGCTCAGGGCGTCCTCCCGTGCCGACTGTTAAATCGCAGGACTATGGGCATAATGCCACGGACACCAGCGGGACTTGGAGGAACGGTGCTCGAACTGTCTTCTGTGGTGCGGGAGTTGCGCCGCGAACTCGACCGCGCGAGCCGCTCGGCCGAGGGTGAGCAGATCCAGTTCGGCCTGGGCCCCATCGAGTTGGAGGTCACCCTCATGGTCACCGAGGAGGCATCGGCCACTGGCAGGGTCAAGTTCTGGGTGGTGGAGGCCGGTGCCGACGGCAAGGCCATCGAGGCCAAGACCCACCGGGTCACGCTCACCCTGCAACCCACCCGCGGTGGCCGCCCCTTCGAGATCGGCGGCATGGCACGGGAGGACGAAGACTGAGACGGGAGCGCATCGCACAGGTCCTCGTCGACCTGGTCGTCGGGGGACGCATGCGCGGGTCCGGCTACCGGGTCACCACGGACGTCGTGCTCACGGCCGGGCATGTCATCGAGGGGCACCACACCATCCATGTGCGTTTCCCCCACGACCCGGAGCGCAAGGTGCCTGCCCGGCTGCTCTGGCAGACCGGCCGGGTCGCGGCGCTTCGCGTCGACCTCGACGACGAGGTCGAGCCGACCCCGTACGGGCTGGTGGAGCGGCGCGGCGGCCGGACGCCCTGCGAGGCGGTCGGCTTCCCTCTGTTCAAGTTCAGGAACTCCCGGCGGGACAGCCGCCACGTCGTCGGCGGCATCAACCTCCTGTCGAACCTCTACACCGGAACTCTGGACGTCACCGTCGACGACCCGCCGCCGGAGCTGCGGCAGGAACCCACGCCCTGGGAGGGCATGTCGGGCGCCGCCGTGTTCGTGCGCGAGCGGCTCGTCGGCGTCGTCGACCTGTCCTACCCGTCCGAAGGACCAGGCCACCTGACCGCGGTGCCCGCCGACTGGGACCTGACCCCCGAGCAGCGCGAACAGATCGGCTACGGCCGGCCCGTGAGCGTCAACCCGCCATCCGGCCGCGACCTCGGCGGCTACGCGGCCCGGGTCCGCAGCATGGCCCCGGCCGGCGGGCTCCGCGACCGCGACCGTGAACTCGCCGAGCTGCGCGCCTTCTGCGAGAGCGACGAACCGTACCTGCTGTGGCAGGGCGACCCTTGGTCGGGCAAGACCGCGCTGATGTCCGCCTTCGTGCTCGACCCGCCGCCCGGCGTCCGGGTCGCCGCGTACTTCGCCGCACACCACCGGGGCCGCCAGGATCCCTTCGACCAGGTAGTGGGCGAGCAACTCGCCGCCATCGCCGACGAACCCTGCACTTCGAACGACCTCTACAGCCACCTGGAGAAGGCCGCCGAACGCTGCCGCAACGACGGGGAACGCCTCGTCCTCGTCGTGGACGGGCTCGACGAGGACCCCGGCGTCGCCTGCTCACTGCCCCTCAACCCGCCCGCCGACGTCGGCGTCCTCGTCTCCAGCCGCCCACGCCCCGACTTCGACCCGCGCCTCACCGCCGACCACCCGTTGCGCCGCGGCCTCGTCAGGACACTCACCCGCACCCCGTACGCCGCCCGCCTGGAGCTCCAGGCCGGCATCGAGCTGGAGCTGTGGCTGCGCGGCCACCACAACGCCGACCTGCTCGGCCTCCTCGCCGCCGCCGGCGGCGACCTCACCGCCCGCGACCTCGCTGCACTGACGGGCATGCCGGCGTCAGAGGTGGCGTCGTTGCTCGACAGCCGCCTGTTCACGCGGATCAGCGGCGAGGCGTTCGGCGGTGCCGGGCTTGTCAGCAGTGGCCGGGGTGCTGGCGGCGACGACACCTTCGACAGTTACGGGTACGCGCACGAGACCCTGCTCAGGACGGCCGAGGCCGCACTTCGCCCCCTCGACCCCTACCGCGACCGCATCCACGACTGGGCCGCCTCGTACCGTTCGCAGGGATGGCCGGAGGACACGCCCCGCTACCTGCTCACCTCGTACGGGGCACTGCTGACCGGCGGCCTGCTGGTGGAGCATGCCCTCGACCCGGCCCGCCGCGACCGCATGACCCGCCTCCCCGGCGGACACGCGACCGTACTCCGCGAGATCGCCGCCGCCCAGCGGGTCGCCCGCGACCGTGCCGACCTGCCCGCCCTCGCCCGGCTGGCCGTCGCCCGCGACCTGGTCGGCAACACCGCCCCGACGGTGCCCGACGACCTGCTCGCCCTGTGGGTTCGGCTCGGCCGTGCCACCCGCGCCGAGTCCCTGGCCCGCTCCCACCCCGACCCGGACGTCCGCGCCGCTGCCCTGACGGCCGTGGCCAAGGCCCTGGCGGACTCGGGTGAGCTGGACCGGGGAGAGAGGCTCGCTCGTACCATCGCGCGGGCCGACCGGCGATCCTGGGCGCTGGCCGGTGTGGTGGACGCCATGGCCGCCCGTGGGTTGTTCGGTGCGGCGGAGGCGCTTGCCGGGACCGTCGGGCAGCCGGAGCGGCAGGCGTGGGCCTTGGCGGCCATCGCCAGAGCGGTCGGCGCGACACGACAGCCAGAGGGGGACCTCACCCGGCGGGACCCGATCAGCTCGGCCGACCGGTCCGGAGGAGTGAACGGCGCGGACCCGGCTCGTGCCGCGCGGTTGATGGACCGGGCTGAGGAACTCGTTCGGGCGGTGACGGGCCCGCAACGCCAGGCATCGATTCTGGCGGCCCTGGTAGAGGCTGCGGTGCTGTGCGGCGATTCGGCACGCGCGGAGCGCCTGGCCGACCGCATTCCGCTCGCCGACCATCGCGTACGGGCGCTCAGCGCCATCGCCACCACCACCGGCGACCCGGCCCTGGCACGCGACGTCCTGAGCAAGGCGGAGGCGATGGCCGAGGTGATCACGGGCGACCGGAGCACGGCGCTCACCAAGCTGGCCGAGGCCATCGTCCGCACCGGCGACCTCCAGCGCGCCCACGCCCTGGCCACGAGCCTGCCCAGCCCGTACCAGCGAAGCCAGGTGGTCACCAGTTTGGCCGCCGCCCTCGCCCGCGACGGCGACCACACGAAGGCAATCGACCTCGCCTCGTCCGTACCCGTCCTGGCCTTCCGTGCCCGCGCCCTGTCAATCGTCGCGGAAGCCATCGCCGTCAACGGTGACGTGGACTGGGCAGTCGAGCTCACCGAAGAGGCCGAGGCCCTCCTGCCCGGCATCAGCGCACCGATCAGCCCGGCGTCCGGCATGCGAGGAGGCGCGGTGGACGACCCCGTTGGCTGGGCTGCCGAGGACAAGGCGTCGCGCGATGAGGCGGCGCGGGCCAAGGTCACGGCGGGCATGACGCGACAGCTCAAGTCGGCGGAGGGCGAAGCTGCCCATAGCTCGGGACGACGGGGTCAGGAGGAACGAGCCATGGTCGCCGTGGCTCGAGCGTACGCGGTGTGTGGCGATTCCCGAGCGGAGGACGTCGCAAGCGGGATCGACGGCCGGACCCGGCACGTACAGGCCCTGGTCGCGATGGGCGGGGCAGCGCTGGACCGAGGCGACACCGCGCAGGCCCTCGCACTGGCCCAGGAAGCGGAGACACGGGCCCGTACCGCCGAGCCGGCAGCGTCCACCCGAACCCTGGTGGCACTCGCCGAGGCCGTCGAGGACCCGTCGCTCGCCGAAACCCTGGCCGGCGCGATCCCCCAGCCGGACGTCCGAGCCAGGGTGGTGACCGACCTGGTTCGGCGGATCGCCGCGCAGGACCCGGACAAGGCCGTGTCCTTGGCCCGCTCCGCTCTCTCCGGCGAGGCGGGGGAAAGAGCGCTGACGGCCGTGGCCGAAGCCCTCGCCGCCCAGGGCGAGGCAGACCGCGCCGAGCACCTGGCCCTCTCGCTGGGCGGGACCACCCAACCCCAGGCCCTCGCCGCCGTCGCCACGCAGCTGAAGGACCGAGCCACGTCCCCGAAGAAGCGATCCGCGGGTCCGAAGGACCCGTCCGCGTCCTCCGCCCGGAAGCAGTCGGCCCGCACGAATGTGCCCACGGGCACGGGTGCGAACACGGTCTCCTCGCGTACGGGCACGTCTGCCGGTAAGGGCGCACCTGTGGGCACGGGCACGCGTACGGCCCAGCGCTCGTCCACAGGGGTGGATGGTGCTCGCGCGTTGAAGCGGGCGAGGGCCGTGGCGAGCAGGATCCCGCATGCCGACAGGCGCGCCCAGGTCTGGGTGAAGCTGATCGAGGCCGTTGCTGCTCGCGAGTCGTTGAAGCGGGCCAAAGGACTGCTGTGCAACATCAAGTCCAAGGACCAGCAGGCGCAGGCGTTGCTTGCCATCGCCAGGGTGGCCGCCGACCAGGGAAGATTCGACCTCTCGGCACAACTGGCCGACGAGGCGGAGGAGTTGACCCTCCGCGTACCGGCGGGCGCCCGGCAGACCCGGTTGCTCATGTCCTTGGTACGGGTTCACCTGCACCTCGATCGACCGGGCCGGGCCAGGCGGCTGATCGACCGCATACCGGCCGGGCAGGACCGGGCAGCGGTGCTGGCCGACCTGGCGGTGGCGAACGTGCGGCGCGGCGAGACCTCGCGGGCCTTGCGCCTGGTCGCCGGCATCGAGGCGACGGACCAGAAGGCGCGGGCGTACGTGGCGCTGGTGCGGGCGTTGGCGGAGAGCGGCGAACTGGACGATGCGTTGTCGGTCGCCCGCCGGCACGTCCCGACGGCCGACCACCTGGCCCGCGCCCTCGCCGTCCTGGTCAAGGCAGCGGCAGAAGGTGATCAGGAGAAACCCGCCGTTGCGGCCGAGTCCGCCCCTGGCAACCGCGGGTCCTCCGCTGTCCGTGCCAGATCCGTCCCTGGCAGCCGTGGCCCCTCCGCTGTCCTGGGGGAGGCTCCTGCCGACGGTGGCCGAAGGACGTCTGCCTCTTCGGCGAAGCCTGCTTCCGGCAGCCGTGGGGTCCCGGCCGTCACGGCGAAGTCCGCCCCCCGCGGTCGCGCCGGCTCCACCGCCCCGGCCAGGTCCCGGCGTGGTCGTCAGCACGTTGCGACGGATGCCATCGCGCTGGCCGAGCAGCGGCTTGGCCGCGTGACGAACCCGGATGAGCAGCTTCCCGCCTTTGCCGAGCTGGCGGTGGCGATCGCCGGTAGTCGTGGCCAGGATGCCGCGGCGGCGTTGGTGGACCGGATCGCCGGCATGGCCGAGGCGGTCGAGCAGCCGGATCGTACGGCGCAGATCCTGATCACTCTGGCCGGGGCGGTGGATCAGGATCGTGCCCGTGGGCTGATGGCCGAGGTCCTGGCCGGTCCGGCCTGGACAACCGGACTGAGGGTGTTGCGTGAGATCGATCCTCATGCGTTCGACCTTGTCGTCGAGGAGATGGGTGGGGCGCAGGCGCGTCGTTCGGCATGAACCGTCAGCAGTACGGCGGCCGGGAGGAACGTGAGGTCGTTGCCGTACTCGCCATGGGTGGGACATCACCCGAGGGGACCGCCAGGAAGCCCGTCACGGCACGGGCCAGGAGCGACGCAGATGCGAGGGCGGTGGTTGGGGACGTCGCCGACCGAGGACGAAAGCGCCGATACCGAACGTCATCGCGTGACAGGCGCTGAACCCCGGCGGCCCGATCGGTGTCTGCTGCACCGATTCCGGCCGGCTCTCGAGGTCCCGGTCCGCCTGTACTCATCTGCTCGAGCAGGTGAGCCGCGTCCCAGCGGGCGATACTCCGCAGACGCGCACCGGGGGCTGCTACACAATGGAGCCATGCCGATACCCGGGACACCCAGCCGCGCCGAACTCGCCGAACACCTCGTCAGGACGCGTATCGCGGGCGACGTCGCAACCCCCCGCGAGAACAACCTCTCCCACTACCGGAAGCTGGCGAACGGCGACCGCAACTACTGGCTCGGCCTGGAGCTGGGCGACCGCTGGACCGACGAGCAGGACGTGCTCGCGGTGATGGCGGAGCGGGTCGGCGTCAACGACGACCCGGAGTACCGGTACGGCCAGGACACCATCGACCCCGAGCTGACCGTGGCCGCGCTGGAGCGCATGGCCGGGCGGCTGCGCAAGGCCGCCGACGGCGGGCAGCGGGTGCTGTTCGCCACCGGCCACCCGGGCGGACTGCTCGACGTGCACCGCGCGACCGCCGCCGCGCTGCGCACCGCCGGCTGCGAGATCGTCGTGATCCCGGAGGGGCTGACGACCGAGGAGGGTTACGTCCAGCAGTTCGCGGACGTGGCCGTCCTGGAGCACGGCGCCTCGCTGTGGCACACGCACTCCGGGGAGCCGATGAAGGCCATCCTGACGGGACTGGAGCGCGCCGGCCGCCCGCTGCCCGACCTGGTCGTCGCCGACCACGGCTGGGCCGGTTACGCCGGTCAGCACGGTGTCGACTCCGTGGGCTACGCCGACTGCAACGACCCGGCGCTGTTCCTCGCCGAGTCCGAGGGGACCGTGCAGGTCACCGTGCCGCTGGACGACCACGTGGTCAGCCCGCGCCACTACGACCCGATGACGGCGTACCTGCTGGCGGAGGCCGGGCTCGGCCGGTGACGCGGGTCCCGGCCACGGCATGACGAAGGCGGCGGGCACCGTGGAGGTGCCCGCCGCCCGTCCGTGCGGTGTGCCGCTCAGCGCTCCCGCGGGACGCGGACCAGGCCCTCCTGGATGACCGAGAGGGCGAGCCGCCCGTCCTGCGTGTAGATGCGGGCCTGGCCGAGTCCCCGGCCGCCGGACGCGGACGGCGACTGCTGGTCGTACAGCAGCCACTCGTCGGCGCGGAACGGCCGGTGGAACCACATGGCGTGGTCCAGCGAGGCCCCGACGACGTCCCCGACGGCCCAGCCGCCCCGGCCGTGCGCGAGCAGCACCGAGTCGAGGAGGGTCATGTCGGAGACGTACGTGGCGAGGACGACGTGCAGCAGGGGGTCGTCCACGAGTTTGCCGTTGGTGCGGAACCACACCTGGGAGTGCGGCTCGCGCGGGGTGCCGAAGTCGCCGAACGGCGGGTCGTCGACGTACCGCAGGTCGACGGCCGCGCGGGCCTCCAGGAACCGTTCCACGGTGTCGGCGGGCAGGTGCGGGTAGCTCCGCAGCCGTTCCTCGCCCGTGGGAAGGGTCTCCGGGTCCGGGGCGGGCGGCATCGGCGCCTGGTGCTCCAGGCCCTCCTCGTACGTCTGGAAGGACGCCGACAGGCCGAAGATCGGCTTGCCGTGCTGGACGGCCACCACCCGGCGGGTGGTGAAGGAGCGGCCGTCGCGCAGGCGGTCGACGTTGTAGACGATGGGCGCGCCGGGGTCGCCGGGGCGCAGGAAGTACGCGTGCAGGGAGTGCGCGAACCGGTCCTCGGGGACGGTGCGCCCCGCCGCCACCAGGGCCTGGGCGGCCACCTGCCCGCCGAAGACCCGGGGGACGACGGCGGAGCGGGAGTGGCCGCGGTAGATGTCCTCCTCGATCCGCTCGAGGTCGAGCAGATCGAGGAGGGACTGGAGTGCGTCGCTCATGTCCGTGAGACTCTGCGGTCTACAGGCCCATGTTCTTCGCGATGATCGACTTCATGATCTCGCTGGTGCCGCCGTAGATGCGGTTGACGCGGTTGTCCGCGTACAGGCGGGCGATCGGGTACTCGTTCATGTAGCCGTAGCCGCCGTGCAGCTGGAGGCAGCGGTCGATGACGCGGTGCGCGACCTCGGTGCAGAACAGCTTGGCGGAGGCGGCCTCGGCGGGGGTCAGCTCGCCCGCGTCCAGGGCCTCGGTGGCACGGTCGACGACCGCCTCGGCGGCGTCCACCTCGGCCTGGCAGGCGGCCAGCTCGAACTTGGTGTTCTGGAAGTGGGCGACCGGCTTGCCGAAGACGGTGCGGTCCTGGACGTACTGCTTGGCGAACCGGACGGCGGCCTTGGCCTGGGCGTAGGCGCCGAAGGCGATGCCCCAGCGCTCGGAGGCCAGGTTGTGGCCGAGGTAGTAAAAGCCCTTGTTCTCCTCGCCGAGCAGGTCCTCGACGGGGACCTTGACGTCGACGAAGGCGAGCTCGGCGGTGTCGGAGGTGCGCAGGCCCAGCTTGTCCAGCTTGCGGCCCACCGAGTAGCCCTCGGACTTGGTGTCCACGGCGAACAGGGAGATGCCGTGGCGGCGGTCCTCGGCCGTGGGGGCGGCGGTGCGGGCGCAGACGATGACCCGGTCGGCGTGGACGCCGCCGGTGATGAAGGTCTTGGCGCCGTTGAGGACGTAGTGGGTGCCGTCCTCGGAGAGCCTGGCGGTGGACTTCATGCCGGCGAGGTCGGAGCCGGTGCCCGGCTCCGTCATCGCGATGGCCCACATCTCCTCGCCGGTGACGAACTTCGGCAGGTAGCGCTTCTTCTGCTCGTCCGTGGCCAGCATGTTGATGTAGGGCAGGGCGAGCAGCACGTGCACGCCGGAGCCGCCGAACTGGACGCCCGCGCGGGCGGTCTCCTCGTAGAGGACGGCCTCGAACTTGTGGCTGTCCATGCCGGCGCCGCCGAACTCCTCGGGCACGTTGATGCCGAAGATGCCCAGCTCACCGAGCTTGTAGTAGAACTCGCGCGGCGCCTGGCCCGCGGCGAACCACTCGTCGTAGACGGGGACGACCTCGGCCTCGATGAAGGCGCGGAGGGTCTCCCGGAACGCCTCGTGGTCCTCGTTGAACACCGTACGGCGCACGGCGCCACCTCCAGGGTACGTGTCTAAGCGCTTGCTCAGACTTCACCGTACCGGCGGGTAGGGAGAGGCGTCCAGAGCGGGGGGCGGGTAACCCTCGTCACTCCGGGGACCGGAGGCGGCTCACCCTCACGCCTCCCCCACCGCCGCGAACGCCCCCCGCGCCATCCGGTGCAGCAGCGACGCCGTCACCGCGCGGCCCGGGAGGGAGCCGGGGCGGCCCAGGTGCGGGGTGGAGTTGAGGAGACCGAAGACCGAGTGGACGGCCGAGCGGGCGCTCGGTTCCGCCACGCCCGGATACACCTCCCGCACCACCCCGACCCACAGCTCCACGTACTGCCGCTGCAACTGGCGCACCATCTTGCGGTCGGCGTCCCGGAGGCGGTCCAGCTCGCGGTCGTGCAGGGTGATGAGCGGGCGGTCGTCGAGCGCGAAGTCGATGTGCCCCTCGATGAGCGAGTCGAGGACCGCCTCGGGACCCGCGCCGCCGGACCCCGCCACCCCCTCGGCCTCCGCCAGCCGCCGCTTCGCCCCGGTCAGCAGCTGCCCGCTGATCCCGACCAGCAGCTCGGCGAGCATCGCGTCCTTGCCGGGGAAGTGACGGTAGAGACCGGGGCCGCTGATCCCGACCGCGGCACCTATCTCGTCGACGCCGACACCGTGGAAGCCGCGCTCGGCGAAGAGCCGGGCGGCCTCCTTGAGGATCTGCTCGCGGCGGGTGGGGGCGTCGGTTCTGGTGGCCATGGGATCGATTCTAGACAGGGAGGTTAGCGGTCGTTAACCTGAAGGAAATGCGTTAACGCTCATTAACTGGTCGACCACTGGGTGAGGGGACCGCAGGATGCACGAGGCACCGGAGCTGACGAGCGCGGCCGATCCCGCGTCGGAGGCCTTTCGGGCCAACGAGGAGGCGCACCGCGTCCTCGTGGAGGAGCTGCGCGCCAAGCTGGCCGCGGCCCGGCTCGGCGGCGGGGAGCGGGCCAGGGCCCGGCACACCGCGCGCGGCAAGCTGCTGCCGCGCGACCGCGTGGACACACTGCTGGACGCGGGCTCGCCGTTCCTGGAGCTGGCGCCGCTCGCGGCCGACGGACTGTACGACGGACAGGCCCCGGCGGCCGGCGTCATCGCCGGCATCGGCCGGGTCAGCGGCCGGGAGTGCGTGATCGTCGCCAACGACGCCACGGTCAAGGGCGGCACGTACTACCCGATGACCGTGAAGAAGCACCTGAGGGCGCAGGAGGTGGCGCTGGAGAACCGGCTGCCGTGCCTCTACCTCGTCGACTCGGGCGGCGCGTTCCTGCCGATGCAGGACGAGGTCTTCCCGGACCGCGAGCACTTCGGGCGGATCTTCTACAACCAGGCCCGGATGTCGGGGGCCGGCATCCCCCAGATCGCCGCCGTGCTCGGGTCCTGCACGGCCGGCGGCGCGTACGTCCCGGCGATGAGCGACGAGGCGGTGATCGTCCGCGAGCAGGGGACGATCTTCCTGGGCGGCCCGCCGCTGGTGAAGGCGGCCACCGGTGAGGTGGTCACGGCGGAGGAGCTGGGCGGCGGCGAGGTCCACTCGCGCGTGTCCGGCGTGACCGACCACCTCGCCGAGGACGACGCGCACGCGCTGCGCATCGTCCGGAACATCGTCTCCACCCTCCCCGCGCGCCGGGCGCTGCCCTGGGAGGTGCGCCCCGCCGTAGAGCCGAAGGCCGACCCCCAGGGGCTGTACGGCGCGGTGCCGGTCGACTCCCGCACGCCCTACGACGTCCGCGAGGTCATCGCGCGGGTGGTGGACGGCTCCCGGTTCGCCGAGTTCAAGTCCGAGTTCGGGCAGACCCTCGTGACCGGCTTCGCCCGCATCCACGGCCACCCGGTGGGGATCGTCGCCAACAACGGCATCCTCTTCTCCGAGTCGGCCCAGAAGGGCGCCCACTTCATCGAGCTGTGCGACCAGCGCGGCATCCCGCTGGTCTTCCTGCAGAACATCTCCGGCTTCATGGTCGGCAGGGACTACGAGGCGGGCGGCATCGCCAAGCACGGCGCCAAGATGGTGACGGCGGTGGCCTGCACGCGCGTGCCGAAGCTGACGGTCGTGGTCGGCGGGTCGTACGGCGCGGGGAACTACTCGATGTGCGGCCGGGCGTACTCGCCGCGCTTCCTGTGGATGTGGCCCAACGCCAAGATCTCCGTGATGGGCGGCGAGCAGGCCGCCTCGGTGCTGGCCACGGTCAAGCGGGACCAGCTGGAGGGCCGCGGGGAGGACTGGCCCGCGGAGGAGGAAGAGGCGTTCAAGGCGCCGATCCGCGCACAGTACGAGCATCAGGGGAACGCCTACTACGCGACCGCCCGCCTGTGGGACGACGGGGTCATCGAGCCCGCCGACACCCGGCAGGTGCTGGGGCTGGCCCTGACCGCGTGCGCCAACGCGCCACTGGGCGACCCCCAGTTCGGCGTCTTCCGGATGTGAGGAGGGGACCCATGGGAAACACACACGAGGCTTCACGCATGTTCGACACCGTGCTCGTCGCCAACCGGGGTGAGATCGCCGTCCGTGTCGTCCGGACACTGCGCTCGCTGGGCGTGCGCTCGGTGGCGGTCTTCTCCGACGCCGACGCGGACGCCCGGCACGTCCGGGAGGCCGACACCGCGGTGCGGATCGGCCCGCCACCGGCGGCGGAGAGCTATCTGTCCGTGGAGCGGCTGCTGGACGCGGCGGCCCGCACGGGCGCGCAGGCCGTGCACCCCGGATACGGCTTCCTCGCCGAGAACGCCGGCTTCGCGCGGGCCTGCGAGGAGGCGGGGCTGGTCTTCATCGGGCCGTCCGCCGACGCCATCGCCCTGATGGGCGACAAGATCCGGGCCAAGGAGACGGTGAAGGCGGCCGGCGTGCCGGTGGTGCCCGGCTCCAGCGGCAGCGGCCTGACGGACACGCAGCTCGCCGACGCCGCCCGCGAGATCGGCATGCCGGTGCTGCTGAAGCCGTCGGCGGGCGGTGGCGGCAAGGGCATGCGGCTGGTGCGGGACGCCGCCGTGCTCGCCGACGAGATCGCCGCCGCCCGCCGGGAGGCCCGCGCCTCCTTCGGCGACGACACGCTGCTGGTGGAGCGGTGGATCGACCGGCCCCGGCACATCGAGATCCAGGTCCTCGCCGACGGCCACGGGAACGTCGTGCACCTGGGCGAACGCGAGTGCTCGCTCCAGCGCCGGCACCAGAAGATCATCGAGGAGGCGCCGAGCGTCCTCCTCGACGAGGCCACGCGGGCCGCGATGGGCGAGGCCGCCGTGCAGGCGGCCCGCTCCTGCGGCTACCGGGGTGCGGGCACGGTGGAGTTCATCGTCCCCGGCGGCGACCCCTCCCAGTACTACTTCATGGAGATGAACACCCGCCTCCAGGTGGAGCACCCGGTGACCGAGCTGGTCACGGGCCTGGACCTGGTGGAGTGGCAGCTGCGGGTGGCGGCCGGCGAGCGGCTCGGGCTCGCGCAGGAGGACGTCCGGCTGACCGGGCACGCGATCGAGGCCCGGCTGTGCGCGGAAGACCCCTCGCGCGGCTTCCTCCCCTCCGGCGGCACGGTGCTGCGGCTCCACGAACCGCAGGGCGACGGCATCCGCACCGACTCCGGGCTCAGCGAGGGCACCGAGGTCGGCAGCCTCTACGACCCGATGCTGTCCAAGGTGATCGCCTACGGCCCCGACCGCGCCACCGCGCTGCGCAGGCTGCGGGCGGCCCTCGCGGACACGGTGACGCTCGGCGTGCAGACCAACGCCGGGTTCCTGCGCCGGCTCCTCGCGCACCCGGCGGTGGTGGCGGGTGAGCTGGACACCGGGCTGGTGGAGCGGGACGTGGACACGCTCGTCCCGGACGAGGTGCCGACGGAGGTCTACGCGGCGGCGGCGCTGCTGCGCCAGGCGGCGCTGAGGCCGGCCGCGGACACCACCGGCTGGTCGGACCCGTTCGGCGCCGGGGACGGCTGGCGCCTGGGCGGGGAGCGGGCCTGGACCGCGCACCACCTGCGGGTGCCGGGCCGGGACCCGGTCACCGTGCGGGTGCGCAGCACACCGGACGGCGGGACCGAGCTGCTGCCGGACGGCGCGGAGCACCCCCTGCCCGCGTCCCCGGTCACCCGGTCGGGCGATGCGCACCGGTACGCGTTCCGGCTCGACGGCGTCACCCACACCTTCGCCGCGCTGCCGGACGGCACCTGGCTGGGCCGTGACGGCGACGCCTGGCAGGTGCGCGACCACGACCCGGTCGCCGCCTCGCTGACCCGTGCCGCCCACGCGGGCGCCGACTCGCTCACCGCGCCCATGCCGGGCACGGTGACGGTGGTGAAGGTCGCCGTCGGCGACGAGGTCGCGGCCGGACAGAGCCTGCTGGTGGTGGAGGCGATGAAGATGGAGCACGTCATCTCCGCCCCGCACGCCGGCACCGTCACCGAGCTGGACGTGTCCCCCGGCACGACGGTCGCCATGGACCAGGTGCTGGCGGTCATCGCGCCCACCGACGAGGGGAAGGAGACGGCATGAGCACCCCGGAGCTGGGCCTGCCCATGGCCGTACCGGCCGAGGGCCTGCCCGCCCGCGTCCGCATCCACGAGGTGGGCGCGCGCGACGGACTGCAGAACGAGAAGGCGACCGTGCCCACGGCCGTCAAGGCGGAGTTCATCCGCCGCCTGGCCGGCACGGGCCTGACCACCGTCGAGGCGACGAGCTTCGTCCACCCCAAGTGGGTCCCCCAGCTGGCGGACGCCGAGGACCTGTACCCGCGGATCTCCGACCTGCCGGTGTCGCTGCCGGTGCTGGTGCCCAACGAGCGCGGCCTGGACCGGGCCCTCGCGCTCGGCGCGCGCCGCGTCGCGGTCTTCGCCAGCGCCACCGAGTCCTTCGCCAAGGCGAACCTCAACCGCACGGTGGACGAGGCGCTGGCCATGTTCGAGCCGGTGGTGACCCGGGCGAAGGCACAGGGCGACGACGTCCGCGTACGGGGATACCTGTCGATGTGCTTCGGCGACCCGTGGGAGGGCCCGGTCCCGGTCCCCCAGGTGGTGCGGGTCTGCCGGGCCCTGCTGGACATGGGCTGCGACGAGCTGAGTCTCGGCGACACCATCGGCGTGGCGACCCCGGGCCACGTGACGGCCCTGCTCACCGCGCTGACCGAGGCGGGCGTCCCGGTGTCCGCGCTGGGCGTCCACTTCCACGACACCTACGGCCAGGCCCTGGCCAACACGCTGGCCGCGCTCCAGCGGGGCGTCACCACGGTCGACGCCTCCGCGGGCGGCCTCGGCGGCTGCCCGTACGCGAAGTCCGCCACCGGCAACCTCGCCACCGAAGACCTCGTGTGGATGCTGCGCGGCCTCGGCATCGACACCGGGGTCGACCTCGGCCGTCTCGTCGCCACAAGCGTCTGGATGGCCGCCCACCTGGGACGGCCCAGCCCGTCCCGCACCGTTCGTGCCCTCTCCCACCAGGAGTCGTGACAGCCATGGACCACAAGCTCTCCCCCGAACTCGAGGAACTGCGCCGGACGGTGGAGGAGTTCGCCCACGACGTCGTGGCGCCCAAGATCGGCGACTTCTACGAGCGGCACGAGTTCCCGTACGAGATCGTCCGCGAGATGGGCCGCATGGGCCTGTTCGGCCTGCCGTTCCCGGAGGAGTACGGCGGCATGGGCGGTGACTACCTGGCGCTCGGCATCGCCCTGGAGGAGCTGGCCCGGGTCGACTCGTCGGTGGCCATCACGCTGGAGGCGGGTGTCTCCCTGGGCGCGATGCCGATCCACCTGTTCGGCACCGAGGAGCAGAAGCGGACCTGGCTCCCCCGGCTGTGCTCGGGCGAGATCCTGGGCGCCTTCGGCCTGACCGAGCCCGACGGCGGCTCGGACGCGGGCGCGACCCGGACGACGGCCCGTCTGGACGCCGACACGAACGAGTGGGTGATCAACGGCACCAAGTGCTTCATCACCAACTCGGGCACCGACATCACGGGGCTGGTGACCGTCACGGCGGTCACGGGCCGCAAGCCGGACGGCCGCCCGCTCATCTCGGCGATCATCGTCCCGTCCGGCACGCCGGGCTTCACGGTGGCCGCGCCGTACTCCAAGGTCGGCTGGAACGCCTCGGACACGCGTGAGCTGTCCTTCGCGGACGTCCGGGTCCCGGCGGAGAACCTGCTGGGCGAACAGGGCCGTGGCTACGCCCAGTTCCTGCGCATCCTGGACGAGGGCCGGATCGCCATCGCCGCGCTGGGCACGGGTCTCGCGCAGGGCTGCGTGGACGAGTCCGTCGCCTACGCGAAGGAACGTCACGCCTTCGGCAAGCCGATCGGTGCCAACCAGTCGATCCAGTTCAAGATCGCCGACATGGAGATGAAGGCCCACACCGCCCGCCTCGCGTGGCGGGACGCGGCCTCCCGGCTGGTGTCGGGCGAGCCCTTCAAGAAGGAGGCGGCGCTGGCGAAGCTGTACTCGTCGACGGTCGCGGTGGACAACGCCCGGGACGCCACCCAGATCCACGGCGGCTACGGCTTCATGAACGAGTACCCGGTGGCGCGGATGTGGCGCGACGCCAAGATCCTGGAGATCGGCGAGGGCACGAGCGAGGTCCAGCGGATGCTGATCGCCCGGGAGCTGGGCCTGGTGAGCTGAGCGACGGGCCGGCCGGACGGGGCGGTGTGCACCCGGACACTGGACAAGATCTGAGGTTAGGCTAACCTATCCCCGATCTGTCCGGCGGACGTTCCGCCCCGTTCGAAAGCGGCCCACACCATGTCCAACGCCAGAGCTGCCCACCCGACCCGTCGCGGAATCCTCGCCGCCGGCGGCGCCCTCGGCCTCGGTGCCGTGCTCGCGGCCTGTGGGGACGACGACGCGAAGAGCGGCGGCTCGGACGGGCGGACGGGTGCCGCGAAGTCCGGCCCGTGGACGTTCAAGGACGACCGCGGCACCACCGTGAAGCTGGACAAGGTGCCGGTGAACATCGTCGCCTTCACCGGCGTCGCCGCCGCGCTGTGGGACTACGGCGTCCAGGTCAAGGGCGTCTTCGGCCCCACCACGACCAAGGACGGCAAGCCCGACGTCCAGGCCGGCGACATGGACGTCAGCAAGGTCACCGTCCTCGGCAACGAGTGGGGCAAGCTCGACGTCGAGAAGTACGTGGGCCTGCAGCCCGAGCTGCTCGCCACCACGACGTTCGACACCGCGGGCACCCTGTGGTCCGTCCCCGAGGACTCCAAGGACAAGATCGCCAAGCTGGCGCCCAGCGTCGCGGTCTCCGTCTTCGACCGCCAGCTCACCCAGCCGCTCCAGCGCATGTGGGAGCTGGCCGAGTCGCTCGGCGCCGACATGAAGGCCAAGAAGGTCACCGACGCCAAGGCCGCCTTCGACAAGGCGGCGGCCCGGCTGCGTGCCGCCGCCAAGGCCAGGCCCGAGATCAAGGTGCTGGCCGGCTCCGCGAGCCCGGAGCTGTTCTACGTCTCCGGCACCAACCTGTCCGTCGACCTCGAGTACTTCAAGGCCCTCGGCGTGAACTTCGTCGAACCCTCCGAGGAGGCCAAGAAGGCGACCGGCGGCTGGTTCGAGAGCCTGAGCTGGGAGAACGTCGACAAGTACCCGGCCGACGTCATCATCATGGACGACCGTTCCTCGACCATCCAGCCCGCCGACATCACCGAGGGCACCTGGAAGCAGCTCCCCGCGGTCAAGGCCGGCCAGGTCATCGCCCGTTCCCCCGAGCCGATCCTGTCCTACGACAAGTGCACGCCGCTGCTCGACAACCTCGCCGAGGCCATCGAGAACGCGAAGAAGGTCAGCTGACCCCGTCCACTCCGACTCGCAGGAGCCATCCGTGACGACTGCCGTAGCCGCCCCGTTCCGTTTCTTCTCCCTCCAGGTCGTACGGACGAGGCGGCTCGGCCCGTCTCTGACCCGGGTCACCTTCGCCGGGCCCGACCTCGCCGGCTTCCGTTCCGACGGACGCGACCAGTCGCTGTCGCTGTTCCTGCCGCACCCCGGCCAGACGGAGCCCGCGGTGCCGGTCGAGCTGGGCGACGGATGGTGGCAGGGATGGCGTGAACTCCCGGACGACGTGCGGGCGGTGATGCGCTCCTACACGCTGCGGGACCTGCGCCGGGACGCCCTGGGCAACACCGTCGAGATCGACATCGACTTCGTCCTGCACGGCGTCGGACCCGGAGGGCCCGGCGCGCCGGACGCGCCGGGCGCCGCGGACCGGACGGGTCCCTCCTCCCGCTGGGCCGCCCGTGCCGCCGCCGGCGACCGGGTCCTGCTGCTGGGCCCGGCGGTCGCCGACAACCGGGCCATCCGTTTCCGGGCGCCCGAGGACACCGACCTGGTGGTCGTCTGGGGCGACGAGACCGCCCTCCCGGCCGCCTCGGCCGTCCTCGAGTCCCTGCCGGCCGGCACCCGCGCCCGCGTGTGGCTGGAGGTGCCGCACGCCGCGGACGTGCAGGAGCTGAGGACCGCGGCGGACGCAGAGATCACCTGGCTGGTCCGGGAGGAGGCCGGGGACCCGGCCGGCCTCGCCCTCACCGCGCTCCGCGCGGCCCGGCTGCCGTCCGCCCGGCACCCCTACGTCTGGATCGCCGGCGAGTCCGGCCGCGTCAAGGAACTGCGCCGTCACTTCGTGGGCGAGCGCGGCGTCGACCGGCGCCGCGTCACCTTCGTCGGCTACTGGCGGCAGGGACTGACGGAGGAACAGCTCCGCGCACAGGGCTGACGACCCGTCCGTCACGCCTCGACTCACCGTCCGTGACGAGCAGTTGAGGCGGGAGTGACGGCCGTCACGCACAGGCATGCGTTTGATCGGCACTAATTAGGTTAGGCTAACCTAAGTCGAAGTCCGGGCCCCGCCCTCTCCCGTCCCTCTCGGACCGTCCCCACCGGAGGACCCCCACATGCGCTCGCACCTGCTCAACGACACCACCGCGGAGCAGTACCGCCACTCCGTGACCCAAGGAGTCGAGCGGGTGGCCGCCAAACTCGCCGCCACCGACCGGCCGTTCACCGGCATCACGGTCGACGCCCTCGCCCCCCGCATCGACGGGATCGACCTCGACCGGCCGCTGCACGACACGGCCGCGGTCCTCGACGAGCTGGAGGACGTCTACCTCCGCGACGCCGTCTACTTCCACCACCCCCGCTACCTCGCCCACCTCAACTGCCCGGTCGTCATCCCCGCCGTGCTCGCCGAGGCGGTCCTGACCGCCGTCAACTCCTCCCTCGACACCTGGGACCAGTCGGCCGGCGGCACGCTCATCGAGCGGAAACTGATCGACTGGACGACCGCCCGCGTCGGTCTCGGTCCCGCCGCCGACGGGGTGTTCACCTCCGGCGGCACGCAGTCCAACCTCCAGGCGCTGCTGCTGGCCCGCGAGGAGGCCAAGCCGGGGCGGGACGGGTGGGAAGGAGGACCCGAGCTCGCGAAACTGCGCATCTTCGCCTCCGAGGTCAGCCACTTCAGCGTGCAGAAGTCGGCGAAACTGCTCGGCCTCGGCCCCGACGCCGTCGTCGCGATCCCCGTCGACCACGACAAGCGCCTCCAGACCGTCGCCCTCGCCCGCGAGCTGGAGCGCTGCGTCGCCGACGGTCTCGTCCCCATGGCCGTCGTCGCCACCGCCGGCACCACCGACTTCGGCTCCATCGACCCGCTGCCGGAGGTCGCCGCGCTCTGCGCCCAGTACGGGACGTGGATGCACGTGGACGCCGCCTACGGCTGCGGACTGCTCGCCTCCCTGAAGTACCGGGACCGGCTGACCGGCATCGAACGTGCCGACTCCGTCACCGTCGACTACCACAAGTCCTTCTTCCAGCCGGTCAGTTCCTCCGCCCTGCTGGTCCGGGACGCGGCCACCCTGCGCCACGCCACCTACCACGCGGAGTACCTCAACCCACGCCGCATGGTGCGCGAACGCATCCCCAACCAGGTCGACAAGTCCCTCCAGACCACCCGCCGCTTCGACGCCCTCAAGCTGTGGATGACGCTGCGCGTGATGGGCGCCGACGGCATCGGCGAACTCTTCGACGAGGTGTGCGACCTCGCAGCCGAGGGCTGGCAGCTGCTCGCCGGCGACCCGCGCTTCGACGTGGTGGTCGAGCCGAGCCTGTCCACGCTGGTCTTCCGCTACATCCCGGCGGCCGTCACCGAGCCCGCCGAGATCGACCGCGCCAACCTGTACGCCCGCAAGGCCCTGTTCGCCTCCGGCGACGCGGTGGTCGCGGGCACCAAGGTGGCCGGCCGCCACTACCTGAAGTTCACCCTGCTGAACCCCGAGACGACCACGGCCGACATCGCCGCCGTCCTCGACCTGATCGCCGGCCACGCCGAGCAGTACCTGGGAGAGTCCCTTGACCGCGCTTCCTGAAGCCAGTGCCCCGTACGACTTCGTCGGGATCGGCCTCGGCCCCTTCAACCTCGGCCTCGCCTGCCTCACCGAGCCCATCGCCGAACTGAACGGCGTCTTCCTGGAGTCCAAGCCGGACTTCGAGTGGCACGCCGGCATGTTCCTGGACGGCGCCCACCTCCAGACCCCGTTCATGTCGGACCTGGTCACCCTCGCCGACCCGACGTCCCCCTACTCCTTCCTCAACTACCTGAAGGAGAAGGGCCGGCTGTACTCGTTCTACATCCGCGAGAACTTCTACCCGCTGCGCGTCGAGTACGACGACTACTGCCGCTGGGCCGCGAACAAGCTGAGCAGCGTCCGCTTCTCCACGACGGTCACCGAGGTGACGTACGACGAGGCGGACGAGCTGTACGCCGTCGCCACCACGTCCGGCGACGTCTACCGCGCCCGCCGTCTCGTCCTCGGCACCGGCACCCCGCCGCACATCCCGGACGCCTGCCGCGGTCTGGCCGGCGACTTCCTGCACAACTCGCGCTACGTCCAGCACAAGGCGGAGCTGCAGCGGAAGAAGTCGATCACGCTGGTCGGCAGCGGCCAGTCCGCCGCCGAGATCTACCTCGACCTGCTCGGCGAGATCGACGTCCACGGGTACCGGCTGAACTGGGTGACGCGCTCCCCGCGCTTCTTCCCGCTGGAGTACACCAAGCTCACGCTGGAGATGACGTCCCCGGAGTACGTGGACTACTACCACGCGCTGCCCGAGACGACCCGCTACCGCCTCACGGCCGAGCAGAAGGGCCTGTTCAAGGGCATCGACGGCGACCTGATCAACGAGATATTCGACCTGCTCTACCAGAAGAGACTCGGCGGCCCCGTCCCCACCCGGCTGCTCACCAACTCGGCGCTGACCAGCGCCCGGTACGCCGACGGCACGTACACGCTCGGCTTCCGGCAGGAGGAACAGGGCAAGGACTTCGAGATCGACTCGGACGGCCTGATCCTGGCCACCGGCTACAGGTACACCGAGCCGGAGTTCCTCAAGCCCGTCCGCCACCGGCTGCGCCACGACTCCCGGGGCAACTTCGACGTCGCCCGCAACTACGCCGTCGACGTCACGGGCCAGGGTGTGTTCCTGCAGAACGCGGGTGTCCACACCCACAGCATCACCAGCCCCGATCTGGGCATGGGTGCCTATCGCAACAGCTGCATCATCCGAGAGCTGCTCGGTGGCACCGAGTACTACCCGGTCGAGAAGACCATCGCGTTCCAGGAGTTCGCCGTATGAGCACCCCCACCGCCGCGAAGATCGGCGCCCTCACCCTGCGTCCCCTCGACCCGCTGAAGGACGCCGTCCTGCTGCACAGCTGGGTCACCCACCCCAAGTCGGCGTTCTGGATGATGCAGGACGCCTCGCTGGTGGACGTCGAACGCGCCTACATGGAGATAGCCGCCGACGAGCACCACCACGCGTACCTCGGCCTGCACGACGGCGTCCCCGCCTTCCTGATGGAGAAGTACGACCCGGCCCACCGCGAGCTGACCGGCCTGTACGAGCCGGAGCCCGGCGACGTCGGCATGCACTTCCTGGTCGCCCCCACCGACCGGCCCGTGCACGGCTTCACCCGGGCCGTGATCACCGCCGTGATGACCGAGCTGTTCGCCGACCCGGCGACCGCCCGCGTCGTCGTCGAGCCGGACGTGGGCAACAAGGCCGTCCACGCCCTGAACGCGGCCGTCGGATTCGTGCCCGAGCGCGAGATCCAGAAGCCGGAGAAGAAGGCGCTGCTGAGCTTCTGCACCCGCGAGCAGTTCGAGAAGGCGGTGCACGCATGAGCCTCGCCGACGCCGTGACCCACCTCTCCCCCGAACGCTGGGAGCAGGCCAACCGCCTCCTGGTCCGCAAGGCGCTGGCCGAGTTCACCCACGAGCGGCTGCTCACGCCCGAGCGGGACGGGGACGCGTACGTCGTCCGCAGCGACGACGGCAAGACCGCGTACCGCTTCACCGCCACCGTCCGCGCCCTGGACCACTGGCAGGTGGACGCCGGCTCGATCACCCGCCACCGCGACGGGGCGGACCTGCCGCTCGCCGCGCTGGACTTCCTCATCGAGCTGAAGGAGTCCCTGGGGCTGAGCGACGACATCCTGCCGGTCTACCTGGAGGAGATCTCCTCCACCCTCTCCGGCACCTGCTACAAGCTCACCAAGCCGCAGGTCACCTCCGCCGAGCTGGCGAGGAGCGGCTTCCAGGCCGTCGAGACCGGCATGACCGAGGGCCACCCCTGCTTCGTCGCCAACAACGGGCGGCTCGGCTTCGGCATCCACGACTACCTGTCGTACGCGCCCGAGACCGCGAGCCCCGTCCGGCTGGTGTGGCTGGCCGCGCACCGCTCGCGGGCGGCGTTCACGGCGGGCGTCGGCATCGAGTACGAGTCCTTCGTACGGGACGAGCTGGGCGAGGAGACCGTCGAGCGCTTCCACGGCGTGCTGCGCGAGCAGGGCCTGGACCCGGCCGACTACCTGTTCATCCCGGTCCACCCCTGGCAGTGGTGGAACAAGCTCACCGTCACCTTCGCCGCCGAGGTCGCCCGGCAGCACCTGGTGTGCCTGGGCGAGGGCGACGACGAGTACCTGGCCCAGCAGTCGATCCGCACGTTCTTCAACGCCTCGCACCCCGAGAAGCACTACGTGAAGACGGCCCTGTCGGTCCTCAACATGGGCTTCATGCGCGGCCTGTCGGCGGCGTACATGGAGGCCACCCCGGCCATCAACGACTGGCTCGCCCAGCTCATCGAGGGCGACCCGGTGCTGAAGTCGACGGGGCTGAGCATCATCCGCGAGCGGGCGGCCGTCGGCTACCGGCACCTGGAGTACGAGCAGGCCACCGACCGCTACTCCCCCTACCGCAAGATGCTGGCCGCGCTGTGGCGGGAGAGCCCGGTGCCGTCGCTCCAGGACGGCGAGACGCTCGCCACCATGGCCTCCCTCGTCCACGTCGACCACGAGGGCGCGTCCTTCGCGGGCGCGCTGATCGAACGGTCGGGCCTCGCGCCCACCGAGTGGCTGCGGCACTACCTGCGGGCCTACTTCGTCCCGCTGCTGCACAGCTTCTACGCCTACGACCTGGTGTACATGCCGCACGGCGAGAACGTGATCCTCGTGCTGAAGGACGGGGTGGTGCGGCGGGCGGTCTACAAGGACATCGCCGAGGAGATCGCGGTGATGGACCCCGACGCGGTGCTGCCGCCGGCCGTCTCGCGCATCGCCGTGGAGGTCCCCGAGGACAAGAAGCTGCTGTCGATCTTCACGGACGTCTTCGACTGCTTCTTCCGCTTCCTCGCCGCCAACCTCGCCGAGGAGGGCGTCGTCGAGGAGGACGACTTCTGGCGGACGGTCGCGGAGGTCACCCGGGAGTACCAGGAGTCGGTGCCGGAGCTGGCGGACAAGTTCGCCCGGTACGACATGTTCGCACCCGAGTTCGCGCTGTCCTGCCTCAACCGGCTCCAGCTGCGCGACAACAGGCAGATGGTGGACCTGGCGGACCCGTCCGGCGCGCTGCAGCTGGTCGGGAACCTGAAGAATCCCCTCGCGGGCCTCTGAGGGCCCCGCACGGACGGGCGGGCGCCCCGGAGACGGTCCTCCGGGGCGCCCGTCGCGTGCCGCCGGGTCAGGGCGTCCAGGGCACCTGGGGCGACCGGTAGTAGTCGATCCCCAGCGCCTCCCAGCGCGGCGCCTGCGCGGCCAGCCGCACCTTGTAGGTGTCCCAGTCGTGCGTCGCCGCCGGGGACCAGCCCAGCTCGGCGACGCCCGGCAGCCTCGGGAAGGCCATGTACTCGAGCTGGTCCGGCTCGGACAGGGTCTCCGCCCACAGCGGCGCCTCGACCCCGCGGACCGCGGAGGCCGGCACGCCCGGCAGATAGGCGCCCGGGTCCCAGTCGTAGGACCGCTGCACCTCGACGTAACCGGCCCAGGACAGCCCCAGCTTGGTGTCCTTGGTGTACTTCATGTCGAGGTAGGTCCGGTCGGCCGGCGAGACGATCAGTCCGGTGCCGTTCCGCGCGGCCTCGGCGACCTGGGCCTTCTCGGCGGCGCTGGTGCCGTCCAGGCCCCAGTACTGGGCGAGCGCCCCCTCGGCCGGGGCGGCGCCGGTCAGCTGGTGCCAGCCGACCACCGTCTTGCCGTACTTCGCGACGATCGGCTGCACCCGGTCCATGAACCTCACGTAGTCCTCGTGCGGCGTGGAGTGCGCCTCGTCGCCGCCGATGTGGAGGTAGCGGCCCGGGGTGAGCGCGGCCAGCTCGCGCACCACGTCGTCCACGAAGTCGTACGTGATGTCCTTGTCGACGCACAGTGAGCTGAAGCCGACGCTGGTGCCGGTGTACAGCGGGGGCGCCACGCCGTCGCAGTTCAGCTCGGCGTAGGAGGCGAGGGCCGCGTTGGTGTGGCCCGGCATGTCGATCTCGGGGACGACCTCCAGGTACCGGGAGGCCGCGTACCGCACGATCTCCTTGTAGTCGTCCTTCGTGTAGTACCCGCCGGGGCCGCCGCCGACCTCGGTGGAGCCGCCGTAGGCGGCCAGGCGCGGCCAGGAGTCGACGGCGATGCGCCAGCCCTGGTCGTCGCTGAGGTGCAGGTGCAGCTTGTTGATCTTGTAGAGGGCGAGCCGGTCGATGTAGCCCTTGACCTCGTCGACGGTGAAGAAGTGCCGGGAGACGTCCAGCATGGCGCCGCGCCAGCCGTAGCGCGGGGTGTCCTCGACGGTGCCGCCCGCGACCAGCCAGGGGCCGGGCTGCGCCGTCCTCTCCTCGACGGCCGCGGGGAGCAGTTGGCGCAGGGTCTGGACGCCGTGGAAGAGGCCGGCGGGCTTCGCGGCGGTGACGGTGACGCCGGACCGGCCGCTGTCGAGGCGGTAGCCCTCGTCGCCGTAGGGGCCCTTCGCCAGGCGCAGCCGGATGCCGCCGTCGCCGTGGGAGGTGACGGGCAGGCGATAGCCGGTGGAGGGGCGCAGGACGTCCGCGAGGTAGTCACCGACGCGGCGCGCCTCGCGGGAGTCGTCGACGCGGATGTGGGTGCCGCGGGTGATGCGGTACGGGGATCCGCCGGGGTCGGCCGAGGACGGGGCGGGGATCACCCGGTCCAGGGGGACCGGGGCCGCCTCCGGGGCCGGGGACGCCCCGACGGTGAAGGCTCCTGCCGCCGCCACGAGCAGCAGCGACCCGAGCAGCCGGGTGATGCGGGGAGTCGTTCCGCGGTGCCGTTGGTGCCGTCTCACGTGCTCTCCCTTCACGATGGGTATAGACCACTCTCCCGTACAACCGCCCCGCACAGAAGCGATGGAACAATCTCCGCATGGCGGAAATCATCCAGAAGGACGGAACGTGGGTCTTCGACGGCGACACCCTGCGGCTGACGCCCGGACGTGACAAGAACGTCGGTCTGCTCCGCCGGGAGCTGGGTGAACTGACCGTCCCGCTGCGGGCGTTGGCGGGCATATCGTTCGAGCAGGGCAAGAAGTCCGGGCGGCTCAGGCTGCGGCTGCGGGACGGTGCCGACCCGCTGCTGCACGCGACCGGCGGCCGGCTGACCGAGCCGCACGACCCGTACCAGCTGATCGTGGACTCCGACCGGTACGGCGTCGCCGAGTACCTGGCCGACGAGGTGCGCAACGCCCTGCTGCTGGAGCAGGTCCCGTCCGACCCGGTGGACGCCTACCTGCTGGCGGGGCCCTCCGTGCCGCTCTCGGTGTCCGCCGGGGACGGCACGGCGAGTTTCGACGGCGAGCGGGTGCGGCTGGAGTGGAAGTGGCAGGCGGAGGACGCGAAGTCCGCCGGCGGGCCGCGCACCCTGCCGCTCGCGGACATCACCGCCGTGGAGTGGCAGCCGTCGATGGGCCTGGAGAACGGTCACCTCCGCTTCACCGTGCGGGCGGCGCCGATCAAGGTGCCGCCCAAGTACGACCCGAATTCGGTCGAGTTGTGGGGCTTCAAGAAGGACCCGCTGATGGCCCTGGTGGCCGCCGCCGTCCAGGCCCGGCTCCCGCACCCGGCGGGAGCGCCGGCCCTGGAGGAGGCGCGCCCGGCCGAGCCCGCCGGGGCTCCCGCACCCGCTCCCGCTCCCGCTCCCGCTCCCGAGGACGACCACGACGCGCTGCTGCGGCGGTTGCGGGAGCTGGGCGAGCTGCACCGCTCCGGGGTGCTGACGGACGAGGAGTTCACCCTCGCCAAGCAGGCGATTCTCCGGCGAATGTAAGGAGCCTGCCCGAAATCGGGCAAGATTCTTGCGAAAGCGTCGGCCGTCCCCCAGGATCTACCGGGTGCACGACGAACTCGTTGATCATCTGACGCGGTCCACCCCCCTCAACCGGGGCGAGGCACTGCGCGTGATCCAGGACGTGCTCGCCTACTTCGACGAGACGACCGAGGAGTACGTCCGTCGCCGCCACCGCGAGCTCCAGGCCCAGGGCCTGGTGAACGCGACGATCTTCGAACGGATCGCGGCGGAACTGAAGTACCGCGCGGTGGCACCACCGGAGCTGACGCTCCGCCAGCTGCGCCGCATCGTCTACGGCTGAGAGGCCGTGGGACACGAGACCTGCGAGGAATACGGTATATGTGCGGAATCGTCGGATACATCGGCAAGCGTGACGTCGCGCCCCTGCTGCTCGAGGGCCTCCAGCGCCTGGAGTACCGCGGCTACGACTCGGCGGGCATCGTCGTCACGTCCCCGAAGACGGCCGGCCTGAAGATGGTCAAGGCCAAGGGCCGGGTCCGCGACCTGGAGGCCAAGGTCCCGGCGCGCTTCAAGGGCACCACGGGTATCGCCCACACCCGCTGGGCCACCCACGGCGCCCCCTCCGACGTGAACGCCCACCCGCACATGTCGGCCGACAACAAGGTCGCCGTCGTGCACAACGGCATCATCGACAACGCCGCCGACCTGCGCCGCAAGCTGGAGGCCGACGGCGTCGAGTTCCTCTCCGAGACCGACACCGAGGTCCTCGTCCACCTCATCGCCCGTTCCGAGGCGGAGAAGCTGGAGGACAAGGTCCGCGAGACCCTCCGCGTCATCGAGGGCACCTACGGCATCGCCGTGATGCACGCCGACTTCCCCGAGCGCATCGTCGTCGCCCGCAACGGCTCGCCGGTCGTCCTCGGCATCGGCGAGAAGGAGATGTTCGTCGCCTCCGACATCGCCGCGCTGGTCGCCCACACCCGGCAGATAGTCACCCTCGACGACGGCGAGATGGCCACCCTCAAGGCCGACGACTTCCGCACCTACACCACCGAGGGCACCCGCACCACGTCCGAGCCCACCACCGTGGAGTGGGAGGCCGCCTCCTACGACATGGGCGGCCACGACACCTACATGCACAAGGAGATCCACGAGCAGGCCGAGGCCGTGGACCGCGTGCTGCGCGGCCGGATCGACGACCGCTTCTCCACCGTGCACCTCGGCGGCCTCAACCTGGACGCCCGCGACGCGCGCGCCGTGCGCCGCGTGAAGATCCTCGGCTGCGGCACCTCGTACCACGCGGGCCAGATCGGCGCCCAGATGATCGAGGAGCTGGCCCGCATCCCCGCCGACGCCGAGCCCGCCTCCGAGTTCCGTTACCGCAACGCGGTCGTCGACCCCGACACCCTGTACATCGCCGTCTCCCAGTCCGGTGAGACGTACGACGTGCTGGCCGCCGTGCAGGAGCTGAAGCGCAAGGGCGCCCGCGTCCTCGGCATCGTCAACGTGGTCGGCTCGGCGATCGCCCGCGAGGCCGACGGCGGCATGTACGTGCACGCCGGGCCCGAGGTGTGCGTCGTGTCCACCAAGTGCTTCACCAACACCTGCGTCGCCTTCGCGCTGCTCGCCCTGCACCTGGGCCGCACCCGCGACCTGTCCGTGCGCGACGGCAAGCGGATCATCGAGGGCCTGCGCAAGCTGCCCGCGCAGATCTCCGAGATGCTGGAGCAGGAGGAGGAGATCAAGAAGCTGGCGGCGCAGTACGCCGACGCCCGCTCGATGCTCTTCATCGGCCGCGTCCGGGGCTACCCGGTCGCCCGCGAGGCCTCCCTGAAGCTCAAGGAGGTCTCCTACATCCACGCCGAGGCCTACCCGGCCTCCGAGCTGAAGCACGGCCCGCTGGCCCTGATCGAACCGGCCCTGCCGACGGTCGCGATCGTGCCGGACGACGACCTGCTGGAGAAGAACCGCGCGGCCATGGAGGAGATCAAGGCCCGCAGCGGCCAGATCCTCGCCGTCGCCCACCAGGAGCAGGAGAAGGCGGACCACACGATCGTGGTCCCGAAGAACGAGGACGAGCTCGACCCGATCCTCATGGGCATCCCGCTCCAGCTCCTCGCCTACCACACGGCGCTGGCCCTCGGCCGGGACATCGACAAGCCGCGCAACCTCGCCAAGTCCGTCACGGTGGAGTAGTACACCGGTCCGACGGCCGGACGGCCCCGCACGTGCGCGTGCGGGGCCGTCCGCGTGTCTCCCGGGTCCGCCGGACCGTCAGGGAATGACCACCACGGGCCGCTGCGCCCGCTTGGCGAGGCGTCCCGCGACGGAGCCGAAGAGCCGGCCCACGAGGCCGTGACTGGAGCCGACGACGATCGCGTCCGCCTCGTACTCCCGCCCCACCTCCTCGAGTTCGTGGCAGATGTCGCCGCCGCGCTCGACGAGGATCCAGGGCACCTCGGTGAGGTAGTCCGCGCACGCCAGCTCCAGGCCCAGCACCTCGGTGCGGTGGTCCGGCACGTCGACGAAGACGGGAGGTTCGCAGCCGGCCCACACCGTGGTCGGCAGCCGGTTGGCGACGTGCACGATGACCAGGCCGGAGCCGAGCCGGCACGCCATGCCGATGGCGTACGCGAGAGCGCGCTCGCTGGAGGTGGAGCCGTCGAAGCCGACGACGACGCCGTGCTTGAAGGCTGGGTCGCACGACTGGCGTGGCTCTCCGGCCGCCAGGGGCTCGGCCGCCGTAGGTTCGGCGACGGGCCGCTTGCGGTCCGCGGGTTCGAAGAATTCGTGACCGGCCATGGCTGTCTCGGCGTTTGTATCCTCTATGGGGGGCAACAGTGTGCGGCGGAGCTGTGTCCGGGAACGGTCTTCCCAACCCCATACCCCCAAGGGTACGGCGGCACGCCTCCTTCGCCCAGATCCCGCGACGGGTCCGCCGCGGGTTCCCCGGAGCATGCCCGAGGGGGCGCCCGTAACGCAATGGTTGCTGCGCTGTACAGGCGGTTTGCACGGGATTCAACTGCCCGTGCACCCGGCCGGGGCCCCCTCGTGACCGACGGACCGGACGGACGTTGATCTCCATGAGCCAGCCCCAGGGAGCCCGCATGTCCGGACCGCACCAGCCCGCCGAGCCGCCGTCCGGCACCCCCGGACCGGCGGCGCCCGGGCGGGACGGTGTCACCGATCTGGTCCGCTGGGCCGTCTTCAGCTGCGTCCTCGTCCCGGTCGTGCTCCTCTGGTACGGCACCTCCCTCGCCGGCGCGACCGGTACCGCCGTGGGACTGGCCGCCCTCACCGGCGCCTGCCGCCTGCTGCTGCGCCGCTCGGAGCGCGGCGCGGCCCTGGTGCGCGAGGGGGCCGGGGAGTCCGGGGAGACCCGGGAGGGCGCCGGGAACCACCGGGGCGCCGCGCCCCGGGCCGGGGGGCACCGCCGGGGCGGACGGGGCGGACGGGGCGGACGCGGGGGCGGTCGCCGCACCGGGGAAAACACACCGGTCGGTTGACCGGTTTCCGCGCACGCGCCCGCTTCTTTTCAGCCAACTTCCAGGGGGGTCGCTTCCCCTGCCCGAATCGCCCCCCAACCCCCGTTCCACCTGCACGGACAGGGTCTCGGAGGCCCCGCGCACCCTATGTGGATTGGCCACTGCCACGAGGCGCACTTCCCTGCGGCGCCCCGGAGTGCGACGCTTCGTGATCGACTGCTTCACGCCAAGTTGCCATGTCGACAATGTCCCAAGTGCCGAACCGGCCACCTCGGTACGACGGGACGCAGTAGATTCGATCTTGACTGTCTACGGCGGGGGACTCGTGCAGGACCGAGGGGAAACGTGTTGGAGCGACAGACCCGAAAGGTTGAGGGCGCCGCGACCACCGAGGGGGGCTTAGCGGGATGAGCCACGACTCCACTGCCGCGCCGGACGCCGCGGCCCGGAAGCTCTCCGGGCGACGCCGCAAGGAGATCGTCGCGGTGCTGCTGTTCAGCGGCGGTCCCATCTTCGAGAGTTCCATACCGCTGTCGGTGTTCGGGATCGACCGCCAGGACGCCGGCGTGCCGCGCTACCGACTCCTGGTGTGCGCCGGCGAGGACGGCCCGCTGCGGACCACAGGGGGCCTCGAACTCACCGCGCCACAGGGCCTCGAGGCGATCTCGCGGGCCGGCACGGTCGTCGTGCCGGCCTGGCGGTCGATCACCTCGCCGCCGCCGGAGGAGGCGCTCGACGCCCTGCGC
The DNA here is from genome assembly GCF_043202495.1 of Streptomyces sp. NPDC048185. Taxonomy (NCBI): domain Bacteria; kingdom Bacillati; phylum Actinomycetota; class Actinomycetes; order Kitasatosporales; family Streptomycetaceae; genus Streptomyces; species Streptomyces sp. NPDC048185. Next base: position 1,079,551 of record NZ_JBIDAN010000001.1, read on the forward strand.
CGGGCGCACGAGGAGGGCGCCCGCATCGTCGGGCTGTGCACCGGTGCCTTCGTCCTGGCGGCGGCCGGCCTGCTCGACGGCCGTCCGGCCACCACCCACTGGATGTACGCGCCGACGCTGGCCAAGCGCTATCCGTCGGTGCACGTCGACCCGCGCGAGCTGTTCGTGGACGACGGCGACGTCCTGACGTCGGCGGGCACGGCGGCGGGCATCGACCTGTGCCTGCACATCGTGCGCACGGACCACGGCAACGAGGCGGCCGGCGCGCTGGCCCGCCGCCTGGTGGTCCCGCCGCGCCGCAGCGGCGGTCAGGAGCGCTACCTCGACAGGTCTTTACCGGAGGAGATCGGCGCCGACCCGCTGGCCGAGGTCGTCGCCTGGGCGCTGGAGCACCTCCACGAGCAGTTCGACGTGGAGACGCTGGCGGCCCGCGCGTACATGAGCCGGCGCACCTTCGACCGCCGGTTCCGCTCGCTGACCGGCAGCGCGCCGCTGCAGTGGCTGATCACGCAGCGGGTGCTGCAGGCGCAGCGGCTGCTGGAGACGTCCGACTACTCGGTGGACGAGGTCGCGGGCCGCTGCGGCTTCCGGTCGCCGGTGGCGCTGCGCGGCCACTTCCGCCGCCAGCTCGGCTCGTCCCCGGCCGCCTACCGGGCCGCCTACCGGGCCCGCCGCCCGCAGGGCGACCGGCCGGTGGACGCGGAGGGCGGCACGGCGGGAGCGTCCCGGCCCCCCGCCCCGCACGAGGGCGGCCCGCAGCCGTCCCCCGTCCCGGCGGAGAGCCAGCTCCCGTTCCAGACCCGCCGCACCCCGGTCCCGGCCGCCGCGGCCAGCCTGCCGGGCCAACGCAGCGCACCGTGACGTGACCTCCGGGAGCGCCGGCCGGGCCCACAGCCCGCCCGGCGCTTCCGCGCCGTCCGGCCCTCCCGCACACCGGGGTCCGGCTCTCTCCTGACGCGGGGGTCCGGCCCTGCTCCACGCCCGGGTCTGACTCTCCCCCATGCCGGGGCGCCGTCCTCCAGGCCCGGGTCCGGCCCTCCCCCATGCCGGGGCGCCGTCCTCCACGCCCGGACTCGGCTCCCCATGCCGGACTCGGCTCCCCGTGCCGGGTCCGGCTCTCCCCCGCAACAGAGTCCGGCCCTCCCCCGCGCCGGGCGGGCAGACCCACTCAGCCCGTCCGGCGTTTGAGGACGAGGCCGTCCAGGCCGAAGCGGGGGCCTGGGGGCGGCAGCCCCCAGCGAGGCCCACACCGACACCGGGGGCCCATCCGGCGGACGCCCGCCGTAGGGTGGCCCCATGAACGATCGCATGGTGTGGATCGACTGCGAGATGACCGGCCTCTCGCTGTCCGACGACGCGCTCATCGAGGTTGCCGCCCTCGTCACCGACTCCGAGCTGAACGTGCTCGGCGAGGGTGTCGACATCGTCATCCGTCCGCCGGAGCGGGCCCTGGAGACGATGCCGCAGGTGGTGCGCGAGATGCACACCGCGTCCGGCCTGCTCGCCGAGCTCGACGGCGGCACGACGCTCGCGGACGCCGAGGCGCAGGTCATGGCGTACGTACGGGAGCACGTGAAGGAACCCGGTAAGGCACCCCTGTGCGGCAACTCGGTCGGCACCGACCGGGGCTTCCTGCTGCGGGACATGCCGACGCTGGAGGACTACCTCCACTACCGGATCGTGGACGTCTCCTCGATCAAGGAGCTGGCCCGGCGCTGGTACCCGCGGGCGTACTTCAACAGTCCCGAGAAGAACGGCAACCACCGCGCCCTCGCCGACATCCGCGAGTCCATCGCCGAGCTGCGCTACTACCGTGAGGCCGTCTTCGTCCCGCAGCCCGGCCCCGACTCCGACACCGCCAAGGCGATCGCCGCGAAGCACGTCGTGACCGCCCGGTAGGGGCGCCGCGAAAGGCGGGCGCGAGCACCCCTTCGGACCCTGTACACTTTTTCTCAGCCGGTCGGGGAACCCCGCAAGAGGTTCCGACTGCCGGCCATGGTGGGTGTAGCTCAGCTGGTAGAGCACCTGGTTGTGGTCCAGGATGCCGCGGGTTCAAGTCCCGTCACTCACCCTGAGTCATCAGCCGGTGACCTTCGGAAGAAGGTCACCGGCTGATTGCGTTGAGTGCGGCGGCGCGGGCGGGCCCGCGCCGCCGCACTCACGACGAGGCGCGTTCCACCAGCTCCGTCGCCAGCACCACCTGGTGCCGCTGCCCTCCCTGCCCTCCCCGCGTCCCCGCCGGACGGCGGTCCGCGATCTCGGTCAGCAGCAGGTCGATCATCGCGCGGCCCATCTCCTCGATGGGCTGCCGGACGCTGGTCAGCGGCGGGTCGAGGTGGCGGGCGATGGCCGAGTCGTCGTAGCCGACCAGCGCCACGTCGTCCGGGATGCGCCGCCCGGCCTCGCGCAGCGCCTGGCGGGCACCGGCCGCCGTCACGTCCGAGGCGGCGAAGACCGCGTCCAGGTCGGGGCAGCGGCGCAGCAGCTCCGTCATCGCGCGCCGGCCCCCCTCCTCGGTGAAGTCGCCCGGCTCGATCAGCTCGTCCGCGTCGCCGAGTCCGCCGTCGCGCAGGGCGTCGCGGTAGCCGTCCACGCGCCGCTGGGCGCCGTAGACGTCGAGGTGGCCGGTGATGTGGGCTATGCGGCCGCGGCCCCGGGACATCAGGTGCTCGACGGCCGAGCGGGCGCCGCCGTAGTTGTCCGAGTCCACGGACGCCAGCGTCTCCGCCGCGGAGCGCGGGCCGCTGATCACGGCGGGGATCTCCAGCTGGGTCAGCATGTCGGGCAGCGGGTCGTCGGCGTGTACCGAGACCAGCAGGACGCCGTCCACCCGGTGCGCGGCCAGGTACTGGGCGAGCCGCCGCCGCTCCCGGTCACTGCCCGCGAAGATCAGCAGCAGCTGCATCTCGGTGTCGGTGATCTCCGCGCCGACGCCGCGCAGCATGTCCGAGAAGTAGGGCTCGGCGAAGAACCGGGTCTCGGGCTCCGGGACGACCAGGGCGATCGCGTCGGTGCGGTTGGCCGCGAGCGCGCGGGCGGCGGTGTTCGGGACGTAGCCGAGCTCCGCGACGGCCGCCTCGACGGCCGCCCGGGTCGCGTCGCTCACCCGGGGCGAGCCGTTGATGACCCGGGAGACCGTGCCGCGGCCGACGCCGGCCCGGGCGGCCACCTCCTCGAGGGTCGGGCGTCTGACGCCCCGGCTCCGCCCACCGTTGACCGCCATGGTCGTCGCCCTTCCCTCGCTGCTGTCCGGCCAGGAATCTAACAGCCCCGGCCCGTGACTCCCCGCCCCCATCGTGCCTCGCGGCGGGCGGAATTCCCCCCTCCGTGCGGTGGGAGAGCCGCGAGGGCGCGACCGGGGGGACCGGTCGCGCCCTCGCGGCTGACGTGCGGCGCGGGCTCAGCCGAGTTCGCCGGCGGCGGGCAGCGCGTTGCGCCGGATCACGTCGGCGTACCAGTGGGCACTCGCCTTGGGGATGCGGCGCTGGGAGGCGTAGTCGACGTAGACGGCGCCGAAGCGCTTCGAGTAGCCGTAGGACCACTCGAAGTTGTCCAGCAGGGACCACAGGAAGTAGCCGCGGACGTCCGCGCCGTCGGCGACGGCCCGGTGCACGGCGTCGAGGTGGGAACGGAGGTAGGCGATGCGCTGCGGGTCGTTCACCCGGCCCTCGGGCGAGACGTAGTCGTCGAAGGCGGCGCCGTTCTCGGTGACCATCAGCGGCAGGCCGGGGTGGGACTTCGCCAGGCCGGTGAGGAGGGTGTGCAGCCCGTTCGCGTCGATGGCCCAGTTCATCGCGGTGACGTCGTCGTTGGCGAGGTGGAAGGCGACGTCCTCGGAGCCGGTCCACGGCGAGTGGTCGCTCGCGCCGTGGCCGTCGTTCTTCGTGGTGGCCGCGCCGTCGGCGGGCAGGGAGACCACGGTCGGCGAGTAGTAGTTGACGCCGAGCACGTCGACCGGGCGGGAGATCTCCGCCAGGTCGCCGTCCTTCACCAGCTCGTTCCAGTCGACGAGGTGCGCGGTGTCGGCGATCAGGTCCTCGGGGTAGGCGCCGTCGAGGAGGGGACCGGTGAAGATCCGGTTGCCGACCGCGTCGATGCGGCGGGCCGCCTCCGCGTCCTCGGGGGCGTCGGTCAGGGGGCGCACCTGGTGCAGGTTGAGGGTGATGGAGGTCTGGGCCGTCGACGGCAGGGCCGCGCGCAGCACGCCGACCGCCTTGCCGTGGGCCAGGTTGAGGTGGTGGGCGGCGCGCAGGGTCGCGGCCGGGTCCGTGCGGCCCGGGGCGTGCACGCCGGATCCGTAGCCCAGGAAGGCGCTGCACCACGGTTCGTTGAGGGTGGTCCACACGCCGACGCGGTCGCCGAGGGCGCGGGCCATGATGGCGGCGTACTCGGCGAAACGGTCGGCGGTGTCGCGCTGCGGCCAGCCGCCGGCGTCCTCCAGCTCCTGGGGCAGGTCCCAGTGGTAGAGGGTCGCCACGGGGGTGATGCCGGCCTCGAGGAGCTCGTCGGTGAGGCGGCGGTAGAAGTCCAGGCCGCGTTCGACGGCCGGACCGCGGCCGGTGGGCTGGACCCGGGACCAGGAGACGGAGAAGCGGTACGCCTTCAGACCGAGGTCCTTCATCAGCGCCACGTCGTCGCGGTAGCGGTGGTAGTGGTCGGCGGCGATGTCACCGGTGTCGCCGTTGCGGACCTTGCCGGGGGTGTGGCTGAAGGTGTCCCAGATGGAGGGCGTGCGGCCGTCCTCGGCGGCGGCGCCCTCCACCTGGTAGGCGGCGGTGGCGGCGCCCCAGACGAAGCCCGTCGGGAAGGAGGTGGCGGTGGCCGGCTGGGCGAGGGTCTCGGGTCGTACGGCGGTCATGGTGAGAGCGCTCCCAAATGGCGTGAGGAGGTGCCGGGCGGTGCGGCCCGGTGGTGCGGGGAAGGCGGGGTGGGCGCGGGGGTGGGCGCCCGGGGCCCGGGGTCCGGCAGGGCCCGGGTGCGGGCCGGGCCCTGCCGGGCGGCGCAGGGGGCGAACGGGGGTCAGCCCTTGACTGCGCCCGCCATGATGCCTCCGACGATCTGCTTGCCGAAGACGACGAAGACGACCAGCAGCGGCAGGGTGCTGATCAGCGCTCCGGCCATGACGATGCTCTGGTCGGGGGTGTAGGAGGCGCTGAGCTGACCGAGCGCGACCTGGATGGTGGGGTTCTCCTGGTTCAGCGCGAGGAAGGGCCAGAAGAAGTCGTTCCACGCCTGGACGAAGGTGAGCATGCCGAGCACCATCATCGCGGGCCGGGCGGCGGGCAGGACGACGTTCCACACGATGCGGAGGTTGTTCGCCCCGTCCACCTTGGCCGCCTCGATGAGTTCGTACGGCAGGGCCTCGATGAGGTACTGGCGCATGAAGAAGACACCGAAGGCGCCGACCAGGGTCGGGAAGATCACCGACTCCAGCTCTCCGCTCCAGCCGATGTCCGACATCATCATGAACAGCGGCACGACGCTGAGCTGCGGCGGGATGGTGAGGGTGGCGATGACCGCGGTCATCAGCACGTTCCGGCCGCGGAAGCGCATCTTGGCGAAGGCGTAGCCGGCCAGCGTGCAGAAGAACAGCGTGGCCGCGGTGATGGAGCCGGCCACGATGGCGCTGTTGACGATGGCCTTGCCGAGGTTGGCCTGTTCCCAGGCCGCTTCGAGGTTGCTGAACAGCCTGCCGCCGGGCAGGAACGGCGGCGGGGTGTCGAGGACCCGCTGCTGGTCGTGCGAGGCGGCCACCAGCGTCCAGTACAGCGGGAAGAGGGATCCCAGGCCGACGACGGCCAGCGCGAGGTAGGTGAAGGGGCCGCCCTTGAGCTGCTGGCCGGCGCCGATCCGCAGGCGGCGGCCCTTGCCGCCGCCCGAGCCGAGGACCTCGGCCACCGGGGCGGGGTCCGGGGCGGTCTTGTAGGGAGTACTTGTCGTGGTCATCGTTGTCGCTCCCGTCAGGCCGCGCTCTTGCGCACGAACCGGCTGACGATCCAGTTGATCAGGGCGATGAGCAGCAGCAGGACGAGCATGGCCCAGGCCACGGCGGCGGCCGGGCCGAGGTGCTGGAGCTTCCAGCCGTAGTTGAAGAGGTAGATGCTGAGCGTCTCGTACTGGTGCTCGCTGCCGCCGACGGCGCCGAGCGTGCCGCCCTGCAGCAGCAGCGGCTCACCGAAGAGCTGCATGGAGCCGATCGTCGAGATGACGATGGTGAACAGGATCGTCGGCCGCAGCGCGGGGATGGTCACCTTGCGGAACTGCTGCCAGCGCGACGCGCCGTCGATCGACGCCGCCTCGTACAGGTCGGTCGGCACGGCCTGCATGGCCGCCAGGTAGATCAGGGCGTTGTAGCCGGTCCAGCGCCAGATCACGATGATCGAGATGGCGATCTTCGACGTCCAGTGGCCGTTGCCCCAGTCGATGTCGCCCGCGCCGAAGAAGCCCAGCACCCAGTTGAGGAGTCCCCCGTCGGCCCGGAACACCAGGGCGAAGACGAGGGCCGCGGTGGCCACCGAGGTGGCGTACGGCGTGAGGATGATCGTCCGCCAGAAGGTGCTGGCGCGCAGCTTGTAGTTGAGCAGGTGGGCCAGGCCCAGGGCGACCAGCAGCTGCGGGACGGTCGAGATGACGCCGATGATGAAGGTGTTGGAGACGGCGGTCCAGAACTCGGAGTCCTGGAGGATCTTGGCGAAGTTCTCGAAGCCGACCCACTCGGACTGGTCGAGGCTCGTCATCTCCACCCGGTGCAGGGCGATCCAGCCGGTGTAGAGGAGCGGGTAGAGCCCGAAGGCGCCGAAGATGAGGAAGAAGGGGGCGATGTACGCGTACGGCGACACCTTGTCGTCGAGACGCCACAGTCGCGAACGCCACGGGCTGCGTCCTCGGGACGCGGCGCCGGAGCCGCCGGTGAGCGGAGTCTTGGCACCCCGGGTGGGGGTTGTCGTTGCCACGGAGGGAGTCCTTCCCTGGGAGGTCGGGCCTGGGAGGTCGGGCCGGGTAGGGGCGGGAGGTCGGGCGGCGGGCCGGGCGCCCGCCGGTCCCTCCCCGCGCGGTTCGGCACGGTGCCGGGCGGCCCGCACGACGGCCGGCGGTGCGTGTGGGCGGCCGGTGGTGGCGCGGACCCGGCGCGTGGTGCCGGATCACCGGTGGCGGGCGCCCGCCCGGGCGGCGGACGCCGGGCGGCGGCCTGGGCGGCGGGTGCTGGTGCCGGTCGGAGGGATCGAGGTGGGGGCGGGGCAGCGGGCCGGGGGGGTGTCCGGGGGCGGGTCGTGCGGCGCGGCGCCGCGGGGTGCCGGTGCCGCGGGGCGCGGCCGTGCCGCGCCGTCCGCACGGGCGGACGGGCGGACGGACGCCGGCGGGTCAGTGCGTCACCCACGGCCCCGGGTGCCGGACCCGACGCCGCGCAGCAGACCCGCCGCGGACGGCCGGGTCTGCTGCTGACGCCACCCGCGCCTGCGGGCGGGGGCCGTCGTACCACCACGGCCCCCGCCGTGCGCACGGTGCGAGCGGTGCGGGGCGGCTGGTTGGTCCGCCCGCACCGGCGCGGGTCAGCCGATGGCCTTGTCGATCGTCTCGACCGCCGCGTCCCAGGCCTTGTCGGGCTTGGTGCCCCGCTGCTCCATGTTGTTGATCTGCGTGGAGATCGTGTCCTTGATCACGCCGTCCTTCGGGCCGAGCACGGCCACCGGGATGGACTTGGCCTCCTCGGCGTAGATCTGGCCGACGGGGGCGTTGTTGAAGTACTCGAGCTTCGCGTTCTTCACGTCGTCGAGCGCGTAGGCGCCCTGGTTGGACGGGAAGACACCGACGGCCTTGAACACGGCGGCCTGCTGCTCGGGCGCGGTCAGCCACTTGACCAGCTCGGTGGCCTCCTTGACGTGCTTGCCGCTCTTGGGCACGGTCAGGAAGGAACCGCCCCAGTTGGCCGCGGTCGCGCCGGGCGCCCGCGTGATGTCCCACTTGCCGGCGAAGTCGTTGCCGGAGTAGTTCTCGATCTGCAGGGACATCCAGGCCGGGCACACGACGGTGGCCACGGAGCCCTTGCGCAGCGCCGCCTTCCACGGGTCCTGGAACTGCGGCAGACCCTGGCTCAACTTCTTCTCCGCGGCCTCGGCCGCGAGGTCCCAGCCCTTCTGCACCGAGGGGCTGTCCTTGTATATCGCCTTGCCGTCGGCGTCGTAGTACTGGCTCTCGGAGGAGCTGACGACACCGTTGAACATGGCGCTGGCGGAGTCCATGAAGTAGGTGCCGTCGGGCGCCTTCTCCTTGTACTGCTCACCCAGCTGGATGTAGTCCTCCCAGCCGCCCGCGACCGCCTTGGCGACCTCCTCGCGGTCGGTCGGCAGGCCCGCCTTCTCGAAGAGGTCCCTGCGGTAGCAGAGCGACATCGGGCCGATGTCGGTACCGGCGCCGATGACCTGACCGTCCTTGCTGGTGGCCTGCTTGGCCTTCCAGTCGACCCACTGGCCGGTGTCGATGCTGCCCTTGAGGTCGGTGAACTTGTCCGCCTGGGTGTCCACGACCTCCTTGATGCGGGCGACTTCGACGCCGACGACGTCACCCAGGCCACTGCCCGAGTTCAGCTGCTGAAGGAGCTTCGGGTAGTAGTCCTGCTCGTTGGCGGTGGTCTCTTCCTTCACCTCGATGTTCGGGTGAAGCTGCTGGTACTTCTCGAACAGGCCGGCTTCCTTGTAGCCGAACTGCCCGTAGTCGGCCACCTTGAGGACGATCTTCCCGTCGGATTCCGAGGCGTCCGAGTCACTGTCGCTGCTGCAGGCGGTCAGCAGCAGGGCCGAGGCCGTCAGGACCGACGTGGTCAGGGCCGCTGCTCTGCGGCCACGGACGCCGCCGGTTCGGGTGATGCGCATTCCACTACTCCTTGTTCCAGTGGGAACGGGGACCTCAGGAATCAGACCGCCGGGTTCGACGGTCCGGACCTGCCCTCTCGGTTCGAGCAGCGGCCAGCCCAGAGCAACGCGGCAAGCGGTGCGAAGATGCTGGTCAACGGTGTGCCATGCGAGGTGGAGGGAAGGGCCGATGGTGCTTCGTTCCGTACGGAAGCCGGCCCCGGAACTCCGTGGGACCGCTCCCACGCGGCTTGCCCCGAAGACTCGTTGCTGCCGGGCCCAGGTGTCAAGACTTGAAAACGGCGTTGTTGCGCAAGCGTGTTCCGCGCGTCACGGGAATGTGTCGCACCGCTGGGCGCCGACCGCCGGTTTTCCGTGGCCTCCATGCCGAATTCCCGCAGGTCACAGGCGAGTTGGGAGTCGCCAGGCCCCGCGGAGGGGGTCGTGCGGGCGGGGTCCGCGCTTTCTGGGCGAGAATGAAGCCGGTCCCCCACCGAACGCCGGAAGGTGAACGATGAGCCCTGCCGAACAGCCGCCCGCCGCCGCGGACGTCCGGCGCCCGACCCTGAACGCGGTGGCCGCGCGCGCCGGCGTGGGCCGCGGCACGGTCTCCCGGGTCATCAACGGCTCCCCGAAGGTCAGCGACCGCTCCCGCGCGGCCGTGGAGCGGGCGATCGCCGAACTCGGCTACGTCCCCAACCCGGCCGCCCGTTCCCTGGTCACCCGGCGCACCGACTCCGTGGCCCTGGTGGTCCCCGACGCGCAGACCCGGCTGTTCTCCGAGCCGTACTTCTCGGAGATCATCCGGGGCGTCAGCGCCGGGCTCGCGGACGCCGGGATGCGCATGCTGCTGGTCATGGTCCACGACGAGAAGGAGTACGCCCGGCTCGCCCCGTACCTGTCCGGGCAGCGCGTGGACGGGGTGCTGATGGTGGCGGTGCACAGCGACGACACGCTGCCCGACCAGCTGGAGGCGCTCGCCATCCCGACCGTGCTGGCCGGCCGGCGGGGTGATCGGGAGCCGGTGGGACACGTCCGCGCGGACAACCGCGGCGGCGCCGGGAGCGCGGTCCGGCACCTGCTGGCGAGCGGCCGCCGGACCGTGGGCACCATCACCGGACCGCTGGACATGGAGGCGGCGCGGGAACGGCTCGACGGTTACCGCGAGGCCCTGCGCAACGCCGGTCGCGCCGTCACCGAGGAACTGGTCGCGAACGGCGACTTCACCGAGGAGGGCGGACGCGCGGCCATGCGGGAACTGCTGGAGCGCCGCCCCGACCTGGACGCGGTCTTCGCCGCCTCGGACGTGATGGCCTCGGGCGCCGTGCTGGAGCTGCGCGCGGCGGGTCGGCGGGTGCCCGGTGACGTGGCCGTCATCGGCTTCGACGACTCCATCGTGGCCCGGCACGTCGATCCGCCGCTGACCAGCGTCCGGCAGCCGCTGGAGGAGATGGGCCGCACCATGGCGGGGCTGCTGCTGGACGAGATCGCCGACCGCGGCGCCGGACACCGGGGAGTGGTACTGCCGACGCGGCTCGTCGTGCGGGAGTCGGCCTGAGCGATTCCCTCCGGGGGAGGACGGCCGAGGGGTCCGGCCGGGGACGGTCCCGGTTGGAGTCGGCCCCGGCTGGGGGGCCTGCCCCGGGGGGCGGTCCCGGCTCGGTGCCCTGCCCCGGGGGGGGCGGTCCCGGCTCGGTGCCCTGCCCGGGGGGGCGGTCCCGGCTCGGTGCCCTGCCCGGGGGGGGCCCGGCTCGGTGCCCTGCCCGGAGGGGGCGGTCCCGGCTCGGTGCCCTGCCCGGGGGGGGTCCCGGCTCGGTGCCCTGCCCGGGGGGGGTCCCGGCTCGGTGCCCTGCCCGGGGGGTCCCGGCTCGGTGCCCTGCCCGGGGGGCGGCCGGAGGGACGGTCCCGGCCCGGTGCGAGTGTGACCCGGGAACGGTTCCGGCCCGGTACAGGTGCGGCCCGGTGCAGGTGCGCCCCGTAGACGTTCCGACCCGGTGCGAGTGTGACCGGGCAACGATCCCGGCCCGGTGCGGTGGGACCCGGTATGGGAGCGCCCCGTGGAGGTTCCGACCCGGTGCGAGTGTGACCCGGGAACGGTCCCGGCCCGGTGCGGGTGCAGCCCGGTACAGGTGCGCCCCGCGCCGGATGCGGTCCCGTGCTGGGGGTGGCCCCGGGTACGGACGCGGACCGGTACCGTGCGGCCCCCGTCCCGCTGAAGTCGGCCGGGTGGTGGGGGTTTCGCTGTGGGAGCGCTCCCATGCATAATGGGGGCCCCGACCCCGTGGGAGCGATTCCATGCCAGAACCGACACACGTCTCCTTCCCTCCTGCCTTCCTCTGGGGCGCAGCGACCTCGGCGTACCAGATCGAGGGCGCGGTGCGGGAGGACGGCCGCACCCCCTCGATCTGGGACACCTTCAGCCATACGCCGGGGAAGACGGCCGGTGGCGACACCGGTGACATCGCTGTCGACCACTACCACCGCTACCGCGACGACGTGGCGCTGATGGCGGAACTGGGTCTGGGCGCCTACCGCTTCTCCGTCTCCTGGCCGCGGGTGCAGCCCACCGGCCGCGGCCCCGCCGTCCAGCGCGGCCTGGACTTCTACCGCAGGCTGGTCGACGAGCTGCTGGCCGCCGGGATCAAGCCGGCCGTCACCCTCTACCACTGGGACCTGCCGCAGGAGCTGGAGGACGCGGGCGGCTGGCCGGTACGGGACACGGCGTACCGGTTCGCCGAGTACGCGCAGATCGTCGGCGAGGCGCTCGGCGACCGCGTGGAGCAGTGGATCACGCTCAACGAGCCCTGGTGCTCGGCCTTCCTGGGGTACGCCTCCGGGGTGCACGCGCCCGGACGTACGGACCCGGTGGCCGCGCTGCGCGCCGCGCACCACCTGAACCTGGCGCACGGCCTGGGCGCGGTGGCCCTGCGTTCGGTGATGCCGGCCCGCAACTCGGTGGCGATCAGCCTCAACACCTCGGTCGTCCGCCCGCTGTCGCAGCAGCCCGCGGACCTGGCGGTGGCGCAGAGGATCGACGACCTGTCCGGCGGGATCTTCCACGGCCCGGTCCTGCACGGCGCCTACCCGGAGACGCTGCTCGAGGCGACGGCCGGGGTCACCGACTGGTCGCACGTCCAGGACGGCGACCTCGGGCTGATCCGCCAGCCGCTGGACGCGTTCTGCCTCAACTACTACACGCCCACCGTGGTGTCGGCGGCCGACGCGGACTCCCGCGCCCCCCGCGCCGACGGACACGGCGTGAGCGACCACTCGCCCTGGCCGGCCGCGGACGACGTGGCGTTCCACCAGCCGCCGGGCGAACGCACCGCGATGGGCTGGACGGTCGACCCGACCGGACTGCACGAGCTGATCATGCGCTACCACCGGGAGGCCCCCGGCCTGCCGCTGTACATCAGCGAGAACGGTGCCGCCTACGACGACAAGCCCGCCGCTGACGGCACGGTCCACGACCCGGAGCGGGTCGCCTACCTGGACGGCCACCTCCGGGCGGTCCGCCGGGCCATCGCCGACGGCGCGGACGTACGCGGGTACTACCTGTGGTCCCTGATGGACAACTTCGAGTGGGCCTACGGCTACGAGAAGCGGTTCGGCGCGGTCTACGTCGACTACGCCTCCCAGGAGCGCATCCCCAAGGCCAGCGCCCTGTGGTACGCGCGGGCGGCCCGCACGGGAACTCTCCCGCCGCTGGACCCGGCCGAGTAGACCCGCCCGGCGGGGCGAGCGGCCGGGCACGGGGCGCGGCGTCTGACGGGGGGCGCCGCGGCCCGTGCCCTCGGGGTGCGCTCAAGGCAGGGTTCGGGACCGGGTGAAGGGGGAGCTCCGGCGGGGCTGCCGGCGGCGTCGCACGGTGCCCCGGTGCCCGCTCCGCGCCGGTGCCGTCCGCCCGTCCAGCTGGATCCAGATCCGCACCTCGGTCCCGCCCAGCACGGACGAGCCGATGCGTACGTCTCCGCCCGTCGACTCGGCGAGCCGGCGCACGATGTCCAGGCCGAGCCCGGTCGACCCGTCGGTGCCCGAGCCCCGGCCGCGGGCCATCGCCGCCTCGGGGTCGGGTATGCCGGGGCCCGCGTCCGAAACGAGCACGATCACCGCGTCCTCGCCGTTGTGCAGGTCGACCGCGAAGGCGGTGCCCTCGGCGGTGTGCCGGAAGACGTTGCCGAGCAGGGCGTCGAGGGAGGCGGCCAGGTCGGCGCGGGCCACGGGTATGCGCACCGGCCGGTCGGCGCCGGCCACCCGCCACTTGCGCCCCTCGTCCTCGGCGAGCGCGGACCAGAAGCCCATCCGCTCGCGGACCACCTCGGCCGCGTCGCACCCGGCGCCGGGGCCGGCCGCGGCCGTCTGCGGTTTGGCGTCCCGGGCGGTGCGGATGATGGTGTCGACCTCGCGCTCCAGCTGCTCGACCGCCGCCCGGGTCTGCTCGGCGGCCGGACCGTCACCGAGGGAGGCCGCGTTGAGCCGCAGCACGGTCAGCGGGGTGCGCAGGCGGTGGGACAGGTCAGCGGCCAGCTCCCGTTCGTTGGCGAGGAGCTGGACGACCTGGTCGGCCATGGAGTTGAACGCGGCCGCCGCGAGCCGCAGTTCGGTCGGGCCCTCCTCGGGCACGCGGGCCCCCAGCTTGCCCTCCCCCAGTTCGCGCGCGCCCTCCACCAGCTTCCGCGCCGGGCGCACCATGCGCACGCCCAGCCGGTCGGCGACGGCGACCGAGCCGACGACCAGTGCGGCGCCGACCGCCGCGAGCACCGCCCAGGCCGTGCCGACGCCGTTGGTGACCTCGGACTCGGGGACGTACACCTCGACGACGGCGATCTCGCCGGAGCTGAGCGCGACCGGCTGGAGCAGCGTCGAACCGCCGGGCACCTCCGCGGTGGAGGCGCGCCCCATCTCGCGCACGGCGGCGATGTCCTCGTCGGTGGCCCGCTGCCGGCCGATGTCGGTGCCGCCGCCGCTTCCGGCGTCCTTGCCGCCGGTCGCCGGTATGTGCACGGACATCCCGGCGTCCGAGCCCGCGGAGGCGACGACGCGTTCCAGCTGGTCCCGGTCGGTGGTGATGGACAGGGCGGGGGCGACGGCGGCGGCCTCCCGCTCGGCGTTCGAGAGGGCGCGGTCCCGGGCCATCTCGCGGATGACGAGTCCGAGCGGGACGGCGAAGGCGACCACGACCATGGCGGTGACCGCCAGCGACACCTTGACCAGGGCCCACCTCATCGCGGCGGCTCCGCTCCCGGAGGCTGCGCGACCGGAGGCTCCGGGACCGGCGGCTCGAGCTTCACGCCGACGCCGCGCAGGGTGTGCAGATAGCGGGGCCGGGCGGCGGTCTCGCCCAGCTTCCGGCGCAGCCAGGACAGATGGACGTCGATGGTCTGGTCGTCGCCGTAGGACTGCTGCCAGACCTCGGCGAGCAGCTCCTTGCGGGGGACGACCACTCCGGGGCGGCCGGCGAGGAAGGCGAGCAGGTCGAACTCGCGCCGGGTCAGGTCGAGTCGGACGCCGTCCAAGTCGGCCTGGCGGCGCAGGGGGTCGACGGTCAGGCCGCCGACGCGCAGGACCGTGGACGGCGGTGCCTCCGCGGTGCCGGTGCGGGCGCGGCGCAGTACGGCCGCCATGCGGGCCGACAGGTGCTCGACCGAGAAGGGCTTGGTGAGGTAGTCGTCCGCGCCCGCGTTCAGCAGCCGGACGACCTCCGCCTCGTCGTCCCGGGCGGTGGCGACGATGACGGGGACGTCGGTGATGCCGCGCAGCATCTTCAGCGCCTCGGAACCGTCGAGGTCGGGCAGTCCGAGGTCGAGGATCACCACGTCGAACCGGAAATGGGCGACCTCGCGCAGCGCCTCCAGCGCGGTGCCGACGCTGCGCACGAGGTGCGAGGCGTCGGTCAGATGCCGGATGAGCGCCGAGCGTACGAACTGGTCGTCCTCGACCACGAGCACACGTGCCATGGGCGGCACCGTACGCCATGCGGAGGGCGCCGGTGCGGGCCTGTGGACAACTCCGGACGGGGCTCCGGGCAGGGCTGTGGACAACCCGTCCGGGCGACACGCGTGTGGCTCGTGGGGCAGGATGGCCGCGATGCGCAGAGGACTCGTACACGTACTCGCCTGGCTGCTCGCCACCGGCGCGGCGGTCACGCTGTCGTGGTGGGGCGTGCACACGGTGATGGCGGGCACGGCCTACGACGCGCCCCGCGCCCTGCCCGTCACGGCGGCGGACGCGGCCGCGCGGGGCGCACACGACTCGGAGCCGTCGGCGTCGTCCACCCAGCGCCCTTCGCCGTCGGGCAGTCCGTCGGGCGGCCCGTCGGACGGCCCGTCGGACGGCCCGTCGGCGACGCCGAGCCGGACGCCCCGCGAGACGGGTCCGGCGGCGCCTTCGCGGAGCGCGCCGGCCACCGCTCCCGCCGCCCCGGACCGATCCCCCACCGCCTCCGGCCGGGTACGGAGCTACGAGACCGACGGGGGGCGGGCGGTGTTCGACCTCGGGACGTCGTCCGCGTCGCTGGTGTCGGCGACTCCGGGTGCGGGCTGGTCGATGCAGGTGTGGAAGACGGAGTCGTGGATCCGGGTGGAGTTCACCTCGGGCGCGGACCGGGTGTCGGTGTTCTGCACCTGGCACGACGGCCCGCCGCGGGTGGAGATCGGCAGCTACTGAGCCGGCCGCCGGGTCACCGGAAGACCGAGGCCGGTGGTGCCGGTGAGGCCACCGCCACCGCGTCCGTCACCGGCTGGGCGCCTCCGGCGAAGTCGGTCAGGGTCTTGCCGTGCTCCACGCGCGCGGAGTGCGGGTCGGAGGCGGCGCGGCGGGTGAGTTCGGCGATCGGCAGCGGCCGGTCGCAGGCGGCGAGGATCGCGTTGCCGAAGCGTCTGCCGCGCAGCACGGCCGGGTCGGCGATCAGGGCGAGTTCGGGGAAGCGGTCGGCGGCCGTGGCGATCTGGCCTCGCAGGTGGGTGAGCGGCGGGCCGTCGGCGAGGTTGGCGGCGTACACCCCGCCCGGGGCGAGCGCGCGCCGCACCTCGTCGAGGAACTCGGTGGACGTCAGGTGCGCCGGGGTGCGGGCCCCGCTGAACACGTCCGCGACGACCAGGTCCGCCCAGCCGTCGGGCACCTTGGCGAGGCCGGCGCGGGCGTCGGTGGACCGGATCCGGATGCGGGCGCCGGGATCCAGCGGCAGTTCGCGCCGGACCAGTCGGACCAGGGCGGCGTCCCGCTCGACGACCTGCTGGGTGGAGCGGGGCCGGGTGGCGGCGACGTAGCGGGCGAGGGTGAGGGCACCACCGCCGAGGTGCACGGCGTGGACGGGCTTCCCGGGCGGGGCGGCCAGGTCGATGACGTGCCCGAGGCGGCGCTGGTACTCGAACGACAGGTACGCCGGGTCGTCCAGGTCGACGTGCGACTGCGGGGCACCATCGATCAGCAGCGTCCAGGCCCGCGCCCGCTCCCGGTCGGGTATCAGCTCGGCGAGCCCGCCGTCGACGTCCTCGACGACGTTCTCCACGGCTGCGCGCCCGCGGCGGGCGTTCCTGGACTTTCCCATCGGACCATTATCGAACGCCTCCGCCGGCCCCGTCGCCGCCCCGCCCGCCGGGGGGCGTGCACCCGCGCGACGTGCTCAGCGGCAGCTGTCCGCGGCCTCGATCAGCCGGGCCGCCTCCCCCAGCGCGGCCCGCAGGACGGCGGGGTCGGTCGCGAGGTCGGCGTCGCCGGGCGGCAGCAGCCAGTCCGATCCCTCCACCGGGGGTTCGGGAACGACGTCGAGCTTCACGCCCCGGCCGTCGGTCTCCGTGCAGGTGCTGCCCGGCACGTCCCAGGCGGCGGCGGTCCCCGGGGGCACCAGGAAGCCGAGGGTGCCGCAGCCGAGGTCGTGGAGCACGCGGCCCACCGCCTCACCGGTCCCCCGCCTGAGAATGTCGACGGCCTCCAGGCCCTGCCGCGTCGGCACGGTGACGACGTCACAGCCACCGTCGTCACCCGCGTCGCGGGCTCCCGCGCAGTCGCTGCTCCGGTCGGCATTCATCCCGGCCTCCACCACGGAACTCCTCCTCGGACGAGCGGGTCGGGAGCAGGGGTCCTCCCGGTCCACAGGGTTCAACGCGGCGGAACGTCAACAGCTACGGCACAAGTCCGCCGCAAAGGATGGCACTTCATGGCAGATCCCGGATGAGATATCCGGTTTTGTAGCCAAACAGCGCGTGGCGGTTCAGTCACAGCCTGTACGTTCTTGCTCGCCGGAAACAGTGCGGCAAACGGGAGAAGCCCCGCAATCCACACCTTTTCCGGCGTGGTTCGACGGTTCGCACGAGAGGACCCGGCCATGGCGTCGTCGACGGTGACCTCCGCCCAGCCCGACCGGCCACCGCGGCCGAACCTCGCCTTCCGGCGCCTGCGCGGACAGCGCTCGCCGGCCGAGTTCGCGGCGGCGGTGCGCCGTGCCGCGCGCGAGATCGGCGAGCGGGTCAGCTGCGACGCGCGCTACATCGGCCGCGTGGAGGCGGGCGAGATCCGCTGCCCCAACTACGCGTACGAGCGGGTGTTCCTCCACATGTTCCCCGGCCGCACGCTCACCGACCTGGGGTTCGCGCCCCGCTCGTCCGTACGCGGACGCCGGGCGCGCACGGACGGGGACGCGCTGCCGCCGCGCCTCGACCTGCCGCCGTGTTCCACGGATGAGACAGGTGAGGCGGGTGAGCCGTATGACACGCACAACCCGTACGACACGCACGACAACAACGAGGAGAGCGACGTGCTGCGTCGCGCATTCATGACGAGCGGCGCCACCATGGCCGCCGTCTCGCTGGGGCCCCTGGGGTTCGGCACCGATGCCATGGCGGCGCCGCGCGGTGTGCGCCGGGCCGGGCGGAGCGACGCGGGAGCCCTCGAAGAGGCCGTCCGCCGGATCCGGCTGCTCGACGACCGGCACGGCGCCGACGGCCTCTACCGGCGTGCGGCGGCCCCGCTGCGCGCCGCGTACGCCCTGCTGGACGCCGGTGCGACCCGGCAGGCGACGGCGGACCGGCTCTGTTCGGGCGCCGGGGAGCTGGCGATCTCGGTGGGCTGGCTGGCTCATGACTCGGGGCGCTTCGACGACGCGCGCTCCCACTACGCCGAGGCCCTCGCCACCGCCCGGATGAACGGCGACGAGGGCCTGGAGGCGCACGCCTTCTGCAACACGGCGTTCCTCGCCAGGGACGCCGGCCGGCCACGCGAGGCGGTACGGGCGGCGCAGGCCGCGCAGCGTGCCGCCCGGTCGCTGGGGTCGCCCCGGCTGATGTCCCTGCTGGCGCTGCGCGAGGCGGGCGGCTGGGCGGGGCTGGCGGACCGCGTCGGCTGCGAACAGGCGCTGACCCGCGCGCAGGCCCTCTTCGAGCGGGGCCCCTCGGAGGCCGACCCCGAGTGGATGAGCTTCTACGGGGAGGCGGAGCTGGAGGGGCTGGAGGCGCAGTGCTGGTCCACGCTCGGCGACTGGCGCCGGGCGGCCGGCCACGCACGCCGGGCGGCCGAACTGCAGGACCCGCACTTCACCCGGAACCTCGCGCTGTACTCGGCGGAACTGGCCGACGACCTGGCGCGCGGCGGGCGGCCCGACGAGGCGGCGGGGGCGGGAATGCGGGTGCTGGATCTGCTGGGCGAGGTCCAGTCGTCGCGGATCCGGACGATGCTGGCGGGGACGGCACGGGTGCTGCTGCCGCATCGGCGGGCGTCGGGGGTGTCGGCGTTCCTGGACCGGCACGGGGCGCTGCCGCGGACGGCCTGACGCGTCGAGGGCGCGGGGCGGGGTGGGTCGCGTGGCCCGGCGCCGGCGGGGTGCCCGGCGTGGGTGCGGGCAGCGGGTGCGTCGCGTGGCCCGGCGTTGCGGGGTGCCCGGCGTGGGTGCGGGCAGCGGGTGCGTCGCGTGGCCCGGCGTTGCGGGGTGCCCGGCGTGGGTGCGGGCAGCGGGTGCGTCGCGTGG